>JBOFDS010000001.1:0-1765 GCA_051647245.1 Brevinema sp.
CTCTAGCATCACAATTGGTAAGGGTGAGGTCACGAGTTCAATCCTCGTTATGGGCTTTTGTGGAGCGGTAAATATTATCAGCCTTATAACCTACTTTCTATTAACATTTTTTATTTTTAACAAAAATTAACTGGGAGCATCTCAAAGAAGCGATGAGTAATATTACTCAGTCATTGCTTATGACATTTCTATTGTAAAATAGATGTGTTTTTGATGGATGATCAATAGGGATAAATTTATGAATACGGAACAAGAAGCTAAATTACAAGAACATTTAACAAGTATAGCAGAAATTCTTTACGAAGAAGCCAACCCAGAAAAGATGAAAACATTTGAAGGGATTGAAACAACGTTGAGAGATTTGATAAAAAAACACTTGGCACCAGAGTTAGCAATTTTTTTATCAGAACAGCAACAGAAACAACAACAGGAAGAACTAGAGAAGTAACGAGTATAGTAGGAAAAGTAGAAATAACAACAGCTCAAGCAGAAATATTACAACTAGGTAGTAGAGAACGTTGGAGTCCATATATGAAGAAATGTTGCCTATTAATTGGAGCTAATCAATCGTACCAAAGGGGAGAAGAAGACTTAGAAAAATTGACAGGGATAAAAGTGTCTCACAGTACACTACAGAGAATGGTAAATAAACAGAAATGGTCAGAATTAGAAGTGTTAGGAGAAATAGAGGAAATGAGCGTAGATGGTGGCATGGTAAGATTACGAACACCGTTAAAAGAAGCAAGTGAATGGCGGGAATATAAGGCAATCAATATCAATAATCATTTGAATCTAGCATTTTTCAAAGATAATGAGAGTTTAGTGTCATGGTTAAATAGTCAGCCATTAGCAAAACCATTAAGTTGTCTAGGGGACGGACATGATGGAGTATGGAATATATTTGCTCAAGTAGGTAAGGAAGAGGAAAGAGAGGAAATATTAGACTGGTATCATTTAATGGAAAATTTGCATAAAGTGACGGGAGCTAAAGAGAAAATAAATCAGGTAAAAAATCATTTATGGTGGGGAGAAGTAGGAAAGGCTTTGTCTCTGCTGAAAAAGAGTGGGTTAATAGGAGCAGATAGATTTAGTCAATACCTGAAAAAACATGAAAAACGAATAATCAATTATGGTCAAAAAAAATTAGAAGGGGAAACGATAGGTTCAGGGGCAGTAGAGTCTTTAGTCAAACAAATAGGATTACGAGTAAAAATATCGGGTGCGCAATGGTCAAGAGAGAATGTGCCTCAAATACTGAGGCTGAGATGTGCATATTTAAACGGTGTATTGACAGCTTAAAAATAGAGGTTGCAAGTATTTCTACTTATTGCATAATTGAGATGCTCCCGTTTAATTACCCGTTTAATTTTTGTTTGGTTTATTAAGGAAAAGGGTTTAATTAGTGATCAGTTATTTCAATTGGAGAAGGTTCAGCAGTTATTAAAATCTTGGGATGAGGAGGGGAGTGATTATTATCAAGCGATTTTACAAAATTTGTTTTTTGCGACTTTAAATACGGAGATGAATACGGCAGAAAAGTCTGATAATCGCAAGTTTCGTAATCGAGGTAATGGTAAAGGCAGTCGTGATCAGAATTTCATGAGTCATAGTCTTTATCGTTATGAAAAATATTTCCGAGAATCGCAAGAGTTTTTAAATTTATGTGACAATATTCCTTTTCTTAATGGTGGTTTATTTGAATGTTTGGATCGGCATGAGGGAGCGGGTGGAAAATCTCAATATATTAGAATAGATGGTTTTTCTG
>JBOFDS010000002.1:0-1832 GCA_051647245.1 Brevinema sp.
GAACAAAGAGAAGGATTAATACAGAATATTCATATTACCAGGCCAAGATCCATACCGGAGATCACCTGCTGATTTAGAAAGATGGGAGTGTCATAATGGATTACGATGAAAACCAGTTAATGGAAAAAATAAAACAATTCAAAGTTACAGCATCTGACTTTTTTGAATATAGAAAATTAGAGTCAAACGAAGCCTGTTTTATCCCCTGTAAAATTACCGAAGAAGGGGAGGAGGTTTGTTACCACTACAGTCTGGTCGGACTGAAAAGCTATGAGAGCCTCGAACAGGAAGACTGGGAAACCAAATATCAGTTTTTAATCAATTTCTCAAAGCTGGAAAAGCTGATACAGGACTATAAAATTTCTTTTGGTTCAGAAAACATTTACTATGACGAAAATTATCTCCCATTGATAAAGCATAGAGATGTCTATGAAACAGGGGAGAAAACAATGTCTCAGGAGGAGTTCCTGGAAATTTATAAATGCTATATCGGCGGTATGATCCAGAAAAAATATAAGGTGAATGACCTGCTGGAAGCAGGGGTTGAGCTGTTAGCCAAAAATAAGAGCTTCAGTGAATTTAAAGAGCTTAATTCTGTTGATGAAATCGTTGTTGTGCTGCGCGGAAAGAAACACGAGAAGGTAATACAAAAAAGGGATTTTGAAGTACATATCAACAAGAGAACATATCTTCAGCAGAAAGTGATTGGCAGGATATTCTCAGCGGTTTTAATCATTGCCGTCATCTATACCGGGTACCAGGCCATGGTAGAGGGGCCGCGGAAAGATGCTGTGATTACGGCAAATCAAGCTTACATAAAAAAAGATTACGTCAATTGTATCGATGCATTAAGTAAAATGGATGTAAATGAATTAGATAAATCCACGAAATATCTTTTGGCCGTGTCATATACACAGGCAGAATCCTTTAAGAAAGAAGAAGTAAATAATATTCTTTCTAAACTTTCCCCAGAAAGCAATGAAAAAGAGCTTGATTACTGGATTTATATTGGCAGGCAGCAATTAGAACATGCACAGGATATAGCAATTTCCTTATCGGATGATAAGCTGCTGATCTATGCCTATATGAAGGAATACTCTATTGTTCAGGATGATACCAAAATCAGTGGTCAGGATAAGAAAGCCAAATTGGATCAATTAGAAAACGAAATTAATCAATTGGCAGATAAATACCAAAATCAAACAATGGAAGAGGACGAAACAATACCAAATGAATAGGTGGCAATATGGATAATATACTAATCTTAGAAGATAATTTTTATAAGGAATACCCGTTTGAGAATCTTCTTGATTTTGGAGAGTTTAAGATTATAAAGAAAAACGGTAACGTATATGTTGACTCAGATACGGGTCAATGGGAGCTCCGGGCCAATCTGATCGAGCATGTAATTGATAAAGCAATTTTATATTTGAAGGCCGGTAAAAGAACCTATGTAAGAAAAAACAGGTTTTATATTCAGGATCAATCCGGTGATCTGCAGATAAAAGAATTTTACGGTATCGCATTAATTGAAAATAACCGTATGTTTGTGGAATCCAAAGACCAGCCATTATATAAAAATGATCTCCGGATCAGGGAATCGGAATGGGAAATTGAAGAGGGAGATAGTATTCTTTTAAATACCGTCAGAATGACTTTTTTTAATGACCGGATCGAGATAGAGGGTGATGCAAAGGATTATGATTCAAGCTTAGCAGAAGTAAGAAATAAAGATACATATTTTGAAGGGTTTCCTCATTATACCAGATCACCGCGGGTGATTAAAAGAATAAAGGAAGCGGAAATTGAAATTGTGCAGCCACCGCCAAAAT
>JBOFDS010000003.1:0-63033 GCA_051647245.1 Brevinema sp.
GTAACGTAACATTTTACACCTCAATATAAATAATCCCCAAGTATAAGAATACAGATCAAAAGATCTGTATAAGAAAAGCCAATCGACTAAAGTCTCACGTTTTTCTAATAATTATACTTGGGGATTGTTTTTTTGTCAATGTTTCTTAAAAGGATAATGATGTATCTATTATCAACACTGTATTTAACACGAAAAACTTTTTGAGTTAAATACAGATATTTCTATAAAAAATCATTGAAAAACCTCTCTAAACCTTGACAAATCCATCATTTTAAGCTATATAATAAGAGTGTAAATAACTGTGTACTTTTAGTGTACAATCTGTGTACAGAAAAATGAGATTCGACATTTAGAGATTTCGTCTCTAATATTGGTTTTTACAAAATTTTATTGAATTATGGTGTTGGATATTGAGTAACATTCTCTCCGTGACCTGCCGTCAAGGCACTAATAAAACCACCATATTTCTATGGTGGTTTTTTGTTTCAAAATAGCGATCCACAGGGAACACAGATAGATGCGGGTGACTTTTGAAAAAGTTAGTACACCCAAACGCACTTTGTGCAACTTCTTCTTTGAAAGAATCTGCAATATCAGAAAAACTTGCAAGGAGTTCTTCTCCTTTAAGTTTCAATTGATCAATCCATCCCATAGAAGGAGCGTCTGCATTAGGATGCCCTTTTACTAATGGTGCTGATTTAGATTTATAGGAATCTTTAATTTCTTGGAGCATTTGTGGCGTGATATCGTAGACACGTCCACTAGCGTCCTTGTATCTTCCTGTCCGTAAAATAGGAATAAATTTACTCATACGAGCCTGCCTTAATAAATATTTATATTTTTTTTAAGAAAACCTTTAAAAGAGTTGACATGATGTCGAAAATAAAGTATACTTAGTTAGATAAAAAGAACAGTTATTGACTGTCTCTGAAAATCGATCACCTCCATGAGGTGATACCCCGAATTTAGGGAAATGGTAGTGATAATCCATCAAAGTGAGTTAACAGCTCTATACTTTAGATGGTAGGACGAAAGGCTCTGTTAAAGCCTACTAGCTCATGCGAAGCAACCATCTCCCTTTTTTTATTTTAAAGATATTCCAGATACCTTTTTGTTTTGATCTTCTTTACTAAAAGGATAAATCGTTGTTAATACAGGAATAGAATCTTTTTCGTTCTTAGGGTATTCCACAACTATCATAACAGGCGTATCCACACCGTCAAGACTCACATTCTTCAAATATTTTCGAGAAAGGATAATTTGCTTACTTTTTCCATACCTCTCAATATCTTCTACAATCTCGCCCGTCTCCACGATCTCTTTAATCCTATCCACTAGCTTTGCTCTATCATTCCACTTCACACTATCAAAAACACGAAGCTTTTTCTTGCTTTTCTCACTTGTCGAAATATGATCTATCACGTAATCCACATCAACGCCGATCAAATTGCCATTCTTATCAAAAAATTCCTTACCATCAGCTAAATCTTTTTTAAGCCGATTTTTCGCAAGCTCCAATCCATTATCAATTTTCGCATAGTCTTTCCCAGCTGGAAGGACTTTTTTTGATTTATCCCAATCTTTAAGTGGACTCATCATATTAAAGAATGATGTTCTAGTCGTTATTTTTGCAAGGGTATCATTCATCTGTGAAATACGATCTTTCACCCAGCTATTCATTTGTCCCACATTGTGATCAAAACCTTTATCAAGAGCATTGGGAGCGACCACATGATCGCCTTGATTTGGATCTTCATCCGTCACTTCAACAATACAACGACAACGAAATCCATTTGGTGGGTAATGTGTATCCCAAAAAGGATCTTTGTTGTGCCTAATGACTCCATTAAGTGCCGCATGTGCTGGACGCACTCTATTGTCTCCTATCGTGATGTATTCCCAATTTGGGAAAATATCCGTAGCCGCGATAAGACCTTGGTAACGTCCATACGAATACGCTGAGTTCATGTTCTGTGTGTACATGAGTTCTAATTGACGATTTGTAATACTCTCAAGATCTTTTGAAAGTTCGCCATCACGCAGTGATGTTTTGAATTTGTGGAAGCTTTGTCCTTTGTCAAAATGTTCAAGAAGTGTATCCGAAACATTGATGATGATATCTTCTTTGAGCATACTCGAAACCGTAAAGGCATATTTCTTCATCTCATCCGATGCCTCATCAAATACCTTACTTGAAACATTAACTTTAGAAATCATAAACTTACGAGCTTCATCAAAACTACTAAACAAGGGTTCCCCTTGACTTACACTAAATTCAGCAGATTTTTTGCTATTTATTTTAGATACAATCTGGTATCGCCCAATAATATGAGCATTTATTAATTTCAAGGCGAAATCATCTTCATCAAACTTTGTCTTATTTCCCAGCTGAAGAACAGCCTCAAGTCCATCTTCCCAGCTCTTTTCTTCTTGAAGACTCTCGACCATTTTATTAAGTAGGTTTTTAGTCTGTTTTTTTTGTGCTGTTTTTCCTTGCTGAATTAATAAGTCTATACTCTTATAATACTTCGAGCTTGGAGTTACAGCTTTTTTCCGTTCTCAGAGCCCTCGGCAAAGTTTGTTACTGGCTGAGGAACGATCTTTTTAATATCACCGTCGCCAAAACGGTAAGTCCTTTTGATATAATCCTCAGAGAGTTCAAAACCCATAGCTACAAGTTTTTGATCACGTTCGATGCGAGCGTTTTCGTCTTCTTTTTCAGGAGTAAAGAAGAATTTTACTTCGTCCTTAATATTATTTACAAGGCAGAGGTGCTTGATGAGGCGGTTGATCGACTCTTCGATAAGTGTTTTATCGCCTTGCGTAATATCCTGCCTCACAACTGATAAACTCTGATCGTTCCCAAGTTTTCCAGCTTGTGCCTCGAGAGCACTCGCATGACCTAGAATTAATTTTGAGATCTGCTGTGTACAAATCTCATGGAAGTTTTTGAAAAGGGCTGAAGATCCTGATTTGTCAGCCTTGATCGTCTCAATACTGCTTGTTCCTTCTACGACGATAGCTCCAGAGCTACGAAATTCTGCGAGAGCGTTTAAGAATTCCATTTTCTTATTAGAATCAGCGACGTCCATCTTACCAATAAAGGAATCATCACCAAATCGATCAAGATACGAAATCCAAAGCTCCATATCGCCTCTAAGCCAAGTCGCATGCCAAAATACTCGAGCGAGCAATCCTTCTCCGTAAGGATTTGTAAAACTGGATCGATATCTTATAAGCTCAACTTCTTTCTCAATAGTACCAATCTCTACATTCATCGGACTGCTATCTATCGCATTGCTGGGAACAAGTTCACTCTTGCTCGTAAAAGAGAACCAATCACTAGGGAGAGCATCAATCTTTCTATAGATCCATTTTCCGTTGATCTTTTCCATAGGATGCTGGAGAACGGCAAAACCATACCAAATAGCCTTAAAGATCTCTCTAAATAGACTGTTCATTCCAATCTGATGAAAGTTTTCTAATATAAAATCAGTTGTAGATTCGTTATCGCAGATGAGTTCCCAAGGATCACCAAGCACAGCAGATTCACGAGCAAGAATAGCACTTTGCACTTCAGCAACGTATGTCAGATCGTGTAAAACTTTACACGGAGAACGACCACTTCTTTTCAAAAAAGTATGATCAGGATTTGGAATTTGTCCCCATAGGTTCAACATCTTTTCACTGATGATCCGATCTATTTTTTTCTTTTGACTCATCATTATTCCTTCCATTTTTTTAGATAAAGTCTTTTTTCTGATGAAATGCGGCAGTCGTCGCCATTAGAAAAGCATTTTATGACCATTTTACAGCATTTTAATAATATTGATCCGATGAATTGCTCATAAATAATATTGATTCAAATAAAACGGCTTAAAACTGCATATTTTAAAAATTTAGCTTACGTAATTTATGCTGTAATTTTGGAAGCACGGTAAAGCCACCTTTTTGGGTTTTGGAATCCAAAATATAGACAGCCCCTTCAAGAGCATCTGGAGCATCATCGTGCATCTTAGGATCAGGGAAATAAAGGAGTTGATCTATCAGGATCTTAGCTTCTTTACTCTTTCTAAATTCAGGATCAAAAAGCATTCTCCCTGTTTCAAAAAGTGGAACAAGACGACTAATCCTATGCTCTTTTTTTAAAGTGTTTTTCACAGAGCTTAGTCTAAGGTTAATCCCAAGACTTTGGGCGTATCTATCAAGATCACGCATGAAATAGAGCTGAAAACCGTTTGCTTCGCAGTTGGTGCTGATGATCTTTTCTTTATGTTTTTTGAAAAGACTACAGACTTCTTCAAAGAATTTCTGATCAGAGCCTTGCACCATGACGGCACCTTCGATACAATAACTCTCATTCTCTTTCGAGACAAGCACGGCTGCTTTGTAGTCGTTCTTTTTGATACCATCTACAGACGGATCAATAAAAAGTACAGCTGGAGCATGAGGCGAAAGCTTCCCATCAACAATCATTGATTCCTTGAACATTGCTGTGTCTTCATCGCTTGGCATATTTTGGTACTCAGCATTAAAAGCGGTTCGTCCCATAATATTCCGTTGCTCGTACAAAAATTCCAAAGGAAAACGATCCTCCCAAAGGGACACTTCCTGTCCGCCTCCGCTGGGCATAATAGCTCTATAGATCTTGCGTGTCCAAAGGTTCCACGGTTCATTTTCTGTTAAAAGCATTGTGCCTACAGCGGAACGTGTTCTTAATACTGTTCCAACAAGCACAAATTTACCTTGCGGGGACAATGAAGGAATCAAGCCTCTCGTTATTGTCTCTAGTGTGCTATTCACAACAGCAGGACTCATTGCCTCTGCATCTTTTTCAATATCATCACAAATAATTAAGTCAGGACGATGTTCACGGTGTCTAAAACCACGTACAGCCTGCTTACGTCCACGAGCAAGGATCCTTGATTTATGTACGGTAAAGTCGCCTGCAGCACCAATACCATGGAGCAAATATCCAAAATCCTCGATGATGCGTTTATTATCTGTGAATTCTAATCTGATAAAATCAGCAAGATCCTCTGCAAGATCATCCGTCGCCGAGATCAAGACAATAAATTTGTATTTCTCCCTCAAAACACACCAAATCACGTACGCAAAACTTACAATTGTACTTTTCGCAAAGCCCCTCGGAGCTGCAACACCCATACGGGTGTTTTCAGGTTGTTCGAGGAGTTCAATTAATTCGTGATGGAATTGGGGCGAAACCCCCTCGGCATAGTGTGGAAGATAATGCTTAACAAAGAAGTGAAAATCACTACGTGATCGTTCAATTCTTTTCTCTCTATCTTTACTACCTAAGGGCTGGACTTCCGTTTCAAAGAGTCTTGCAATTTCAGGAATAGACTTCTTAAATTCGTTTCGTGTGGTTTTTCTATAATTCATCATATCTACTTACTGATATACTGCATAAATGAGTTTGTGATTTCTTTGACCGTATCGACTTCATCAGGGAAATTTTCACGTACGAAACCAGCAAAGGCAGACATCACTCTCGACGTCTCGCCTAGCTTATCAATAGCCCCATCATACTTTTTTTTCATCGAAATGAAAGAGTCCAACCTTTTCAGAGCAACCTCATTATCAATGTCATCTTCGATGTGCTGCATCGTTGCTTGAATT
The DNA here is from genome assembly GCA_051647245.1 of Brevinema sp. Classification (GTDB taxonomy): domain Bacteria; phylum Spirochaetota; class Brevinematia; order Brevinematales; family Brevinemataceae; genus Brevinema_A. The sequence continues at coordinate 5,641 of JBOFDS010000003.1, forward strand.
TGATCTTCGAGCCACGAAGAAACAGTTTTCTTGTTTTGAAGGGTGCGTTGTTTTCTCAATTCCCAATCAAATTCTGTCTTTTCATAACGCTTTTTCCATTGAACAAGGGTGGTCTCTGAAACGCCAAGGATCTTTGCAATTTCTTTTTGATTATATCCTTGCTCAAAAAGTTCCCTCGCTCGAGGGCTTAGTTCTTCAAATTTCCCCACGGATACTCCTCATCACTGCTTAAAGGCTATTAACAATGGCAAAACATTTGCCACAAATGTCACTGCTGCAAAAATTGCCATTGCTTGGTATACAAACTTCGTATTCTGTCGGATACGGTCTTCGTGGTCTTTTAAGATCTCTTTATGATCTTCAACGACAATCTCCATAAAACTTTTCAGCAAGGTAGAAATTTCTCTAATAGCTGAGGTATTTTCATTGGTGGATCTCGTTAATTCTCGCATATCTTTCTCGATGCGATCTAATCTTTGATTGTCTGACATTTTTAGTCCTTCGTGTTTATCTCTCGTATTGTATATATTATTTTAAGGCGAAGAATCCTGCTAAATCTTATATTCACTTCACTTTATAAAAAAAGAACCCCATTTGGAGTTCTTTGAAAATAAAAGAGAAACATCTGCAGAAGGGCACTCTCATTGTCTGCATCCTGCATACTCGAGTGCATCGACATCCATGTCTTGACTTGTCGCGAGAAGCAAGCTATAGTAGTACACGATAAGAAAACAAAACGAGGTTATAAACCATGAAAAATAAAGCATTAAACACTATTGAAATTTTTGAAGAATTATCTGAAGCAATGAGCGTAGAAGAATTTGAAGACTTATGTGATGAGATCAAAACAAAGCTTCAAAAAAGAGACCAACGATCAATTGAACTGGCAGTGAAATACCTCGGTTTAACTACCGCAATATCTTTTTTAGATGCCCCACTAGCTAGATTCTTAAACGAATTTTCAAGACCTACTCAACGATTTATCATAGCTGAGTGCCTCTAAAAAACTAAATATCCAAATAAAAAACACCCCAAATTTAAGGGGTGTTTTTTATTTGATTGAAATGGTGTTAGAATTAGAATAAAAGATATATAAAATACCCATTTTATATATCTTTTATGAGAGTTTTATATTTGTTTAGGTACAGAAAAAAGCCCCCAAAAGGAGGCTTTTTTATTTATTGTTTAGCTAATTTATATAACAAAATGATTGTGGGACATATTTCGGTTTACTTTGTTGTTCTTCGGGGAACTGTTCTACCTTGTCTAATATTACAGCAAACCCTTTTGTTTTATTTTCAAAATATTGGAAAAATTCTTTTTTAGTTATTCCTCCAACTCTATGAAATTGTTTCCATAAATTTTCAGGACTATCCTCTTTTATATCGACAATATTTGCAGTACCTACAATCTTCTTTGTAGTTCGAGACATATAAATCTCTGCTTTTGTTACTTTTCTACGGATAGGTGTCTTACGGAATTCAACAGTTTTACTCCCATTTAGTATGGCTTCTGCATACTTAGGTTTAATTGATAATAACAACTTCATTAACTTCTCCTTTGTTAATTTAGTGGCTTTTCATAATTTCAAATGTATCTATAACCATTTGGTATAATCCAAAGAAAAAAGTAATAAAAACTGTCATCATAATAGTATGTTGAATATACAATATTAAAAGATTTTTAAATTGTAAGAAATAAAGAAATAAGAAAAGAATAAACATCCAAAATAATATTTTAACAATTCTTAATAATGCATTTCCAATGCAATCATACGTATCATACATCTTTCTATAACTAAGTTTCTCATTATCACTTAGTTTATTGTTTAATATCTCAGATTGTTTTTGAAGGATATATAATTTAATAGAAATAAACGATGAGACAATTATTGGGTATAGAAAACTCATTATGAGAATAGCACTTTCTTTTAAAAATTTAGACAAGAATGTAGTCTTATTAACTAATAAGGTATTATTTTCAATCACAAAAGGGCTAAATGCATTTAGAAGGGATATTATTATTGACAATCCGAGCGACTTTAGAATTACTAGGATTGCAGCTTTTTGTTTCATATTATTCTTCCTCGTCTGGTTTTGCAGGTAAGCCTTTAATTTTAGGGACAACATGTTTTTCTAGAGCTTCAATAACTTTTGCAATATTATTTTTGCTTAATATTTCAAGAATTGTCCCCTCTGTCTCAAATCGATAAGTATATTCATCATTAGCATCTCTACTATCAAAAAGCATCTTATTTTTTTTACCTAGATGGTTCTCTTTACCTTTTATGCTAATATCTAAAACCCCTAGTTCATTTCCTTTAATAATATGAGTTACTGCTTGATTTTCTTCATTAATACTTAAAGGCTCTGTATCATTAGAGAATGTTTTCATTAATCTGTTTGCATTCAAATTCTCAAAGCTATTCTTAGCTTCTTTTTGGAAATTATCTACTTCATAAAAGTTTGTAGATGTAGAACTTACCGTGAGTGAATAAACGTCAGATTTTTTGACAACATCCCAAAAAGTTCTACTTGTAATTAATGGTGAAATATGACATCCGTAAGCATACGTATCTTTAATCAATTTTTCTATTGATTTAGCAAGAGAGTTAAGTTTAGGTAGTATATTTTGTCCAAACTCATTATTTTGTGATACAGTAATAGATTGATTAAATGGATTTGTATTTATAATAATTATAGCTTCTTTCCAATCTGATTCTTCTACTGCTGTTAAAGTTTTCTCATACTTCTCATTACGTTTAATTTGCTTATCAAAAAATAGTTTACCAACAATTAAATCATCATCAATTTGTCTGATAAAACGATACTCAAGACTTTTTTTCTTATGTTTTGATAAGATACTATCATTTGTAAATATAGTATTAAGTACGATATTACGATCTATACGTTTCTTATTTTCTTTTCGTTGAGTAAATAAATTTGTTTCTTCTAACGGTAATAATATTCTATAATTAAACCATTTTATTATTTCTTGCATCTTTATTCCTGTATAATATAATTTATCCCCAAAATCCAAATCTTATAAACACTTCACTATCTACATGAAATAGCTAGTTATCAAAATCAAATAATTCTGGTTGAATACTTAGAGCTTTTTGCCTTTGGATTTTATGTCTAAATTGATCCATTGAATTACAATGTTCCATCACGCCAAGAACACGACCTATTTGTAGTGTTAGCTGATTTCTACCAATATCACTAAGCCATTGATGAAATCTAGCTTTTCTTTTTCCGTCATCCTCAATATTTAATTTATTTAACTCACTTTTCACATATCCATTTTCAATAGGGTCATATATAAATGTATTGATGAATTTACCATAATATTGAGGTCGATTCTTTGGCGTGGTAGCTTCATTTCCATATAATCTATCCAATTCTGTAAAGAAGCTGTCTGGAAACATTTTCACCCAAGATGAGATAGCTTCATTAATATACTGTTCAAGTAAGTAACGTAATGCATCATGCTTTCGATTAAATTGATAACCTGTTGCTTCATCGATAAGAGCTGCAATACCAACCTTAGCTAAACTAGATAAAAGAATCTCACATTGCTGAGCAATGATTAGCTGTCGCTCGCTTGATAGTTTGTTTTCACGCCTTGCTCGTAATATAACTTCACATAATTCTGGAATAAGTTCTGCTCGATAAGCAACTATCCTATTCTTACCACCTGTAGTTAATTCTATTGGCTCAATTAAGGACCTATTAAAATCATTATCAAATAAGGATTGAACCCATTGAAGGTTCAAAAATCTGGACCACCTTCCACCAGATGTCTGAATGCTTGATTCTTCAGCAACTTTTAATATGTCTTGTAAACGTCTTGAAGATAAAACACGCATACCATCATCTGTCACATAACATGTTGTTTCAACACCAGCTAAAGAAAGTGAACCCTCATACTTTGCTTGTCGTAAGTTTGAATTAAAATCATTTAATACAGGAGAGAACTCTCTCGTTATTTTAAATCTTTTTTTGTTCCAATCTTCATTCATATCTACCTCACCTTCATCAATCCATTAGGTTTCCCCATGTAATTATGAAAACTACCAATAACCATACCTATGATGTGGATTGGAGAGTCTTCAAGGTTTTCTATCATTAAACCTGTTTCACAATTGCAATAACTTTTGCGATGATTTGTAGATGAATATCTGTTTCATTTACATTAGGAATAATAATATCTTTATATTCTTTATTAACACTTCTCATAACCAATTCATTTTCTGTAAGTTGGATCTCTTTTACGTAGATTTCACAATCATAATTAACAATATATAAGCCTTCAAGATAATTAGGAGCTGTAGAGATATCTTTTACAAAAAGTAAATCACCACTATCAATTTTTGGTGTCATTGAATTACCTTTTGCACGAATAAAATAACCTCCATTTGCTTCATCAAATCCCATACCCAATAATCTTGTTGATATCTGCACCATAGACATATCTATAGTATCTTCAAAATTAGAAATACCAGTACCAGCAGAAGCACTATATCCTTTTATCGGAGCAGAAATAAAATCTGGGATTTCTGATTTTGATTTAACGGAACCAAGATGTTTTTGAGGCTTTTTTTTATCGAATCCAGGCTGCTCTTCTATCTTACGCTGGATTCTATAAGAATGCTCTCGGTCAAATCTATCAAGGTAAATCTCCAAAGAACCATCGTTAGAGACTTCACCTTCACCTGTCAAAAGCCAATTAGCATTTATTTTGAATTTTGAACATAATAAATTGATTTTCTCACTGTTTAGTAACGACTCTCCATTTTCATAACGTGCATAAGAACTTTGAGAGATCTCAAATATTTTCGCAAACTCCCCTTGACTCAAATTATTATATCTTCTAATGCTGATTAACCTATCTCCAATATTCATACTAATACCTCAATAAAATATGCATAATTTAAATATAATTATGCTTGACAATATCTAATTTATGCATTATAATTATGTATAAATTAGATATTAAATAAAACAGGACGTTATCAAAGAGAGGGTACCAGCCTCGAATTGGTGAAAATCGTATTTATATTTTCATTTACCTCATTAAGAGATAACAACGTCCTGACTCAAGACCGAACAGAAAAGCCACTGGTACTGGCGTTCGGATCCTTGGGTCTTTATTTTTAATCGACAACTTTTATTATAAACGTTAATAATTAAATAATCAATAGAATATTGATTAAAAAGGAGATGTAGATGACAGACAGACACAAGGAGTTTTGTAGAAAAGCTAGCGAACTCGGCTATGAACCTAGAGAATATAGCGGACGAAATTTTCATGAAGGGTACGGCATCATCGTTGATGATGTAATGGACACCATCGCTGATCTTGGGATGAAGGGGGTGAAGTGGGATAACATGGGGGTACAGTTTATCGTTTATGTATAAACTGGGATGGTCTGCTATTGGATAGATAGGAATTTCCTATTAAGAGTTCGATTCTCTTCAGACCGTAGAATTATAAAAATACAAGTAATACAGAAATTTTGACATCACCCGTTCGGGTGCGAGGGGTGACAGCGTCTCAACTTCTGTACTTATAATGCCCTTATGGGTACCTCACATCGTGTGAGTCGGGAGGCAATTATGCTTACACATAGTAGTATTGAAAAATTAAAGAACTTAGAGATCGCTTTAGAATGCCCTTTAAGAGATGAATTAAACACCGCTAAAATGGTCGATAAAGCCTTAGAAAAGCTCCTTGAAATGAGCACAGAAGGTCTGATTGATAAATCCGAAAGAGATGATATTTTCAAAACGCTTCGCAGTATTGTACAAGAAGAAGATATGATCGCTAAAGTGATGCTTGGTAACTGTGTTAAGAATTTGGATAAAATCACAGAGTTCGCAAGACGAATGGAGTATTTCAGATAATGCCAGTAGTAGAAAAGCAACTTGAATTAAGCGGCAAGATTATCGATTGGTCTATAGAAATTCCTGTCAAAACTTCTCTCTATTTTTGCTGGCTCAAAACAGATACGAAAGTCTTTAAGATCCTTGTCCCTAGGACATTATACCCGAAAGTACGTTCGTATTTAATCACAGGACAATACTATCGATTCAAATGCAGAGAATATCGCATCAACAATGATTTTCGTTACAAATGGGTAGGTATTTCATGCCACAGGGGTATGTCATGAGAGAAAAATATTACACCGCAAAAGATCTGGCTTCATTTTTAGGAATATCATTAAGATCAATTCAAAGAATTTCTAAAGATGAAGCTTGGGATCATAAGATTGTAAAGAAGAATGGTGCTAACGAAAAACGATATGCTTTTTCATTATTACCAGCAGCTATTCAAACAAAAATCCTAAGTTTTCAGCAAACAGACTTATCTTTACTCGAAGATACGCCCATGAATCGCCTATCTCTTGCTCCTTATAATAGAAGGATTGCTGAGGCTCGGCTGGCAGCCATAGAACTTTTTAAGAAATTTCATGAAGAGCATGGTGGCAGAAAAGATAAAAATCTTGATCTATTTATCACTCAATGGAAGTCTATTGCTTCAGCCCAGACACTTGAAATACTACCACAAATCAAAAAAAGAACTTTTTATCATTGGCAATCCTTGCTCAGCAAAGGTGGTATTGTAGCTCTGGCTCCTGAATATGGAAAAAGACAAGGTATAACTAAACTTCCTAAGCAGTACCACAATCTCGTTCTTACAGCGTATCTTGATCAGAACCAACGATCAGCAAGAAGTATTCACGGTCATATCATCCATCAAGTGGCTCTTACAGAGCTAGGTGATGAGGCATGGGATCTTAAGGCTCTTGCCAATAAAAAAAGAGAACTTTCAAATATTCTTACGGAATTTGTTGTTCAAAATTTTATTAAAAACCAAACATCAAAAGGGCTCTTATCTGCAACACGAGGACAACGTTCCGAACAAGATCGTATCCTTGGACATATCGCAAGAGATAGATCAAGTCTTAATTCAAATCAAATTTGGGTTTCAGATGGGCATGATGCAAATACCTTTGTTATAGGAGAAGGTAATAAGCCTGTCCGACCAGTTATTGTTGCTTGGATGGATGAAAAGTCCCGCATGATCATGGGCTTCAGCATTGATATTACAGAAAACACAGATCTTATAGTTGACTCTCTTGCCAATGCTGTTGAAAGCTATGGTATTCCTGAAGAGGTCTATATTGATAATGGTAAAGCCTATATCAACAAACGCACAACATCCGAGGAAGATGAGAAGTTCCTTGTAGAAAAGAGATTCACTACTTATCAGATGCTAGGATGCACCGTTAGACGATCTCGTCCTTATAATGGTAGAGAAAAAAGTATTGAGCGTTTTTGGGGACGACTAGATAATGACTTTTCGAAATATCTAAAAGGATATGCGGGAAAGGATATCTTATCAAAACCAAAAAAGACAGAACTTGAAATCAAAAGTGGGCGTTTGATCTCGATTGAGGAATATAGAGAATTTCTTCAAAACTGGATTGTGAAATATAACTCAGATCCTCACACAGGCGAAGGTATGGACGGACGATCCCCTTATGAAGTTTATCAAGAGAATCTTGACCCTTCAAAGGTGCGTTATGCTGATAAAGAGCTCATCGCTCAGATGAGACTTGTCTATATGAATGACCTCCGCTCTATCACAGCTGGTGGGAAAATCAGAGCAAGGAATATTACTTATATTGCTCCTGAGCTCATTGCTCATATCGGAGACAAGGTCAAGGTGGGGCTTGATCCTCACAATCTTGATCGAGCTTATATCTTCCTGAATGATCAACTCCTCTGCATCGCTGAGAACGAAATCAGAGCAGATTACGATCCAAATAGTCCAAAAACACAAAAAGCCTTCAGACAGCAAGCTAAAACAAAAGGTGCCGTCAAAAAGCTTAACAAAAAAATCACAGAGATCAAAAAGGCAAATTCAGCTATTTTACTTGCTGAGAAAACAAAGGTATTAGATTCAAAACCTGAATTGATCACCAAAGAAAAAGAAGAAGTATTTGATAGATACGATTACTAAGAAAGAGAGGGATAACATGGAAAACAGAATTCAAGCCATACAAACCTATTTAGAAGAATCAGGCGAAAGCCAAGCGAAATTATCGCATCGATCAGGACTATCTCCAACTGTCGTCAACCAAGTGTTGAACGGAAAGTATAAAGGAAATATCGACAGCTGCCTATCGAAGATCGAAGAAGCGATCCAACACAGTAGAGACAGAGAGGCGGTAACGTTCAAAGCTCCTGAGTTTCTTGATACGTCCATCACTAGAAAGATTTACAATTCATTATCAGAGGCTCAAGCTGTTGCTATTCCAAGAATCCTTGTACTATATGGAGATAGCGGAATTGGCAAATCGAGAACGATCTCCGAATATGTAGAGCAAAATTCTACAGCTACCGTGATTGAGATCAGACCAGACTTTACGATCAAAGCTGTACTACAAACTATCGCTCAAGAGATCGGAGTCTCTCACTTAGGTTCTAACTTTGATGTTACAAATCGTATCATCGCAAAATTAAAAGGTTCAAACAGAATGATCATTTTTGATGAGGCTGAGTATCTTTCAGCTCGAAGTCTTGATATCATTAGACGCATTTATGATAAGGCTCAAATTCCTATTGTGCTGGTCGGAATGCCAAATCTCTTCCACAATATTAAGTCCCTTCGTAAAGGCTTTGAGCAGATCGCAAATCGCATGGTGTCCTATAATCTTGGTACACCAAATTCAGAGGATCTTAAAAAGATCGTTGCGAGTTGTATTCCAAGTATTGAAGAGAATGTCATTTCAGCATTGATCGAATGTTCTAAGGGAACAATCCGAACGTTGATCCTCCTTATGCAAGATCTAGTAAATTGGTCATACCTCAAAGGCGAAGCCATCACTGTGAAAAGAGTTCATACATTTGTAAACAGTATGCATTAGGTGGGAAATAATGAATCAAATAGAAAAAACAAAGATTGAGGTCTTGGCAGACTCGATCAAAGTATTAAGCCTTGCTCAAGCTACTAATACAGAAATGATCTACGATCATCGAGTATTTTTATTAAAAATGATGTTGGTATTATCTATATCTTCCTTCATAAGCATTGCCTCCTTATTATTTCTAATTTGGAAGATCTTATGAAATCACAGATCTATCAAGATAAAGTTGAACTTATTGGTCATTTTAAGAAGATCGATACAATCCGTGTTAATACAACAGGATATTCAATATATCGTTTTATCATAGAGATCCCTGATGACTCTTCCTTGACAAAACAAATCCCTTGCATCATCTATGGAAAAGAAGCCGAAGATCTGGACAAAAAAGTAAGAGCTGGCGATATCAGATCTCAAGATATTCTACTGATCAAAGGTTCCCATCAAACCAAATTAGAACATAATAACAGACTTATGTGCTGTATCAAAGTAAGATCTTTTGAGATTATAGAGAATATACCCTCGCAACAAAAATTATTTCCAAATTAAAGGAGGAGAACCCGTGAAAGAGGTTACCGAAATTACAAATATCGAAGAATTAAAAGAAGCATCTTCGAATTATGCAAAAGTATCTCGTGAGCTAGAGTTGGCAGAGATCGAGATGAATAAAGAGATCGATAAGATCAAGAATCGTTTTGATGTTAAAAATGCAGGATCAAAGGCAGTCCGAACAACTCTTGCAACTATTATCCAAGGCTATGTGAATGAGAATAAAAGTTCACTTATCCAAGATCCTAAACGTAGCTTAGAACTTCCTTTAGTCACGCTTGGGTACAGAAAAAGCTCTGAAATTTCTGTACCAAATGCCAAGATAGCATCGATCCTAGAATTGCTCAAAGCTCAAGGACGTTATGAATGTATCGATGTCAAAGAAACGGTCAAAAAATCTGCCTTATCTAGTTGGTCAAACGAAGCCCTCTCTGAAATCGGCGTCTCCCGTAAAGAAAAAGATACCTTCTATATTGAAGTAAAGTCCGAGAATTTTTAAGGAATATAGAATAACTTATATTATTCTATATAAGAAAAATTAGTCATTTTATTCCTATTTTTCTAAAAATATGCTATAATAACGCATAGAGTACCAGTCTATCCCATACTATGGGCGAAGCTGGTACTCTTTTCGTTTACAGGGATGTAAACGTACAAAATTTAACAGGCTGTTACCCCTCGCACCCGAACGGGTGATGTTATAAATTTTGTATTCCTCAGCTACTAGCAAAAGGAGAAGTATTATGACAAAAGAACATCGTTCCAAAAACCTTGCAATAATTCATATCTTAAAAAACAAACTTGCTCTGTCGGATGATACTTATCGTGCCATGCTTTTTGCAAACTATGCTGTATCTTCAAGCAAAGATTTACACTTATCTCAGCAAAGAGAGTTGATCCTTCTTCTTAATAATCAGCTTCAACAAGAATCAAAAAGCAATGCTATATCAGAAAAACAAATCCATTACATCCTAAAACTTTCTAAAGATCATATTTCAAACCTACTTGCTTACTGCTCAAAAATTCTTAATAGATCGATAACTAATCTCAATTACCTTTCTAAACAAGACGGGATAACAATCATTAACTCCTTACAACGCTACCACAGGAGCTAAGTATGGAAACAAATATGCTCCAATTTGTCCGTAACATTTCAGACTCAAAAAAATAAATATCTAATAATCTGGATGAAGAGGTGAGGATCTCAGTGAAAAATGATTTCCCCACGATGGGGCACAAAAAAACTCACCTTTTATATTTGTATAATATGCTGTGGTTTTATTGCGATATTCGTTATAGTCAATAAAGGGATAAAGAGTCATAGGAGTGAAATTGGTTGCCCAACTACTATCATCACTTGTTTCGCTTGCATATGAATATATATAGCCATCCATATCAATTACTCTTAATTTTTTTACATAATATAATTGATTTGTTGGGTCATAATAGTATCTATGAATATATACTTCATCTATTTCTTTTTGCCCAACATATAAAAAAGGCGCTCCTGTATTTGAAAAAATTTCCCTTGTTGCTTTATGAAGAATGAGATCTTGTGAAAAATTTGTCACTTGAAAAGGAAGATCTTTTTCGTTTACAGATTTTAAACGAACTTGATAATAAAGATCTTTTGAAGGATCCCAGTATATGCCACCCCGATACGAAGGTGGATCAAACCCTTCCCACTCTCCTTGGCTTTCTATGATCTTATCGTGCACCCAATTTAGAAAACGTTGATTCACTAAAATTAGTTCACCTTTATCTTTAGCCTCAGATATTACGACATCAGGATCTATCTTCTCTTCAATAATTTCATTATTCTGAGCCGAAGTTTTTTTCTCGCCACAAGCTCCAAGAATCAACATAGTCATTAATATCAAATAACGTAACATTTTACACCTCAAACACACGATGTGTGAAGCACTCTCACGGACACGATGTCCATTAGTGAGAGTACTATATCTATAGGATAATCCCTAAATACTTATGTAGTATATTGGGGATTATTTTTTTTGTCAATGTGTTTCTATATAGTAGGATAAAGACTCTTAATATTCCTAATTCCTATACCGATAATACAGTCTATTTAGATATAGTAATACAGGACGAAGGAAAATAGACACGATGATCAATAAAAAATATGATGTGATAATTATAGGAGCAGGAGCGAGCGGTATCATGGCGGCTGCATCTGCTTTGAAGTGTGGTAAGATAGTTCTTGTTATTGACAATCAAGATACCCCCCTTAGAAAGGTTAGGATCTCAGGTGGGGGTCGCTGTAATTTTACGAATCTTGATATGTCTGCTGATCATTATCTTTCACAAAATCCTCATTTTATTAAGTCTGCTCTCAAACAATTCAAAGTTTCTGATTTCCTTGATGAAATGGATAAATATAACATCCCATATTATGAAAAAAAATTAGGCCAAATATTCTGCCAAAACAGATCTAGTGATATTATTAATTACTTACTTGAGCAAGCTGAGGGTGCAGATTTCTTGTTTAGTACAGAGATAAGCTCCTTACAAAAACACAATGATCTATTTGAAATCAAAACAAATAAAGGGCAGTTTAGCACTCCCTCTGTTATCATTGCAACAGGTGGGCTATCATTCCCGCACACGGGTGTGAGTAATTTTGCCGCAGAAACAGCGAGAAGCTTTGGATTGAACGTTATTGATTTTCGTCCTGCCCTTGTTCCCTTGAAATTGCAAAATCCATACACAGAACTTTCAGGGACCTCGTTATATTGTAAAACAAGTATTGGTAAGAAGTGCTTTTATGACGATATGTTATTTACTCACAAAGGTTTAAGCGGTCCAGCAATATTAAAAATCTCATCCTATTGGGATAAGGGCACCCCCGTCGTCATAGATTTATTACCAAATGAAAATATCAGGCAGCTTATTGAACAAGAACGATCTTCGAAGGATAAACAAACACTCCACTCTTTCATGAAAAATCATTTTTCAGCAAAACTTGCGACTTGGATTTTAGAGCAAACACAAATCGATAATAAAAATATTCAAGAATTATCCAATCGTCAGATTGAATCACTGTATAACTTTATACATTCTTTTACCGTAAATCCCGTCGATGATCTAGGTTATGAGCTTGCAGAAATCAGCAAAGGCGGCGTCGATACAAAAGAATTATCATCAAAAACCTTTGAAGCAAAGAAAGTTCCAGGTCTCTATTTTATTGGTGAAGCGGTAGATATCGCAGGAAATCTTGGTGGATACAATATATGGTTCGCATTTGCCAGTGGATTTATCGCTGGACAATGCCAAAGCGACAGTACGTCTTCTTAATAAAGAATAGAATTTCTCTAAAAAATATTTTACTAAAAAACTTGACAAGAAGAAGAATTGAACGTTATAATAACGCGTAAAATTAAGTTCTACTTATTTTGATAGTAACCTATTTATAAAATATATATAAATCATGACAGATAACACTGCAATTTCCTTTGAGATATTGCAAACCAAAAGAGAGGTTACCCATGAGGTTTCTATTTTTATTATCTTTTGTTTTACTTGGTTCTGCTTGCACACCGCAGAAATTTTCTACGAATAGTGGAGAAACAGAATTGGTAAAAGCAAAAAACGCAATCATTTTGATTGCTGATGGACAAAGTGTTAATGTCACAACTTTATTACGTTGGTATAAAGGTGGCGACAACTTAGCCGTAGATTCTATGGCAAGTGGTCTCGTTAGAACCCATAATGCTGACACGCCTATCGCGGATTCAGCTCCTGCAGGGACAGCCTTAGCAACAGGGCATAAAAGTCATACTGGATTTGTGGGCGTTCTTCCAGACGAAGCGATCCTTCCTGGATCCACAGCTGGTGGCACTCCTAGAAAACCAATCGCAAGTATCTTGGAAGCGGCTCGTTTGGCTGGTAAAAAGACAGGGATTATTGCAACTTCTGAAATCATGCATGCAACACCTGCTGCATATTCTGCTCACTACCCATCCCGTAAAGCTTACGATGATCTCAGTGAACAGCAATTGCACCAAAATATCGACGTAATCATGGGTGGTGGATATACTTTCTTTACTCCAGAAGGACGTAAAGACGGTAAAAATTTGGTAGAAGGTTTTGTTAACAAAGGCTACACCATTGCTCGTACAAAAGAAGAAATGAATAACTTCTCTAAAGGGAAGTTTTGGGGTGCTTTTGCTGATAAAGACATGGCACACCATTTTGATAGAACAGATGATCAGCCATCCTTGGCTGAGATGACAGCTAAATCAATTGAATTGCTTTCTCAAGAATCCAAAGGATTTTTCTTGATGGTAGAAGGGTCAAAAGTAGACTGGGCAGCTCATGCAAATGACCCATCTGGTTTGATTTCTGATGCTTTGGCATTTGATGAAGCTGTGCAAGTTGCCTTGGATTTCGCGAAAAAAGACGGTAATACTATTGTTATTGCTGTAACAGACCATGGAAATAGCGGAATTTCTATTGGCGATGAGTCTACTTCTGTTGGTTATGACTACACAAAATTAGAAGAGTTTATTGCTCCTATCCAAAAAGTTTCACTTACAGCTGAAGGTATTGGTAGAAAAATTGATCAAGGTGAAGATATTGCAAGTGCCTTGAATACTGGATTTGGCTTTATTCCTACTACTCAAGAAGTAGCTCTCCTTCGTGGTAAGACAGGTGAAGATCTACATTACGCTATCGGGCCTATCCTTGCAAAGCGTGCAAAAATCGGCTTTACAACTAGAGGTCATACTGGGGAAGACGTACCTCTCTACAGCTACCTCCCTGGGGATAAAAAAATCACAGGTCTCTTAGATAATGTGGATATTCCAAGATATGTTGCTGCAGCGATGGGATTGGATTTGGATAAAACATCTGATCGTCTCTTTGTATCTCTTGATGAGCTTGCACAAAAAGGTATCTCCTCTGAAGAACAAGAAGGTCAATTGATCTTAAAAGGCAAGAAGACAATGCTCCTTTCCAAAAACCAAAATTCTGTTGATATAGACGGAAAAGAGGTTCAATTAGAAGGCGTTGTAGTCCATAACGGCCTTACATGGTATGTTCCTGCTCAAGTAGAAAAACTACTTAAATAATAGAAAAAACAAAAACTCCTACAGACTTAACTGTAGGAGTTTTTTTATGTATATTTTAATAACTAATTTCTTGTTCTTCAGCTTCTTTGATGATTTTATCTGTTGCGTCTTCAACACCATCAGGTGGATAATTGTACTCTCTAAGCAATTTTTTAATTGCTAGTTGCATCCTTGCGCGTACACTGCCTTTGAGTTTCCAATCGATAGATTTGGAGTTCCTTACTTGCTCTACAAGTTTATGACAAAGATCCTTTAAGACATCTGTACTGAGGATATCTTCTACTTTTTTATCATAGATTGCACAATAAAAAGCGTATTCTTCGCTAGTAAGACCAAGTTTACGATAATTATCTTGATCATAAACGATCTCCTGCGCCAAATCAAGTGTTCCTTGTAGAACTTCGAGACTAGTTAGGCTCTTATTTTCATACTGTCTCATGATCGTTTGAAGCATCTCAGAGTATTTTTTACTCAGAGAGAAGTTTGTTTTTCGAGTCACAGAAATATGATCATCTAAGATCTTCTCCATTATTTTAATAGCCACATTTTTTTGAGGAATTGCCATAATCTTATTCAAAGTAGTTGGATCCAAAAGATCAATCGTAGATGATTGGTTTACCAATGATAAAATATCTTCAAGATCTGTCGCTTCGATCGTCTTAAGTAGTAGACTTTCAACTGATTTATTTAATGATATAATAGAATATTCACTACTTTGATTGAGCTTATTTATTTTACGTGAGAGTTCTTGTAAAAAGGCAACAATGACTTCTTCGTCAGGATTGTTTTTATGGATTTCATTGTAACAAATTTTGAAACAAGAATTAATCTTACGGGACAAGTTTTTGTAATAAATATACTTTTCATCAGCTTGCAAAGATAATCCTTGTAAGTAATCCAAAGCAGTAACGAAAGCACCCAATCTCTTATCCTTATCCAAAAAATCATTCAAATCAAGCACACCAAAAAAGAAATCCCTCATTTTCTCAAGAAAAGTCTTTAACTGATTTAGGACATCTTCATAGCTGTTAAAATATTCCCTATCGGAATCTGAGTAAATACGAAGAGCTTCTTGTAATTTTGAGAAAATTCCTCGATAATCAAGAATCAAACCACTTGTTTTGTTGGGATAGACACGATTCACGCGTGCAATAGTCTGCATTAAGTTATGTTTTTCAAGTTCTTTATCCAAATACATATACCCTAGACAAGGTACATCAAAGCCTGTCAACCACATATCAACAACAATCACAAGATTGAAAGGGTTTTTGGGATCTTTGAAGTCTGTTGCAAGTTTATCTCTTTCGATTCTACTAGTTTTGAAACGCTGTAACTCTAAAGAATCTTCTTCATTAGAAGTCATCACAACCTTAAGATTGTCTTTCCAGTCTGGTTTTATAGTAAGAATCTGATCAAATAATATAGATGCTGCTTGCCGAGAAGAACAAACAATCATGCCCTTTAATTCCTGTTGTGGGCGTGTATCAAAGTTCTCCACAATATCTTGAGCAATCAACTTCAAACGATCTTCTTGCTCATACAAGACTCTCAGACGACTAAATTCTCTTTTGGATTTGTTAATATTATCTTCAGGAGCACCATTATTTAGAGCTGTTTGATAGAGTTCATCGATTTCTGCAAGAAGGTGATTGTGTAGTTTCAGCCGAGCGATAGCATTTTTATAACTAATACTCACAGTCATCCCATCTTCAACCGCTTTAGCTAGGCCATAGACGTGGAGATTATCACCAAAGACATTTCGTGTAGATTTGTCGGTTTCTTCGACTGGAGTGCCTGTAAAGCCGATAAAAGATGCATTAGGGAGTGCTGTTCTTACTTGTCGAGCAAAACTATAACTTTCTTTCACTTCAAGGTCATCATCAAGACTCAATTGCAGACCTGATCCATAGTGTGAACGGTGAGCTTCATCTGCAATAACAACAATATCCTCGCGTTCGGACAAGACTTCGATAAGAGATCTCTCTTCCCCTGTGAATTTTTGTAAAGTGGAAAAGACAATTCCACCATGATGATTTGCCAACTTCTCTCGAAGATCTGAAGCACTTTTTACTTGATAGATGCTGTTATTGAGGTGATTTTGAGATTGAGAGAAAGTCGTATAGAGTTGTTCATCGAGATCATTACGATCTGTCAAGATGATAATTGTAGGATTTCCAAGGTACCTTGCCAATAATGCCGAATACATAACCATAGTGAAGCTTTTACCACTACCTTGAGTGTGCCAGAGTACTCCGATACGACGATCTCCATTAATAGCCTTTTTGGTAGCTGGGAGTGCTGTTTTGACAGCGAAATATTGATGCCAAGCTGCAAGGATCTTGACGGGATGTTTGGAGTCATTGGTATAGAAAAGGAAGTCCTTAATCACATCAAGAATCCGTGAAGGTTCGCATATTCCGTTGATGATTGTATCTAAATTGGAGCTGATTCTATTGATTCCATCTAATGATGACCAAGGCACAAATCTTGAGAAGTCAGAAGTGGTTGTACCGATACGAGATTGAATGCCGTCATCTATGACACAGAAGGCGTTATAAGTAAAGAGTTGGGGGATGGATTTTTTATACTCTTCTAGTTGTTCGAAGGCTTGAACCATGAGTTCTGCTTTATTTTTGGCGGGGGTTTTGAGTTCGAATACAACTAAAGGGATTCCGTTGACATACAAAATCAAATCCGGACGACGTTGTGTATTATTTGATCCGGTGATTGTGAGTTGGTTGACTACTTGAAAGATGTTATTTTGGACATTATCCCAATCGACCAATTTCATTTTGCTATAGTATGTTTCGCCTTTTTGGTAGTTTGAGACGGGGATTCCGTTTTTAAGGAAGTCTATGAAGCGTTCGTTTTCGTATTCTTTGAGATCGAAGAGAGCTGAGATTTCGTTAAAATTTGTCAAGTGGGGATTGATATTTTCGAGTGCTTGCCTGAGGATTGGACGTAGGATGACCTCGGACGAGCTTGTTCGTTCGAAATTTTTTCCTATGAGGTGTTCGTAGCCTAGTCCTTTCAATTTTTCTATTGCTTTTTCTTCGTGTATGCGTTCGCCGTGATACATGGCAGACTCCTTTTTAGCTTACTCGTCGTTTTTGTGGACAAATTTCAACAATTCTGTCTTATCGATATTATTGAAAAATTCCAAAGATTGATCTAGTACGTTACCGGCTTCCTCTGTCGTGGTGGCGAAGACATCCTCAGCGGTGCTGTCTCCCGCAAAGAACAAATCACATGACACATCGAAAGTAATAGGATCTAGGTCATAGAACCCTACGGCGAAGTCGCCTTCCATTTCTGCGCTATGGCCTAAGAGTGTGCGGCCGCCTTGTCCGTCGAATTTGTAATTGATATAGAGATAGGTTCTATCTTCTTCGCGTGTTGGTTTATGTTTTTTACTCATTTTCGTCTCCTGGAGGGCTCATTAGTTTTTTCAAGAGCAAGTCCCTCATTTCTGTGAGTTGTATATTTTCGTTTTGCAGTGTCTTTATCTGCTCAAACATCGGAGCCACCATCTCCTCGAACACTTGCAGTGATTCTTTTGGAGGTATTGGCAATTCGATCCCTAATACCATTTTTTTATCTGTATGAGGAATTGCAGACCCTGTTAAATGACTTGTAATAAAATCTTCATTATATTTCAATAAACAATACAAAATATTCTTATCGATATTTGAGACAATTTTAGAACAAGTTGAGCCGACAACACCCTCAACACCTAAATAGACACGTCCAGAACTAGCTCCGTCCATAACCATGATCAAATCATTTTCAGTACACAAAACAGTTTTTTTCGGATCTGCATAGAGTTTCTCTTTAGATTCAAGAACAGCAATCGTCAAATATGGCAAGAAATCACTTTCAAATTCAGAAGAAATCATTTCAGGTTTTTTACCTTTCACAAATTCCGCCACATCCCCCAACTTCGCAACCTCCCAAGTATCCCTCTCTGGATGATCCAAGAAATCTCTTCTAAAGAGGAGGCGTGCCATCCTCTCCAAATCCCGACATATCTGCTGATTCAGCTCGATCTTCTCATCAAAACTACTCAATATCCCCGCAATCCTTTCCTGCTCCGCGATGGGAGGTAATGGGATTTCAATCATTCTTAATGATTCTTGAGTAACGAGTGGTTGAGCAGATCCTCGACTATATCTTGATAGATCAATATTTTTCAAAGAGTAGTATAGAAACTTTATTAGGACATTCGAGCTTAATTCTTTTGTATAAAGTGCATTATCAGTTACCCAAATCGATTCATTTGTCAGAAACACATTTCCACAATAAGCCCCAACACGCCCAATAATCAAAGTGGGAGAATCTACATTGTATGAGTTTACATAATCTGTTATTCCATTACCACCATAAGCAGGGTATTCACCTTGTTCTTTCGGCTTTCCCTTACCTGATGATATTTTCCAAACATCCCCTAGCCTTACGGTCTGCCACTTATTCGATTTCATTCGTTAGCTCCTGCAGATGAGTCCTGATGATAGTGTTTAGATCCTCGCTCTGGGCGAAATTCGCTTTAAGCTCCTCACTAAGACGGCTAAATTCCTCTGCGAAATCGAGGGTGTCTTCGATATCCTCCGTCCCTGTGTAGCGTCCAGGTGTCAGTACATAGTCATGCTCCGCAATCCCGCTTAAACTCACACTCGCACAAAATCCCTTCTTATCCTCGTACACACCATCCTTATTCCGCCACTCATGGTATGTTTCAGAAATAAGCTCCATATCTTCATTGCTCAAGTCTTTCAAACGACGATTCACCATCGTACCAAGCTTCCTCGCGTCAATAAACAAAACTTCGCCCGATCTATCCTTAAACTTCGCTCGAGCCGTCTTATCCTTCCTCAAAATCCATAAACAAACAGGTATCCCCGTCGTATAGAACAATTGCGTCGGCATCGCCACAATACAATCAACAGCATCCGCTTCAAGCATCTGCTTTCGGATCTCGCCTTCTTGCCCACCACCAGAGAGGGAACCATTCGCCAACACAACTCCAGCTACACCATCATTACTAAGATGATAATAAATATGCTGCAACCAAGCATAGTTCGCATTACCGGTCGGAGGCACCCCAAATTTCCAACGCACATCATTTGTTAGTTTGTCCCCACCCCAATCAGAAATATTAAAAGGCGGATTAGCCATAATGTATTCAAATTTTTGTAGCTTATGCAGATTGTCGTAGAAGGTATCGGCGTGTTTCTTCCCTATATTCCCTTCAATCCCACGAATCGCGAGATTGATTTGACATAGTCTCCAAGTTGTTGGGTTACTTTCTTGTCCATACACAGAAATATCATCAATTCTACCAGAATGTTCCTCGATAAAATGCCCACTCTGTACAAACATCCCACCACTCCCACAACAAGGATCATAGACACGTCCATGGAACGGCTCAATCATCTGCACAAGCGTTTTCACAACACATGCAGGGGTATAAAATTCGCCCCCGCCCTTGCCTTCTTGACTGGCAAATTTCCCTAAGAAATACTCATACACACGGCCTAGAATATCTTTATCTTCTTCTGTATAAAGAGTGGTATTTGAGACCAGATCAACGATCTCACCTAGTGTATATGAGTTTAGATCTGGTTTTGCGTATCTTTTATCAAGCACACCTTTCAAGGCATTGTTTTCGGTTTCGATCTTCCTCAAAACTTCATCAATCTTCAAACCAATATCTGGGGTCTTTGCATTCTGCCTAATAAATTCCCAACGAGCATCTTCTGGTACATAGAATACGTTCTCCGCTTCACAATATAATCGAATATCTGCTCGCTCGGAGTCATCGGCTTTATTGTAATACACCTCGAACTTATCAGAAATATATTTCAAAAAAAATAAACCTAAGATGATGTGTTTGTATTCGCCAGGATCCATATTACTTCGTAGTTTATCAGCCATTTCCCATAATTTTTTTTCTATATCTAATGCCATAAAAGGGTCCTTTTTTTTATTTTAATAGAATCTCAGTCACCTATTTCAATTAACCCCTCCGAAGTTTTCACTAACGGAGGGATCGTCTAAGATCTTGGAATCATAAAATCAGCACCATAAATAATATACAAATATTCTACATTATTTTTGGGAATAAATTGTTTTGTGCCTTTGAAAGTCACTTCTTTTAACTCTAGAGGAGGGAATTTTTTCTCAATAAATCCAACATCCTCATAAACTAAAGAGGTAAGACCATCAGAATCTTCTTGATAAACATAAATTTCTAGTTCAACATGGTGATAGATTGCCTTCAAATAGCTTTCATTCTGATCTGAGGAGATAATTTCAAGATGATCAAAACCAGCTTTTTTAAGGCTAAGGAGTAGTTTGTTCAGATGGTCTTTTCCGAGAATACCAAAATTAATATTAGTATCCCCTTTAATGAAGTTACCCTCTCGAACAAAACCCAACAGTGTCGCATAATCAAGCCAATAAGTCATATTTTCTTCTTGTAAAACACGTGTTGCAGCCTGTAAAGCTTCTTGGCCTTTGGATTGTAATTCTGAGGCCTTTTTTTCTTGTAGTAAAGCTTCTTTTCCTTCTTTTTTAAGATGATAATTGGCAAAGAAAGAAAATCCATACTTCGCCAAAAGATTGATTGTGAAAATAATAGTTGCAATCGCAAAGACAACAGAGAATTCACCTTCATCGCCTTTACTTACCATTAAAACAGAGAGGAGTCTCGTCGTAGGAGTGTACAGAAAGATGACTGCTGATATCGTGAGCATACTATTGATAAATAAATAAGAGAGCGAGTAAAGGATTTCTCGAGAAGATAATGGTGAAATGATTTTAATCAAAAATCCTACCCATGATCCTGCATAGATTTTTTGAACATTTTCATAATCTTGGTTTAGGCTTTGAAATCTATTGGCAAAAGTGATATAGGGTTGTGCGAAGTAGTGAATTACGTTCGCAAAAATAAGTATCCAAGCCGTGTTATAAATAAATTTCAAAGGATTGTTTGGATTGTTAAAGAAGTAGATATACGCAATCCCCAAAACCATTCCTGGGATACTATTTGGTAATATAGAAAAAAAGTAGCCTAACTTACGGAGTCTTGGGAAATTCTGTTCTCGTATGGAGAAGTAAGCCGATAAAAACGCTAACACTGTTCCTATTAATGCAGAAAGAATCGCTGTGAAGATAGTAAATCCTAGAATTTGATACAAAGAACTGCCAAAGATTCTGAACTGATAGCTTTTTAACGATAAAGCGGCAGAATAAGGCCACCTTTCCGCAAAAGAACCAAAGATCATTAAGGATAGTAGTAACATAACTACAAACGAAATAACACCACAATAAATAAAATAGAAAACATCTCTAGGCTTATATGGAGAGATCTCAAGGTGTTTTTTAGTTGATTTATCACTGTGAGAATTGTTAAATAATAAATTCAGAACAAAGAAAATAAGAGAAGGAAAAATCAAGAAAATCGCAATAACTGCACCAAGATTGATATTTTGGAGCCCTATTACTTGTTTGAAGATTTCGGTGGCGAGGACGTTATAATTTCCCCCAATAATTTTAGGTATCCCAAAATCAGTAAACGCTGTGATATACGCGATCATAAAACCAGAAAAAAAGTATCCTTTTAGTACAGGCAAGGTAATAGTAAAAAATCTACGAATACGATTTGCTCCAAAAAGCTCAGCAATTTGATGAAGCTGGAGATTCATGTTTTGGAGGGCAAGGAGAAAATAAAGAGATAAAACAGGAAAAATATACAAAATCTCTGCGATAAGAATCCCTTTGAACCCATAAATATCAATTTCCACACCGAAAAATTTGGTGAAAATACCTAATTTACCAAAGAGATAGAGTAATATCGTAGCGATAACGATAGATGGAATTAATAAAAAGAGAGAAGAAATAAATCCAAAGATCATTTTGAAATGTTTTGGAAGGACAAAAATGCCATAAGCAAAGAAAAAAGAAAGGAGCACAGCAATAGTAGCTGACCAAAAAGATAGGAAGAGACTGTTTGTTAAGGCTTTGACAATGTTTGGATTTTGAAAGATAATTTGAAAATTTTGAATACCAATAAATCTACTTTGAGTATCAAAAAAGACAAAACGAAAGAGACTAAGAAGCGGTAAGACAAGAAAAATAGACACCATTGATATCAGTAGAAAAGTGATATAGTATTTTGGATTACGCCATGCGGACATGTACAACTTCCCCTAGATGATAGGAATTTTCTCTAAATTCTTTATTGTGAACCAGAATATTAATATCCTGCCCTAAATAATTTAGAACGACTTTATAGAAAGTTCCTTGAAACTTAATGAGGGAGATTGTTGCTGAAAAATCTCCTTGACTGCGATCTAGTACGAAAGCATCTGGTCGGACTTGGTGGACTTGATTATTGTGTTTGAAAACATTTACATCAGTGAGAAAGTCTGCTACGAATACATCACTTGGATGGTGGTAGAGCTCTTCTGTTGTACCTTGTTGAACAATACGTCCTCCATTGTAAACAGCAATATAATCAGAGATACCAAGAGCTTCTTCACGATCGTGAGTAACAAGAATAGCAGTGATTCCAAGCTCTAACTGAACCTTACGCACTAAAGTTCGAAGACTTTCACGGATTTTTGCGTCCAAAGCTGAGAAAGGCTCATCCATCAATAATAACGAAGGCTCAATGATCAACGCTCTTGCTAAAGCGACGCGTTGCTGCTGACCACCAGAGATCTGATGCGGGAATTTTTTTTCTGCGTGCCCCATTTCTAAATGCTCAAGCATTTCCAATACTTTTCTTTTGATGAGATCTTGAGGCATTTTTTTGGCACGAAGTCCATAAGCAACATTTTCAAAAACCGTCATATTAGGAAAGAGTGTATAGTCTTGAAAAACCATCCCTATCCCACGTTCAAAAGGCGCTAATTTTGTAATATCTTGACCGTTAAAAAATACTTGACCTTGATCTGGAGTTTCGAGCCCTGCAATAATACGAAGAGTGGTTGTTTTTCCACAACCACTTCCTCCGAGTAATGTTAAGAGTTTGCCTTTTTCCAATTCAAAGTTAATACCTTCTAAAACAGTCTGCTTATTGAAACTTTTAGAGATATTTTTTAGAACTAGTGCTGTACTCATCTATTGGCCACCACCGTAACGTCTTTCCCATTCTTTGATGATACGGGTTTTGTTTTCAGCTGCCCAGACAAGATCATTGTTAACCATTTTTTTGACAAAAGGATTGTTTAATTCACTATTCAGTGGGACAAATGAGCGAATATTTTTATAGAAAGCAAGAGCTTTTTCGGAACCCGTTGCCCAGTCCATATAGACTTTTGCAGCTTCTTTGATTTCTGGTTTTTTGATTAAGGCAATCAATTCAACTTCCCATGCAGCACCTTCATTTGGAAGTATAATTTCAGCAACATCTGGAGTTGAATTAATAATAACAAAAGCACCAGCATCAGAACCAATACCTACCAAATGCTCCCCTTGAACTGCTGTTTTGAAAGGAGATGTGCTGGAAAGAGCGTAATTTTTGATATTTTTATGTAATGCGTCCATGTATTCCCATGCTTTTTCTTCACCAAGACGTTGGATCAAGGCAGAAACGATCATATAACCAGTGCCTGTTGCTGCTGGATTTGGGAGGACAATTTCATTAGAATAGATTGTATTAGTCAAGTCAGCATAACTTTTAGGTGCTGGAAGCCCTCTTTTTTCTAGTTCAATTTTATTAACAAGAAAGGCGTCAAACCATGCAGATAGTCCGATCCAAAGCGGCTCAGGACTTTCTGTATCATAAAAACGCTTATCAAAATCTGCTAAATTGGTTGGTGTGTAAGGAGCGAGCATCCCAAGATCTTTCATGTTAAGGGTTTCGCTTGTTGCTAAGATATGAATGATATCGGCTTGAGGATTATCTTTTTCAGCAATTAATTTTGCACCAAGAACGCCACTGGATTCACGGATAAAGTTGACTTTAATTTCAGGATGATCTTCTTTGAATAATTGCTCGAGGGTTGCCACTTCATCTTCATAAAGTGCTGTATAAACGGTGAGAGTATCTTTAGACTGTCCACATCCTACTAAAAATAGGAACAATGATGCAAATAATAACTTTTTCATTATTTTTCTCCTTTTTGGATAAGTTTTGGATATATATCCTTTTCTACTCTTTCTAAATGAATATGGCTATCGATCTCGCTCCAAACAAGATCATTCACCAAAGCATAACCCATATTTCCAATGGCTTCGATACAATATTCATAACCAATATAATCATTGTTTACTTGTTCAAAATGCTTCCACATACGAGACGCATAGTTAGCACTGATCTTTGTTACGCCTACAAGCTCTCCATAAGGTTTTGTAGGGACGTCTTTGGATAGTTTTCCTAGCACATCGCCTTCTAATTCAAAGAAATAATCATCATCAGTGTGTTGGATATCAGATAACATCATGACACTTTCACGAGCATCCTCAACAAGAGTCTGGACTGTTCTTTTTTCATAGATGAGATCGCTTTCAAGCAGGAGTACATTTTTTCCTTCCACAAGATTTTTTGCATAATGAAAAGACGCCATACTACCTGTTTCGGCATAGCGTGGATTTTCGACAGTGGAGACATTAGTGTTTTTTTGAGCAAGCTCTTCATAAAAATGTTTCAAATGCCCTGTAACAATAACGATATTTTCAACGCCAAATTCTTGCAAGATATCAATGGAACGCTGTACTAAAGGACGCCCACCAATAGGAAAACATCCCTTTGGCATCTCTGTAGTAATTCCAGCGAAACGGGTACCCATTCCTGCTGCGAGGATAACAGCTGTATTAAGCATGATTTTTGCTCCTATATTTGAAGACAAGAGTTCGGATCAAATAAAATAAATTGTTACACGTCCAATATATCAAAAGCGCTGAAGAAGAGTTATAAAGCCAAATCAAAAAAGCTCCTGATAAGACTAATAATTTTATATTATCTTTATGAAAAAGCGGTTTTGGGAAATGCTCTATCCAAATAGCCAGCATATTAACTCCCGTCATCACAAAGGGAAGAATATTAAAACCAAAGAGCAAAGCATCTGGTTGAGCAAGATCTGCCACTCCAAATCCTGATGCGCCCCCAAAAATATGATTGTTATTCAAAACAGTGTAAGCTGCTGCAAACAAAGGAATTAATACAAATAAAGTCATAGATTCTCTAAAAGCAAGGAGAGGATTGTAATGAAATTTAGCATAAACTTCTTCCGTCTTGTTAAAGAGAGCTTCGCCACTGTATTGATTGTTCACTTCGTCCATTTCGTGCTTGACCTTTAATTTCAAAGCCTTTTCTTTTGCTTCAACTGTACTTGCCCACGCAAATAAAGGAGTGGATAGTAAGGTAAGACAAATAGACAATACAGGTAAGCTCCAAACAGGATCCATCACCATAAGACAGAGATCGAGAATCCCTCGAAAGATCATTTCGAAAGGAAAAATAATAATATAATAAAGGATATTAAGCATTTAAACGCTCCAACAACGCTAGATAATGATCGACAAGTTTAGGAATGGTTGAGCCAAAATTTGGAATCATTTGTTTATGATTTTGGATATTTTTTTTCACTTTATCCTTATCGATAGCGGAGGCTTTTTGGACAATATTTTCATCATCGACAGAAAGAACTAAGCCAGCCTCTTGATACAAAACTCGATCTTCCCAAGGTTTTTCCGTGAGAAAATCGCCTTCGAATGCAGCATATTTGGACGTATCCCTTTCAAAATCAACGATAATAAAAGGTTTTTCTGTTAAAAATGCATAATCAAAAACTATTCCCGAAATAGAAGAAACCATAACATCTGCTCTTTTTAGAGAAGGCATAAAATTAATATCTCTATCTAATGTGAAATCTGGATGAGATTGATATTTTTGACAAATCCCATTAATGAGCTTTGCGTCAGCTTTGAAACTTTGCGGATGAGGTCTGAAAATTACTTCGTAACCCTCACTAAGAAATTTATCAAAAAGATCATATTTCATATAATTTAGGTAGTTATTCCCACCCCAATTTGTCGCAATTAACACAGAGGGTTTATTCCCTTGTTGTGCTTCGGTACGATCAAATTCTGCAACATAATGATCGTAATAAGGCAAACCAATCACATGCCGTTGCTCTTTTAGATATGAAAAACCATAGATACGTGTTTTTTCGATGGCATCAAGAGTAGAACCTTGAAAAGTGGTACTGAGACAAATACTATCAAAAGAATCAAAAGAATAGCGTTGATACCAATGCAGATCGGCAGGTGAGTGCATATAATAACTATAATGTTTAACATGAGGAGATCTTTTTAACGCTAGGCTATTTAAGCCAGGTGTTGTTGTGATAAAGAGATCTGCCTTTAAACGACTCAATTGAAACCAAGTATGGAAATTTGGCTTTACGAGAAGAATTTTGACATTAGGTATGGACTCAGCAAGAAGAGGATCTTTAGGATCTAAGGTAATATAAGATACGGATGTTTTCTCAGCAAGAGCTCGGACAAGAGGCGTATTCGTAAAACGATACATCCCCCCTTCCGAAAAAACTACAAGCGATGATCCGTTAATATCAGACCATGTGGACATCATTACTTATTTCTCTTGTTTTTGATTGCGTAGAAGATTTTCTTACCATAAAAACCTAATCCTGCAGCAATTGCAATAACAAAAGCTAAAAGTCCACTGCCTGAATTAGGATCAAGGTAAGCATGTGTTGGTAATGTAAGACCAAATACGGTCAAAGAAAGAAAAAATCCAAGAAATCTCATTGGAAACCATCCTTTAATTTAGTTTTTTATATTATTTTTATTATTTTGTAATGATCTCTTGCGCTGGAAGATCACCTATCTTATCTACAGGCCAATACTTGATTTCAAATTCCCCAGAAGTGATACCTTTAACTTGAACATAAGGCCACATATGATTAGTTGCAAATTCTTTGAAAAATCTTCTAGTATATGCTTTTATAGGTAATCCAGCAACTGATTCTTGAACTACTTCGTATCCAAAAATAGGAAGATTGAACATCCTCTTAGGAGGCATGACTTTTGTGTAATCTGGGTGATTTTTTTTAGATACATTATATGTTGACAAAATCATTGGAGAAATGTCTCCTAAGCTCAAAAATCGCTCATCTACTTTCATACTTGAAGAACGGGCATTGAGATCTTTTATTAAAATAAATCCTGGAATTTGCATGATATTTATGTATTCGCTTTCTTTCATAAATGTATAAGCAAGGTTGTTTGAAGTTATACTTTTAAAATAAGTGGAGATAGCCTCATAATCTTTAACACCTCTAAAGCCATGATCTGCTGTCAGAATGATTTTTGTATTATCATATACGCCCATTGTTTTTAACTTATCAAAAATATCCGGCAATGCTTGAGAAGTATCGTAAAAAGAGTTTAGGGTAATATCTCTGATATTCTCATTAAAATCTGGGGTACCAATTCCTTTAGGGTATTTCGGACTACTTAATGGCCAATGAGTTCCATTATTATGTATTACATAAAGACTTCCTTTATCTGTGTCTTCTGCTAAAAAGTTTCCTGTAGGAGCCTCTCTTATCCATCTATGAGTCATAGACCAATTCCATGAATAAGGCAATGTGATATAATGACGAAGAAAGTAAGGTATACGTGCGTATAAAGGAACAAAGAAGATAGGCGAAGGCTTAGCTTTTTGATGAAAACGGAAGTTCTCTTTATCGTTGTGATTGATTTTTAAATTACGAATAAAATGGTATGATAAATTAGCAAAATCAGCAACTCGTGCCTGAACATCTTTAAAGGCCAAGTCTGAGAATACTGATTCATGTATGTATTGTTTTTGTTTATTAGCCTCTAAGATGAGAGGATCTTGTTGGAGAGCCCGGCTTGCTTGTATTTGAGAAGAGAATTCATAGCCACCAAAGATAGTTGGTAAAGAAATCACCGTCCCACCTAGTCCCAAAATAGAAACATTATTAAAAAAGGTAAAATCTTTCTTCCAGCTGCTTTCTTGAGGCGATAAAAAATTATTGATGTAGTCTTCCATCACTAAAGCTGGTACCGCATCTAAAATAAATACCAAGACATTAGGGCGATTTTTTGAGAAAACAAAAGGCTTTGCTTCTAAAGAAGTACTAGGATCTACTTTGATAGATGATAAAGTAGAAGTAAATTCAACTACATAAAACAAAATCACAAAGAGCGAAATAGTTTTGGTCTGTTTTGATTTGACAATTTGACGAGACAAATAAGCCACTCCAACAATCAATAAAAAATCGAATAGATAATACCATCTTGTGAAACCGTGCAAAGATTTTTCTGGTGTTAAGAAGTGATTGTCTGTAAATTTACCATAATTGTAAGGCAACAGAATCGGGTACAACAACCCTAACAAAACAGATCCTAAGATAAGGGTTGCAAGAATTTTATAAGTTTTAATAGAAAAAAATGATACACTCATCAATAGTATAGGTAAGGCAACCATTAAGATAAAGAAAATGATAATGAAAATATTATTTTTGAAGAAATAAGATGAGAGTATATATTCTTGCGACAACATTTTCATAGGCAAGAGCCAAAAAATATACAAAAACGATATTGATAATATAGCACTCAGTGCAAGTGATTCTTTAATTTTAAGGTGTTTGAGCATATTTTCCTTTTCCCATCTATAAATATAAAATATTAAGCTAGATTTTAATATTTTATATATTATTTGTCAATGATTTAACAATAAAACAAGTCCCAAAGAATCAAAAAAGCCCCCATTTTCAGGGAGCTTTTTATTGCAATTATTTAATTCTATAATACTTAAGCTCAGAAACTAATTTCAAAAGCTTATCTTTAGGTGTTTTCATAGATGAAAAACTCTTGTCAGCAGGAACTCTTTTCCAAACTTGTGTCGCACCAAATACTCCCGCTTTATCAACAGAAGCTCTCCATTCAAGGGTGTCTGGATCAGATAATTTTCCTTTTACAAAAAAGTACGATCCATCTGTAGGACGATAGATTTCTCCATTGCCCCATGTACCATTTTCAAAAGAAACTCCATAAAGAAAAATCACATCACGCATAGGACGGGAGCGTAATTCTTTATTTTTGTTGTGAACATCTAAATCTTTCGTGCTAGATCCATCAACCATAGCATAACCATAGGCGTAAAACTTACCTTCATGTTCAAAAATCTCAATAAGAGAAGATACCGCACCGTCTTTAGATTCTTGCATCATCCAAGATCCAAGAATATCTTGAGCATTTTGTGCCCAAAGAGAAGGAGTGATCAAAAGAGTTAACAATAGTGCTAATTTTTTCATTTGTTCTTCCTTAATTAAATTTCCATTTTAGACCTGTGTCTAATTGGATTGCAAAGTGCTGGTACAAGAATCTTTCAACAACCCATGTTCCAACCATTACACGTGCGTAAGGGATGAGATTTGGATTGGAGGTGAGAGGTTTTTCATAGCTAAGTGCGCCAAAGATCCCTACTCTAAATAATTCAGAAGAAGATAAGGTGTGGTCAATCAATGTTGCTGCCGCGATAGAAAGCCCTGTGCCTGTGATATTATACCCAAGTTTAATGTCATGACGGAAATAAATATCTCTTCCCTTTAAGATGATACCGTGCTTATTATTATAGTAATAATTATTCGCACCATACCCTATACTATGGTAATAATACATAGACGGACGATAAATCAAGGCAAGCATACCATTCCCAGCTGGGCCACCAAAAGTAAATTCTGGAGAAAATTCAAAGATAAAATTGGAGAATTTTTGTTTTTCTGGTTTTTCTGTCATAGGATTTAAGCCAGTAAATGGTGGAAACATAATGTTATAATTGTCATTAGGCCCATCCATTTTTGCGTATCCAACGAAATCATGCTCAAAAGTAACTTTTGCGGTGAAATTCATTGCAATGACAGGTTGCCAAAACAAAAACATGGAGGTAGAGGTAAAAGAAGAAAATTCCTGTTCAATACCTGCCATAATAGCAGAATCTTTAAACCAGAAAGTCCCTTTATCTCTATGCAAGGCATGACGATAGTAGAGTTTAGTTTGGTACAAAGCTCCAAAAGGATTCCAGCGTGCCATAAAGCCATTTTGCCAATACCAACCTTGATCTGCTGGCTTTTCTTGAGCAAAATTCTCACCTGTAGACAATATTACAGAGATAAACGCTAAAGCAATTAATAATTGTTTCATAAAACCCCCTAAATTACTTAGAAGAATTTTGCTAACAAGGCTGGCAACCAATGAGAAGCCGTACCAATTAAGGTCCCTGAAATAGTACACAAAACAACACCAATAAACATTCTAACTTTCATCGGCATGATATATTCAATAGCTGTCATATAACCAGAGATGATCGCACCTGTGAAGCCACCTCCTGGGAATCCCCAAGCTGATGCATAATACATATTCTTGATAGCTTTAGATTTACGTGGAAGACGACTCCCTTTAAGATAGGCCTTTTGCTTAAATCCGTAAGCTGTGCCTCCTGGTGTTCTGAGGTAGTGTTGAGCGCTTTTTGGGGTAGACATTTCAGCATATTCGATTTGCTCACGAATTCCTGGGTAGAATTTTTCAAGTCTTTGGAATGCATTTTCCATGACTTCTTCTTTTTTAGCTTTATAAGCTTCAGGGCTTAAATGTTCCCATTCACTCATTGTTGTTGCTGTACAAAGTACCCCAAAGGATCTTTCATCACCTTCTGGAACCAATCCTGAATCAACGGCAGAATAATCTACAAAAACAAAGCCTCTATGCTCGAGATCCTCTTTCATTGATTTACCAAATTCAGAGAAAGAAGAACCTGTAAGAACTTTATCGTCAAACAAAAAGGTCGAATAAGCGTTACCTGGATAAAGTTCAGAGATTTTCTTTTTGAAAATTACATAAATAGTGTACAAGCTGGATTCAATTTCAAGTTTTGAGAGATTTGGTTCTTGAATATCTGTAGGAACCATATTTCCATTAAAGATACAGTGAGGAGCACAGTTGGCAATAATAGTATCTGTCGCAACGGTAATCATTTCTTTAGATTTACGATCTTGGTATGTTACACCAGTTGCTTTATTTCCTTTCATTTCAAGTTTTTTAACATCTGCTAAAAGACGAACTTCTCCGCCATTTGCTGTGATGACATCAACAAGTTGATTGGATAGAGTTTGGCTACCACCTTTAATGAATACTCCACTATTGAAATAAGAATACTGTGCTGCAGAATAATAGAACCAACCAAGATCATAAGGCTCGTTAGAGAAATACGCAAGGTTTGCATTCACGAGAGTCTTAATTCTGTTATCAGTGAAATATTTATCCATTTTTTGTCCAACTGTTGCTTGCTCAAAATAAGACTTCACAAAGCTTGGAAAGGAAGTAATAGGAAAGAAAAAGAATGAAATGGGATCCAAATCACATGGTAAACGACGAATAGGATAAGTAGTATAATTCATATCTCTAAAGAAACTGTCAATTCCCTTTTTTTCGTGAGGAAACTGCTCTTTCAAATACGCTTTCGCATTTTCAATGCCTTCAGGCATACGATAGTCTAAAGATTCTGTTTTAAGTCTAAAAAATTCAGGTAAGTGTACCAATGGCAATGTTTTATCTAAACCTAGTTTTCTAAAGATAACATGCTTTGTATCTCTATGCTCTAAACCTAGATCCATCTCATGGAGCCCCACCTCAAAGGTCACACCTTTTCGTTTAAAAACCGTGGCACATCCGCCAGGTATATTATGTTGTTCCAAAACAAGAACTTTTTTCCCTTTTTTAGCAAGCATCGCTGCGGATGTAAGTCCACCAAGCCCCGCCCCGATAACGACGATATCATATTTCATAATATCCCCCTATATTTTTATATTATAAGTTTAACACAAAAACAACATTAAAGCAAGCGTTTTTTATCATTTTTCGCTTATTTAATTTTTATATATTGGAAAAAAGATGGTTTGGAAAGAAAAAAAATTACAAAATATTTGGAGTTAAAAATTGTTGAATGCTTTGATTTTGTTTTAGATCTTTAAAAATTTCTGCTAACTTGAGATTTATAAAGTATTTTTGAGTGCCTATCTTTTGGGCGAGAAACAAACCTTCATTAGATAATTGATTCAAAAACCGTGCGCTTTTATCTCTCTTCCAACCAGATATTTCCATGACTTCTGAAATTTCAACAAAAATATGACTGCAAAGCATTCTCCAAAGTGCGGTTTCATTTTCGATCTTTTCATCTAAAGTTTTCATCATATTAGCAGTCTTCGAGGATGAGAGTTCAAGCACCATAGCACCAAGTAGGCACACTCTCTCAAATTGACTCAAATATTTAATAACAGTCTCTTCCGTAAGATTGTTAGGAGATAATTTAAAAACATATGGTATTACTAAATAGGTGTCAGGATAAAAAAATGGCAACTTCACAAGCCCTATCTCTTTTGAAAAATGTAATTGTAGCACTCTGAGTACCCTTTCAATGCGTGTATGTTCTTGGCACATCTGCCAAATCTTGTATAATACAGCAGTAAGCTGGATCATAGGATTTATATCTGAAGAGCGGATTTCTTTAATAAACAGATCGTATTCATCTAAGACTTCAGAAGACAATTGAAATTGAGGGTCCCATATATTGAGACAAATTTTTAAAGACAAAGAATCAAAAGGCATCTCCCAAATCGTATTAAGAGCAAGTAGATCTTTGGAGTTAGCTTGTTCCGACTTGATAAGTCCTAGTTTTTCTACAGAAAAATCAAGCAAGAATTCCAAATTCAATGAAGAAAAATTCAAGACAAGCTGAGAATCTGGAAACTGTAAAAAAGCTGCCTGAAAGCGTATAAAAGCTTCCCATGTTTTAGATATTTGAGACAAGGTAGGCACGGTATGCAACGACTCTAATTCAGAAATACTCATAAAATCCTCAATAGTTTATTTAAAGTTAGTATAAATTTTTTCCCACTCTTTGTCAAGAAGATCCCAAATAAAAAGACACCTCTAGTAGGTGTCTTTTACTTAAAATCTATTTTTTTAGACCTTTGATATAGGTATCGCCTTTAATTTTAATGTACATTCCTTTTACACGAAGGTAAGAATTTTTACTGTCAGATTCAGGCATTGTTACGTAGACAGTTTCACTCGCTGTATCCATAATTTTAGCTTCATAAGTGATTCCGCCGTACTCAAAGACTAGCTCTGTATTAGTGTCTTTGATAATGTTAACATTTTCAAACTCAGAAGGAGAAACCCCTTTCATTTCGTGTAACACTTTGTAAAAAACGATATATTTTGGTGTGAAGAGTTCTTGTTTTACATTCGCACCAAAAGAAAACATAGGAATTGTTAATAACATTAATAATAGTCTTAACATAATAATCCTCTTTTTATTATAAATTTCACTGTTAAATAAATAATTATTCTCATCAGATACTTGGAAAATAAACACTTCCTATCACAAAGTCAAATAATATACAAAAAGTATAACATATTTTAACATTTTTTGCAAGAATTTTTCCCCTCCTATTTATTTCCACATTTACAAAAAAAACCACCCTTAATTTAGGGTGGTTTTAATTAATATAAGTATATGTTATAAAATAAGAAACACTATAGATAATATTCCCATTATCCATAAAAGAGGGGAGATTTTTTTGAAATCTTTTGCAAAAACATGGGTGATAATATAAAAAATAAATCCAAAACTTAATCCAATCACAATATTATAAGATAGAGGCATCAATACTATTGTCAAAAAACTAGGAATAGAGATTTTCACATCATCAAACTTCAAATGAGTAATATTTTTAAACATCGCTATTCCCACCATCACCAACGCAGGTGCCGCAATATATAAAGGAACAATTGTTACAATAGGTGTAAAAAATAAAGCTAAAATAAACATCCCACTAATCACAAGGGATGAAAGACCAGTCTTTGCACCGGCAGTGATGCCGACGGTTGATTCGCTAAAAGTCGAGACGGTACTTGTACCTAATAGAGCTCCGGAAATGGTTGCTATTGAGTCGGAGTAAAGCATTTTATTGATATCTTTGATCTCGCCTTTGGAGTCGCTATGTCCGATTTCTTTGTTACAAGCAATAATAAAAGCAAGAGAATTAAAAAGGTCAATAAATAAGAAGGAGAAGATTGCCCCAGCAAATTGCCATTTCAAAGCACCTTTAATATCTAATTTCATAGCGATAGGTTCGATACTTGGAGGTAAAGAAAAGATTGAAGAAGGTAGCTCGATCATTTTTAATGAAATTGCTAATATGGTAGTAATTACAATACTATAAAGAATGCCACCTTGAATTTTTTTAACAGAAAAAACCGTCATCAAAAATAAACAAAACAAAGAAATCCCTGTCTCAGGATTTAATTTCCCAAGTGCGACAAGAGTTGCTGGATTTGCTACGATAACGCCCATTCCTCTAAGCCCAATAAAAGCAATAAATAAACCAATACCCACAGACGCAGCTAAACTCAAAGGCACAGGGATGGCTTTTGCGATCTGCTTACGAATACCGGTAAGCGTCAGAAAAAGATAGAAGACACCTGATAAAAACACAATACCAAGGGCAATCTCCCAAGAGATACCTTGTCCTTTTACTAGAGAAAAAGCAAAAAACGCATTCAAACCCATAGCAGGAGCTAAAGCAATCGGTATATTTGCAAAGAGTGCTGATAAGGTTGTTCCGATTGCCGTAGCAATACAGGTTACCGTAATCAAGGCATTCTTATCCATACCCGTACCAGAAAGCACTGCTGGGTTGACAAAAATAATATAAGACATCGTCACAAAAGTAGCCAAACCCGCAAAAACCTCTTGTTTAATGCTACTTTTCCGTTCTGAAATCTTAAAAAATGCGTCTAACATTTTTCCTCCAAAAAATAAATTTTGTATATTCACCATTTTAAGGCGACAGAGATTTGATAATAAAAAAATCCTCATAAAAAGCTAGATAAAATAGCTAAATATGAGGATTTTCTTGATAATGATGTAAAGAATAAGATAAAAATGACAAAGTCGAGAGCATATTTTGTAAAAACTTTACACATTATAGCAACCCATTTACGGCGGGTCGTAGAAACTTCTACCCATATTGTAGATATATATAATGTACTATTTATTATATCGTTTCTGAAGAATTCTGTCAAGATCTTGGAAAAAATTAATTGACAAAGACAACAAAAAGACCTTATAATAGAAATCAATAAAGATAAGGACAGTATCCATGGAAATCTTAAAGCAATATATTAAAGAATATGCCATCATCCCAAAAGATGGTGTGGTAAAAGTAGATAGCTTTTTGAATCACCAGATCGATCCAAAACTTTCTTTTGAAATAGGGAAAGAGTTTGCTCAACGATTTAAAAATGAGCAGATTGATAAAATTATTACAATAGAGTCTTCCGGTATTGCTCCAGCGTTGATGACGGCGTATTTCTTGGAGATTCCTATGGTTTTTGTCAAAAAGTCGAAACCCCTCACTATGAGTGAATCTTACACATCTAAAGTATTCTCTTTTACTAAACAAACAGAATACGATCTAACTCTCTCCAAAGAATTTCTCAAATCAGGAGAAAAAGTCCTTATCATCGATGATTTTT
This sequence comes from Brevinema sp., assembly GCA_051647245.1. GTDB lineage: Bacteria > Spirochaetota > Brevinematia > Brevinematales > Brevinemataceae > Brevinema_A. The sequence goes on from JBOFDS010000003.1 coordinate 41,809, forward strand.
TAGCATCCGGCAACGCTGTATTGGCATTAAGTGACCTCGTTACAAAAGCCCACGCAGAGCTTGTAGGGGCGGGAATTGTTATAGAAAAGACTTTTCAAGGTGCAAGAGAAAATATCCAAGATCGCATTCCAAGAATTGAGTCTCTTGTACGCATTACCTCAATAGAAGCTCCTAATACAATCACTTTTTTATAGAAGATCTTTGATCCAAGAAATTATCTGTTCGGAATCTCCTTCACGTAAGGAAGTTTGGATCTCGTTCTCGTGATTGGAAACACAATATTCTGGAGCTATTTTGAAGTCTTCGTAGCGAGTTTTTGTTACTTCAAAGTGCACTCCAGAGAGAAGAAATCTCCCTTCCCCAAATTTTCCTCTGATAATGGCAGGTTTGAGATTATCTTGATAAGAAGCAAGAATCTCCACTCCATTAAGCTTATCAAAGGCACATCCTCCATGATAATAAAAGGATTCCTGATTATTTAAAGTAACAACACTCTTCGCAAGCGACGACTCACTAAAATAATGCCCTCCCGTCAACTCAGGCAAAGAACCAACCCCTACCCCTTCAAAAAGTGATAATTCACGATCTTGATGGATTTCGTAGCCATCACCTGTGAAATTGATAGAAGAGCAGGCATAGTAAGCTCCAGCACAAATTCCAAGATAAGCACCGCCTAGACGGATATGATTTTTGATTGCAAGATTTTTTGTACCGTTTAATTTTTCTGCATAAGGGAGATCAGCCCCACCACCAATAACAAGTAACGAAGACTTATCAAGATAGTCAAGGATGGTATCGCTGTTAACGATCTGAAGAGGGTATTGAGGAAAATTTAACTCAAAAAAGGCAAGCAAGGCTTGGAGACAGTTTTGCGAGACCCCTTTATCATTATAAACAATAATCATCTCAGCTCCTAGAAGGGTATATTTTTTATATTTTGATATATTCAAAAGTTTTTGTCAATCTTAAGCTATAATTGATTGACAAAAATCAAATATTCTATTAAAATAAAGGAAATAGCATGGAGGACCTTTATGTTTTCAAATATTATTTCTTTAGAAAAACATCGTTCACTCATTACTTTCATGGTAAAAAGTGTTTTGGGATCACTTATCTTGGCTGTTTCTGCACAGATCACCATTCCTTTGCCATTAGTACCGATCACAGGTCAGACCCTCGGATTAACTATCATAGCCCTTTCTATGGGAAGTAAAGCAGCGACTTCTGCCGTAATTTTATATTTATTAGAAGGTGCGATGGGACTTCCTGTTTTCGCACATGCAAGCTTCGGTATTGGAGTATTGTTTGGAACAAGTGGTGGATACTTAATCGGAATGATTCCAGCAGCTTTCATCATGGGATATTTCGCTGATAAAAATTGTCTCGAATCCTTTGCAAAAACAGCTTTTGCGGCAGCTCTCGGTACTGTTATTGTTATTGCATTTGGTCTCTTACAACTCAGTATTTTTGTCCCACGTGAACAACTTTTAGCAATTGGTCTTTACCCATTTATTTTAGGTGGCGTACTCAAGGCTGGATTCGCAAGTCTTTTATTACCTACAGCACACCGCTTCTTCAATAAAATCTAAATTGATACCATATCAACAAAAAAGCCTTAACATCTGTTAGGGCTTTTTTCAGAAGGACTCCTATGGAAGAATTTACCCCTAGCTCACGAGAAGAATGGAGACAGTGGCTCTTACAAAATGCCTCCTCCGCAAAATCCATTCAGCTCGTTTATTTCAAAAAACACACAGGTATTCCTTCTCTTAGTTGGGGAGAAGCTGTGGAAGAGGCTCTGTGTTTTGGTTGGATTGATAGTACAGTCCGTCGTATCGATGACCAACGTCATAAACAACTCTTCACCCCAAGAAAAGCAAAAAGCACATGGTCTCGTGTGAATAAAAATCTCGTCGCAAAACTCGAAGCAGAGGGATTGATGACAGATCTTGGACGACAAAAAATTGCTACTGCACAAGAAAATGGTTGGTGGGATTTTTTGGAAGATTGTCATGAATTTGTCATTCCAGAAGATATGAAAAAATTCTTCAACGAGGAAGAATTGACAAGATTTCACAATCTTAAAGACAGCGTAAAGTTTCATTTACTTGTGGAGCTTAAAATGAAAAAAGGCTTAGAGGCTCGTCAAAAAGTGCTCAATAAAATGCAAACTACTATCCAGGAACAATTATGATTTTACAACAACTTTCAGATCGTATCTACTACCTACCGCACAATCCAGATCTCGATCGCCCTACCCTTGGTTATATTAAAGGGGACGATTATTCTATCATGATAGACTGCGGAAACTCCAAAGCTCATCTTGAGCTGTTCATGCAGGGATTAGATGAAAGGGCTCTTCCTCATCCAAAACTTGCTGTCATCACGCATTGGCACTGGGATCATACCTTTGGCATGCATGCGTTTTCAGGTAAAACTTTGGCAAATTCCCTCACCCAACTCCGTCTCCAACAAATGTCAACATGGATTTGGACAGATGAAGCCATGAGATCCCGACTTCGTTCAGGTGAAGAAATAGCATTTTGTGATGAATTTATCAGGCTTGAGTACAAAGATCTCTCAACCATTAAAGTCGTCCCTGCAGATCAAGTATTTGAACAAGAATTAGTTTTGGATCTTGGTGGCGTCCATTGTCAAATAAAACAAGTAAACTGGCCTCATAGCTATGACTCAAATATCATCTATATTCCTGAAGAAAAGGTCTATTTTGTGGGTGATGCTGACTCAGAAGATTTTTATCACAATCATGGCAAATATCAAAAAGATTCTCTTGAAGAAATTATTCATTTTTGGGAAAGTAAAGAATTTTTGTGGCATATCCATGGGCATCTCTCCCCTCAAAATAAAGATCAAGTATTATCTTGGCTAAATGAAGAACTCATATTATTATAAAACACAAAGAAAAAATCCCCCTCAGATCGAGGTGGGATTTTTTTGATTTGAAATTACTCAGCATAATACTCTTTAAGAAACTGCATAGGATCAATTGTAAACTCATCAGCAAAAAAAGACTTCATTACAGGTAGGCGTTGCATTCGATTAGAATCGATTTTTATTAGATAATAATAGTAAGCCAAACCCCGTTCAATCCAAAGACCTTGACCACCTACAACGGTAGACTCCCATTCACGATGAGTTTCTTGTTGAAAATGATAAAGCGTAAAGCCTTTAGGGAGTGCTTCAGGATTGGTGTATTTTGGATTTTTAACTTCTGTAAGAGTAAAGTGGGTAGCAGTCTTACCCGCAACTAGTTCTTCGACTCGTGTTTTATTACCATCTCCCACAAAACAATATAAGCCATTATATACAATCAATTGAGAAAGTGCATAGGTATTGTTTTTCCAAAAAATCCGACTAACAGTTGTTGTTGCTGCAGTACCCATATTCATTACATCTTCTGTATAAAATACCCTAGCCCCACTTGTTAAAGTGGGATCTAATTGAGCTGTGGTTTCGGAGAGTTCTTTTTCATATATTTTTTAAATCTACTTGTCTCTTCGTCCTTGGTTGAACATGAAGAAAATGATACTAGTAAAAACAGTGCTAAAAAAAGGTTATACATATTGTGCCCCTAGATCATGAAATTAAAATCATGTACTTCATAATATCATAGTACAGTCTCTTTGTCAACAATTAGCATCAGTGATTTTAGTAGAATCTTTTTGGATAAGTAGTCGCAATCCTTCTATTACTACCTTTACAACAATATCTGTATCATGGCAAAATTCAAACATACCTTGCTTACGACGTTCTTGATTGGCAAGGATAAGCATCGCAGCTCCAGCACGTACTCCTTTTGATTGAGCAATTGCAAACAATGTAGAAGACTCCATCTCAGAAGCAATCGCTCCCCCACGAATATAGGCATTCCAATTTTTGATTAAATCTTCACTCATCGCCATTGTTTCTGGAGAATGCTGGGCATAGAAGGCGTCTTTACAATGCACTACCCCAATATGGTAAGGTGTTTTGGTGTGAATAGCACCTTGTTCAAGCATTTCTAAAACATCAAAGCTCGGTACTGCAGGAATTTCATAAGGAAGATAGGCATTAGGGGTGTTATCAGCACGAATTGCCCCATCAACAATAACAACCTCACCTGGAATGACGTTTAATTGCATCCCACCAGAAGTCCCAATTCTGATAAAAGTATGAGCTCCAAGTTTTATCAACTCTTCCACAGCAATAGCGGTGGACGCACCACCAATACCATGGGAAACAACAGATACAGGCACCCCTTCTAATGTTCCTGTGTAAGTAGTATACTCCCGAAAATCAGCCTTCAGTTCCGCATTATCCAAGTAAGCCGCAATAGATTCACATCTTTTCGGATCTCCTGGCATAAGCACGTAGTGTCCGATATCAGCAGGACTGAGTTTGAGATGATGGACAAGCTCATGTTCTTTTTCTTTATTATAGAAAGGTGTTGGGAAATTATTCATGGTGAGCCTCTTTTTGATCTTGAGTATGAAGCATTCGTAAAGCCTCCAAGGCAATAACAATCATATCATCGATCGGTTTTTCGAGTTCTTGACGGATATTCATTCTTTTCATCATAGGAGCTTCTACTACTTGCAAAATAGCTCCCGCACGTACTCTTCGGATATTGGATACAGCTAACACAGCAGCCACTTCCATTTCGGAACAAAGTACCCCAGCCTTGCTGTAATGTTGTAGTTTTTGTTCTTCTTGATCACGGAAGAAAGCATTTTCGGGTTCGAGTTCTGTGTAAAAAGCGTCTTTACTATGGACTACTCCAATATGATGAGGATAAGCTTTTGAGGCATCACGTAGGGCTTTGATAACTTCCAAAGACGCTCTGAGAGGGAATTCTTTAGGAAGATATTGATTTGCCGTGCCTTCATCGCGGACAGCAGCTTGAGCAATGACAAGATCACCTGTGTTGACGGATAATTTCAAAGCACCAGAAGTCCCAACTCTAATAAAAGTATGAGCCCCTGAGAGGATTAATTCTTCCACAGCGATAGATGCCGAAGGCCCACCTATCCCCGTAGAACAAATAGTTACTGGTACTCCTTTATAGGTACCATTGATGATGGTGTATTCACGATGATCCCCCACAAGCACGGGATTTTCGAGGAATTTCGCAATGACGCCACAGCGTTTAGGATCTCCTGGTAAGAGCACATAAGGATTCACATCTCCTTTTTTCGTTTTGAGATGAAAGGCGAGTTCTTGTTCTTCTATGTTGTTGGAAAATGTAGCTTGAATTGGCATATCCACTCCTTTGTCATTATTTTCAATCATTTTGATATATTTCTTACAGTATACCTTTATTTAAAATATAGTCAATACTTAAAAGATAAGAATTGATATGACGATATTTTATAATAAAAAAGCTATTGACACTTTCTATCATCTATGTTATACATATATAATAGCTTTTTATTTGATTTGGGGGATAATATGAACACCATTCACATTACAGAAACTGTCTTACGTGACGGTCATCAATCACTGCTCGCAACACGTATGCGGACAGAAGATATGCTCCCTATCATCGAAAAAATGGATCAAGTAGGCTATCGTTCTTTAGAAGTTTGGGGTGGAGCGACTTTTGATACAGCAATGAGATTTCTGAACCAAGACCCTTGGGAAAGACTTCGTGAAATCAAAAAACGTGCCTCCAAAACTCCTCTCCAAATGCTTCTTAGAGGTCAAACTCTCGTTGGATACCGTCACTACGCAAATGACACTGTTGATCTTTTTTTGGAAAAGGCGATCAAAAATGGTATTGATATTGTTCGTATTTTTGATGCCTTGAACGACGTAGAAAATATCAAACGTCCTCTCGAAGCCGTCAAGAAAAACGGTGGCATAGCACAAGCAGCTCTTTCTTATACGATTAGTCCTGTTCATTCCATTGATTTTTTTGTCAATTTAGCAAAGCAATACCGTGATCTTGGTGCCGACGAAATCGCCATCAAAGACATGGCTGGTATCCTTCTTCCTGAGACTGGTTTTGAGCTGGTTTCTGCGATCAAAAAAGAAATGCCTGATATGCCTATCATTGTCCACACACACGACACAGCCGGTATTGGTTCTATGCTTTACATGAAAGTGATCGAAGCTGGCGCCTACTCTATTGACACTTCTATTTCAACGCTTGGTGGAGGCTCGGCTCAGCCTGTTACAGAGAGTATTGTCAAAGCTCTCGAAGGCTCAAAACGTCCTTCTCAGCTCAATCAAGAACTCCTTTCCGAAATTGCTGAATATTTTAAGCCTATCCGTGCCAAATATCTCGATGAAAAATTGATTAATATCCAATCTTACTTCACAGAACCAAAACTCATAGAGTACCAACTCCCTGGTGGAATGCTCAGCAATCTTGTATCTCAACTTTCCTCCCAAAACGCACTTCATCGTTACGAGGATGTTTTAAGGGAGATTCCTCGTGTCCGTAAGGACTTTGGATATCCTGCTCTTGTAACGCCTCTTAGCCAAATTGTCGGCACACAGTCCGTGATGAATGTTTTGATGGGAGAGCCTTACAAAATGTGCTCAAAAGAAGCTAAAGACTATGTTCAAGGTTTCTATGGCAAGAGTCCTGTCCCTATTGAGATGGATATTGTCAAAAAAGTGGCTGGAGTGGATAAGGTTTACACAGGATCTCCAGTTGATCTGATTGAGCCGGAAGTCGAAGCTGCGCGAAAAGAGTTTGGTGATCTTGTTCAAAATGATGAAGAGTTGCTTTCTTGTATTATCTTCCCTCAAATTGCAAAACCATTTTTAGAATCGAAAAAAAATAAAGACGTTATCAAAGTAGAAATTCTACCTTAATTAAGGATGTATTATGTTTGGAGATAGTATTTCCATTATGGAAACCACACTCATTACAGCTATTGGGATGGGTACGGTTTTTGTGGTATTAATGTTGTTAGTGGTCGTGCTTTCCTTGTTCAAATTTATTCCTTCCGACACCCCAAAAACACTTCCAACACCTTCTCAAAATACCAAATCAAATGGTGTAGAAGTTGCACTTTCACCCATTGAAAAAGCAGTGATTACTTCTGCAATTTTGGAGTACCACAGCAGCGAGCTTAAGGATCAAAAGGTCCGTATCAAAAGCATCCGCAAAGTAAATTAAATAACTCTTGGAGATTACGATGTCTAAAATTTATCAGGTCAAAGTTGACGGAAATATTTACGAAGTTGAAGTGGAATTACTCTCAGAAAAACCAACTCAAGCCCATGTCGCTCCCGTTTCTTCTAATCCAACACCAGCTCCTAGTGGACAAGGAACCCCTGTTACAGCACCTATCCAAGGAAATATCTGGAAAGTCTTAACAAAAGTTGGTGATACCGTACAAGAAGGGCAAACCATATTCATTTTAGAAGCTATGAAGATGGAGAATAATATCGTTGCTCCAAAATCTGGAACGATCACTTCTATCTCCGTCAAAGAAGGCGATAACGTATCTGCTGGTGCTATTTTAGCAGAGCTTGCATAGGAGATCACCATGCAAGAAGTTCTATTGAATTTATATCAAAGCTCAGGAATTGCAATGATGACAGTGGGTTCATTCTCTATGATTGTTGTTGCATTAATTCTTATCTACCTTGCCATCGCAAAGGGATATGAGCCTTATTTATTACTCCCTATTGCCTTTGGGATGCTTTGGACAAACCTCCCAATGACTCCAAACGAAGGCCTCATGGAACCTGGTGGGCTATTGTACCACCTTTATCAAGGGATCAAACTCGGGATCTATCCTCCTCTGATCTTTTTAGGGATTGGGATGTTGACTGATTTTGGGCCTCTTATCGCCAACCCAAAAAGCCTCCTTCTCGGTGCAGCCGCACAACTTGGAATTTTTGTAGCCTTTTGGATTGCAATTTTATTAGGACTTACAGGTCCTGAGGCAGCATCTATCGGTATTATCGGTGGAGCTGATGGGCCAACGGCTATTTATTTGACCTCCCAACTTGCTCCTCATTTGTTAGGTCCTATTGCCGTTGCAGCGTACTCTTACATGGCTCTTGTACCTATTATTCAGCCTCCTATTATTAGAATGTTAACAACAAAAGAAGAACGCCTTGTCAAGATGGAACAACTACGTACCGTCTCCCAACGCGAAAAAATCCTCTTTCCTATCATTGTGGCTATTCTTGTGATTTTGATCGTGCCCTCATCAGCACCTCTCGTAGGGATGCTCATGCTTGGAAATCTTTTCAAAGAAAGTGGAGTGGTACCAAATATCGTAGAGCATGGTAAAAATGCCCTACTTTACATCGTGACTATTTTCCTTGGTGTAACCGTTGGTGCGACAGCAAATGCAAGTACATTCTTAACAATAGAAACATTAAAAATTATCGTGATTGGTCTTTTAGCCTTTGTTTTTGGGACAATTGGTGGTGTTTTGCTTGGTAAATTGATGTATATCCTTAGTGGTAAAAAAATCAACCCTATCATCGGAGCAGCCGGTGTTAGTGCCGTTCCTATGGCAGCTCGTGTTGCTCAAAAAGTCGGTACTGAAGAAGATCCGACAAACTTCCTTCTCATGCACGCCATGGGACCTAACGTTGCTGGTGTGATCGGTTCTGCCGTCGCAGCGGGGACATTGTTGAGCCTTTTCAAGTAGATTCGTAGAAACATAAATAAATTTTTCACATTTTTATCTCTGATCAAAGGAGTAAAAGTCTGGGAAAATGGAGGAATTATGTCTAGAGAATTTGACATTGTAAGATCGGCAGCTATCTTGAATTTCAATCAGAAATTCTGTCACTCATCTTTTGAATTATTCGAAAGTAAGAGCTTTGAGCAGTTTTTGAAATTGTACCTCGAGACAGCAAAGAAAAATGAAAGCGAAGTACACAAGTATTTCGTCTCCACTTACGACAAAAGTGATCTCCAAAACGTCTTAACAGACTTGCTTAAAACATTGTCCATCGAAGAATTAGATGGTAAAAATGAAGCGTTTAACAAGTTGATGCAAGACAAGACTAAATTCATTACCTTCGTCGATGAACTCTACTCATTTTGGTTAAAGATTGAGCGTTATTCAGTCTTGTATTATGATCGTCCCTCTCCATCTGGTCTCAAAAAAGGAAAGTTGATCTCTTCTATTGATGAATTGACAAATCTCATTATTGATACACGGCGTAAGATCAAGAAAAACGTGACCCTCAAACCAAGCACAGTCATGCGCCAATCACGTAGTAGTGTGAACACTGGTATCGGTGTGACCTGTGTTCCATGGCAATGTCCTTCGAATTACAGTAATCTTACAGAGATTCCTTTTATTCAAAAATTGGTATTGATGCCTCCATTTATTGTTTATCCAAAAATGAACACAAGAAAAGGTTTCTTCAACGAAATCAATCATAACCCCCTCTCCAATCTTCATCTTGACAAAGATGAGTGGTTCTGTTACCCTGTGAAAGTTGGTAAATACTTGGTATTTGCTTACTTCCCTATGGCTTTCATGTCTCAAGGTGTTACTCTTTGTAACCTCTTCGAAACCGCAACTCGTGACGAATACGAAAATAAAAAGCCTGATATGATTTATGTTTACGCCTATGATGATAAAGATTCTAAATTAAAAACTGACTTCTATCACGATAAAGAAAACGATATCATGGTAGGTTTTATCAACCGTAGCGAAGAAATTGATTATTTTGGCTATATGAAAAAAATGCTCCTCACCTTACACAATGTCAAGGCTCTGGGCAATAAAGAATTACCTATCCACGGTGCTATGGTCAAGATCACATTCAAAAACGGCATCACCAAAAATGTCGTCATTATGGGTGATAGTGGTGCTGGTAAATCCGAATCTCTTGAGGCATTCCGAGCTCTGGCACAAGACTATCTCCAAAAAATGGTCATCATCTTTGACGATATGGGTATTTTCAAGACTGATTCTGCTAAACCGCTTGCTTACGGGACAGAAATTGGTGCCTTCGTTCGTTTGGATGATCTCGATCAAGGGTATGCTTATAAAGAGCTGGATAGATCTATCTTCATGAACCCTGATAAAATCAATGCCCGTGTGATTATCCCTGTCTCTTCCTACCAAGAAATTATGGCAGGCGAGCCTGTGGATTATTTCCTTTATGCGAATAACTACGACAACTCAGATCAAGATATCGTCTTCTTTAAGGATATCCAAGAAGCCAAGAATGTCTTCATCTCAGGAAAACGTATGGCAAAAGGTACGACGTCCGAAAAGGGTATAGTGGAGTCCTTCTTTGCAAACCCATTCGGGCCTGTTCAACGTGAGCAAGAAACAAGAGATCTCATCGACACTTATTTTGATGATATGTTCAAAAAAGGTGTTAAAGTCGGTATGATTCATACAAGACTTGGTATCGAAGGAAAAGAGCACAGTGGTCCTAGAGACGCTGCCACCAGTCTTTTCAAACTTCTCATGGAAGAAAAATAATTTAAACAAAAAAAAGGATCTTAGAATAACTCTAGGATCCTTTTTATTTTGAATTAGAAATCGACTCGATACAAGGTAAAATTCACACGAACTTCTTTGATTTCATCCTGTTTGAAGGGAGGTAAAATGGGATAATCGCGAACATAAACAGCATCATAAATCATCACCCCCATAGGAATCATCGTCACCGAAGCAATGATAAAACTCCATTCAGCCCACGTAAAACCAAAATTATCTCGAATCAAGCCACTATTATAGTTATTAAAAGACATTGCTATTGTTGTGAAAAGATTAAGTAGATTTTGCATGACAAAATAACTAGCTGGAATAGAAAGAAAGAAAACAATATCAGCCCGTCGGAAAGGATTTTCGGTTGGATAGAATCGAGTTTGACCATCAATAAGATAGCGTTTTGGAAGTTCATACTGAGGAATTAGTTGATAAGAGAGCTCGCCCTCTTGGATTGTTGTAACTTGACAAAAAGTAGGTTCTGCAATAAATGTTAAGAAAAGAAGGATTAGAATTTTTCTCATAGACTTTATTATACTTAAAAACCACAAAAAAATCAATTTTTAGAATATTTTTAAGATAATACAGAATTTTTCTACAAAAATAATTGACATCACCAAGAAATTCTTGTATAATATATGAACAAGCCCAGATGGCGGAACTGGTAGACGCATCAGACTCAAAATCTGACGCCTTCACGGGTGTGTGGGTTCGATTCCCACTCTGGGTAAGTCGACTTAGAGTCAAAAAATCAAGCAAATGTAGAAAATATCTATGTTTGCTTTTTTTGTTTTAAAGATAAAATCTCATTTGTACAGAAATTGTACAGAAAATGTACAGAGCAAAAACTCGATAAAAATCAAAGTCGAAGTGAGATTGTTTATGGGATTATTAAAACGAAAAGGGATCTATTATCTTGAATATAAAATTGATAAGAGCTATAAAAGAATGTCTCTAAAAACAAAGAATAAAGATCTTGCTCAAAAAATGTACGAAGCTTATCTATTATCTGAAATCACAAATAAAATCACAGCTCCAAAACAAGTGATGATTAATATACAAGAGCAAGAACAAAACCCCTATCAAGAAAAGACTAGAAAGAGCCTTTTAACAGCATATACAGAATATATTGATCTTTGTATTACTCAAAACCTTAGTAAGAGTATCATGGAATCAAAAGAGCGATTAAATAAATTATTCAAAGATAAAGGGATTAAATATTTAGATCAGATCGATCAAAAATTTGTGAGTGATATTGTTAGTGAGCATAAAAAAGATAGTGCAAATAGGCACATGAAAAACCTTAAAGCTTTTTTGAATTTTTGTATTAAAAAAAGATACTATGATAGAGCCGATCTTGAGGGCTTGACTTTTGTAAGGCAAGAAGAAGGTATTAGAGATCTTGTTATTGATGAGAGCGATTATTTGAAATTAATTGAAAACTGTAAAGATGATGATTTCAAGCTTTATATGATGACCTTGTGGGAGACAGGTTGCCGACCAAGTGAGATTATCCCATTAAAAAATCTGATATTGACTTTCAAAAAGGCTCATCAAAGATCTTTCAAAACAAAACTAAGAAATATAAGGTTATTTATTTTACGGATTTGTTATTGACCATCTTCGATGGGATTGAAAACAAATCTATCTTCTTAGGACATGATAAACAAAAAGAGTATTATGCAAAGATGTTTCGTACTCTTAGAGATAGATTAGGTATGAATCGAGGCTACTGCCTCTATGCTTTTCGGCATAGTTTTGGTACTAGGATCTTGAATAAGACTAAGGATATACACTTGGTTAGTAAATTGCTTGGTCACAGTGATATTTCAATTACAGCAAAACACTATATTAATCATAGCGATGATGAGATTAGAGAAAAATTGATAGGTAAGTAAAATGAATAGAACAAAATATAAAAATGACTTTGTTGAATTAATTTATGAATGTGTAAGCGATAAAATGATGAGTTTGAAAGATGTAGCAAAAGCTATGGGTATCAATTACGATACCTTAAATGAGTGGTTAAAAGTAGATAGTCAATATTTCAAATCCGAGTTATCCGATTCGTATTTGAGAGCTTTGAAAGACAGGGAATTTGATATTATTGAAAAAACGAAAAATCAATTATTTAAAATTGCATGGGGTTATGAGTATGAAGAAACAAAATTTGATGCTCAAGGGAATGTTATTTATAAGATCAAAAAACAATCTCATCTGAATGCTAAAGCATGCCTTGAAATTTTAGCGAAATTAAGCCCTAAAGAATGGAATAATGATGTGCGTATCATCGAAGTGTATAAAAATCCATGTGATGGGATGACGCTTGAAGAGATAGAAGCAGAGATTGCAAGATTAGAAGAACTAGATAATAGACAAAAGATGTATGAAGATAAATTATAAGATACTAATAAAAAGACTCCGATATAGTATATAAATATGTGCTTATCGGAGTTTATCAATGGATCCACATGAGAAAATGTTAGATGCTTTAGATTATTTATCAAATATTTATGAAGTATCTGAAGAAAAATTATTAGCATTTTTTATGCTAGGAGTAAATCACTTATTTTCAAAATTACAAATAGAGACCCCTAAAAAGGAATTAAAGGATTTTGCTCTGTGTATTTACTGTGTAGTACGCTTTGATTTCTTTCATATATCGCTTTATAGTCTCATTCATCATACAAATCATAAAGATCACAAACAAAAATTAAAACGACAACATCAAAAAATAAATGGATTAATAAACAAACTACTTAAAGAACTTAAATCTTTGCAAAGCGAAAAATCAGAAAATCATCAACACGATGAAAGCGAAATCATAGAATCCTTATCAAAATATAAAAAAGAGATGAATAAAACAGATCTTTTAATAACATATGATGCAATTACAGATGTAAGATTTAATAGAATTTATAGCCAAAAAATATTGACTGATACAGGTAGTAGAGATCTTCTTGCAAGACTTTTGAGCGTTACTTTTCAAGTAAACTTTTATGAGCAATATATGGATCATAAATTTGAATTTGCAAAATTGATATATGCTTTTGTTCATACATTAATTCTAGATAAATATCAAAACAATCTTACTGAAAACGAACTCTATAAACTAATCAAAGATATAGATATAAAAAATCTTGATCAAATGTTTGCAGGTACTTTCATAGAAGTAAATAAACCATCTTTTAAGCATTATTTTGATTGGGATGATACAGATAAAACAAATCCATTTGTATCAATATGGAAAGATAATAATCTTTCTTATGTTAAGATCAAAAAATTTTCAGATGATCAGCTCCAAAAATCAAATGATTATATTGTTTCTACTAATGATGATTTATTTTAAAAACTGTCTAAAAATCATCATTACATTAAAAATTAAAGCCTAGTAAAATATTATAGAAATATAATGTATTGCAGGTTTTTTTTATTTATGGGAATCATAAAACGAAATAAAACATATTATCTACGAGTCATGATTAACGGTGTCGAATATAGAAAGTCTTTGAAAACAGAGAATAAAAGAGTGGCTCAAGAACTATATAATCAATGGAATTATCAATATCAAGTTAATAAAATGAATGGAACTAATGAAATACCGTTGATTGATATGTGCTTATCTAATAAAAAAGATCCTCAATCAATAATAAAAGAAAGACCGTCATTAGAAAAAGCCTTTAGAGAGCATTTAAGAGTATCTCAAAACAACTTTGTGAGTGAATACTCGATTGCTATGAAAGAGAGTCTGTTAGAGCTTTTAAATTCTGAAAAAATAGAATGGGATGATATTACACCTGAACGCATGATTGATTTTCAAGAAAATTTACGTGTTAATTATGCTCATAGTACGGTTGATAAACATGTTACACACCTTAAAGCCTTTTTAAAATTTGCAGTAAAGCGTGATTATTTTAATGAGCATGATAGAGTAAGATTGGAGTTTCTTAAAAGATCCAAGCCCACAAAAGCACAAAGTCTCATCACAGATACCGATTTTCAAAAGATGCTTGATCACTGTAAGAATAAAGGGGATCTTGACTTCATGTATTATCTCATGACTTTGTTTTTTACAGCAAGCCGACCTAATGAGATTGTGAAAATGACTCATAAAGATATTGATTTTGATAATTTAAGAGTCTCTATTTGGATGAATAAAACTCAAAGACATAAGCACGTTGCATTTGATAAGACATTTCTTGATGAGCTTATGGGAATCATGAAATATAACGAACTAACAAACGGATGTCTTTTTTTAGGATCTTGCAGAAACAAAGAATTTTATGCGAAGAAATTTAGAGATATGAGAGACACCTTAAGATTAAATGATTCTTATACGCTTTATTCATTTCGACGAACTGCAGGGACGAAATGCCTTGAATTTTGTCAAAATATCCACTTAGTCGCTGAATTTTTAGGGCATGAAGATATAAGAACCACTCAAAAATCATACATTCTTGATAATCCTGAACGCACTAGACCATTACACAATCACTTAAAAGATATAATTTATCCAAAGAAAAATAAATAAAATAAAACCCCTAAATACTAGGGGTTTTGCTATTCTTTCTAATAAGTTATAAAAGTATACCGATAAGCATAGCAAGCTAAACTTTAAGGACATCATAATGAATGAATTACAAATAGTAAGAGATAAAGGATTGATTTATAGTCCTATTCGTAAAAAATATATAGTTGAAACACCTGAAGAAACAGTTAGACAAGAATTTGTTTGTATATTAGTAAATGAATATGGATATAAATTAGAGCAGATGCAAGAAGAAGTTAATACAACAGGGCGAGCAAGTGCACAAGCACGAGCTGACCTAGTAATTTATCAAAATATCTCTGATATTAAAGAAAAAAATACGCCATTAATTATTGTAGAGTGTAAAGCTGATACTGTTACTATTACAGATAAAGATTATTTGCAAGGCGAGTTATATGCTCGACAATGTGGAGCCCCTTTTTTTGTAACACATAATAATTTAGAGACTAGATATTGGCGTGTGAAAAAAGATAAGATGCCTGGTTATAGGGAACAAATTTCTAATATCCCACAAGCTACAGATACACAAGATCAAATTAATGATTTATTACAATCTTTATTAGTATTTAAAGAAAATGAGTTTGCTGATCTATTGCATCGTTGTCATAATATTATTCGTAATACTGAAAAATTAGATCCAGCCGCGGCTTTTGATGAAATTGCAAAAATTCTCTTTATGAAAGTTTATGTTGAACGAGATCTTTTAAAAGGGAAACGAGCAAAAATTATGACTAAAGACTGGGTTGAACAATCTAAAGAATTTACAAATAATATCCTTGAAAAAACATTTAATGATACTAAAAGGCTTTTTGCAAAAGATCAAATTTTTGAAAAAGATGAACGTATACGTTTGAAAGAACATACAATTATACGTATTATTCAAGAGCTTGAAGCTTATAATTTATCTATGACATCAACTGACGTTAAAGGGATTGCGTTTGAAAAATTTCTTGGGCGAACTTTTAGAGGTGAGATTGGTCAATTTTTTACGCCAAGACCTATCGTTGAATTTATGGTTGATATGATTAATCCTCAAGAGAGTGAAATTAGTTGTGATCCTTCTTCTGGCTCAGGTGGATTTTTGATTCGTATTTTTGGTAAAGTAAGAGATTTGATTCAAGCAAGTATCCAAAAAGAATACGATGATTATTATAAGCAAGTTATTGGTGAAAAATCTGAAGAAAAAATTACTGAAGAAGAAGCAAAGTTATTATCTCAAAAAATGGATGAGCTTAAAAAAGATCTTTTGATAGATCCTAATGTCAAAGGAAGTCGCTTGTGGAAGTTATCAAATCAATCCATCTATGGTGTTGATGCCAATGATAGAATGGCAAGAACCTCAAAAATGAATATGATTATGCACGGTGATGGGCACGGTGGCATTCATCATCATGATGGACTCTTAAATGTTAATGGTATTTTTGAAGGACGATTTGACATTATTTTAACTAACCCCCCTTTTGGTGCTAAAGTCGATGAATCTGATCTCATTGAAGCGAGTCAGACTATTTTACGGTATAACAATAAAGGCGAAATAGAAGCCGTAGAAGGCAAAGAAGATATTGTTAAAGACTACTTCAAAAGATATGGCGAACAAAAATATATAGAAGCTCAGCATCAAGTTTTAAATAATATCGGAAAACCTATTGCAAGTATTTTTGATTTAGTTAAAGATAAAAATAGTGATAGTGAGAAGACCGAACATTTATTTGTAAATCGTTGTTTAGACTTGATGAAAGATGGTGGGCGTATGGGGATTGTACTACCTGAAGGGGTGTTTAACAATCCTAATGCAGAGTATGTAAGAAGCTTTACAGAAGATAGAGCTTTTATTCGTGCTGTGATTTCTTTGCCTCAAGATACGTTTTTATCAAGTGGAGCAAGTGTTAAATGCTCTATCTTATTTGTACAAAAATATACAGAAGATCAAAAAAAACAATGGCTTAACATTAAAGAAAACGCTCTTAAAAACTGTCAAAAAGCTCATCAACAAAAGATTGATGAACTCCAAGCAATCATTGATTACAAAAAATCTAAAGATGAAGACACTATCAAATTTACAGCTAGTGACAAGAAAAAAGCTCGTGATGAATCCAAAAATTTAATGTCTATGATAGAAAGTGAAGCAAAAGCTCTAGCTCGTGAGCAATGGGATTATCCAATTTTCATGGCTGAACCTGAGTCTGTAGGGATTACAAGCACAGGTGAAACAGGTGCAAATGTCCCAAATGATTTACAAGATGTTATAGAAAAAGATGAAAATGATAATGATATTGTAAAAGAAAAAGGTATTGTAACATATTTTAGAGAATTTTTAGAAGAACATCATATCTCATGGGGTTCTATCAATGGCTAAGATAGCAGTTACACAGTACCGAGATCTTACAAGATGGGATGTTAAAACTTATCTACATACCCTTCGTTCTCATTATCCTATTGTATCACTTGCACCGTATTTAATAGAGAATAGAAATAGAGTTAAGCCTTTTGATTACCCTAAACAAGAGTTTGATATTTTGGGTGTTACTAATAAAAACGGAATTTACTTTAACGAGACTCTTTTAGGTTCACAAATTAATCAACCATATTATCAAGTAGACGCTGGGGATATTTTTTATAATCCGTATCGAGTGAATGTTGGGTCAGTTGGTATCGTTCCAAAAGAATTTCATCATAAATATACAAGCCCTGCCTATGTAGTTTTTAAGACAAAATCAGATGAGCTTTTATCAGAATATTTGTTGATAATTATGAAATCAGATTGGTTTAACGATAGCTTGAGAGCCTTTACTTCTGGATCAGTAAGACAGAATCTTACTTTTTCATTATTGGGAGAATTAAAAATCCCACTCCCTCCACTATCCGAACAACAGAAGATCGTCGATCTATGGAATACAGCACAAAGCGAGTCTCAAAAATGTATCCAACAGGCTCAAAACTTAAAACAAGACATCGATGACTATCTCATGTCCCAGCTCGGTATCACTGTCCAAAAACAAGAAAAAGCGAAAATCTTTACGACAAGATTTAAGGATCTTGAGAGGTGGGATGTTGGATATAATACTTTTCCTGTTTATAAATTTAATAACTATGAGTTAAAAAACATCAATCAAATATTAAAATTTGAAAATAGAGATTGGAAAAGTAAGTATTCTGGACAATTATTATTTTCATATATTCAAATTTCAGATGTTGAAAAAGAAAAAGGGATTTTTAATCATACTGAATTAAAAATAGAAGATGCACCATCTCGAGCTAAAACATTGGTTAAAACAGGAGATTTATTAATTTCTTTAACAAGACCTAATTTAGGAGCATTTGCCATTATTTCTGAGAATTATAACAATTTTGTTGCTACTAGTGGTTTTTTAGTATGTAATGGTGAAAATATTATAACAAATTATTATATAATGTTTTTACTGCAATCTAGCTTTGGTATCAACTTATTCAATAAGCATATGACAGGTGCTTTATATCCAGCTATTTCACAAGAAGATTTAGGAAACATAAAAATACCGTTACCACCGATGGAAAAACAAGAAGAGATCGTACAGCATATATCAGAGTTACGCTCTCAGATATCCGAGCTCACGAAAAAAGCTCAGCACCTTATCGAATCTACTCGAGAAACCATAAAAAATATGATCATATCATAAAATGTAATGTGAATTGGGGAATTCATAACTTATTTTAGGGGAATTACAAGAATATGGCGAATTGGTTATTAATACTTGATGAAATGGAATCAAATGGTGCTGAAATATATGATAAATTGGTACACGATCCTATACAATTAGTATATACACAAGATTTAAATGTTAGATTAACTTCATTAACTGTTGGTGATACAATATTTATATATATTGGCGGAGATGTATTAAGTAAGAAAAAAATAGATGGGATATATGATATAGCTATGCTGACCGATATTTCTGGTACGCAATATACATTCAAAAGCATTAATTCAAAATGGAGAGAATTAGTTAACTCAAATCAAGCTTTATTATCTATAGATCACAACGAAGATCCCGATATCTTACTAGCACCACTGTCATCAGATGACGCAGAATACTATAAACAAACAATTGATATGCAACTTAATCTGATGAAAATAGCTGATGATACTGTGATTAAAGAAAAGGGTACAGTAGATCCTAAAAATAAAAGTAAAGGAATTACTTTCACAGGGATACTTTCTAATGTGCTTGGAGAAATTAATCGAAATGTCTCACGCGATGAACGAATAATAGAAAAGGGCTATATTATTAATAATGGTGTAAAAGTATTGAGAGGATTTGCTCCTTTTAAGGACTTAGAGTCTATACATGAAAAAGATAACGAATATCAAAGAGACCTAAAAAAATCTCATAAAAAGAGTTTGATTAAATTTATAAACTCTGATAATAATTTTATACCAGAAATTATTTACGCTTTTCGTTCTAACAATGAAGATTTATTTTTAAAACAAGTTATTATAAACGATTCAGGCACTTCACCAAAGAACAAAGGAATAATAGAAAATTTGGATGTATGGCAATTAACATTTTCTAATAATGAAAAGCTATACTGTATAGATGGAAATCATCGCTTTGAAGCAATAAGAAATATTTATAATAGTGATATTCCTAAAGAACTTTTAGTACCTTTTTGTATAATATTTGTACCTAACAGTAAAGAAGAAGATTTTGTATTTAATGAACCTTCTTATTTCTTTAACTTGAATGGTCGTTCTGAGCCTTTACTATATGGCGAAACTTTTAAATATATTACCTCTAATTTAAAAGATAGAGTAAATATAGAAAACTCATTATCTACTTATAAATTTTTTGATATGTTAAAAAAATTAGATGAACTTCAAGTATATCAAATTAATCGCATAGAATATATCAAAGTTGAAAAAAAAATAGAAACAGAAATAAAAAATGATGAGAATACTGAGATACTATACACTGCTGAAGAAAAAAAGACTCCTAAAGATAAATTAAAAGAGACTCGATTAGGAGAGTTGCTATTTAAGGTGTATAAAGAATTTGAAGATGAAATCATTAAAAATGATAACATTATAGATACATTTATAGGTACGATAGAAGATATCTGTAATGATAAAGACTACATTGATTCATTGTATATATATAAATATTGTAATGATATATTGCCTTCTTTAGTTCTATATTTATATTATAAAAACAACCAAAGATCTACAAATATAAAAGGTGAACTTATAAAAATTAGCCAATGGTTATCGATAAAGCAACTTTCTTCAGAACATTTTGATTCTATTGAAAAATTATATTCTCAATATCAACAATATATATCTTGTAAGAATATTTATATATTTATGGCTATGCCTTTTAAACCTGAGGATAGAGTAAATGAAATGAATGATTTCAGAGAAAACACCTTAATCCCTAAACTACAATCTACATTTCCAAATTGCAATATAGAGTTTTCAGAAATTATGAGAGAGCAAAAATAGAGCTTGCCAATCAAGCTTTAGAAAAGCTTATGCCTGAAATCAATAGGGAGTTAAAAGAACAAGTAGGATCTGCCTTTTTTGAAAAGATGATCGCTGAGATCTTTGATATAGAAAAGATCCGTGAGACAGAAGAAGAAAGTGAAGATCATCATGAGTTATTAAACCCACTATCATGGTATCTATACGATAAAAGTATTTTCACAAGCGAAGAAAAGCATCTAATCATCCTTTTCAAAAGCTTCATGGATAAGCTACAAAAGAAATATACTGATACTTACTTGCTGAGAAATGAGCGATTTTTTGCCTTATACAACAAAAAAGGTCAACGCTTTGAGCCTGATTTTGTTCTAATATGTAAGAATAAAGATGAGAATGAAGTATTATATCAATGCTTTATTGAGCCTAAAGGCTCTCATCTCTTAATAAAAGATAAGTGGAAAGAAGATTTTCTCTTAAATGAATTATCCAATGATTTAATCACTAAAGGAGATAATCACTATAAAATTATAGGGATGCCTTTTTACAATCAAAAAGATGGAGTTGGTGAGAATAAATTTGAAGAGCTTTTAGAAGATACTTTCAAGATAGATAAATAAACTAAAAAGCTCACCCTGAATAAGGGTGAGCTTTTTGATTTATGCAAATCTTTTTAATATTGGTAATACCTATCTTGAGGAAGATATTTTGTGAGAGGGTATTGATCCAGATTTGAAGTTGGTTTATAATACTATCTATAATATAGATTTTGAGGTAAAGAAATGTCG
>JBOFDS010000004.1:0-59512 GCA_051647245.1 Brevinema sp.
TTTAGTCGATTGGCTTTTCTTATACAGATCTTTTGATCTGTATTCTTATACTTGGGGATTATTTATATTGAGGTGTAAAATGTTACGTTACTTACTTTTAATCACTGTTTTGATTCTTGGAGCCTGTGCTGAGAAAAAATCGAAATTACCACAGAAAAACTCTGTCTCTCCAATTGATACTTATCTAAATTCAATATCAACTAATACTAATGAAGTTGAACTAATCACGCCTGAAGAACGTGCCTCCATTATCGCTGGTCTTGAAAAAGGTGACTACACCGTACTAGATCGTTTTTTTGAAACTAATGAGTTGTATCCTGAAACGATGGTACAAGATGCGTATATTGTTGAATCTTCAATAGATTCTAATCTAAAAAAAACTAATAGTGTAACTTTTCAAAATAAAGGTGCTGTTATTTCTTATACCAATCAATACGGAGTCTTATTTTTAAATCAAGATTGTATAGCTTTCACAGAAGAAGAAATATCATATTCTTTAACAAATCAATATTTGGCTTTGAGTCAGATAGCAGATCTTACAAGTCAAATATTGTCTAATAATTCAACTAATTTTACAAAAATTTTAAACTGTATTTTTCCTAGCACCTCTTATTTAATGCTCAGTATTGCAAATACTAAAATTAATCAATTAGTTCAAAATAATACTATATCGCTAGATAGTCTAAATATTAATGAAGAAGAACTAGATAAATATATTATTTCAAAAATAGAACCTAATGATATAGACTCCTTAAAAAAATATTGGATTAATCATATTGCGTGGATTGTTTTTAAAGCTATGAAAAAAAATGGAATTATCAGACATACTCTGTTTGATGGGTTTTAAATATTATTAATTATGAGATAACAAAATGAAAAGCTAATTCATCTTCTATTTCCATATAGTACAAACTTTGTGATTTTATAAAATTTGTTGATCTAAATTGCTTCATTGATTTAATCATTATATCCATATCGATTGTATTAAAATTACTTTCTCCTGGACCTATATCAAAAGTATCTCCATCACTATCAACATGTCTAAAATTGTTAATAGGATCTTCTTTTTTCAAATCTTTAATAGCTTGCTCTATTTTGGGTTTTATATAATCTTTCCAATTAAGAGAAGGTTCTAAAGTCTTGAAAAAATTAGGATTTTTTTCATACTGATCATATTCTGTTTTAACTCTTATGTATGTTTTAAAGTATGAATTATAAGCTTTTTTTTGAAATTTACCATATACAATTACAAACTGATCATAAACTTCTCTTTTTGTTGAAGTACATACTAATTTTTTTATATTAGCTCCTAGAAAATTAGCGAATAAGGCTACGATTTTCGCTCGATTTTGTGAATTACTAGATACATTTTCCTTTGGTTTTGAGTGTGTTGAATACTTCCATTCCACTGCATCAAGAGCCTTCTGAGTGACGACAAAGACACGTTTTTTAGAGATTTCGTCACTGTGAAGAGAGTCAGTGGGGTAACCACAAGCCTTACGAGCTTCTTTGATAAGATTACGATCTGAAGATCCCGAATGATAATAAAGACGATCTAAAAAAATTTTACTTTTTAATTTGGAAAATTGAATATAAAACAAATCTGTATCATCCAATTCACAATATCCTTTACTCAAATCTGAAAATTTTTTATTAATATACATTTGAAGCGAAGCGAATTTAGCTCTTTCTGTTTCTCTTGTAATTTGCATGGCTAAGAGACTTATAGACATTCTTTTACGACCTCTTTAATATATTTTTTTAATTCGGCAAGATGTTTTAAGGGCAATAGTTTTAACTCTTTAATCGTCTCCCAACTCAGCCCTTTTAAGAACTCATCCGTATTATTTTTATTATGAGTTTGCTGAAGAATTGTGGAAGAGACTTTTGTAGCAAAATCACTGGGCAAAGAAATCTCACAAATCTTAGCCAACTCCACTAATTTTTTCAAAGAATCTCCATGAGCAGATTCCACTTTTTTCACAGCTTTTTTATCAGCAACGAAAAGTTTCTTCCCTGCCCTCAAAGTCGAAATATCGTTAGTGTAGCCTGCTTTGGTGCGAGCTTGGAGGGTGTTGTTTCGCTCTGTATAATCTGGCAAAATCCTCTCCCAAAAGGCAAACGTACCGTTTGATCCACTACTTTTCACAAAATCGATATCGCTTTGCTTAAGGATGTAAAATCCTTGTTCAAGATTGCGTTGATCTTCGGTGCTGAGAGAATTTTTGCGATACAAATCCCCCACCACTTTCGTACTCAAACGTGCCGTTTGATCTTTGAATAATAAAAGCTTAACAGGATCACCGTTCAAACGATTTTCATCAGCGAACTTTTTTGAGAGGTCGGAGATTTGTGAATTGGAGGGGGAATTTTGCCCCATTTCTTTCAAAATCTTTTCAGAAATTTCACCCAAACTAACTACTTTTTTTGAGCAAGATCGTTGCACTTTGTCCATCAAATCACGGTGCGTGCAAGATCTATTCACTTTGTGGTTCAACCAAAGCTTATTCATCAAATTACGAGACCCTCTCTCTTCCAAAACATACTTCAGGTACTCGCCGAGACCTCGATCCTGCCTATCAAACAAATCAAAAAACTCTCGTTCATCTATCGAAAAAGCCAACTTATCTTCATCGGTAAATCTATATTCTTTAATATTTGAGTCTATTTTAAAGCTTTGCTTTCTTGCCTCAAGCAAGAATTTCAGCTCAATATCTTTCCCTGAAACTCCCTCTTTTTTTGAATCAAAGGAACCTCCGTTCCCTTTCAATATCAAGTCTTCAAGACTATATCGAGACAACCTTGCCAATAAAGGAAACTCTCTGGAAGCCCTCTGAAATTTGTCAGCTAAGCTACTTAGCGAAATACTTTTATCAAGCCTCAACCTTTTGCTTGACAAGAGACTACTTAACTCCGAATATGAAAATGACATTTCTTTACCTCAATATCTATATTATAGATATAATTATAAGTCGACTTTAAATATGTGTTAATAGTTTTTGAAAAATATATTTTCAAATATTTGTGTTACCAATGTTAAAAGAGAATCATGATGTTAACTTTTTTAATAGACAGGAGCTAGCTTTTTCCGTTTGTTTTGGATTTACGATGACATAGTGGTCGGATGTTGTTTTAATATTAGCATGACCAAGTAACTTTTGAGCAAGATAAATATCGCCAGTTTCTTCCACTATTGTGGTTGCGGCAGTATGTCTAAAGAGGTATAAGATATAATGACTAGGTAAGTCCAAATCTTCTCGTAATTGTTTGAATTTTTTACTAACCTAAAGGTCATCATGACATAAAAATCTTTGTGTTTAATACTTCCTAAAAAGATACAGCCATTAGTTAAAGCATTTATCTTAAAAATCTGCATTAAAGAGTTTAGATGATCTTTCTCAACCATAATAATTTTCTCTTCTTTTACTTTATTCATCCAAATAGTTAGCTGATTATTTTCAAAATCTAAATTCTTATAACTTAGTTTTAATAATTCACAAGGTCTTGATCCTGTGATAAAAAGGGTAAGAAGATAATAATAAAAATCAAGATCACCTTTTTGCTCACAATATTTCAATATTTTTAAGATATGTTCCTTGCTTATTGTTTTTTTTCTTTTAATTTTTGGTGCTTTGATAAAATCTAAGCGAACAAATTGGTTATGAGTAAGATATTCTTTAGTGATACAGAATTTAAGAAAAGCTTTAAAATGAGTAACAAGCTTTGCCGAGTAACTTTTAGAATAGATACCTAAAAGGTTTATTTGAAATTTCACTATATCTTTTTGGTTGATATGAGACCACTCAAATTTATGAGATTTTAGGACTCCAAAAAGAGTTTCCTTTTCTTTAAGATTTGCCTCAGAGGTAAATTGTAAGACTAGATGATCTTTGTATTCTTCCATTGCTTGGTTAAAGGTTGGTCTATCAAATTCTAATGTAGTTGACAAAAAATCCCCATTACTACTTGGAGAAGATATGTTGATTCTATCTCTACCACTCATAATTTGTTTTAAAAACTCTTCCTTCATTAGAGCGTAACGAAGTTCAGCCTCTTTTTTAGAAGTGGTTTGTAATGATTTTCTAATACTCCTATTGTTTTTTGTTAATTTAGCATACCAGACTAAATTTTCTCTTTGGTAAAGTCCCATTTTATATTCCTTTTTACCTTTCTAATAGTGTAAAAAAGTTGCAGACAAGGGATTTTTAGGGGATTTTCTCAATTTATTTTATTTGACTATAAATTAGTTGTAAATTATCTATATAATAAGTAATTAATGTTACTATAATAGTAAAAACCCTCGATATCGGAGGGTTTTTAGTTGAAAGTTTGTCTTTTTCGAATATTTTAAATCGATCAGATTTTATTTCAGATAATATTTTTTGGTGAGCTCGCTAAAGGAGAAACCTCGACACATTCGATTTGGTTTAGATTTAGCAATCTTATTCATCGCTTTTAATCCTTTGTCGATAAGCTCATCTAATGAAGAAAATTTGCCTAATTTTAGAGTAGAGCCTGTCCTATGTTCAGCTGTAGGTCTGATAAAATGAAGATAACCAACTACATCTTGACCTTTGATTTTGGTATAAATGATAGAATCTTGTAGGCATTTATGGGCAAGTGATATCGCGAGGTCTTTTAGCTTTTTTGCCTCATTTCCATTCTGAGAGATAGGGGAGATGATGAAATATTCATGAATGGTATCATTATTTTTATCTTCGATGATATAATAAGGAAAGCCAGCTTTGCTCAATTCTTTTTCAATGAGGGAGCGATGTTTGTCTCTTCAAGTTTTTGGATCTTCTCTTTCGGAGATATATTCTCGAGTTAAATGTGATCTTGTAACGTCGCCTGATAGAATGACAAATCCATCTTCAGAATTGAAACTTTTATTTTCTTGAAACACAATCTTCTCCTTATCATTATCAAATTTAGAAGAGTTATTTTAAATAATTGTTATGCAAAATTTGATCTAACAGAAATATCAAACCATCCTAAAAACTAAAAAAAAGCCCCAATAACGGAGCTTTTTTAGTTTGTGATTTATTTAAAAGTAAAAATTCCAGAACCTTCAGTACTCGGAATAAAACCTTCGGGATACTTTGTGAACATCTCTATTTTTCCACCCCTAGCAGTGATCTTTGATAGTTTCCATCTGACCAATACTGGGTCGAGCTTGCTATATACAGCTTCATATGTTACAGAGTCCACTGAAGATTCAATAGCTATAAAATCCCAGTTATCCAAAGTATTTAATACCATAGCATCTTGACTGATATAACCCTCATCAGTGTAAGCCCCATTGATGTTTAGACTATCACTGATAATCGTTGCACCTCCGATAAATTGTGCCAGTGTTTCATTCACTCCACTTTCTGAAGGGGAATTGGCACACCCACCAATCGTAAACAATAACATGATAGCCAATGCTTTTTTCATAAAAAAACTCCTTTAATATATAGGTTTAAATTGATTTTCTCAAAATACACCCTACAGACTAAAAGAGTTTTAGAGATACAGATATTTTTCTATCAGTATTTGGGCTCACAGTATCTTTATCATATTGGACAAATTGTCTTTTACCAAGCTTTAATGGCGTCCATGCCAGCTTTGGCACTTCGGACATCGTGTCCTCGAAATAAAAAAAGCTCATAGGGTGTACGCTGATTCACCTAATGAGCATGATTAATCACACATTGACACGGACGTACAAAACCACTATGAGCGATTTATAATAGCATTTTTCCGAGTGAATGTGCTTTAGACCATATATCCGTGTAAGTTTAATCATCTTGCATGACCAACTTCGTTGGATCTTGAAATTATATCACAAAGAAATGAGGCGTATACCTCTTATCTCTTTGTGTATCCAATGTTTAATGTGATTTTTATTAGCTTTATTACTTATTTTGCGATGAGTTTTTGACGAATCTCCTCATCTGATCGATTAATATAGTGTCTTGCCGTGATTGATATATCACTATGCCCGAGTAGTTTAGATACTAAGTGAATGTCTTTAGTTTTATTCAAGATACGAGTACCAAAAGAGTGTCTGAACGCATAGAGACAATATTCTTTATTAAGATTTAATTGATCTTTTAGATTTCTAAACTTCTTAGCGTAGTATTCTTTTTGTTTATTATGACCTAAAAAGATCTGTTCCTTACATTTTTTAAATTTACAATTTCATTTGGTCGACAACCTGTTTCCCATAGTGTTTCAAGATACAATAAAAAATCTTTGTCTTTTATTTCCGTACGCATGTACTTATAATTAAATTCTGAAATAGTGGTTTCCCGTGTTCCAGTGTCAGAGGTAGAAGGGAATGTAATACTGTGATAGATGGATGAATTGAATTTTTGTGACTTGATACAGTGATTGAGGAATGCTTTGAGATTTACTGTTTGTTTACGAATACAAGAAGGTTTTTCCTTGTTCCAATATTGAACGAGTTGATTGAGTGATTCTTGAGAAAGATCTTCTAATAAGATTCCTTTATACCACATTGTTTGAGAAACAAGACCTTTAAGTTTACAAGATTCCATATATTGGATATAGAGAGGCTTAATGAGTGTTTTTGTTTCTTTGATATGGGTAAGAGTTTGAGGAGATTGAATTTCCGTATGATGATATGATTGATTGTTTGTGATGAGCTTTGATTTGACCTTATCGAGGAGATAAGCATTGTAGATTTCTTTAGCCGTTTTAATATCCGTTGTTTCTAAAGATATTCTTTTGTAAGATCCATTAATTTTTAAATAATAAATCCCATTTTCCCTTAAATACATTCCCATAATAAACTCCAGATATGTGCACAAAAAGTACACAATCTGTACACAGCTTTAAAATGAGAAAGAGCCAAGCCTGATAATTACAAGACTTAGCTCTTTACTGTTGTCGGAGAGAATGGGATTCGAACCCATGGTCCCCTAATATCGAGGACAACTTCTTAGCAGGAAGCCGCTTTCGACCACTCAGCCATCTCTCCTTTGTGGTATAAATATTATAACATGATTGATGTAGTTTTGTCAACATTTTTATTGATCTTTTAAATTATAAGTTTGCAGATATAGTTAAACCAAAATTGAACCCCAATTTTCCTGTCTGGAAAGGATAATTGATCTCAAAAAATGTAGAGAAGGGGCCATTTCCATAGAAGAGAGACATTTGTAGTGTAGTTCTCATGTAAATAGAGTGAAGATCTTGTTTCCAGTAACCACCACGGTATCCTGCATCAAAAATCCACCTTTCTAGAAATAATTCTCCGAATCCTGAGCCTTTTTGGATTTCCCATGCATATACTTGAATGTTTGCAGTCCACATAAATGCAAAGCAACTTCCGATCTCCATATTTCTATATTCAAAAAATGGGGGCATCAAGCTATAACCTAAGACAGAGCGAGAATCTGTAGAGATTTGTGTTGAATCATAGATAGCAAATCCTTGTAATAAAAGAGGAATATATGGAGGGGAAATGCTAAGACGACTCTCTGCTCGGATGGCATCTTCATCGAAATAATCTTTTTTGAATTGCATATCGAGAGCAACTTGTCGGTAAAAGCCGTAGTCGCCTTCTGAGGCAAGATAATTAAAACTTCCACCTAAAGTATGTACCATCTGCATAGAGGTTAAGCTATTCCATTCAAAAGGGTGATCCTTGTAATTTCCAGTTAGTCTCGTCAGTAATGCAATACTTGAAAATACACTATAAGAGCCAGCGAGAAGGGTTGATTTTCCTGTATAATCAAATCCAACAGATGCTGCTATGAGATGATGTTCTCCCATATCAAAGATGCTATTATTCTCCACATAACAATTATTTACGGTCAAGTTAATGTTTACTGGTAAACCTTGATTTGTCCATGAGAAATAAAACTGAGGTGTCCCTTTGATGAAGTCAAACCTCAAAGCTGTGGTAACAATATTTTCTGCAGGAGAATCGATAAATTTCAAACGAAGACCGGCAGCATCAAAACCTGCTATCACAAAAATAGAAACACGTCCCAAATCTTTACTCCCCTTATACTTTGAAATATTCTCAGGAATCGGAATAGGGCTAGGTTCTAATTTTGGGAGCGTTGTTGTCATCATCGTAGAGGTTTTGGTAGAAAGATGAGCTAGAGGTGTTTTGATAAAGTTGTCTTGCTGTGAAAAAGAAGCTCTGTAAATCAATTCATTCTCACTAATCACCGAATCAAATATTTCACCTTTGATGTTATTTTCGATAAAAGTAATCTTATTACCTTTAATAATCGCTCGCTTGTAGAAGGAGTTTTTATCGGTTGCATAAGAGATGCTGATATGATCTTTAGCTGGAGTTAAAAAACGAATATGCTTTAACTCAGGATTCGTAATAGTTTTAACACTTTTTGTGATTGTATTGTAAAAAGAAAGATAGGTGCTATTTTTGTATTTATGTAGGAAGTAAATATTTGTCCCATCGATACTTACTGGCGAATCAGGATACTCCAAACGATTTCCTTCATAAAGAACCGTTTTATCACGACCTTCGTAAAGCACTAATTGAGGATATTGGTAGTTAAGATCAATACCTGTAAAAATGCGTTTTTGAGGTGTTGAAGTAGGTAAGAATGTAGCCTGTTTCAGACCAACGAAAGGTCTTGATTTAATAACCATAGTTTTTGTATCAAGAATCAGTGCCGTTTTATCAATTTTACGTCGTCCTGAGATAAAAAGAGAGCGATGATCTGGCGATACCGAAATACTTTCCCATTCATTATTTCCGTAAACGACAATGGACCGTTTTTTTGTCTTGAGATTGTATTTGTAGAATGTTTTTGAACGAAGATCGTAGTAGTAAAGATATTCATCTACTTGTTGAACGGAATTAAAACGCTGCTTTTTTTTGGATAAGATTAAATCACCGTGGTTTTCGTAAGGCAGAATTTGATTAGAAAGATCTTGATAAAATTCTTCGTGAAGCTGAGCTAGGTTTTTCTTTGTAATTCTTGAAATATTTTCGCTACTCAATCCCCAAATTGAAGCTTTTGTCCAAAAATCTATGTCAAAATATTCTGAGTAATTCTTACTGATAAAATTGTGAAATAAGGCTCCATAGGTGTAAGGATAGGAACCAGAACCATAGGGCGTCTGTGCCCCTCCAAATTCTGCAAAGCTAAGCTTTTTCCCATCCAGAAGATCACGCCTCATCATATGGTACAAATAAGGATCGTTCAGACGCCCTCGCCCTGAATCACTTTCTCTCGCGATCGCGGCACCTTCTTTGAAGGAGCGTGCACTGAAGGTAACTGTAGGACATATCGTGTCTGAGAAAATTTGCCAAATCCCTCCACCTTTGAATTTGTGGCGGTAGGATAAGGTAATGATGTGGGTTAATTCATGGTATAATAAGGATCTAAGGTACTCGTCTTCGGTGTATGCATGGGAGTCGGAAAGATTTGGAGGCATGCTCACATAGAGGTGTATCGTTGGAAAAAGGTAGGTACTTGCAAATCCATTAGCTTCTTGATAATCTGACGAAACAACAATTCTTATAGGCATAAAGACTGCTTGGCTAAGACCGTATATTTTGGCAAGATTTCTGTATTGATCTTCCGAAATTGCTGCAATTTCATAAGCTTTGTGAGCTGATTCATCAGAATAAATAATACGAAAATTTTCTGTACGGATTTCTTTGAGTTTGTAGGGGGTTGTTTTGAAAGGGTATTCGTAAACAGAAAATGACAGATTTGGGATCAAAAACAAAGTGAAGAATAGAAGATAGATTTTGAACAAAAGAACCTCTTAATATAACCTATACAATAAGACAAGCAATCGCAAAGACTCAAAATCTTTTTGATTGCTTGTCGTTTTTTATGAAAATTTAGTAGTTATTTTAGAACTAACGTAATTGAAGACCATTTAATAAAGCATTTTTAGGTTGTCCATATTTTCTCAGCTCAAAGTGGAGGTGAGGCCCTGTGGAACGTCCTGTATTACCACTTAAAGCAATACGTTCACCAGCTGTGACCCAGTCTCCCTTTTTAACATCAATTCTCGATAAGTGAGCATAAGACGTTGTATAACCGTTATTATGCCTGATATTAATATACATACCAAAGCTTCCATTCCAATCGGCATAGGTAACACGACCTTCGCGAGCGGCATGAACAGGTGTCCCCGTTGGTGCTGCAAAATCTGTACCAGCATGAAGTAAACGATACCCGAGGACAGGATGACGTCTCCAACCAAAATGTGAAGAGATACGTCTATATCTTGGCATGGGATTGACAAATTGAAAGCCAAGAATCTCTGACATAGCTTTGAAGGAGAGGTTTGCATTTGGGAGGAAGAGGGTTTGCCCTGCTCTTAGTTCTTCGCTGGATAGTTTGTTGACGAGAGCGGTTTCTTCAGCAGAAATACCATAGCGTTTAGCAATTTCTTCCACAGTATCATTATTAGTTAAATTGACGATAATTCCT
Organism: Brevinema sp.; assembly: GCA_051647245.1. Classification (GTDB taxonomy): domain Bacteria; phylum Spirochaetota; class Brevinematia; order Brevinematales; family Brevinemataceae; genus Brevinema_A. Next base: position 10,443 of record JBOFDS010000004.1, read on the forward strand.
GATCTACTAGCTAGAAGTACTTTTTGACCTACCGACACAGAATGGGCGTTATCCAAACTATTTAAAGAAAGCACTGTTGCCATTGAAAGACCAAATTTATCCGCAATAGAGGAGAGATTCTCTCCAGAACGTATTCGATAAAAAGCAAATGCTAAAGGTGACTTGGAAGCAATTTTTTCTAGTTCTTCTCTATGTTCAATCAATTCAGCTGTAGCAAGGGAATTAAACTCTTTTTCTACAATTGTAGCAGTTAATGGAGAGTCCCCAAGGAGAGTTGTATCAGTTTTTTTTGTGAGTGAAAATATTGCAAATACAGATATAACAAAAACAGAAGCCAAAATATGCGGGATGGAGAATGTTTTGAAAGATTTTGCCCAATTAAGGTGACGTTGTTTTAATTGGAGTAATAATTCCTTCATAAAAGCTCTCCTTTTTTCACAGATGGTATTAAAATGGATATTTTGCAAGTATTATACACAATTTTAATTAATAAATCAAGATCTTGTAAAGTGTTAATAATTCTTTTTCATCTTTTATCCTCAAGAAATAAAAGATTTTTAGAGGAGAATAATTATTGACAATATTTTTTATTTATGTTATAATTTTGCCATATCTTTATATTGTCATATTCTGTAAAGATAAATTTTTTATTGACTATTTTGAAAGACCTTCTTCCTACTCTTACAGAAAGGGTGGGCATGGTCCGAAAGGAGGAAATATGTCCAGAAAGTATGAGATTGCTTTTCTTTTGAGAGAAAGTGAACATACCGTAGCTATGGAGCGCATTAAAGCTGCTGTGGCAAAATCAGGAGCAGAGCTTGTTTCTGAAAATGATAAAATGGGAGTTCGTGAGTTAGCTTATGTTATTGCTAAAAATCGCGAAAAGTTCCAAAGAGCATTTTACTATTTTGTAAATGTGAATGCAACACCTGAACAACTTAAAGGATTTGAAGAATCTATTAAGTATGATCAAGGTATCATTCGTCGTATGGTAGTTGTGGAGAGCTAAAATGGCTTGGGATATTAATAGGGTCGTTTTAGTAGGACGTTTATCTAATGAAGTTGAACTTCGTTACACACCAAACGGTGCTGCAGTGGCACGTTTTGGTATTGCTGTAGGTGGCCGTCCTTCTAATGGACAGGATACGGTATCATTTTTTACCGTTGTGGTTTGGAATAAAGCTGCTGAAACAGCGAATCAGTACCTTAAAAAAGGTGCTAAGATTGCTGTTGATGGTCGTTTGGAGCAACGTTCTTGGACGGCTCAAGATGGTTCAAGACGTTCTGTAGTAGAAATTGTTGCAGACCGTTTAGAATTTTTGTCAACTAACCCACAAGGTTCTTCTGCACCATATCAACAAAACTCAGCTCAAAAAGCTGCAGCTCCTGCTGAAAACACTCCGAAAAGAGAAGATGATTATTATGATAATACAGATTTTAATGATGCTGTATTGGATGATTATCAACCTTTTGACGAGGATGTTCCTTTTTAATAGGAACAATTTATTAAGATTAAACGGAGATCATCATGTCTGAAGATAAAGTAATGAATGAAGAAGTAACAACTGACGCTCCTGCCCAAGGCGGAGACGATAAAAGAAAATTCAATAAAGACGGCGCAAGAGGTCCTAGAAGAGAAGGAGCTCCTGCTGGTGGATTTAAAGGTAAGAAAAAGTCTTTCTTTGCTAAAAAAGTATGTAAATTCACAACTGGTCAAATTGATCCAGCTACAATTGATTATAAAAATATCGAATTGTTAAAAAGATTTGTAATGCCTAGTGGAAAAATTGTTCCTAGACGTATCACAGGTACAAGTTCTAAGTATCAAAGAATCTTAGCTTGCGAAATTAAAAAAGCTCGTATCATGGCCTTTTTACCTTTCTCTGCGAGATAATTAAAGGATAGTTTATGGGGTTTTCAATATTTGTTTGGGGGATTTTTGCTATTATGATGATCTTCGATGGTTTGTCGACGATACTATTTCGTAGCATTTCTCACTTTCTAGATAAAAAGTCTTCTTATATTATAGGAATACTTGTGTTATTGATACTCCTCTCATTATACCTGCCTATTTCACCAGAATTTTGGAATACTTGGAATAAGACTGTTTTTACTCTTATTTCAAGCGCTTCCATTAATTACCAAACAATTTTTAGAGAAGTGTGGTTTACTTTTGTTTTTTTTAGTAAGGTTTGGCCTGCTGTTGTATTAGCAGTGTTGGTTTTGTCTATTAAAAAAGCAAATCATCCTATTACGTATCGTTATCGTATGATTAAAAATTTTGGTCATGCAAAGATGCTTATTATGGTTGCAGCACTTTTCACTTTTATGATCCTAAATCAATTTTCTTTACTTTCTACCCTGAAGATGATGGCATTGAATGTCGCTATCTATACAGGTGTTTTTTACTTGAGATTTGGTTTTGCGATTATATTATATCTGTCCAAACGAGCTTCTATTCCCTATGAGTTGATGTATTTTTTAATGATAGCCTCACCAATTTTGCTTGGGGAGCATTTTATGATACCGCTTTTTCTTTGTGTAGGGGTAGGGATTACTGATATTTGGATGGATTATTATCAGAGAGATGCTTCGGCAATGCTCTTTGAATTAGACTTAAATTAAATAAAATGTAGAGATACATTTAAGGAGAACCCTGTGAAAGTTATTCTTTTAGAAAACATTCCTGGACTTGGCCGTGCTGGTGATATGAAAACCGTACGCGATGGTTATGGTAGAAACTATCTTATTCCTCAAAAACTTGCGGAAATGGCTACAGAAAGCCGTGAAAAATACCTTGAGCGTAAAAAAGCTGCTCTTGCGAAAAAAGCGGAAGCAATGTTCCAAGCTGCTGAAGAACTTAAAGTGAAATTAGAAGAGATCTCTCTTACTATTCAAAAGAAATCAAGTGTTGAAGGCAAAATCTTCGGATCTGTTACAACATCTGATGTCGTAGCTTTAATTGCTGAAAAAGGCTATAAAGTCGACAAAAAGCGTATCATCATCCAACACGTTAAAACTATTGGTGAACACGTGTTCCAAGTTAAACTTGATGAAGGTGTTACTGCTGAAATGAACATTACTGTTGAAGCTATTGTTCAATAATTCGTTTAGAATTTGAAATATCAAATGATAAATAATCGCTCATTTCGCCTCACAATTCGTGGGGCGAGATAGCTTTTTTAGGGTATACTAACTTTGTTAAGCTCTTATATCTATCAAAAAATAATAAACTCATTTGGAATTTGAAATGTCAGATGATAAACAAATGCTTATTTCTCCTCACTCTGTAGAGGCAGAACAAGCTATATTAGGAGCTGCTCTCTCCAATCAAAGAGCCTTATTCGCTATTACAGAATCACTTAATGAATATGACTTTTATGATCCTGCCCGTCAGGCTATTTTTAGTGCTATTCTTACTCTCGAAAATTCTAATCGCCCTGTCGATATTATATCAGTGACTGATATACTCAATAAAAACAATCAATTAACAAAAGTTGGTGGACAACATGTATTGATTGATCTTGTTGATAAGTATATTTCACTTGCCAATATCGAATATCATATCAAAATTGTCAAAGACTATTCTTTGCTTCGTTCCTTGATCCGTGCTTGTCAACAAATTATCGATATTTCGATGAAACGTGAAGATGATGTTGAAACTATCCTTGATAAGGCAGATAGTTTGATGTTCCAAGTTATTGGAAAGCGTGAGACTTCAGAATATCATCGCCTTTCAGAGTACCTAAAACGTGCTCTTAAAATGATTCAAGAACGTGAAGCAAACGGAGATGCCTTAATGGGTATTTCTTCTGGTTATACCGATATCGATGACCTCACTAATGGACTTTCTAAAGGTGCTCTTATTATTTTAGCAGCTCGTGCTGGTATGGGTAAGACAGCTTTTGCTTTGAATATTGCTCGTCGTTTTCTTCAATCTGTTCCTCAAGATCAAGACAATAAGCTTGGTGTTCTTGTGTTCTCCCTCGAAATGACGGGGGAAGAGATCGCGATGCGTTTTCTTTCCGCTCAATCCCGTGTACCTCTTGAAAAACTTAGTAAAGCAAACCTCTCCGAAGATGACGCTACTTATCTTTTAGATGGGGTAAGGGATTTGGATCCTTTGAATATTATCATCGATGATACAGGGAATATTCCTTTGAACACTCTTCGTTCCAGAGCTCGTACTATCATGAGAAAGTATCCTTACCAGCTTATGATTATTGACCATATTCAGATTATTTCACTTCCTGGAGGAGCTTTTAGCGCCAATCGTACCAATATGCTTGGTCAAATCACAAGTACCCTCAAAGCTTTAGCTAAAGAGCTTGGGATTCCTATCATTGCGCTTTCACAGCTCTCTCGTGGGGTCGAAACTCGTGCCGATAAAACTCCTCAACTCTCCGATCTTCGTGAATCTGGTTCGATTGAGCAGGATGCGGATATTGTTGCAATGCTCTATCGTGAAGATTATTATCAAAGAGATAAAACTCCTGATATTGCGAAAGGTGTTGTGGAATTGAATTTTGCTAAGCACAGGAATGGACGTACGGATATGATTCCATTAAAATTCTTTGGTGAGACAATGCGTTTTGAGAGTCTTGATGAAGATTCAAAACGTGAATACAAGCAATACAAAGACTCCATTACAAGTAATGCAGCTGCTTTTGCTCCAAGACCAAATAATCAATTCAATCGTGATAATGGACGAGAGCCTAATTTTTAATTAAATTATATCATAGAATGAATAAAAACAAAATTCATAAAAAAGGTTCGTATGAAAAAAAATAGTTTTATAGCAATGCTGATCGAGCTTGGTGAATTTGGGGCTTACAGCGTTCGGATTATCAAAGCATTTCCTCGTATCTTCAAATATCGACAAGATCTCATGCTGCAAATTATTCGCGTAGGTATCAAATCTATGCCTATCATCGTAACTATCGGCTTTTTTATGGGCGCAATTACAGGAGTCCAACTCGGTGCAGCAATGAACTTCATCATCAGAGATTCTGCCTTTTTAATTAGTGGAGGGATCGTTCTGGGGCTTGTTCGTGAGATGATTCCAGTGTTGACAGCCATGGTGGTGGTGAGTCGTATGTGCTCCTCCGTAACCGCAGAAATTGGATCTATGATCGTAACAGAGCAGATTGATGCGCTTCGTGTGATGTCGATTGATCCAGAAGAATACATTGCTCTCCCTCGTGTAGTAACAGGCTTGATTACGGTTCCTATTATGGGAAGCGTTGCTGTTATTTTGGGTATTTTGGGAGCATCTTTCTCTATGTCTGTTCTCTATAAAGTTTCTCCTTATACCTTCTTCTCCTCAGGTCTTGAGATTTTATTATTACGTTTTTATATTGAATTACTTGTTAAATTATCCTTATTCGGATTTTTACTCCTTTTAATTGCTACTTTTTATGGTTTCCGCACAAAAGGTGGTTCTGTAGGTGTTGGTACTGCTACCGTGAAGTCAGTGGTTGTTGGGACATTCGTAACTATTCTCATGGACTATGTAACAGGAACCTTCTTCCTAATGTATTAAGGTGGTAACAATGGGTAATATTATTGAGATCAATAACCTCACTAAATTTCTACGTGATAGGAATGTTTTGAACGGATTAACTGTAGATATTCAAGAATCAGAAACTTTTGTTTTAGTGGGTCAAAGTGGAACGGGTAAGAGCGTTTTGCTCAAACATCTAACAGGTTTGATGTATCCTGATTCAGGTACCATAAAGATCAAAGGTCAGGATGTTTCTAATTATTCCGAAAAAGAATGGCATAAAGTCCGTACTTCTATAGGGATGCTTTTTCAAAATGGTGCTATTTTTGATTCTTTAACAGTTGGGCAAAATATTTTATTTGTTTTAGACCATCTAGCTCCTTATTTATCTGACTCTGAAAAAAATAAAAGAGTCTCTTACTGTCTTGATGTGGTAGGGCTCTCTGGACTTGAAAATACTATGCCAACTGAACTTTCAGGCGGGATGCGAAAACGTGCTGCTTTAGCAAGATCCATTGCTAATAAACCTGATATTTTATTATTTGATGAACCAACAACAGGGCTTGATCCTATTATGACAGCTCTTGTGGATGAATTGATTCTTACTGTAAAACAAGAACTAGGGACAACTTTTATCGTTGTAACACATGATATGGCCAGTGCAAAACGAGTTGCTGACCGTATTGCATTGTTATTTGAAGGAAGAATCGTCTATATTGGTTCTCCAAAAGACCTCAAAACAAATTCAAACCCCTATATGGATCAATTCCTCAATGGACTGGTCGAAGGTCCTATGACCAAACGTTAAATCTTTATCGTAAAGATAAATAAATGGAGTAAATATGGCACAGGTAAAACGAGAACAGCCTAATTATTTATTAATTGGTGCATTTATGTTTTTGGGTATTGTCTCTATCGTCCTTGGTGTTGTCGTCTCAGACAAACTCATCTATAAATTAAAGGGTGGCTATCCTTTACATTTATCTTTTAACTATATTGATGGTCTCTCTATTGGTTCTAAAGTTAATATTGGTTCTGGTAAAGATATTGGTAATGTAAGTTCTATCACGATCGAAGGATCAAAGCTCCTAGTAACAGTTATTATCGATAAAAAATATAAAATCAATAGTGACGCTATGTTCCAAATTTACTCCACTAGCTTTGTCGGTGGTAAATATCTTGCTGTTGAAGGTTATACTGGCAATGCACCTTATTTTGAGGCCAATCAACGTATAATCGGTGTAGATCCATTTTCTTTGAATAGTGTTATTAGCTCTATTGGTGGGCTTTTCAATTCTGATTCCGAAAACGGTGTAGCTGAGGGCTTAGGTGGGATTTTTGGTTCTTTGAATAAAGTCACCGCTCAAGTCGAAACGTTAATGAAAAAAAATGATTCTAATATCAATGCAATCATCACGAATGTTACTCAAGCTACAGCAAGCTTAAACAATGTTTCAGCTAATGTTGAACGAAAACTTGGTAAGATCAGCGATGCAGAATTTGTTGCACTCGTTAGAGATCTTGAAAATAGCATCAGCAATCTTAATATTTTCTTAGAAGATATTAATTCTCCAAATGCACCGCTTTCTGTCTTAAAAGATCCTCAAATCAATCATAGTATCCGTACTATCGTTACAAATCTTGAGGAAACAACAAAGCGTGTGAAAGCAAAACCAAGCTTGCTCTTAAGAAGTTAAATATTATAAATTAAATGAGGTTTTTATGATCCCTTTTGTTGATCTGCAGGCTCAATACCAAGCCTATAAAGCTGAAATTGACGCTCGTATTGCGGGTGTCCTCCAACGTAATGATTTTATTTTAGGAAAAGACGTCAAAGAACTTGAAGAATGGATGTCCAATTATACAGGACGTCATTCTGTTGCCGTTTCCACTGGTACAGATGCCCTTATGGTGCCGCTTTATGCCATGGGATTGCAAGAAGGCGATGAGATCATTACAACTCCTTTCACTTTCTATGCCACTGCAGAAGTAGTAGCATTTTTAAAATTAAAACCTGTCTTTGTAGATATTGATCCTAAAACTTGTAACATTGATCCTACAAAGATCGAAGCAGCTATCACCCCTAGAACAAAGGGGATTATTTCTGTTTCTCTCTTTGGGCAATGTGCTGATATCGATGCGATTGAGGCAATTGCTAAAAAACACAATATTTTCCATATGGAAGATGCTGCACAAAGCTTTGGTGCTGTATACAAAGGCCGTAAATCTTGTGGATTAACCTCTATTGCTGCGACTTCTTTCTTCCCTGCGAAAGCGCTTGGTACTTATGGTGATGGTGGAATGATGTATTTCGAAGATAAAAACTTTGCTGATAAGTGTTTCTCAATTATCAATCAAGGTCAAAAAGTCCGTTATGAACACCAATATGTTGGGATGAATTCCCGCTTCGATACCCTCAAGGCAGCTATCTTGATGGCGAAAGTTGGTCATTACGAAGACGAGCTTGCAAAACGTGCCGAAATCGCAGCAGCTTATACTTCAGCCTTCAAACAAAATGGGATTAATATTGTCGAAACAGCGGAATTCACTGACAAACATGCTCGTGCTCAATTTACTCTTGTTCTTGAGAATAGAGATAAAGTTGCTGAAACACTCAATAAAAACGGTGTTCCTACAGCAATCCATTATCCAAAACCTCTTCATTTACAAGAAGCTCTTTCCTATCTTAATTATAGCGAGGGCTCTTTCCCTATCGCTGAAGAAATGTCTAGCAAAGTCCTCAGTATTCCTATCCACCCATTCTTAAAAGATAGTGATCGTGATATTATTATTGAAAATGTTATTGGTGCGGTAGTAAAAGGTTAATATTATTTTATGAATTTTATCTTAATATTATTATTTTTAGCACTTCTTATCTTACTTATGATGTCTGCATTGTTGTCCGCTTCTGAAACAGCATTCTTTTCTATCGATGAATTGAAATTACGTCATTATAAACCAAATGATGTCCGATCTATTCGTCTCTTGTTCACTAATGCAACTTTAGTACTCTCCTCTATTCTTATTGTGAATACCACTACCAATATTACGCTTACGACTTTATTCGAACTCTGGTTCAAAGAAATGGGGATAGAACTCAATCTCATTATGTCAACAATAATCGTATCTGGTATTTTGATTATTTTTGGAGAGATTTTACCAAAATCATTTGCAGCATCTCAGGGTCAAATTATGATTCCTTTTATCCTGAAACCTCTAACTTCTATCAGTAAATCTTTATCCAAAGTCGCGGCTCCTATTAATAGATTTGCGATATGGTTTACTGAAAAGTTTACTCATATCATTCCAGACTCTGAAAATAAAGACGATAGACGTTTGGCACTTTATAATATTGTTGCCCATGGTAATTTCTTAAATAGCGATGAAAAAATGCTTATCGGACGTGTCTTATCGCTTTCTGAACGTAAGGTAGGAGCCGTTATGACTCCTCGTCCAAGAATGTATTCTATTGCAGATGATACAACTTTGCAAGAGCTAAAAGATGAGCTAATTGCCGAACAGCATAGTAAAGTACCTATTTATAAAGAACAAGATAATAATGTTGTTGGACTTCTTCATTATGAAGATGTGGCACTACAATTAGTAGAAAATAAAAATTTAACTCAAACAGTCTCAGATTTCATGAGACCTATTTATTTTGTCCCAGAATCAAAAACCTTAGGGAGTCTTCTCGAAGACTTTCGTGCAAAAAGTATCAAACTCGCTGGTGTCGTTGATGAATATGGCGATTTTTTAGGGATTGTGACCTTAAGTGATATTATGGTCGAGCTGGTAGGAGAGGTGATCGATGAAGATTTTGAAAAAGATCAAGAAGTCATCCCACAACTACTCAATCGCTATGTCGTCAAGGGTGAAATGTCTTTGATTGATTTTAATGAATCATTTAATACAGATCTTTATAGTAAAGAATATGAAACCGTTGCAGGATTTTTAATTGAACAAGCTGGTGGTATTCCGCCTCTATATTACACCTTTGAAACGGATACTATTATTATTACGGTACGTGAAAAGTCCGCAACCCGTATCAAAACACTATCTGTGAGGGTAAAATCATGAGAGAATTCCTTATGAACGTAGATTACCCATCTGCAAGTATGTACTTTTCCTACGCTGTATGTAATTTTCTATTAAGTGGATTTTTTGGAGGAAGCGAAACAGCTTTTCTCTCACTCAATCGTATTATTCTTTATGCAAAAAAGAAAAAAGTCTCCGCAAAACTTCTGATCTTCTTAGTTGAAAGATCCTCGATTTTTTTAACTGGTATTGTAGTACTCAATAATGTGACTCTGATTTTAAGTACGCTTTTTGTATCCAAAATGTTTGTCGAGTCATTTCATATCTCTATTTTGTGGGCACCTCTCTTTACAACACTGGTGATGACGCCTTCTGTTTTGATTTTTGCAGAGGTATTACCTAAATCTTTAAGTAGACCTTTTGCTGATGTATTGGCTTATAAATTTGTCTACGTTTGGATTGTGATCTTCTTCCTTATGTATCCTATAGCTCTATTCTTCAAAGGTATTACCTCTATTTTTGCCTATCTGGGTGGATTTTATGGGAAAGAAGAATCAGGATTTGTTAAAAGCGAATTCCAAGCATTGCTAGATATATCACTCAAAAGTGGTGCACTCAATATGGGTGAGAGAGAATTTATTAATAATATTCTTAAATTCAGAGAAATACAGGCTAGTGAAGTGATGACTCCTCTTTCTCAAATTGTATGTATCGAAAAAACACAGACCGTTGAGCAGGCCTTGACTCTTATGAAAGAGAAGGAAATATCTATCATGCCAATGTATAATGCTCGTATCGATGATCCTATTGGCCGTGTCCGTGCAAAAGACCTCATTAACGCTCATAAGGATGATCTTGTTGAGAAGTATGTTCAAGAAGCCTTTTTTGTACCTGAAACGGCATTTGTTGAGAAGATCCTCATCCAAATGCAACGTCAAAATCTACCTGTTGCATTTGTTGTTGACGAATATGGTGGTATTGTAGGGGTATTAAGAGTTGAAGATATTGTCGTTGCTATTGTGGGTGACGTGATCGAAGATCGTGGTCTTGATATCAAAACGGAAGACGATGGCTCCATTATCGCCCATGGACTCTCAGATATCGATGAACTTTTTGAATTCTTAAATCTCACTCCCAATATACATCTCGAATCAAAAACACTCTCTGGTTTTATCATGGAAAAGCTTGGTCGAATGCCTCAAGAAGGGGATAATATCTCTCTTAAGCCATGGAATTTTCAGGTTCTTTCTTTGCAAGGACATAGTGTAAAAAAAGTACATATTAAAAAATTAATCAAAAATAAAAATAATGTAGCAATATAGGAAATATAATGGAATTTAGTGGAAAAGAATCTCGTAAACTAAAATCAGTTGATAGAGAAGAAGTTGTTACCATTGAACGTTTTGCAGGAGAAGGTCCTGCCTTAGCATACGATTCTACTGGTAAAGTATTATTTGTTCGTTACGTATTACCTGGCGAAGTTGTCAAGGTAAAAATATATAAAGAAGCAAAGGATTATGCCATGGCAGATCCTATTGAAATTATCACACCATCCCCAATGAGACAAAGTCCATCTTGTGAACACTTCTCACTTTGTGGGGGTTGTGATTACCAAATGACAAGCTATGAGGATCAAATTAAGATCAAAAAACATCTTGTCGAAGAAACATTTCGTCGTATTGGAAATATTGAGTTTCCATTGACAGGCGTATTAGAATCTCCAAAAGAAATTCAATACCGAAATAATATGACCTATAAAGTCAATCCACGTCGTGAATTAGTAGGATTTTTTAGGAAGGACTCAAAATCTATTGTGGATCTTGATGAGTGTAAACTTGAAATGCCTATTATTTCAGACGCTCTTAAGTCTATGAAAAAACAGCATACCTCTAACGAAGAAGAGTTTCCTTTCCCAAAACATAATTTCAAGGTACGTGCTGCGACTACAGACGAAATTGGGGTTTATTGGGTTCCATCTAAAGATTATGAAGACTCAGCGGTAAACGAAACTATTACCGTACGCGATAAATCAATTACTTATAAAATCTCTAAAGATAGCTTTTTTCAAGTTAATCCATACTTAGTTCCTATTTGGTTGGATAAGATCATATCTTTCCTTAACGAAGAAAAAAATGAACGTATCGTTGATCTTTATTGTGGGATTGGATTGATTACTTTATTTGTGTCTTACTATGCTCAAGAAACTATAGGTGTTGAGATCGCTAAATCTTCTGTCGAAGATGCAAACTATAATAAAATAATGAACAATATCGACTCTAATGTAAGCTTTATGTTAGGTGATGCTGGAGAATGCTTGAGCCAAATCGGTTACGCAGATGTCATTATTGTTGATCCTCCTCGCGCGGGGATGGATGAATACACAAGAAATCTCTTACTCGAGAGAAATCCTAAAAAGATTATTTATTCTTCATGTAAAGCTTCAACAATGGCAAGAGATATCGCAATTTTATCAGAAAAATATGAACTTAAAGAGCTCTATCTCGTTGATATGTTCCCACAAACACATCACGTAGAATTACTTAGCCTTTTAGTCAGAAAAGATTAACAAAAAACCACTCTTTTAAGAGTGGTTTTTATTATTTACCAAGCATTTGTAAATTATTAAGAAATTCTTCATTCGTCGGAGACTTTTTCATTGATTGAGTAACTTTTTGTATGATCTCTTCATTAGACATATTTGCAAACACACGACGCAACATACGCATTTTTTCAAGAGTCTCAGGATCTAAAAGGAGATCCTCACGACGTGTCCCCGAAATTTTGATATCAAAGGCTGGGAAAAGACGTTGATTAGCGAGATTTCTATCAAGATTCATTTCCATGTTCCCTGTCCCTTTAAATTCCTCAAAAATCACATCATCCATTTTGGATCCTGTATCAACAAGAGCTGTAGCAATGATAGTTAAGCTACCACCTTCTTCAATATTCCGTGCAGCCCCAAAGAATTTTTTTGGCTTGTGCAAAGCACCAGAATCAATACCACCTGATAAGATCTTTCCAGTAGAAGGTTCCACTTGGTTATAGGCACGAGCAAGTCGTGTGATAGAATCCAATAAAATAACAACATCATGGCCACTTTCAACAAGACGACGAGATTTTTCGAGAACCATTTGAGCGACATTGACATGTTTTTGAGCAGGCTCATCAAATGTAGAAGACACTACCTCAGCGTGAACAGAACGTTGCATATCAGTAACTTCTTCAGGTCTTTCATCGACTAAAAACACGATGACTTTAATCTCAGGGTGGTTAGTTGTTATACTATTTGCGATATCCTTTAGGAGTGATGTTTTACCAGCTTTTGGAGGTGAGACAATCAAGGCTCTTTGCCCCTTACCTATAGGTGTAAAAATATCCATCATACGCATTGCAACATTTTCAGAATCACGTTCTAGTTTGATTTGTTCATTTGCAAAAATGGGAGTTAGATTTGAGAAAAGAGTACGTTTTCGAGCCACTTCTGCAGATTTTTCATTAATACTCTCAACACGAAGCATAGCGAAGAATTTCTCCTCTTCTGTGCGGTGTGGAGGGCGAATTTGACCTTGAAGAACATCTCCACTTCGAAGACGAAATAATGCAATTTGGGAAGGGGATACGTAAATATCATCAGAGCTAGGAAGGTAGCTGTAACGAGGAGATCTTAAAAAACCAAAACCACCGTCGATGAGTTGAAGAGTGCCACCGCCATAGATAATACCTTTATTATCAGCGTGTTTTCTAAGGATCGCATAGACTAGCTCTTGAGTATGCATATCCTCACAATTCTGTAATTTCAAATGATAGGCGACGAGTAATAACTCTGTAATAGTTAATTGCTTCAGTTGGTTGATGAAGATAAATTTGAAATCATCTGAAAAAACTTGTCCTAATACTTTTTTAGGATCAGAAGTATGTTCATAAATCGCAAAGAGATTTTTACCATATTCTTCAAAATTGATATCTTCTGGTAAAAATTCTTCCTCAGTTCTGTCTTCCAAGGAATTAGGATTCTCTTTTAAAAGAGATGGTTCTAGAGATGTATTTTCAGTCAACTCAGAAGCTTCAGGATTTATTTTGAGTTTGATACGACGGGCCATGAGATACCTCAAATGTAATTATTTTGGGTAAAATATGAAAATGCGCTATACTATGAAATTCAAAAGTATAGCACAATATTTATAGAAGGGTTTTATTTTAAGAAGGGTCTTCATTCTTAGAATTTTTAGATGGAATAGTATGGAAAGGAAGTGCATCAGCTATATCTGTATGAACATAGCTTTCATCTACACCAAATCGAATGTTGTTTAAGGCAAATAAACGCACAATCTCTTGCTGGACAAGATCACTTTGAGAAAGTCTTACCGTATAAGATGAAACAAAGAAATTCACACGAAAAACATACATACTGCCTTTTGGTTCCATGAAAAACACATAAGGCTCTGGGTAGTTGAGGATGGTCGGTACACTTTTGACAGCTTGCACAAGGAGGTCTTTTACTAACTCAGGAGTAGCATCTGTCGCGACGGTCTGATAAAATTTTGTTACACGTACACGTTTGTAAGGTTGGGATAGGTTGGTGATGGTCATGCGAGAAAGTACACCGTTAGGAATATTGATAATTTCTTCATCAAATGTTTTAAGCTTTGTACTGCGGTATCCAATCTGAACAATAATGCCTTCAACAGCGTTTTCTAGCTTCACATAATCACCTTCAGAATAAGTATCATCAAGCATCAAAGAAACACCTCCAACAATATGAGAGAGAGTATCTTGTAGTGCCAAACCGACCACGATACCAGCAATACCAAGACCGGCAAGGATAGGCCCTAATTGTACACCCCATAGCCCAAGTAATACAGTAATAAATGTTAAAAACCATACCACACCAACAGTTCGGTGAAGCACAGTAAGAACGTTTTTATTACGGAAGAAGCGGAGTTTATTTTCATACACTCGGTAAATTAGGATTCCTCTGATGTATAGATCAAAAAGACGTTGAGCTCTTGTGAAAATAATCCACAGAAGAATAGAAAGTAAACTTGTTTGAAAGCCGTATTTAATAATTTTTGGTAACGCAAAGGCGTCCAAGCCAAGAATCATCCCTACGATCAAACCAATCCACAGAGAGAGTGGAGACATGAACATACGCCATATTTTTTTCATAATATAGCGCTTCTTACTTTTAGCAGTAAACAAGTATACAAAAGAACGTAGTAAAATTGTGAATAATAGAACACTAAAAACAATAAACAAAAAGATTGCATAAGGATTGTCATGGATGATGTGGTAGATCACACGGAAGATTTGGTTGTTAGAGCTAGCCATAGACTTGTTTAACAGTGCAATAAATTCATCCCCTGCAACTACAGGGGTAATGATTTCTCCTGCTGTATCAAGAGTGTTAGTAACAGTGTTTGTATTAGTAGTAGCTGCGGGTTGTAGTAGTTTCATGATGGAAGTAAACATAAAAAAAACTCCTAAATAAGGGTATAATTATAGATCTTATTTTTGACTAGAAAGATATATTTCAGATTCTTTAAGGAGCTGCTCTTTATTGTTTAATTCAGGATTGTCCAAGACAAGCTCTAAAAGGTGATTTAAAATATTACCTATCAATGGGCTAGGGGAAAGATTGAAAGTAGTCATCAAGAGACTACCGTTGATATCAAGATCTTTCACTTTTAATGCGGCATCGAAAGCCATTATTTTATCGATTCTGTTTTTAAATTCACGTAGGATACCATTACTATGGTTCTTTTTACCGCTTCCTAGTCGATCGGCTTCGCGTAATTTGAAGAGACGCTCAAGGAAAGACATATCGCCATCAAATCGTCTTAAAAAGCGACGGATTGCACCATCAGCCCAATCGTCTGTGTAATAGAACATGTGTAACTCTACCAGTAATACGGCTAAGTCAGTATCTTGGTTAGAAAATTTGAGACGTTTCATAATCTGTTTGGTCATTTTCGCACCGATAATTTCGTGGTTGTAGAATACGTTTCCGTTGCCAATCTTTAAGGCAAACTTCTTTGCACGAGGTTTTCCAATATCATGCATTAAGGCTGCAAAGCGACAGATTGTGTCATCTTTATCAGGGTATGCATCACAAGTCTTCAAATTATGCCAGTAAACATCAAATTTATGAAATTCATTTTGATCCATCCCAAAACCTTCTTCTAGTTCAGGTAGAATATAGTGTAAAAGACCACTTTCTCTCATCAAGTCGATACCTCTAGAAGGTTTTACGCTAGATAGTGTCTTTAGTAATTCTTCTCGGATACGTTCTTTAGATATATTTTGTATTGTAGCAGCGTGTTTTTTGATGGCTTCAAAGGTCTCAGAGGTGATATCATACTCTAATTTCGCAGCAAAACGACAAGCCCTAAGCATACGAAGAGCATCTTCTTGAAAGCGTTGTTCAGGATCTCCGACCGTACGGATAAGCTTTTTATTAATATCTTCTTGACCATTAAAAAGATCTATAATCTCTCTTGAATCAGGATCTACAGCTATAGCATTAATTGTAAAATCTCGACGAGACAGATCTTGCTCAAGGGAGTTTGTAAATTGAACTTGATCAGGATGCCTGTTATCTGAATAACCACCATCAATACGGTAGCTTGTTATTTCGTAGGAATTTTTATTTAAGATGAGTGTAAGAGTTCCATGAGCAAGCCCTGTTGGGATAAGGTGACAATTAGGGTGGGGTTTGAAGAGCTCTATCATTTGTTCTGGAGAAGCAGAAGTCGCCAAATCAAAATCAGCAACAATTTCACCACGCAAGGAATCCCTTACAGCTCCTCCAACGAGACGAAGTTCAAAATCTTGTTTTGAGAAAATATCTAAAATGAAGAAAATATCTTCAGGGATTGCTTGATTAAAAAGTTTACTCACTTCATTTATCTCCAAGTTGGTGACAGACCAATGTTTTGTATTATTATAATAAAGTCTGTCATAAAAATCAAGGATCATTCATAAATATTCATTTTTTTTGATAAATTTGCTATCAGGATTTTTTTTGAGTACATTTAAATAACAAAGTTCAATAATATTGAGGTCACTATGATAGATAAAAAATACGTTATTTTGCATGGACATTTTTACCAACCTCCTCGTGAAAATCCTTGGACGGGTATTATTGATCGTCAAGCTTCTGCATTTCCTTTCCCAGACTGGAACACAAGGATCAATCAAGAATGTTATACTGCCACAGGACGAACATCTGTAATAGAAAACAATCAAGTTATTGCAATGGTTAATTGTTATGAGTACTTGTCTTTTAATTTTGGTCCAACGCTTCTCGAATGGATGGAACGAGAAGGTCATCACAAAACTATAGAGCTCCTCATTGAAGCCGATAAGATCTCACGTATTCGTAATAGCGGGCACGGAAATGCCATAGCACAAGTCTATAACCATCTTATTATGCCTCTAGCTTCCGAAAAAGACCAATATACGCAGGCTATTTGGGGTCTGGAAGATTTTAAAAATAGATTTGGACGTCACTCTGAAGGTATATGGTTAAGTGAAACTGCTATCAATAACGAGACCGCAAGTATTTTGGTAGATAATGGGGTCAAGTTTGTTATCCTGTCTCCTTATCAAGCTCAAAAAATCATCAAAACAAATCAACAATTCAATGTTCTCGGAGGAAGTGTTGACACCTCAAAACCATATCGCTTACATACAAAAAATGGAGATCTTCAAGTCTTTTTTTATCATGGAGGACTTGCTTCAGAGATTAGTTTTGGCAATGTTTTATCTTCTTCATCTAGCTTAAAAGATGCATTTCTAGGCGCTCTTAATCAACAAAACCAAGATATAAAACTCCTTAACATCGCTACAGATGGTGAAGTTTATGGCCATCACAAATCCTTTGCGAATCTTTCTTTAGCTCGATTGATCTATGAGAATATGCTACCTGGTAATAACTACTTTGAATTCACGAACTATGCCAAATTTTTAGCCGATTTTCCTCCTACCGATGAATGTGAACTCTATCTAGGAGATGATGGTAAGGGATCTTCGTGGAGTTGTGCTCATGGTCTTGGGCGATGGGAAAGAGATTGTAGTTGTCATACAGGAGGAGGGGATCACTGGAATCAGCTTTGGAGAAAACCTCTGAGAGAGGCATTTGATTATTTAAGAGATTGTATTATAGATGTATCGCTTAAATATACTAATGGGCGTCTTAAAGATCTTTGGCAGGCAAGAAATGACTTCTTCCACGTTATTTCTGATCAACAAAGTTTTGATAAATTTATTTTAGCTCACCAGTCCCGCGAACTCAATACAGAAGAAGTACAACAGATATTCAAAATCATGCAGGGACTTCGTTATGCGATGCTTATGTATACAAGTTGTGGGTGGTTTTTTTCCGATGTTTCAGGGATAGAAACATTACAAGATTTGATATATGCACAAAAGGCTTACGAATATCTTGAAGATCTTCTCCCACCAGATATCTACACAAAATATCTGCAGATTCTCAGTAAGGCTGAAAGTAATGTTTCTGGCAATGGTCAGCAAATCTTAGAGCAAACATTACAGTCCTACTGTATCACTAAAGAGCAATTATTAGAATATAATTTATGGACATTTATCAGAGATCTAAAGATTGATCGTTTTTTACTAGAATCTTTAAGTGCCTGTAAAGTGGTGTTTCAAGACTTCGAAAAAAATCGTTATCTTATTCACTTTCGATTTCCTTTTCAGAACGATCAATATGTCTCTTTTTATTTAGAAAAGAGTGGGGATATAAGTCCTATAGATAGGGTTTTTTGGACTTATTCAGAGACGCTTGCGACAGAAGATGAGCTTATTCAAGATTCTTATTGGAGCTTTTTAGATGGCGTTTCTATACTATCACAACTTCCACCTTCCTTGAAGATGCATTTTGTTTTATGCGGGGTTGTATTTGAAACAGAGCAACTCTATACACCGTATGGTAACAAGAATAGTTACTTGCAAGAAGTTCTCGATCAATCACAAATACTATGCCCAAATGAATTAAAAATATTGCAGCATTATTTTATTTCGCAGATATATTTATTTTCTGAATTTTTAAAATACAATCATCTGGATGAGTTGATAGTTCGGACTTTTTTGAATAACATTATATTTCTTGAAAAAAGCGTTAATGCTTATCATGAGATGGTTAACTATCTTGATCCTGTTTTCAAAGGGATGGAAGTCTTTTTATCTAGTATTTTAGCTCGAGGAGATGAAGAAGATTTCTCTTTGTTTAATAAAATTTACTGGTCAGTTAAGAGCTTTATTCCTATTTTTTATAATGATCTTTTCCGAGATATGATTTTCAAATATTACAAAAGAGAGCTCAATCTTAATGAAAGTAATGATAGTTTGTTTCTTGGTAAAATTAAGAAAATGTTAGTTGATCTAGGGTTTTTAAATATAAAATAAATGACACTATTCCTTACTACTAAAATAATAAAGTAATTTCATTGGAAAATATTGTTGAAAAATCTTGCAATTGTCCGCGATATGGGTTATAATTTAGGGGATATAACCAGCTTTTCCAGTCACCTATTTTACTAAGTGTTTGTAAGGTATTAATTTGGTATGGATATTTTTACTAAAATAACTTATTCAAATTAAAATAATTTTTTAAGGAATGAATATGGAAAATAATTTACAACAACAATTAGAGCAGGCTAAAAACCTGTCTTTAGAACAAAAGTACTCTCAATCTCTTGCTCTTTATAAAGAGTTAGAGGGATCCATTGATTCTTTTATTGATACTGATAAAGCAAAGATTTTTGCAGGTATTGGAAATGTCTATCGTTCAGAGTTAAATTTTAACAAAGCTATTCAGTATTTTGAAAAGGCTATTCAGTACAATCCTCAAAACAAGCTTGCTTTAAAAGGGATTGCTAACTCCTACAGAGGAATCAAAGATAGTGCTAAGGAACTTGAATGGTGGCTTAAATATATCGAGATTGATAAGAAAGATTTTCTTTCCATCACTCGTATTGCCGATGCTTATCGCCGTTTAGGAAATCTTGGTAAGGCTGAAGAGTATTATCTTATGACCTTGAAGTTGCAGGCTACGAATAAGTTTGCATTAATGGGTCTTGGTGATTTGTACTATAAGTGTAAAAATTACAATCAAGCTCTTATTTATTGGGAGCAGTTACTAGAGCATTATCCTGAATTTATTAATATCTTTACCATTGTTGGTAATATTTACCGTATGCGTCGAGATTTTGATAATGCTATTAAGTACTACAAAAAAGCATACGAATTTGCTCCTAATAATAACTATGTATTGTATGGGATCGCAGATGCCTTGAGAGGTCAGCGTTTTTATACAGAGTCTATTCCTTATTGGTTACAACTCCTCGAAAAGGACTCGAAAAATCCTCGTGTTATCACACGTGTTGCCGATGCTTTCTTGCATTCAGAAGATTATAAAGAAGCGCTAAAATACTATAATTTGGCATGGGATCAGTTTCAGGACAAATATGGGTATATTGGTTTGATTCGACTTGCTATTCACGACGGGAAGCTAGAAGAAGCTTTCGATATGCTAAAAGATCTTTTAGCTAAATTTGCTACAGATACAAGAGTCACGATTTTAGCGATCGAAATGTTGATTTCTCTTAATAAGAAAGATGAAGTAGTTTCTCTGATTTCACCATATCATGTAATCTCTGAAAATCAAGAATTGGCAACATATTTGACAAATCTTGATATAACCTTTTAGGTGAATTGGATAATAAAAATGAAACATTCATTATTTTTAATATTACTCTTGGGCTTAGCGCAAAGTGTACAAGCATTTTCTTATCCTGAAAATGTCTTTGCCTTTGAGCTTGATCCTAATACAGTGCAGTACTTTGTTGCTCCATCAAATAATAAAATCAGAATACAAAGAACCCTCGAGATTCAAAATCAAGGGTTCTTTATTGATGTTAGGGTCATTGCAACAATTAACAAACAAAATTTCCCTTATGATTTTACAATGCAGGTTATGAAATCAGGCGAGATTTATCTACGTGTTTTTGGGGATAAAGTGTATAATTTTCGTTACCCAGAAGAACAAAAACTTCTGATGCCTAATTTAGAAACCCCTCGAAAATCTTTTAAAACCGAAATAGGGGATAATATATCTCTTTCCTATAATCCGAAAAATGATACACTTGATACGATGAGCCTTGAGTTGAAGTTTGGAGAAAAGAATATTCAAGTGATGTTTGGAATGAGACAGGGCGTTATAGAAATTACCACTCCCTCTGAACGTTTCACGGAAACAACACTCAGATTCTTTGATTTGATAAAATAATTCTATTTTTCCTCTTTAATATTTGATTTTTTTTCGAAATGTCTCTATACTTATGTTAAAAGACCGTATTATTTATGGAAAAAATTTCTAAAGGAATCGAATATGAGTGTTTCTGTCAAAGTTTTAGAAGATCTTGTTGCTCAAGGTGCCGATGCTGGAGATTTTAATTCAGCGCTCGATCAGTTACTTGAATTGTTTGAAAAACACGATGAACATCCTCTAATTTCCTTGTATCTTGGGCTTGTATTTGTCCGTATGAAAAATTACCAAAGTGGGATCAGATATCTTGAGCAAGCTAAAGAAGCTGAGCTAGATCCTGGTCAAAGACTCAGATGTCAAGTCTTCTTAGGTAAAGCTTATGCTGACGTAAAAGCATTTAGCAAGGCTGAGAGAGCCTTCCGAGAAGCGCTTCAGACAGGTGTCGAAGAGGCTGGTGCATATTCAGCTCTCGGAGCTATTTTCTTTGAGAGAAATATGATAGATCAGGCATTAGATGCCTTGAAAAAAGCTTTAGATATTGATCCTAACTACCCAGGTGCTCTAAATAATTTAGGATTTATTTTGTCTCAGAGTAAAAAAGATATTGCAAAGGGTATAGAAAGTTGTAAGAGAGCTATAGATTTAGATCCAAAAAGTGCGGCTTATCGCGATAGTTACGCTATGGCTCTATCTAGTAACGGTATGCATAAAGATGCTTTAGATCAGATTGAAATCGCTGAGAAATTAGATCCCCAAAATATTATTATTTTAGGCCATAAAAAAGAAATATTAAAAAAAATGGAGTCTTAGGTTTATGAAGTTACTCATTTTATTTATGACATTATTTTGCTTTAATAATATTTCTTATACAATGATTGTTAAGGATCCTAATCTGAAGCTACCTGCTGAAACAACAGTGACCAATTATCATGAAAATGTTCCGCCTTATAATCCGTACTCGTTATTTGTCCCAAGTTCCGAGTTTCTAAAGCAACTACCTTCTGATAGGGTTTTGGATATGGGTGCGGCAGCATATGGTACTTCTTTTTATACAAAAGCTTTGTATTTCTATACGAATGCGATTGAGTTATTCTCAGACAATAGAGTACAAGCACTTGCAAATTATGAAACAGCTTATATCTATTTTCGAAAAAAGAAAAACGATAAAGCTGTCGAGTATTTTGAAAAAGTTATTGGGACTCCAGGCGTTAACGTTGCTTTAGAATCCTTGTCAAAAATGATGATTAATCGTATTCTCAACGAAACAGCTTATAAAATTTATATGAAGCAAGAAGATTTACTTTTCTTAGAAGAGAAAAAGGCTCAAAAAGTTCTTAATACTCAAATAGCTAAAGAAGAAAGAGTTGCTGCTGCACGCCGCCGCCAACTCTCTAAAGATAGAAAAGCTCGTGAAAAAGCAGAGAGAGATGCTCTAAAAGCTGAAGAAAAAGCGAAAAAAGCTGCCGAAAAAGAGGCTGCAAAAGTAACTGGATAGGAATAATGGCAAAAAGAAATTTTTCTTTCATTCAAAAAGTCATCATGGCAATAGAGGCAGTAGTTTTACTGCCTCTTATACATATCATTTTTTTCTTTCTATCTTATCAAAATATCTATCCTTTATCGAAAAAAATTGGGAGATTTTTGATTTTTCTTTCTCCAAATAAGAAGATTAGTATTAAAGAGAATCTCTCTATCATTTTTCCAGATAGAGACTATTCTGAAAAAGAATTGGTGGAGATTTCATCAATTATCGCAGGATATGAGCTAAGAATTTTACTCGAAATGATAGCTTTTTCAAAGATGTCCTTTCACGAAAAACTTTCTTATATCCGCATCGAAGAACCTCGATATTTTGTAGAGGCATTCGCTAATCCTTTTATTGGGATGACGCTCCACTATGGTAATTGGGAGCTATTGGGACACTTTTTTAATAGTTTAGGGATTCCTTTGGGTGTACTTGTTGAAAGGCAATTCAATCCTATCATTGATCGATATCTTCAATACCGTCGACGTAAATTATCACTTACTCCTATTTATAATGAAATTTCAGAAATGAAACCTTTGTTCAAATTCCTCAAATCCAACAAATCTCTCGCTCTCGTAGCCGATCAAACGTATTGGTTTGATCCTGTGTTTATAGAGTTTTTTGGAAAAGACGCCGCAGTGCCAACAGGTCCTGCAGGGCTAGTACTAAGATCTAATCATAAGCTTTACTATTCTTATAGTGAATATCAAAAAGATGGAATCTACTTGATCCAGGTAGGAGAGCCTTTTTCTTATGAAGTTAGCGAAGACCGTATGACGACTCAAATCAATATTATGAAAGTTGTTTATAAACGTTATGAAGAAACTATCAAACGCGATGTAAAGAATTGGTATTCTTTAGGTTCCCCTAGATGGGCACTAACTCAGGAAACACTTGCTGAATGGCAAAAAAATCCTGATAGTTCTCGTTTTTAATAGTTGGCATGAAATTTGCTATATATTTATTGTTGAAATTATTAAAATTTATATTTGGAGGATACCTATGTCCGTTAAACCTTTAGGTAATCGTATTCTTGTTGAAGTTAAAGCAGGAGAAGAAAAGACAGCTGGTGGACTTTATATTCCTACTACTGCTCAAGAAAAAACAAATACAGGATCTGTACTCGCTTTAGGTGATAAAGATATCACTGTTAAAGTTGGTGATGTGGTTGTATTTGAAAAATATGCTGGGACACAGATCCTTGTCGATAATAAAGAATGTTTATTATTAGAAATGGATCACGTTCTTGCTGTGATTGGATAATAACAAAAAATGCTCCTAAAAGGAGCATTTTTTTATATCTTGGAACTATTTTGTCCTGAGTATTTTTGCATGAATTGATCCATAAAGCGATCTTGATGTTCAAACATAATCCGATGCTCTTCTTCGTCAATTTCATGATCAAAACCAAGTAAATGAAGAAGTCCATGAATAGCGAGGCGTGCAAATTCTTCTTCGTAGGAAACTTCAAACTCCTTAGCTTGACGTTCGCAAGTATCATGAGAAATAATGATATCTCCCAAAAATCCAAACTCAAAAGCAGGGAATTCATCATCGTCATCCATAGCAAAAGAAAGAACATCTGTTGCAGAATCTTTGAGGCGGTATTCTTTATTCAGTTTTTGAATAAAAGTATCGTTACAAACCGTGATAGAGCATTCACGACCTTCTTTGTAGAATTCTTTTAAAATTTCATCAAAAATATACTCTAAATTCTCTAAAAAATTTTCATTAGGGAGCGTGCAGTGAGAGCCTTCTGCAATAGAAATATCAAACATCCAAACCTTCTTAAAATAAACTAGACTTTTCTAAAATGATTGTCGGAAGAATGTGAAGAAACCTGATAAGTATTACTGTCAAATAAAATCATTGAATCAGGAGCTGCTTCATATTCTGCATACAAGACTTTATAATCGTCATGTACTGCAAATAATTGGAAACAGAATCCTTTGATGAATGTTTTAGGAATGATCACAGATCGAGTGTTTTTCGTAACGCAAATATCTAAACCAAAACTATTTTTAATCTGCCAAGCCTTTTGAGGGATTTCTTCTTGGTCAGAGATATTCCATACAATCATTATATGTGTCTCAGATTGTGGTAAGACCGTAATTAGGCGGTAGGGCTGTATTTTTGTAATTTTTTTAGTAGGAAGGATGATTTTCTTCACATTTTTTGTTGCAGGTGGGTAGGGGTGAGACTTGATGAAATACTCTAGGGACTCATGCATTTTTTGTGAGCTAGGAAAGTGATTTCGAATACGTGTAATGAGCTCATTCTTTAGCTCTTGGTTGATATTGATATGGTATTTTTTAGCGAAGATCATCAAAATATCTTCGGATAATTTTCCTGGCATAATAACTCTCCTAAATGACTCTATTTTAATTTAATCAATAGGGAACTAAATGTCTAATTTAAATAAGAAAAAAGCTCTTGAAATTAATCAAGAGCTTTTTATTTTAGTCATCTAAAGATGGGGCGTGTTCTTTTAAGATAGTTTCGATTTCGTTTCTGACATCTTCACAGTCTTTAGAAAGAACAGTTGCGATTTCTCCAGAAATCATATCTAAGGCGTCATTATAGAGTTTTTTTTCTGTTGAAGACAATTCTTTAACAATATTTCTACGATGTAAATTCCTAATTACTTCTGCAATATCAAGGATTTTACCAGATTTGATCATTTCTGTATGCAATTTATAGCGTTGCTTCCAATCAAATGTATTGACATCACCATCAGATGCTAAAATGTCAAAACTCTGTTTAATCATTTTTTCCGTTGCAAGAGGTCTTAACCCAGTATTGTCGAGATTATTTGTAGGCAACATTACTTTTGTATGGGTTAATGGGAATTCGATAATAAGATACTCTCTTTTTTCACCGAGGACTTCCTTTTCCTCAATTTCAACGATTTGACCAGCCCCGTGGAATGGGTAAAACACGGACAAACCCTTTTCAAACATGCGTATCCTCACAGTTTTTATTTTTTATCACAACTATAGAAGTAAACTACAGATCAAATCCGTTTGATCTTGATGTAGTTATTCGTCAAGAAGTGATTGAGATATTCTATTTTAACTGAATATAATAATTTATCGGCATTATTTCAAAAAAATGAAGACTTTGAGAGCCTTAAATTTTTAGTTAGATGTATATTAACTAGTATCTTAACATATTAGGGATAATATTTGATTTTTTTTGATAAATATAGTATACTCTTCAAAGTGTGGGTATATTTTTATGAGAAATATTAAAAAAGTGCTTCTTAGCCTAATTCTTCTTTCTGTTCTTTTCCTATTGTCTTTAACTACATTTATAGCTTATTACAAGCCTGCCCCTCCAGTGTTAAGTAAATCTCAGTTAGTTGTGATTTTAGGAGCTGGCTATCAAGTTGATGGAACTCCTGTTCCAGCTTTAGCAAAGCGCTTACAAAAAGGATTAGAGGTTTGGAAGTCATTAAAAGTTTCAAATCAGGATATTTATTTTTTACTTAGTGGACGCGATCGAGAAGTTCATGTTATGAAGGAATATCTTGTTGCAGAAGGAGTTAGTTCTTCTTTTATCATTAAAGATACTAATGGTACTAATACAAAAAAAACAATATTAAACACAAAGCAAATACAAAAAAACTATAGCTCATCTCCGATTTTTATTTCACAGGCATATCATTTACCTAGAATGAAGCTATATGCTTGGTATTATAAAGTTGATGCGCAATTTGTTGCTTCTGATCGTTTACCAATTCAATTTCATAAGCTATTTTGGCCTTCTCTAAGGGAGTCTTTAGCTATTGTACAGTTTTTAATAACTGTCTTTTTAATTTCAATTTACACAATATTTTTAAAAGGAGGAAAGCAGTGAAGAAATATATTTTGTATAGGATTTTAATGCTTATTCCCGTTGTTCTAGGAATTTCTTTTGTGGTGTTTACAATTATGTCATTCACGCCAGGAGATCCTGCTCAATTAATTTTGGGAGAAACAGCGAGTCCAGAAGCACTTGAACAAAAACGTAATGAATTGGGCTTAAATGACCCTTTCATCGTACAATACCTTCGTTATGTCTCAAAAGCAGCAATAGGGGATTTTGGTCGTTCTTATTCAACTAATGTTCCTGTTTGGAATGAAATTTGGTCACGCTTTCCCAATACATTTGTTCTTACTATATGTGCTGTTATTTTAGCTATGTTGATCGGAATCCCTGTTGGTGTTTTTACATCCGTACGTCAATATTCCATTTGGGATAGTGGTGTAATGCTTTTAAGCTTAATAGGCGTCTCTATGCCTGTATTTTGGCTTGGATTAATGTTAACTATTCAGTTTTCTTTAAAATTAAATTGGTTCCCATCTATCGGAAAACCGTCTTTTACTATTGAAGGACTTAGATCTATTGTTTTGCCAACACTTAGTCTTGCTGTGATGTCTATGGCTATTATTACAAGAATGACGCGTTCGTCTATGTTAGATGTTGTTCGTCAAGACTTTATCCGTACTGCTCGAGCAAAGGGACTTCAAGAGAAAGTTGTTATTTATCAACACGCACTTAAAAATGCATTGATTCCTGTTATTACTGTTATTGGTATTCAATTCGGATCTCTACTTGGTGGAGCTATTCTCACAGAAAGTATTTTCTCATGGCCTGGAGTAGGACGTCTTTTAGTAGAAGCGATTCGTAGAAAAGACACTCCTCAAGTGATGGGTGTTGTATTATTTCTTGCTGTTGCGTATAGTTTAGTGAATTTGATTGTAGATATCTTGTATGCTTATGCAGATCCTCGCATCAAATCAAGGTATAAATAAGGAATTCCTATGAAAAATACTAATAACGAAAATATTATTGAAAGAATTCTCAACAATCCATCTCATAAGAAGATTGTTTTTTATTCTGTTATTGGCGCTTTAGTGATTATCGCTTTAGATCTTTTTTTAGGTATTACCCCAAGAGCTTTAGCTACAAATAATCAAGGTCAATACCTCTATCCAGCTTCACGTTTTTTTCATTTTATCGCTTTAAGTATGAGGTTATTACTTCTTATTGGAGCGCTTTCTATTTTATTCTCTCAAATGTTCGGATCTCAACTTGGAAGTATTATCACTCGACTTCGTAAGAATAAATTAGCCATTGCAGGGTTTTTTATTCTAATGCTGTTTGTGATTTTGGCTGTTTTTGCAGATTATATTGCTGACTATGAACAAGTCGTTATCAAACAAAATCTATCCAATACCTTTGCAAAGCCAGGTACATCTGCATTATTAGGTACGGATGATCTAGGAAGAGATATTTTTGCCCGTATTGTCCATGGAACACGTATTTCTCTAACTATTGGATTTATTTCTGTTACATTGTCTGTTATTATTGGGGGCCTATTAGGAGCTTTAGCTGGCTATTGGGGCGGACGTCTTGATAATATTGTTATGAGAATCATGGATATTTTCTTGGCGATCCCTTCTATTTTATTATCTATTGCTATTGTTTCTGCTTTAGGACCAAGTTTCTTTAACCTTGTTTTAGCACTTTCTGTGTCTACAGTACCTGTTTATGCACGTATTGTTAGAGCGTCTGTTCTTTCCATTAGAGGACAAGAATTTATCGAAGCAGCTCATGCGATTGGGTCTAAAGATTTCTATATTATCATTAAACATATTATTCCCAATGTTTTCTCTCCTATCATTGTTCAAGCGACACTCGGTGTTGCAAGTGCGATCCTTAGTATTGCAGGATTGAGTTTTATTGGTCTTGGTGTTGAACCACCGACTCCAGAATGGGGCTCCATGCTTGCAGGGGGAAGAACTTTAATTAGAAGAGCTCCTTGGATTACTACATATCCTGGAATTGCGATCATGTTGTCAATTTTGTCTCTCAATTTATTAGGAGACGGATTAAGAGACGCTCTTGATCCTCGGTTGAAGTAGGGGAAATCAAAATGAAAGAAAAAGTATTAGAAATCAAAGACCTCGTTGTCGAATACCAATCAGAAAGCGGTACAGTTCACGCTGTTAATGGGCTAAATCTTGAGCTTCATGCTGGTGAAACATTTGGACTTGTTGGTGAGACGGGGGCTGGTAAAACAACCACTGCACTAAGTATTATGAAACTCATTACAGAGCCTCAAGGACGTATTGTTTCTGGAAGCATTAAGTTTATGGGACAAGAATTGATGGATGCTCCAGAATCTCTCTTAAGAAATATTCGTGGTGGACAGATCTCCATGATTTTCCAAGATCCTATGACTTCTTTAAACCCTGTTATGACTGTTGGTGATCAAATTCTTGAGGTTATCCTTATTCACCAAGATAAAACAAAAGAAGAAGCTATTGCAAGAACAGAAGAAATTCTTGAACTAGTTGGCATTCCAAAACAACGTATGAATGAATATCCGCACCAATTTTCAGGTGGAATGAAGCAACGTGTAGTCATTGCTATGGCACTTGCGTGTAACCCAAAGCTAATCATTGCTGACGAACCTACAACCGCTTTAGACGTTACCATCCAAGCTCAAGTATTGGAATTGATGAAAGATCTTCAAAAAGAATTAAACACCGCAATGATTTTGATTACACATGATCTTGGTGTTGTTGCTCAAGTATGTGATCATGTCGCAATTATGTATGCTGGACGTGCTGTAGAGTATGGTACAGCTCAAGATATCTTCCTAAAAACCAAACATCCTTATACAGAAGGGCTTTTCGGATCAATTCCTAACTTAGCTCGTGAAGTAAAACGCTTAAAGCCAATTCAAGGGCTTACGCCAGATCCAACAGATCTACCAAGTGGCTGTACATTCCATACGCGTTGTCCATACTCAAAAGATATTTGTTCCAAACAAAAACCACAGATTAAAGTAGTAGACGGTATCCATACCGTTGAATGTTTGATCTATGAGGGGTTGGTTGATGCAACCATCTCAGGAGGATCCCATGGCTAATTTGATCGAAGTTAAAAATCTTGTTAAGCATTTTCCTACTCCTAAAGGAGTTGTTCATGCGGTAGACGGTGTTTCTTTTAATATTCCCGAAGGTAAAACTTTGGGTGTAGTGGGGGAGTCAGGTTGTGGTAAATCCACTACAGGTCGTCTCTTACTTCGTTTAATTGAACCTGATGCCGGGCAAGTTTTATTTGAAGGGCAGGATATTCTTAAACTTTCTCATGAAGAAATGCGCGCAATGCGTTGCCATATGCAGTTGATCTTCCAAGATCCTTATGCTTCTCTCAATCCACGTATGAGTATTGGAGAAATTATTGGCGAACCTCTTCTTGTTCATGGACTCGAGAAAAAAGGCCCATCTTTGACAGAAAAAGTCTACAAAATAATGGATACGGTGGGACTTGCACGTAATTTAATCAACTCCTATCCTCATGAGCTTGATGGCGGACGTCGTCAACGCGTAGGAATTGGAAGAGCTTTAATCCTTCAACCTAAATTTATTATCTGTGACGAGCCTGTTTCATCTCTTGACGTATCTATTCAGGCACAGGTTTTGAACTTAATGCAGGATCTTCAAGAAGAATTCAAACTTACTTATATGTTTATTACCCATGATCTTTCTATTGTTAAGCATTTTGCTGATGAAATCATGGTGATGTACCTTGGTAAAGTCGTAGAGCAAGCCTCTTCTAGCGATCTTTTTGCAAATCCAAAGCACCCATATACACAAGCATTACTTTCTGCAATTGCAATTCCAGATTTGAGTTATAAGCAAGATCGTATCAAATTAAAAGGCGAAATCACCTCTCCTATTAATCCCCCAAAGCATTGTCGTTTAGCACCTCGTTGTATGTATGCAACCCAGGAATGTTTTAATGTCGATCCTGAGCTTCTAATCACCGATAATCACTCTTGCGCATGTATTCACCAAGAAAAACTGATCAAAACTATTTAATCTACAAAATCCGAATAATTCACCTTCAAGGTATCTTATTCGGATTTTTTATTTTAGCATAATAACAACATTACTTAAAGAAATAGAATTTGTAGATTAAATATTCTCAATCTTATTCTGGTATGATCCGTCCTAAAAGAGATGATCCAGATTACGAGCAAAAAATGAGAGTCTATCTTCTCGAGTTAGAAGGTGAAAAAAGGCAGAGTATGCTTAAAATTAGAATCTTGTAAAACTCAAGGTTCTTTAGGGTTCAATTGTCGATAATGGATATTATGTAAACAAAAAAAACATTAAGGAGGGTTTCGACCCTCCTTTTTTATGATATTTGAGATTGTACGCTCAAATATCCAACAAGTCCTTCAGGACGCGTTAGGAGGAAAAATGGCAATGTTTCAAAAAGCTTTAGGTTCTGATTATGAACCATTAAAGAGTGGTGAAGACCTTAAACACCTTCATGCACTTAGACGTATTCTTACAGATGTGTGTTGGGGACAATCTGATGGTCATCTTAATATTCAAGAGATTATTGAGCGTGAATACGAGAGAATGAAAGAAAATATAGGTACCATTGATCTGCTTATTGAAACTCTTCAAAAGGAAAGACAAATACTTCTTGATGACGTTCAAAAATGTGATGAAATCTTTAATAATAATAAGGATATGTTCAATAATGTACAACAATGATAAATTACCTCAAGATAATGTGAATAATATGATTGCAGCATTATATCGATTACAAGATATTGTGATCAAGCTAAAACAAAGAGATACAAAAAATTACTACTATTTCGAATTAGATTATCTACACAACAAAACGCAAGACTTAATTTTTGATATGATTAACTTGCAAGACAATATTTAGGAGGTATCACATGATACTAAAAGTTTACACGATTTTTGATCGTATTAAAGAGGAGAGCTTTCCTCCTTTCAACTGCAAAAATGACGGAGTTGCAATTCGTGAATTTCAAGGGATCCCTGAAAACAAACGTCAAGACTTCAGGCTATTCTTACTAGGAACTTACGATTATGAGAAGATGACCTACGATCTCTTCTCTGCACCTGTAGAGGTTGAATTTCAACAAGAACAATAAAAACAGCCCCTAATGGGGCTTATTTACAAGGAGAAAAAACAATGTCGCAAAACCATGACTTCATTAGACCTTTTCAAGACGTTTCACGTCAACGCGTTCCTCAATCTATATTTGCGCTCGATCACTACGTACAAGGTTCATGCTCACAAGGAACACTCATCCCTATTCTATCTCAACTCTGTATTCCCTCCGATGAAATGAATATCGGCAATTCAACTTTATGCCGTTTACTTCCGCTGGTGTCTCCTGCGATGACAGAAATAAATATGTACGCACACTACTTTTTCGTTCCCTTTCGCATTCTATGGGATGAGACCAAAGATGATAGATGGTCTACCTTTATCAATGGTGGTGTTACAGGCGACGCAACCCCTAAACTTCCGTTATGGAATTATTCCCCACGATTTGACAAAGAGACTCAAGAATGGGTTAAAGATCCTATTGACAATTCTATAGGTTCTCTTTGGGATTATCTCGGACACCCTGTTAATGTAGATCTTTCAGGTATTTCTTCAGATTCTAATATATGGCCTGTAGACTTTCAACGTCGAGCATACAACCTTATCTATAACGAATATTACCGAAATCAAAATGTTATTCCAGAAATACATTCAGATAACGACAAAATCTTACGGCGTTTATGGCAAAAAGATTACTTTACTTCAATGTTACCATGGCAACAGAGAGGCACAAGCCCTACTATTCCTATTACTGGATTCCCTGCGAATATCCCTTTAGGTATGTATAACCACGATGTACCTGTTAAAAAGTACGAGGGAATTATTACAAATCCACTTGTTCCAAATTTTCTTGCTCCTGGTGAAATTAACCTTCCATTCGATAAGTACGGTGGTCTATTTGGTTTGAATACAACGGATCATGCAATGTATGTTAATAACCTGGATTTAAATGAAATATTTCGTCTAGGAATCACAATTGATGGACAAGATCTTGCAGGTCTTACAATTAATGACCTTCGCTTATCTATTGCTATTCAAGAGTTTATGGAACTCAACGCACGCGTAGGATCAAGATATACTGAATATCTGAAGGGCCATTTTAATACTTCCCCTTCTGATGCACGTCTACAACGTCCTGAATATATAGGAGGTACTAAAGCCCCTGTCATGATCTCGGAAGTTCTCCAAAATTCCGCGTCACTAGACGGATCAACTCCTCAAGGAAATATGGCTGGTCATGGTCAGAGCATGTCTAATGGCTATGTGGGAACCTATCACGCCGAAGAATGGGGTTTAATCATGGGTATTATGTCGATTATGCCTAAAGCTATTTATTCCCAAGGTATGAATAAACAATGGACCCAAAGAACAATGTATGACTATTACGTTCCGATGTTTGCTAATCTATCTGAACAACCTGTATTAGGTCAAGAATTATGTTTGACGACCAACGAAGAATACAATAATTCAATTATCGGTTATCAAGGACGTTGGGACGAATTAAGAACGTCTAATAATTATCTAACTGGTCAACTTAGAGGAAATCTTGCTTATTGGACACAGCAGAGGCAATTGGACATTGAAAACCCACCTTTACTTGATCGTAACTTTTTAGAATGTACACCAAGTAATATTATCTTCGTAGAAGATGATCCAGACGCTCATAATATCATCTATACAGTAGAACATACTATTAAGGCAACTCGCCCACTTCCTGCAATGTCAGACCCAAGCTTAACTGCGAAATTATAGGAGATTAAAGATGAGAAAAAACCCTTACAAATTCATTAAGACACCCACAGATGCTCAATTATTAGATCTTCAGGAAAAAAGTTCAGGCTTTACAATCGTGGAACAAGGCAAGGTAGAGACCATCTCTCAGCAGATCGCACGCATCTTAAGAAATCCTAAAGCAGACCCTCAAGAGGTTTTAGGCAAACAAAATTATGATACGGAAGACGCAATCAGACACTTCAAAGAGACTGGACATATGCCTATTGGTCGTTTTAAAGACGAAGATTACTTTGAGATCTTCGACAAACAGCAACTTCTTAAGAAAAAGTTTGAACTCGCGGAAAAAGAGTATAGGCAGAAACTCAAAGAACTTGAGACTGCAACTAAAGAAGAAGTAAAAACAGAAGAAAAAACGGAGGTTAAACAGGAGTAAGCCCGGACGGGTTGTGCTATTTCCCCTCTCGTTGTTAATAGCACAACTGACAGGGTTCCACTGTCAGCTACAAATACAAGGAGAAAAAAAATGTCAATTACAGGTGCCGTGGGCGGTATCATTAGTGGGATTACAAACACTATCAATCAACATCAACAAAATCAATTCAATAAAGAGCAGTGGGAATGGCAGAAGAAAAAGTATGAACAATCACGCGAAGACGCTCTTAACGCTACTTATTTAAAAACAAAAGATTTAGAAAAAGCAGGATTGAACAAAGCCCTTGCTATGGGAGGAGGTATCTCTGCAACAACTCCCCCAACCTCGCCTCAATTTCAAGCTCCACAATCTAATATGGATATAGTGGGCGGTATCATTGGAATAGCTCAACAATCTGAAGCTCTAAAACAACAATCATTACAGAATGAAGCCCTAAAACAGGATATGCTTATTAAACAAAAGGGTATGGATATAGAACTTGCGAAACTGGATGATCAGTTAAAAAACAGTAGGACTTCACGAGCTTCAACACGAGAAAATACTTACGGTACAAGACGAGAAAATAGAGTTAATGAAGAACTGGATCAGGTTATTAGCTCTATTGGTGCTAACACAGGAGGAGCAAAAGCCATTGGTCAAGGATCAAGCTTTATGGGTCGTACAATCAATGCTGTGGGTACTTACTTAAAAACAAAAAAATAAAAGGAGTTTCATAATGAAATTTGGAACAGCTGGTTTAAAATACCAGAATCAAAAACGCATGAAGAACTACCACAATTCACGCGGCGGAAAACAATTGTAAAGGTTCAGACTATGTGTATCAGTCCTTATGTACTAAAAAACCCTCCATACGCTGGCGTATCTGTTCCCTGTAGAAATTGTATAGAATGTAAAATATCACGTTCGGACGAATGGGAAACGCGAATATCTAACGAATGGCAAAGCTGGGATAACGGAGTATTTCTTACACTAACCTATGATGAGGAACATATTCCTAAAAATTATTCTTTGGTAAAAAGAGATCTTCAAAACTTCTTTAAACGTTTAAGATATTACTTGAAAAAACGTAAGATAAAATATTTTGCTTGCGGCGAATATGGAACAAAAAAACAACGTCCACATTATCACGCTATCTTATTAGGAGTATCACAAGAAGAACATGAACTCACAATATGCCCTAATGGTGGTTATTGGGTCGAAAGCGGAGTATTAAAAGATGCATGGGATAAAGGTATTATTCATGTAGGAGACATTACAAATGATTCGATCGGTTATGTTACCCATTACATCGACAAAAAACTGACTGGAAAATTAGCAGAAGAAAATTACATCGACAAAGGAAGAGATCCTCCATTTCAACTACAAAGTCAAGGGTTCGGTTTAGAATATGCAAAGAAAAACGAAAAGCAAATTAAGGAACACTTATTTATACCCCGCAAAGGACAAAAAAAACCCGTACCATTGTATTATAGAAAAAAACTTGATCTCCAATATGACCCTAGATTTAGATTAATGGCAGAAAAAAAACAAGAGGAGGTCTTAAAAGAACACGCTATCAGGACTGGTATAGACTATACGGAAAAATTACACAAGTTGAAAAAACGAATGGACGCCCTGAACTCGGACCAACTTAACACAATCGCATTAGGAACAACTAAACTATTGCAACCTGAATTTCAAGAGTTATACGACATATACAAGGAAATCAATTCATCCCTGTATGAGAGTAAGAAACAACACTATAAAAACCTTAAGGCGAAGTATAATATAGGAGATTTGCTTTATGATTCTCCATTTTAAAAAAAATACTTGACACGATTTTTGAAAACGATTATAATATTTAAAAAGGAGTTATATTATTTATGAAAAAATTATTATGGTTATTATTATTAATAAGTTCATGTGTTAGGTATACTGCCCCTAATCTATACCAATTAGATATTAACGATCCTGATTACGAAAAAAAAGCAAGGTACAACGAAGTAGAAATCCAACGAGCAGAAGAACAAAATAAAAGACAAAAAGCAATTATGGATTTTTTATTTTAATTATCTATAACCCAAATTATGTAAACAAAAAAATAATATAAGCTCATGAAAAATATGAGCTTATATTATTTACTGTCTCTATACATTTTAAATTGATCAATATCATTTGGCTGATTAAATTTCCGTGAAAATAAAACCCCTTCGTAGGCGCTTTGAAATATCTTATTATTTTGAGTTGGGGCTGGAAAACAAGTGTTAAAATTCTCTGGATTATCAAAAAACGATGGAGGTATTACATTCGTATTTTTAACCTTAGAGCGATTGTGAATAGTCCAGTGTAGTGTGATACAAACTATTTCATCTTGTGTTATGGGGGTATTTTTAAGAATTCCATAAATAAAACTCTCTTCAGGAGCGTGTATCATGTGAAAATATCTATACAATGTTGCTGTGGTACTATGTATTATAGATAACTCTTTTAGCAGAAAATTAATATGTTTATAAGAAAAGCTTCCTATAGGACCGCTCTGCCCCACAGGAGTATTGATATCTTGATTATTTTCTTTAGGTAGTAGATCTAAATTATAGGCTACTGGAAACTTAGATATAAAATTTGGTATAGGAACATCATTATTGGAATAAAAATATTCTTGTTTTTGTTTTATAATTTTTCCCAGCCATTTTTTTATAGTTTTAAGATATCTTTTAATTGATATTTCTCTTCTAAACAAACTTTCATTTATTAGCATAAATAAGATGAGAAACTTTTTTATAATTCGTATAATTTTATTTTTTTCAATCTGATCGTATTTATGAAATTCTATATATTCCCAGAGTTTTTCGTCTTCATGATTTGTACAGAAAGAGTATCCTGGATAGCAACTGTCGTATTTACTATAGAATTCTTTGATATATTTAGGTTTTTTTACAGGAAAACAGTGGTTAGACATACTAATAAAATAGTCCCATTGAAATGGTAATTTAAGAGCTGTTTTCATACAAGATAACTGAGCATTCAAAATGGAGATATCACCCCAATAGACTTTATGTTTTGATATGATTCTAACATTTGTTTTATCTGCAAAATGTTTTTTTAGTTCCTTTAATTCAGATGTGCTAGATTTCTGATTCCAATGCACAATAAAGAAGTCTTCGTTTGTGTACAGATCTTCAATTTGTCTAATGACTATTGACGGTTTTTCATATGCAACAATTCCATAAACGAGTCTAATTTTGACTTTCTCCAACTCATAGTTCACTTTTATTAACATATAAAGTTCCTCAAATTATTTTTTTGCTAAAAAAGTCAAATAATGTTCTAAGTCATCAGGAGTACCTGTTCCATGCATAGAGGTTTCTTTTATCATGTATGTGGTAAATCGTCCACCTCTTTTTATAGCATAATTATAAGTAGGACATTGAAAAAACTCATTATTTGCCCTATCATTATGGATAATTAAATCAATAGCTGCGTCAATAAAATCAGAGCCCTTTTTATAAAAATACCAACCAACTACCCCTTCATCTGAAAATGGCACTTTTGCTTTAACTTCAATTACTTCTTTTTGAGAATTTGTTTTAACAAAAGACCAACGAGGACTTTTCTCTGTCTCTTCAAAGGTTAGAAGACTTCCATCAAATCCATTTGATAGACATGAATTAATAAAATCATTAACATCACAATCTGCGATCTGGTCGCTATTAGCAATTAATAATGGTGTATCACTATTGATCAGATCTTTTGCAAATAATATTGAGCATAGAGGGCCTTCTGTTTTATTAGAAATACTAATAATCTCAACATTATAATTTTGTTGTATTTCTAAGACTTCATTTTCGTACATTTTGATGTGTTCGTCTCTCATAATTAAGATAAACTTTGAATTATTTTGATAGTTCAAATTATCCATAACATGCTCAATCATTTTTTTATTATCCCATTCAATGAATGGCTTGAGAGTCTTCCATTTTGAAGATTGAAATCTTTGACCATCACCTGCCATTGGAATTACGATATTGATCGGATTAATACTCATATTGCCCTACCCTAGAATTATTAAAATTTATAAATCTTCTTTATATTTGTAATCCTATATGATTACAAATATAGGAAGCTCTTTTAGAGGTAATTGATTGCTATTTTCAATATTTTCAAATCTATTTTCTATTTTCAGTACCAGTAGATGAGGTGCTATCAACTTTACATAGACGAAGATCTGTGTCCCATCGGGATTTCCGTGTATGTAATACCCTTCATTTACAGATATAATATTAATTGGTAATAAA
This sequence comes from Brevinema sp., assembly GCA_051647245.1. Lineage (GTDB taxonomy): Bacteria > Spirochaetota > Brevinematia > Brevinematales > Brevinemataceae > Brevinema_A. Next base: position 48,168 of record JBOFDS010000004.1, read on the forward strand.
TGATAAATATTGTTTATTACTACCTCATTATCCTGATTTATCCAAGACATCTTTAATCTAGAGTCATCAAAGGAAATTTGGATGGTTTTGAAATCTCTCATCTCTGAGTTTGATGTAAATTTTAATTGCCAGAATGTTTTATCAATATTCGCTAAAAGACTTTTATCAGTGTCCAAACGTGGAAAATTTTTAGAATATTCTAGTTTCTTCTTATTGTGAGTTTTGTAGGCGGGTCTATACGTGTTTGTTATAGAGCTTATAAGTTCAGAATTGATCAAACTACTGTTAGTAACCTCACCATCTTTCTTGTTTTGAGAAAATATCTGTACAAAGCATATCGGAATAATGAAGAATAAAAAGAATATAGCTTTTTTCATCAATTTACTCCTATACTTTTTTATTTATTATTTTATCGGGATATCTTTATCAAAAATAAAGCTATTATATTTGATAGTATCTTCTTTGTTAACATCCTCATAAGCAAAGTTTTCCGAACCTTCTTTTAAAGAGACCTCTAACTACCCATCTTATAGATAAGATTTAGGATGAATCTATTAATTTTGTTTTATACCGTCAGGTTTAGAGGTATCAAAAGAAAGAGGTCTTGAGAATTCCAGCGATTTCTTCGACTAATTATCTTTCTTTGATAGTAATATATTACATGTTATACCTATCGTTGATCGTATTCAAAAACCTTATGATCTTCTAATTCCCTCATAATAACAGAGCCTACGAGACCCCCATGTTAGTAATATAAATTTTAGGATTCTTTCTGATTAGTTTCAACCTTTAAATTTTCGAGCCTTTTCTTCTGAAAGTTTGATATCATTTCTAACCATTTTTTCAACAAGTTCATCAAATGATGTTTTTGTTGGGTTCCAGCCTAATACTTTTTTAGCTTTTGCTGGATTTCCGAGTAGTTGGTCTACTTCTGCTGGGCGGAAATATTTTGGGTTTACGTCGATTAAGAGTTGATTTGTTTTATTATTGTAAGCTTTTTCATCTACCCCGACTCCCTCCCAACGTAATTCAATACCTGCAACGGCAAATGCTTTTGTACAGAATTCCCTTACACTGTGCATTTCTCCTGTTGCAAGAACAAAATCATCTGGATAGTCTAGTTGAAGAATTTGATACATACCTTCTGTATAATCAGGAGCATATCCCCAGTCTCTTTGAGCGTCTAGGTTTCCAAGAGAAATCTTATCTGCGATTCCAGCAAGAATGTCACCAATACCGATAGTGATTTTACGAGTAACAAAAGTTTCTCCACGACGTTCGCTTTCATGATTAAATAGGATACCATTTGAAATGTGCATTCCATACGATTCTCTGAAATTTTTTGCAATCCAAAACGCATACTGTTTTGCAACAGCATAAGGAGATCTTGGATAAAAAGGAGTTGTTTCGCTTTGAGGGATTTCTTGAACTTTTCCATAAAGTTCTGATGTAACAGCATTGTAAATTTTAATTTCTTTTTCTTTGTGTAATGCTCGAACAGCTTCCAAAAGTCTCAATGTTCCTAGAGCAATACTATCAGCAGTATAATCAGGCATTTCAAAAGAAACTTGAACATGAGATTGTGCTCCAAGATGGTAAATTTCATCAGGATTAATTTTATCTAAAATAAAGAAAATACTTGAAAAATCTGTTAGATCACCGTAATGAAGATGAATGTCAGATTCTTTGTGCTGAAGTAATTTATCCATATAAAGATGTTCTATACGCCCTGTATTGAAACTGGAAGAACGGCGAAGTAATCCATGCACTTCGTAACCTTTTTCAAGGAGTTGTTCGGCTAGATAAGAACCGTCTTGACCAGTTATTCCTGTAATAAATGCAATTTTTTTCATAATATACCTTTTAGCTCTTTTTCGGATTGTAATAACCAAACGCTACCTTTAATAATTGGGTAATAATTTTGAAATTACCTTGCCAGTTGATTTTTGTAGGAATAGGACCAGTAGCTGGATATACACGAGATTGAGGAATCTCAATAACTTTATAACCTAATTTAGGTACCTTTGATGAGATAAACCACTGTAATTCCCAAGTTTGAAAAATGTCTCTAAATATTTGTAAACGATTATCTTCAAGAATTTTTATATTAAATCCTCGAAACGCAGACATAGTTTCGGTATACTTAAAACCTGAAACTAATGACAATAATGGATTTGAAAAATACTTGATAGCAATTTCTCGAGCTTTTGGAGTATTTTCATGGTATCCACCTGCTATAAATCGTGATCCTTGAACAAAATCATACCCTTCTTCGAGTAACTGTATAAATTTCGGAATAATTTCTACATTATCTTTATTATTTCCATCGACTGTTACAACAAAATCATACTTATCCTGAACAGCTTTTGCAAATCCAACACGATAAGCATTTCCTTGACCTTTTGCGGATATTGTTAAAACTCCTCTCAGCCCAATTTCATTAATAAATTCATCATTCAAAGAACCATCTGTTGTTCCACCATCCATAAGAATTATATCTACAAGATCACAGATATTGTTGTTTTTAATTGTTCGTAATTCATTTTGAATACGTTCCCCTTCATTCCAAGTTGGAATAAGAAGAGCAACCTTCTTACTCTTAGTTTTGAACTCTTTATATTCAAAAGATGGTAATTCGTTAAACATTTTTATCTCCGTATTATTTTAAATAGACTTTGCAAGACTATCAGCTATAAGAACGTATTTGATAAAAGAACTATCCATTTCAAAATTCACACCAGCAGGAATAGAATACACAAAATAATCATTAAATTTAAGCGTTGTTAGTAAAATACTATTTTGGTCTTGTTCGTTTATAGCTATTTTTTTATCTGTAATCACATAGAAGTCATAAGCAAAAGAAGTTCCCAAATTACCATCTGTAATGATTGGTAATACAAGAGAATTTTTTAATTTATCAGAAATGTTTGTTAAGATTTCTGAATCTGATAAATTAACCCCTTGAAAAGAAATAAATGAGTTTTGTAATTGATTGGGATTTCCACCAACTTGACGTAGAAGACGTTTTACTGTATAAATATCTCTTGCCCAATAAAATGCTTTTTCCCAATTTTCTGTATTTTCTGCTGAACGGCACAGATCTATACCATTTTTATCTGTACCATACTGAGCTGAAATTATCTCTCTATATAAAAACCCATCATTATTTGTATAGACTTTATAGGACCACCCATTTTTACTCATATGAAAAGTCTCACCCTTGATATCTTCTAATGCAGTTTTTCTTATAGATATTATATTGTGATAAATTTGAAAAGGGATAACTAGCAATAAGAACATAACTAGAAATTTTTCTTTAGGGAAGCGATTGTATGTTAAATAAGTTATGACAAATAAAGAAATAAATATTGAATAAAACCCTAGCTCTACCTCATTTCCATTTACTCTCAAAAGAAGTTTATTTAAAGTAATAATAATTGGCAGACTACTTGTAGCCAACGCTATAGGAACCAAGTCTTTTCTTTCTTTTTTATATGCAAGGAAAATTAAATACAGAGATATTATTAATAAAACTATAATTATCAAAATGGATATTACTGAAAACTTAATACGAGTTACTGAATCATTGTATTTTGTTACTACAGAATACATAATCTGTGATAAACCAAAGGAGCTAAGAAATCCATTCGCAAAGATATGTACCCCATTACTTTGAAATAGTTGTAGTAATAAAGGTAAAAATAAAGCACCCACATATAAAACTAATTTATTTAAGTAATAAGCTAATTTATGAAAAGAATCTTGCAATCTACATACAATAAATGTTAAAAGAGGTAGTGTGACAAGTGTAGAAATTAAAGGTATTGAAGAAAGTAGTAAATATTGACTTTTTATCGCAGCTATACACGATCCAATTTTCAGGAGTTTTGTGTGGAAAAGAAACATTGAAAGTATAAATGATGATAGGATAGTTATAGATATAATGACAGCCCATATATTGGTCTGTTTTCTTTGTTTTAAATCTCTAAAATACTCTTTTTTGTCTTTTCGATAGAAAGAATTAAGCGCAACATACATCATTAAAAAAAGAATTAGTATAGGTAAGACTATCATTTTTGACGTGAAAGCCATCCCTGCAAAAAATCCCATTAATAAAATATATCGTATTTGATTTGTTTGAGCTGCATAAACTGTCATAAAAAATGATAATGAAGCCCATAATACAGCCATATGTTCATATCGAACTCTTAGTAATAAGACAGGTTGTACAGTTGAAATGTATTGAAAGCTTAAAACCCCTAGTGAGATAATCACAAGAACAGAGGACAATTTAGAAAGTTTATCTAAGGTACCTTTTAATAGTGTAATACAAGCTATATAAAAAATCGATGACGCTATGTATAGATAACTAAACCTGAGATTCTTTAAAAATTCTACAATATCAACAAAATTCAAATATGGATTGGAAGAGTTTTGAAGTTCTTGAATTGTTGATATTGAAATAAATCCTAAAATCTTTGCAATAGGGAATATAAAAATTTTTTCAAACCATAACGTTGCTACATCAGGATGAAAAAGATGTGTCGGCATCAATCTACCGTTGATAAGGAGTGAATCCAGTGCATAAAAAGCGTTTGAATCCATATATAAATAATAAGGAGTAACTCCTGTGATCATACGTAAAACAAGTAAAGGTGTATAAATTACTAATGGTATAAAATAGAACCATTTTATTTTGGAAAATTGATCTGACATGTATGTAAATCCCTTGATTTTTTGATTATATATGATTTTACTCAAGCATAATTAATATTATACACTGTTTTTTATAAAATTGAAACTATTTTTCTAACAAGAGTCTCTGAATCTGATCGTTTATTTTTTTTATATCGTAAATATCAATTTTTTGAGATACTGTTTCAAAAAATTGATCAATATTATCTGGTTTTAGTAGATGTTTTTTATCCTTAAGAGAGCTTATCATATAATCATTCATATCAACATTATAGTGAGCTAGATCTTTATAATTCCCAAGATCATCTGGGTAGTCGGTATCATCAAAACCATATAATTCAATATTCTTGTATCTAGAGGCTACTTCTTTAACAAAATACTCTACATACGCTTTATATATAGGATAGAACATAGATTTTTGTAGAATATTTGATTTAAAAGAAATTCTACTAGTTGGGGTTAAAAGAATATAGAAATGAACATCAGGATGTTTTTGGACTAAGTCAAGGATTGGTTCATCTAAAGAATTCTTTGTTATCTGATAACGCTCTTCATTCATTTGTAATTCTGTCGTTAAAACATCTTCAAGATCTGCGATAATAGGCACCTCAGATATTAAATTTGATATCTGAGGATGATCCTTGTTTTTTATCCAATTTTCAATACCACCAAAACGCTCCTTACAAGAAGGAATGTCATACCATGAATTAGGTCTATCGAAATAAGTATAATCTATTTCTCTCTTCGGATCTTTATTAAATGTTTTTTGGAATAACCAAGTAATAGATGATTTAATGGATTTTTTATCATAAATAAAGAGATCATTTAATGGGTTACGATCATAAAGAATTTTATAAATTTGATTTCTTGCAGATAATTTATCAGGATAACTTGGGAATTCATAAACATCCAAAGAAAAAATAACTGATTTTAGTTTTTTTCTTTCAAGAGCATATTTAATAATGTCATATCTTTCTATTAGGGGTGTTCCATCCATTGATAAATTGACAAATTTACCACCTAATTTTTTAGATGCTTGCAGAGCTGAAGTATTATTTAGAAGAGATGTCCCTGCTATTAATCCATCAAATTCAACATTATTTATAATTCCTCTAGCATTAATTTTCATATGTGCTTTAGAAATCTCAAACTTAGTGTCGCTATACGATTTATGTTTTCTAAGTTGATAGATGTCAACATAAGTTAAAAACCCAAATAAAAATAAGGGCATTGAAAAAGCAGATATCATTAAGATTAAAGAATGGTTTTTATAATTCATTAGGAACTCTTTTTTAAAATTGGAAATAAATAAATTCTTGAATGCTATCAGGCATAGATATAGTTAATATAGATAATGAAATAATAATAAGAATGAATATGTAGAATTTCTTTGAATCATGATATTCAATAATTTCTGATGAATTCTTTGAAAAAAGAGCGAAAAACATAATTAAAAAAACAGAAATTGTTGCAATAAAGGAGGTTTGGAAAATCTCCATTCCCTTCATTTGCATAAGTTCTATACAAAATCTCTCACGAAGTTCCCACCCATTAGCACCTGAAAAACCTTGTATGAATTTTTTTATCACATCTAAATTTGTGGCTCTAAAAGGGATCCATGCACAACAAACAAAAATAAAAGTAAATACGTGAGAAAGAAAATTTGGTAAAGTAAAGGGAATATATCTTTGCCATAAACGATGAATAATCAGCGCTACACCATGCAATATCCCCCATAATAAAAATGTCCAACCAGCGCCATGCCAAAGTCCCGCAATCAGAAATGTGACAAATAAATTCACTAGTGTTTTTGTAAACCCTACTCGACTTCCTCCAAGTGGAATATATACGTACTGTTGTAACCAACGAGACAGTGTTATATGCCAACGGCGCCAGAAATCTTGAATAGATGTAGCCTTGTAGGGAGAATTAAAGTTTTTAGGGAAATTTACATTGAAAAACAGACCTAAACCAATCGCCATATCGGCATATCCTGAAAAATCAAAATATAGTTGTAGTGAATAGGATAAAGTTCCTAGTATAGATTCTAGCAATGTAAGGTCTGGGCTAATATCAAAAGTATAAGCTACTAAAGGTGAAATCTGGTCAGCAATTAAAACTTTTTTACCAAGTCCTATTGCTAGAAAACAAAGACCTAGATAGATATTTTTCCAAACTATTCTATGATTTCCCTTATCTTCAAGTTGAGGAATCATTTCTTCATGACGTACAATAGGTCCTGCAATTAATTGAGGAAAAAAACTTACAAAAAGACTGTATTGTAAGAATTCCCCCCTTTTTAGTGTGAACTTTTTCTTGTAGACATCTACCAGAAATGCAATTTGTTGAAAGGTGTAAAAGCTAATTCCAATCGGTAGTAAAATATTTAACTGAGTAAATTCAAAGCCTAAAACATTACTAAATATAGATATAAAAAAATTAACGTACTTGAAATAAAAAAGCATCCCGATATTGAAGAACAATCCTGTATAGAATAAGGTATTTCGTTTATTAGTGTGTTCTTCTAAGAGTATTGCTAAAAAATAATTAACAATAATAGATACTAAAATAATCCAAAAATAATTAAATTTCCAGTAGCTATAGAAAAATAGTGAAGCAATAATTAACCATATTAGAGCAGATTTTGTTGTTTTATAGTTCAAAAGTGAGTAGTAGCCTATAACTGTTATAGGTAAAAACAAAAACAAAAATAATAAGGATGAAAATACCATATAAGCTCCTTCTAAACTAGAAAATTATTTTCAGTAGATTTTTTAAGAAAAAATAAGGTCCTACCTAAAAATATATTGTATCGCATCAACAAACTGTTCTCTCCAAGATTCCCAATCATGACCAAAAGATTCTACTTCGACATATTTGAATAAAGGGGGATCATTTTTCCATAATATAGGATAATTCAATTCATCCCAACGTTTAGGGTTGAAAGGAACTCCGAAGATACCATGGGTTTTATTTTCCATTCTTTTAATACGTTCATCGGACATCTGAATCCAAACAGCGGGAGAAAAGCACATTACAGAGCCAAAGTACTGAGGATTACTCAGCGCAAGTCGTAACGCACCATATCCACCCATAGAGACCCCTCCAATAGAACGACATAAGGGATCTTGTTTTATAGGGAATGTTTCTTCAATATAAGGAAATAGTTCCTTTTCTAAAGCACTTTGCATCCGATAAATAGAAGAATCTATATAGTACGTGTTAATAGAATTTATCGTTGCTTGCGGGAAGACAACAATAGTAGGTTTCATTTTTCTCTTAAAAATCATTAAATCTAAAAGTTTTAGGATATTTCCTTTATCGATCCAAGATTTTTCAGATCCATCACCATCGTGTAAAAGATACATCAGGGAGTACTGCTGTTTTTTTGAAAATCCACGAGGAAGGTAGACACAACATTTCCATTCTATCCCTAGAATAGCTGAAGGAATCGACATGTATACAAGACTGCCAGAGATGAGGTGTTGAAATAGTTTTTTCAATACTTGATAAAACCAAAGCGATTTGATTTTTTTCATAAGAATTACTTGAATTTATTTAAAGCACCAGCTGCTTTTTTGAGAAAAGGATTTTCTGAATGTTTTAAGTTACACATCATTTTTTTAGAACAAGAGTATTCACAATTACTTTCTTTTAGTTTGGAGCTAAAAAAGCTATTAATTGTAGGGCTTAGGAATTCATTACCGTTACTGTCTACGCGATTCCTCATACTTGCATGGGTTGGAGCTTCTAGGGATGGAACGGTACCAAATGCGATAAATCCGTGAGCGTTATAACAATGTTCTTCTTGACAATTACACCCAATAGCTTCAAAAGGGATAGGCTTTGAAATATCATCATAAATATTACAGACTTTATAGCCTACATAGCAACTCATCAATTCACCAGAATCAATATTTAAAGAAAGAGACCAATCCCCTGCATAACAGAATTCTTTACGTCTAACATTGAATACAGACAATTTATAATCAAAAAGTTTAGAATCAAAAACACTCCATGTTTTTTCATATTCTTCCTTAGACAATTTCGTTAAAATAGGGAGTCCTTCACGTGTGTGATCACGAGCCACAGTAATATGAGGTAGTGCTCCAATTTTTTCCATTGATATTTTTTTTATATCTTCTATATGTGGAATTAATTCATCATAAGGAGTGATCTCAAGGGTAAAGGAAGCACCCGTAGCTCTCATCATTTTAACATTATCAAAGAAACGATCAAGTTGTTTTGTACGGACTAATTCTTCGTAGTGGAAAGAAAACTTGAAAAATAAACGTTCTAAGTATTCTTTTGGGAATTGCGCTATCTCTTCAAAACGCTGAGTGAGTACTCCGTTGGTAACAACAGCTACATAATGATTTTCTGCCAAAAAGGCTTTAATGATACCTGGAACCTCTGGTGGTAACAGCGTTTCCCCTCCGCCACACATGTGCATCAGACAAGGGCCACCCATTCTTTCATAAGATAAAGCTTGAGCCATTTCATCAGCAGTGTGTTTAAATATAGGGAGTTCTTTATCAAACATTCTTTGCTGAGTAATATAACAATAGGAACATCTGAAATTACATGTTGTTACAGGAACATAACAGTCGATAAATCTTTTTATTTTAGGCATAATATGCCTCTTAGAATTTATTTTTTATTCAGCATGTCTTGATAAACTGCTATTGTTTTTGTTGTTAGTTTTTCTTCATGTGATATGCGCTTTTCTTCAATAACATATTCTTTAATAAGCTGTTCAATTTCTCCAATCGGTGAATTAAAATGAATCCATTCAAGGTGCTCTAACCAAGCGCTGCACTCTTTGATTTTATGATCAATTGAAGGAAAGACAATACAAGGAGTACTTGTTAGCATAGAAAATATCATACCATGTAAACGATCTGTGATTATAAGACGAGCATTTCCAAAATTCTCCAATAAAGAATTTAAAAGCACTTCTCTATCATGTGGGAAGATATCTTCTTTTGCAATGACCGTATCAAGGGCAAAAGTTGGGATATTATGTTTTTGAGCAAAATTTTCTATCATTTTAAATATTGCATCATCGGATGCCTTTTCTTTATCCGATCTTAAAGCAAATAAGATACCTTCACGATTGTTATTTTGGTAATGGTCTAATAATTTCTCTTCCCAAAACATAACACAATCTGGAGCTAAAACATGAGTCACATTTGGAAAGTACTCTTTACTTCGTTGAAAGCTTATTTCACCACGTGTCATAATGGTTAGATTCTTGTGATTGTTATAGATTTTTTTAGCCTTTTCTAAAGCAGCATATCCATCTTCATCATCTGTAAAAGTGATAGATTGTGGTAACGAAATAATTTGATTCAAAGGAAATGAAGAGACGATATCTTGTCGAGCTTCTTCTTCATGAATCCATAAATTTCCAAAATTTCCACCACCATGAATTGTAATAATATCTACAGAATTGACTAATGGGATAATAAAATCTCGGCTAGCGAGCCAGTCGTTATAAGTTATATCAACAATACTATATTCAGGATAGAGTTTTTTTAGAAGGTCTATTGCCGCCGCACTAATCGCTTGATCACCTAAGTTTCCATGCTCGGGGGAGCTTAGGTAAAAGATACGGTTTTTAGCACTTGTGTTCATAACAAGAGAAAGTACTTTGGTATTCCGAATTATTTGATTTTGTTGAGTTATCAATTGTTTTTGGGCTTCAAGAGTATATCTTAATTGAGTTGCAATCCCTTCTATCCCAAGAATTTTCCTGATAAGAGTTATGATTTTTTTCATGGAAGTCATTCCTTTAATTTTTAGTACTGTGATTTTATTTTGGTAGTATTTTTTTAAATAAGACGGAAAAGATTTTTTGAACTTTTTCTTTTGTTGATAGTTGTCCAAATTTATACCATTTATCTTCTCTCTTTTCAATCAATTTCTCAATAAATTCTGTGATTTTGTTTGAATTTGGATAGAAACCTACCAGTTCTCGATTGATATCATAACATTCATCGAATGATAGTTTCAAGATATCGATGATACGAGGAACTTTTTTGACGAAGACTTTTTTTGATTCTTCTTGAAATTCATTTTCATACCACTCTGGGATGCGACTTAGTATCAGGTACAATGATCTTTTAGACGTAGATAATAGATTCTCTTTCTCTAAGAATAGACTAATATTTAAAAGTACATCAAGCATATCTAATTTTGTTGCTTGGGAAGATGACATGATAGATCCTTCGCGATGCCTGTAATGTACACACACGTCATCTTGAAAGACGGCAGTAGGTTGTATTTTAGCAATATATTTATACCAAAATTCTTCATCTTCATGTTTTAGATGTTCTGGGAAAGTAATCGTATGTGTTACCAAATCTGATGTTCTGAAAATCTTGTTCCAAGCAGTAACAGATATAGATGATGCATTACCTGCATCTATAACAAAAGGATTCCTTTCTTTAATAATAAAATACGGATCTACCCATGACTCCTTTGACTTATCCTTGAAGTCTATCGTCGAAAAAATCCCCAAATTCACCTTATGAAAGGACATAGATGCGAGCGTTTTTTCGTATGTATCATGGTCTACAAAGTCATCACTATCTAAGAAAGTTATATACTCAGCGTTAGCGTTTTGAATTCCTGTATTTCTAGCTCCA
>JBOFDS010000005.1:0-1802 GCA_051647245.1 Brevinema sp.
ATACTTTGCAGTATTTTTAAATCTTCCTGCTGATATTCCTTTATCTTCTTAACATCATCCTGGGCGGAATGAAACTCTCTCAACACGGCCGCCAGATACATATAGCTTAAATGATTCTTGACTGTTTTTTCATACCGGATAATCTGATATACAGTTTGCTCCCTGATATCCGGACGCAGCCGGTCATTAATTTCATATGTGATTATGGATTGCTCTGGTTCTGTGTACCACTTTATGGGAAAGCAGCCTAAAACAGCGGCCGGGGACGCTGCCCCCGCCCCCCCCAAGGTTTATGCGCTTTTGGCTTATCGATGAACGAAAAAACGGCAGAATTATCATCTACCGTCATCGTACAAGCCATAGCAAACGTAGGGTCGCTCCTCAGCGTTACCCAAAAGATGCTACAATAAATATCATTAACAAATTTGGGGATGATTATTTCATTTACACTAAATCATCGCCATAATATAAGCCAAATAACCGGTTAAAACAAACCCTGCATTCCTTTCCATAATATGTTATAATCCAGCTTTTCTATTTTTATTCTATAATTCCTGTTTTTAAAAATCCTTTGGATTCTTATAGCACCAGTCCTTGTTAAACGCTTTATTATTAATTTTGTCTAAATCTTCAAGTGTATAGAACCAATCTTCTTCTATCCATAATTTCGCTTTTGGGTATTGCTTCAATAGGTCATGTACAATTCTAAATAACAGATCTTCATTACGATCAAAATAATCAATTACTATCGATTCAAAAAAGCTTATTGATTCGTCGAACCATTCAAATGAATTGTATTTAAACTTATAAGGTTCGTCAAAAATGTCAACACATAATTGTCTTGATGAGTCTTTATCCAATGGTACATCACTGATATTTGTTCTGATTAATTTTACTCTGTCAGTTTCATCCACTTCCTTTATATTTACTCCAATTATTAGATTTCCATCAGAACAAATTTTTTTTAATGTGGCATATAAACTTGTAGCTTTAATATTACTATCCTCTTTTACTAGCATAGAACATGTAATTCCCATTTATTTTATCACTCCTTCTAATTCATCTAATGAATTAACGATTTTTATACCTTTTTCCTGAATATATTGTATTTTCTCTAGGGTTTTAGGATTTGTTATACCTTCAATAGATTCCTCAATATAAATTATTACCTCTTTATTTTCAAAATTAAAAAATTGAGGATTAGTTTGGTCAATCAGTCTATCAATTTGATCTATTTTTAATGAAGAGGCCGATTTTTTCACTTCAATAATTTGACTTTTCGTAACCACATCTAAATCTGTTACTTTTCCGCCGCTACTATTCAGAACCTCTAACCCAAAACCAGTAACCTCTGTTTTTTGTTGAACAAAATTTCCAACTTTTCCTTCAATAGCCTTCCCAACATTAGAGCTATTCTTGGCACTTTCAATTGCATTCGGAATGTTCTTAGAATTTTGTTCAACATACTTTATTGTATTACCTGAGGGATTAGTAAACTCAACCTCAATCCCTTTATTGGTCTTTACTTTTGTTGGATCATTTAATTCGACCTTACCCGTCCCCTCTATTATATCATCAACCACCCCCGGATTCAATTCATCTATCTTCTCCAAAGTCTTACTCTTTTCTGCTGCTTCACCTGCTTCCACTATCTCATCAACCAGGCTTCCTGCTTCCACAGCCTCATCCGACAATTTCGCTGTTTTTATTGCTTTAAACTTATCCAATCCTTTTGTAATTAAAAGATCAATTATTATATCTCCGGCTATATATCCGCCTGCATATGCAATCCCTTTCTCTTC
>JBOFDS010000006.1:0-1917 GCA_051647245.1 Brevinema sp.
CCACGTCTCCGCCGAAAACTTGGCAAAAAACCCAGGCTCTCAATCCCCTAGGGAATGAAATAACAAAATTTGACACTCTTTCTTAATTAGGGCTATACTAATGGTGTTGACTCAAGTAGGTGGCTCAACGTAATGAATAGACCTCTTGCGAAATTGAAAACAAAAACATGGTACAATGAGTAAGACGTTAATTAATAAATGGTAATTTATGGACTACGAATCTATCAAAAATTTAAAAGCTGAAGAGTTCAAACGCTTAACTGGTGTGGAGAACAGCACTTTTCAAGAAATGGTGAAGATCGTCACAGATTATGTGAAAACACACAAAAAAGTGGGAAGAAAAAACAAATTAAGTATAGAAGACCAAATCTTATTAACTTTAGATTATTTTCGAGAGTATAGAACTTATTTTCATTTGGGAAAAGAAGTGGGTTTAAATGAGTCTAATGTGTGCAGAACAATTCAAAAAATAGAGAAAATTTTAGTGGAATCAAAATCTTTAGCATTGCCGGGTAAAAAAGTATTAAAATCATCAGATTTTTTTGAGCAAGCAGAAATAACTATAGTAATTGATGTCACGGAAACGGAAATAGAAAGACCTCAGAGAAAGCAAAAAAAAATTACAGTGGCAAAAAGAAAAAACATACTAAAAAAACTCAAATAGTGGCAGAACAAAATACATCATTAATTATCTGTACCGCTTATGGTGAAGGCTCTGAGCATGATTTCACTCTGTTTAAAAATAGTAAATTGGTCATATCAGAAACTACACTTGTTCTAGCAGATAAAGGGTATCAAGGTATTCATCTATTTCATAAAAACAGTCAAACTCCTCACAAAAAAAAGAAAGATCAATCATTAACAGTTCAGCAAAAAAAAGAAAATAAAGAATTAGCTAAGAAACGAATTATGATTGAACATATTAATCGTAAATTAAAGATATTTAGAATATTGTCATCACGATATAGGAACAGAAAACACAATTTTGGTATGAGATTTAATCTGATTGCTGGTATTTACAATTATGAAGTTAAGTATCGGGATCAATTAATAGAAAGGATTTAATTTCGCAAGAGGTCTAATAATGCTTCGGGTTTTTGGGTAGGATAACCGAGACGTTCTCTATCATCTCTATTTAAAGCATTAATATCTATCCAGTAGTCTTCAGCTATTTTGCCATCATCTAAGTAATATCTATAAATTTTACCCGTTTTACGGTCTTTTTTCTCTTGATATTCTCGTCCCTGATCATCTATGCCAACCTTCATGTGAGAATTAGGTTTTCTAGGAATCGCGGCATCTTTTTGATTAAAGGTATGGATATCTTTATTACTTTTAGTGTAAAATAAAATCACATCATGCTTTCTGCCAAATTTATTTTTGCTTTTACCACCTATTGAATAACACCAGATAATTTCATTGGAAAAATCCCCACCTTGAGCACAAAAAATTGCATCTAATACTAACTTTAAATAATGACTGGCAGTGGGATCACAATGTAAATAAAAACTCCCAGTTAACTTTAAGACTCGATGAATTTCTGCTATCCTCAAAGTCATACTCACTAAATAAGCTAATAAACTTCCTTTACCCAAAACTTCGATTAAACCCGAAATTAACGCGATGCTTTGTTTAGTAAAATGACCGAGATAATTTGACTGAATTTCTGCTAAACCTTGATTGGCTTGATCATCCCAAATCCAAGTGTCAATAAATGCTTGTGCTTGCGCTTGATCTTCTTTGCCAATGTTATTATAAATTTGATTGTAATTACGTTTGGAGTTAAAAGGGGGATCTATGTAACATAAATCAACGGATTCATCTTTAATGTGTTTCCGTAAAACTTCCAAGTTGTCACCGTAAAATAATTGATTGACCATAATTATCACCCTGGCCGGGAAATTAGATGGCGTTGCA
>JBOFDS010000007.1:0-2641 GCA_051647245.1 Brevinema sp.
TGCTGCTAGAGTAGTAGATGATGTTGCTAAGGCAGCGGATGATGTTGCTAGCGTAGCGGATGATGTTGCTAAGGCAGCGGATGATATTGCTAGCGTAGGGGATGGTGCGTCTAGCGTGGTTGATGATATAATAGAGGGGCCGAGCAATGTTAAAAACCCTGAAGCCCATAGTGTTGTAAACTATGCAAAACTAAAGGAACAATATCGGGTTGCTGAGTTAGGAAATGATATTGTTGATAATCTTAATTCTACAGGTCAATTACCATCGAATTATATTACTAAGAATCAAGCAAGAGCATTGGGGTGGTCTGAGGGAAAAGCTTTAAATAATTATGCTCTAGGAAAAGCTCTTGGGTGATATCTTTGATAATACCACGGGAGTTTTGCCATCTTCGAATGGTCGGGTATGGTATGAAGCAGATGTGGGAATTGATTATACAATGAGTCGTTCAAACTCAAAAAACCCCGCATATAGGATTTTATATTCAAATGATGGGCTAATATTTGGGACGTATGATCACTATGATACAGTATTTCAGATCTATCCATAAAAAACACAAGGAGAAATGTAATGAATTATAACGAAGTAATATGCTTATACCTAAAAGAATATCTATCAGATGAACAATTCGAACAATACTTTTATAATAACATGGATGAGTTTGAAGAATACCTTGGCGAAAATACATATTTAGAGATTGTGTCGACAAATTTTAGTTCAAAGGAAGAACGTATCAGGCTACAAACCCAGTTAAAACAATATATCTTAACTGATTTTCCAGAGATATATGATAAAATTAGTGATGCTTATGTAGAACTGCTGATTCAGTCAAATGATAGAAATGAAATACTTGAAATATTGAAAAACAAATATGTGAAAAAGCAATTGATTACAATAGATTGTAGTCAAATCAATAACAACAAAGAAATTATACAAACCATTAAAATGGCTTTGGATTTTCCTGATTTTTGCGGAAACAATTGGAATGCAATCGAAGATTTGATTTACGATGTAATTTTACCTGAAAAAATCATTTTTTCGGCATGGAACACCTTTAAGGCAAAGTTTCCTGAAGATGCAAATTTTATAAAGAAGATTTTTAATAAGATTGACGTAAATAATAGCTTAGTTAGTTTTGATTAGGTAAGAAATCTCTCTTTGCCAATTTGGCATCGAGAGGTTTCTTTGTTGTATTAAAGTGATAAAAAAATTTATAACCTGTTCCAATGCTGCAATGGCTGAAGAAATAAAAAATGCGGTTATGTTACTACCGGTTATCCGACGGGTGGAGGAGTTACAGGTCTTTTAAAGGATTTTCAACCAATTAGTCCGTAAACAAAAGGAGATAAAATAATGTATAATGAACTCGAAAAATATTTAACAGGATACCTTCCTCCGAATTATTGGTATGATGAAGGTGTCGATATTGCACAAGATATGATTTCTAATTTCAAGGATGATGATTGGAAACAGTTACTAGAAAGATTATCTATACAAGATATCGAATGGAAAAAAAAATTAGCATATTGCTTATATGATGAAAGCAATAAGTATGAGTTAATAGCTTTATTAGAATTGATTGATACTAAGGATGAGGAACTTTTTGAAATTTGTTTAGATTCATTAAGAAATTTTATCAATAAAGAAAGCGTAGATTTTTTTATTAATAACTCTGAAATTGTTAGTCGTATAGAAAAGTTGCTCCATAATGCTGATAAACCAACACAAGTTGTGATTGCAGATTTGCTAAATAAAATTAGTGAATTCACAGAAAATAAATAAATTTAAAAGAGAGGACAATATTAGTAGAATACCGCATAATTTCATTTTCCAGATCAGCCCATACTTTTTGCGATTCAAGATATATCAAGCGGTATTTTATTGTTGGATATTGTACAAAAGAAAATTTGTGTTAATAAGCAAGAATTTATATCTGCATTGTTGGACAGTGCAGAAAGCTTTTTTTCACTGCTGAGTAGATGTCCTGATAACTACCTTATATAACAGAGCAAAAGCGAGATAGAAAAAATACAAAAGATAAAAAAAGATAAATCGTACGCTTAGAGGCGTGAGCTCTTAGCCCCAGCATCTTTTGGGCAACGCTGAGGAGCGACCATACGCTTGCTATGGGCTTGTATGATGGACGGTAGATAAAAAATCTGCCGTTTTTTCGTTCATCGATAAGCCTGAAGCGATCCGGGGACAACGTAACCGGTATACTATTCTAGCCCATATCGGGCAATTTCGTCAAATGAACGGCATTGGATACTATGAATATGCTATTAGACGATTTTGGATTAAGTAATTCATTGACAGATACTCAGAAATGGAATTTAATATATGATATTGCAGAAGGGAGAGTAAATGGTGTTACAGAAATTGCCAATGTTCTTAAAGGAAATTGATTGTATATTAATTATCAAATATGATGGAGAAAGAAGGACTAATAAATATACTATAATATTATCATATAATAATCTGAGGATGGGAAGTTTAGGGAAAGATACTGATTGTCCATCTTCTGTAATCGCTGATATTGCTGAAATAGAAAAAGAATTTCCGTTGGAAGAAGTAAACGAGCTATTTTCTGTTATATCTGATGAATTTATAAATACTGCTACAGCAAAGTATGGCAAGCAG
>JBOFDS010000008.1:0-210197 GCA_051647245.1 Brevinema sp.
TCAAGATCCTAGTCTACCTCAAGGGCACTTCGCCAAAGCTATGTCTAAATGCATATAAACAATATTTACTATTCATTCCAAGCTCATCTCTTAATTTTTTAAATTTTCTTGAATAGTACGTATCATTTTTATCATACCCATGGAACATTCGTTCCGTTTCAATTTTTTCAAATTCTTTCAGCAATAAATCTGTTAGATAAACCGTTTTATATTTCTTGGTTTTCGTTTGATAAACCTTAACAGATCCCTTTTCAAAGTCTATATCAGATCTTTTCAAGCCTGTGATCTCATTAGGACGACAACCTGTCTCCCATAAGCTCATTATATACAACTTAAAATCTTCGCTTGCATGCTTGATGAGCTTTTTATAATCATCCTCTAAAATCACAGTTTCTCTAATATTTTGTTTTGTCATCAAAAAATCAAGTGTCTCATAGTCTTGTCTTTGATAATATTTTCTCTTAATACAAAAATTCAAAAACGCTTTGAGATTTCTTAGGTGTTTGTTTGCCGTTTCTGTTTTGAAAGAATTAACAAGTTTTATAATCATTTCTTGCGTGATCTCATTGATAAATTGAATTTTAAGGCTTTTAAGATACTTCAAAAGCCTTGTTTTTGAATATAATACATCTTTAGTAAGGTTTTGGCTTTTACATAATTCTATGTACTCTAAATATGTTTTATCTATATCATATTTAGACTCTGTAATCGCGATCTTAATAGTATTAGAAAAACTTTGTAATTCTGTTTGATAAGGATGATTGATTATTTTTTCAGATAGTTTATTTTGTACTTTGTCTTTCGCACGTCCTGTGCCGTAAAGCACTTCGGACATCCTATCCTTGACTTTATCTAGTAGATAGGCATTATATAATTGTTCTGCTACGTAACGACTTTTTGTTGATAATGAAATACGACGATATTTAGTACCTTCTCGAATCTTGAGATAATAAATACCCGTCTCTTTTCGTCGATAGATTCCCATTTTATTAACCTCTAAATTGGATTAATTATAGGTATCAAGATAGTGATGTGATTTTGTTCTTCTAATGGATTAAACGGCACGTTTACTGTACACTTTCTGTACACTGTTTGTACACTATGGTATTTTTCGTTTAAAATAAAAAAAGGACAAATCCTTATGTAATAAAGATCTGTCCCTAATTGGGCGAGCTAATGCTCATTGCTCAGAACAGGACTTGAACCTGCACGACCAAAACGGCCACTAGCCCCTCAAGCTAGCGTGTCTACCAGTTCCACCATCTGAGCGATAGTTTGTCCTATATTATAACATCAAAGAGATAGGGTTGTCAAGATTTTTTTGAAAAATAATTAAAAAAGAAAGTTTACTACAATCTATTGCTATTTCAGTAAAATAATCGTATAATGAAAAAGATACTTATGTACAAGAAATAGGAGGAATTTTATGAAGCATTTATTTCAAAATGAAGAAATCAAAAAAACAGACCCTGAGCTTTTTGCATCAATAGATCAGGAGTTCAAACGTCAACAAGAAACAATCGAATTAATTGCTTCTGAAAATATTGTTTCTCCTTCTGTACTAACTGCTCAAGGAAGTATTTTAACCAATAAATATGCTGAAGGATACCCTGCAAAACGCTATTACGGTGGTTGTGAGTGTGTTGATATTAGTGAAAAATTAGCAATCGAACGTGCTAAAGAATTATTTGGTGCTGAGCACGCAAACGTTCAACCTCACTCTGGATCCCAAGCAAATATGGCAGCCTATATGGCTCTCCTCAATCATGGCGATAAAATTCTTGGGATGGATCTCAGTTGTGGTGGGCATTTGACTCATGGTTTTAATTTGAATTTTTCTGGAACTTTATTTGAAGCTCACAGTTACACCATTGACCCTAAGACTCAGTTATTAGATTATGATGCCGTACTTGCCAAAGCTAAAGAAGTACAACCAAAATTAATCATTGCCGGAGCATCAGCTTATTCTCGTCATATTGATTTTGCGAAATTCAGAGAAATTGCAGACGCTGTTGGGGCATATTTATTAGTGGATATGGCGCATATTGCAGGTCTTATTGCAGCTGGACTTCACCAAAACCCTGTTCCTTATGCAGATGTTGTAACATCCACTACCCACAAAACGCTAAGAGGTCCTCGTGGGGGCTTGATCCTTTGTAAAAAAGAACATGCCAAAGCTATCGACAAAACCATCTTCCCTGGAATGCAGGGGGGGCCATTAATGCACGTAATCGCAGGGAAAGCTGTTGCATTCAAAGAAGCTTTACAACCTGAATTTAAAGAATATCAAAAGCAAGTCATCAAAAACACTCTTACTATGGCGAATCGTTTCAAAGACCTTGGCTATAAAATTGTCTCTGATACTACAGATAATCATTTGTTCATTGTCGACCTTAGAGAAAAAGAGATCAATGGAAATGAATTATCACTTCTTTGTGATGAGTGTAACATTACTCTTAACAAAAATAGCATCCCATTTGACACAGCACCTCCTATGAAACCTTCTGGGGTTAGAATTGGAGCACCAGCTATCACTACTCGAGGAATGAAAGAAGAAGAATCTATTAAAATAGTTGATTTGATAGACTCTATTGTCAAAAATAAAAATAATCCGACGGAATTATTAAAAATTAAAGCTCAAGCTATTGAGTTATGCTCTAAATTTCCGATCTATAATCAACTAATATAAGAAAATTATCGAGGAAGAGATGGAACCTATAAAATTAGACACAGTCCACTTTAGAGCTGGAACCTACGTTTATATCGAAGAACAAAGCGAAAGTGGTGAATTTTTTATCATTAGATCTGGTCGATTAGTAGAAGAAAATCCCTTGAATGAGCTAACTGGAGAACCAGACCTCGTACTAGGCTCTGGAGACTTTTTTGGAATCCTTGATTGTATGAGTCGACGACCTCGTGTTTCTAGCATGAGAGTCCTCGAAGATGCTACACTTATTACTGTACGTTATGACCAATTTGAGCTACTTATTAAACAAATGGCTCCTGTTGCTATGAAAATCATTAGATTCTTTTCCAATAGACTAAGACGTTATAACATCACTATCGGACAGCTCACAGCTCAATCTGCAAGCTACGGTATAGAGCATGATCTTGATGTTCTCTTGAACATTGCTGAATACTATAGCAATCAGGGTAATCCAAAGGTTGCAGCCTATGCTTATGCTAAATATATTGAAGCAAATCCTAGTGATCCTAAATCACAAGATGCTCAATCAAAATTAAACAATCTACACACAAATCCTTCGTCATATAGACCTATCGAAAATGGCGTGCAAGTTACTTACGAAGAAGGTGTACCGATTTTCTTAGAGCAAGAAGCAGGCTCTGATCTTTATATTGTTATTGAAGGTCAAATCAAAATCACAAACTTCGTTGATGGAAAAGAAACGCTTTTAGGTATCTTAAAAGAAAAAGATATCTTTGGCGAGATGGCTATTCTTGAAAATAGTTATCGTTCAGCTTCTGCAATCACGATGTCTCGAGTAACATTACTCCGTATCAATAAGCTTAATTTCGAAGCTCACATTAAACAGCATCCTGAGATTGCTCGTCGTATTATCGAGCTTTTATCTGATCGTATTTGGGTCGTTTATAAAAGGTTGGCAAATCAACTCATTAAAGATCCTCATACAAAGATCTATGATGCTCTTCAAACATTACTACAAAAAAATCGTATCCCTTTACAAAAAGGGCTTAGTTATACCTTTGAGATGACTCCATCTGAAATTGCTCAATTTATCGGTATGGATATCAATGAAGGTCTAAAAGCTATCAATGATATTATTAGTATTGATCCTTCTATTTCAAAAGATGAAAAGGGTAGACTTCATTCCAAAGACGTCTATAACATCAGAAATGGTAGTTCTATTTCTGGAAGACTCGCAAACCTTCAAACACGTCAAAAACGTTAATAAGCACTCAAATCAAAAACTCCTAGCATATGCTAGGAGTTTTTTGTTAATCTAAATTGGGTGAGATCACCTGTTCTAAAATGATGTTCTTGTCCATCAATTTCAATGATCACAGAACCATCAAAATCAACTCTCTTGAAGATACCGACATGTTGCTTATCATGCTCCTGAAAGGAAACAAGCTCCCCAATCCAGCAAAGATGCTCTTGCCAGTCGTTTTGGAGTTGGTGTTGATAAGTAGAAAAATGGTACCAATATTCTAAAAAAGTATTGATTAGCTTTGCATAAACAGCATTGATATCAAATTCTTGCCCCGCTACTTGCTTCAAAGAAACAGCATAATCAGCAAATTGATCACTGTTAATATTGACTCCAATCCCCACAATAACTCGTTGGCAATGGAGATCCTTGATCACAGAATTAATCAATATACCAGAAATTTTTTGTCCATTTTGCGTCATAATATCATTCGGCCACTTGATCATAAAGTGATCTGGAGCAAAGAAATCTAAAGTTCTGAAGACAGCTAATGAGGAAAGATAAATCAAGGACGAAAATTGCGTTTCAGAAATCCCTAGCATCGGCAAAGAAAAAGTCAAAGCGATATCTTTTTCCCGTTGCATAAACCACTCACGACCTGCACGCCCCTTACCAGCAGTCTGCTCCTTCGTAAAAAGGATAGCTGGACTGGTGGGATCAAGATCCATCGCTAAAGTGTTGGTGGAAATACTCTGATCAAGGTAATAAACATCAATAGGAAATTTCAAATCTGAAGCAATCTTTTCAGGGACAATACCTTCAAGATTCACAGTGAGAATAGAAACATTTGATTCCTCTTTGAGGATAGTAAAACCTTGATTTTGAAGTTGTTGAAGACGATCTTCTATCTTCGTAACAGAGCTTGATAATTTTCTTGCCAAATCTTCAATAGATAGCTCTTCTTTTGCTTGAAATAAACACAAAAGTAAAGGATCACACTTGAGGATTTTGTTCATCATACCAATTCAATTCCAACAGGACAATGATCTGAACCAACAACGTCTCTTAAAATAAAGGCGTCTTTGAGGCGAGGAAGAAGATCATCACTGACAAAGACATAGTCAATCCTCCAGCCAACATTACGTTCACGAGCACCGCCACGGTAGCTCCACCAAGAATACATATCCTTAGCATCTGGATGAATATGTCTAAAAGTATCTACAAAACCTGCCTCAACAACCTTATCCAACCAAGCCCTTTCTATAGGAAGAAATCCTGAAGTATTTTGGTTTTCTTTAGGACGAGCAAGATCAATTTCATTATGAGCAGTGTTCACATCTCCAGAGAAAATCACACTACGTCCTTGCTTTCTCAGTTCAATAATATAATCTAAGAAAGAATCATAAAAGGCTAATTTGTATTTGAGGCGTTCGGGGGAGCTTTCTCCATTTGGGAAGTAAATCGTAAAGAAGACAAAATCACCGTAGTCCGCCATAATAGTGCGACCTTCTTGATCAAATTGCTCATCCCCCCACCCTAGCTCAACGGATTTCGGCTCTGTTTTAGAAAAGAGTGCTGTGCCAGAATATCCTTTTTTGGTACGACAAGGATTCCAATAGGTAGAACGACCTTGGGGATTGCGGATAAGGGATTCTAGCTGTTGTGGTTCGGCTTTAATTTCTTGTACGCCAACAACATCAGCATCATATTCATAAAGCCAATCTAAAAATCCCTTACGCGTTGCAGCACGAACGCCGTTAATATTCCATGAAATAAGTTTCACATTTCTCCCCTATTTCAATAAATCTTTTTCTTTTTTAATAATCTCTTGAATCTTTTCTTTGATCTGATCTGCAGGAATATTCAAGACTTCGCCAGAGCGACGGATCTTGACTTCAAATTCTTTACGTTCTTGCCAAGATTTTCCAACGGTCACACGAACAGGAATTCCAAGTAAATCTGCATCTTTAAATTTTGCACCTGCGCGTTCATTTCTATCATCGAGCATGACTTCGATTTCTTCACCTTGGAATTCTTTGTATAAGGACTCAGCTGTGTCAAAAATTTCGCCCTCAGCAAGGGTTGGAGTGATGATAACTTGATATGGAGCTACAGAAATTGGGAAGACAATACCGTTTTCGTCAGCACTTTGTTCCACAATAGCTGCAACAACACGACCAAGCCCAATACCATAACAACCACATGTAGGAGTGATTTGTTGATTGTTTTTATCAAGAACAGTTACGCCCATGGATTCCGTGTATTTTTTACCAAGTTTGAAAATATGCCCCACTTCGATCCCTTTATACACATCAAATGTATTACCACATTGAACACAAGTATGACCTTTCTCAGCAACATGGAAAGAACCAGTTTTCGTGATTTTACAGTCACGCTGAATCGAGACACCTTTGAAGTGCATATCTTTTTCGTTCGCGCCGATCACGGTGTCATCCATATCAAGAATAGATTGGTCTGCGATCACATCAATAGGACAATCTTTAAGTCCACCAAGGAAACCAATAGGAGCTTTCAATTCTGCCCAAATCCTATCTGGATCAGCCATTTCCATCTCACTAGCACCGATAAGGTTTTTGAGTTTTGCTTCGTTGACCTGGAGATCGCCACGGATACAAGCCATGACAAGCTTACCATCTGCTTCAACGACAAAAGCTTTGACAAGGTCTTTTGTTTCACAATTAAAGAATTTCGCAAGATCTTCTATGGTTTTGACATTAGGAGTAGATACTTTTTCCATCGTTACAGGAGATTTTTTATCACGAACAGGATAATGTGACTCAGCTTTTTCAACGTTTGCCACATATCCACAAGAACAACGAACAATGTCTTCTTCACCAACAGAGGAAGGTACCATAAATTCCTCAGAACCACTGCCTCCCATATTACCAGAGTCGGCAAGAACTGGATCCACAGTCAAGCCCACACGCTTGAAGATTTTGATATAGGCTTCACGCATTGCTTGGTAGCTTTTATCAAGTCCCGCATCATCGATATCATAGGAATAAGCATCTTTCATAATAAATTCACGGACGCGGATCATACCATAACGTGGGCGTCTTTCATCACGAAATTTTGTATTGATTTGGTAGAGGGTTACAGGAAGATCTTGGTAGGAACGAGCTGTCTCACGAACGATCGCTGTGAAAGCTTCTTCATGCGTTGGCCCAAGAACATAGTCATTATCATGTCTATCAACAAAACGGAGCATTTCTTTACCCATTGTATCCCAACGACCTGATTCTTTCCAAAGCTCACCTTGAGTAACAAATGGTGGCAAGATATCAAGCGCACCAGCATTGTCCATTTCTTGTTTAATGATATGATGAACTTTATCTAAAACTCTTTTCCCAATGGGCATCCACGTATAAAGTCCTACTGCAGATTTTTTGATCATACCTGATCTGAGCATAAGCTGATGACTGATAATTTCAGCATCGCGAGGTGTTTCTTTGAGCGTAAAAATGTAAGATTGAGAATAACGCATCTGAGTCTCCTTTATATGTTTAAATACGACTTTTATATTATATAATAATTTGTTGCCTTATGCAAGGAAGATGATAGGAAATTGAGAAAAAATAGAGAAAAAAATTGCAATTTTTATATAAGTATGATATGATATAAATATTTTAATGAAAGGATTAAAGAACTATGAAACACATCTTAAGTATTCTTTTTTTATTCACGGCAGTAACTAGCCATGCTCAGCTCAAAAGAACCACTGCCGCTACTGAAGCAGCAACATCAGGAGAAGCTAACCTTGCACCGTACATTGAACGTATTAAAGAAGCAAAATCTAAAGAAGAATTACTTAAAATTGAAAAAGATTTCATTAGTAAAGTAGGAATAAGATCAAGTCTCTATGCGGAAATGGGTACAGCATATATGGGACTTAACGAAAATACCTTAGCTGTGGCAGCATATCAACAAGCTCTGTCATTAAATTCTATGTCCTCAACTATTTATAATCGTTTAGGATTAGCGTTAATGAAAATCGGTTATTGGAGACAAGCGGAGACTTCTTTCAAAGCTGCTCTTGCCCTAACATCCAACCCAAGCTCAAGAGTAATCTATCTTAACAACCTTGCTCTAACATTTGAAAGCTTGCAACAATTCAAAGATGCAAAGACAATGACAGATATTGCGCTTCGTTTGAATCCTTCTCATCAGGATTCTATCCAAATTCAAAATCGTCTCAAAGAAAAAGTACCATCTTTATTCTAAAATAAAATCTATCATAAAAAAAAACTAGTCTTAATGACTAGTTTTTTTGTTTTTCATATTTTTCCATAGGGTGATCGCATAATCAACACCTGTTGCTCCCGTCAATAATGCCGTAAACACAACTAAATATTTTGGGAGGTAGTACATCGTTGGATGACTCCACACCTCAAGATAGTTCGTTGAGCCAAGTCCTGTTTGTTGGTAAAGATAGAAAGAAAGAGTCAAAAAGACGAGGATTCCTCCGCCAACAACCATTTGTACAGCAGTCTTTGTCTTTGCGAAGAAAGAAGTTTTGAAAGCAATATCGTGTTTGATCGCGAAATTACGCATCTCAGTAACAGCAAGATCCCTGAAGAGAATCACAATAAATGTCCAAACAGGGATCTCCATGAAAGGAACAAACAAAAAGACAAGGAATAATGCCCAGATAAGAAACTTATCAATAAGAGGATCCATATAGGCACCCCAATCACTCATTTGATTGAGTTTTCTAGCAAAATATCCATCTAAAAAGTCAGTAATTGCTGCAAATACAAACGCAAACATCACAAGTAATAATTTTGTTTCGGTGTGCTCGCCAAAAATCGGCAATAAAGGAAAACTCGCTAAAGGTACACAAAAAAGTCTCAAAATTGTTAAGGAATTAGGGATATTTAAAATAAATTTTGGCATCTTAGACCTCTTGAATAAAATTACCGAAAAGATCGTGGTCATCAGACCCTGTAATCTCAACTTCAGCCATCTCGATTAATTCGGTTGGGTAGTCGGCAGGAACTTTCACACTGACGATACCATCAATCTCAGGAGCATCATACTGAGAGCGCATAATCATAATACGTTCTCCATTGTCTTCTTCAGAAACACCTTCTCCAATACAGATCAATTTTTGACCCACTAAGCGAGAAAGACGCTTACGGGAGATTTCTTGTTGGATATCTGCCCACTGAGCCACACGTTCTTCAGCTGTTTCAAGAGAAACTTGCTGGTCAAAGAAATAAGATCCCGTACCCTCTTCACGAGAATAGGTAAAGAATCCAACACGATCCGCTTGAACTTCTTTGAGGAAACGTGCCACTTGATCCGCATCTTCCTTTGTTTCACCAGGAAATCCAGCGATAAAGGATGTTCTAATAGCAAGATCTGGGTTCACTTTTCTCATATCGTGGAATAATTTCGCATAAGTATCGTAGTCGCCAGGACGACGCATATCTTTAAGCACATTACCAGAAATATGCTGCAAAGGCACATCTACATAGTTACAAAAAACTTTGGATTCATGGTACATTTGAGCAAGCTCAACCATGAGAGGATCTGGGAACAAATATTGAACACGAATCCAATCAAATCCAAGAGGCTCTAATTGTTGTAATAATGGGATCAAACGACGTGTTTTGTCAATATCAACACCATAATTTACAGGGTCTTGAGTGATCACAATTAATTCACGAATACCCTCGTCAAGAAGACGCTTTGCTTCATCAACAATATCAGCCTCACTACGGCTACGTTGAGTCCCACGCATGAGAGGAATCGCACAGAAAGTACAGCTACGGTTACACCCCTCTCCAATCTTGATCCAAGCGTGCTTGTATCCTGAAAACATGAGGGAACGTTTGCTTTGCTCTGTATCTTTGAAGTCTCCTTCATCGAGCATAGGTTTTGTTTCTTTTTTCTTAAAAATTTCTCTAATTTTCGCAGGATCTTTCACCCCAATAAAGGCATCAATCTCTGGAATTTCAGCTTTCAATTCTTCATGGTAACGAGCCACCATACAGCCACTCACTGCTAAGATCAAATCAGGATTGTCTTTTTTAAGAGCAGCGTGAGAAAGGATAGCGTCAATCGATTCTTGCTTTGCAGAATCAATAAATCCACAAGTATTCACAATAATCGCATCTGCTTCTGCAGGATCATATACAGGGTAATGCGAGTCATCATCAAAAAGATGGGCACACATTTTTTCAGCATCAACCAAAGCTTTAGGACAACCAAGGGCATCAAAAAAAATCTTCATCGTTAATATTTCCTTATTTTATTATCTTTTATTCAAAAAAAAATACTCATATTTATTTCTAAATATGAGTATTAGTGTAATATATTTTAAGAACTTAGTCAAGAGCTTATTTAAGCAAGGCTCTATATAATTGAGTCCCACCAGCAGTCTTCTTACGATAGAAAACAGAATAAGAACTCTCACCCGCTGTACCACCTCTAACGGCAGCATTTGGGAATTCTTGGAAGGAAATATTAGCAGCACCGGAATTGCCTAACAATAAGAGAAGAGACTCGTTAAATTTGATAGAAACACTTTGTCCAGCGCGAAGCATTTGAGAAACTTCTTGTTGACTATCACTTTTGTATTCAACCCATGTGTTACCAGTTGCTGTTACTCTCATGGTTACTGTTGGGAAAGAATCTACTGACCCAATTGCAACTTCTGTACGGATAGATTTTGTGTAATTAGCAATATTAAAGACACCTGAAGTATCTCTTTGGAGGGTTGCTTCTTTGATAGAAAGAACAAATCTAATACGATCTGCATTAATATCAATAATCTCTAGAGTTAAATTATTATTCCCGTCTCCATAAAGATCAGCATTTAACACATCACCCCTTTTCTGAGTAAATGTATTTTGACCAAGTTGTAATTTGATCTGCTTATTCATAGAAGCGGTACCAAGAAATTTAATAGAGTTTTGAACACTACCATCTTTCGTTAATCCAACAGTATCATGGACACCTACAGAAAATTCATTGTTTTGACCAAGAGAATTTAAGTCAATAGAAAGTTCCTCTGTACCTTCATTAATCATGATGATATTTTCAGAATTTTCAATATCTAAATTCTTATCCTTCCCAGAAGACATAAATGCCCCCAAGAAAGCCAAAATAAGGATCGCTGGGAGTGTAACCATTAAGATGATTGTTTGTTTTTTCACTTTTGACTCACTAGTGTAGAGAGAAAAAACTTCTTCCAATGGTGCTTCTTGTTCTTTTGCTAAAGATCTCTGATACATGGAAAGAACTAACTCCCTATCCATTTCTAACACTTCAACATATGCTGCTAAAAAGCCAACAACATAAATTTCGGCAGGGAAGAACCCGTACTCGTCATTTTCTAACGCTTCAATATACTTACGGGCAATATTTGTTTCAATTGCTGCCTCGTCAAGAGATAAGCCTTTTGCTTCTCGTTGCTCACGAAGGTAAGTACCTAAAGAGAGCTTGTTTTGATTTACCATATGCTTCCTCAACTAAAATTATGTAACATACCTTAGAATTATACACTACTTTTTATTTTTTTTCAAATTTTATTTACATTTCTACAAATATTTTCACAAAAAAAATAAAATTATATGATTTAGTCTTGAAAATTATTTTTTTTCGTATTAAAATAGCTTTAGTATAAACATATTCCCTAATGTGTTCCGAAAATAAAAAATCGAACTTTTTTGAGAGGATTTATGAAAAAAACGTTTTTATCCCTTACCTTACTAACCTTGGTTGTCGCTTGTCAAAAAAAATCAAAGGAGTTTCCTATTGATTTTAACGATCCTTCTTTAATGGAGATGTCTGAACTCCCAACAACGAGCATAGATGATAAGAGTATCCAAGAAATTTTGAGTCATGTTGATTTTAAATTAGGTGATCAAATCAAACTAGATAGTCCAAGAAGATTTATTGAGATTAGCATCCTCTTCACTCTTTACCAATATTCTAACTACACTCAAGCAAGTAAAGCTAACGTTTCTGAAGAAGAATTTGATAATATTCTAAACAAAACTCGCGGTGAATTTTATCAAAAACTCGGCGTTTCTGAGAATGAATACATTGATTATAGCATCAACAACGGTGAAAAAATTCAAGAATTTCTTTCCCAAAACCCTGATATCGCAAATGCTTATGAATTAAGTTTTAATCAAGTTGTTGATTAAACACTCTGTATAATACTC
This sequence comes from Brevinema sp., assembly GCA_051647245.1. Lineage (GTDB taxonomy): Bacteria > Spirochaetota > Brevinematia > Brevinematales > Brevinemataceae > Brevinema_A. The sequence continues at coordinate 12,107 of JBOFDS010000008.1, forward strand.
TGTTCATTTTCTTGAAAAAAAGCAAATTGTTTTGTATAATAAAGGTAACATTTTGAGCATTTCAAGGAGTTTCTAATGTTTTCCAAGTACAAACAACGTAACCGTATTTCTGCAGATATCAATATGACACCTATGATTGATATTGTCTTTCAATTGCTCACATTTTTCATGATCACATCCACATTCATTCAAACCTCCTCTCTCAACGTAGATCTTCCTCAAGCTCAGACTTCAGATGCTGTGGCTCAGCAACAATATATTATTAATGTTGATAGAAGCAATCAGATCAGCTGGAATGAAGTGCCTATCGCTAAAGAAGATCTTCCTCAAGCCCTCCAAGAATTCCATTCACAAAACCCAAATACAGGTATCGTGATCCAAGGAGATGAGACCATTTCTTATGGGTTACTCGTCGAAATTATGGATCAGGCACGTATTGCGGGTATTGATAAACTAAGCCTCGCTACCATTCTTAAACAGTAGGAGTACTTATGTACGTTTCCCGTAAACACGAAGAAAAGTCTCCGCTTACCTCTTACCTTATGTTGTCGATTGGTTTACATGCGTTTATATTGATTTTATTTCTTTGGGTTGTTCCAGATATTGAAATATACCAACGTAAAATCACTGTTACGATGAATTTAGGATCCGCTGTGCCTACAGCTCCGACTTTACCAGTTCCTAATGAAGTTCCTGTACCACCTAAAACAACACCGCAACCACCACAACCTAAAGAAAAAGCTAAACCTCCTGCGCCAAAACCCATAGAATCAAAGCCTGTCGAAAATAAAATTACACCAAAACCTACTCCTGCTCCAGCACCTACTCCTGTTCCAGTGCCTGTAAAACAAACAGAGCCGGCACCTGTGCCTAAGCCTATAACACCAGAGCCTCAAAAGCCTGAAGAAAAAAAGACCGAAACTCTTCCTGAAGCTAAGCCTGTTCAGGAACAAATAAAAACTACCCCAACACCCCCTAAAGAAGAAGAAGTTTTGGCTAATGAATTAGAGAATCTACTTGCTCAAAAGCAAGATACTAAGACAGTTCATTCAGACTTTTTAGACGATGCATCTTGGACAGGGTCGCCTCGAAAAACAATTATCTTTCCAAAGATTACAGAAAAAATACCAGCTGAATACAAGGCTCGTGGCTATGGATATTCTGTAACAGCATCGATTACTTTCAGTCCTCAAGGATGGGTTTCATCAGTTGAATTGTTGAAATCTTCCGGTGACCCTGTTATCGACAATGTTTTTCGTAATGAATTAAGAAAAATCCGTATCGAAGAAAGTGATAAAAACGCTTATGATACGGTCGTGAAAACATTTACTATTTCGGTTAAATAAGGGCGTGGCTATGCAGTTTCTCTTAGGACATTTTGGTTCAGGTAAAACCTCAACTATTGTAGAACAAATAAGCAATCTCATTACCCAAAATCAATCGTTTTGGGTAATCGTACCTTCTCGTCAACACAAAGATGCTCTCATCAAGTCTCTACTCCAAAAAAAAGCCTCCATCATCGGGAATCCTATCATTACTTTGAGAGAGTTTCAAGAAAAACTCATTGAAGAACTTTTTCCAAACCCTATAGATCGTCCTCAAACACTCACCAATTTTGATCAATTTTTAATTATTTCTCACATCATCCGCAAAAATGAAAAAGATTTCAAAGCATTTAAAAATATTACCTCTCGTCCCAAAATCATTCAGATGATTTACCGTATCATTTATGCCCTTCGTGATCGTAATATTGATAATCTCGAATCTACAGAAGAGCTTAAAGATCGTGTCCATGATTTACGTTTGATTCTTGATGAATTTGATCAGATCCTTAACAAAAAAAATCTCTCTGATACCAAATACTCTGTAAATCTAATCGCTCAAAAGATGGATTTGTTGTCTAAAAGCTTCTTCCCTGACTATCTTTTTGTTGACGGATTTATTGATTACACCCCCAATCAATTCAAACTCATCTCTTCTAGTTTGCTCAAAGCTCAAGAATTTGATAAAAATCTCCTAGTTTCTTTTCTTAACATCGCTCATGAAACCTGTCACAATACACTTGCTCAATTTCAAAGCTTATTTCCAAAAGCAGAAGAAATCCTCGCAAAAACTCCTCACGTAGGTCAAAATCTTGTTGATCAATTTTTAATCAAAGATAGCTCTTCAACCAGCAAGATAGCAATTCATGAAATTCAAGCATTTGGAAAACATCGTGAAGTCGAAGAAATCACGAACCAGATCAAAAAACTAACATCAAATAAAGAATATTCACTGAACGATATTCTTATTATTGCAAAAAATCAAGATATTTATGCGCCTCTTTTTCAGATAGTCTTCCGCAAGGCTGGGATTCCTTATCAAACAAGTAAGGATATGCTTTTAAGTGACAATCCACTCATTCAGTTCATAAAAAAACTGCTTTCCTTAGCGAAGGATCAAATTTCTCATGAAAGTTTAGATTTTCTTGCTCACTCAAATTATATTTCTCCGAAAATCCGATCGATCTTCATGCAAGCTCCTGAATTAATTCCCCTTGCGATCGTTGGTGGTAAGGAAGCCTGGAATGACGGATTTGCTCGTTTAACCGAGATGGATATAAACATCGATGAAAAGACACTCCAATTAAAAAATACCATCTTCGCTCTTTGTGAGCATCTCTATGCCTTGAAATCTCATACCGATTATTCTGTCAATGAGTACATTGAATATATCAGCAATTTGCTAAATTTTCTCGGAGTAGAAGAGGCTTTTGTCAAGCCTGATCATTCCTCAGAACAAACGCTTATTGAAGATTCCTTGGCACGTGATTATGCCGCTCTTGCAAAACTAAAAGAAGTGTTTGCGAACATTTCCAACTCCTTAAATCAAATCCAACAAGAAAAACTCAGTATGGATAGCTTCTTATTTTACTTCCAAATGATCATCTCTGAGACACGTTACCGAAGCAGTATTCCTTATCAAAATCGTGTTCGTATTGTTTCTCCAGAAGATGCTCGTGGACTCTTTGTAAAAGCTACTTTTATTGTTGGGATGAATGAAGGTGAGTTCCCTGCACCGAAAAAATTTGATCTTTTTGATAATCAAGATCGTGTTGCTTTGAACCTTATTTCTCATACCATTTTTGGAAAGGCTCTTTGGAGCACAGAGCAAGAATATTTTTCTGAAGAAAAATTATCCTTTGCCGTATCATTATCACGTGCCTCTGAAGAAGTCTATTTCTCTCGAACCCCTTCCAACGAGCGTGGTATTTATTCTCAAAGCTCTTATTTTTTACAACGAATCCTTGCAAAACAGGAAAAATTTGAGCGTATTCCTTACCATAAAGAAAACAAACTCGACCCAAGTTGGGATAATCCTAAAATTTTTGACATCGCCTACGAGCCTTCTCATTATTTTGAAGATTCTCTTATCCCTTACGCTCACAAGTCTCAGTCCACAGATTTGCGAGAAGCCGTAGAATATCTCAAAACAATCGAACGAGTCAACGAAGCTTATAAAGAAGAAACCCCCGTTCAAGACGAGGGACTAGCGTATTTTGGGCAGTTATCTGCAGAAAATAAATTCACAAAAGACTTCAATCAATCTACAATCTCCTTTTCTCCAACAGCTTTGGAGAGTCTAGGACGTTGTCGTTATCGAGGTTTGTGGGAGCGTCTTTGTCGCCTAAAACCCTATGAGTTGCCTTCCTACCAGCCCGAAAACCTTGACTACGGAAATCTCTATCACTATGTGCTCGAACATTATATCGCTCAAACAAAGGATCTCCCAGCCGAGGATTGTATTGATATCCAAAAAATGAAGAGTATCCTTGATGAATTTATCAATCAATCTCCTTACAAACAAGTATTTCTGATCGACTACGAATATATTGTAACGATTTTAACAAAATATCTTGAAATCAGAGAGAAAGATTTTCGTGAATCACAGACTCCGCTTTTCTTCGAGGCGGTCTCTGGTGAAGGTGAATTGGAAAATGACCTCCTTCAGATCAATGAAAATCTCACTTTGAAGATTCGTTCCAAAGTCGATCGTGTCGATCAAAATCGTTTTGAAGAAAGCTATCAAATTATCGATTATAAAAAACGTGGAAGATCCTATCCAGATTACCAAAAGACACCTTTTAATTTGTTCCAAGGTTTTCTTTATGCATCATTACTTCAGATCAACGATAAAAATCCCGTAAACGGTATTTCTTACGTATTACTGGAAACAAATGATACTTTTCAAGAATTTCCAAACAAAAACTTAAACAGCATCACTGAATTTTCTAATTTCAAAAAAACTGAATTAGCACGTTTGATTACATTGCTCTCCTATGGAAGCTTCTCACCTTTCACAACTGCAGAAGATATTGGTGATGAATTGATCGAATTATTTAATACCCACGTGAATACTAAGACCAAGACTCCAACAGAATACAAAAATAAGTGTAGTTTTTGTGATTTTGAAAGAATTTGTCTCCGAAAACAGAAGCTTGTTTCAAAAGAATAAATCAAAAAATCCCCTATAAAGGGGATTTTTATTTTAGTTAGGAATATTTACAACGAATCCCATTCTTTCAGCGACAAGATTAACGTCTTCGTTGATGATGAGATCTGCTTCCCTATCAAGAGAAGTCTCCGTTTCGTTGATAATAACAATTTTAGTTTCATCTTTACAATAACCAGGAAGCCCAGCAACGGGATAGACACTGAGCGATGTACCAATAATCAAGACAAGATCAGCTTTTTGGATCTCAGTGAGAGCTTTTTCAAGATCTTGAACGTGTTCACCAAAGAAAATGACGTTTGGTTTCATGAAAGCACCACACTCAGGACAAACAACCCCTTTTTCAACATCTTCCATCTTCACTTCAGAAGTGGGACAATTATGATGAATGGACTCGGTACATACAAAATTACGCATATGGCCATGCACCTCGATAACATTGGTGTTCCCGGCTAGGGTGTGCAATCCATCGATATTTTGTGTGATGATACAAGAAAGCTTACGCATATCTTCAAGTTTTTTGAGCATATAATGCCCTTTGGTTGGCTTCGCTGCTTGGATTTGAGGATAGAGTGTTTTGTAGAAGCGTCCAAAAATAGTTGGATCTTGCTTAAACACATTCAGATCAAAAACACGTTCACCATCGATAGACGGATCAGCGTAAATGCCTTTTGGGCTACGAAAATCAGGTATACCAGCAGCTGTGGACATCCCAGCACCAGTCAATGCAACAATATTTTCAGATTTGAGGATATAATCCATCAATTGATCGTATTTTTGTCTAGACATCTTCTGTCCCCTTTGTTAATTTTTGATGACTTTCAAGAACTTCAATTTACCCATACGAATCACAGAAGTCTTATCAATAGCGATCTCTTCAGAGATCTTTTCATTGTCCACAGAAACGGCATTTTGAGTAATGAGACGACGAACTTCGCCTTTACTACTTGCAAGTCCTGCTTCAAGTAAACAATCGACAACAGATTTAGCCTCTGTGATTTCAAATTCGGGCATATTTTCAGGAATGCCACGATTTTTGAAGACATTCTCAAAATGTGCGAAGGCTTCTTCAGCAGCTTCAGCAGAATGATAATCAGCAACGATGACTTTACCGAGTTCTACCTTGAGATTGCGTGGATTTTCACCACTCGCAAGACGTGCTTTGACACTTTCGACATCAACATCTGTCAAGAGACGGTAGTATTTTTCGAGCATGGTATCAGGAATACTCATGATCTTCCCAAACATATTTTCAGGCGACTCTGTCAATCCGATATAGTTATTGAGAGATTTACTCATTTTTTGTACGCCGTCCGTCCCCTCAATGATAGGCATCGTAATGATACACTGAGGTTCTTGACCACGAGCTTGCTGTAAGGTACGACCAAAAAGAAGATTAAACTTCTGATCCGTGCCTCCTGCCTCGAGATCCGCTTCAAGTGCAACGGAATCGTAACCTTGAGCCAATGGATACATAAATTCCACTAAGGAAATAGGACGATGCTCGTTGAAACGTTTGGAGAAATCGTCTCTCTCTAAAAGCTGAGCCACAGTCACATGCGCTGTCAAACGAATCAAATCCGCAAAGTTTAATTTGTCAAGCCATTCAGAATTAAAACGAATGATGGTTTTTTCAGGATCAAGAATCTTAAAAAGCTGTTGTTTGTATGTTTCTGCATTAGCAAGAACTGTCTCCCTATCGAGAGGCTTACGGGTATCGCTTTTTCCAGATGGATCGCCTATCATACCTGTAAAATCACCGATCAAAAAGATAATCTCATGACCAAGTTTTTGGAGTTCACGTAATTTTCTAAGCACCACAGCATGACCAAGATGCAAATCTGGTGCGGATGGATCGGCACCCAATTTCACTTTGAGTGTACCTTTTTTCTTAAGCTTCGCCAAAAGCTCCTCTTCTGGGAGCAAATCGACGGTATTATTTTTGATAATTTTCAGTTGTTCGTCAGGAGTTAACATAATTTCCTCAATCTTTTTACTTTACGACCACGTTCAAGAGCTTATCCGGCACGACAATTGCTTTGACAATCTGCTGACCAGCGATCTTATCTTTGATCTGTTCTAGTCCTTTTTGCTCAAGCTCTTCTTTGGAGAGACCCTTAGGAAGGATGATTTTATCACGAACCTTACCATTAATCTGGATAACAAATTCAATCTCGTCGTCAACACAAAGCGCCTCATCATATTCAGGGAAACTTTGATCTGCAATCAATGGCTCATAACCAAGCATTTCCCATAGTTCTTCAGCCATATGAGGAGCAAATGGAGCTAATAATTTTGCGAGAGTTTCTAAAGTGGTTTTTGGTAATTTCTCACGAGAAGTCAAATCGTTCACCAAGATCATCATTGCAGAAATTGCTGTGTTAAATTGACTAATAGATTCAATATCATGAGAGACTTTTTTGATTGTTTTATGAGTAAGTTTCAAAAGATCAGCAGGCACCTCTTCCTCAACAATCTTATCGCTTGTATATAGACGCCAAACACGATCCAAGAATTTTTTAATACCACGGATTCCATTCATAGACCAAGGCTTACTCATCTCGAGAGGCCCCATGAACATTTCGTACAAACGAAGACTATCCGCACCAAATTCAGCGACAATATCATCTGGGTTGACCACATTGCCACGAGATTTACTCATTTTTTCATTATTTTCACCAAGTATCATACCTTGGTTAACAAGTTTTTTGAATGGTTCTCTCGTAGAAACAAGTCCACAATCAAAGAGCACTTTGTGCCAAAAACGCGCATAGAGCAAATGAAGTACAGCATGCTCCTGACCACCTACGTAGAGATCGACGGGCATCCAGTATTGTTCTTTTTTCGGATCAACGAGTTGTTCTGTGTTGTGAGGATCAATATATCTGAGGTAATACCAACAAGATCCAGCCCATTGAGGCATAGTGTTGGTTTCGCGACGAGCTGCCGCACCACATCTTGGACAAGAAGTATTAACCCAATCTGTTGCCTCCGCAAGTGGGGATTCGCCTGTTACAGCAGGAAGATAGCTGGAAACTTCAGGAAGCATCAATGGAAGTTCGGATTCTGGAACAGGAACGATGCCACATTTTTCACAATGCACCAAAGGAATTGGTTCTCCCCAAAAACGTTGTCTTGAGAAAATCCAATCACGGAGTTTGTATTGAACTTTGGCTTTTGCTTTTTGTTCTGCTTCTAATTTTGCCACAACTTTGACTTTCATCTCATCAGTTGGCAAGTTGGATAATTCTTCTGAATTGATGGAGATACCGTATTCTGTAAAGGCTTTTTCGCTGAGATCAGGTGCTTGACCATTTTTATCAGCTACCACGGCATGAATAGGCAAACCATAGGTTTTCGCAAAGGCATAATCACGCTCATCGTGAGCAGGAACAGCCATCACAGCACCTGTACCATAAGTTTCAAGGACATAATCCCCAATCCAAATAGGAATTTCTTGCTGATTCACAGGATTGATCGCATAAGCACCAGTAAACACACCAGTTTTTTGCTTATTCAACTCTGTTCTTTCCATATCATTTTTACTTTTTGTTGCTTGAACATAAGATTCGACATCAGCACGTTGTGCATCTGTCGTGATTTTTTCAACTAAAACATGCCCAGGAGCAAGCACCACATAAGAAGCACCGTACAAAGTATCAGGTCTGGTCGTATAAACAACAATTGCTTCATTCGTCGAAGTTTCTGTGAAGGTGATTTCAGCACCTTCAGAACGGCCTATCCAATTTCTTTGGAGCAATTTGATGGAGTCCGGCCAGTCACAAAGATCCAAATCTGCGATCAATTCTTCTGCATAAGCCGTGATCTTCAAGACCCATTGACGGAGATTTTTTTTGACAACAGGATAGCCTGTTCTTTCATCTTTTCCATCAACAACTTCTTCATTAGCAAGGACAGTACGTGTTTCTTCCACCCAATTGACTGGCATCATCGCTTCATAAGCAAGACCCTTCTCAAATAATTTCAAGAAGATCATTTGAGTCCATTTGTAGTAATTATGGTCATGGGTGCAGACTTTTCTATCCCAATCATAAGCAAAACCAAGACTTTTGATCTGACGTTCAAAATTAGCAATATTAGATTCTGTGGAAACACGTGGATGTGCACCGGTTTTAATGGCAAATTGCTCAGCAGGAAGCCCGAAAGAATCATAGCCCATAGGGTGCAAGACATTATAACCCTTCATGCGAAGATAGCGACCATAAATATCGGTCGCAGTATATCCTTCAGGATGCCCCACATGAAGCCCGTTCGCAGAAGGATATGGAAACATGTCTAATAAATAAATACGTTTTTCAGGAGGAAATTTTTCATCTTCCGTTACTTTGAAAGAATTATTGTCTTCCCAATATTTTTGCCATTTTTGTTCAATATGATGAAAATCATATACCATCATTTTCTCCTTTTATACGTGTAAAACATGGTATTTACGTTATTGAAATTAGTTATTTCTTGATAAGAAAACTCCCCCCTGTTTTACAAGGAGGAGATATTGGTAGTGAATATTATTTTTTCATCTTTAAAAAAGATGATCTTATGAAATTCGATTCTAGGAATAAGGATAGGAAAAGAAACTGATTCATTTTGTGAGATTTTCGAAGGAACAAGATGTACTAATAATTCATTAGCTTGATAAATAATCCTATCTGTGACATAATTATTCAAAGCAAAATTATAGTTTAGTAACATATATTGATCTAAATCAACAAAAACTCCAGGTATCTTATAATTATCCTTAAAGGAAGGATTTTGGTCAAAAAAATCTTGTAAGGATTGCCAAAATTGAACTCTTTGATTGTTTGATAGTGAAATAGGTAAATTAAAATATAAAATTTCACCTTCGGGTTTGTTTATTTTTTTTGTTGGATCTACACATGAAGAGAGTAATAAAAATAACAGAATTCTAAAACCAATCATAATTATCTCTAGAGTGAAAACGAGCTGCAATAATATAGAGGATCACACCTATGAAAATATTGATCATGATTTCGCTTGGAATTTTCAAAACAAAATAAAAATCTAGCAATTCTGTTCCCTCATAAATATTATAGAAAATACTATATAAGATATATTTAACGCTAGTTGCAAAGATTAAGTAGAATATAAATACGATGATACTTGCAACTTTTACGGCTTTTTGGAAAGGGGTGGCTAAAGCGCCGAGCAGAGTAAAGATAAAAGCGTTGATTCCAAATAATGTACCACTCATCAGATCTAATGCAAAACCAACAAAAAATCCAAAAATTTCACCCTTGAAAGAGCCTCTGGATAAAGCAACAATGATTGTCATGAGAAGCATAAAATCAGGGTAAACACCACCAATAGAAAATGCTTGAATAGACTGGATCGCGAGTAAGAAAACAATCACAAAACCATATATAGAAAATGATAAAGCTTGATTATCTCTCATAAAATCCATCCATTAAATTGGAAACATCCATTTCATTTGTATATTCTAAAATAAAAACATCAGACATTTTCTTATAATCAAAAGCAGGCTTCACGTAAAGAGTCTTAAAAAAGTCCTCAATAACGTTCTGTCCGATACCTTGAATGGAACCAACTCTAAGCCCAGGAGGATAAATTTCACTCTCACCTGAGGTTACAACAGAGTCACCTAACCTGATATCAGCATTAAACGGAATATATTCTAAAGAAAGATTTTGATTCCAAGAACCTTGTCCCTTGAGAACACCTGTATAGGCTTGATTTTCAAGCTTCACACCAAGATATAAGTTACGCGCAGACACGAGACGAACTTTACTTACACTCTCTGTGAGTTCAATAATTTTACCAACCAAAATCAAACGATCATTGCTTTCCGAGGAATAGACGACGGGCATATTCAAACGAATACCATCCCTCGTCCCCTTATCTATAATAATATAATCTGCTAAAAAAGTTGGATCACGAAAAATAATCTTACTATAGTGTGCAGGATACTGCAAACGGGAACGAATACCAAGTTGACCACGAAGTTTTTGATTCTCATTCTGAACTTCATCATATAAAAAGGTAAGCTCACGATAATGAAGCAACCTCTGCTCAGCACTTTCTAAACGAGCTTCAAGATCTTGAATACGCCTTACGTTAGTAAATACGTTTTGGATGGATTCAATTGTCCCAACAACCAGACGTTCCACATTATACAAGGCAGAAAAGAGAAATGTTCTAAAATAGAATTGCTCCGTATTGATCTTGGAGGACATCGTAAAAAGACAAAAAATAAGTAAAAACAATGCAGTCACTGCTATTTTAAAACGGATAAAAAATCTCAACATAACTTCTTACTAGATAGAATACGGTGTTTCGTAATACTTAATATTTTCTAAAAATTTACCACAACCAGTTGCCACACATGTTAAAGGATTGTCAGCTAAGAATGCCGGCACACCTGTGTTTTTGGCGATGAATTTTGTCAATCCGCGAAGTAAAGCACCACCACCTGTCATAACAATACCACGATCAATAATATCAGCGGCAAGTTCTGCAGGAGTTTGGTCAAGCGTCAAACGAATAACATCTAAAACCTGATTCACAACATCTTGTAAAGACTCGCGAATCTCAACACTATCAATAGTTAAGGTTCTTGGGAGACCAGAAATGGTATCACGACCTTTAATCTCAATATGTTCAATTGTTTTTAATGGATACGCAGATCCAATTTTGATCTTCACTTCTTCAGCGGTTCTCTCACCAATACTGAGGTTATGGTAACGCTTCAAATGGTTGACAATAGCTTCATCAAACTTATCCCCACCAACACGGATGGAGTTTGTGATCACGATACCACCAAGAGAAAGAACAGAAACTTCTGTAGTTCCACCACCGATATCAACAACCATATGACCAGCAGGCTCTTCAACAGGAATACCTGCCCCGAGCGCAGCAGCACGAGATTCTTCAATAAGATAAATCTTTGTTGCACCAGCTTGCTCAGCCGCTTCACGCACCGCACGACGCTCTACTTCGGTCACACCTGAAGGAACACCCATAACCATACGTGGGTACACTAATTTTTTATAAGGTTGACTTTTTGCCACAAAATATTTCATCATTTTACCAACAACTTCAAAGTCAGCAATAACACCATCTTGCATAGGACGAATCGCCAAAATATCACCAGGAGTCTTACCAAGCATTTTCTTAGCTTCGCGACCCACAGCAATAACCTTACCTGTACTTGTTTGCAAAGCAACAACAGAAGGCTCTGAAAGCTCAATCCCTCTTCCTCTAACATAAATAAGTGTGTTTGCTGTTCCTAAATCAACCGCAATGTCGTTAATAAAAATATCTCTGACGCCAGTAAATAAACCCATGTGGTCCTCTCTTCCTTAATAAAAGAATTAATCTTATAATTTTATCTTTTTGAAAAACTAAAATAATTATAGCATTAAATGAAAAAAAACTCAAAATTTTTCATCACATTTTTTTTATTTAAATCGATTGAGCGTAAAAATAAAAGCTAATTTCACCCCTCTCCGAATACCTAATGAAAAAATAAACCAAAATACTATAGAAATCTCAAGAAATATTGCAGGTGCGAATAAAAAATTCTGACAATACCCACCTAAAGCAAGCATCCAAACACTAATAGTGGTTATTTTGACCCATTTTTTGACTCCCATCGGCTTCTCTACGGACTTCAGGTAATCATGCCATTCGTTCGAAGTAGTAGCTATGTCATGGTGTAAAAAAATATAAGGGGTGTGTACGGTCTTTTGAAGATCTGTAAGACAAAGTTCTCCAGCCGAGATCAAGTCTAAAAGTAGTGAAGTTCTAATGACTGTTTTTTCGATCGGTAAAGAAGAAGTGTAATCCTTATCTAAAAAACCCTGTCTAACAGGCCTGTAACGGGGATAATATCCCTTTGCAAAGAACACATTTGCTAATAAATTGTAGTAGAGGAAACTTCGACTTGTTTCCGTTTTAGAATAAATCAAAGGATATACAACATCAATCCGAGGATCACTAAAAATTCTATTCACGGAGAACTTTGTAAATATCGGCAATTCTTGTCCTTTATTTAGAAAAATAACAATATCATACTGGGAGATTTGTTTAGTGAATTGTACTAATTCCGTAAGAGAGTTGATCGCTAAAATATTCTCTTCGAAACAAACAACATCCTTGTCCAAGATCACTACTAATTGCTTCAAAGAGCTTTTTGCGAAGGTTTGTAAATTCCAAAATTTTGTCAAAAATCTCCACACAATGGCCATAGTATCTTTAATCATATGCAGAATACTATCAATAGAAATCCTGCCAAAGGCTTGATCACGAACAAAAACTAAGACGATAGGATGTCCCACAATCTTAAAACCCTTATGATGGATCAAAGCCAATAACTCAATATCAAAAGCAAATTTCTTAACAAGAAGATAGGGTAAAGACTTCTCCAAAGCTTCTCTCTTAAAAAGTTTGATTCCTGTTTGGGTATCTGTAACAGGTAATCGAAATAAAATCTTTACAATCAGTGCATAAATAAAACTTGTTAGCTTACGAAATAAGGGGTAGTCTATATTAGAGCGAGGATCTTTTTTTGAACCAATAACCACATCTGCATCTTCAGCAAGCATCTCTTTAAAAAAATAAGGAAGGTGCTCAATAGGCAACTCAAGATCAGAATCTAAAAATAAAATATATTCACCAGAGGAAATCTCATAAGCTGTAGCTAAAGCTCGTCCTTTGCCATAATTACTCGGAGAAGAAATAACTTTGAGTTCAGGGATGTGAGCAATTTTTTGAAGTTCGAGTAAGGAGTTATCGGTTGATCCATCATCAGAGACAATAACTTCAAAATTCCAAGACCAATCTCGTAAACTCTCCACAACCTTATTTACAGAGGAAACTATTAACTCTTCTTCATTATAAAAAGGCATAATAATCGACAGTTTTTGTTGTTTCACAGATTGAGGGAGAGAATTGACAAGATCAAACACATTGTCAAAAGAAAACTTATTCATCATGAGCCTCAATCACTCTTATTTTTATATCATTAAATATTCTTCTTCATAGAATAAGCGAATACAAGGACTGCTCCATTGAATTATAAAGATATTATACTATAAAATATCCTAAAAATCCAAATTTAATTATTTAACAGGATAATAAGCACAATATTTCATCAAGATTTTTTAGATTAATCCGACAATTGTACATAAGAGGAAAATCTATGTATTTTCATTCGGAGGAACATTATGAACCTTAAGCATTACTTGATGGCTTTTTTAGTAACCATGATTACAGGAACCACTTTTGCTCAAACAGTAAGTCTTCAATATAGTAGAATATCTTCAGGCGAAATGAGATTTGATGTATTTTATGAAGGTCCTAGCGCTGAAATCGTAATCCCAGCTCGTGGACGTATGCTCAATTTCACAAACCAAGAAGGCACACAATTCAGAAACAACAGTGTAACTGTCGGATCAAAAGATGAATCAGGTAGCTATAGCGTAAAATTTAGCTACTCTTTTATTATTCCTAATTCTAGTGGATTTGGAAGTCTCAGTACCGATTGGTATCCAACTATCCGCCCATTGCAAGAAGGTGGAGATGCTGCAAAATACACCGTCGCAAGTGCTGGTAAAGATGATCTTTTCATCTATCCTTACATTGAAACTGCTGGTGGAAAATTCACTTTCGTGGCTGATGATAAACCAACTCTCTCTCAGATCAAACACACTCTTCAAGTCGATAGTTCTGGATCTGTCCCTGTTTCCTTGTTTAACAGCTCCACTTTCTCATCAGAATTAGTAAACGTAGCTAAAACTTATGACTATCTTAAAGGATATTTTGGTGATTTGAACGTAAATGAGATCATTGTCGTGAACAATCAGCTTGTCAATCAGTACTCATTTGTTTATAATTCCAAACTCTACCTTCTCCTCCCTCGTGTCACTAGCACAAAACATATCGCTGCTGGTCTTGCTATGGCTTGGAATGATGAAATGTTTGATATGGATAATCACTACCTTGCTATGCTCAAAGATGCAGTAACGCGTTTTGACGTATTGTCCTTTGAAGCACCTGCAGATGGTACTCAAGCATCAGGAAATAACTATATTCAAAATGATCTTGGTTACATCCTTCCTGTACCGACAACAAGCTATTATGAAGAACTCTTCAAAAAGGGCTTCACAAATAACAGTAGTGTCGACGTAAATGCTCCAGACATGATTAAATACTACGGTTTGAATCATTTAGTTTGGGCTCATCTTGGTATTCCTGAGTTTTTAGCTGGAATCAAATCTTACTTTGCTCAACTCAGCCCTAAAGCTCTAACACCTATCCCTGTAGCAACCATTCCTGCAACAACACCTGATGCTCCTGCAGCTGCTACCTCAACAGAAACAAGCTCCACAGAAAAAGGGGCAAAAACAATGAACTGGGATGCTATGCTTCAAAATAGACTCCAAGACCCACTCTTTAGCCTTTACACGAAAGAAGTCTTAAACAAAAATCCTAGATATCCATCCTTAAAAGCTGATGGTAAAAAGATCTCAAGAAGCAGTTATTTTGTTCCTAACGTTAGTGTTGCTGATAAAGATGGTAAAGCTCATGATATTAATTGGGATAATTTCTTGTACGCGAATTTGGATATCTCTGAAGGTAGCTACCACCTAGATCCTGAGAGAAGACTTCCTCAAGAAAGCAGTCTCGGTAGTTTCTATACTTTTGAAAAAGATGAACAAATCATCCGTAGAACTGTACTTCTTGCTGCAGAAAAGAACGTCAACGTAAGCGAAAGAAGCCTTAGAAAACATATGGAAATGATCAAATTACCACTTGGCGCTGAAAATACTTTCGATGTAACTGGGAATAAGTCTGTTTATGTAGTTGTTTCTCATATTTTATCAAGCCAAACAGGTCTCCTTAAAGACGCTATTAAAGAAACATTTATTTCTGTAGATCATGATAACAACAATAGAACGGCTGTTATTGCGACACGTTTTAGAATCTAATTTTAAGAATTTATAAAAAAAGACACACCTTAAAGATGTGTCTTTTTGTTTTGTATCAAGATTATTACTTGTTAAATTTGATCAAAGATGGATTGTACTCAGTTGGTGCTTCGTAACCAATTAAGTTACAAAGTGTAGATGCAACGTTTGCAAGTCCAGCTGGTTCTTCAACTTCAGCTAAAGAATACTCGCCATTGTAGTTTGGATCGTAGATAATGAAAGGTACTGGAGCCAATGTGTGAGCTGTATGAGGTGTTTTTGCCCCTGTTTTCTTATCGACAGTCCACATTTGATCCGCGTTACCGTGGTCAGCAAGAACGATGAAAATTCCACCAACTTTATCAATAGCAGCTTTGATTTGACCAAGAGCTTCGTCAGTTGCTTCGAGAGAAACAATAGTCGCATCGTAGTCACCTGTATGACCAACCATATCTCCATTAGGGAAATTGATACGGATGTGATCAAATTTACCACTTTCGATAGCTTTCAAAACTTCTGCTGTAATTTCTTTTACTTTCATGACAGGAGCTTGGTTGAAAGGAATATTATCGGATTTGATCTCGATAAATGTTTCTAAACTTTCATTGATAAAGCCACTTTTGTTTCCGTTCCAGAAATAAGTTACGTGACCATATTTTTGAGTTTCGGAGATAGCCATTGTACTGAGGTTATTTGCAGCAAAGTACTCACCTACAGGACGTTCAATATTTGGAGGGGTTACGAGGAAGAGCTCAGGAAGTTTGAGGTCGCCGTCGTATTGCATCATACCAGCATAAAGAACTTTTGGACGAACACCACGATCAAAACGTGTGAATTCATCCATAGTAAATGCCATAGAGATCTCGATTGCACGGTCTCCTCTATAGTTAAAGAAAATCACAGCGTCGTTATCACGGATTTTACCGATAGGAGCTTCTTTCTCGTCAACAATAACAAAAGAAGGAAGGTATTGGTCATTTCTTTCAGCGTCTTCAGCATACATTGTTTCTACTGCTTCTTTCGCGGATGTGAATTTTCTATCAGCAACACCATGAACGTGTGCATTCCAGCCTCTTTCCACCATATCCCAATCAGCATTATAACGATCCATAGTCATCAACATACGTCCACCACCAGAAGCGATAGCGTAATCAAAACCTTTCTCAACTTTCACTGCATCAAAAACTTCTTGTAATTGAGCAAAGAAAATAGGAGCTGTTCTTCCACCAACATCACGACCATCTGTCAAAGCATGTACACGTAATGTAGCAACACCTTGTTCAGCAGCCATTTTGATCATTGCGATCAACTGAGCAATATTAGAGTGAACACCACCGTCGGAAACAAGTCCAATGAAATGTAACACAGAGTTGTTTGTTTTTGTTTGTTCGATTAATTTATTCCATGTTTCTGTTGTAAAGATAGACCCATCAGCAATAGCCTCATTTACTCTTTTTGCACCTTGAGCGAAAACTCTACCAGCACCTAAAGCATTGTGGCCTACTTCACTGTTACCCATATCTTCATCAGTCGGCATACCAACAGCAGTACCGTGAGCTTTTAATAAACGGGAGCATTTGGATGTTTCCATAAGGGATTTGAATACAGGCATTTTTGCACCAGCAACAGCATTACCGTCTATATGTTCGCTGATACCAACTCCATCCAAGACAGCTAAAACAACTGGTCCAGATCTATGAAAACCATTTTTGTCGAGATGTAAACTCATTTGTTTCTCCTAATAATTCATATTTATTGTATCTATGATCTTTATTATAACGATTTTTAGAAGTTTTTGCAAGTCTACTTCCAATAAAATCCTCAAAACAAGGATTTTGATAAAAGATTTTGAAGAATAGTTGATTTTTATTGCTTGTGTAAGCTATAATGTGGTAATAAAAATTCAACAAAGAGGCGTTTATGAATCCGATATATCTTGACAATAATGCCACGACAATGCTTGATCCTTCCGTAAAAGAAGTTATGGAGCCCTTTTTTTCGTCTCACTTCGGCAACGCAAATTCACCTCATCTTTTTGGTACAGATACCCACGAAGCACTAGATATCGCAAGTAATCAAATCTACAATGCCTTAAACCTCGATGACGAAGATACTTTTGTTGTTACATCTGGAGCGACAGAAAGTATCAATACGGTTCATAAAAGTATCTTATTTGATTTTTTACAACAAGAAAATAAGAAAAAAAATAAAATTATTACGACAAGTTTTGAACATTCGGCATCAGATAAGAGTCTTCAATTTTTAAAAAGTTTTGGGATAGAAATTATTGAAGTTCCAATCAAAGACGATAACATCGATCTTGACATATTCAAAGAGATTTTTAATCCTGACGAAACCCTACTGATCTCCATGATCTATGCTCAAAACGAAACAGGCGTAATTGTTCCCCTCCATGAAATTGCAAATATTGCTCAACAATATAAGGTGCCCATCCACAGTGATGCCACTCAATGTGTAGGAAAAATGGGGCTTGATTTACAGGAAATCCCTTTGGATTATATTTCATTATCAGCTCATAAGTTTCATGGTCCTAAAGGTGTTGGAGGATTGTATATCAAGAAAAACGCTCCCTTGACTCCTTTATTCCATGGAGGCAACCAAATGGGAGGATTCCGAGCTGGAACCTTGAATACCGCTGGAATTGTGGGTCTTGGAAAGGCAATCCAGATCGCTACCGAAACAAAAGAACAAAATATACAGCATATCAAAAGCTTAAAGCAAAAATTTGAAGAAGAATTACTTGCGATGGGAGCACATATTTATGGTGCTACCCAAGATCGTCTTTGTAACACTACTTTTATGAGTCTCCCTAGCGTTGATCATGACTATATTGTATGGCACTTGAATAAAAATCAGATTGCTGCTGCTACAGGATCTGCGTGTACTTCCCAAATACTCAGCAAAACTAAACTCCAAAGACAAGGTGTGAGATTTTCTTTATCAAAGTACAGCTCTGAAAATGATATCGATCAAACACTAGAATGCCTAAAAAAATTATTATAAAGTATTAATCACAAAAATAAGGATATATATATGATGGAAAATTTCGATAATATGACGCTGATCGAACAGCTACGTGCTATTGAAGCAGAGTTAGATGAACATGTAAGACCTATGCTTGTTATGGATGGCGGTGATATGGAACTCGTTGACCTTAAAGCTGATGGGGATAAATTATTGCTCTTTATTGAATATCTTGGAGCATGTCATGGTTGTCCTAGTGCATCCACAGGTACCTTGATGGCGATTCAGCAGTTTCTTAACACAAGAGTATCTGATCGTATCGACGTAATTCCTAGTCAATTCAAAGATTTAGATCTTGTATAGAAAAAAGGCTCTTTAAAAGAGCCTTTTATTTTTGTAATTTGTAAATTTGACCATGTTGGTCGACAGCTTGCTTGGCTTGTTCGACAGTTACAGGTACTGTTGGTTCCCAAAGCGAAACCATCATCGTACTACCATCAACTAACTTTAAACCAAGTAAACGTGGCGCAATATCATTATAAATACTCAAAATAACAAAATTTTGATCTTGAGCAACAACTTTAAAATCTGTAAATGGAGCTGCCAAAATAGACCCAATACCTAACTTGAGCTTAGTACCTTGAAATTCAATTCTATTATTCTTTCGATCTTGACTAATTTCCCATTTTGTGTTATATAAGCGAACAATCAAAGGTTCTTCCCAGTTTTCACTGATCTTAGGATTAGTACAGGAAGCCAAAAATAAAAATAACATAATAACATATTTCATAAGTCTTCTCGTTTTTCTTTTTATTTTAGATTAATTATTTCAGTTTATCCTGGTTCAAGTACGATAAATAAAGGGGATCAAGGCGTCTTATTGCTACGAACCTATTGACAAATAGCTAATAATAATCTACCCTATTATAATACAATCAAAACTAATTTGCAAGCATTTCACAACAAATAAACTACCTAAGGAAAGAAAATCCTCATGCATAAATCGTTCAAAATATACCTTTCTTTGCTTTTTATATTATCGCTTAATTCTTGTTTTCGTACTTTTGAAACTGCTTATTTAAATGATTCGTCTGGAGAAAACGGTGGTAGTATTGTTGATCCTAGTACACCGTGTATTATCAATGAAATCCGTATCTATAACCCTACCCCAGGTCAGGATACTCTTATAGATCAATTTTCCTTAGATATAGAAGTTAAATCCAAGACACCTTTAGGGCAAGTAACCATCACTACTCCTCAAACTACATACAGAGATCCTTTTGCTCTCTCCCCTGAAACTTATGCAACATTTCTGTCCAAAAATGTCTATCTTTCTAATGCAGGAGGATTTACCAGTGATAATAAAAACTACCAGGTCTCTGTGGAAGTTTTGGATCAAAGTAGCTCAAGAATTATGTTAAGTAACTATGTACTATCATTAGGCGTACTCTCTTCTCATGTGATCGTATCCCCCCCACCAAAACCTGCTACAGGCGACCGATGGAACGGGGTCATGACTATAACTTTTAAAGCAAGTGGCGCCAAAGGAAAATCTGTACTCATTAGAAATATGACCGATGGTTTGGAAACAACGCTATCTGTAAATGCAAGTGCATCTGATGTAAGTGTAAGTCTCGATATTCAAACAATCACAACAGGTCTTGTTGGCATGCCTCATACGGAGAAAGTCTTTTCTATTACAGCCGAATCGATAAACGGTGCTCATAAAATTATTGATGTTACGATATAGTTTTTCCTTCCAAACAACTCACTAAAACACTGAGCTTCATCCCATTAGATGCCTTGACTAAAACGGTATCTTTGGCTTGAAGCTCTTTTTTTAGCACTTCCCAAATATCAACTTTATCCATAAAATGACAATAAGGCACCCTAAGCTCCGAACAAGCATAGCTCATTTGTTCACCCACAGCAAGCACAAGATCAATATTTTTGAGTTCGGAGATTTTTCTTCCAATCTCACGGTGAACTTTTTCGGATTGAGCACCCAGCTCCAACACATCACCCATCACGACGATACGACGACCTTCATTGGTATTAGAAAGCACATCAAGAGCAGCCTTAAAAGACTCTAAAGAGGCATTGTAACAGTCGTCAATTACGGTAACATCGTTATGATTGGTAAAGATACGCATACGCCCAAAAAGACTCTCAGGAAGCTCTTTTAGGCCTTGATTGACACATTTAATAGGAACATTCAGAAGATCCACACATTCAAACATTATCGCCAAATTTAAGAGAAGATGCTTCCCAGCAACAGGACAAAGAAATATTTCATTAGGGTATTTTTTATGAGTAAATTTGAATCCTTGCAATCTAAGATCTTCTATAATTTGAAGATCATCAGGGTTGAAGAAACGAACTTGTCCCTTTGCTTTGGAAATAAATAATTCCTTATAAGGATCTTGCTGATTGATAAGAAGCACAGATTCAGCGCCCATGCCCTCAACGATTTCGATCTTACACTCAGCAACTTGATCCATCCCACCGATATGCTCAGCGTGGCTATACCCAATATTCGTAATCACAGCAATATCAGGACGAACGATCTCAGAGAGATGTTTAATCTCACCACGAGCACTCATACCAGCTTCAAGTACGGATACATCAGTACTTGAAGGGGTTTCAAGAATCGTCATCGGCAAACCAATATGATTATTCCAATTTTTCTTTGCTGTATGTGTTGCAAAATACTGTTTCAAGACATGATGAATCATGAGACGTGTAGTTGTTTTACCGACACTTCCTGTAATCAAAATAGAAGTCAAATCGAGTTGGTCTTCATAAGCACGAGCAAGATCGGCAATCGCAATAATCGTATCTTCGACCAAATACACCACAGCATCGGCAGGAATGTTTTGAGGATTTTTTTGGAGAAGGAAGACACGAACGCCATTATCATAGGCACTTTGGAAGAAATCATTCCCATCAAAATTCTCCCCCGCTATCCCAACAAAACAATAACTATGCTCCTTATCTTCAACACGAGAATCTATCGTAAATGATTTGATCGTAAAGGGAATATCATGTGTGGCTTTGATGTTTAAGACTTTTTCGAAAAATTGATTATTAAACATGACTTCCTCCTAGAAATCTTTGAAAATTTATAAATTTTATATTATACTATAGGGAGAAATGAGGTGTAAGACTATGGAATTAACATTTTTAGGTACAGGCACGTCCAACGGCGTCCCTATGCTAGGATGCTCCTGCCCTGTCTGCCAATCCACAGACCCGAAGGACACTCGCCAAAGAACTTCTGCTTTATTAAGTATCGGCACAAAAAAGATTTTGTTTGATTCTGGGCCTGATATTCGTCAACAATTTCTTCAAAATCATATCACTCATATCGATGCCCTTCTCATGACGCATGAGCATTATGATCATTTGATTGGATTGGATGAATTGAGACCTTTGACATGGCATGATAAGTTACCGATTTTTGCAGAAGAACGTGTGATAAGTCATATGAAAAATGTTTTTAGCTATTTGTTTTCGGATCCTATCCAGATCGGTGGTGGCTTGACCAATATTAATGTACAAGAAATCAAAGCCACTGAATCTTTTTTCATTGATGAAATTGAGATCCTTCCTATTCGTGTGCATCATGGACGCCTACCGATTTTGGGATTCAAGATTGGTAATCTCGCCTACCTTACTGATGTCAAAACTCTCCCTCAAGAAAGTATTGAGCTGTTGAAAGGGGTTGATACTTTGGTGATTAGTTGCCTCCGCGAGCGTGCTCATGAAACTCACCTTAACAGAGAAGAAATGCTTGCCTACGTCAGCGAAATCAAACCTCGCCTTACCTACCTTATCCATATGGAGCATTCTATGTTTCATGAAGAATGGCTGAAAATTTTACCTGAGAACATTATTCCAGCTTATGACGGCCTCAAAATCACCATCCCAGATACCCTATAAATCAAAAAAGTCCCCACATATTGCGGGGCTTTTTTTAGTTTACTGTTTTTTTGAGGAGATCTAATGTTTCTTCAAGAGAACTTTTTTCTTGGATCCCTTGCCTTAAAAAAGCATTGATCCCTGTCATTTTTTTGATTGATTCGTCAATGAGAGGATTCGATCCCTTCACGTACGCTCCAATATTAATCAAAGGCTCAGACTCTTTATAAGTAGCAATGAGCTGTTTCATTTTGCCAGCAGAGTTCTTGTGATCTTCGGATGTAATATCCTTCATCACACGAGAAATACTGGCTGTAATATCGATCGCAGGGAAATGATTCTTATCAGCAAGTTCTCTGGACAAGAAAATATGCCCGTCCAAGATCCCTCTTACCGTATCGGAGATAGGTTCGTTATCATCATCCCCTTCCACAAGCACCGTATAAAAAGCTGTAATCGAGCCCTCTTTACCGGTACCTGTTCTTTCGAGGAGTTTTTGTAAAGAAGAGAATACGCTAGGTGTGTAACCACGCATAGCAGGAGGCTCTCCTAAGGACAATCCAACCTCACGTTGAGCCATAGCAAAACGAGTAACAGAGTCCATCATAAACATCACGTTCAAGCCCTGATCACGAAAATATTCCGCAATACTCGTCGCAACATAAGCACCACGAATCCTCAACAAAGGCGGTTCATCACCTGTCACAACAACTAATACAGACTTTTGACGACCTTCTTCTCCAAGATCATTTTCGAGGAACTCTCTCACCTCACGTCCACGTTCTCCAATTAAGGCGATAACGTTGACATCAGCATTGGTATTTCGCGCGATCATCCCCATAAGAGTTGATTTCCCGACTCCACTCCCAGCGAAAATACCAAGACGTTGCCCTTGACCAGTCGTCAAAGCACCATCAATGGCACGAACACCGGTGGAGATAATTTCTTCAATACGTTTTCTTTCATAAGGATCTGGAGGAGTGCGGTCGATTTCGTACATATTATCTGTAGTAACATGACCAAAACTATCGATAGCTTCACCCGCCCCATTAATCACGCGACCTAATAATTCTTCCCCAACAGGAGCTCTGAGAGGATGCCTTAGATTTTCTACTTTCATCCCTGGAGAAATTCCTTGTAAATGACCTAAAGGCATCAACAAAGTTTTCCCATTCTTAAAGCCCACAATTTCAGCCTTTACGGGAGTACTTGCATGAATCAGACAAAGATCACCAATAGCCCCAAGGGGGCCTTTGCTTTGAATGAGGAGCCCATCGAGGCCATCGATCTTTCCATAGCTTTTGATAGCGGGTGTTCTATCCAAAGCATTTTGATATTTTTCTGTAAATTCACTCATAGTTTGATGACCTAAATTGTAATATCTTCATCGTGAGCGTCTTGATCATTGTCTTCAGAGTTGGTTTTATAGGATTCCATAGCTTCATGAACTATAGGATCTTCCGTAAATTCATCTTGAAACTTTGTTGGCTCAGGTTCTGGTGTAGGTTCAGGAGTTTCAAGACCGTTTTTGGTACTGTAAGAATTTAGAGGATCAGAGATATATTCTTCACGTTGAGCAAATGTTGTTTTTGGAACATCTTTTTTACGGAGTTCATCCATTTTTTGAGCTTCTTTTTTCTCTTCACGCATCTTCTCGCGGCTGAGTTCAGCAGGACTCTTGACTTTGAGAGGCATATAAAAACGCATCTGTGTTTCAAGTGCTTCAAGCTGAGAACGAATTGTTGCATCAATATCGCCATTTTCGGATTCAATATAGACACCACCAGGTTCAAGAGATGGATCCTCAAGAAATTTCAATTCTGCACGATTTTCTATCATCCCAACAAGATGATCTTTGAAAGAAACAACGTAATTGAAATCTTTTGGAGAAACGTGAATGAAAATGGTCAAAGCACCACGTAGAAGTTCCATAGCTGCCTTGATATTTTCAACGACAACATCCTGATCTTCAACGCTAAGACGCTTAACAACTTTTCCAACCATCGTCAAGACCAAATCAATCACTTGATTTTCACTATGGATAAGGATACGTTCTCTTTCTCGAGAAGTCTCCGCAACAACCGTATGCAAACGATCCACAACATAAGCAATATCAGCCTTACCATTTTCAAGTCCATCATCATAACCTGTCTGACGACCTTCTTTTTCAGCCTGTTGCTTAAGATCGGTAGCTTCATTTTTAGCTGAGCTAATAATTCTTTGGGATTCTCGTTCTGCATCATCGATTAAGCGAGCTGCTTCTTCGTTTGCTTTTTGGAGAATAGTATCTTTTTCTTCAATAGATTGTTGGACTTTGTCAAAGGCATTTTGTTCAGATTCTTCAATAATTTTTTGAGCATCATCACGAGCTTGTGCAAGAATTAATTCACCTTGTTCTTCAGCGGCTTTACGCTTAGTTTGAATCTGACGGTCTAGTTCGAGTATTTGCTGATTCATTTCATCAATACGTTGATATGAATTTTGCT
This sequence comes from Brevinema sp., assembly GCA_051647245.1. Classification (GTDB taxonomy): domain Bacteria; phylum Spirochaetota; class Brevinematia; order Brevinematales; family Brevinemataceae; genus Brevinema_A. The sequence continues at coordinate 36,954 of JBOFDS010000008.1, forward strand.
CATCTTCCCCGACGTTATTCCCATCAAATGACTTAATAGGTACAGTTAATTTTGGTGATTCTTTAATAGCGTATTGCCCTCTATGCAGGATTTTTGCATGAGGATCGAATGCTTGTTGGCTCATGATAGACACCCTTGATTTTTGTTAATTTTAGACCACAAGATCGTCGTCTCCACCTCTGGAAACAACAATTTCACCTTGTTCTTCAAGCTTACGGATAACAGACACAATTTTTTGTTGAGTTTCTTCAACCTCTTTAAGACGAACAGGACCCATAAATTCCATATCATCTTTAAGCATTTGAGCAGCACGTTTGGACATATTTTTGAAGATTTTATCTTGTACTTCACTATCAACAGATTTAAGAGCTTTGGAAAGGTCATTGTTATCAATATTACGAAGCACTTTTTGAATACTCTTGTCGTCCAAGGTAATAATATCCTCGAAGACAAACATTTTCTTTTTGATTTCTTCTGCCAAATCTGGATCGTCCTCTTCCAAGGTCTCGATAATATTTCTTTCGGTAGTTCTATCCGCATTGTTAATAATTGCCACAACAGTATCAATACCACCGGCAGATGTAAAGTCTTCACTACTGAGGGTGGAGAGCTTACGTTCAAGCACACGCTCGACTTCACGAAGAATTTCAGGAGAAGTTCTGTCCATCGTCGCAATACGACGCATGATATCCGCCTGAAGATCAGTATTCAACGACGCTAAGATCATGGACGCCTTATTAGGATCTAAGTAAGAAAGAATAAGCGCAATCGTCTGCGGGTGCTCATTCTGGATGAAGTTCACCAAGTGAGCAGGGTCTGTACGTCTGATAAAGTCGAATGGTTTTGTTTGAAGGGATGAAGTAAGGCGATTGATAATATCAACCGCTCTTTGGCTACCAACAGCTCTTTCGAGAACTTCACGAGCGTAGTCAATACCACCACTCATGATAAAGTTTTGTGCCATCATCAATTCTTGGAATTCCATCAAGACAATATCTCTCGTTTCGGAGTCCACATTATCAGCGCGCGCTAACTCGAAAGATATTTCTTCGATCTCTTCCTCTTTAAGATGTTTTAACACTTCTGAAGATACCTCAGAACCAATACTAATCAAGAAAATAGCAACTTTTTCTTTACCAGTGAGTTGTTTCTTTTTTCGGCTATTACCTTTATCAGCAACTGCTTTCTCTGCCATTGATGATCTCCGTTTTTATTTCTTTTTATATTTTTTAATAGGTTTCGAACAACCATGTTCTAATCAACTTCGCAGTTTCTTGTGGATGTTCACGAACTGCATTGATCACACTCTCAAGAAGTTCATTGGAAGCTCTCTCTTCAAGAGATAATTCCATACCAGCTTGTTCCGCTTCAGATTGACGAAGAGCTGCTTCACGCATGAGAGCCTGTTGTCGTAAGCGTTCTTCTTCAATACGTCTACGTCTGACTTCAAAGTAAGTAGATACAACTCTATACAAGAGCATAAGTAAGATTAATGACGCTAATGTGATTGCAGAAGTAATGATAACTTTTTGGATTAACATTTTTCGACGAAGAAGAGCATCTTCTAACGCAAATTGAGCCGTTCTATCAAATCTCAAACCACGCACGACTACATTATCCAAACGAGCAGCATTGTAACCAACAGCCCCTTGAACAAGTGCTTGATAATCTTTTAATTCTGTGTCACTTACAGGGACATATTCACGCATGATCGTGCCGTTAGTTATTTCTTCTTGTCCATGCTTATTTCTCAGCACATTCCAAACACCATCAATAGCAACAGAAACCGTCACCCTTTGGATAGCGTAAGGAGATTTTTTTTCTTGAGATTCGCGAGAACCTGTGGTTACGTTTTTGGTGGTTTGGTTTCTTTCGTATTGATTGAAACGATCAATCTTATCCTTTAACCCAGGAGGAACATTATCCTCAACACCTGCAGGACCTTCAGGAATATAAGAAGGGCCACGGTATTTTTCTTCAATTTGATCCTGACTAACGAGAACTTCTAATACTTGCTCACTATCGTCATAAGGTGTGAGGGGATTATCTGGCTTGAGGATGGTTGGAAGAATCTCTTTAGAGGTGGAAATCTTACTGTTCCAATCAAACTCAATATCAGCAGAAACAAGAAAACGATCTTTAGGCAAGGAAATACTGAGCGCCTCAACCACACGCGCTGTGTAACGAGCACGTTCTCTCTCGATCACACGAAGTTGTTCACGAGCAATACGAACCTGCTCATCACCCTCATTAGGAACAAGAAGATCGGAAAGGATTTCTCCCTTATTATCGACGACGACGACATTGTCTTTGGTGAGTTCAGGGATACCGTAAGATACAAGATCTACGATACCTTTGATTTTGGATTTGTTACTTGCGATATCAGAATAAGGTGCAGGAGTAATAACCACAGATGCCGTTACGGGTGTTTGAGAATCTGTATATAATTTTTGATCAGGAAAAGAAACTTGGATACTTACATCTTCAATATCAGCAAGAGTCTTCAAATGCTTTGTCATCTCACCGATAATAGCACGTTGAAGATTGACATCACGCTCAAAATCCGTCGTTGTAAAACGCTGAACATCAAATAACTCCCAACCACGAACATTCTGAGGAATAATCCCTGTTTGTCCGAGTTGCATACGGATTTTTTTTGCAGTTTCAGGATCTTTAACTAAAATGTATTGATCACCTTTAGTATCAAAAGAAACACCTTGCTCTTGCAAAGCAAGTGTTACCTTCGCATAATCTTCAGGTGATAATGGAGATTTATATAACATAGTACTAGAACCAATGTTATTTGCTACACTAGAAACAAAAATCCCAGCGACAAGAAGAGTAACAAAAGCACCAGCAATCATTATTTTATAAGGCAAAGAGATTTTTGCAAAAGCCGCACTAAGTCTTGAGAACAAAGCTTTCCAATTAGGCATAATTTCCTCTGTGTTATTGAATTATATATTTTTTGATAAAATCTAAGAAGTAAAGGGTGTTTTTATAAACATTTTTCACTTTTTAACGATAATATAGATAGACAAATTCCATCTTCAAAACAATCTTAAAAAAAAAAGACTGAGAAATGATTATTCACCAATAGTTGTAGATAATTATTTCTCATTTTTGATAATTATCTGATATTCATGATCTCAGTATAAGCACGTGAAGCACGTTCTGTAACAGCTTTTAACATACCAACAGACAATCTTGCTTTTTCAGTTGCCATTAAAATATCAGCAACATTCACAGAATCCGGTGCAATCACAGCATCTTGCTGTAACTTATCCGCAGTTAATTGTTCGCTATTAACATTGTTAACAGCGTTAAAAAACACTTCAGCAAAGCTCTGTTCAACACCTTGAGTTTTGTTTTTAGGGGCATTTTTATCGATATGTCTAGCATCTAATTGAGTCATTGATAATTGAGATTGATGGACGGATGATGTTCCGATACGCATATTTTTCTCCAAAATAAATCTTTAAACTGATTGTTTACTATATATTATAATCTTAGATAAGTTTTTTCGCAAATTATCGACTATTAATTTTAAAATAAAAACGAGTACAGAAAAATTATTCTATACTCGTTTAAGGAAATATTATTGTCCTAATCTAAGAGCTCTTTCAAACATTTGTTTGGAAGAATCGATCATAGAAACGTTTGCCTCATAAGATCTATTTGCTTCGATCATATTGACCATTTCTTGTACAACGTTCACATTTGGGTAAGCAACATAACCAGCCCAACGTCCTTTGGAGATCGCATCAGGGTGGCTTGGATCATAGACCATACGTGCTGGTGACTCATCCTTTTCAATACTGTTCACTTTCACACCGCCACCCATTTCTGGTTGGAGTGCATCAGGTACGTGAGGACTCTTGAAAACAGGAACCCCAGCGCGTGGAGTCAAAACGACTCTAGAACGTTGATAAGGCCCACCTTCAGCAGTTCTTGTGGATTGTGCGTTGGCAATGTTATTTGCGATAACATCAACTTGCATTCTTTGTGCCGTTAAACCTGTGGCACCTATATTCATACTTGTAAATAATCCCATTTTATTCCTCTTTCATTGAATAAATTTATCTCATTACTGAGTCGATCAATTTGATATTTCTGTTGTAGATTTCCATCATTAAGTTATAATGCATGGTGTTTTTTGCTGCATCTGCGGACTCTACATCAATATCAACGTTATTCCCATCGTTACGATAAGTTGTATCGTACTCTACGCTGATACGAGGTTGAACCGTCGTAAAATCAATCTGTTTCTCAAAAGAAATATGTCTATTATCTGTTTTATAAGCTTGTAATTTGGTAGGAGTTTCAGAAGCAACTGCTCTACGAAGTTGTGACTCAAAACTCAATTCCGCTCTTTTATATCCTGGTGTATCAACGTTAGCAATATTATTCGCGATCAAATTCCTACGCACTAAAGATGCTTGCACACCTTTTTCGAGGATCGCTGTTGTACGTCCCATTCCTGAATTAGTACTTCCAAAAATCATGATTCCCTCCATGATATTTAAACTCTTTCTTAACTTAATTATCGTCACTTTAAAAAATCCCTTTAGCTTTTTTGAGAAAGTTTTTATAAAAAATTTTAGTTTTGAGTATGAGCTGGTCGATAATTATTATGAAAGGTTCCGGTAGTGAGAAGGTAGTTCTTAACTAATCGAAAAAGCTTCCTAATATAGGAAGCTTTTTTTTGTTTAAAATTTATAAATGCGAGGCACACGGTTTGCGATCTTTGAGATAATTTCATAAGAGATTGTGCCACATTCTTGAGCAATAGTTTCAGCGTTTAAGACTTCATCATCACCAAAAATCAGTACATCCTCCCCTATTTCAAATTGATTATCCCCGAGATCTACAAGCATCAAATCCATACAAATCCGACCAATAATAGGAAAGTATCCCCCAGCGATCTTGACTTGACCTTGATTGGAGAGCGATCTAAAAATCCCATCCGCATAGCCCACAGGAACCAATGCAATATGAGTATCCGTATCAGCGTACCACGTCGCCCCATAAGAGACAAATTCGCCTTTTTTAATATGTTTGGTAAGAACAATTTTAGATTTGAAACTCATAACAGGATCAAGATCGAGAGCGGATTTGCTTGGAAATCCATAGGCGCCTAAGCCTACTCTCACCATGTCAAAGAGCGATTCCTCATAGAACAAAGCTCCACCAGTATTCGCAGCATGGACAAGAATACGAGGGAATTTATCTTTGATCTTTGAGACAATATCTTGGAAACGAGAGACTTGATCGAGCGTGATTTGCTTTGCATCGAGAGTTGGTTCATCAGAAATCGCAAGGTGCGTACAAACCCCCTCCAGCTCAAAACAGTCCATCGCATCAATTTTCTCAAGTATAGGAAGAACCTCATCCATCTCAAAGCCATTCCTATTCATTCCCGTATTAATCTTAAGATGAATAGGAAGTTTTTTTTGATATTGAGTCGCATATTGTTGAAATTGATCGAGAAAAAATCCATGACTAAGGACAGGAATCAGATCATATTCAAAGACTAAAGGAATCTCGTCTGCCAAAAATGGAGACAAAATCAAGATAGGATTTTTGATGCCAGCTTGACGGAGTGCAATCGCCTCATCGACAATCGCCACCGCAAAATAATCGACCACATCTTTTGTCGCATCAGCCACCCCAATGAGTCCATGCCCATAAGCATTAGCCTTGACAGCGAGACAGATTTGTTTGTTTATTCCAATATGATTGTGGATTTTCCTGATGTTGAGGAGAAGCTTGGAGGTGTTGATTTCGGCTCTACTTGCTCGTAAGGACTTTGATAACATAAAACCTCTATGAAAAGGGAAATTATAAATAACGGCACCGCAACAAAATACACAATTCTGTGTGCCATTGTCTTGAGAGATTCATTTTGAGTCTTGATCGCGTCATGGATCATTTTGACGGCACTACAGTAGATAATAATTGCAGGAGTTTCGACAGGAATGTGAGGAAATTTTTTGATAAATTCATAAAACCCACGTGTCATTCCAAAATCGATAACATCTGATAACCAATACATAAAAGCCAACAGAAATAGAAAACCATTGAACATCAACAAGAAAGAGATCAGCCATCGATATTTTTTACCCAAAAAATAGATAAAAACCATAGATGCCATATTTGCAAAACCAATCCCTGAAAAAGTAATAGAAACAGATCCATAAAAAGCATCGAGGATCTGTAAGATTTGTTCTTGATGTATATAGCTGATGAATAGTGTAATAACAGCTATAAACAAACCAAAAAAGAACTCTAAAGTAGATCCTATAAATATCTTTACAATGTTAAGCCTACTCATTGAAAGCACTTAACATCGGAATAAATTGATTCACAAGCATGATATTTTTGTAAAAAAGTAAATAATCTTGAAGGAGCTTTACTTTTCGTTCGAGATCGGCATTGTTTTGTTCACGAGCAAGCTTAAGCGAGGTAATATCTAATTCCTTCTCAATCTGTGGAATAGAAGTAACTGCCTCTTGCACAATATCTCCATTTTTTTGAATCAAGATAAAGGCTTCAAGCATGGAGTTGTAAAAAGATCCAAAATCCTGAAAAGTCGCAAAACCCATATCTTTTAATTGAGAGGTGAGATTTGTATCGGTATAGAGATATGCATAAAAAGCCATATTGTAATCAGCATCACTTAATTGTTGGGTCTTTGGGATAGCCTGAAAATCCTTAGCTTTCCTTAAAATCACAGGTAAATGGTTGACAAACTTCTCCATCACAGGTCTTGTGATTTCCACAGGAATGAAAAATTCCTCTGAGTTTGGTAAATTGTTTTTTGGTTGTTGAGCACAAGAAATCAAGCCTAAAAAAATCATCATTATTGAAAGAATACGCATTATTGCCTTCCTAAAATCCAGTTCGTTTAAATTCTTTATCGAAAAAATATTTATCAAAATTCACCACAATAGGTCGTCCATGCGGACAAGATGAAGGTGATTGACAATCTTTCCACAGAGTCAGGAGAGTGCTCACTTCATCGAGAGTCAATTTATCACCTGAACGTACAGAGCCCTTACAAGCAATCATTTTCGCAAGGTCATCCCAAGGCATTGTCGCGATATTTTCAACAAATAACTCCCGCAAAACATTCAAAGCATCGGCATACGCAACGATAGCAGGGATGGCTTCAACGGAGAAGGCCGTCTCGCTCATACGATGCATCTGAAAACCATATTTCGAGAGGGTAGCTTCGATCTCTTCAAAACGCTCAGCTTCATGCTTAGGCAGCTCGAAAAGGAGTGGGATAATTGTCTGAGAATCTAATCCATCATTTTTGTGATTAAGTATTTTTTCGTAACGGATACGCTCATGCATTGCATGGAAATCCACCGCATGGAGTTTATTACCCTGTTCAAAGAGTAAATAAGTCTGAAAAATTGTCCCTATATAGCTTGAAGAAATAAGGATATCTGCCATGTTTTGGGCATTGTCTTTTTTTTCAAAAAGATCTCTAAGCTGATCTGATTGAGGGAGATTTTGAGGTCTAAAAGAAGGAGAAACACTGGGTCTTAAAACCTGATAAGAAGAAGGTGCAGAGGAAGAAAAAGTTTTAACTTCTTGAGGAACAAAACCTTGCGGAAATCTTTTTTGAGCCTCGAAACTTTGTTGATCTATTTGGTCTTGATGAGGAGCTTTTTCTACTCCCAAACGCACAGCTCGTCTCACCACATCAGAGACGAGTTTTTCTTGCTCAAAACGAATCTCACGTTTTTGAGGATGCACGTTAAAATCGATACGCTGAGGATCAATATCCAGGTAACAAAATACCGCAGGAAATTTTGATGGGGGGAGCATATTTCCATATGCCACAGTGATTTGCTGACGAAAAGGCAACCATTCTATCGCTCGACCATTAACAAAAAGATATTGATAGGTACGAGTTGGTTTATACCAAGAAGGAGGACTCAAAAATCCATAAGCATGTATACCATTTTCCTGGTAAGAAAAGGGCTGAAGCACATTTCTCAAATCAGGAAATAGATCCACGATCCTATCTTTTAGCTCCATCGCCTCGAGGAGATGATATTTTTTTTCGTTATTATGTGTTAGTTCAAAAGCAACATCAGGACGAGCCAAAGCTTTTTTGAGGAATTCCTGCACGATAGCTCTATACTCAGAAGTATCTGAGCTCAAAAACTTCAGACGCGCAGGCACATTCTCAAAAAATCTCGTGATCATGATTTCTGTGCCTTGATCCATACCTTTGGATTTGAGTTCATCGGGCTCACCAAAAGTTACAACTTGCTCGGAACCAAAGTCATCATCTTGTGTGCGTGAAGAGATATGGAGTTCAGCGATCTCTGCCAAACTTGCCAAAGCCTCACCACGAAATCCGAAGGTCTTGAGATCCATCAGATCGTTGAAATTTTGAATCTTGCTAGTAGTATGATTGAGGAAAGAAAGAGCAATATCTTCCTTGACAATCCCATGTCCATTATCTTGGACTGAGAGAAAAGATTTGCCCCCATTTTCGGCTTGAACACTAATCCAAGTTGCCCCCGCATCCAGAGAATTATCTAATAACTCTCGGACAGCAGAGGCTGGACGTTCAATAACCTCGCCAGCAGCGATTTTCATCGCCGTAGACGTGTCAAGAATATTGATGCGTTTCATATTATTTTACTCGGATTGGGTTAGGAAGTTTATTTTTGATGGCAAGGTATACAAGCACAGCTCCTGTAATTACCATAGGTAAGGAGTAGAGCATCCCAGCAGTCAACCATCCTCCTGCAAGAAAACCTATCTGTGCATCGGGTTCGCGGAAAAATTCTGTGAAAATCCGAGAAGATCCATAAGACATCAAAAAAGTTCCTGTCAAAAAGCCACGGGACTTGGAGGCTGGAATTTTGTAGTAGAAAAATAGTTGCAAGAGAAAAGTCATAATCCCTTCCAAAAAGAAGTGGTACAGCTGAGATGGATGACGAGGAATTTGAACCATTTGTTGGCCATCAACGATGAATGAAGTTATATTTGGGATGAGTTCGAAGTTTAATTTATCGATGATAGATTGGACAGATTCTTGAGGAACAAGAGTGGCTCCATAATGGCCTAATTGAGGACGGCGAGGAAATAACATTGCCCAAGCTTCCCCACTAGGACGACCATAGAGTTCTCCATTGATAAAATTACCAAGACGCCCTAAAGCAAGCCCAAATGGCGTAGTAACAAGCACAATATCAGAGACATCAAACCAGTTAAATTTCCCTAGAAGATTCTTCATTTTGGAAAGTCCGAAGATTCCACCAACATAAGCACCGATAAAGGCACCATGAAAGCTCATCCCCCCTTCCCAAGGACGGAAAATAGCAAGAGGATCTTCGACAAAGTAGTAGTGTGCATTATAAAGAAGGACATAGCCAAGACGTCCACCGAGAATGATCCCAAGCATCATATAAAACAAGAGATCATTGACAATGTTTTTGGAAGTATCGACAGATTTATTATGAGAAAAAACTAATCTATGCTGCGTGATTTCACGTTGAGTCCACCATGCAAAGAACAAAAATCCGAAAATATACATAAGACTATACCAGCGAATGGATAAAGCTCCTATACTAAATAGCTCCACAGAGATAGGAGGATGCACTAAATACATAAGTACCTCTAGTTTTCAAAAAATTCCGCAGCATCAATAAAGCCACGTTCTGAGTTCACTTTGGTGATGGTGATACGGATTGGTTTTCCTAAGAAATATTTTTTGGTGCCATTGCGATTACTTGCTGTTAATTCTTCTTCATTAAAGACAATATAGTCATCCATATCAGAATAACGGATCATTGCTTCAATTCCCGTGTCTTTCATCTCGATAAAAATACCAAAACTGGCAACAGAACTCACAACGCCATCAAATACTTGACCGACAAATGGTTCCATATAACGAACACATTTGATTTTCATGAGATCGCGTTCTGCTTCCATCGCAACACGTTCTTGAGAAGAAATATGCTGAGCAATGGTATCGAGAGAATTTTCGGTGTAGATTGCTGGTTTTGCACTATCAAAGAGGAAATATTTGATCAAGCGGTGCACAATAAGATCGGCGTAACGACGGATAGGAGATGTGAAGTGAGCATACTTCGCAAAACCAAGTCCGAAATGGCCTACATTCTGACGACTATACGCTGCTTGAGCCATAGAACGCAGAGCTAAGATTTCACCGCTCATTTGAATCGGAGTATTTGCTAAAGAAGAAACAAACTTCTGTATGTCTTTTGGAGTTGGGACTTCAGGAAGCTTCACTCCACGCTTTGCAGCAAATTTTTGAAGATTGACGTACTTTTCAGCAGGTGGAACATCATGAATACGATAGAGGCCTAAACCTTTTTTGGTCAAGAAATCTCCGGCAGCTTGGTTCGCAGCGAGCATGAATTCTTCAATCAAACGCTCAGAATCAAGTCTATCTTTTTGATAAACTTTAACAGGGAGTCCTTTTTCATCGAGTTTGACCTTTCTTTCACGGAAATTAAAATCAACCGTTCCGTCATTCATTCGTTTTTTATTCAAAATACGGAACAATTTTTCCATCATTTTGACATTTTTTTTGAGTTCAGTATCTTTTTCAGGAGATCCTTGCATGATCTCTTCAACACGATCGTAGGTCATACGGTAGTTAGAATTAATCACCGATGGCGTAATACGATAATCTGTCATAGTACCATTATTATCAAAATCCATGAAAATCGTCATTGATTTCTTGTCCGTATGTGGGTTCAAACTACAAAGTTCATTAGATAGAGCTTCAGGAAGCATAGGGATCACGGTATCAATCAAATAATAACTATTCGCACGGATCTGAGCTTCTTTGTCGAGCTCAGAATTTTTTGAAACATAATAAGATACGTCAGCAATATGCACTCCCAATGTCCACTTACCGAAGAAGGATTTGGAGATGCTTACAGCGTCATCCAGATCTTTAGAATCTGCACCGTCAATAGTCATGACAAAAAGATTGCGGAGATCTTGACGATGTTTTTCATGAGAATTTTGAGAATCCCAATCTGGGGAAGCAATTTCTTTCTCGACAGCAAGAGGAAAACGGCGATTTGGTAAAGAATATTTTTCGGATACTACCGTTACGTCAGTGTGAGCCTCGCCAAAAGATACTCTTGGTTTCATATTCATATCCGTTGATGATTTTCTGTAAGATCGTTTGTCGTCTCTACTATGTTTATCATGTCTTTCACGTTTTCCGTGAGGTGTTGACGCAAAATTAGGGATTTTAACAACTTGTCTATTGAGGTCAAGCTTGATCAAACCACTGTCATGGAACTCTTGTAAGATTTCTTTGATTCGTTTTTGATCGTGATCTTTAACAATATTAAAGTGACGATATAGATTATCAAGTTTGGTGATTTCCTTTTTAATTAGGTATTTTTGAATTCGCTCAGTCAAGTGAGACTCCTTATTTTAGTGCCTATATAAACAACAATAACTAGTACCCCGAAAGATACTAGCCACTGTGAATTTTAAGGAATATTATTCGGTGATTTCTTCAGTATATTCTGCATATTCAGCAGCTACTTCTTCGATAGCACCATAGTCTTTTTGAATTTTTTCCATGAGCTTTTCTAAGCCTTTTTCATTCCAAATAACACTATATTTTTCATCCAATGTTGCACGATATGCTTCTTGCATTACTCTAGCTCTTTCACCAACAATACGCTGCTTAATTTCTTCTTTTGCTTGAGCGAATGTTGAATAAATAGGTTCATCTTTAGCGTTGAAACCAGCAATAGGACGCTGTTCTCTTGGTAAAGAATTATAAGCAGTCAAAGCCTCTGTATCAGTTACATTAGTAGATAGATCTTGGAAGACTAACTGAGATAAGATAGGAACAGCATTTTGGAATTCAAATGCTCTTTGTTCATAAGCTCTCATTTTTTTGAAGTCTTTTGAATTTTTGATACTTGGTTTGAATTCTTTCAAGGTAAGTGCTGCATTATAAAGCAATGGGCCAGCCTTGGAAGGATCTGCAGGGGATAAAAATCCTGGGATCACTGCTCCAAATTCAGGAAGCTCTCCAAATGGAATGATATTTTGAGCTTGTAATACAGGAACTAAATCATCAAAGCTGTATTTTTTACCATAAATAGTAACAATTTTTGTCTGTGTTGGGAACTCAGCTAAAGCATATGTTTTATTGCCAACTTTGATTCCTTCTTCAGATAAAGAAAAATTAAGAGAAATATTTTTCTCAAAATGCTCAGAGACAATTCTCTCTGTAGAAACATAAATATTATTTGCTTGAGCTTCTTCAAGAGAGATGCTTTTTGCTTTTTCTTCAACATAAACAATGTATCTACCAACTTCACCTTCAATGATTTTAGGGTAGAGACCTTTTACTTTTTCAACGAATAATACATTTTCCAAATCAGATCTGGAACCTTTTTGGACATAGCCTAAAGCTCCACCTGTTTGAGCAAAGAGAGGGTCTTGAGAATGTTGCATAGCCATTAACATAAAATCTTCAAGCACATTGGTAGAAGACTTCAAGACTTCTAAGATCTGTTCAGGGGTCATTTGGTTTGTGTCGCCGGCAACAGCATCTTCTGTGTTATTTGTGAAGACAATCTGATAAACCTTAGCAACATCTATTTTACTTTTAGTAATTAATTGTGTGATTGATTGCTTGCCTTTTTCAGTTGCGAGGAAATAAGGAAGGATTGTATCTTGTTGCTTAATACTTTCGATATACATAGGGTCTTCAGTGAAATTAGATACTGTGATAGCATCCATAACATAAAGCTCTGTGTCAAGAATAGAAGAAGCTATGATCTGCTTGAAAAGCTCAGGATCTGCTGCTAATGCATTGATTTCGAGAGGAGAAATTCCAGAAAAATCATATTCGACTCTTTCCATAGCCTGCTCAAGAGTTACATCAACTTTTTTTGATGATAAATCTTTATAACTAACCACTTTTGGGTTAGATCCACATGAGACGATCAAGAGAATGCCTGCACATAAGATCGTATTTTTAATAAAACGCACTTTTAAGTCCTCCTAAAGATTGTAATAAAAGTAAATATTCTAAGCTATTTTACTAGTTTTTCATTTTAAAATCAACTTTTTTTCAAAGAACGATTAATTTGCAAGTTTATAGAAAATGGTGTAAGATTATAAAGTGAAAATAGACGCAAAACATGTGGAGTTCTTGATGATTAAACTATCCTTATACGATTTTGACAAGACCATTTACAACGGTGACACAGGTGTAGAAGTTTTGAAATTTTTATTCAAACACTACCCTAAAAAATCCTATCCCTATGCAGGACAATTAATTGGAACGATTTTAAGTTATTTTTTTAAAATAAATAATAAAAAACAATTCAAACAAAATATTTATCGTATTATCACACAATTTTCGCTTGATGATTGGAATAAAATTATACAGGAATTTTGGGACATAGAAAAAAATCGTTTCTTCCCCGATGTGATCAAACAACTCCATGTAGATCAGGAAAATGGCTACACTATTGGCATCATTTCCGCATCTCCAGAATTAATGCTTCTTCCTATTAAAGAGCTTGTGCCTTGTGATTTTTTGATTGGGACGGCTTACGAAATTCATGGGCAAAAGATCACAACTCAGATGATAGGCGAAAATTGTAAACGTGAAGAAAAAGTTCTCCGCCTCAAAAAACATATGCAAGAACATTTCTCCAACCAACAATACGAAATCAAAAAAATGTACTCAGATTCACGTCATGACATGCCTTTATTAGAACTTGCTGATGAGGCGTTCACTATTGAAGCGGATGGTTCTATCAGAGCCGGCTTCCCAAACGAAAACAATAATTTTTAAAGAAAATCTATGAAAGAGGTTCCCATGAGTAATAATACCTACTCGGCATCATCGATTGTTGCGCTCGACTTTCCTGATAATATCAGAATGCGTCCCGACATGTACATTGGTGATAGAAGTATCGAAGGATACCACCATTGTGCGTTTGAGATCATTGACAACTCCGTCGACGAGCACCTTGCTGGTCATGCCAACCACATCACTGTTACCCTCCACCCAAATAGTATCCTTGAAGTTGCTGATGATGGACGTGGTATCCCTACCGATATGCACCCTACAGAAAAGCTCCCAGCTATTGAGCTCGTGATGACAAAACTCCACGCTGGTGGTAAATTTGACCGTGATTCTTATCAAGTTTCTGGTGGTCTTCACGGGGTTGGTTTGTCCGCTGTGAACGCGCTCTCCGAATTTATGGAAGTTGATGTTCACCGTAATAAGCAAATCGTTCAAATCAAATACGAAAAAGGCCGCAAGACTGTGGATCTTCATCCTATCGGAAAGACAGATCGTGTTGGTACTGTTGTAAGATTTCGTCTTGACCATGATATTTTCCGTGATGTAACTCACTTCACGCCAGATATTTTGATCAGTCGTCTCAAACAAAGTGCCTTCCTTAATCCAGGTTTGAGGATTACTTTCATCAATCTTCTGGAAAAAACAGAAGATAACAATGAAGAAATCAACAACACTATTGAATTTTTCTATGAAAACGGAACGTTACAATTCTTAAAAGATGACCTCAACGCTGAAGTGCCTGTTCTTTTTGAAGAACCTATTCGCATCGTCGGTGCTGATCAAGGGATCTCCGTGGATATCGCCTTACAATACCGTGTTTCTAACGATGATCCTATCACACTCAGTTACGTAAACACCATCCACACAAAAAGCCACGGTCTCCATGTGGACGGTTTTTGGAGTGCTTACGAGAAGTTGATGAAGCAATATTCTGAGCGTTTGAAGCTTGATAAAAAGGGAACTCTCGTATCTAAAAGAAGTTTGTCCATTGGATTGACTTGTATCATTAATACCAGAATCCCAAATGCTGAATTCAAAGGCCAAACCAAAGATAAACTCACAGAGCCAGCAAAAACAACAACTATCGTTCGTAATCTTGTAGAAAATGGACTAGCAAACTTCCTCGAAAAAAATCGCGACATTACCACACAAATTATCGAAAAAGCCGTCAAAGAAATGGAAGCTATCGAATCCGCACAGCGTGCTCTCGAAAACTCCCGTTCTGGTAAGATCAAAAGAAAAGAAGCTCTCACCATGCTTGCTGGGAAACTTGCTGACTGTACAAGCCGTGATCCTGCTAAAAAAGAATTGTTTATTGTTGAGGGAGACTCCGCGGGAGGATCTGCAAAACAAGGACGTAACCGCGAAATTCAAGCCATCCTACCCGTCCGTGGTAAGATCTTGAACGTTGCAAAAAAACAAGACGCTTTGAAGAGTGAAATCATTAAAATGATCTTTGCTTCCTTAGGAATCCAACCTTCTTTCCGTCAAAACGAAGACTATCTCGAAAAACTCCGCTACCACAAAGTTATCATCATGACTGACGCCGACGTGGACGGTTCTCACATTCAGATCTTGCTCTTGACATTCTTCTATCGTTTCATGCCTGAGCTCATTCAAGAAGGATACCTCTATATTGCTCAGCCACCTCTTTATAAAATTTCTGCAGGGAAAGATTTTGTTTATCTTTATTCTGATGGAGAAAAAGATGAAATGCTCAAAAGCACTCGTTTTGCTGACAAAAAAGTAGACATTCAACGTTATAAAGGACTTGGTGAAATGAACGCCGATCAACTTTGGGAGACTACGATGGATCCTTCCACAAGAAAATTACGCCGTGTGGAAATTCAAGACGAAATGATCACCCGTAAAAAGATCGAGCTTCTCATGAGTGAAAGCGGTAGCCCAGATGAAAAGAAAAAGTTTATTCTTTCTGGCGCTGATTTTGTAACAAATATTGATGATATTGGATAATAGCCAAAAAAAACACCCTCTAGTAGGGTGTTTTTTGATTTGTGTTAAAAAATGTTAATTTATTATAAAAAATACTTGCAGAAATCCATCTATTTATATTATAATAAATTAAATAGTCAATATAGAATAAAAGGATTGTATCCTGTTTATTAATCAATATTATCCTAGCAAAAGGAATTTCGACATGAACTCCCAAAATACAAATTTCTGCAGTATTGGGAAGATTTTATTTATTTATTTGGGGGGAGCTGTTAATATTCGTTCTATTTCTAATTGTATATCTCGTTTACGGTTAGAAGTTGCTGAACAAGAGCTGACAGCACCAGATAAAATGATTTTATCCCTGAAAAATCGTGGGATTATTCGATTTGGGAATAATATTCATATTATTTTCAATCACAAAGCTCCATTTTTACAAAAAAAATTAAGAAAACTTCACAAAGTATTCAAAGATAAGATCTCTCAGAATATTATTTTTCTCACTCAAAATCAGATTTCAAAATTTGAACAAGATGGTAATTTAGTTACCGTCCATGCCTCCAAAGAAATCAAAACAGAAGCAAAATTTATTCTCGCTTTAGAGACTCTTGGTTGTAAAGTTGATAAAAAAGGAATGAATTTTTCTATCATCGTGCCTGAGGACTACAGTATTGAAAGTCTTGGGTATGCGTGTCATTACTGGGAACTCGTTCAAAGCTATGCGATCCTTGATGTGATTGATGTCCATAATATTAAAAAAGTTGCTTCTCAAAAAAGTATCTACCGTATTGTGTTGAAAGAGTTTGTTGATTTAGATTCTGCTATCTGGCATCATTATGGACTTCCAGATGTTTATTGTAACGAGAAAGATTGCGAGATACAATTTACACACCATTCTAAGGAACTAATGGCACTCCTGCAAGCACATATTGATATGGAAACAATGAAAATTTAAGAAGTTTTAATAATTCAACTTGACAATATTAAGAATTCCCTTTATACTAAGTATAATCTATAAAAGGAGCATTTTATGCATTATAAAGAACTCGGCTTTGTAAACTCAAAAGTTATGTTCGAAATTGCTGTTAAAGACAAATTTGCAGTTCCTGCATTCAACTTTAACAACATGGAACAAATTCAAGCTATCGTTATGGCTTGTGTGGAATGTCAATCACCTGTGATTCTTCAAGTTTCTAAAGGTGCACGTGCTTACGCAAACCCAGTACTCTTATCCTGGATGGGACGTGGTGCTGTTGAAATGATGAAAGCTTACGCTAAAGAAAAAGGTTTAGGCGAAATTCCTATGGTATTACACCTCGACCACGGTGATACATTCGAAACATGTAAAGATTGTATCGACACAGGATTCTCCTCTGTCATGATCGATGGTTCCCACCACTCTTACGATGATAACGTAAAATTAAGCAGACAAGTCGTTGACTATGCACACCAATTCGACGTAACAGTTGAAGGTGAGCTCGGCGTTCTTGCTGGTGTTGAAGATGAAGTTTCTTCTGACGAACACGTTTACACACAACCTGAAGAAGTTCAAGATTTCGTATCTAAAACAGGTGTTGACTCCTTGGCTATTGCTATTGGAACATCCCACGGTGCGTTCAAATTCAAACCTGGTCAATCCCCACAAATCCGTATGGATATCCTCAGCGAAATCGAAAAGAAAATCCCTGGGTTCCCTATCGTTCTCCACGGTTCTTCTTCCGTTCCTCAAGATGCAGTTGCTATGATCAACGAATTCGGCGGAAAATTAGAAGATTCTATCGGTATTCCTGAAGATCAACTCCTTGAAGCTTCCCATTCTGCTGTATGTAAAATCAATATCGACTCCGACTCCCGTCTTGTTATGACAGCTCAAATCCGTCGCGTGTTTGCACAAAACCCAGGCGAATTTGACCCACGTAAATACTTGGCACCAGCTCGTGATGCGATGAAAGATCTTTACAAACACAAATGTGAAAAAGTTCTCAACTCTGCTGGAAAAGCTCCTGCTATCATGGCAGCACTTAACAAGTAAGTTAAACAACCAAAATAAAAAACACTCATTATTACAATGAGTGTTTTTTTGATTATAATAAAAAGATATGGTTCATAGCACAGTGTTTGACGACTTCTTCTGTCCAAACAGACACCTGCACCTCGCCTATATGTACTTTATCGAGAAGGAACATCGCAACCCGAGATTGCCCGATCCCACCACCGATAGATTGAGGGAGTAGATCCTCAAAGATCATTTTATGGAAGGATTTTGATTTTCGTTCTTCTTCATCAGAGATGGTAAGTTGCAGGTCAAGGGTTTCCTTATCAACACGAACCCCCATCACACCTATACCAAGAGCTGCATCCAGCTTTTCATGATAAAAAATCATATCCCCGTTTAATGTCCAATCATCATAGTCAGGAGCTCTTTCTCCGTGTACTTGTCCAGATTTAAGTTTATGACCAATACCAATAATAAACACAGCTTTAACAAGGCGAACAATTTGTAATTCACGTTGTTTTGGAGTCATCATTGGATACATATCCTCAAGTTCCTGAGCAGTAATAAAGTAAATCTCTTCGGGTAATTTTTCACTTAAAGATGGGTATTCCTTAACAAGATATTCTTCTGTTTGTCGGATAGTTGTATAGATTTTTTTGACATAAGTTTCAAGTGTTTCACGATTCCTATCTTCTGGAGCAATCGCCACTTCCCAATCCCATTGATCCACATAAATGGAATAAAGCTCACTTGGCACTACTTCAAGGCGGATAGCATTCATATCAGCATAGATGCCTTTATTCATAGGGATTTCATATTTATAAAGAGCCATTCTCTTCCATTTAGCAAGAGATTGAACCACTTCTACTCTCTGACTCGTTGCAGGAAGCGTAAAAGAAACAGTTTTTGTATCTGTGTAAAGGGTGTCATTCAGACCAGTACGTGACTCAAAAATTAATGGAGCAGAAACCCTTTGCGTATTTAGAGACGCAGCTAATTCCTTCTCAAAAAACATTTTCATCTTGTGCAGAGCCTGTTCTGTTTCAAAAACACTGAGCTTTGATCGGTACATGGCAAACTCCCTTAATAAAATTTATTCACAAATAATTAAAATAAATTATTGGCATCCTCTTTGATAGCAAGCTTTGCTAAGCGATCTGCTTGTTCATTGAAACGATGTCCTGTATGGGCTTTAACTTTTTTCCAATTGATAGAGACTCGATATTGCATGAGTTTGGCAACATAAAATTGTGCAATTGGACTGTTTGCCTTCCATTTTTTGGTCGCCCACATCTCTAATCCTTTATAGTCATAGTAAATAGTAAGCGTTTTTTCACCTGTATTTTTAAGATATTCTAATGCATTCAAGACAGCGTAAACTTCACCAGCAATCTGCCGAGATCCCTCTTCTGCAGACAAAGGAACAAGCCCTTTCCCTTCAAATACAAGCTCATTATTCTCCGCAATAACACAAGCCCAAGAAATCTTACCATCCATAAAAGAACCATCTACATAAGCACAAAGCCCTGTAACTGCTTTTTCATCGGGAAATAAATAACTATGCCAAAGATCCTGAATATGCTCTTTTTGAGCATCAGCAGATATCTGAACACTGAGAGAAAAGGTTTTTTTAGAAGGCTTGTGGTAAAGTGCTGCAACTGTATTTAAAAGCTTGATCTTCACATGATAATCACGAAAACTCGCTTCATCAAGTGCCGCATCGATATTTTGTTCATGAAGGTAGGAAATAAATTTTTGGCTCTCTTGAAGGAGTTCTTGATAGCTAATAGTCATGGTTATTCCTATTCGTGACCTTTTAAGAGATGACGATATTCTTTGCCTTTATATTCGAATCTTTTAATCTTACGTGTAGAATTTTTTTGTAATTCTTCTGTATAAATTTCATAACCGCGAATCATTTGGTACATTTGTAATTTTTTATTCACGGCTCTAATATGTTCATCAACAATATTTTTGACAGAAGGATCCTGAGGATTGATTCCCAGTTCTTCAAGATGAGGCACATTCAACACGATCAAAGCACAAACTACCTCACTCATATCCGTTTCAGAAACAGGCACCCCAATCAAAACAGACTCGAGAATATAAGGATGATTATTCACAAATTCTTCAATTTCTTCAGGATAGACGTTTTTCCCACCACCAGTTACGATGATATTTTTACAGCGACCAGTGATATATAGGTGTTCTCGGCCTTTACGCTTAACTAAACAGCCCATATCACCTGTTTTGAGCCATCCATCTTCAGTAAGAACTTCTTCGGTAGCTTGTTCATTATTCCAATATCCAAGCATTACATTGTCGCCTTTTACAGCAATTTCCCCAATACCTTGCTCATTAGGATCAAAAATTTTACATTGAAGATTAGGAATAATATTCCCTACTGATTTATTGTCAACATATCCTTCAGGATCTCCAACAGAAATCACTGGAGATGCCTCGGTCAATCCATAGCCATTGGCAAGATTGAAGCCTAATGCTGCATAACCTTTAGAAGTTGCATAAGAAAGTGGCGCTGCACCAGAGATCAAAAAGCGAACCGTGCCAAATCCAGCCTTCTTACGAAGAAAACCAAATATCTTCTCCCCAAACTTATGAGAGCCAGTAATTGTATGCATGAAAGAAGAGGTGTTGTAAAGACCTGTAATGATCTGCTTAATAGGCGATTTTAGAAGGGTGAGTTGACGTAAAATTCCATCCAAAATTTTTGCATAGAGCGTAGGAATACCAATCATCACAGTTACATGAGTAGATTTGATACAGTCAATAAGACGATTTGGTTTTAAAGAATCGGCATAGCTCATCGAACCACCTACCCCAAGGGTTGTTAATTCAACAGAAAATTGGAAGGTATGATGCAATGGGAGAACACTAAAAACAACGTCTTTATCTGTCAAACGAGCTGCTATCCAAAGATTGTTAATTTGTTGGCAGAAGTTACCGTGACTAAGCATAACAGCTTTGGATTTACCTGTTGTGCCAGAAGTAAAGATCAAAGATGCAAGATCATTTTGATTGATTTCAGTTTTTGTGAGTGTTTGAGGGTTTCTATGACAAATATCTTCCAAATAAGTAACCTTCTCAGCACTTGCAGGAATTTTTGTTAATTTATCTAAAAGAATCCACTCTTTAATTGCAGACATGATCTCGGAATCATCCTTCATCTTCTCAAAAAGAGAAATCGAAGTAATCATCGTCTCAACGCCAGAACTTTGAACAAGATTTTTGACCTCTTCAACAGCAAGCATCGCATCAAATGGTACAGCCACTACCCCATTATAAACGACACCAAGATATGCTTGCATCCATTCTGGTCTATTTTCAGAGATAATTGCGACTTTATCGCCTTTTTGAAGTTTTTTTTCAGCTTGCAAATATGACGCAAGGGCTTTAGCACTTTTATAAAGTTTATGATAAGAAAGAGAATGGTAACGCTCACCATCGAATGACTTAGCGTAAATCGATTCACCTCTTTTGTCCAAAGACTCAACTAACTGTTGTAAGTTTAAATACATGGTAACACCTCATTAATAGGATAACATTTTTGTCAAATTTTCATTATTTATGATATATTTTAGCACAAATTCAGTATTTGTCAACTCTTTTAAGATTAAACAAAGAGAATAAGAGTATAATAAATTTCCTATTGACTTTTTATTTAGGTGGATCTATAATCAGTTATATCATACATTAAAGTTGATTTTTTTGTAAAAAATAACTAAATTTAAAAAAGACATTCAATCTAATTTATAGGAGAAAACTATGAGTCAAAAGAAAGGTTTTGCTATCCTTCAAAAACTCGGACAAGCATTACAGCTTCCTGTTGCTGTGCTTCCTGCTGCTGGTATTCTATTAGGAATCGGTGCTGGTGTGCCTGCTGCTTTAGCTGCACAAGGAGTTGAACTCCCAGGTTTCTGGGTGAATTTATTCTCAATCATGGGAATTGCTGGAGATACTGTCTTCGGCGTGTTACCATTATTATTTGCGATAGCAGTTACTATTGCTTTCACAAACAATGACGGAACATCTGGTGTAGCAACATTAGTTGGTTACGTTGTATTTTTGGGAACTATGGGTGCTGTAGCTAAGATCATGGGACTTGAAACAAAATCTATTATGAATATCCCATCTATTGATATGGGTGTTGCAGGTGGTTTACTTATTGGTGGTACCTCTGCTTATATCTTCAACAGAACATATAACACACAACTTCCTGAATTCTTAGGATTTTTCGGTGGAAAACGTTTTGTTTTGATCGTTAATATCTTCGCAAGTGTTGCTTTAGGTATGATTATGCCTTTAATCTGGGGACCAATCGGTGGTGCTATCCAGTCCTTCTCTAACTGGGCTGCTTACGGCAATCCAAACGTTGCATTCCCACTTTATGGCTTCACAGAAAGAATTCTCCTTCCATTTGGTGTTCACCATGTATGGAACGTTCCTTTCTTCTTTGAAATTGGTGAATTTACAAACTCTGCAGGCAATGTCGTTCGTGGTGAGATCCCTAGATTCTTATCTGGCGACCCTACTGCTGGTAACCTTGCTCCATCTTATCTCTTCAAAATGTTTGGTCTTCCTGCTGCTGCGATCGCTATCGCATGTGCTGCAAGACCTGAAAAAAGAAAAGCAGTTATGGGAATGATGATTTCTGCAGCTCTTACTTCTTTCTTAACAGGTATCACAGAGCCTATTGAATTTTCTTTCTTATTCGTAGCTCCAATTCTTTACGTTATCCATGCTTTATTAGTATTAGCAGCTTATGTTGTTATTACACCTATGGATATCCGTCACGGAACAACATTCTCCCATGGTTTGATTGACTTTACATTATTATTTGGTCTTGGTCATAATCAACACCTTATCATTCTCTTTGGATTGATTTGGGCTGCATTGTATTTTGTTGTGTTCTACTTTACAATCAAATTCTTAGACCTCAAAACACCTGGTAGAGAATTAGAAGATCTTGCTAATTCCAATGCTGGTGCTCCAGCTTCTGACATGGCTGTAAAACTTATCGCTGCTTACGGCGGTCAAGAAAACATCGAATCTTTAGATGCATGTATCACACGTCTCAGAATTTCTGTAAAAAATCCAGAAGCTGTCGACCAAGATGCTATCAAAAAACTCGGTGCAAAAGCTGTGATTGTATCCGGTAACGGAACACAAGCAATTTTCGGACCATTATCCGATATTTATAAAAACGAAATGGCTAAAATTGTCAAGTAAGTTTTTCTTATCATAAATTCAATCCCCTTCTATAATGGAGGGGATTTTTTATTTGACTTTTTTATTCAAAACGCGATATAATGATTCATCTTAAATAAAAAAGGTGAAACATGCCTCGACATAAACGTCTTAGTAAAAAATACACACCCTTATTAATAGCGGTGGGTTTACCTGCAAGTCTTAAAATGATTGCAGAGTACATGCAACAATTGATCGATATGATTTATATTGGTCAATATAATACCAATAGTTTTGTTGCCATTTCAAGTATTATCATGCCTCTAGCTGTGGTGGAATCAATTTGGTGGGGATTAACCTCGGCTAATACTGTTATGATTTCTCAGCGTCTTGGCGCAAAAAAGGACAAAGAAGCATCTACCGTCGCACACAGAATGTTTATGATTGGGGGAATCTTCTCAGTTTTATTCTTCACATTCTGGCAAACCTGTGCACCTGTGGTGATTCAGATGATGAATCTAACTGGCGATACAGCTACGGAAGCAATAAATTACCTCAGAACTTACTCCTATTTATATCTTTTTAGATTTGTATTTGTTGGTGCTCCAAGCTCTGCCTTGATCGCGTTAGGAAAAACAAAGCAAATCATGTGGGCTACGATTGCACAGTCGTTGACAAATATCGCTCTTAATCCTATTTTTATTTGGGGTGTTGAGGGACTTGTCCCTGAATTTGGTCTTAGAGGTGCTGCTTTTGGAACGGTTTCAGCTGAGTTAATTTGTGCATTTATGATTAGTTCGTACTTCATAAAACATAACTTCCTCAATCTCAAAGAAGTCAAGATAGCTTTTAATAACTTTTTTATAAAAGAACGTTTGATCTATGGGATGCCTATCACAATAGAAATCATGTTTTGGGCATTTGCTTCAGCATTGATTATTTCTATGCTTAATGATAAAATTTATCTCGGAGCGGCGATCTTTACGATTGGTTTTCAATTAAGCGATGTTTGTTACAAGGCACTTTATGGATTTGACCTTGCTAATATGTCTCTTGTTGGGAAGGCATTTGGGGGCAAAAGAAAAGATAGAGCAATAGCATCGATCAAGTCTTCTTTAAATCTCAAATTAATTTTTGGGGGGATACTTTTCATTACGATTTTCCTCTTCCAAGAACAACTAACAAGATTTTTCACAACAGATGAATATATCATTCAACAAACCTTAGATAACTTCTTTTGGATACTGGCTGTATCAGCTCTCATCATCACTGTCGGCCTCAACATGAGCACCATGAACGGCATGGGCTACGCAAGATATTCTCTTTATATAAGCATCGTTGGTATTTCGCTTAGGATCATTATTTCATGGTGGGTGCTATATCACACAAACTTCGGAATTACAGGAGTTTGGATAGCCTCCTTTACAGAAGAATCATTACGTCTTTTGTGTACCTATCTTGTACGAAAATTTCTTATTGCCAAGCGTTGGCCAGCATAATGAATCAAAAAAAAAGCACCTAGTAATAGGTGCTTTTTTATTTGGATAAGATTAGTCTTTTAATTCAGCAAAGAATTTAACCAAAGCTTCGCCGATTTGAGCTTCATCCCCACCGGAAATGTGAGCTGTCAATACGTCGCCTTTTTTAGCGCCGAGAGACATGATTTGTAACAAAGAATTAGCTTTAACTTTTTTATCGCCTTTTTGCAATTCAACAGTTACGCCTTCGAATCCTTTGATCAATTTAACGAGTTCGTTACCAGGTCTTGTATGAAGTCCTGTGTCGTTGGAAACAGTAATTTCGATTTGATGCATAGCATCCCCCTTGAAGGTTATGTTTTATTATCTTGATAAGATCTTTTCAACAGATTCTTTTAAGAAAGCTTCGATTTCTCTTCCATCAGTCATGGTCAATACTTTCTTCGCAATTTCTTGAGCTTCTGTCATGGTTGTAGATCTGATTACTTCTTTTACTTTTGGAATACTGATCGCACTCATACTGAGTTCTTTCACACCAATACCAATCAAGAAGAGAGTCGCAAGGTGATTTCCTCCAAGCTCTCCACAGACACCTGTCCAAACACCTTTCGCGTTAGCTGCTGCTGTTGCATGCGCCATCAAACGAAGAACAGATGGATTGAAGGAGTCATAAAGATCAACGATATGTGGGTTACCACGATCCACCGCGAGGGTGTATTGTGTGAGGTCGTTTGTACCATAGCTGAAGAAGTCGACAATATCAGCCAATTCTCCAGCAATCATTGCAGCAGCAGGAGTTTCGATCATCACACCTTTTTGAATATTTTCATCAAAAGCCACACCTTCTGCTCTGAGTTCTGCTTTACATTCTTCGAGAAGAGCGTTTGCTTTGACAACTTCATTGACAGAGATAACCATTGGATACATCACACCAACTTTACCTTCTGCAGAAGAACGTAAAATCGCACGTAATTGAGTTTTGAAGATATCTACTTTATCGAGACATACACGAAGCGCTCTCCAACCAAGGAATGGGTTGAGTTCGTGTGGGAATTGGAAATAATCTAAAGACTTATCGCCACCAATATCTAATGTTCTGATAATGACAAGCTTATTATCGAAAGCTCTCACAACATTAGAATAAGCAATAGCTTGCTCTTCTTCAGAAGGCCAGTTAGAACGATCCATATACAAGAATTCAGAACGGTAAAGACCAACGCCTTCAGCACCTTGTTCAAGGGCAGGAAGCGCGTCAATATCTGTTCCAACGTTCGCACAAAGTTCGATATGAGCACCGTCTTTTGTGGTTGCAGGAAGTTCTTTTAATTCAGCCAAACGAGCTAATTCTTTTTTGTGATCTTCAAGTTTTTTGTTGTAGAAGGTTGCTTGTTCAGAAGTTGGGTTAACAATGATATCACCAGCAGAGGCATCTAAGATCAATTCTTGACCATTAGAAACACTTTCAAGAACATCTTTTGCACCAACAATAGCAGGAATTACCAAGGTACGGGACATAATCGCAACGTGGGAAGTAGGCCCACCTTCAGCAGTAACAAAGCCTAAAACTTTAGTCTTGTCCATTTGAGCAGTATCAGAAGGAGTCAAATCAAAGGCAATAACAACACAAGGCTCATCAATTTCAGATAATTGAGGGATGTGGATCCCAAGAATATTCGCGATCAAACGACGGAAAATATCCTTCATGTCTGATGCACGCTCACGCATGTACTCATCTTCCATGTTAGCAAACATCTCAATATATTGATCAGCAACAGTACGTGCTGCTCTATCAGCTGTGTAAAGCTCATCTTTGATTAAATTTTTCACTTCTTCTTCAACAGCTTCATCTAAAAGAATCTCAAGGTGACCATCAAAAATCTCTGCTTCTTCATGACCGATATTTTTGATCGTAATTTCTTTAATTCTTTCTAATTGTTGTCTCGCTTCCTCGCGTCCTTTATCAAACAAAGCACATTCGTCTTGGATTTGGGATTCGGCAATTGGTCTTTCATTGATGTTAATCTCTGGCTGAGCAAAGATAAAAGCTTTTCCAGAAACAACACCTGGACAAGCGGAAACACCTTTAATAATTTTTGAACTCATTCAAAAACTCCTATATATTTTCTATACTTGATTTTTATAATTCGATGTAAGATCCGTTAGTAACAACACCTTCAACAAACAACTCTTCGTTTAAGATCGTCAAATCAGCTTTATAATTTGGTTTGATGTAACCATATTCATCATCTTTTTTGATAGATCTTGCAGGATAGAGAGATGCCATTTTGAGTGCATCCACTAAAGGAATATTCACTTTTTGAACAGCATTTCTAAGACATTCGTCCATCAATGTAGCAGCACCAGAGAGAGTGCCATCTTCAGCAAAACACTTACCATCACGATGTGTAATGATACGCCCACCAAATTCAAAGGTTTCAATATCAGTACCTGCAGGAGCCACAGCATCACTCACGAGGAAAAGATGGTCGCCAAGTGTCTTATAAGCAATATCAACGGAAGCATAGTTACAATGCTCTCCATCAACGATGATACCAGCATAGACGTTTTTACTATCTAATACCGCTCCAAGGGCACCTGGTTCTCTGGAATCAAAAGGTCTCATCGCATTATAAAGGTGCGTTGCCATAGTGATACCGGCTGGTAATTTTTCATTAATTTGTTTATAAGTACCGTTCGTATGTCCCATAGAAACTGTAACACCATTTTCAGCCAAGAATGCAATATCTTCAGCACTATTTTCTTCAGGAGCAAGGGTAACGATTTTTCTATCAATTTTTGCGTTAGCGATAGCTGTAAGCATCTCACGAGAAGGTTTTCTGATGAAACGTTCTTCATGGATACCTTTTTTCATTTTAGAGAGATAAGGACCCTCAAAGTGCCAACAGATAATTCCGAGCAAATGAGGATTGATCATGTGATTGATAAGGTCAATAGCTTCATACATTTTTTCATCAGCAGATGTGATTAATGTTGGTGCAAAAGATGTTACACCATGTTTTAATCCTGTTTCATACATCACTTTCAAGGTGTCAAGAGAAATGTCATGGTTAATATCACCACCACCACAACCATTCAATTGAAGATCAATAAATCCAGGCACGAGCATTTTACCTTGAAGATCGATTTTGGTCATGACTGCATCTGGAGAGAGATCTGTTTCGATACTCTTGATTCTGTCATTTTCAATAATAACAGCAGCATTCTCAATGAATTTTTCGCCATCAAAGACTTTTGCATTAACAAAAGCATAGTAAGATTTGTAAAGACCTTTGACAAGGATCTTAGGATGAAGACTTTTTGCTTCGACTTCTTTATGGTAGCGATACGTTTTGAGGCGGATATCAGATACCGCACCTTCGTCCGCCACAAAAGTAGTTTTTGGGTGCATTTGAAGGATAGAAGCTGGATAAAGATGGTTGATCCCATCCTCTAAAGAAATCTGGAGAGCATGAGCTTTGGCATCGCCTTGAGCTAAGACAATCACTTCTTTAGAGTCCATAATTGTACCAAGTCCCACTGTTAAAGCCAATTTTGGTACATTTTCAACTTTATTATTGAAGAATTTTGCATGAGCAACACGTGTTTCAAAAGTTAATTCTTTATCTCTTGTTCTGGATGTTAAAGAGGATCCCGGCTCGTTGAAGGCTAAATGTGCATCTCCACCAAGTCCACAAACCCATAAATCCGCATAACCCAAAGAAGCAAGCTTCTCTTCGAAGCGTTTTGACTCTACTTTAAAATCAGCGGCTTTACCATCGAGGAAACAAATATGATCAGGATTTACGTTAATAAATTTTAGAAAATTCTCTTGAATAAAATAATTCATACTCTGAGTATCATTTTGACCATAGCCAATGTAATCACCAGAGTTGACAAAATAAACATTCTCAAATGATAGAACGCCATCTTTGTAAAATTGCACCAATCTTTGGTACATTGGAAGGACAGTATCACCGCCAGAAAGACCTAAAATAAAAGGTTTTTCAGCTGTCGGAGCTGCATCCAAAATCTTTTTTGCGATGTAATAAGAAGCCCACTCACTTACATGTTCTTCAGTGATAATTAATCTCATAGGATCCTCTGTAGGTTGTTATTTTTCTAATATTATATTTATTTATAAAAACTGTCTGCTTAAAAAACGTCCCGCAACTTTATCAACAAAGAAAGTTGTGGCTGGATGCATCTGTAAAATAGAGGCTGGATAGCTATCAGAGACAGAACTCTCAAGAGCATTCTTCGCAGAATGAGCTTTTTGAATACCGTATACGACTATCAAAACTTCTTTAGCTTCGGAGATTGTCCCCATCCCCATTGTTAAGGCTTTGTGAGGGACTTTTGTCATATCATCACCGAAGAAACGCGCGTCAGATTTGAGTGTTTCGGAAGTAAGTGTTTTGAGGCGGGTTCTTGCCTTGAGGGAAGAACTTGGTTCGTTGAAGGCAAGATTTGCATTGCTCCCTAAAGAACCGACAAACAAATCCATCCCACCAAGATTTCTTAGCTCTTCTTCAAAACGTGCACATTCAGCCACACTCTGATCTTCATCAATCATTCCATCAAGAGAATGAATAGATTTAGGATCAATATCTACTTTTGAAAAGAAAGATTCTTGAAGTTTTTTGATGTAATGGTTAGGATGAGTGAAATTAAAACCAAGAAATTCTCCAGCAATAAAAACATGAACATTTTTGAAAGAAACTTCTTTATTGAGAAACTTCTCTGCCAAAGCCTCACAAATATCAAAAGCCGTAAGACCCGTCGACAAACCCAATACAAAAGTACCTTGTGCGGCATTGATACGTTCCACAATATGATCCACAGAAGACTGTATAATATCGGAACGATTTTCTTTAATAATGATATTCATGAAACAACCTCTAATTACATATTTTATCTTATATAATTATATAAAACATAAACATTTAGGACAAAATCAAACAAGATCACACGTCAGTCAATAGTAAAAGCTTCATATTATCATAACATATATATTTATTTTTGCAAATCTTTTTTTAAAAAAAATGTTATTTTGACACTATTTTTCTTTTTTTAGTATATTTAAGGAAGAAAGATAAAAAATTTGATTTTCAGTAAGTAAAAGAGATTTCAGTTGACTAAAAAAAATGATTAATGTATAATAAATCATAAATACTATTAATAACGAGGATCCTCATGTTTAATTTTTTTAAGAAATCACCTAAAGTGATCGAAATTTACGCACCTGTAACAGGTGAATTACTTCCTTTATCTGCGTCTCCAGATGCTGCATTTGGTCAAGGTATGATGGGGGAAGGTCTCTGTATCAATCCTACTGAAGATACTGTTGTTGCCCCTTTTGATGCGACTATTGATATCTTCCACACACTACACGCTGTTGGTTGTCGTAATAATTCTATCGAAATGATCGTTCACGTAGGAATGAACACTGTTGCATTAAACGGTGAAGGATTCGAAGCACTTGTAGCATTACAAGGCGATGTAGCAGCAAAAACACCTTTGATTAAGTTTAATCAAACTGCTCTCAAAGAAAAGGTCGAAACCTTAATCACTCCTGTTGTGATCGTTGACAAACCTGAAAATGCTACTATTGAGTTTGTAAAAACAAGTGGTCATGTTACAGCTGGTGAACTTATCTTAAAGATCAATCTTTAAAAAATTCTTTGATAAAATCATCAAAGAGAGGAGTAATGTTATGAAAAAAATGACATTCGCATTTTTAGTAACTTTGTTTGCTATCGGAACCTCTTTTGCTCAAAATTCCGAAGTGAAATTTGATGCAGCATCAGGCGCTAGCTATGGCGTAAGTAGATCTCATGGGATTTATTTCAAAAAATCCGGAGAACTTAAAGCTATTTACACTGATGAAAAAGGAAAGTCTGTAGAGTTAAAATTCATGCTAGAAAAAGTTATTTCATCAAAAATCGCTCTCTATAAAAAAGGAAACCAATTCATTGGAGTCCTATTAGTAGACAAGAACATTGCTAAAATCACTCCTCCTATGGGATCAGAAAAAGAAGCTTTAGATACCAATAACATGACTCTAATTTTTGACAAAAAAGCAAAGAAGTAAAAATTAAATGATTGAAATCAATGATGAAGATTTTTCATCAAAATCAGGAGTAATGCTATGAAAAAAATGACATTCGCATTTTTAGTATCTTTGTTTGCTATCGGAACCTCTTTTGCTCAAAATTCCGAAGTGAAATTCGATATTGCATCTGGATCAAGTTTTGTTGTAGATGTAAAGAACAGTTTACACTTCAAATCAGATAAAGTCCGTGCTATGTACACGAACGAAAAAGGAGAAGGATTAAACTTTATCTTTGATCTTGATAAAGTTATCTCCTCCAAAGTTGCCCTTTACAAAAAGGGAAATAAATTTATCGGTGTTCAATCTATTGATTCTAACACCGTTAAAATCAGCCCTGTACAGGATTCTGAAAAAGCTGCCTTGGATCCAAAAAATATCACGATTACTTATAAGAAATCTGATAAAAAATTGGTTTACACTCCAACAAGCGCTAGTGAGAAATAATCTCATCCATATAAAAATGCCCGAAAAATCGGGCATTTTTTTTGTTTATTTTTTTCCACTCTTACGCCAAACTTGTTCTTTTTCCCAAAGTTGGTTGTAATAGTATCCTTTCGCCGCAAGCATAACCTTGCGATCATCAGGCATAGGCACATATCTCCAAAACACATAACGAGCATCTTGCTCAAGTTTTTGAACACCTTGCGTTTCTTTTGTCATCCAAAGCACATAGTCTTTAACAAAAAGACTTTTAAGATCGCCTTTGAGTTTAGCATTGAGATAGTACTCATAGTAACGACCCGTCAATCCTTCTTCCATCCAGTAATACGACGCAAGTTCTTTAGCAACTTGCCAACGTATATCACCAACAGCCATCAATAAGGATGCATCAGGAATACGTGTATAAATAGGAAGAGAAATACGTCCCTTACTAAATTGTTTATTTTGAGGATCAAGCGGCTCCCAACAAACCCCCATCGTACCGTAACCTGGAACAAGAATAAAATATGGAGGAATATTGTGATTTTCACCTTTATAAGTTCTAAAGAAAGCCTCAGGATCAATCTTAAGCCATTCATCTAACTTTTTCTTAACAGTTTCTTTATAAAGATAATCCTTTGTTTCTTTTGGAATATTTTGTGAGCTGAGATATGGGAATAGATTTCCTTGACGACCTACCGTCATCTTGTGCATCTGACGAATATTGTCAACTTCGGAAACAACATGAGCCATGTTGCCACCAACCATTCCACCGCCACCAAAACCGCCACCAGCATCTTCTCCTCCCTCTAAATCTTTGAGGGATTCTTTAGCTTTATCAATGGTTTTGATTGTCGTGCTAATTTCTTTATTCAAACGACGAATTTCTTTTTGAATATTAGGCATACCATCAAAAGCAGCTAACTGCTCTTTTGAGAAAGCTCCAGCAACAGTAGATTCAGGTTCTTGATGAAGCTCTTTCAAACTCTCAACCACAGCCGTAAGTGATTCTAACGCTGTAGCACGCTGAGCAAGGAAGTTCACAAGACGTTCTTCTTCTACTTTTAAAGTAGCTTGAAATTTTTCTTGACGACCACTTGCCATAGCAGCCCCACCGCCACCACCACTAGGAGCGCCTTTTGGTGCTTTTTCTGTTTCATCGACAGCTGACGGTTTGATCTTACCTTGCAAAATACCAAGAAGCCATTCATCTGCATAAAAAATCGTATCATTTTCATAGCTTGGTGCAGTGATAGGTCTTTTAAGAATTGCCTCTTGATCTTCAGGAGTTAAATAACGAAGATCCATTACCCCAAAGCGAAGATATAATCTCTTTGCGGTACTCATCTCTGGATTGATCATTTTGGCAATATGCGTGTACAATTCCCAATACATGGCACTGAATTTGTCACGATACATACGCTTATCTTCTTTATCAGTAGCTGTTTCATAATTTTGTTTAATTGTAAGAAAGCGTTCGACAAAGTCAGCATCCACACCGATGAGTAATTTTTTTAAAAAACTTTTTTCTGAAAGTTTGTCATACAAACCCATAACAAAACCTCGTATTGCTTAATGCATCTTTTGTGTTTATCAAAATATTTTTATTATAGTATATAATTATAAAATTCTCAAGCCCTTTCTTTGTGATAAGACAAAAAAGAAAGGGTGAAATTCTTGTAAAAAGCGAAAAATCATAGTATAATGTGCTGATAAAAAGAAGAAATAACGAATAGGGTAACTTATGATTGGTGTTTTCGATTCAGGTTTGGGAGGATTAACTATCCTTAAAGAGCTTTCTAGTCGCTTGCCAAATCACCCTTTTACCTATATTGCAGACTACAAGAATCTTCCTTATGGAACAAAAAGTTTAGAGGAACTTACTGCTATTGCGGAAGAATTACTCGAATATTTTAGAGATTGTGAAGCTATTGTTATTGCTTGTAATACCTTGAGTGGACTGCTTACAAAAGGATATATCGACAGATCTAAATATCCACCTATTATTGATATGATTTCTTGTTTAAGTCAAGAATTTCTATCTCACGCAAAAGAACAGAATCTGATTGGTATCCTTGCTACCAAATTTACTATTGATCTTGGCGAATATACAAGGCTCATCGCCTTAAGACATCCCGAAAATCACATTATAAGTGTTGCAGCAACAAATCTAGTAACAGCGATTGAGTCCGAAGATCCCAATCTTGACAAGATATTAAAAGGATATCTTGAGCAATTTCCTAACGATCTAAGCCACTTGATCCTCGGCTGTACTCATTACAATACGCTAAAAACACAAATTCAGACGATTCTTCCACATGTAACTATTGTAGATCCTTATCTTAATATCGTCAAAACATTAAATCACTTTAATATTAAAAGTTCTTCCGCTCCGATTAAATTTTTAAGAACGAAAGAGCTTGCTTCCTCTTCGCGACTCGCGGAGCAAATTATGGATCAAAAGATCATTTGGGAAGACATTACTTTGTAAACAAAAAGGAGTTCCTATGAGAGTTCGTATTCTAAGCCTACTATTGATTTTTTCTGCATCTATGATCCATTCCTTTGAAAATAAAATTGTTACGATTGTTGGTGATATCGCTATTACAACGTATGACATCGACCAAATGAGAGGGTTTGAGAAGCTTACGACAGGTAGCTCTATGACTTCTTCTGCAGCGTTGACTCGATTAATTAATATGGCATCGCTTTTGACCTTAGCTCAGAGCTATCCAGATTATGCAATGTCCGAAGTGGAACTAAGAAAGAGCATTAATACGCTAACAAACACCTCAGATGGTAGTGCAAAACAACGCATTGAAGTATTGAATAAATATGAAAGTATTTATAGAATGTACCTACGTGCCGACAAAGTAAAGAAAAATCTGATTGGCGGGAATCTCCAAATCAGAACAGCTATGAACGAAAATCTCTCTGAAAACCAAATGAAAGCTTTTTACAACCAAAATAAAGCAAATTTCAAAGATTCTCCCTACCCAAAACTAGATTTGATTGTGTTTGGGGTGGAAATCTCACCAAAATGGACTCTCTCAGATCTTGAAAATGTTGAATCAGAACTTGCGCGTCTTGCCAAAACATTGGATTCTTCTAATAATGTATCTAGAATCCGTAGGGATTTTGGGAAATCTTTGAGGTTTACAGCCTACTCTGGTCGAACTGAATTGCTGAGTCCAGAAGTTTTGATTCTACAGAAAAAACTTCCTGAAGAAGTTATTGGGATTGCTTTGAGAGATGAGATTCCTTTGGGCCCAAACCCTATCAAGATTCAAAGAAACAAAGGAATCTACATCCCACAACCCATTCCAATGCAAAGCACAGGGAAACCGACTTATATTGTCCTCAAAGTCCTTAATATTGAACAACCTCAACAACTTTCTTTTGAAGATGCAAAACCAAGAATCGAAGAAATCCTACGATACCAAAAAGGAGAGGCAGCCATCGATCAAATGATCAAAGATCGCATCAATCAAGGTCAAATCACCTTGACTCCTATTGACAGCAGCTTCAACAAAGTATTTAGAACATTTAACAAATAAATTAAAGAAAGGAAACACATTTTCAATGGATAGTAACAAAATCAGTGCAAGACGTTATGGAAGACTACTTGCCGTATTAAGTCTCAAAAATTCTTATATTGCAGGTAGCGAAAAACAAATCGATGAACTGTATCATGAAATGGCAACAACATACCAATTGCTTGAGCTCCCAGTATCTGTGCAAAAACAAATTATGTCTTTTTGTGAAGAAATACTAGAATCTGTCAAAAATCAATTTGATACCCTTGTCAAAGTTATTAACACATACAGTCGCAATCGCACTTGGGATAAGTTTTCTCCTCTCGATCAAGCATTACTTGTTGTTGGAACCTATGATCTTGGCAATAATAGCAGTATCCCAAAGATTTGTATCAAAGAAATCCTCATCATTTGTGATATGCTCCATAACGAAAATGCTGTTCCTTACCTCTCAGGTATCCTCAAAACAATTGCTTATGGAAACAATAAGCCTGAAGCTGCTCCAATCAAAAAACGTCCTAAGATTCGTTTGAAAAATCAAGAAATCAACCAGTAGAGAAACCTTATGAAAGCATTTGAAAGAATATTCGATATTATCGAGACTCTTCGTTCCGAAAATGGCTGTGAATGGGATAGAGCTCAGACACTTAAAACGCTTGATCCTCTCTTCCTCGAAGAATGTTACGAACTTTCCGACGCCATCGCCCTTCAAGATTCTAAAGAGATCAAAGAAGAGCTTGGTGACGCGTTTTTCATGCTTTTATCTATGTGTTTTATCGCTGAAGAAGATGGTATCAGCAGCATTGAAGATATTCTCAACGCAGCGTCTGACAAACTAGTCTTTCGCCATCCCCATGTTTTTGGCGATACCAAAGTCTCCTCCCAAGCTGAGATTATTGCGAATTGGGAGAAACTCAAAAAAGAAGAGAAAAAAGACCGTAAAAGTATTTTTGAAGGTATTCCTGTGAGTTTACCTGATATGATGCGTTTTGCTAAGCTCATGCGAAAATTAAAAAATAACAAACAAAATATTCTTGATTATAAAGAAGAAAGTTCTTCCAAAAAAGCTCAATTAAAAAATCTCCTCATTGATTTTGCTCAGGATCAAGTTGATCTTGTTGCGATGATGAAGGAAATCAATCATGAGATTGAACACGAAGCCAAATCCAAAGGATTATAGTATTCAGATATGAAAATTCCTGAACTCAAACACCTCCCTCTCGCTCAGTTTTATACCGAAAGACAGACATTTCTTTTATCAAAATTAGGTCTTTTCACTATGGAAGACCTTTTATCATATTTTCCCTTCCGTTACGAAGATAGAAGCCAAATCTCAACGATAGCCGATGCTGTATTACAAGAAATTCCTGCTGTCGTTAAGGTTACTATCCAAGAACACTCCTCTTTTTTTTGGAACAATAAACGTTGTACCAAAGTCATCATCAAAGACTCCTCTGCCACTGCTGAACTTGTTAGTTTCAATATTCCTCAACTAGGAAAACAACTCCCCGTCGGACAAGAATTTTATATTTATACAAAGTTTGATTTCCGCTTTAATAAGATCCAATCATCCAATTTTGAATTTGAAGCGGTGGAGAAAATTGGCACAAAAGATTCCGTCCTTGGCAAGATTTTTCCCGTTTATCGTATGACGGAAGGACTTCGCTTAAAAGAATTCCACAAAATCATTAAAAAGGCCTTTGACTTATATAAGGAAGAGATCCTTGATCCGATTCCGTCTTATTTCTTGGAGAAGCGTAACTTACTAAAGAAAAACGATACGATTTATGAATTGCATTTTCCATCTGACTTTACAAGTTTAGAAAAAGCTCGCGTTCGTGGTGCTTATGAAGAATTTTTATCCACACGTATTGAATTAGAATTAAAACGAAAACAAGAAACAAAAATAAGCAAACACCAACGCTACCCAAATTGTGAGATTTTAACAAAGTTACATCAAGAGCTTCCTTTCAAAATGACAGGCGCTCAAAATCGTGTGATAGAAGAAATCATTAGCGATCTCAATGCCGAATTTGCAATGCACAGACTGGTGCAAGGGGATGTAGGCTCAGGTAAGACGACGGTCGCTTTAGCGGCGATGTTGCTTGCGGCAAGTAATGGCTTCCAGAGTGCGTTTCTTGCTCCGACAGAGCTTCTTGCGTTTCAACATTATAAAAAAATGGCTCCCATCGCTGAAGAACTTGGAATTACCTGTGCTTTATTGACAGGAAGCACTCCTCAAAAAGACAGAAAACCCTTATTATCGGCTCTTGCTGATGGTCGTCTATCGATGATTATAGGTACCCATGCTCTGTTCCAAAATGAAGTCCGATATCATGATCTTTCTCTTGTCATCATTGATGAGCAGCATAAATTTGGCGTTGAGCAGCGTAGTGCACTTATTAATAAAGGAGAAAATCCCGACATCCTCGCGATGACAGCAACTCCTATTCCAAGAACGATTACTTTGTCCCTTTATGGGGATCTTGATATTTCGGTGATTGATGAGATGCCTGCTGGTCGACAAGAAATCGAAACGAAACAATTTCGTCCTCAAAATTATTTTGAGATGCTTTCCAAAGTACGTGAAGAAATTTCATCAGGAAGGCAAGTTTTTGTTGTGTGTCCTTTGATTGAAGAAAGCGAATCTCTCCAAAACACCAAATCCGTTGACCAAGTCTTTCAAGAATACAAAAATCATTTCCCAGAATATCAGATCGCGCTTGTGCATGGAAAGATGACACAAGCCGAAAAAGATGAAATTATGCAGACCTTCTCCGAAAATAAAACCCAAATCCTCATCGCAACGACAGTTATTGAAGTGGGTATTGATATCCCCAATGCGACTCTGATGATCATCGAGAATGGAGAACGCTTTGGGCTCGCGCAGCTCCACCAGCTACGTGGTCGTGTAGGACGTGGTCAGCACAAATCTTATTGTTTTGTTGTGAATTATGGTTATGATGCGGACTATCGTTTGGAAGTTTTTTGTTCTACCAGAGACGGTTTTAAGATTGCGGAAGAAGACCTCAAGATTCGTGGCCCAGGTGAATTACTTGGGACAAGGCAAACAGGAACTCCTATTTTTAGATTGGCTGATTTTCATAAAGATCAGAAGATTCTTCAGACCGCGATCAATGATGCTCAACTTATCACCTCTAAAGATCCGATGTTAGAATTAACTACTCATCAAAATCTCAAAAAATTTATCGCTTTAGAAACAAAATTTCGAATATTTTCAGGATAAAACCCTAGCTTATTGCTAGGGTTTTTCATTTGTTTAGGCATTTTTAAAAAATACTTTAGAAAAAAATAGAAAAAAAGTTAATTTTTTTTATAAAGTTGGTCAAGTTTTAATGATTTTGTTTCCGACATTCTAACATGAATAAAATCACTATTCATTATGTAAATGTATAATTTATTAATTTTTCATGAATCAAGGAGGATATCATGGTCATTAACAACAATATTAGCGCAATTTTTGCTAACCGTCAGTTACACACTGACAACGCTATGTTAGACAAAAATATGGAACGCTTGTCTTCAGGAATGCGTATTAACCGCGCTGGGGACGATGCTTCTGGTTTAGCTGTATCTGAGAAAATGAGAGCTCAGATCAGAGGTTTGAACCAAGCTTTAAGAAATAACCAAGACGGTATTTCTTTCATTCAAACCACAGAAGGTTACATGAACGAAATTGGACAAACACTCCAACGCGTTCGTGAATTATCCATTCAAGCAGCTAATGGTATCTACTCTGATGAGGATAGAAGCTATATCCAAGTCGAAGTTAACCAAATGGTTGAAGAAATCAATCGTGTTTCTACATCCGCTCAGTTTAACGGACTTAAGATGCTTACAGGTATCTATGCAGCTCCTTCCGCTGAAGCACAGCCAGTTGCAGAAATGTTCTTGCATTTAGGTGCAAACATGGACGAAAGAGTTCAAGTGAACATTGCTACAATGAACGCAACAGCTTTAGGATTGCAAGATCAAACAACTGGTCAAGCAATTTCTATCTCAACACAGAACGGTGCTAACCTTACTATCGGTATTGTTGACCAAGCACTTTCAAAATTGAACTCACAAAGAGCAGATCTTGGTGCATATCAAAACAGATTGGAATCAGCTTCCCGCTCTCTCATGGTCGGATCTGAAAACCTCCAAGCTGCTGAATCACGTATCAGAGACACTGATATGGCTAAAGAATCTTCTCTCTTAGCTAAAAACAGAGTTCTCTCTCAAGCTGCTACTTCTATGTTGGCGCAAGCTAACCAAAACCCTCAAGCGGTATTACAATTATTAAGATAATCGTATCGTAAGAGATATATAGTTATAGTGTCATGCCTCCTGTATACCATATCTTGTTTTTTTAATTACAGATATGTTATTTAAAAAGGGACTCTCGTTCTTCAACAAGGACGGATATAGGTTCAAGGAGGACATGATCTATGATTATTAATAATAACATTAGTTCTATTTTTGCTAACCGACAGTTATCCATGACGGATAAAAAAGTTACCAAAAACATGGAACAACTTTCATCAGGCCTACGCATTAATAGCGGTGGTGATGATGCTTCTGGGCTTGCAGTCTCTGAAAAAATGAGAACTCAAGTACGTGGCTTAAATCAAGCTATGAGAAACACCCAGGATGCGACTTCTTTTCTTCAAACAACAGAAGGATATTTACAGGAAGTTACCAGCTCTCTTCAAAGAATTCGTGAATTATCTATTCAAGGTGCCAATGGTATCTATACTGATGAGGATCGTGGTTATTTGAATACAGAAATTGGACTACTTGTGGATGAAGTTGATCGTATTGCTAACACAGCACAATTTAACACAATGACAATGCTCGATGGTAGATTTGCAAAACCATCTGCTGTACCTCAAGAAGCAGCACCAACAACCGATGGTGAAGCTCCAGCGGCGGTAACAGAAATGGCGCAAAACGGATCTAGTAGTGGAATTTTGTTACACATTGGTCCTAATCAGGATGATAATGTAAGATTGAATATACGTCAGCTAAGCTCTGCTGGTTTAGGATTAAAAGACGCAAACGGCAATATCCTTGTTGGTACAAGTACAGCCGATCAAGCCAATAGATCTATTGGTCTTATCGACAATGCTTTATCAGAAGTTATCAGCCAAAGAACAGAAATCGGAGCCTACCAAAATCGTTTTGAAAGCGTACATCAAGGCTTATACATCGCTTTTGAAAACACGACTGCTTCTGAATCTCGTATCAGAGACGTCAATATGGCACGCGCTGTGAGTGATTTGGTCAAAAACCAAATATTACAACAAGCAACCGTTTCTATGTTAGCTCAAGCTAATCTGAAACCACAATCAATTCTTTCTTTATTGAGTTAATATATAAGAGAACTGAGAGTTCCCTTATTAAATAAAAAACTCCCCTGTTATCAGGGGAGTTTTAATTTGTCTTTATTTTCAGATTTTATCTTAGTTGATTTTTTCATCAAGCTATATTATAATACATAAACTCCATCATAAAAGAGAATATTATGCCTATAATTCCTATTTTAATCGTATTTTTGTTTCCTGTTTTAACTTTCTCCCAAGTTGACAATATCCAGCTTCCTGATGTTGAGCTTGTCATCGAAGATCAAAGTTCGCTTCGTACTGATAATACAGAAGAAGCTTTATTAAAAGATCGCAATCCTCAATTTCAAGAAGTTTATTTGGAAGAATTGAGTTCTTCTTCGATTCGTGATTCTTCTTATCAAGTAATCCAATCTCAACGCCTTATGAATAAATTTTCTACGGTAAATTTTGGCTATGGTTCTTACAACAATACGAAGATTGATTTTCTTTCTCAAAATACAATTAGTAATTTGGTTTATTCTATTGACTATGCAGGTGCCTTCTTAGATAATGTAGGATACAATAAAACAAAATATTATAATACTCAAAAATTCAGTAACAAACTAAACGCAACATTTTCCTATGCCCTTCAAAACACCTTAATGGATGTTAGTTTGACTTACGATCAAAAAAAACAGAGTTTCTTTACAAATACAGAATTTCAACAAGATTACCACTATATCCCTTTATCATTTGACATTTCACACTGGGTAACGGAAAATTCTTATATTAAATTTGATACCGATGTACGCACTGCTGTAGCTAGATTAGAAAATGGAGAAGGTCGTCAAAGCGGTCACCGTCTTATGACAGAAAACGATTTTTCCTTATCTTATCATGCAAATTTCGCAGACTGGAATTATTTCACCTTTGCAACATCCTACCAATTAAACTCCTATGACACAAATCTCGAACACACAGGAAAAGTTACTTTAGCATCAGATTTTAATATTGGAAAAGGATTCACCACTACTGTTGGAGCAACCATCGTTGGATCTACAGCTGATAAACTCTTCGGATGGCCAGAACTGGCACTGGGGTACAGTTATTATGATGTTTTCTTAGTTAAACTCGGTTTTTCAGGTGATTACAATGTCTTTGGGGCTGCGGATCTTATGGATAAAGAAGAATTCTATGCAGACAAAGCCATCACCGAATCAAGATGGACAGCAGCCTTATCTTTATTTGCAAAACCTTCTGCATTTTTTTGGGTAGGATCAAAGTTTTCTTATCATATTTATCAAAATAAAAATATTTTCTCTTTTGATTCCAATCGACAACTCTATACATTTGAGTCAGTAAAAAACGTTGATACTTTCGAAGCTCAAGTGTCTCTCGGATCAACAGTTCACGATATTTTTGAAGTTACTGCTGCCTATACCTACCAATATTTCAATAAATCTTGGCTTCTTTTTGCTCCTCATCAATTTGACATTATACTTGGTCTTGGTTACAAGCCTGTAGGGTTCTGGTTTGAAAGTAGTCTTACCTTGTTATCAGATAGACAACTAAGAGAAGATCTCGGCACTCCAATGGCAACTCTTCTTAACATAAAAATCTCTCAACAAGTTAGCAAGATTGCACGGCTTTCTTTAGAATTAAATAATATTTTAAACCAAAATATTCAGATTTCTCAAGGATCTTTCTACGGAGGATTCCAAGCGAGAGGGGCTGTTCAGTTATATTTTTAAGCGAGGATCTTTATGAGAATTCTTTTTTTCTTGCTCTTCTTAGGCAGTACTCTCTTCGCTCAAAGCGATGAATTCTTCCCAGAAGAACAACTAAAACCAGGTATGAAAGGCTACGCTCTTACAGTAATGGAAGGGCTTGAGCCTGTTAAAATTGATCTTGAAGTCGTTGCTTATATGCCTAACAAGCTCACAAAAGGAGCTATGATCTTGATGAAATTGACTGATGAAAAGACAAAACTCACTTTTGGTGCTGCCGGAATGAGTGGTAGTCCTATCTATGTTGAGGATAAACTTGTTGGTGCTCTTGCTTATGGTTGGGCATATTCTAAGGAAGCTATTATTGGTGTAGCACCTATTAAGGATATGCTCTCTGATAAATCACGTAGCCGCCATCTTGCCTTCCCAAACGCTCAACCTATCAAAACAATGTGGTCGCTTGAAGGGCTTACAGACCCTACTCTACTCCAAGATCTTGAAAATCTTTCTGCGGATAAACAATACCCTGGTGTTGAAGAATTTACCGTAGCTCCATCGTCACGGATTAGTGGTGTTGCTCCTTTGAAGGGCGGTGATGCTGTGGCTGTCAAGCTTGTCGATGGTGATATTTCTTTAGCAGCGATTGGTACGGTTACCTATGTCAATGGTGAAGATGTTTATATTTTTGGGCACCCTTTCGAAAGCGAAGGCCCCTTGAATCTTCCACTCTCACGTGCGCGTATTCATCATGTTCTTGCCAATAATCAAAATTCTTTCAAAATGGGATCAGCCTTACCAGAAAATATCGGTGCGACAATGTTTGATGGGATGTCTGCAGTTTATGGCCGTTTTGATAGAAAGGCTCACA
Organism: Brevinema sp.; assembly: GCA_051647245.1. GTDB lineage: Bacteria > Spirochaetota > Brevinematia > Brevinematales > Brevinemataceae > Brevinema_A. The sequence continues at coordinate 79,437 of JBOFDS010000008.1, forward strand.
TGACTCCTGTACAAATCAATGTTCGTGGATCTTCCTATACAAATAGTTATAATATGAGCATTGCTCGTTCAAAAAAATATCTGCCTATATTACTTGGTCGTGTTGTGGGATCTGTTCTTGATAGGGAGTTGGGAAAAAATATTGAGAAACAAATCAATATGTCTTGGAATTTATCTTTCACAAACAATCTCTCTATCTCGAATTCTACTACATGGGTGAAAGGTACCTTATTTGCTCCCACCAGTATTCAAGACTATTGGATTAATTATATCAATCTACTTTGGGACAACCCTTTAGTTCACTTAACCCCTGAAAAAGTAACCATCAATCTCGATGTTAGCGAAAAAGCTTATAATTTTTATCAATTGTATAGTGCCAATCCTCTACGCAAAAGCTACCTTGCCAATGAAAAAGTAGATATCCGTGTAAGTGTGGCTCCATTTTTAGGAGATATGTTCCAAACAAATATCTCCCTTCAACTACCTAAAAACCTGCAAGCAGGTACATATTCTATCTTAATTGGCAGTGCCCTTGACCTAGAAATGCAAATGTACCAACACTTTCCTTACGCATTTAGTATTAAAACAAAAACCCAATTAATTAGAGAATTAAAGAGACCTTACGACACAAAAAATATCAAAGCAATCCTGATAGATGCGAATCCTGCTGCAATGTCAGCAAATCATGCACTCCCAAAACTCCCCGTCTCAAAGATATCTTTATTTAAAAATAGAATGTCAGATGATGCACCTATCATTCTCCCCTCAATCACAAGTAATATGATAGCTCTTGATGAGCCATTTCTTGGAGTGGCAAGCGTACTCATCAATGTTGTAACAGCCGATCCTATAAGCAGTCAATAATCAAAAAAACGATCCTTAATAGGATCGTTTTTTATTGAGAGTAGTTATATCGTAAGAGAAATCTGAAGATATCGGATTCCTTGTCCATGAAAAGAAATCAAAAATCGATGTGCCTCTTCAGGATATACCACCAAAATCGAGTCTTTTTCGAGTTTGACACGATTTTCTTTTTGGCCTTCATAAAAGATTGTCTTTTTCTCAGAGGATTTCTTTTTCATCGTGTCAATGTCTGCCGACTCGAGAAAAAATTCACCGGAAAGAATAATATAGAGTTGCACAGCGTTCCTGTAAGATCTCCAGCGTGCTGAATCATCATTAATTTCATTGATGATACGATATTCAAGACCATTTTCGTTTTTATAGGTACCTACAGGATCTTTGAGAAGTTGACTCCTGTGAGCAAAGTAAAAAATAAATGCAGCCTCGATATTACTTGGATAATCGTCTACAATAAGTCGGTGAGATTTGGTGATAATCATAAATTATGAGTCCTTAGCCTGTAGTTTCAAAATTTCATCACGGCAGAGAGCCGCTTCAGCAAACAATAATTTATCAGCATAAAAACTCATCAATTCTTTGAGTTTAGCGATCTTGTTGTCTGTTGTTTTTTCGTGTTTTAAAATATATTTGATCTCGGAACGGATATGTTTTTTGGATTCAACCGCATTATACTGTCGTTCGAGAATTTCTTTGATATCTTTTTTGATCGTTTGAGGGGTGATGCCATGCTCTTTATTGTACGCCTCTTGTATTTTACGACGACGCTTTGTTTCACGGATCGCCTCTTTCATCGCGGGAGTTTCTTTATCCGCATACATAATCACGCGACCATCGCTGTTACGAGCACTACGTCCAATAATCTGGATCAAAGACTTTGTCGAGCGAAGGAAACCAACCTTATCCGCATCCAAAATACATACGAGCGATACTTCTGGAAGGTCAATCCCTTCTCTAAGTAAGTTTATCCCAACCAAAACATCATACTTACCGAGGCGAAGATCACGAAGGATCTCTGTACGCTTGATTGTATCGACATCACTATGAATATATGCGACGAGCAAACCCGCCTCAATAAGGTGTTCTGTGAGGTTTTCAGCAGTACGCTTGGTTAAGGTAGTTACGATCACACGCTCATTTTTGAGTTTACGTGCTTTGGCTTCTTTAATAATGTTAGGAATTTGTCCCTCTGAAGGACGAATTTCTACGTTAGGATCAAGCAATCCCGTAGGACGAATAATTTGCTCAACAATTGCCTCTGAACGGTGTAATTCAAAATCGGCAGGTGTAGCAGAAACATAAAGTACTTTGTCCGCAATTTCAAAAAATTCTTCTGTTTTAAGCGGACGATGATCAACAGCCGACGGCAATCTAAATCCATGTTCTACCAAGGTTTTACGACGGCTGAGATTACCATTAAACATACTTCCAATCTGTGGTACAGCAATGTGAGACTCATCAATTATCGTCAAATAATCTCCCTTAGGAAAGTAATCCAGCAAAGTAAAAGGTCTCTCACCAGGCTTTCGAAAAGTCAAATGACGGGAATAATTTTCCATCCCATTACAATATCCCATCGAGATCATCATGTCAATATCATATTTCACACGTGCCTCAAGTCGAATAGCTTCGTCATTTTTGCCAGCTGCACGTAGCTCCAGGAGCCTATCTTGTAATTCAGCTTCGATATTTTCGATAGCTTCTTCGATTTTGTTATCTGTTGTGAGAAATAAACCAGCTGGATAAATAATGGTTCTATCAAGATCTGCGATCACATTTCCCGTATGATACTGCAATTGTGTGATGGAAACAATCTTAGAATCTTGATCTAATTTGACACGAAGGAGGTCTTTTGAGTAAGAAGCATGAATATCTATACAATTATCATACACTCTAAAGCACGCTCTTTCCAAGGTGAAGTCTCTTTCTTCATATAAAATACGATTTAGATGAGAAATTACTTTAGGAATGTCTATATACATTCCGATAGTCAATAAGAGAAGTAACTCTTTATAGTCGTTTGGTGATCCCATACCGTAGATACAAGATACAGATGCAATAACTATCGTATCTTTTCGCTCGAGAAGAGAGGCTACAGCTGATATTCTCATTCGATCAAGTTCATCATTAATGCGAGATTCTTTTTCGATATAAACATTTTTCGATGGGAGAAATGCTTCAGGCTGATAATAATTAAAGTTCGAAACAAAATATTCAACAGCATTATCAGGAAAAAATTCCTTAAATTCACGAAATAACTGAGCTGCCAGTGTTTTATTTGGCGAGAGAATGAGGGTTGGGACTTGGAGTTTTTGAATAATTCCTGCCATGGTAAAAGTTTTACCGCTACCTGTCACACCAAGTAAGGTTTGATCTTTCATCCCCATCAGATAGTTTTGAGAGAGATCGTGAATCGCTTTTGGTTGATCCCCTGCAGGATCAAACTTCGAGTATAAAGAAAATGGTTTTTGTATATGCATGATAGGTAAGTCCTAAGATAGATTTTGGGCAGTTACGAAATTCTCATTGATTATTTTTTCATAACAATGTACAATAAGATACTTTTTATACGTAAAGGGTTATCATTTTTATAAAAATTACGATAAATGAAAATGAGTTATTATATTATATTAAGTTCTCGTTTTTTTTTCAAATTTATTATATAAGACAAGATAAATTAGAGCAGAGGGTATAGGATAATGTCTACTAAAGCTAAAGGTAAAAGTAAAAACATTTTAAGCAACATCCAGATCAAGATTGTTGGGATTATGGGAGCTACTGCGTTGGTTATTTACTTTGTATACATGATTATTGCAACACAAAGTATCAAAGTCTACAAAATAAGCTCCAGAATTATGTATACTAATGCATTACAAGCTGTAATTGCAGATAAATATTTTCTATGGTCAAATCCGTCATTGAAAAATGAGGAAACAATTACACATCTTGAGGAACGCTTCAAGACATTAATTGATCAAGGAATATTATATCGATATATTACTGATGCTCGTGCACAAAGTATTGATCCTGATGCTTCTCGAAGATTCAATCTCATTTATCACTTGGCACTTAAAGCTAGTCAGACAGATGATGTCCCTACCTTAACTATTATCTACGAGAGTGCCTATCGAGGTGATCGTATTTCAGATTTAGTAAGCATGGTTGAAGAAGTGAACAAGACTGTGATGTCTGATCAAATCATGATTATGACCCTAATTATTTCTATGTTGATTGCATTTATCACGCTACAAGTTACAGCAATCCGAATCACCAACATTGCACGTGTTTCAAGAAATCTCCTTAAAGAAAATGAAATTATTGATATTTCCCAACGTGTCCACTATCAAGCAAGTGATGAAATGGGCTTTATTGCAAGAAACTTAAACTTATTTTTCGAGAAACTTGAACGAGCTATTTCGGGTGCTAACATTGCGATGCGTAAAGCACTTTATCAATCAACGCAATTATTTAGATCTTCTCAAGGTTGGTTGCAAGAAACTCAAGAAATGGGACGCTCTATTGATGTTATTTCAGGTCAAATGAATCACCAAATTAACAGTGTCAACCAAGCTGCATCTGCTCTTGAAGAAATGGAAAGAACTTTAGACATCATTTTCTCAAATATCTCTCGTCAGTCCGCTGCTATGACAGAATCTGCTGCAACTCTTGAAGAGATGGGACGTCAGGTAGAAAGTGTTGCAAAAATCTCTGATGATACCGCTTCCTTCGCAACCAAATTGACTGAAATTGCGGATAAAGGATCTCAAGCGGTGGATGCTTCGGTTATTTCTATTAGAGACGTTGCTGAGTACTCATCACAAATCATTAAACTCTTGAAATTAATTACCGGTATCGCAAAACAAACAAACCTTCTCGCTATGAATGCTTCTATCGAGGCAGCTCATGCCGGTGAATCCGGAAGAGGATTTGCTATCGTTGCGGAAGAAATTCGTCGTCTCTCTGAAACAACAAATAAAAACGCAAAAGAAATCGGAACTGTTGTGGATACAATGGTTGATAAAATTGAAAACTCTGTGGCACAAGCGCAACTTGCTGGTGAAGAATTACAACAAGTCAACATCTATGCTAAAAACGTTGCTGATAGAACTTCCGAACTTAACAACATGATGCAAGAACAAAATACAGCAACTCATGAAATGTTGTCCGCTATCGAAGGCCTTGTAACTTTGGCTCAAGAAATTAAACTCTCTATGGAAGAACAACAGCAAGGTCTCAGAGAATACAGTGGCAGCATGGTAAGGCTAAAAGAAAACTTTGGTGAAACCAAACAAACCCTCGATGAGCATATGATGAGTGTTCAAAAATTACTCCAAATACTTCGTGATGCTGGTATCAGAATTAACATCGAAAAAGAAAGTATGACTGAAATCTTACAATTCTTAGATGGATTCAATTTTGAAGAAAGCAGTAGAGCTAATATTGCTCAGATCGCAAAAGATCAAGAAACATTATTCTTGAAAAAACGCTCTGAAGAAAATATTTAAACAGCAAACTAATAAAACCCCTATAGAATTCTATAGGGGTTTTTGCTTGATATTATTCAACAATAGTGATATTTGTTTGAGGGGTCAAAGAAATGATCGAAGAATTTTGAATATTTTGAACAATTGTTGGAGGAGCTGTCCAATGTCCTTTCAATTTTGGTTGGAAACGATACCTAATTGTTGTTTCCTGACTCAGTCGTGTGAAGATATGTAAATTATCTCCTACTGGTGATAGCATCATATTATTAGTGCGTTCAACCAAAATCCCTCCAAATAAAGGATCTATAATTTCTACCCAAGATTGTGAGACTTTATTTGGTTTGATCTTGAGTACTGCTGTATATGTTTCACCCATTTTTAAGCTTTGATCATCTTTAAGCGCTTCATTTTCTGCATTAACAATCGTCTTTGTAACTGTATATGCGTCATCACTGTCAAAAGCCTTCTCAAATAGTTGCTCATAACGAAGTACATAATAGACAGAATCATTAGTTGTTTCTAGTTTTAAATCAATTTCTGATTTATTTTTTGGAAGATCATAAACAAAAGAGTTCTTTTCACTATTTAATACGGTTTGCTGATTTGCTATTTGAAGTTTTAAGGTAGTGTTTGGGGATTTAGGGAAATACTTCTCAAACAGTAGATGATTTCTTAAGTTATCCGCATTCAAAGAAACAATTGATTCCCAAGTTTGCATCAGATTGATATCATTTCCAAAGAATTGTAACAAACTATCCACAGCCTGTGGCGTAATTTTATCAACATTCATCACTAAGGAACGAGAATTAAGTTGTTGCATCAATTTAGAAGTCTGCAAGGCAATAGCCCTAGTTGGCAATCCTTGAGACTTCATAGTTTCTAAAAGTAAGACTTGAATCTCAAAAGAATCACCAAGGCTCTCCAAAGCATTATCAAAAGTTACCTGATCAAGCATTTTTATTGACGAAAGCAACTTCATCGCAAATACTCTATAAAAACTATTCCTCTCCGAAGATTTTGAAAATTTATTTTGAGCATAAGCTAATATTTTTTGGCTTAATTGTTGATAAAGTGTTGAATTGATCCTGTAGCTATTTTGCTGTGCTGTAATAAGAGCTTCAAAAGCTTTCAAAGTTAACATAGGATCTTCTGAATTTGTGATCTTTGTATCGACAGGAAATTCATAGATCGCTGTATCTGTACTATAAAGAACTATATTGTCAAGAGAATTTTGGACATAGTCTTGAAGATCCACAAGATCAAACGTTGTGTATTTCTTAAGGATTTCTTCATTACCAGCCACCACAAGAATCTTATTCAAAACATGGTGTAGATTCATACTCTGATTCGTAATTGTTTGGTACAAGAGATCAGACATGAGCAAGATTGGTGAAGTCGACATTTGAACAACAAGACGCTGATCTATCAAATCAGGATTGTTATCCAAAGGAATCACCATATTTGTTTTACTATTTTCAAGTAATCCTAGAAAACTATGCACCTTCCAAGGACTAAAATTAATCACAGGAATCGTTTTAACAAAACCATCTTGATGTTGCTCAGCTATTCCATTCATAAACCAAATCGACGTTTTAGCTTGACCTATCTTACTTTTCATAAGAATTGGTAAAGAAGAGTTTGGTTTTAGTGTGACATTTGTAGAGATCTGTGAGAAATTATTTGTCATGATCAGGCTACTATGGAGAGGCATTTGTGTTAAATTATGCGCATAGACACCCCAAGAAACTTCATCATCCGGCCGTACAAAATCTGGTAAAATAGGTTCTGTAATAAATGGTTTAGAAGTTGAGAATGAGATATTTGTTTGCCCAAAAAGTTGATCTTTATCATAAACCATCACGGTTACATCAAATCTTGAAATATTATCAGGCAAGGTAAAAGTAATTTCAGATTTTCTATTTCGATAAAGCGGGATTTCGCTTTTATAATAAGGTGTATAGACAATATTGGAGCGTAACTTGATATCACTAGAAGCTAGACTCTCGGCGACAGACGCTTCAAGATCTGAAAGACTTCTCATCAAAGGAACAGCTCTATGGGATTCAAGTTTATTAGTAAAGTTTTTCAAATCATAGATCAAGGGTGAAGAACTCCACGTTGTAAAGCCAGCTGGAGATGGTTGATAGAATCGTTGCATCAGATTTGGTAAAGAGTTTCCTGTTAAAGCCGCTCGATCTCGAACAATCACAAGAGCTTGACCATCCACTTGTAAAGATCTCAAAAATGCAGAAATATCAAAGGTTACTTCTTCTCTTGGAAGGTAATTGTCTTTGAGATTGTTTACTTGCACTGTGAGCTGCTTGTTTAGAGGATCAACTGGGAGAGCTAAATGCCCAATAACGACATCGCCAAAAGTATCTTGTTCCGAATCCATGTAATGCATCGGTAAGGATATCAAAGCTGCTGTAATATTGACGCCAGGCTCATCATCAGAAGTAATAGGAACAAAATGTGATATCACTTTATTCGTAGTTTCTACCACAAAAAATTCACGAAGAGAATCTTGCTCAACAGTCAACACCAACCGTGATTTAGGGAATGGATTACGAATCTCAATATGAGCCCTCTCCCCTGCTGTATAAGAGGATTTGTTTGCGGTCATATTGAGTGTGTGTTCATAAGAACCTTTGGTATCAATAACAAAATCAACAGAACTCTTTGTCCAAAAACCAACTTGTTTGGTGGAGATTTGGACTTGGTAACGCCCCTCTGATTTAGGTGAAAATGTATATTTTGTTTGCCCTAAGGTAAGATTGTCATTGAGAACACGTCTTTTATAAGAATCAATATTAGGAAAATAATTTGTTAAGAAAGAAAAAATTCCTAATGAAACAGATTCAAACTTAAAAATTTCAAGCTTTACAGGAAGATTGATTTGTAGTTCTTCAGTAAATGGAGCAATGGCAATAAAATCAAAAGAAATATCTTCGAGCATGGTAAATTGACGTTGATCCATTTTGATCCCAAGCTGAGTTGGGAAATAAACAGAAAGGTAATCTACTTCGTTACTGATGGGCAGTAAGCTTGGTGGGCTTGCCGTCGCACCCAAAGTCAAACGAGCATTATAAGGAAATTTAGGCAGTAATTTATGATCAAGCGTCAACACATCGTCATTATTTTTTGGACGACTACGTTTGTTCACAAGAGTAAATTCCGCCTGCTGCCCCAAACGTAGTGAACGTAAAATTTCAGGTGCATTGAAAATGTGATTTGGGTAAGACTTACTCTGATAAGCAATAGGCGTCGCATGTAAATGATAAGATACAGATGTTTTAATCGGTTGATCAAACAAAAATTGAGGACGAATTTGAGCTTTGAGATTTTGTTGATACAAATATTGCGTGTTCTGAGGAGCAATTAATATTTCTGATTGTTGTGATTTAAAAGGTTTAACTTCAAAGCTATGGTAAGCACTAAACTTTGTTGCACTATTACTTACATGTATTGAATAATGCCCTGATTCAGCGTTTTTAGGGAGATCAATTGTTGTACTAATAGCTCCAAAAGAACCCCAATTTTTGGTAATGTTAGTTATAGATTTATTATTTGGTCCCGTAACTCGGATTTGTACAGACTGATTAAAAAGCTCAAAATTACTACTTACAAGTTTATTATTACTTCTTTTTCTTGCAAAAACTTGAACTTGAACTTTTTCACCAGGTAGGTAAAGATCTCTATCTGTAAAGAGAACACTCTTTATCTGGCTACTTTGAAAAATATTCCCAAATAAAAGCTGTGAAGCACTATAGAAAGATTTTTGATCTAGGGTTTGGAAGACAGAATCACCAACACCTGCATAAGTAAGATCACGTTCTATATCATCTACCCCTAGAAAGATAGGTTTTTCCAGCACAGAATCAGGAAGTCTTGGATTTGGGACATAGAGCGTACCGTCAGCTGTCGTTTGACCAAGATCTTGAAAAGAACCTCTTACATGATCCCAAACAAGAATATTCATATTTTCAATTGGCTTTTGAGTAGTAACTCTTTGAGCATAAAACAAAATAGCATTCTCTGAAACGTGTGCTGATAAAGCACTTCCCGTTAAGAGAACTTTTGTATACTGAGATGGCACATTTCCTTGCGGATCATAGACTTTCATATTAAGAAGAGCACTCTGATTGGTTGTAATGGTAGAAGCGTCAAAATAATGCCACTCATACTTATTAGGGGTAATATTTGAAAGTGTGATATTTGTATACATGGTAACAACAGGCACACTACGACCAAAAAACGATAGGGCAGCATAAAAATCTGACCTCACCAATTGATAAGCAATACGAATATTAGTGGTATTAATACTTTGGATAGGGATGAGTGGTTTTTCTTTATCAACAATCAACACATCCTTAGCAAAAGCAATCTGTGGTTTTTCGTTTTGAATGAAGACTGTGCCGATGTACGTTTCATTATTTTTTTGTTTAAACATATCCCTGATACGACGAGGATTGACTGCGATAGTGTACTCGGTATCAGCTTCAAAATCTGCAGAAATAGAAATACCTGTGGAGTCGATTTGCGTTTGGATATTGGAAACAGGTGGAGTTATCTTTACGGAAACACTTCCTTTTTTCGTGTCCAAAGGATTGTTATGCAACAGCCAAATTGGTTTTGCTGCTGTGAATGTTTGGTTTGTTTGATTTTCTTGAACAAAAGGAGTCGATGAAAAGCCTACCCATGCTGGTTTTTCATGAGTTTGAAATTCATAGGAAAAAACGCCTTCATTTGAGAAGATGGTCTGATCGATCTCTAAACGATAAGACTCACTTGGTTTTAAGGATGATGAAACCAAACGATATTCCGTATAGTTGGTCTCGATAGATAAGAATGGAGAGAAGTTGGTGGTTAAAGTATGCAAAAGACTATATACTAATGATTTATCACCTTGCATGAGTTTTGTTGCTTTACGTAGTTGTTGGAGACGTATTGGTTGAGTTGCTGAAATGAAAATAGGTGCATCCAACGAACCATCCGAACGATAAGCATGACCGATCTCAGGATGTACCGTTTTAAGAAGGTAGGAAGAATTGGTTACAGGCTCACCATTGATCTTCAGATGAACAAGACTGAGAAGATTTGATTTGAAAGAAATCATTAGGTCGTTGGATAAAACACTCTCAAATACAAAAGTAACTTCTCGACTGCCGTTAGGACGTAAATAGCCTTGAACAGGAGGATCAAACTCTAAACCAAGCTTGCTCTCCCATTCACTCACAGCAGCATCAAAGGATGAAAAAGTTACAAAATCCTTATCCACAGAAAAAACTACTTCTTTAGGTTTATACTCAAGCGCTATCTCATTAAACGATCGAGAAAGATGCGGCTCTTTTACCATCAAATCAAAAATAAAGAAAACAGCTAAGATTGTCGATAAATAGCAGAGCGCAGAAATAATCCAAAAACGTCTCTCTTTAGACAAATTCTGAAATCTATGTAATAAAGATCTTATCATCGTGAAACATCCTCAATATGATATAATAAGCTTCATTATAGCATAAGTTCTAGATTTTCTCTAATTTTTGACGTCTGCTCAAAGGAAATTTTTTACAGATAGGTTGTTATGCAATACACAATTAGAGAAGAAGCTCGTGAATTCTTTCTCAAAGGAAAAAAGATCTCTGATACCACAATTGTTGTCAGATTTCTAACCCCTACTCTTGATCACTACTACTATACCCTTCAAAGCTTTCAAAAATCAGCCGAGCTTGTCTATGAAAACAATATCCTAATCGGATACGATGTATCTTACGCAAAAATCGATATAGAAACACTGTACGCACAATGTCGCCAAAATGAAGAAGAATTAGTATTAGACGAATGCTTCATCCCAAACTTTTCTTTCGACCAATACTTAAAAACACTAAACATCGATATTAGCTCAAACTCTCAAGATTTCGAGTATCCTTTCCCAGATATTATTTCAGCAAGATTAACATTTTTTGAAAATATAAATCTAAGTCGTCTTTCCATTAATTCTTTAGATTTTTTGTGTTATGGATCATTTTTTGCAGGTGAACGTAGCGACTTCTCTCAAATCACCATCAATAGAGGATTTCTTGATTTTAGCAGGAGCTTTATTAATAAAAACAACGATTTTTCTCTGTCTTTCACTCATATTAAAGATGGTGATGTACTTTTCAATTCAGCCTATTTTGAAGAAGGTCGACGCTATTTTATTTCTTTATTTCTGCATAATGGTAATTTCTATCTTAATAATAGTTACATGACAGGAGGATCCTTTGATCTATCCTACTCTTCTATTTCTGGAGAGGTCTTTGCTGAAAAAATGTACCTTAAAAATATTGTGGTTAATTTTTATCATGTAGAAGCACTTGGATTAACCTTTTCTTCAAGTGAGATACGTGAAAGCCATATCATGTGTCATCATATGAAGATCGGTGAAGGAAGCAAAGAGTTTGAAGAAATTTATTTAGAGCATTCCAGCTTAGTTTTTGATCATTCTGAATTCCAAGAAGGACATCTAAATTTTTCTCACCTCGAAGCCATGAAGGATAGTTTGATTTCGATGAAGCATTCTATAATCAATACACAAGATCTCGATTTTTCATATTCACTCATCCATTCTCCATTGGAGCTTTCTCATACTGATTTTGGCAGTACCTTGGTCAATTTTTGGGAAGCAGAACTTGATAAAGTTTCATTAGATGGAACTATCAGCACCGAAAGTATAAATTTTAGAGCGAAATCTTGTCGTGCCTTGTCTTTAAAAGGAACTTCTTTAGGGAAATTACTGACGATCAGCCCTAATATTAAATTTGAACACCTCCAACTCAGCGGTACCGTAAGCGAGGGCAAGATCCTCATCTCGTGGAAAGAAAACAACATCTACGAAGCAATGAATAATATGTACCTCTCGGAACTGGCTTACATAGAAGAAAAATTCTCAAGTAACATGCGTAATAGCAAATTAAAAGAATTAAAACTTCTATATGCACAAAGTTTTTTAATGCTAAAAGATAACTTCAACCTCATCCACCGTTACCCCGAAGAAGACTCAGCATATATCCAACACAGACGCCGTATGCGTGAATACCGAATGCATTCAAAAAGACCTTCCTCAAAATTATCAGGATTCTTTGAATGGTTTTTATTGGATCTTCTTGGTGGATATGGCACAGATCCTTGGAGGTCGTTATTTGGGATTATTGTGGTATGGCTTGGATTTGCTGGATCGTATTACTATATTGATTCATTTTCCGTTGGAGAATCTTCTCTTGAACTATCAAGAATCGGACGTAGCCTCTATCATAGTGGAATTACCTTATTTACGATTGGTTACGGCGACTTAATCCCAACAGGGGGACTGATGAGAACCTTGTCTATCATTCAAGGATTTTTTGGAGTACTCTTACCATCTTACTTTATGATCGCCTTCACAAGAAAAATGTTACGTTAATCAAAAAAAGCTTCCCAAAACGGGAAGCTTTTTATTTGGATAAATTATTTATCTCCGTACATTACTCCAATACATAGAGCATCAAGTCCAACGTGTGTCGCTACAGAAGGTGGTACCAAACTGACATCAGAAGGTGCAAATCCAATTACATCTGTAACTTTTTTCACAAGTCTATCAAGATCAGTGGTATCAGTAATAGAGTGAGCAATGACATAGTGTCTCACAGATGCATTGTCAAGAGAAGTTTTAATCGCATCAAGAGTTTTTTGGAAAGCTTTTTGGAATCCAAAGGCTTTTCCAGTTACTTGAGGGGTTCCATCAGGCATATCAAGAACAGGACACAAACGAAGTGTTTTGATAATATTACCTTGGAATGCTCCAAGACGGCCACTTGCGATCATATGATCAATAGTTCTAAAATTAATAAAATTATTGGAATGATCTGCTTGCTTACGTGCGTTTTCTACAACTTCATCATGGGAAAGACCTTTATTAATATCGTCCATCACACAATGAGCTAAAGCACCACCACCTGCAGCCATATGTTTTGTGTCAATAACATCAATTTTAAGATTAGGAGCAGTTTTCTTCACAAGATCAACACCTTGCAAAGCACTATTATAAGTACCACTAACTTTTTGACTTACTGTCATAACAATAACAGAATCATAGTATTTTGAAAGATATAAGAACATATCTGCAAAAGTTTTTGGTGATGGCTGAGAAGTTTTTAGTTTAAAGCCTTTTTCAGCACCTTTTCTCTGGATCATTAAATCTACATCAAATGTTTTAAAATCATAATAAGTATCACCATTAATATCAAGAACAAAAGGAATCTGGTGGATCTGATTTTCATCAAGATATTCTGGTGAAAGCGAAACGCCTGAATCCGTAACAAGCGCAATAGAATGACTACGGTGATGGGTGGTTGTGTATTGACGACGCATATCTTCAACTTTTTGGAAAGTAAATTTCCCAAACTTTCTGAGCTTATCAAGCATCTGTGCTGGATGATTTGTATGGAAGTGAAGACGTAATTTATTATCACCACCAGCCATCACGATCGAATCAGAATCTGTTTCGAGTAACTCTTGAACAGCATGCTTATCAATATTTTGACCAATGATACAGGTCTCTGTACAGTAACGATTGTGTAAAGACTCTTCTGTTAATGTTTCAGCTTCAGCAATAGGCATGTCAGCATCAGCCATTAAAAGATGCTCCATATCGTGATCATCTCTTGTGAAAGCTCTTTTGATAATGGTGTCTTTCATTCCTTCAATAAAAAGAACAAAACCCTTAGCACCAGCATCTACGACTTTTGCAAGACGCATTGCTTCAAGTTGTTCAGCAGTACGAGCTAATGCTTTTTGAGCAACCTCTTCTGCCTTAACAAATAATGTTTCGAAATCTAAAATCTCATCTTTTTTAGAATCAATAAATTCTGCCCATTCACGAATAACCGTGATAATAGTACCTTCTTGAGGAGATGGAATAGCATCGTAAACATACTTAGACGCTTTTTTCACAGTCTCTGCAAACTTTTTAGTAGAAAGAGTGGCAACACCTTTCATTTCTTGAGCAATACTATATAGGAATTGTGCAAAAATCACACCACTATTACCGCGTGCTCCATCCAATGCAGCATCTCCAATACTTGATGCAACAGTTTCAATATCTGCATCTTCTTTAGAATTATAGATAATAGAAGTAGCTGTAGCCGCTAAGTTAGAACCTGTATCTCCATCCGGCACTGGGAACACGTTGATTTTGTTAATTTCTTCTTGGTGTTCGATCATTTTTTTTCCACCAGATAAGATGGACCAGTACAGTTGTTTACCTGTAAGATTGGACAGTAATGACATCACTGCCTCCTCAATGTTTTTGTTTTTATCAAAAATATTAATTAGAATATTCTCTATTTTAACTTATTTTTGTCTTTTTTGCAAGCAATAAATTAATTTAGTAAAATATTTTTTATATTTCTTCTTAAATAAGTGGTATTATTTGATACAATATTAACGGAATTAGATTTAAAATATTAATATAAAAAGAAGATAATTATCATTATTAAAGAAAAATCCTGTAAATTTCTTGACCTAATAAGTAATTTCTCTTATACTATATAGTATTTTTTATACGTAATAATCTTTATCTTTTTCAGGAGGATTTAATGTTGTATTTATTACAAGGCGGATGGGTCATGGCGGCCATTGTTCTGTCGTCTATTATTGGTCTAGCTGTATTTATTGAGCGTTCTTTCTATCTTATTTCTGTATCTCGTAACGCAAACATCATCAGAAGAGAAATGCAAGAGCGTTTTCGTGGACTAAAAATCGGTGAAGCTATCTCTATCTGCGATAATCACCCTGGTACAGCGTCAATTATCATCCGTGCCGGTCTTAGTATGGCTACTAGATCTCGTGAAGAGATGGAAAAAGCAATGGATGATGTTGCAAAATTTGAAATTCCTAAACTTACAAAACATCTACCTATTTTAGGAACAATCGTAAACGTATCTACGTTGTTAGGTCTTTTGGGAACTGTTCTTGGAATGATTTCTTCTACAACGGTTCTTGCAAATCAAGGCCTAGGCAATCCCCAAGATCTTATTGGAGGTATTGCGAAGGCTCTCGTTACGACAGCTGGTGGTTTGATTGTGGCTATTCCAGCATTAATTGCTTACAACTACCTCACCACAAAAGTTGATACAATTATTACAGAAATTGAAAATACAGCACTGGATTTGGTTAAGGTTCTAAAGCCTAGCAGCTCCCTCTCTCTCTCAAACCCAAGTTCAAGTTTTAAACAATGGTAATTTAAAAGGAATAGAGCATGAAAAAATCACAAACTCCTCATATCGAAGTGCTTGATGCACCTCGTGTTAAAAATAAAATTGTTAAGGTTACTGTTCAAATCTTTGTATGGATTTTAATCATTGCCTTTATTTCAACAATTGGTGTTGGTTTAGGTATGGACGCAGCTCCTGTCGTAATCAGAACCAAAAATTCTAAAATAGATCTCTCCCCAACAAGTATCTTCATGATCCAACGCGGAGAATTAATCAATCAGCTTGAAAGTTCAAGCAATCCATTAAAAAATGGCGATCCACGTGCTTATAACCGTGAAATCGACAAATACACTCTCGATAGTACAATGGTAAGTGCTGCTCAAAAAGATCTCTTCACAGAAATCAGCATCAAGCCTTCCCCTCTTCTAAGAGCCGAAGCCCGCATACCTAAAGAAGCTTTAGATATGCAGTATGGTTTAGAGGCGTTTTTTGGGAATTTAGGGGCAGTAACCCCTATCATGATGTTAACTATTGGTGATATGTATGCTTTTCATGAGCTTTCTAATTTTGAAATTGCAACTGAATTCATCACCCTCAATAAAACAAACTTCCTTATATCTCAAATTTCTGCAGATCAACTCGCTGAATATTTTGACAAAAATATTGAAAGATGGGCTCAAAAAGTCAACGTAAGTGAGTTTATTTTTGAAAACAGAGCAGAAGCACGTAAAGGTTCGAAATTGATCTCTGAAAAAGGCTACGTTGAAGCAATGAAAGAATTTGCAAATAACTCAAAAGTTTCTTTTAATACCAATAAAACAATCCTTGCTGATAAACAGCATTATAATTATTTTACAGATGCCTTGAAATCCTACACCTCAAAAAGAGGAAATGGTCTCTATGTGTCTGATCCTATTTACTTTGAGGGCATCTATCGTGTAGCTGTATTAAATTATGCGCCAACTCTTACAGATCTTAGTCCTAGAGAAGTCCTTGAATTGAGTGAGTATTTTGTAAGAGAAAATTATAACTCCCTCTCCAAAACACATGCAAGAGCATGGAATGAAGCAAAAAAATCCTTTGAAACTCGTATTAAAAATCAAGATAGTTTTGCTTCTATTTATACAGATATCAGTGGTGCCGTACATCGTGTTACAGCTCCATTTACTGTTCTTAGCGATTCTATCAACGCTGTTACCGGAGAAAGATTGACTACCCCTATCCTTGAAGATACCAAAATCTTCCAAGCGATCTTAAACACAGAAATTAACGTAACAAGCTTCATCAACAAAGAAAACAAAGGCGAATGGCTATTTGGAGTTCGTCCTTTATCTAAAGAATTGAAAGAGACACCAGTAAACCTTGCCGATCAACAAAAAGCTTACATGATCAATCAAAGCAAAGGTCGTATTGTTTCTCAAATGTTTGGTACAGCATTACTTAAACGTTATAATGTCAAAAGTGATGAAAAAATTCTGACTAACTTACACCTAGTTCCATAGTTATATTTAATAATAAAATAGAGTTCTATCATATAGGAGCACAAATATGAGTTTAGACTTCACAACAGAACAACTCGGTGATGCAAAATTCACTTCCCCTCTCGTTTCCGTAGGAAAATGGGGATTTGTTTCAGATCATGAACGAGTTTTGTACGATGTTATTTATGATGCAAAAAAAGACAGTTTACCAAATCCTGTAAATTCGTTTGAAAAAGCAGGTCCTAGAAAAAAAATGTACTTTGATCCAAAGAAAACCAAAGCTGCTATCGTAACTTGTGGTGGACTTTGTCCTGGATTAAATGATGTGATTCGCGCGATTGTACGTGAGCTATATCATGGTTATGGAGTTCATTCAATCTTAGGAATTCCTTACGGATACCAAGGATTGATTAACCTCAAAAAATACAAACCTATCCCTCTCGATCCTGAATTTGTAGATCGTATCCATACTCTTGGCGGAACAATTCTTGGTTCTTCAAGAGGTGGTGGCGATAAAATTAATGAGATCGTTGACAATTTAGAGTTTCTTGATGTAAATGTTCTCTTTACCATTGGTGGAGACGGCACTTTGAAAGGTGCTCATAAAATTGCTAAAGAAGCTCAAAAAAGAGGTCTCGACATTTCTGTGATCGGGATACCAAAAACAATTGACAATGACATCAGTCATATCCAAAGTTCTTTTGGTTTCGAAACTGCTTTTAGCTTGGCTGTAAATGCTATCGCTAGTGCAAGTATCGAAGCAGATAATGCTCCAATGGGGATCGGACTTGTAAAATTAATGGGGCGTCACTCTGGTTTCATCGCAACAAACGCTGCTCTCGCCATGAACGACGTCAACTTCCTATTTATTCCTGAAGTCCCATTCCGCATGGATGGTGAAGATGGATTCTTGTATGCTCTTGAAAAGAGACTTCTTGCTCGTGATCATGCGGTGATTTGTATTGCTGAGGGCGCTGGTCAAGATATTCTAGTAAAAGACATGGAACACCAAGAAAAAGATGCTTCCAATAACGTTCGTCTTGAAGACGTTGGTGTTTGGATGAAAGACCGTATTCTTGCCTACTTTAAAGAAAGAAAAATTTCTGTTAACTTAAAATATATTGATCCAAGTTATATGATCCGTAGTGCGCCGGCTTGTCCTAACGATTCTCTCTACTGTTTATTGCTTGGTCAAAATGCTGTGCACGCTGCAATGGCTGGAAAAACTGATATTATCATTGGTCGTTGGAATAATATGTATACACACGTGCCTATCGAACTCGCAACGTCAGAACGTAAGCATTTAAATCCAAACTCTATTTTCTGGCAAAACGTGATGTCCGCAACACGTCAACCAGCAGATATTTTTGACCTTCCTAATAGAGAAGAGTAAAAATTTGATAAAATTCTTTTCAAAAGTATTGAATTTTATCTTTGAATATGCTATAATTTATAACATCAAAAGGAAAGATGGCCGAGTGGTCGAAGGCGCACGCCTGGAACGCGTGTATACAGTAATGTATCGGGGGTTCGAATCCCTCTCTTTCCGAGTAATGGCTGGTCGTGAGCATTGGTATTACCAAAAAATTACCATTTGTACTGATCAACTATCAACAGAGTGTTAACACTTTGTCATATTGAAATACTCCGTACTTCTTTAGTATAAGTCCTAGAAAAAGATTATAAGGATCTTTGAAAATGGGATTATACCAAAGAGGCAACGGAGTTTTTTATTTAGCTCTAACTATTAATAATAAAAGAGTTTACAAGTCTTTGAGAACGAAGAATAAGGCTTTAGCAAATGAATGCTATGCTATTTACTTAAGAGAAACATTCCTAAATTCACTATCTTCATCTACTATCAGCAGTACAGCAAGTAAAGATCTTGACATATCAAGATATTAACTCCGATAAATTAGATAAATTTTAGGCTTTCTGTAAGACAAAATACAAAGATGACAGTATAAGAAAGTTTGTTGCGTATCTAAAAGTATTCTTGAATTATGCAATTAAAAAAGGTTTGTATTCAAGCTTGAATGATCACAAGTTAGTATTCCCAAAGCTAACTAAAACGTAAGAGAAGAAGTCTTTTCCCTTGATGAGTGGCTCTTGATTTCTAAAAATGTAGAAAGAGAGAAAAAAGAAATTCTGACAAAGAGTTTCTTCTATATTTAAGGCCGTTATATTGTACAAGTTTAAGACCTAGTAAGCCTATGGGACTTAAGGAGAGAAGATCTCAATTTAGATGAGTTATCCTTGAGAGTATGCCAAACAAAAACAAAGAAATATAAAACCGTGTATCTTCCTAAAGAGATAGCTAAAACCTTATCCAAGATCAAACATGAATATTTATTTATTCGTAAGGATCGGAGCAATGAATATTTCTCTCAGAAGTTTTCGAAATTGAAAAAGAGATTAGGTCTAAATTCAAGCTACACCCTATACACTTTTAGAGATACATTCGCTACTAACTTATTAAACAAGACAAACGATATACATTTAGAGAGTAAGGCTTTAGGTCATTCTAATAGTATGCAAATAGATCATCTAAAGACATTCAAGAACGCATTTCAAGCCTTTGGCAATAACAAAAGAAAAAACCACCTTTTAAGGGTGGTTTTTTAATTTTTGTATTTACAATAGATTTTTTGAGCTGAATTTTTCCGTTCTCCATTGATTAAATTTCTTAAGAAGAAGTTCGATCAAGGCACTTGCTAATAAGCTTGATAAGATAACCGTTAAAAAGTATATTTTAAAATTATCAAATGTATTACTAAACACATTAATGAATAGTATATGTATTAAATATACACCGTATGAAAGATTTCCTAACCAACGATCATATTTATTGTTTTTAGAAAGAAAAAATATCGTTGGAATATTAATAAATAATAAAATCATATATATCCATTTCATACCTTCAATGTGGATTGAACGGTAAAAAATAAATATTATAAGAAATAAGATAATAGCTGTATAGTGATAAAATTTTACAGTCTTTAGAGACTTGTATAAATAGAAACTTAACATACCCATAAGAAAGAATATAAGCTCTGAGAAAAAGAAACGACAAGTGAAAGGATCGTATGTTAAATTTAATACATTAAAAATTAAAATTCTTGTACCTAAAGAAAGTAAGATACCTACAACAATTAGTTTTTTATTTTTAAAAATAGGTGCTATGAGATAGAAATAAATTTCAAGAGCTAAAGACCATGCTGGGGTAATATATAATGACCAATGAAGTGAGCTTGTTGCATTTTGATAGCTATTAACCCACCCTAAAGTTCCAGCAGAAGTCTGATCTAACTATAGAGTTAAATCTCCTCCAATAAGAAATATATTTGCAACAAAAATATATAATGATGTGAATATATTTGGCGAATAAAATGTACTTAAACCATTAACACATATGAATACAAATAAAATAATCCAGTAGGTCGGATAAAGGCGAAGTAATCGACTAGAAATGAAGTGAAAATAGTTTGTATATTTTGATTACCAAATTAATACCATATAAAAGCCTGAGATCATAAAAAAAGACTCAACTGCATTTATAGCAAGAATTATTCGTAACATTCCCATAGAATAATATCCTTTATTTAACTTTTAAAAAGTTAAACGCAAAAAAGCCTTTAGCTACCTTACATAACAAATACAAGAATAGCCAAAGGCTTTAATGTTTGAAATCTTAATAGGATATAAGAAAATAACGCTCTTAGCGTTGTGTGTGTCAAAATTGTAGCGCTAAGAGAGGTAATGTTAAGTTTTTGGGTCATTTATATCTATCCACACACAGTTTAATAGACAATATTATACAGTATTGAACAAATTTCATGCCAAGATAAAATCATTTCTTCTTCCCTCTCACCTTTTTGACTTCGGTTTTAATGAGGAGATCGGATTCGGAGAGTGCTTTATACTTTAGGAGGAGCATTTCTACTCTCTTAGCGTCAGATTCAAAACCTTTGCTACGGTTGGAAGACAACGAAGTTGTGTAGAGTTTATCGACGTAGGTATCGAGTGTGGTGTGAGCTTTTCGCAGGTTTGGAGGCATGGTGGTTTGGTCATAGAGGTCGGCGAGCGAGGAGTCTGGATAAGCACTGCGTGCTGTTAATATATCCTCAGCCAGCTGATCTAGTTTTGCCTTTTGAGTATCGTCGAGATCAGGGAATGGAAAATTATTATAGACGAGCGTATTAGAATAACGATAATCTCCTTTAAGCCGTCCAGCCACAGAACGCATCCACGCCATGTGCATCCGTGAGGTTAATATCGCGAAGAGCCATTTTGGGGCGTTGAAGACTGCATTCATACTATCAGCTATAATACTTTTATTTGCAATTCCCATTGGAATATAGTTCCTATTTTCTGATGAATGCCTTGGTATTTGTAATACGAGATCATCTATATTTGTTTGGCTAACAAATCCAAATTGAGTTGGATATGAAGCTAATTCAATTGTTTCTTTTCTTGTACTTGCCATTCTAAATGAACGTACGGCTTCTACTCTTGATTTAACCAGAGGAAGAGCATTTAATTCTTTTGGGCTAATTCCATCTAACCAGAGACAGTAACGTTTTTGATTATGAACAAATTCATGTGCACTAATAAATGGAAATATCCACTTTTCGGCTAGAGGCTCTTTTGAAAGAAGTTCATCTTTTTCTTCAGGTGTTAATAAAAGATATCCGCCGTCAATAGGCATATTTCCGTAACTCATTATAGGAACATCACATAAAGGCTTAGTACGGCTCTCGATGAGGATATTCGTACCCTCGACGAGGTAGGCATTGATCGCCGTAACGGGGTTTTCGCTATACTCTGTTACCTTCGTCGGATCGGCATAGACAAATAACCTTTTATCATCCCGATCAAAAGACGCAAAACCAACCACGATCACATAAACCGCAGCTCCGCCCTTAATCTCCGTCGTCCACTTAAAAGTCTGATGCGCAAAATTAATCTTCACACCATTATTAAAAAGATCCTTCCAAAGAATCGCTGTCTGCTCGCCTTGACAGATACTATTCGTCGAAACAAAAGCACACTGCGTGTCTTTCCAAGTGGCTTTAATATAGTTAGTAGCCTTCTTGTACCAGCAACACACATAGTCCAAACTCTTTGCCTTAGTATTCCCAGCGAAGATCATGGTAATGTCTTCTTTTTGAGTTGCTGATTGGAATTTCTTCCCCACAAAAGGTGGATTACCGACGATATAGTCAGGCACGACGCCTTGCAGGACATCCTGATCCCAGTCCAATCGCAGAGAATTCCCATGCACGATACACGCTTCATCATCGAGAGGAAGCTTCGGCAGATAGGTACCAAATTTTCGTGTCAAGTCCATGAACATCTGTTGCTCGGTCAGCCACATCGACACACGTGCCACATAAGACGCAAATTCCTCAATCTCCACCCCATAAAAATGGCTGATCTTTACATTAATAAGCGTCCGAACGTTATCAAAATTCCCGCCCTTGTATGCTTCCACAAGGATACGATTCTCCAGTAATCTCAATTCCGTATATGCCACAGCAAGGAAGTTTCCACAGCCACAGGCAGGATCAAAAATCACAAGATCACCAATCTTCTTCATTAATTTTTGTAGCTCAAATCTTCTATTATCGCCACGGTGCTTGATCAAAATCGCATCAAATTCTTTATACAAGCCCTGCATAAACAAAGGATCAATCACTTTTTTGATATTTTCCACCGTCGTGAAGTGTGCTCCGAAGTTGCGGCGCTCGGTTGGGTTCATCGCATGCTGGAAGATCGACCCAAAGATGATAGGAGATATCTTCGCCCAATTAAAACAACAGGCTTTATACAAGAGATCTTTCATCTTCTCATCAAAACTCACTTGTTTCAATGTTTCTTTAAAAAGTCCACCATTCACATAAGGAAATTTCATCAGACTTTGATCCAAATTCTTCAAACGAACCTTTTCATCCGTATTCAAAATATCAAAAATTTGACTGAGATGTGCCCCTAAAAGCTTTGCTGGGGTGTCTTTGATTTCTTTAGTGAAGATATCCTTCTCAAAGATCCCTGTGTCATCAGCAAAAAGACAAAACATCAAACGGACTAATAACACTTCCAGATCACGGCCATCATAGCCACTAGCTTTTAGAGCATCATGAAGATCGGCCATGATATTTCCAGCCTCGATATTAACAGTGATCTCTTCGAAGAAATCTTTTTCTTCTCCAAGGATCTCTCTCCAAAGATTGATATAATCTTCGATCTGCGAGTAATTAAATTCATAGTTTCTTAAGGTACTTAGATCCTTAACACGAAATTCCTTGAAGTCGCATACCACAATAAAGCGAGGTCTCTTATCAGCTTCTAGTCGATTTGCATAATCTAAAGCTTGTGTGTAAGCATCATCGAGATCGCGTCCTTCAGATTTTTGTTCAATGATAAAATGTTTTGGATAAAAAGCATCAATAAATTTTCGATCAATCGCATTCTCAAACCACAAACCATAAATATTTGCAGGCACACCAAAGCATTGAAAAAAGTCCGACCAAAATACTTGGCTTTGTCCTTTTTCATAGTTAAAATCACGGTGTTCAGGTATAAATGTATTCAATCTAGTTCTGATTTCTGTTTCATTGTATAACTTCATTAGGAGTCCTTGCTATTCAATCAAGATTTTTTAAAACAGAATATAAATAATCGAGCTTGTCTGTTACATCAAATTGGTGGTTTCCAACAAAAAATCCATTTTTATCAAGGAGATCTGCGTTTGTAAGTGTGTCATGTATTTCAAAATCAAAATATTGTTTCACAACTTCTTTCTCAGCAAAATTTCCGGTAACAATCGGACGCGTCTCAATATTATTTTTCGTTAAAAGATCAATAATATCATTTCTTTTGATTTTAGATTCTGGTTTAATAATAAAAGAAAATCCAAACCAACTAGACTCACCAATTTCTTTTTGAATAATAAATCTCTCATCATTTCCAAACAATTTTTGGAAATGCTCTGCGTTTTTACGTCTGGCATCAATGAAGGAGGGTAATTTCTTCATTTGTTCAACACCAATAGCACCCATCATTTCAACAGGTCTCAAATTGTATCCTGGTAAAATAAATCGGAATGTTTCTTCAAAATGATTGTCTGATTTTACACAGATTTTATTCTCTTTTGGAAGATGTCTTGTCCACCCATGAGAACGTGTTGAAAGTAATATGTGGTAAAGTTCCTCATCATCTGTACAAATCAAACCACCTTCCATTGTTGCAATATGGTGAGAGAAGAAAGATGAGTAGCTTCCCATGATTCCAATAGATCCAAGTTGCTTACCTTTATATGTTGCTCCTAAAGACTCACAATTATCTTCTAATAGGTAGATATCTTTATCTTTAATAATGCGTTGAATTTCACTGTATTCATTGGAATTTCCAAGTAAATTAACGGCAAAAATAGCTCTTGTATTAGGTGTAATGGCAGCTTCTAATGCGTTAAGATCAAAATTTAATGTTTCTATATCTATATCGACAAATTTGATCTTTAAACCATATTGATACAGAGGATAATATGTGGTTGGCCAAGAAACTGCAGGTACAATCACTTCATCTCCAGCTTTCAAAGGATTGTCCTTTTTATAAAACAAAGCAGCGATCATTAATAAATTAGAAGAAGAGCCTGAATTTACCATAACACAGTATTTACTACCTGTATAGGCAGCAAAAATATTTTCAAATTTTTTAACCTCTTCGCCCATTGTATATTGATCTTTTTCCATCACTCTAAGGATCGCATCTTTTTCAGACTGATCCCAAGATAATGTTGCTAATTCATACTTCATTAATGATTCCTTTATTGTATTTTATGTTCTTTTGTTGCATTATTATTGTATTGCTTCACAAAATCTTCATAAGCTAATTTTAAGCCTTCTTTTAGAGAAATTTGTGGTTTCCAGCCCATTTTTAAAATTTTAGAGGAGTCCATTAGTTTTTGCTTCATACCATCAGGTTTTGTTGAATCAAAACTAATTCTACCGTCATAACCAATAATAGATGCAATTTCTTCAGCTAGTTCTTTTATAGAGATATCGTACCCAACCCCTAGATTGAAAAAAGGGTAAGGAATAGTATGGGTCATTGCAAAAAGAACACCTTTTGCAAAGTCCTCAATATAAGTAAATTCACGCCTAGGAGTACCTGTACCCCAAACTAAAACTTCAGAGAGATTGTTTAATTTAGCTTCATGGAAACGTCGTAATAATGCTCCAATAACATGAGAATGCTCTAGATCATAATTATCATTAGGTCCATATAAATTTGACGGCATTAAAGCAATAAAATCCTTACCAAATTCTCTTTTATAGTATTCACAGAGTTTGATCCCCATAATTTTAGCTAAAGCATAGCCTTCATTTGTTGGTTCAAGTAACCCCGTCAAAAGGTGTTCTTCATTCATAGGTTGAGGGCATTCTTTGGGGTAAATACAAGAACTACCCAAATAGAGAAACTTGTTAACATTATATTTATGAGCAGAGGTAAGAGTATTAATGATCATCAAAGCATTATTCTGAGTAAATTCTACTGGAAAATTAGTATTTGCAATAATTCCACCAACAGTGCCAGCACACATAATAACACATTCTGGACGTTCTTTAGCAAACAACTCGTCTGTCGCAACAGGATCTCTCAAATCAACCTCTTTAGAAGTCTTTAATAATAAATTATTAAAACCATTTGCTTGGAGTTCTTTAACAACAGCAGATCCAGCCAACCCTCTATGTCCTGCCACATAAATTTTAGCACTTTTGTTCATAACATTCTCCTTATGAAGTTACATCTAAACTAGATTATATATTATTACATATAACTTGTCAATATCTTTTTATACGCTATTATCTTGCATATACATAAAGAATTACTGAGAATTCTTGGGAGAAAATTACTATCATAGGATCTTTTGAATTTTATATAATACAAATACAAAAAAGTCCCCCTCTAAGCTTTCAGAAGGGGACTTTTTATCCTATTAATTGAGATAAAAATTTTAAATAAATTTATTTAGATAAACTCTCACCATTAGTATCGATGACTTCTTTATACCAGAAATAGCTTTTTTTCTTGCTGCGAGCAAGATTGTTTTGATGGTCAACATAGACGAATCCATATTGTTTTTTATAGCCATTAAGCCAGCTAAGAAGGTCTGTAAAGGACCAAGCAAAATATCCTTTTAAGATAATGCCATCATTGATCGCTTTATCACAAGCTTGAAGGTGTTGTTTGATATAGTCAATACGTGGATCATCTAGGACTTCTCCATTAACAATACGATCTTCATCCCCAAGTCCATTTTCGGTAATATAAATAGGAATATCGCCATAACGATCTTGGATGCGTTTCATACCATCGTAAAGACCTTGTGGATAGATCTCCCACTTCCATTTTGTGTAAACAAGACCCTCTGGTTGGACTTTTTGATAACGTCCACAATAACTAACATTAGCACTGCCACCAGTAGCGGTTTCTCGTGTGAATTCACGTTCAATTTTTGGGCCTTTGTAGGCTTGAACAATTTTTCTTTGATAATAATTGATTCCTATAAAATCTGACTTAGCTGCTTTGATGAGATCCATTTCTTCAGGAGTAATTTCAAGCTTGCCATAGGTTTTTTCAATAAATTCCAAATGATCTTGAGGATAAGTACCACGTAAAATAGGATCGTAGAACCAATAAAAACTATCATTTTCAGCAAAGTGTGTTGCTTGAATATCCTCTGCGCTATCAGAAGCCGCATAAGATGGATCTAGGACGTGTGTAATACCAATTTCGCCCTTGATCCCCATTTTACGGAAGGACAAAACAGCCTTCGCATGAGCGACGTTGACATTATGGGATACATTGTACATTCTTAATGGGTCGGATACATCCGGTGGGTGGGCTTTGAGAAGGTATCCCAGATGACAAAAGACAATAGCCTCATTAAAAGTGATCCAATGCTTCACCCTATCTCCAAAACGCTCATAACAGATCTCTGCAAATTTTTGGAAAGCATCGGTAACAGATTTGTTCTCCCAGCCACCTTTTTTCTGGAGTTCCAAAGGCAGATCCCAGTGATAAAGTGTAATAAAAGGCACAATATCATTTTTGAGGAGTTCATCGATGAGGTTGTTGTAGAATTCAATACCTTTTTCATTGATTTCGCCTTCACCATTAGGAAGAATTCTCGCCCAAGCAATGGAAAAACGATAAGATTTGAGTCCCATTTCTTTCATTAATTGAACGTCTTCTTTGTATCGGTGATAATGATCGACAGCTACGTCTCCATTTGTCCCTTCGAAGGTTTTCCCTGGAATTCGGCAGTATTCATCCCAGATAGAAAGCCCCTTTCCATCTTCGTTCCATGCGCCTTCTACTTGGTAAGAAGCAGAAGCTGCACCCCATAAAAAATCTTTTGGGAATGACATATTGAGTCTCCTTATTTTATGATTGCTTTAATACATCTTGCATTTCATCTTTGACAAATCCTTTATCAAGAAGTCTAAAGAAAGGATAATAGATACATGCTACGATTACTAGCACTACCATCTGCCAAATAACAACAGATAAATCCCCCGCAGAAGCAATATAAGGATTGATGATAGCAGGTAAGGTCCAAGGCACATCAATACCAGGTAATTTGCTAATGAATCCAATACTCATGCCTAACCAACCTAAAAATACCCCCACAATCGAAGATCCAATAAATGGAATAATCATAAAAGGATTGAGAATGATAGGAATACCAAATAATAATGGTTCGTTAATTTGGAAAATAGCTGGGATCAGTGCTAATTTACCTATGGTTTTTAATTGAGTGCTTTTTGCCATAAATGCACACATGATTGCTAATGGCAATGTATTCCCAGACCCGCCAGCTTCAATAAAGATAGGTCTGAATGATGTTGTGAAAATATATTGCAATTCTTTTCCTGCTTCGAAGGCAATCCGATTTTCATCTCTTGCAAAGAATTCAATAGGCATCAAAATAGGAGACATGATATTTGGTCCGTGAATGCCCACACTCCAAAACAATTCTTTGATCGCGATCAAAGACATATACCCAGCAACACTATGCCCTAAACTCATCAATGGTGTTTGAACCAAATCATTTACTAATTTGTGAACTGTTTCATAAGGAGTTTGCGCAATAATAATTCTTACGATGAGCATAGTAACAAGAACTGTAAATGTTGGAATAATAGCAATAAAACTCGTCGCAACATTAGGTGGGACCATGTCAGGTAGTTTTATCACCAAATTTTTCTGAATGATAAATCGATAAATTTCAATTGACGTAATCGCCACAAAAATAATCACAAACAAACTCTGTGAACCAGTAAATGAAAACTGAATCACGTTAGAAATACTCACCGCATCAGCCAACCCTTCAATATTCGTCATCAAAAAAGTCGGTGTGAGCGTCAAATAACCACAAAACGCAATAATGGTGCCTGAGAGAGGATTGAGTTTGTAGGACTCGGATAAACGATAAGAAATAGTAATTAATGCGATAATTCCTATCATGTCAAAGGTGGCAGCGACAGGATAAGAAAGGATCATAGCCCAATCGGCACCTAACAAAAAGTTTAAAACAGAATTCCACCCTGGTATAGGTAAAAACTTTAAGATAAGAAAGAAAGAACCACCCAATGTTATAGGCAATGTTGCAACCATCCCATCTTTGATGGCATTCATATGACGCTGATTTGCTACTTTGGCACCCAGCTCAATAAATCGATTCGAAAAAGACATAAGAATCTCCTAGTATATTAACAATAGTATATAACTCATTTTCATTTGATATATAATTGATATATAATCATAAACGAAATAAAAATTTTGTAAATACTCAATATTTAATTTTATTAAAACACATTTAAATAATTATAATAAAACAATTTAATGGTAAATTCACAGTACTTATTTTTGCGTTTTTACTCAATTTTAGATATATATTGACTAAAATAAGAAATCACGCTATAATAAAGTATAAAAAAAATCTCATTTTCAAATCCCTTAAGGGTGTCATTATCATGAAAGAAAAAGATCGGAAAAAGCTCATCCTATCAAAACTAAAAGATCATGGCCATATTTCTGTAAAAGAGTTGAGTGTTATTTGCGGTGCGTCGTTGAATACTGTTAGATCAGATATTGAAAAAATGAGAGAGATGGGTCTTGTGCTAAAATTTCATGGGGGTGTAGCTTTAGCTCAAGATGATACGCATCATTTAAGCAGTAGCAATGTTCGTGAACAATACCGTAAAAAAGAGAAACAGATCATAGGATCACTTGTAGCCTCAAAATTACCTCGAAATCGCGAGATATCTCTATTTTTTGATTCCTCAACAACATCATTAGAAGTAGCAAAATCCTTGGTAGACCACCCTACTCCCTTAACTATCGTAACAAACTATGCAGATGTTGCGGAGATTTTGAGTCAAAACGCAAAAAATTATGTGTATTTTTGTGGGGGAAGATGGGTCAGCCATGAACATATATCTATCGGAGAAGAAACCGTATCGGCCATTTCTAAATATTCTGTTGATTACGCTATTCTTGGTTGTACAGGATTGTCAATAGAGCACGGTATATTCAATGGATCTCATGAAACATTAGTCATAAATCAAGCAATGAAAAAAACGCTAAAGAAACTTGGATTGTCTCTGCAGATGAAAAATTTGATCAGAAAGGACTTGTTTGGATGTGTGGATTTGATGAAATTAGCACCATTGTAACAAATATCCAACTGTCTAAAGAATGGCAAAATTTCTGTATACAAAAAAATATAAGCCTAGTAGCTCCATATTAATTTTTAGTAAAATAACATTGACATCTTCTCCTTAAGATGTTAGAATTAGTTAGAGAAATAAATATTCAAATAATTCTAGGTATATTGAGGTGTTAACATGAAGTATCTTATTTTATTAACAACTCTGCTATTATCAGCTTGTTCTGTTAGCTCTGAAGCGGATGGAGAAAGATTCACTATTGTTTATGGAATCCGATATATTGGTAAAAACTTTGATCATAGAACTTTAAATTGTCCAAACTATGTTTTTAATGAAATCCGTTTTCAATTAATGAATGTCTCTGGTGCAAAAACAATCAGAGCTGTCGCGGGAAATAACGGTGTACGCGATATGGGGTATGTCCCTAATGGAGATCAAGGGTTTTCATTTAGAAGTCAAAACTGGCAATATGCTGAAACAAAATATTATAATATTGAAGAAGTAGCTCCCGCACAAAATTATTCCCCTGCAAGAGGATTGACCCTCACTTTATATGTAACTGCTGGAAATCCCTTTGCTCCTTCCCCTATGCCTATGCCGAATCAACTGATTCTTATACAAGCTGGTCGCATGTGGATTGATCTCGAGTTTCCTCCAGGTTTAACAAAAGATGATATTCCTATGTTTACCATTTATATTGATGATCCAGACGATACAGGCAATCCATCTGGACCCTACAAAAAAGCTCTCTACGACGGTCTCAAAACAACTAGAGCAGCAGATCTAATCAAACCATAAACACCCCCCTCGATGCAGAGGGGGTTTCTATTTTAAAAGGATTCTTCTATTGTGTAAAGCTCAGAAACAGTTTATAATATAAATGTATGAGAATCTCACAGAGTGGCATTACTATGAGTATATTTAAAGCTTTTTAAGGCTTTGAATATTTGGGAAAATTGCTATTTTAGGAGAACTCCATGAAGAAAGTGTGTTTGGTACTTAGTGTAATTGTGATTATAATTCAATCAAATATGTACACCCAAAGCAATACCCCCACAGACTTAGGGAATCAATTTTTGATAGACACCAAAATACCTAAGACTGCAGAGGTATTACCTATGTTTCAGCATAAATTTGGTATTCCTATTGGTGTTTTTCCAAATCCCATAGGAATTTCGATGTTTTATAACTACACAAAAGAACAATATCGCATCAAAAACTTCAAAGCAGAATCCGCTAGTGGCGGCTCTCTGGCAAATATCCTCAAACCAGGCATGAATGAATGGAAAATTTCTAACGGTTTGATGGACATTCAAAGCCACATCGTTGGTGCACAGATTGATGTAACACTCTTTCCTTTCTTGCAGCTCTTTGGTTTGGTCGGCTATATCAGTATGGATCAAAGCATCTACCTAGGTGAAAAAATCGGAGTTCCGACGATATTTGGGCCTATTGATATTCCGACTTCACTTATTGCTGAAAACGGCACCTTGCAAAACAAACTCGAAGGATGGGTTGCTGTAGCTGGCGCGAATTTTGTCGTAGCATATAAGGGATTTTTTGCTGCACTGATGATCTCTGGTGGTTATGTTTGTATGAATGATAAAGTTAATAACATCAGAGGATTTGTGAAAAAACCACTAATGTACGTCGCTCCTCGGATTGGCTATCAATACAAAAGTATTTTTCGCCTATATACCGGTGTCCAATATATAGAATTATTTGGATCAACAGAAGGAAGCGATCTCAGTAAAGTTACAGACGGGTTACTCAAATCATTCTCTATTGAATTCGAAAAATTCCCTGTTAACTTTCTTGCTGGTATTCAATTTTTCATCACTCGTGAATTTTCTCTCGGAATGGAATATGCTGGTGGCCCAAATATGAACGGCGTCAATGTACAAATCAGTGGACGTTTTTAAATGAATTTGCTATTGTGAAAATACTAGATTCGGTATATAATAAATTATCAAAATCGCTCAGAAAGGAGCAATAATCATGGAACGATATATGTTACGCCTCCACAATCTCAAAGATACAGACATTATTTCTGAGACTGCATATAACAAATCTGTTGAATTGATTCATCGTCTTGATCAGGATGATTTGCTGTCTTCTTCTGAGACCTTTACAATGATGATTACTCATATTGCTATAGCATTTCAACGCGTTCAAAATGGCGAAGATATTGTAAAAATGCGTGATGATATCGTAGAAGAAATTCTCTCACATCCACATATCACAGAAGCAATTTCTTTATACGAAAAAAACATCGATCTTTTAGGTGAACTTTCTGACAACGAAAAGCCCTACCTATTAGCGAATTTCATCATTTTATTTCGATAAACAATCAAAAAAGAGTACCCTAAGGTACTCTTTTTATTTTTCTATAATAACAGTGATATCTTTATAGCCTTGATATTTAGCAATAAGCTGCATATCACGTGGTGGATAGACAAATCGCAATCTCCCGAAAGGCGTATCCAAACCATGTCTTTCAAAATATCGGACGGTGATGGTGCTTTGATTATTTTTACGAGCTTCAGAGAGTTTTTGGACAAAGTTCCAATGCTCTATCCTATAGGCAATTACCGCAGGCATCTGTACCAATAATGGAATAAAAATCACTACATAAGCGATAGGAAGAAACTTTTTGCCCCATTCTTTACTCTTATTGGTAGTGAGACCATAGATTCTAAAGAGATAAAAAAGCGCAATAATCAGGAAATCCTTAGCAATCACAAAGGCAGAATTTGTATGTCTTGGTGAGAACATCATAACAGCAACGGCAGCATTTGCCAAGATAAAGAGTAACAAAGCAATCTGCAAATCTTGGGAGAATCCTCTGACCTTGAATACCTTGATCCACAATATGATAAAAATAATTGTAGGGATAATTGCATGGGGAATCCACATATGAACAACCTTGACCAAGCTATAAATATAACGCATATGTCCTAGTTCGAGCCAATTTAGTGTTTGTCCGTAGAAATTCCAATTAAGAGCTCCACCATATTCTATTAGTCGCTCTACACTACGTCCATAAGGTGAGCCCATTACGATGCAGTTGCCGAGAATTACACCTATAATACCCACCCAAAACCATGAAGGAATGTTTCTTTTTTGATAGTAAAACAATCCTGCTACGATCAAGAGAGCTGGTGTCAAAATCACCGCTTGTTCGTGGGTTTGTCCTGCCAAAAATCCCAATAAAAGCACAATCCATGAAGATTGCTGATAGTTTTCTTGTTTGATCAATCGTATATAAGGTAACAGAAAGATCAGCATAAAAATCAGGCTCAAACGATAAGAAAAAAAATGAATAACTTGGATCATCGGAATCCAGACACCTAAAGGAAGAAATAAAATCAAAGCCCCCCAAAGATACACAGTGTGAGCCTTGAAGCCATCATTATCAGGATCAACGATCACTGCCGATACAAGTAAAAAGATCATCGCAACAAGAGCCGTCAAAATATCAGCTAGATAACGATTGGATAAAACCAGTCTTCCCAAATAATGCGTTAAAAATCTACCATGCCAAACAAAATAATCATGAAACTGTCTGTAAAAAGCTGATGGATCGTTTACCGCAGAAGCAAGATCATCAACATATGAAATAGGAAGAAGTAATACTAAGATGAATAATGCTCCAAAAAATACCCAAGTAACAGGGCTAGATAGCAGATCTTTTAATTTTACATTCCATGAAATATGTGAAAACATATCAACTCCTATACTAATAATATTCACAATTATCTTATATTCTACGATAAAAATCAAGCTTATGTTATCTTGAAAATATCCGATATTTTACTAAACAATGTCTTGATTTTTTTCTTCAAATAACCTATAATAGGGCAACTTCCTATTATAATTAACTGATTTGATCGATATCCTAATCAGGATTCGGGGGTTTCATGATCACACAAGATCTTAATATCGTCTGGACAAGAGCTTTAGCATGTTTGTTAGTGGTTCTAGTCCATGTCGCAGAACAATGGCATTATCTTTATAATACAGATTCTAGCATTTTCTTTGTAACTTCCTTGATAATGGTTTTGGGGAAAACTGCAGTTCCTTTATTTTTCATGATTAGTGGATACTTATTATTTTCTAAAGACGAAAATCCCTCTTCAGAGCTTGTTTGGAAGCGATTTTTGTCTATTTTCCGTCCTCTTGTCTTCTTTTTTGTTGTATACTATCTCTTCCAAATCCTAAGCGGCAAAGGCTGGAATCCTATAGGAAGCACTTTTCTTGAAAAAAATGTCGCTCATCTTTGGTATCTTGGATTTATGCTACCTGTCTATACATTTTCACCGTTCATCCGCCCACCCCGTATCGAAAATGGTAAACAAATTGTCTTTTTCCTAGTGATGATTACAATGATTTTTATTGTAACAGAGTCAATGATGACGGAACCTTATCCATTTTTGGCAGATTATTCTTTTAATCAACCCCTCTTATATATGATGGTCGGATACTTACTCAAGCACATCCCCCTCAAAAAGCATCCTATTTGGCTAAAATTAATCTTTTTTACAAGTTTCATTCTTTTGGCAGGAGTCAACTATCTCTTAACCTTAATCGACAACAATGCTGAATTTTTCAAGAATGTTATGCTTACGAACACCATCCACATTTTGGAATATATCTTCGGCAATCAAGGAACGATTTTGGGAAGTTATAAGACAGTTGGGGTGCTTTTGCAGTCTGTATTTCTCTTTTTATTCATCCAATCTCTTCGCATGGAACAAATGATCCATTGGACGCGTCGATCTTTACATCATTTCTTAAATTATATTTCAACACATTCACTAGAGATTTATGGTTGGCATATGCTCTTTTTACATATTGTGAGGGAGCTTTTGATCAATCTTCAGATCCGTTATGCTTTTCCGATTTTGTTTTTTACTGCAGTTCCGTGTTCTGTATTAGCAGGCTATGCAACAAGATTTGCAGGAAACTATATCAAAAACTTTTTCAAAAAATAAATAAAACCACCCTAGCTTTGGGGTGGTTTTTTTCGTATCATACCACAAGATAATGGCTCACTTTGTTCAAAATAAAATTTAGAATACAGTTTATCAGCTGGCTTTACAGCTGTTAATGTTATATAAGCATCACTGTCCGTGTGCTTTTCAAAGTAAGAATTAATTTCCTGCATGATAATATTACCATAACCTTTAGCTTGATGATCAGCATTCACCATTATATCACTAACAACATAGGTAAGCCCACCATCACCAACAACACGTCCAAATCCAATGAGTTCATCTTTTTCCCAAAGAGACACAACAAATAAAGAATTAGAGAGAGCTTTTTTGATATTTTCAATATTTTTTGTTCCGCCACTCATCTGTGATCTAATACGTAATTGATCGTACTGTTCGGGTGTTGGAATTGTATGATTGAAAATCATAGGGAGCCTCCTTCATAATGAGTTTCTTTAAATAATTATATAAATATTTATAATTTCTGTCAATGCAGAACTTACTTGACAAATGTGCTAAATACTGCTAAGATATAATATAACACTTGGGGGTGTTTGGCTTCGATCGGGAGATCCTCTAATGCAGGTTTCAGGCGGGTCTGAGCATATCCTTAAACGGCTCAAACTTTTAGTTGCAAACGACAACTACGCTTTAGCAGCTTAATTACTGCTATCTGTGGTACTGCCCTTGATCTTTGGGTAGCTACCATAGTTAATAACTAAAGATCTCGGCAATCTATTGGTAGGCTGGATTGCTTAAATTTACTACCTGCGGTAAGAATAGTTTTGTTTGTTTTTCGACGCTTATCTAAGATTTATAAATGAACCAAGCTTGTGGATAAGGCTTGTGTTAAGGCTTTCGGGACGCGGGTTCGATCCCCGCCACCTCCAATACCCATTTGGGTGATTATAACGGTTAAATATACTATATTGGTATGCTTAACCGTTTTTTGATTTTTAAGATTTTACTAGTGTGTATATTGTTCCTAAATTTGTGTACAGCATTGTACATCGAATTTTTGACGTTCATGTCAAAGTTGATATTATACACACCTTGTGCTAAGGAATCGAAAATGGGATTATATCAAAGATCTAACGGATATCATTATTTACAAATTAGAGATGGATAGAACTCTAAAAGAATCTCACTTGAAACAAAAAATAAAATCACGAGCAAGAACATTGATATGTCCTTATTTTGTATTATTCCCCAATAACATTTATAGATAAACATAAAACTAGTTTAAATAATGATAATATATAAAAGTGTGGGCATTAATAAAAAAATAGTCTTGAAAAAATCAGAAATATAATTAATTTTAAAATGCAATACCTGTTGTAATCCCAGATGTTAGAGTATATATATGATTTTTATAATCATTATTTACTGTATTATGTAGAAAATTAAAATCAAAACCTATAATAAAGCCTATATTTCGATTTAATTGATAGATTGTTCTCATATTAAAAGTAAGACCCATTCCAAATGAACTATCACTAAGATTGTCATAATGTGTATAGATTTGTGATAAAGCCGCAATATTCAAACCAACTAACCAACCTTTTTTCTCTTCGTTAAGATTTTTATAAACCCACTTAGAATAGCCAATTGCTGCTTGAATAGAGTATCCAGATAACACAATATAAGGCTTTGCATCGATGACAGGTATATCAAAACTCCACTTGACAAACATTCCCCCCTTTCCTCGGTCGCACAATCCTATAAATTCAAAAGCTAGTTGTGAAATCAGTCCTGGAGAACCTTTAAAATAAGAACCCGCAAGCAACGAAGTTGTCACAGCAAAATTTACCGTATCTGTAGGAGGTGCAGGAATTGTCCACTCTGGACGTGGCTTTTTTTCTTTCTTTTTCTTTGTGTCTTTTTCATCAACTTCTTGAGTTTTATTAATAGACGTATCGATTGCTTGTTCTTGAACAGACTTTTTCGCATTATCTTGAGCAAATAATGGGAAGCTTAAGAGAAAAAAGACTAAGAATATTTTTTTCATTGTTTTTCCTTATATTACATTAAATACATTAAATTTTAAATATATATTATTGATTTTATCATAGATCATATACTTCCATTATAGGTTATTTATAACTAATGTCAAGCATTATTTACTATCTTTATACAAAAAACCCACCCCTAAAGCAGAGGTGGGTTTTAGTTATTTAGAGAACTAAATAAGTCCAAGGAATGGAGCTAAGGAAACAATAATTGTTCCTACTGCAAGCATTGCAAGCATAGTTTTGAGGACAAACTTAAGATAGAGTCCATAAGGAATATTAAAGAGTTCCAGTGTTCCCATCGTGGTCGCACCTGGATAGATGCCAGACATAAAATTAATACCCATTGTGAAAGCTGAGATCAAAAGAATTTGACCACCAGTTGCACCGATTGGGCTGGATTGGAAAAGCGCAAACGCGACCGCTCCTAAAATAGGCATCGTGATACCAGCGACGCCACTTGTGGATTGAAGAAAGAACCCTATCCCCACATAAGCAAGCACTGCTGCCACAACAAATCCCCAAGATGGGATTCCTTGAAGGATATTTTGAATCCAATAGACGAAAGTGACGGACATACCTTCTGTTTTAGAACCCATAAGAACGGAAATACCATTCGCTACAGTTAAAACCAAAACCACACCTAGAAGATCTCTCGCTCCAGCAACAAATTGTTTGACAAATTCTTCTTCTGGGATACGGTTAATGAGCCCAATAATAAGAGTTCCAAGAAAAAATACAAAAGCAAATTCATCAAAATACCAATCACCAAGAGGGGTGATATTTCCAGCACCAAGAAGGGTTCCAAGAACAGGAATGCTTGCAAGGAACTGAAATGGAGCGTTAACGACATCTTGCATCGTGCCATTTGCTGTTGGAATTTCGTACCAAGGAATATAACCCAAAATCAAAAGAACAATAATCGCCACTAAAACCATCGCTGACCAAAAACGACGTGGTGTGAGTTCGGGAAGAGTCTTATTTTCATGATGAAGAGAATTGACTTCAATATCTTTTAAGAGAGAAAGCTCTTTATTTTTTTTGACTTTATTAGAATAATTTAAAGTGTAAACAAGTGCAATAGTATAGAGCACTGCAAAAATCAGCATGCGAAGGAAGATTCCACTCCCGAGAGAGAGTTCACTATTGCCGATCGCACCCATCGCAGCTCCTGTGGAGAATGGGTTGACGATACTTGCCATATTACCAACAGATCCACCTATCATCATCACAGCGATACCAGTCATAGCATCGTAACCAGCTAAGATAAATAGAGGAACAATAACCACAGCAAAGGCTGGAATTTCTTCCCAAAAACCAAAGACGGTACCAAATAACGCAAAGACAAACATCAACACTGCAATCAACATATTACCTGTGAACTTTTTGAGGAGTCCCCCGATTGCGGCATCCATTGCACCGACATAGTTGATCATTCCAAGGAAGACCCCTGCCATGAGGATAGCAATAGCTACGGAAGCAGATTTTGAGAAGCCACGAACAGGTGCCATGATAATATCCCAAAGACCTGCAGCTTGCACACCGGCATTATTGATAACATCTCCAGAGCTAGATAAGACAGCATTATAGATAATTTCTTTAGAGCCATCTTCTCCGACTACGACAACAGATGGTGGAACAAACCAAGTCAAGAACGCAGTTACAACAAGAAATATAAAAACAATACTATAAGAACTAAGCATTTTTCCTTTTTTCATTGTAAGGTTCCTCCTAAATTAAAATTTTTGACCATTAAGCTTTTCAAATGCCCTCATATAGACACGCATAGCTGTTTTCAAGTCTTCTAATACGATATATTCGTTTGGTTGGTGTTCTGTTTTTGCACGATCAGGAAGAATGGCACCGAAAGCCACACAATTTGGAATAGCACGAGCATAGGTTGCGCCACCTGATGCGATAGGTTTGCTCTCTAGGTCGCCTGTTTCTTCTTGGTAAGCACTCATAAGACTCTTGATAAGCGCAGAATCTTGAGGAACATAGATAGAAGGCATATAATCATATTCTTCATAACTAAATCCATACTCAGCAGCTTTGTCTTTGAGTTTTTGTGCGATAATTTCTTTGTCATAAGTAACAGGAATCCGCATATCAAGACAGAGAATCTCTTCGTCATCACACTCGATCTTACCAACATTAAACTTCAATTCACCAGAATGCTCATCCTTCACTTCACCAAAGATTGGCTCTGCAAAGTTATGCCCAATAATATTTTCGGTAACAAATTTTGCGGCTTTACTTGGGATTGCTGCTTCATGAAGAGCATGGAGATAGCGGTTGATCGCATTAATACCTGTCTCAGCAACTTGTGCATGGGCAGATTTTCCTAGCACTTCCACTTCTTCGCCAAGGTCTTTGAATTCATAGCCAAGATTCTTCAAACATTCTTTAAGTGTCATAGATGCTGGCGCGGTAATTGTGGAAGGAACAGCATTAAAAGCATCTCCAGCTTTGAAAATAATTCCTGCATCGTTAGTAGCACGGAGTTTGACTTGAAGGAGACCTTTTTCAGAATAAATCAAAGGAAATCGAGAATCAGGGGTAAAGCCAACAGATGGGATTTCTTCTTTTTCTGTATATTTTTTCATATCACGCCATAGACTTTCTTCATCCGTCCCAAAAATAAAACGAATACGCCCCTCAGGCTCAAAACCATTATCAAGAAGACCTTTTAGTGCATAGATCGCAGCAAGTGTAGGGCCTTTATCATCTTGAGATCCACGTGCATAATATTTTCCGTCTTCGATACGTGGGGTGAAAGGATCGCTTGTCCAATTGTTAAGATCACCAGCTGGAACGACATCTAAATGCCCAAGCACACCGAGAAGATTCTCACCTTCACCGATTTCTGCGTAACCATAGTATCCTTGAGGATCAATAAAGGTTCTAAAACCAAGCTCATCACAAATTTTTATCATTTCTTCGAGAGCTTTTTGGATATTTTCACCAAAAGGATACTCTCCCTCTTCCCCTTCAACCCAAACACTAGGAATAGACACAAGACGGTCGAGATGCTTAATGTAGCTGTCAAAATTTTTGTCGATTGCTTCTTGATAGTTTTTCATAGAAACCTCCATATTCTAAAATAGATCATTTTATTTTATCACGTTTTTTTAAGAACTGTCAAGGTAATAGGCTATTTTAAGGAAAATTCGAGAATTTTTCATAGATGTAGTATAATAAATACCTCTCCAAGAAAAGATAATGAAAATTCTTGACATTCTAATCTAAAATAGTTTATAATATCAAAATTAATGAAAGGAGTGCGGATATGTTAGCATATAACGCGAATATTTCTTCTCAAAAGTGTGTTACTGCTGATTCCCCATTCATTTTGATTGATTCTCATTCTATGATTAATGTTTTAAATCTTTTAAATTTATAAGTACCGATTTTATATCGGTATTTTTTTTTATCAATAATTTTATAAAATAACAAAAAGAGGTTCTTATGAAAACAAAGCTCATCCTTGAAAATGGAGATGTTTTTATCGGTAAAACACTTGGCTATGAGATTGATACGACCGTTGCGGAATTGGTGTTCAATACATCTATGAGTGGCTTCCAAGAGATCATGACAGATCCTTCTTATTATAAGCAAATGGTGACTATGTCCTATCCTTTGGTGGGAAATTATGGATTTAATGCTGATGATATTCAATCGGCAAGTCCAAAGATTTCAGCTCTTATCGTGAAAGAAGACTGTAAATTCCCATCTAATTTTCGCTGTGAGATGACGCTGCGTAGTTATCTTCGTCAATTCAAAATTCCTGGAATGAAGGGAGTAGACACGAGAGCTTTAGTTCGTGTGATCCGTGAAAATCCAAGCATGACAGCTATTTTAACCACTAAAGACCTCACCAAACAAGAAATTCGTACTCTTTGTGCGGAATTTTCTATGGATGATGCTATTTCTAAAGTCGCCTGCTCAGAGGCTTATAATTATAACGAAATCTCTGCCAACACACGTTATAAAATTGCTGTTATCGATTATGGCATCAAAAAATCTATTCTTGATGGATTTGCAGATTTGACTTGTGCTTTACGTTTGTTCCCTTACACCACAGATGCAGCAGCACTTCAAGAATGGAATCCTGATATTATCTTCCTCTCTAACGGTCCTGGCGACCCTGCCGTACTCCAGTCCAAACTTTCTTTCCTAAAACCTTTCCTTGGCAAGATCCCTATTCTTGGTATTTGTCTTGGGCATCAGCTTCTTGGTTGGGCCTTAGGCGGTGAAACTTCCCGTCTCAATTACGGGCATCGTGGAGGAAACCATCCTGTGCTTGATATTATAGAAGACAAAGTCCTCATCACGTCTCAGAATCACGGATATTTCGTATCAAAACTCCCAAAAGATATGATAGAAAGTCATCGTAACCTCATCGATAATACAAACGAAGGGATGATTTCTACCAAACTTGGCGTCAAATCCGTTCAATTCCATCCTGAAGCAGGCCCTGGACCTAATGATGGTCTTGTGATCTTTAAAGAATTTTTGACATTTGCAGATAATTTTTATCAAAGAGGAGCACACTAATGAGTAAGTATAATAAAGTCCTTGTTATTGGATCAGGCCCTATCATTATTGGGCAAGCAGCTGAATTTGATTATTCTGGCACACAGGCTTGTCATGCCCTCAAGGAAGAAGGTATTGAAGTCCTTCTCCTCAACCCAAACCCAGCAACAATCATGACAGATTCGTCTGCAGCTGATAAAGTCTACCTCGAACCTCTCACTGTAGAAACCGTTGAACAAATCTTCATTAACGAACAACCTGATGGAATTCTTTGTAATCTTGGGGGACAGAGTGCCCTAAATCTTGCTATGGAACTAGACAAACACGGTACTCTCGAAAAATATAATGTACAAATCCTCGGCTCAGATATTGCCACAATCAAAAAAGGCGAAGATAGAGATATTTTTGCCAAACTCATGCAGGAACTCGATATTCCTATTATTGAAAGTGCTATCGTTTATTCTCTTGAAGAAGGCCTTGATAAAGCAAGCATGATTGGGTATCCTATCATTGTGCGTCCTGCGTTTACGCTTGGTGGGACTGGTGGTGGTATCGCCAACAATCCCGAAGAACTCCGTGAAATTTTGGAGAAAGGTTTGTCCCTCAGTCCTGTAAGTCAAGCCCTAATCGAAAAGAGTATCAAAGGCTGGAAAGAAGTTGAATTTGAAGTAATGCGTGATGCTCATGGCACAGCGATTTCTGTGTGTCATATGGAGAACCTTGATCCTGTCGGGATTCATACAGGGGATAGTATTGTCGTAACACCGTGTCAGACTCTTGCCGACAAAGAAATCCAAATGCTTCGTTCTGCAGCGTTACGTATTGCTAGTGAAGTAGGAATTATCGGTGCATGTAATGTACAGTTTGCTCTTCATCCAAAATCTTTTGATTATATTGTCATCGAAATCAATCCTCGCGTGAGCCGTTCTTCTGCTCTTGCATCAAAAGCTACAGGTTATCCTATCGCTCGTATTTCCACAAAAGTCGCTCTCGGCTATCGTCTTGACCAAATTATCAACGAAGTAACAGGGAAAACACCAGCTTGTTTTGAGCCTACACTAGACTATGTCGTGGTCAAGATTCCTAAATGGCCTTTTGACAAGTTCCCTAATGCAGACCGTCGTCTCGGCACCAAAATGATGGCAACGGGTGAAGTCATGGCGATTGGACGAAATTTTGAGCAAGCCTTCCTCAAAGCAATCCGTTCTCTTGAAATCAATCGCTATGGTTTGATGTATCCAGAAGCCGAAACAAGATCCAACGAAGAACTCAAAGAACGTATCGTTAAAGCAGGCGATGACAGGATCTTCGATTTAGCAGAACTACTACGTCGCGGATTCATCTGGCAACGTCTTTGTAAATTGACCGCTATTGATTATTATTTTATGGAAAAAATTGATTGGATCGTCCGTCAAGAAGAACTCCTCAAAACAATGTCTCTCAGTGACTTAGATGCAAACCATCTCAGAAAATTGAAAAATAAAGGATTCTCAGACAAGGCTATCGCTCAATTGATGAAAGTAGAAGAAGAAGATATCCTTGCAAAACGTATGGAAAATAATATCTTCCCTGTCTACAAACCTGTCGATACCTGTGCTGCTGAATTTGAAGCAGTGGTGCCTTACTACTATTCCTGTTATGATAAGGAAGATGAAGTCCCTGTCACAAACGATAAAAAGATGCTTGTGATTGGTTCTGGACCTATCCGTATCGGTCAAGGGATTGAGTTTGATTATTCTGTGGTGCATGCCGTGAACACTCTCAAAACCCTTGGATACAAAAGTATCGTGATCAATAACAACCCTGAAACGGTAAGTACAGACTTTGTTATTGCTGATAAATTATACTTTGAGCCTCTCACGGAAGAGGATGTTTACCATATTATCCTTAAAGAAAAACCTGAATATGTCT
The DNA here is from genome assembly GCA_051647245.1 of Brevinema sp. Classification (GTDB taxonomy): domain Bacteria; phylum Spirochaetota; class Brevinematia; order Brevinematales; family Brevinemataceae; genus Brevinema_A. The sequence goes on from JBOFDS010000008.1 coordinate 122,681, forward strand.
TTGTGCAATTCGGGGGACAAACAGCGATCAAGCTTGCCAAATTCCTTCATGACAAAAAAATCCCTGTGGCAGGAGTTGGTTTTGAGCAAATCGATCTTGCAGAAGATAGAGAACGTTTTGATCTTCTTATGGAAGAGTTGCACATCCCTCGCCCAAAAGGCACCAACATCCGCAGCATAGAAGAAGGACTCAAAGCGGCTACGGAGCTTGGTTTCCCTGTGCTTGTGAGACCGTCCTATGTTCTTGGTGGGGCTGGAATGGAAATTTGTCATTCTGTCGAAGAGGTCAAAAATTATCTTTCTATCGCTCTACAACATACAGAACACCCTATCCTAATCGATAAGTATCTCAACGGCATCGAGCTTGAAACAGATGCTATTTGTGATGGTGAAAATATATTTATCCCTGGAATCATGGAACATTGGGAACGTGCAGGCGTGCACTCTGGCGATAGTATGAGTATCTATCCAACACAGCGTATTCCTGAACATATCGAAAAACTCGTAGAAGAATATTGTAAAAAAATCGCGATTGCTATGAATATTAAAGGACTCTTAAATGTGCAATTTGTGCTTTTTGAAGATCAACTCTACGTCATCGAAGTCAATCCTCGTGCAAGCCGTACCATTCCTTTTATTGCAAAAGTAACAGGAGTTCCTATTGTAGATATCGCAACCAAAGTCATGCTCGGAGCAAAATTATCCGACATGAGTGTGATTGGAATTCATCCAAAAATCAAAGATATCGCCGTTAAGGCTCCTGTATTCTCCACAGAAAAGCTGCCTAATGTGGAAGTAGGACTCAGCCCTGAAATGAAATCCACAGGAGAAAGTGCCGCTATTGCACCGACTTTCCCTGAAGCACTATACAAAGCCCTACTCTCAGCTCGTAAGAAGTTTTTGAACTTGGAAGACACTCATATTTATCTCTCCATGGCTGAACAGGATCATATCCGTGATGAAGTTGCTGAGATATTGCTTTCTTTCCCAAAAAATTCCCTCACCCTAAGTGCTGAAGAAAGCACCGCGCTCTATCTACAAGAAAAAGGCCTCCAAGTACAAGCTGTGAAGTCTCTTGGTAGGGTAGAAGCAGGTATCAAAAACGGACTCTTTAACATTTTCCTTAATATTTCTACGACTGCTCGTGATAAGGAACTGAATGAATTTAAGCTCCGTCGTATGGCTTTGGAGTTTGGGTTGGAAGTAATGACTTCTCCAGATTCCCTCAAAGCTCTCTCCATTATCAAGAATGAAAATATCGATAGATACACCATTAAAGAATTATTTTCAAGCATAGGATCAAAATAATGAAGTCTCTTATTTCTATTAATGATTTGAACCAAGATTCGCTCAAGATTATCTTTGATAGAGCTACTAAGATCAAAAAAGAAGGTTTTCAAAAAACTCTTTCTAATCGTATCATTGCAAGTTTATTTTTTGAGGCATCGACACGTACGAAAATGAGTTTTGAAACGGCTATCATGAGGACAGGGGCTGAAGTTTTGAACTTTGCTCCTGAGGCTTCTTCCTTAAAAAAGGGGGAGACTCTCGAGGATACCATACGTATGGCAAGCTCCTATGCAGACCTCATCATCGTTCGTCATCCTGAAAAAAACGCAGCTCTCCGTGCTCAAAAAGTTAGCTCATGCCCTGTGATTAACGCTGGAGACGGTGCCAACGAACACCCTACTCAAACACTACTTGATCTCTTCACCATCCAAGAAAGTCATGGGTCTCTTGAGAATCTCACCCTTACTCTAGCTGGTGATCTACGCTATAGTAGAACGATTTATTCGCTGATCTATGCACTGAAGAACTTCCCAAAAATCAAAATCATCCTCGCAGCTCCACCAAAATTGTCCTTGCCTGAAGAATTTAAGCAATTGATTTCTTCTCAGATCATCAAAGAAACGGATACCTTAGCAGAGGCATTGGATACAGATTATTTTTATATGACACGTGTTCAAAAAGAACGCTTTGAATCTCCGGAAGAGATGCATTATGAGGAAGATTGGATCTTGACTTTGGAGCTTTGTGAAAAATTTGCTCGAAAAAACACCAAAATCATGCACCCCCTTCCTCGTGTGAATGAAATTGCGACTGACCTTGATGAGACAGCGTATCAGCTCTATTTTGAACAAGCAAAAAATGGGCTTTATACAAGAATCGCATTATGTGAATATTTACTAGGAGCTTTAGATGACTAAGAGTATTGTCCTCCAAAACATCCCACTCACTCCTGAGCTTTTTATTTTGGAATTATCCTTTGAAGGTAAAGCTCAAGCAGGGCAATTCGTGATGATTGCTGTACCTGATTCCGCAAAAATCCTCCCCCGCCCTATCAGCGTTTTCAATTACAACCCTCACTCCCAAACCCTCTCTCTCCTAATCCGAAAACGTGGAGCTGGGACAGAATTATTATCATCCATAAATATAGGCGACAAACTCACGGTCTTTGGAGCTTTGGGGAAAGGCTTCCCTACCGATCTCAAAGATAAAAACATCATCCTCATGGGTGGTGGAGAAGGAATTGCTCCTATGCTTATGGCTAGTGAACTTCTCAAAAAAGAGAACGAAATCACCATCTTTGCAGGATTTAGAAATGAAATCGAGTCCAGCGTATTGGATTATTTTGATGAAGATCTTCCTTGTCAGTACACGGCTCAAGATCACGAGAACCAATGCACACGTGGATTGATTACAGATCTTCTTGTGGATATTGAAGAACCTGATTATATCTTCACTTGTGGCCCTATTCCTATGATGAAGGCAATCTACGAAAAAACGAGATCATGGAAAACCAAAGTCTACGTATCTATGGAAAGTCATATGGCTTGTGGTGTGGGGGCATGTATGGGTTGTACCATGAAAGGAGCTGAAGATCAAATGTTAGCAATCTGCACGGAAGGGCCTGTTTTCCTTGCTGAGGAGGTATTTCATGCTTAATACAAGCTTCCTCAATCACGAGCTCAAAAACCCACTCATTGCAGCATCTGGCACTTTTGGTTTTGGGCAAAACTATAAGGATTTTTTTGATCCTAGCGAACTGGGAGGAATCTCTCTCAAAGGGCTCACACCTGAGCCACGTTTTGGAAATGAAGGCACCCGTCTTGCTGAAACACCTTCAGGAATGCTTAATTGTATTGGGCTTCAAAATCCAGGAGTAGAATTCTTTGAGAATAATATTCTCCCAAATCTCCAAAATATCAACACTCTTTGCATCGCCAATATCAATGGTAAGAGTATAGAAGACTACGAAGAACTCGCATCTAGAGCTGATTCTTGGAAAGAAATTGATATGATTGAATTGAATATTTCTTGTCCTAATGTCAAAGAAGGCGGAATGGCTTTCGGCACAACTCCAGAAAAAGCTGCCGAAGTCACATCCAAGGTCAAGGCTCTCATCAAAACAAAGCCTCTTATTGTGAAATTATCACCAAACGCCTCTGACATCGGACAGGTTGCTATCGCGGTTGAAGAAGCCGGTGCAGACGCACTCTCCCTCATCAACACCTTACTAGGCATGGCTATCGATATCCACAGCCAAAAACCTGTGCTTGGGAATATCTTTGGGGGGCTTTCAGGACCTGCTGTGAAACCGATCGCACTGCGTATGCTTTGGCAAGTTCGTCAAAAAAGCTCTCTCCCTATCCTTGCGGGTGGTGGGATCATGAATGCCACTGATGCTATTGAATTTCTTCTAGCTGGAGCAAATGCACTTTCTATAGGGACAGCATTCTTTAACAATCCCCTTGCTCATCGTGAAATCCTCGAAGGAATCACACAATATCTTCAACAAAAAAACTATTCCTCTCTCTCAGAAATTATTGGGAAAGCTCATCAATAAGGAGTCATCATGAAAGATCGTTTAATCGTTGCCTTAGATTTTAGTACACAGGCTGAAGCTGAAAATATGGTTCAAAAACTCGGAGACAGTGTCTCTTTTTACAAAGTGGGATTAGAATTATTCCTCAATTCTGGTGGAAAAATTTTGGATTTTCTTGCTGATCACAAAAAACGCATTTTCTTAGATCTCAAATTTCATGACATCCCAAACACCACTGCAGCAGCCTCACGTTTTGCGGCGAGTTTGCCTTCTGTAAGTATGTTTAATATCCATGCCTCAGGTGGGGCACAAATGATCAAGGATTCCGTCGCTGTGAAACGTGAAGACCAGATCCTACTTGCCGTAACAGCATTGACATCTCTTGACGATGAAGATATTCATAGCTTCTTCAAAAGCCCACTCTCTGCATCTGAATTTGCATTAAATCTTGCCAAAAATGCTCAAGAAGCTGGTGCAACAGGAGTGGTATGTTCTGCTCTTGAAGCCGCAACCATCAAAGAACATTGTGGAAAAGACTTTATTACTGTTTGTCCTGGAATTCGTTTTGCTTCCGATCAAGTCGGTGATCAAAAGCGTGTCCTCGGACCAAACGAAGCCATCAAAAATGGTGCCGATTACTTGGTGGTGGGACGCCCTATCACTGGTGCAGAAAATCCAAAAGAAGCGGCAAATCGCATGCTTGAAGAGATGATGAAATGATCTGTTTCAAAAACGCAAGATTAGCCAACAAAGAAATCGTCGATATCCTCGTAGAAAATGGAAAAATCATCGAAATAGCTCCAAGGATCTCCATGCAAACTGAGACAATAGACTGTGAAGGACGTTTGCTCCTCAGTGGAATGATAGATTCTCACGTGCATTTTCGTGATCCTGGCTTTCCTCATAAAGAAGATGCTACTTCAGGCTCAAAATGCGCCCTCCGTGGTGGTGTAACCTCATTCCTCGACATGCCAAACACCAAACCTCTCTGCACTTCTCCTGAAGAATTAGCACACAAAAAATCCATTTATCGTGAACATTCTTATGCCAATTTTGGATTTCATTTTGGTGGCGATGCAAGGGATAACTCCGAACATCTCGCTGATCCAAAAGAATATGCAGCCTTGAAAATTTTCCTCAATGAAAGTACTGGTCATATGCTGATTGAAGATGATCTTGTATTGGATAAATTATTTGCAAAGGCAAAATATATCGCCGTACATGCAGAAGGCGATGCTGTGGATAAAGCTATTTATTTTGCAAAGAAACATCGTAATATCTTATATCTTTGCCATATTTCTCAACAAGAAGAAGTTCAAATTATCCAAAAAGCCAAATCAGACAAATTACCTGTATTTGCAGAAGTTTGTCCTCATCATATTTTATTCAACACTAGCCAAGAGACAGATCTCCTTACGATGAAGCCTCGTCTTCGTTCCGAACGCGATCAAAAAGCAATGTTAGAAGCCTTAGATCGTGGGATTATCGATACATGGGGGACAGATCATGCCCCTCACTTGATCGAAGAAAAAAAAGCTCAGCTGACCTATGGTATTCCTGCTCTTGAATTTGCTTTGGAGATTTTATTAACCTTAGCCAAGGAGATGAGTTGGTCTTATGAAAAAGTTCAGTCCTTGTACTCATCGATGCCAGCTCATATCTTCCAAATTCAACACAAAGGCAAAATCTCCGTCGGCTACGATGCGGATTTTGTTCTCATTGAGGATGAAGGATATACCATCTCTCATAAAGATGTGATTTCAAAATGTGCTTGGACGCCTTATGAAGGCTACAAAACTACGGCACAGATCCATAGTACCTATATTGGTGGGGATCTTGTCTATCGACGCGATACGAATGAATTCTTCTTATCAAAATACACAAAGGAGCTTTCCTATGATAAATAAAATCATTGCTCAAGCACTACTTGACACCAAAGCTGTGAAGCTTAACGTTGAAAATCACTTCACCTATGCGTCAGGGATTAAAAGCCCTATTTATTGTGATAACCGTTTTTTGCTCGGATTCCCTGATGTGAGAAACATGATCGTTCGAGCCTTTCTCGATCACCCTGAAATCAAAAACGCAGACGTCATTGCAGGGACATCGACAGCTGGAATTCCTTGGGCTTCTATGATTGCAGATCATTTGCAGAAGCCACTGGCTTATGTTCGTTCCGAAGCAAAAAGTCACGGTACCAGTAAAACCGTCGAAGGAGCTGAGGTAACAGGCAAAAAAACAGTCATCATTGAAGATTTAATCTCAACAGGTGGAAGCTCAAAAAAAGTTCTGGATAATCTCATTGATGCTGGAGCAGAGGTTAATGCTATTGTAGCAATCTTCTCTTATCAGTTCCCAGATATTGCCAAGATATTTGGCGAGACGAAAGTAATCACACTCAGTGACTTCACTGCCTTAATTGAAACCGCAGAAGAGCATCAAATCCTATCACCAGAACATTGTGATATTGCTCGTACATGGAATGCGGCACCTCACAACTGGAAAAATTAATTTCTTGACAATCAGATAATCCCAAAGTATACTAAGGACATATGATCCTATACTTTGGGATTTATTTTTGAAGAAAGAATAAAAATTGAATTTTGAGGCACATTATGAAAAAAATTAGTAATTTGATGGTGGGAATCCTATTGATGATTCCTTTATCAACAAATGCCGCTTACATAGATACAAGAGATCTCACTCCCGAGATCAAACAAGTCAATCGTCTCATCGGAGCACAACGTAGCCAAGGTGGAGGTTCTGCTGCATCAGCTGCTGCTATTTCGACAGCAGTATTAGGCTTAGGTTTGGGGATGGCGATTGCGAGCACTTCGAGCTATTATTACTACCGCCCTTATTACCACAGACCGCATCCAAGATACAGATATCATGGTGGATACTACCGACGTGGCCCTTCCACAGGAGCTATCGTTGGCGGATCCCTCCTTGCTATTGGATCAATTGCAGCAATAAGCATCGCAGCATCTCAGGCTGAAGAAGCTGCAGATAACAGTGCATCTATTGAAAATCAAATTGCACAGATCTTAAAAGGTTTGGTCAATACTGATGAAGATTTCAAAGCAGAGTCGAGTGTACTTAATGAAAAATTAACTCAACAAGAAAAAGAATTCACCCGTGCGCTCGAAGAAAAAACAAAAACAGCTCTCTCTACCCTCTACGCTCCATCAAATACGGTAGAGGAAAATTATCGTCAGAATGTTGCAAAAGTCAATTCCAAATATCCAACAAGCAAAATGGAGACAGGTCTGCAGTCTTTAAGTAATCAATTATTAGGCCTTGATCCTACAGAGTTCTCTAAAAAAGAAATAAAATCTCAGATTTCTAGCATATCTAAAGCCCTCAAAAAAACAAATTCAGATAAAAATAAAGATATGAAAAAATTAGATAGTGCTATTAAAAAAGACCGTAAATCCTTCAAGAAAACCTTATCAAAACCCGCAGATACCATCATCGCAAACGCACAAAGTTCATATGATAGTTTCATGGAAAAAGGTGCAAAGGAAATTGAAGCTCTCTTCCAGCGTTACTATAGAGTATACCATAAGCGTATTTTATAATTGAAAATCCCTCTTCATTCAAGGGGGATTTTTTATTGAAATAAAAAATATGATTTATTTGACTAATAAAAATATTTTATTATATTTGAGTATAATAAAATAAAAAAAAAAGGAGAATAATCAACAGACTTCATAAGAATTTAATATTATATGAAGCCTCAAAGTATTGGATTGGTAGAAAAAAAAACATGTCAAACCCTGACATTGAGGAGAAAATCATGAAAAAAGCACACGTATTAGGTTTAGTTTCCGTTCTTGGGATTGCAGTTATTGCAAGTTGTTCCGTATTACAAGATGCAAAATCATTATTAGAGCAGGCTCTTGCAGATGCAGAATCTATACTCTCACCAAGTTCTGTAAGCGGAGCAAAAAAATACTCCAAAACAGAAACAACAACAACAAACGGCGTAAACGTCGAAAAGAAAGAAGTACTCTATATCAAAGACAATTCCATTGCAAAAGTTGAAGTTGTAGTCTATGATGGTACATATAGCAACAAAAATGACTCTTCAGACCCAGCTAATGGTGAAACATTTACAAATGAAGTTGTAAGTAAAAAAGCCTTAGAAGCAGATGCTATCGTCATCGATAAAGAGAACGTACAAATCAAAGACGAAGTCGGAGATAGTGTGAAACTCGAAGAAGAAGAAAAACTCTATGACTATAACACAGTCAAAGAATCCAAATGGGAAGCTTCTAATATTGGCGGAACAGAGTCATGGAAAGAAGAATTTAAATCCAGTGAATCTGTTCAAGCTGTTGTGAAAGAAAATGAAGACAAATCTGAAGTGAAAATTACAGCCGTCGAAAAAGAAAGTGAAAAAGAATTTAAAGTCAAAACAGACAAAAACGCTACTTACATCAAAGACTAGACAGACAATATCTAGACAGAAAAACCCCCTCATATGAGGGGGTTTTATTTTTGAGAGTAAAATTAATCTTTTTGGACAACAAGATTTCGTACTTCTACACGCATCGTTTTATCTGGTGTGTAATTAGGATTGTTTTGGAAATATGAAAGAGCAGAATCTTGAGTGCCTATATCAGACATTTCAAAAGGAAGATTGTTTGGAAGGAATCCATCCCCACCAGGAGCAATGAAAGAATTGACGTTAACAATATAGTTTTTGTCGTCTTCAATTTCTGTACCGTTTAATTTGATACTGAGAACGCGTTCTCCAATAGCTCTGTCCATATCAACAACAACACGAAGTTCTTTACTTACTTGAAGCATGCCATTTGCAAGAGTTGCAGAGTGTTCAAACATCCCTCTAATGAGCTTTCCTGTTAATTTCATTGGGATAATAGTATTAGGAAATGGGAAGATCGAACTAATATCTCCATAACTGAGAGAGGATAGTTTATGATCTTGACGAAGGCTACCTGGGTTGATCACAGCAAAGTCAGACCCCTCGACTGCAGCCATATAAATATCCGCAAAAAGATTCCCCATAGGAGAAGATTGATTGTAATCGCGAGGAAGCTCACCATTAATAGTAGCAATTTTTTGTTCGACAATAGGACGAAGTTTTTCTGTCCATTCATCAATTTTATCTTGAGTTTCTTTTTTGGCTGGATATTTCTTAGCAAACATTGGTACCATATGATTTTTGTAGGAAATGATCTTCTTTTGTGCCTTATCATATTTGAAATCAAGTACCCCTGTAAAGTAAGTATAAGATCCTGCAGATACAATGATGGTATCACCTACTTTGATAGGCTCTTTAGTACTTACGTGCGTATGACCTTGAACGAGGATATCGATTCCTTTGACGGTCTCTGCCATCTGGACGTCTTTTTCGAGGAGATACTTCACATCAGTGAGGGAGAGAGAGGTTTGACGCCCTGGCACACCCTGATGTCCAAGCACTACAATAATATCGACTTCAGGTTTGATTTTATCGATCCATTGCTGGAGAAGGACATTTTCATCACGTGGCTCAACTTTCGTAATCATACTTGCTTGTGTCGTATCATAGAACGCAAAGACACCATGAAGGCCTATGATACCGTATTTGACACCTTTTCTCTCAACAATTTTATAAGGATTGTCATGAAACAATTCATCTGTACCTTTGTTAAAGATATTGATATTGAGGAAGTCAAAAGTTGCTTCTTTAATACGTTCTTTAAGGACGTCTGAGCCATAAACAAACTCATGGTTACCAAAAGTAGAAGCATCAAGATCCATCGTATTCACAATATCAATAACAGCTTCACCCTTTGTGAGAGCAGAGAAATAAGGCCCTGTAAAGAGATCTCCCGAATCCACAAAAAGCAATTCAGGATCTTTTTGACGTTGGAGATCTACAAATCCCGCCACTGTCGCAAATCCTCCGACTTTGTCTTTTTTGCTGATCCAAGGCACCACCACAGGTTCGTGATAGGCGTGCATATCATTAACATACACCAATTTTAAATCAACAACATCTTTAGAAGTACAACTTGCGAGTATTGTTAAAAACAATAAGAATGCAAATCTCATTCTTTCCTCCATAAATTTCTTTATTTTTAGATTATAACATTTTCGTCCTATTATTTCAATCATATATATTAAGAATAAAATTCTTATCTTGACAGACAAAGAAACTTCTTGTATACTCTAATGATATAATTATAAACATTTTATGGAGTTACACTTATGAAAAAAGCTCTTTTATTTTTAAGTATTTTTATTGCTTCCTCTACTCATGCTGGTATTGGTAAACATAATTTTCTTTTCTCTCTGATGGGGGGGCCTGGTCTCTATTACGACCAAACAAAATTATCTGCATCAGATAACACTCTCATCGGTCTACCAACAGTCGACAAAATCAATGTCAAAGGAAGTGTTGGTTTTGAGATCGGATATCTTTTACATAGCGTACGCGAGTCTGGAACTGTGCACGGTTTAGATATTAGAGCCGGTGTCATGGGAGATATCCCAACCAAGGGCTACTCACTCGATGTGCATGAATATCGATATAATAACGGATCAAGCTATACTACATACAATCTATCCAATCCTGTACTTTTGAACTTCTCTGTCGATTATACTCCTGGTATTCAATTGCAAAATTATCGTTTGATGTTTGACGTGATTGGTACAGGTATTGCTCTTGCTTTTGCTAATAGTGAGAATACAGAAACTGGCTCAAAAGGTCTTGCATTTAATTTGGGATATAGACATACCTTACCTTTGGGGACACACTTTGTTTTCAATAATGGTTTTTACTTCGCAACAAGACACCATCTCACAATAAATCCTTTCACTCAAAGCTCAAAAGAAGCAATCGTAAAGTATAACATCATGTTCCACCTTGGATTTGTCTTCGGAAAATAGTCTTTTTATATAACAAAAACTCCATCGCTTAGGCATGGAGTTTTTTGATTTGTAGTGTTGACAAAAATTCTTCTAGCACTTATAATAAATCATACAAATCCTAGATTTCTAAGGACAATCATCATGAAATTATCACAACGCATCAACAATCTCAAAACCTCACCTGTACGAAAATTATTACCTTTTGCAGAGATCGCCAAAGAAAAAGGCCATAAAATCATCCACCTCAATATTGGGCAACCTGATATAGAGACACCATCCATCTTTTTTGATGCGATTAATAAATGGTCTCAACACGAAAAAGTCCTCTCCTATGCTCATTCAGCGGGATTGAAAGAACTTAGAGAAGAGATCGTGCATTATTTTGCAAAACAAAACATTAGTTTTGAGCTTGATGATATTATGATTGTGAATGGAGGCAGTGAGGCATTTCAATTCATTCTCACAGCTCTCTTTGATGAAGGAGATGAGATTCTCGTTCCAGAGCCTTACTATGCAAATTACCAAAGCTTCTATTCCACTCTAGGTATTGGTGTGCGTCCTATCCATACCAAAGCCGAAGAAGGGTTTCATTTACCTTCCTTGGAAGAAATGGAAAAATCAATCACCCCAAAAGTCAAAGCCATTATGTTCTCATCTCCTGCTAATCCAACAGGAACCGTCTACACCAAAGAAGAAGTCGAACGTATCGGTGCTCTTGCTGAGAAGTATGATATCACCATCATTTCTGATGAAGTTTACCGTGAATTTGCCTATGGAGATGTGAGAGCCATCAGCTTTGGGGAATACCCTCAATGGGCAGATCGTACCGTTATTATTGACTCTGTTTCAAAACGTTTCTCCGCATGTGGTGCCCGTATTGGCTGTGTGATCAGCAAGAATAGAGAATTCATCAATGCTATTTACAGACAGTGTCAAGCCCGCCTTGCTGCTCCTACACTTGAGATGGTAGGTTGTCAAGCGCTTTATACGCTCAATTCTGACTTTTTCATCCCTATTCGTCAAGAATACATGGAACGTCGTGATGTACTATTTGAAGAACTTACTAAGATCGAGGGTGTTTTTTCTCGAAAACCTGAAGGTGCCTTTTATTGTTTGGTAGGTCTTCCTGTTAAAAACGCAGAACACTTTGCTTCATGGTTACTTAGTGAATTTGCAGTTAATGGGGAAACTGTGATGGTGGCTCCAGCGGAAGGATTTTACGCAACAAAAGGACTCGGCACTAATGAAGTTCGTATCTGTTACGCGCTCGAAAAAGATGTACTCCGTCGCGCGATGCATATTCTTAAAGAAGGACTCAAAACCTACTTAGCTCTCGAAGATCAACTTCTATCTAAATAATAAAACCACCCAGTTTGGGTGGTTTTTTGATTGATTTTATTCATCTGAAAGGATGAACTCCTTCCCATTTCGACGATAGATTTTTTGATTGGAAGAGCCTCTTAATTTGAGCGTAATATCTCTCAGAGAAAGAACAAAAGGCTCAGTGATCAGCACATCAACATAAGCAAGTACTTCAAACGGCAAAATATCATTAAGCGTATTTCCTGTCCAAAGATAAACTTTCGTCTGGGGGTGGGCAGTTTTCACCGCTTGCAGAAGCTTGCAAACAATATCTCTATTCCTATCCATGAGAGGCTCGCCACCAAGAATGGATAGATGACGTTGGATACTGTTTTTGGTGAGAAGCTCAAGCACGATCTCTATATAATTTTCAGGGAGTTCTTTTCCACCAGATGGATTCCAAGTTTCAGGGTTGTGGCATCCTTCACATCGAAAATGACAGCCTTGTGTCCAAAAACTTACACAAACGCCATCATCACAATTGACAATATCATTTTCTGTTATTCCAGCGTATCTCATTTGCAATATTCCTTTAAATAAGCGAGCGACAAATTTCCAAGACCATTCCCAAGGATAGGTATTCCGATGATTTTCATAAGATCAAGATCTCCCATGTGGTAGTAAGAATAAACCCCTGCATAGAAAGAATTCGCGATACAGTGCTCAAAACCTGAAAAAATAAACGCAGGAATAGCTAGAAAAATACCTAACTTATAGCCTTGATTCCAAGAATCTACCGCAAGAAACATTAACATACCACAGAAAATTGCTTTGATGAAGATTCTGAGATGATCAACGCTAGTTTTGGTGGCAATGATATTTTCAGACAGTGTTTGCAATACGGGATAGGTATATCCAATCACCAGACCAACGATAAATGTCGCACACAAGTTCCCCAAAAGTATCACAAATAATTCTTGTAGTGTTGTTTGTTTTGTGGCAAGAAGAGCCACCTTCCCCGTATAAATCTCAAGTCCATGGATAGAAATAAAGAACAACCCCATAGTAAAGAGAAGTCCTGCAATAAAGGGATTCCCCATATTGATCGTATGTAAATAACTTGTTCCACCTAGAGATATTAAAATACCTGCCCATAATGATTTAACAATGATTCTATTCATTATTCACCCTTTTTCCAGTTGTCCAATTCTGCAGAATGCTTGATACGCTCCTCTACTTCGGACTGCTTCCCTTTATTAAAAGAAGACTGGTAGTCACCTGTGAGATAGCCTGTTACACGTCTGAGGCGTGCGATTTTTTCGCCACCACATTTGGGACAAGCTTGTGCAATTTCATCTGTATAACCACAAGAAAGACAGGTGTCATTAGGTACATTCACAGCAAAGTAAGGAATATCCTTGTCCATTGCATAAGCAACGATCTGCTCTACAGCTTTGACATTGTTTTTGGCAGAGTCATCCAGTTCTACATAAGTAATACAACCCGCAGAGCTATATCCTGTCAACTGAGCCTCAAGATCGATTTTATCAAATGGGCTAATCTTATACCACACAGGAATATGCATGGAGTTTGTGAAATAATCTCTATCACTCACATTAGGAATGACACCGTATTTGGCTCTAAACTTTTTTAAAGCAGTGAAACAAAGATTTTCCGCAGGCGTGTAATATACACCAAAATTGAGTTTGTATTGTTGCTTATATTCGGCACATTTATCTTTGAAAAGTTGCTCAATACGCTTTGCAAGTGCCATGCCTTCAGCCGTCTCATGTGTTTTACCAATTAAAATCTGAAGAGTCTCAGCCAATCCCAATTGACCAACAGAAAGAGTCCCATGCTTCAAGGCAGATCGTATCCCTTCTTCAGGAATGTAACCCGCCATCGTGTTATTTTCCCACATGAATTTTGCGGATTCTTCTGATTGAGAGGCAATATGATTAAAACGTTCGATAAGGGTTTGAGTGGATTCGTAGATTTTTTGAGCTAAGAGATCCATAAATTCATCAACAATATTCGTATGATTTTCTTCCGATTTTTCTTTTGCTAACATCGCAACAGTAGGCAAAATAATAGTCACAGGACAGATATTGCCACGTCCGTCTTTTTGAAGACCAAGTCCATTAATATCAAATCCATTAAAAGTACGACAACCCATCGTACTAAAATACGTACGAGGATCATTAATATCGTAGCCTGCATTTCCTGACCAATCCACATTTGCGTAGTTTGGATAAAGTCTTCGAGCTGTTGATTCGACAGCCAACTGAAAAAGATCGTAGTTCGGGGTACCTTCTTTGTCATTGACACCCTTCATATATTGAAACACACCACATGGGAAGATCGCTGTCCTATCAAACTTCCCTACCCCTTTCAATGAACCATTAAGCAAGGCTCGCGTGATCAGCCTACCCTCAGGTGAGATACAGGTGCCGTAATTGATACTGGAGAAAGGTAACTGGTTCCCAGAGCGAGATTGGAGGGAATTGAGATTGTGGTACATGCCTTCGACGGCTTGTTTTGTTTCTTTTTTGAGCATGTTAATCGCAAAATTGTAGACCTTATCATAAGAAGAGTAAAATTGATCTTCAATACTAGATTCATTGGTAATATTATTTTTGAGCAAGAAATCTTGAGCGTCTTCCATTCCTTCGATATACTGTAAGCCTGTAATGAAATGCTTGAAGAAAGATTTTTTGACATAAGGAGCCATCGTCCAATCCAAATGAGTCGCTGAAACCCCGCCAAACTGTTGCAAAGACTGGATCTGAAAGATCACTGCCAAAAGCTGGAACGCAGTATTAATGGAGTTTGCAGGTCTGATATCAACTTGTCTCGTATTAAAGCCTTTTTCGAGCAGCTCATCAATAGGAATAGAAAGACAGTTATGCATACCTAGCACATAGCTATCCAGATCATGAATGTAGATAATATTATCTTCATGATTTTTACGAGCCATTTCTGAGACATATTCTTCCAAAGCAAGCTTTGTCAAGAGAACAGAACTTGCTTCAATTTTTCGCCCACCAAAAGATTTTTCGTCGAGGTTGGCGTTTTGGTTTTCGATTTTGGAACCTTTAAGCTTATCTTTAATCTCGTCAAAGATCTCAGTCTGTTTTCCAAGACTAATAGTAGAATTATCTGAGCGAAGAGCATGAAGAGAATTGTGATTTTGGGTGGTAATTTCTTGAGACATGAGAGCTATCCTTTTAAACAGAATTTTTTGAGACTACATTATACTAATCAAACAAATTTTCGTCAATCAAATCTGATTCTGTTTGAGATCTTGTATTTCCTTGATTGCAAATCATTTAAATCCCTATAAATCATTATAATTTAAACCTTTAAAAAAAATAAAAAAAATCATTACTATAAAATATTGACAAGTGAAAAAAGATTGTTATAATAAAAGTAAAATCGGAGGAACTCATGATTATTTTAGAAAATGATCTTGTCAAAGCAACTATCAACCCTCTCGGGGCAGAATGGACATCTTTTTTTGATAAAGTAAGCGGATTAGAATACATGTGGCAAGCTGGCGAAGCTTGGCCAAAGCACGCACCTGTTCTGTTTCCTATTGTTGGTGCGTTAAAAAATGAAAAGTACTCCCATAAGGGTAAAGATTACACGCTCGGAAGACACGGATTCGCTAGAGAATCTCTCTTTGTAACAAAGCAGATCTCGCCATCAGAAGCAATCTTTATTTTAGAATCTTCTGAAGAAACTAAAAAAATCTATCCTTTTGATTTTTCATTATTGATCCGTTGGACATTAAGAGGGAAAACATTACTCTCTGAATATACCATCAGTAATGAAGGTAGCGAAGAGCTTTTATATTCATTTGGGCTACATCCTGCTTTCAATCTTTGTTTTGATCCTAATCAAAGTATCGAAGACATATCCCTTGTCCTAGAAAAAGATGAAGAGTGGCTTGTAACAGCAGGGTTGAACGCAGATTCAACTCACTATGCAGATGAAAAATCTCTCGCAAGGAATATTCTTCCTTTGTCAAACACAATCTTTGATGAAGATGCCCTTGTCTTAGAAAAATTACAAAGTCGTGCCCTCACTATCAAAAGCTCTGCTCATGATCATTCTCTCACAACAACATGGAGCTCAAATATGCCAATTCTAGGAATATGGAGCAAACCTAAAGCGCCTTTCGTATGTATAGAACCGTGGGCAGGAATTTGTGATCATCAAGATAGCAGCGGAATTTTACATGAGAAAAAAGCAATATGTAAACTCGCTCCCAATACCCAAGAACTCTACACCTTCTCCGCAACAATCAACTAATTTTAAACCCTCTCCAAATCAAGGAGGGGGTTTTCTTTTATAACTCTCATTCTTCCGCGAAGTATCAAACAAAAAACCACCATATTTCTAGGGTGGTTTTCTTATTGCCTTGACGGCAGGTCACGGAGAGAGAGGGATTCGAACCCCCGGTACATCACTGCACAACTGATTTCGAATCAGCCGCTTTCGACCACTCAGCCATCTCTCCTTTGTGGTATAGATATTATAACAAATCTTATGAAACTTGTCAAAACTAGTTATAAGAGATTTTTTAGGAAAAATATCTGCCTTTTCAGACAAAAGGTCTTGATTATCACTCTAAAATCGTATATAATAAAAAAACATTACTCGGGAGCTACATGCTGAGAGGTTTATTTTTAGATAAACGACCGATAAAACCTGATCTAGTTTATACTAGCGTAGGGAGTAATTTTTCTTTCATATTTAAAGAATAAAAACCTCCTTCTCTATGGAGGCTTTTTTTATCAATCAGGAATTACAATGGTACCGTTTTATCGATTTATGTTAATTACGCAAAAGAAGAATACTCCTATTTCAAAATATCTCACTTTTATCAAACAATGTGCTGATGGTGGGATTACATCACTTCAGCTTCGTGAGAAAAATCTTGATCCGCATGAGCTTTTAGAATTAGGAATGCTTTTGAAGAATATTTTAGACCCTTATAAGATCCCTCTCGTTGTCAATGACAATCCACAACTTGCTGCAGAATTGGACAGTCAATATGTGCATTTGGGTCAAAAAGATCATTCTATTGAAGAAGCTAGCAAGATCTATCCTAGTGCTCAATTAGGAATTTCGATTGAATCATTAGATAATGTCTTTCATGCGAATAAGTTTGACAATATTGCTTATGTAACGGCTAGTGCTGTCTTTCACTCCCAGAACAAAACAAATCTCGAAATTTACTGGGGTCTTAATGGCCTCAAAGAAATTGAACCCATTACCAAACACCCACTTACTGCAATTGGTGGTATTGATTTGGAGAATGTGGGTGATGTAATCGATCATGGAGCTCAAGGAGTTGCTGTTATTGGCGCCCTGCACGATGCTGATGATCCTTACCAAACAACTCTTAAGATGAGGAAAATTATAGATTCTCGTCTTAGTTAGGGGGAATCCATGATCCGCGAAATCAAAGATAAAATCGAATCTCAGAAACCTTTGATCCTCAATATAAGCAACCAGGTCACCATGAATTTTATGGCAAATGCTCTACTAGCAGTAGGTGCGTCTCCTGTCATGAGTGTGTGTGTAGAAGATGCGCAAGATCTATTAGCACATGCAGACGCTGTTAACATAAATATTGGTACTCTTGATACACAGAGTATTCTTTTAGCAACAACTTTATCTCAAACTAATCTCAAAAAAAAGCCACTCATCCTCGATCCTGTAGGTGCAGGTGCTTCCATTCTTAGAACAAACACTGCTCTTTCTATTCTTCCTTATACTTCCGTTCTCCGTGGAAATATCGGTGAAATATCAGCTCTTATGGGCAATCATGATACCGTTAATGGTGTTGATAGCAGAATCGATTTTCATCCTCAAAACTCCGATCTTTTCAAGCAGATTACTTCTTTCTCAAAAACTCATAATTGTATTTTAGGCATTTCTGGCAAAACAGACCTCATCATAAATGGAGAAAATCATGTTCGTGTAGAATTTGGTTCTCCGATGATGTCAAAAATTACAGGCATGGGGTGTGTCTTATCAGCGATTACCGCTGCATTTTGTGCAGTAGAACGCGACTATTTCAAGGCTACACGCCTTGCTTTTGCGTATTATACGCTTTGTGGAGAATTGGCAGAACAAAAAACAAAATCATTAGGATTTTTCAGTAATTATTTCTTAGAAATACTTGCAAATCCTGACTACGATTATTTAGAAGAAAAATTTCAGATATAGGAGCGAACGATGATTCAGTTCCCTACACTTTCAATTGCTGGGTTTGACAACTCAGGCGGGGCAGGCTTACAAGCCGACCT
This sequence comes from Brevinema sp., assembly GCA_051647245.1. Lineage (GTDB taxonomy): Bacteria > Spirochaetota > Brevinematia > Brevinematales > Brevinemataceae > Brevinema_A. The sequence goes on from JBOFDS010000008.1 coordinate 141,013, forward strand.
CAAAACTTTTTCTGCCTTTGGTTGTTATGGAATGACCGTTGTTACAGCGATTGCCGTACAAAATACTAAAGGGGTTGCAAGTTGCTATGAGATTCCTTTGGGAACAATCGAACATCAATTAGAGACCATTTTTGAAGATATCCGACCATCTGCTATTAAGATTGGCATGCTTTTCAATGATGAAATCATTGAATTAGTAAGTGATTTTTTGAAAAATAATGCTAAAAATATTCCTGTTGTTTTAGACCCTGTAATGGTCGCAAAAAGTGGAGATCCCTTGCTTCTTGAGTCTGCTGTTGAGGCACTTCGCACAAAATTGATTCCTTTATCAGATATTATTACACCAAATATCCCTGAATCGTTAACGTTATTGGGGGTAGATTCCGAAAAATTAACACAGGATGAAATTGCTCAGCGATTACTGGATTTTGGCTCAAAATATGTTCTTGTCAAAGGTGGTCATTACGATTCTGAAGTATCTCGTGATCTTTTACTTTCCTCTAACGAGAGGGAATATTTCGAATCAAAACGTATCTCTACAAAAAACACTCATGGAACTGGTTGTACTTTATCAGCTGCGATTGCGGCGAATCTTGCACGTGGATTAAGTATGAAAGACGCTGTTTCAAGTGCAAAAATCTACATAACTAAAGCCATCGAATCAGCAAGTAAACAAAGCATTGGTTCTGGAGCTGGACCTACAGATCATCTGTGGTTTTTAAAAGATGCCTGTAATGGAGAATGTTAGTGGTTTCATTTATTAAAAACAATATATTTCTAAGTTTATATACAATCTTTGCTAGTATCATGATTGCTATAGGCTTCAATATCGATCTAAAAAGTACAACAAGTCTTTTCGATCAAATAGGGCTTGGTCTCAGTACAAGTCTCTCATTACTTGCTGTTTATTTTATTCTTCTTGAAATTAAAGAAAAATTCTCTATGTTTATTGTAGGGATTATTTCTTCTATTTTAGGAATTATATATTTATGGGTATATTCTCCATTACTATGGGATATGACCATCAGTTTTTTCTATCTTGGTGTAGGAATTTATGGTCTTATCAATTGGCAAGATCGTTCAACAAATCCAGCTGGATTTGAAGACGCATCCCCTCTATTATTAACAAAAAAACAAGTTTTAAATTATATAATATTATGGATTGTAGGAGTTTTGGTTTTATTTGCTATTGGGTATCAAGTTGGCAAATACTCCTCTTCTCTACAAGCTATCGTAGATTCCGTGACCACTGTATCAGCATTGATTGCTTGGTGGTTCACAACCAAAAAATACATTGCTTCTTGGTACTTATGGATTTTAGTTAACGTTTTAAGCGTACCTCTATACATAAGTATCGGGTCATACACGATGGCAATGATGTATGCTGGTTATGTTTTCATGTCATTCTATGGATGGAAATGTTGGAAAGATTCCATGAATAAATAAATTGGCTCTTGCACATAGTTCGAAAAGATATTATAATTATTGTAATATCACAAAAATTTAGAGGTATTAACGATGTCAACACAAGAACACAGTAAAAACTACCATCATCAGCTTCAAGAAAATCTTCTTTTTAAATGCAACATACTATTTATCGGAGTCGCATCATTTTTGGGGATTTCGGAATATTTTGCTGATCATTTTGAAAAAGTAGTTCTAGCTATACTTGTAGGTATTATTTTTTGTGCTTCCTTATTCTTATTAAGATCTGAGCAATATACATCTGCTAGTTTTATGACTTCTTTTGGTATTGTGCTTGTTTCTTATGGTATTTTGATTGCTAATGACCCTCATAATAGCTATGCTCTCTTTGAATATGTATCATTTGTCAACTTAGCTATTATTACAATGGGATTTTTTGCTCGACAACGATTTGCTACCTTTGTGGTGGCGGCAGCTACTCTTGCTTTGGGGCTCTTCTATACTTTCTCCGTTCAACTTCCTCTTCTTGGCCCAAGTCACATTATGAATATCGTGAATCCTTGTTCTGTAATCTTTATGATTGCGATGCTTGCGGATAACATCTATATGATGACCACCAATATTTTTAATAAATATATGAATGAAAATATTACTGTACAAAATCAAAAGCATAAGATTGAAGGTATTACTTCTATTTATAACTATAATAAAGAAGCCGGCATCAAACTCGATGAACAATATCTAAATCAAGACAATTATTTAGTTGAACTAAATGATCTCAATGAGCATATCGTTGACCAAGCGAACTCTTTAGCGACTATTCTGTCTGATCTTCTTTCTTTAAATGAAAAACATCTTACCTCTTCACAAAATATCACCCTTTCATTCTCAAGACATAAAAGAAATATGGAAAACTACAAGGATCAACTTCAAGAAATTTCTGATACTTCTCAAGAAATTGATACTATGTTCCAAGGAAAACGTCAGCAACTAGCTGAATTAATTGATATTTCACACCAAGGTCAAGATCGTATGTCTAATTCGATTAACGCCGTGAAAAAAGTAACTGAAAATTCAAAAAATATCCTTGATATGATCTCATTAATTATGGAAGTTGCAGAAAGAACTAATGTTCTTGCCTTAAATGCAGCTGTTGAAGCTTCTCGTGCAGGTAAAGCTGGTGGTGGTTTTGCTATCGTTGCAAAAGAAATTAAAAAACTTTCCACTGAGACTTCTCATAACGCAGATATTATTAATAAAACTCTCCGTATTAATATGCAATCTATTGAAGAGACTGTTGAAACAATCCAACAAACTGATGAATCTCTATCTGCTATCACCGTTATCATCGAAGACTTCTCTGAGACAATCGAAAGTATTATGAGTAGAATTTCTTTCTTAACAAATCAAAGTATTCAAATGTCCATTGGTACCACAAATATTATTTCAATCATTGGTGAAGTACAGCAAGTAATCACAAATACAGCAGAAGTTCTTGAAACAGGAAATGCGCGAATTGATGATATGCAGGGAATTTCCAAATTCCTCTCTGAAAAATCTAAACAGCTCCAAAGTAATACTAACTATATTAAAACAACAACTAACAGAGCTCAGCAAGCATTTATGTCTTATTCTTCTTCTATCAAAGAAATTGAAGACAAAATTGCAGACTCAAGTGATGAAGATACCATTCACGCTATTTAAGAAAATTATAGCATTATAAAAATAACCCGATCACTAGGATCGGGTTATTTTGTCTTCAATTTTTTGATTTTGTTGGATTTGCTTAGTAATAAAAAATGAGATAGTATAAATAAAAATTATAATACCCGTATAATCGATCCATAGCCATTTCCATATAGACTCAACATCTGTGTTCAGAATATAAATGTTTAAAATTATCCAAATTAACGTTGCCAACAAGAAGCCCCATCGGGTACGTTGTTCAAAAAACATATTATACAAAGCCCTAAAGATTGGGAAGATAATTCCAATAATTGCGCACCCTCTTAATAAAACAAGAGTTGGTACGACGACCATCATGACCAAAGCCTCGACATCTTTATTTGGGAATACATATCCTTCTAAAAGATTTTGCCCTAATTCTATTAACATATTTGGCTCCTTTTTAGTGTATCTATTATAATAGACTAAAAAAAAGAGAAATCGTCAAGTAAAAAGCCATGTTTTAGAATTTTAAATCTTTTAATGAAATATGGCCAAAAATATCGATGTAAACATTTTTGATTTCTTTTATTGATCCAACACTAATAAGTGGATAATAAAGAGGAATATAAGGTACATCATCATAGACGATTTGTTGGATAAGTTTATAGTAGGACATACGTTTGGAGTGATTTTTTTCTACTTTTGCAGCCTGTATCAAACGATCAACCTCTGGAGAAGAATAGAAAGATCTATTTCCCTTCGATCCCCAAGAGCCTGAATTGAGTAAATTATTGAGTGCATAGTCTGTATCACCAGTGGCAACGGACCAATTCAGAATAAATACATCATGCTGACCTTGGGCTATAACATCAAGAAATCTACCATATTCTGCAACTGTAATAGTACTATCAATATCAACTTCATGCAGTTGAGCCTGGATAACTTCTGCAATTTTCTGACTTACCCCTTCACGGACTAAAATATTCATTTTTGGATTTGGTATATTTAATTCAGCAAGTAACTCTTTAGATTTCTCAGGGTTTTGTTGACGAGGTGTGAGTGCTTCATACCCATCAATCATTGGAGGTACTAAAGTCCCTGCAACAGTCCCTGCACCAAAAAGAATTGAATCGACAATACCTTGTTTATCAATAGCCCATTCAAAGGCCTGTCGACCTTTTGAAGACTTCCAAAGAGGATTTGTTCCCTTCCCTATGTTCATGGAAATATATTCAACTCTTGGAATCTCAATATCAAATAGCTTCAAATCAAAATTACCAAGAATACGATCTCTATCAACACCTTCAATATCAAAGGCTATATCAACATCTCCAGCTTCTAAAGCAATAGTACGAGCGGATACATCACTGATAAGTCGGATCTCAATAAGAGGCATAATCGGAGCACCTCTCCAGTGCTGATCAAATTTACTAAGTAAGAGATCCTGCCCTCGGTTCCAACGTTCCAATTTATAAGGGCCTGTACCTATTGGCTCACCGGCAACATCTTCTCCGGATTCTAGGACTGCTTTTTTATTCAAGATAACCATAACTGGTGCAGCTAGGGTGTAAAGTACTGCAACGTCAGGTTTTTTCAAGAGAATTTGGACTCTGTTGCTATCAACAACCCTCACGCCTTTAATTGATTCAACAGTGTGGGCAATGTTAGGTGTACTAAGAATCTTTTCGATACTGAATTGAACATCTTCAACAGTTAATATTTCATTATTATGGAAAAGAACATTAGTTCGAATTTTCAATTCTAAAGTCAAATCATCTACAAATTTCCAATCTGTCGCCAAAGATGGTACTAATTGATTAGATGTATCTCTTGCTAATAGAGTGTCGAAAATTTGACTATATACCTTAGATGAATAAGGATCATTTGCCTTATAAGGATACAAGCCAATCGGTTCGACAGGTGTCGCTATCGTAATCATTTCTTTCTGAATATTTTTCGTACTATCAGCACACGATACAAAAAATAAACAAAGTAACATAAGTATATGTTTGGTCATTTTTTTCTCCTTATAAGAATAATTTTACTAAATTAATTATAACAAGCTTTGTTTTTTATTGCAAGAAGTATATGGTATATATTTATATTAAAGAAAAACCTTCCCTAATTAGGGAAGGTTTTATTTGTTTTATTGATAGATTATTCAAAAACAATTGTTCTCAATTGGTGTGCATCTCCAATATGAAAGACAAAGCCTTTAAGTCCTTTAACCATACCAATATTAGCAACTTTACTAAAGATTGGAATAATTGGTAATTCCGTCATAAGGATCTCTTGAATTTGGCCATAGTAAGCATCTCTTGTACTTGGGTTGCCTTCACGACGTGCCAATTCTAATAGTTGATCAACTTTTGCATTAGAATAGAAACTTCTATTACCAGTAGCACCAAAAGAATTACTGTGAACTAAGTTATAAATACCGTAGTCCGCATCGCCGGTGATGGTAGTCCAACCCATAAGGGATAGATCTTGCTCACCGTTTGCTGTACCGTCTAAGAAACGACCCCATTCGTAGATAGCAATAGTAACATCGAGACCAATTTCTCTAAGATTTGCTTTAATGATTTCAGCGATCTTTTGACGTTCACCTTCAGTTGCCCATAAAGTGAGTTTTGTACCTTCTGGCACACCAGCTTCTTTCAATAAGTTTTTAGCTTCTTCAACATTTCTTACAATAGGTGATAAATTTTTATTAAAACCGACAACACTATCTGTAATGATAGATGAAGAAAGTGCTCCTGATCCAAATAACACAGATTGAATAATCCCCTGAGAATCAATAGCTAAAGCAATTGCTTTACGTACTCTTGCATCTTTCAAAATAGGTGATTTTGCTTTACCAATATTAATACCTAAGTACTCAATACGTGGGATTGCTTTTTCAATTAATTGTAAAGATCCATTACCACGAACTGCATCAAGATCAGCAGAAGGAATATCATAAGCGAGATCAATATCTCCACTTTCTAAAGCAATAGTACGAGCAGAATCTTCAGGAATGACTCTAAATTCAATGGTAGAAATTTGAGCAGGTGTTCCCCAATAAGCATCAAATTTTTCTAAAATAAGGTTTTGCCCTCTATTCCAAACTTGGTACTTGAAAGGACCTGTACCAACAGGAATCATTTGTTTAAGATCTTTTCCTGCAGCAATGATAGAGTTCTTATTCAAAATTGCAGCAGTTGGGTGTGCTAAGTGAGATAAAATTGGTGCAAAAGGTTCGTGTAAAATAATCTGAACAGTGCTATCGTCAACAATTTTAACTTCTCTCATAGGACTAGCAATGTTTTTCACTTCAGGCGCCTGAATCATTGTTTCAAGACTGAATTTAACATCTTCAACAGTCAATAATTCATCATTATGAAATAAGACACCTTGTCTGATTTTCATTTGTAAAATAGATGGTGAAACAAAAGACCATTCTGTTGCCAATGAAGGAAGAAATGTTCCTTTTTCATCCTTTTCAACAAGACGATCAAAGATTTGAACGGTTACTCTTGCTGTTGCGTTATCGTTTGATCCAAATGGATACAATGTTACCGCTTCGGTACGTACGCCGACAACTAAATTTTGTTTTCCAGCGTTACTAGAGCTACCACAAGAAATGGTAAGCACTAAAAATAAGAACAAAGACGTTAGTTTTTTTGCCATGTCAGCCTCCTAGCGCTATATTCAAAATAGCTTTTCTAGTAAAATTATAGAATATTTCTGAATAAATTGCAAATAAACATCAAAAAACACTCTGAATAAATCAGAGTGTTTTTTATATAGTTATTTTACCAATCATCCTTCATGTCATCAGCTTGAGGATTTTGACCCAAGTTAACAGTTGCTGTTAAATAGTCAAAGTATAAGAAGTAAGGATCTGTTACAACAATATCCTCGGCTTCAAAAGCAATATGAAAACCAAAAAAGTCTAAGCCCTTTTTGTTATGCTTGGAGCTATATTGTCTTACGGAATCACCAACAGGTACAATTAGTTTTTTCCAACCATACCATCTCATTTCACCAGCTGGAATTCTCATATGATCATTATTAATATCACGAACTTTAATAAAAAGTTGATGGGATCTATTTCTTCCAATTACCCAAACAGAAAAGGAGCGAACGATACTTTTAATATCCATAGGATAATTCCTATCAACACTCATCCAACCAAAATTACGTTTAAAGAAGAATGTTTTCACACCTAATGCCATTTTATTATTTTCGGAAGAAAGTTCTTGTGGGGATCCTTCTCTATAAATAGAACGAGAAATTCCAAAATCTAGAGGAATACTTGGCTTCCAACCTTGAGCTATTTCAAAGTCATCTAATAAGATTGTTTGAAGTACTTCTTCAGCTGTAAGCGCTGCACCTTTATTTCTTTCAAGAACTTCAGGATCGTTATCAACGACACGAAGTCCTTCACTAGAATTAGGATTTGTTGTTGTAGGTGCTGCTCCTGGTGTTGCTTCATCTTGAGAAAATACTAAAGCAGGAGAAGCAAGACATACAAACAATAATGTAAGTAAATAATTCTTTTTCATGATTTAACTCCTTAATCCTACCAAATATCTTCTGCAAGATTCTGACCGTTAAATACGGACATATCAATAACAGAACCGTGTTGTAATAAGTCAAAGTACACATAGAACTGATTCACAAGCTCTGTTGGGAAGCTCCAAATCTTGATCTTTTCAAAGGAAAGAGCTTGGGAACTAGGAAGTCTTTTTCTTGTTTGAACAATACTTGTTGGAATATTGATACGTTTTTGTTTCCAACCACTGTATAAGAGATCGCCCATAGGGAATTGATAATCATAATTCAAGTAGTCACGAACATAAAGTTCTACCCACCATCCATAATATCCACCCCATACCCACATGGAAACATCAGTAGCATATCCTCTAAAAGGAATTCTGTATTCTACACCCTCTGCAGCAGGATCTGGTGCAGACTCAACAGCTGTTGCTGTCGCAGTAGAAGCAGCAGCTTGATCGCCAAGATTACCTTGTGCAAGCCCTTGTACGTTTGTTTGACCATCGGTACGATATGGATACAATTCGATCCAATTATACCCTTGTTGAGTAAATTGTGCTTTAACACCTAAAACGTATTTCTGAACACCTTCAACAAGTTCTGTTACCCCTTCAGGTACGCCTTCGGCATAACGAACAGCATTTACGTTAGGATCAGGATTTCCACCCAAAACCACTACAGTATTAGTATCACTTTGTGTATTTTGTTGGTTAGCTGAATTTTGATTCTCATCCTTTACTTGGACTGCAAATTCAGAAAATTTAGGTTTCCAAACAACTGCTTGAGCAGCATCAATACCATCTCCAAAATCGGAAAGAGTAAAGTTCTTAAACACAAATGGTGCTTTTTTTTGTTGCCCAAAAACATTAAATGGAACAGCCATTGCTGCTAAAGCAAACAACGCTAAAGTACGTTGAAGATTCGCCCTTTTCATCTCAGGAACTCCTTGTTTAAGTTAAACAGAAATACGATCTAGATCACTATTTCTTAAATATTTATAAAGATTTACTAGAAATATCAAATATTTATCTTATTTTAACAGATATTTTGTATTTCCGCAATATATTTCTGCTTTTTTATTATAATTATTTTATTTTTATATATTTTATCGGCAAAAATTACCAATTCTTTAATGATTTTTACAATATTTTTATAATATTTAAAGAATCTCGACAACCCAACGTCGCTTACTTCCACCCCAGAAACGTCCTTGTTTCTTGATAATGTTGCCACGAGCATCTTTGTAACGATATTCTGCATAAATATTATAACGACCTTTTTTCACAAAAGTCCCATTCGCTCTTCGACCATTCCAATATCTAGTGAACTGAGATTGCCCATTAATCATCTCAAGATTATTAACATAACCAATCAAAGTATTATAATTTCTAACAAGTTTATGACCCACAGGTACAGCATAAAGATAGACATCAGCGAGTTTTGTTTGGGAATCCCCCATAACAGCAACCGTGATTTTTTGACTATTCTTACGACTCGCAACAACCCTAGACTTATCAGAGCCAATCTTAATATAAGAACCATACGAAACAGCATTCAAACGATCGCGTGTGATTGTACCTATTTGAGCAGGTGTTACAGCAGGTCTTGAAACTGTATCCCCTTGAACATATTGTCTTACAGATTGCTCTGGAATAAATTGTTCTTCAACCATTAATTCATTAATGTCCACACCATTCGCAACAAGTCCATCAGCTTGGTTTACTAAATCAATAGAACTTTTTACCGAAGAAAGATCCATAGTCTGAGAATCTTGTTGAAGTTGATCAACCATCTTATCGAGTTCTTTTTTAGAATTTTTATCATCACAGGAAACAAAAGCAACAGTAATTACAGTAAATACTAACAAATTACGCATGATATTCATAATTATTTCCTCTCTATTAGGATATTTCTTACAATAATATAAGATCATTACATTGATTTAATAATATGATAATATTATTTATTCAATAGGTCAAGCCTTATTGCTAATTTTTCTTATAAATTTTTAAATATTTTTTATTTTTTGATTCTTGGGAGGGATATTTAGTAAAACCCCTTACATTTTTTATGAAATTATGTTAAAATAATAAAACAATTCGCTGCATCGGAGTTATTTATGAAACTTTTTATCGCCACCCAAAACAAACACAAAATCGAAGAAATCACATCCATACTACCCTCTTCTTTAGATATTACCATCCCTTCCGAATATATAGATATTCCAGAGGGTGTAATCTCTTATGTTGAGAATGCTTTGATTAAAGCTGAAGCTTGGGCAAAAAAGTTTCCAGATCATATTATTCTATCGGATGATTCGGGATTAGAAGTTGAATATTTGAACAATGCTCCTGGGGTTATTTCTTCAGATTGGGCAGGAAAGGATTCTCCTCAAGAGGCTCTCCTCCAAAAACTCGAAACAGAGCTTGAGGGTGTTCCTTTTGAAAAGCGACAAGCACGATTTGTCTGTTATATGTTGCTCCGTATGCCTAATAGTCAAATTTTCGTGTCTCGTGGAGAGTGTTCTGGACATATTGCTCTTGAAAGATCAGGCTCTAAGGGTTTTGGTTACGATCCATTATTTATTGCGGATGCCTACCCTACTCGGTCAATGGCAGAACTTTCTTCAGAACAAAAAAATACCATTTCCCACCGTCAAAAAGCCCTCATTGGGATCAAAGATTACCTCAAATATTTAGGAGCGTAACATGGATTCTATTAATGATTTAGTACGTCAAGTCTTCACAGACGAGTACATTAAAAGTCTTCACATTGATGAAGAAATCTCTCAAGAAGTATCAGAAACTATATATAAAGAAGAAACTTATCAAAATGCGCCTCCAAAACCTATTGAGAACACCGAAAAAATAAAGACTCAGGACGAAAAACCGATGCCAGAAAAAATAAACAACAAACCCTCCCACCCAGATCTTGCGACATTATACGAAGAATGTGACTCTTGTAATAAATGTACTCTCTGTGAGAGTGCCTTGAATTTGGTATTTGGTGATGGAAATCCCGAGGCAAAAATCATGGTCATTGGTGAAGCTCCAGGAGCAGATGAAGACGAACAAGGGCGTCCTTTCGTTGGTCGTGCTGGTCAACTCTTAATCAAATTGCTCAACAAATATGGTGTTCAACGTGAAGAAATTTACATCGCGAATATTCTTAAACATCGTCCACCAAACAACAGAAACCCTCTCCCTGCCGAAATCGAGGCATGTACTCCCTTTCTAAGAAAACAACTCGAAATCATCAAGCCTAAACTCCTTCTCACTTTGGGGAATTTTTCTTCTCAATTCATTCTCCAAACAAAAGAAGGCATCACAAAGATCCGTGGATCCATCAAAGAATCATCATTCGGTATGGTCATGCCTACCCTTCATCCATCAGCCATCATCCGTGGTGCCTACCCTGTCCAGCTCTTGGAAGACGACATCGTGAAGGCTCTTGAATATGCTGGTTATGAGATCACCAAAATAGAGGAATAATCTATGAATGAGCCTTGGATTCTGGCGGAAGTTGCAGTTAATGTGCCTCTGCACGATTCATTTTACTATATCATCCCAAAACATCTTCAAGACGAAGATTTGCGTCTAAAACGTGTCCATATTCATTTTGGTCGTCGCCAAGAGATTGGTTTTGTATTGCGTATTGGTACTGACGAAGAGCTTAAGGTTGATTTGACTCGTTTCAAATCTGTTAAAGAAATTGAAGAAATCATTGACAAAGAGCCTATCTTCACTGAGGAACTCTTACAGCTTGGTCGAAATGTATCAGCATATTACCATGCACCTATTGGAGAGGTGCTTTTTACAATGCTCCCTCCTCTCAAAGAACCAAAACCCCTCTCCAATCCTCATCTTGATCAAAAAAAATCCTTCACTCCTAATGAAGAACAGCAAAATGTCTTCGATCAGATGAAAGATTCTGTGGGAAAAAGTGAGACTGTCCTCCTGCAAGGTGTTACAGGCAGTGGGAAAACAGAAGTTTATAAGCTTCTTGCTAAAGAATGTCTTGCCAAAGGAAAGGGAGGTATTATTCTTGTCCCTGAGATTGCCTTGACAGATCAAACCTTACGCCGCTTTACAGAAGAATTTGGGACAGAGATAGCTTTGTTCCACAGCAAACTCTCCCCTGCTGAACGTGCTAGTGAGTGGTTTCGTGTTCTCAAAAACGAAGCCAAACTCGTCATTGGCCCTAGGAGTGCGATCTTTGCTCCTGTGCAGAATCTGGGATTGATTATTCTGGATGAAGAACATGATCCTTCCTATAAAGCCATGGATTCTCCTCGTTATCATGCGAGAGGCGTTGCCTTTATGAGATCAAAAAAAGAAAATGTCTTGCTCGTTTTTGGATCGGCAACCCCAAGTATTGAAAGCAGATATGCTGCTCAAAAAGGTACTCTAAAACATCTCCGTTTGTTTTCTCGATATAATAGCGTTTCTCTTCCTGCTGTGGAGATTGTCGATCTTCGCAAAGAAAAAGCAGGGAATACTTTTCTTTCAAAGCCTCTATTCACAAAGCTCCTTGAAACTCTTAATAATAAAAAACAAAGCCTGATCTTCCTTAATAGACGAGGCTACTCTCCTTCTTTATTGTGTGAAGATTGTGGATTTTTCTTCCGTTGCCCTAACTGCGATATCGGGATGACTTGGCATAAGCAAGATCGAAAGATACAGTGCCGTTATTGTGAATTCGAAGATGTAGCGCCTGATACTTGTCCAGAATGCGGTAGCTACGAAATCAAAAACGCAGGTCATGGGACTGAAAAATTAGAAGAAAGCTTATCCGAGCTCCTTCCTTCTGCGAGAATATTGCGATTGGATCTGGATACTGCAAAGAAAAAAAATGGCTCCGATCAAATCCTCAAAGCAATGCGAAACCACGAAGCTGATATCCTTGTCGGTACACAAATGATCGCAAAAGGACACGATATCGCAAATATCGATCTCGTTGGGGTATTATTCCCTGAGATCATGCTTTCTTTGCCGGATTTTCGAGCTTCGGAACGTACGTTTTCACTCATTGCTCAGGCGATTGGGCGTTCAGGTCGTCGTGAGACTCAAGGTTATGCCGTTATTCAATCCTATCTTGCTGATCACAGTGCTGTGCAATGTGCTGCAACTCAAGATTATGAGGCCTTTTATAAAGAAGAAATTCAGCTGCGTGAAGAACATAATTACCCTCCATTTAGTCGAATGGGGAGGATTGTTTTTCGTAGCAGTGATACAGAAACTTTAAATCAATTAATCCTATTAGTCAAAAAGAATCTCAAATCCCTTAAAGAAAAATTTAAGGCACAAAATATGACGGTCTTGGGGCCATCTCCTTGTCCCATCGAAAGAATCAATAATCAATATCGTTATCACACTATCATCAAAGCAACAACGCATTCTGATATTTTGAAGGTAACAAAATATATCTATCAACTTTTCAAAGAATTTGGCTCTCATGATAAGATTAAAATTGAGATTGATATTGATCCGACGCAGATTCTCTAAAGGCTCATCCTTGACAAAAACTGACAAACTGTATTATAATACCTAGCTCGCAATAAAATAAACAATATAAAGGAACAAAAATGTTCGAAATCGACAATACAAAATTAGGCTTACTTGAATTTGATTACCCATATTTACTTGATTTATTAATTCAAAAGGGTTACCCAAAATTCCGTGCCAAAACAATCCTTGCTTGGATTTATAAAAAAAGTACTTTTACCTTCGAAGAAATGACAGATCTATCCAAAAAAGATAGAGAGGCTCTTGCTGATATTTTCAATATTATCACCCTCACTCAAATCGACGTACAGGAATCTTCTGATGGGACTTTGAAATTTTTATTTGAAGCTGAAGATGGTCTCAAGATTGAAAGTGTGATGATCCCTAATGAGGATGAGTCTCGTTATACTATTTGTATCTCTTCACAGGTTGGTTGTGCCTTAAAATGTTCTTTCTGTGCCACAGGTTTAATGGGTTACAAAAGAAATCTTACCAAATCTGAAATCATTTCTCAAGTACTGCTCGTTGATGCAACTCTCAAAAAAATGTACAAACTTGATCCACATGATAGAGCGATCGATAATATGGTGTTCATGGGAATGGGTGAGCCGTTTTTGAATTTGGATAATGTACTAGGTGCGATCGAGATCCTAAATTCTCAAGAAGCCTTCGACATTGGAACAAGACGCATTACCGTATCTACTTCTGGGATTATTGATGGGATTGAGCGTCTTGCTTATGCTAAAGGTCAAGTACGCTTGGCAATTTCTCTTCACGCAGCAAATCATGAAAAACGCAAAAATCTTATGCCTATTGCTCGTAAAGAAAATACAAGACAAATGCTTGATGCTGTGCGAAAATACCAAGAAATTACAGGTAGACGTGTTACGATCGAGTATATTCTCATTGAAGGATACAACAACCTCGAAGAAGACGTATTGGCACTCAAACACGAACTTCACAATATCAAATACAACCTCAACGTGATCCCGTTAAATCCTGTTGCAAGTCTTCCTTACGATGCTCCTAGTCAGAATTGTATCAAAGACTTCACCACTCGTCTTCAAAGACATTCTATTCCTTTTGTGCTCAGAACACCTAAAGGAAAAGATATTGATGCTGCTTGTGGACAACTTGCTCTCAAAAAACAACATTAAATCAAAAAACTCCTACCAAATAGTAGGAGTTTTTATTTTGGATTTGGATTAGATTGTGTAGATCATAGATCCGATGACAGAAATAATCATCATCACACCCACATAACAAAGAAGGACTTTGAAAAGCATTCCTGTGATGCGAGTTTCTTCTTTGGTAGAACCAAGAGCCGCGACAACGATAGCCACACTATGTGGAGCAAGCATCTTACCAGCTGTGGAACCAGATGCATTCATTGCTGCGAGCCAAGAAGGATTGATATTGAGCAAAGTACCCATTTCTGCCTGGAGAGATCCCATAAGCACACCAGAAGAAGTAACACTACCTGTCACAAAGACACCAATAGTACCGAGTAATGGTGAAAGTACTGGATAGAAAGCACCCACTGTTGTTGCAAGACCACTAGACAAGGAATCAATCATCCCACTATAAGTCATGATCTTAGACATAGCCAAGATAGACATCAAGACAATCAAGGTTTTCTTGAGCTGAAGGAGGGTGTTGGTAACAACTTTCACGACAGAGCTTGTCGCAAGACCGTTGATTTTAGCACCGATAATACCTGCAATGAGGAGCATCGCACCAGCATCTGTAAACCAGTTGAAGTAAAGAGCTTTCGCTTTTTCACTTGGGTAGAGGCTGACTTTAGTGTAGAATTCTTTGAGTACTTCGTTGAGTGGACTTAAAGGTCCTGTAAGAATAATCAAGGCAACAGCAATGATAAATGCAGACATTGCTTTGATAGAAGGTTTGATTTCGATAGCATGTTCAGATTTGAATTGTGGGTAGAAAATTCTTGCTGCCAAAATGGTACAAGTAATATTCAAGATTCCTGAAGAGATAGCAATTAGTCCTGGATTACCCAAAGGAAGCATGAGGCCAATTCCTTGTCCAAGTCCTGAAAAGAACGGTACAAGCCAGATTTCTCTTACTTTTTTGAAAGATCCTGCAATCACCCAAGTGATCACAAAAGGAATAATGATAGAAGGAATAAGTAATTGCATGCCAAGGAATTGCATCACATCAGCAATAGGAAGACCTGTGATTCTGATGATCGTATCGACACCAATACCTACGCCGCCGTATGCAGTTGGCACACTATTTGCAAGTAATGCTACAACACCTGCTTGAAATGGGGAGACTCCCATAGACATTAAAATACTGATAGGTAAGGCAAGACCTGAACCCATACCAGCCACCGATTCCAAGAAGCTGGACAAACTCCATGCGACTAAAAGAACAGTAATACGTTGGTCTGTGGTTACGGAACCAATAATTTTTTCGACTTGCTTCACAGCGCCACTTTCCACCATAAGATTGGAGAGCGCAATAGAACCAAAGATAATAATCCCAATTGGCCAAAGACCAAATAATACCCCTTCTAAACCAGCTAAAAGCATGTGATTGCCGGATTGTCCCCAAACAAAAAATGCTAATAAACAAGTCAACACAAGAGTAAATGGTGCCACAATAACACCAGGTTTTTTAAGCCCTGTTAAACCAATGATCAGCACCAAAATAGGCACTAACGCAATCAAAGATAAGGTCATAATTTCCTCTTTAAAAATAATATATTTTGATAAGATTTATTATAGCGTAATTTTTTACATTAATCAAATGAAAAAAATCGTTTTTGGGCGATATGATATATTATAAAGAAGTCTGAGATTAGATTGACTTAAATTTTAAAATTTAATATAATTAAGTTATATTTTTATTACTAGGATTTTTCAATGAAAAGAGCCTTATCTGGTATCAAACCAACTGGTCAACTCCACCTCGGAAATTACTTCGGGGCAATCAAAGGATTTTTAGAGCTTCAAGCCAATCCTGAATTCGATAACTTATACTTTATTGCGGACTATCACTCTCTCAATAGTATGCCTAACCCTCAAGAACTCCGTCAATGTACCTTTGAGATTTTTAAAGCCTTTATTGCTTTGGGTTTGGATCCTCAAAAAAGTACAATCTTTGTGCAGAGCGACGTACCTGAGCACACGGAGCTTTGTTGGTTGTTGACAGGGATTACACCTGTGGGATTGATGGAGCGCGCTCATGCTTATAAAGATTCCCTTGCGAAGGATAAAGCGCCTAATATGGGGCTCTTCAACTATCCTCTTCTTCAAGCTGCGGATATTTTGATTTATGATTCTGAAGTAGTACCTGTCGGTGCCGATCAAAAACAACATATAGAAATGGCTCGTGATATTGCGGAAAAATTTAATCGTATCTACGGTGAGACTTTTGTCGTTCCTCAGCCTGTCATCAAAGAAGATGTTGCGGTAATTGTTGGAACAGACGGCGAAAAAATGTCCAAATCCAAAGATAACGTGATTCCTTTATTTGGCACAGAAAAAGAGATTAAAAAAGCGATTATGAGCATTCAAACAGACTCCACTCCTTTAGAAGAACCGAAAGAATACAAAACTTGTCCTGTCTACAATCTCTATCGCCTCTTCGCAAATGCAGATCAAATTCAGCAAATGCAAGCCAATTACCAAAATGGAAATTATGGCTATGGCCACGCGAAACTTGCTCTTTTAGAAACTATGATGGAATTTTTCCAACCAGCTCGTGAAATCATGAAAGACCTCGACAACAACGAAGACGAAGTTGTAAGACTAATGAAGATTGGTAGTGAAAAAGCGCGTCATCTTGCTCAGAAGAAGGTGAGTGCTGTTCGTAAAGCCGTAGGTCTCGGGGAGTTACATGCATAAAAACGAAATACAATCTCATGAAGACCGCCTCAAAAAAAACATTAAATTTTTGTCTATTTTATTACCTCTCGGAATGACTTTATGGTTTATTTTGATAAATTATGGAGAAATTCTTAGCCCAAAAAGTTTTGAATTCCTCCCTCAAAATGCACGTATAAATCATATAACAAGTCTCATCTTCCGTGCAGATTCTTGGCATTTTCCCTTTACTCTTACAACAAAAATCGCTAGCGGAGTACCGCTTATTTTGACAAATGCCATCCCGCTCCCAGCTTTGATTTTCAAGCTCTTTGGATCTGATCTTCAGTATTTTGGGATTTGGGTATCAATGTCTTTTTTGTTGGTAAGTTTTTTTGGATACCGTATTTCCTATCTTATGACCTCTAACCGCTTCATAGCAGCATTAGGGTCTTTGCTATTTATCACTATGCCCTTTCTTTGGACACAAACTCAAGCAAATTTCTATATGGCAGGTCAATGGTTAATTATTTGGGCTTATTACATTTTCTTCCAAAAAAAATCTTATATGTCACGTGAATGGTATGTATTGATTGGGATTTCTTGTTTTGTGCATCCGTTTTTTACTTTTGTATGTTTTTTAATTATGTTAGCAGACCTTTTTCACTTATATATTTATCACCATTCTATTTCAGTTGTAAAAGCAGCAACAAGCTTAGGTCACCACCTTGCGAACGTGATTTTTTTATTGAGTTTTGCTGGGTTTTTCTACCTCCCTTTCTTCTACGATCCTATTGAAAGTATCCCCACCCTCTACCTCCAGCAACTACACTTAAATCTAGGTATAGCAATGTTTTCTGCTATCATTATTGTTTTAATATTGGCAATGATGTACTTTAAACAATCAAAAAAATATCTACGTTATTATAAGCCTCTTGTTTCGACTCTCTTATTATTTTTAGTGCTGGGACTCTTTGGGAATATCTTTGTGTATACAAGAAACTTCATCCAAATTGATTGGATGAAAGAGCATATATTTGGTACATTTACCTCTGGATCAAAGTTTTTAACACCTATATTTTGGATGATTCCTATCATTGTGATTCATATGATCGGGGTGTTCGAAAAAACAAAAAAATCTATGGGACTGATCCTTCTTAGTATTCTTTCAATCCTACAAGTCCAAGAATTTGTACAATACAAAGTTCCTCCCGCAAAGACTTTTGTGGAGCTCCCTCAATATGTACAAAGCTTTTTTGTCGATAGAAAGAATATTATTTGGATTTTTGAAGACAAAAATATTCCGAGTACTCCACCTTATTTTGAGGAATTTGCGTATTTTGCATACCAAAGCCAAGTACACATGAATGCTGGTAGTGTCATCCGATTCCCAACTGCTTACCGTCAACAAATTGAAGAACAATATAATGCCTTCCTAAACAATGATTTTAGAGAAAATAGTATTTATCTTTTGGATAAGTCGTTTGATACAACAGAGCTGAAACCATTTGGGGACATTGTTTCGTATAAAGATGTGATTCTATTTCGCCCCCATCTTAAACATTCTTAGGAGCTAACAATGAAAAATAAACTTGGATTAATCGCACTTGTAGCAGCGTCACTCATTTGGGGGATTGCTTTCATTCCTACACGTACTCTTGGTCAAAATGGAATCAGTATCTTTTTTGAATTACTCATTCGGTATACAATTCCCACTATTCTTATACTTTTACTCAAACAAAAAGTGATATTTTCTTCATCAAAAAAAACCATCTTATCTGGAATTGTTATGGGAGTGATTTTATTTATTGCTCTTAGTTTTTCAATTTATGGTATTCAAAACATCACTCATGGCTCCATGGGTATGCTGATGATGTCCTTATATATTGTACTCGTGCCTCTCGCTAGCTTTGTGATCACTAAGCACAAGATTTCTCCTATTATGATACTAGCGATCATCTTTGCAAGTATAGGATCTATGATGCTATCATGGGGCAATGGACAATTTATGTTAGACAAAGGAACTATTTTCTGTGCCCTGGCAAGTATTACCTACACAATCTACATTCTTTTAGGATCCAAAATACTTCATGGAAATGCTGATGCTTTTGTCATCCAATTTTACCAAAGTATTGCGGTGATTGTGCTTTGTATTCCGTTTTTAATGATTACAGCTCCTGATTTTGCAAGTAAAATCCCTATGATTTTAGCTACACCCGCTATTTTGTATAGTATTCTGTATATTGGGATTTTTGCAGGGACAATCGGCTATATGCTTTATTTCTTTGGACAAAAAGAATCCGATCCTGTTATTGTACCTATTGTGCTATCATTACAAAGTCTTTTTGCGACGATTGCTGATATGTTCATTTTCAAAATTGAGCTAGCTCCTTTGCAAATCATTGCCTACATACTTTTATTATTATCATTCTTTGTTGGATCTTGTGACGCCTACTTACAAACAAAATTTAAGAAGTAATCATTGAGCAAAACTTTTAAGATACAAAGAATTTTATCCGATAGTAAACGATAGTCAAAAAAGACTCTCTAATGTATGAAATAAAAATTGATAAAATAAATTGGAGGAAATATGTACGATTTCACAGGATTTACACATCGTGCACAACGTGTTGTTTCTATTTTGGCACAACAAGAAGCACGTAGATTATTTAGCGAAGAATTAACTCCAGAACATATTTTTCTTGGCATCCTTAGGGAATCCGAAGGAACTGCCATCAAAACATTACAAAATCTTGGTCTTAATATAGAAGAACTTCAAAATGAAGTAGAATTCGCACTTCGTGGACAAGGTGGAGATACCTTGACATTGGGTGGCATTCCTATTTCTAACCGTGTCTACCAAATCATCGAAAATGCTCGTCAAGAAGCAAAATTGATCGGACATAACTATGTTGGGACAGAACATCTCTTGCTCGGTATCTACTCCGAAAACTTCCCTCAAGCTATTATTCCTTTCATCATCGAAAATCGTGGTCTTAATATCCACCAGCTCCGTAATGCTGTTATCAGTATTGTTGGGTATGGGGAACTCCGTACTTGGAATAAAAAGAAAAAGCAGATCAAAACCCCTTTCTTGGATAAATTCTGTCAAAATGTTACGAATGATGCTGCAGAAGGCAAACTTGATCCAGTGGTTGGACGTAAAAAAGAAATCAGCCGTGTGATCCAGGTATTATCCCGTCGCATGAAAAATAATCCTATCCTCATCGGGGAGCCTGGTGTGGGTAAGACATCGATCATCGAGGGCATTGCTCAACTCATCGTCTCAAACGCCGTCCCAGAGCCCCTCATCGGGAAAAAAATTCTTCAGCTTGACATGGGATCTCTCGTTGCGGGAACAAAATATCGTGGAGAATTTGAAGAACGTCTCAAAGCTCTCGTTCAAGAAGCCGAAAAAGACAAAGATGTGATTATTTTCATTGACGAGATCCATACTATTCTTGGTGCAGGAAATGCAGAAGGTGCCTTAGATGCATCCAATATGCTCAAACCAGCATTTGCAAGGGGTTTGATTAAGACTATTGGTGCGACGACATTTGATGAATACAAAAAACGTATTGAAAAAGACAAAGCACTCGTCCGTCGTTTCCAACCAATCCGCATCGAAGAACCTTCTATCGATGAAACAATTACGATCCTAACACGCCTAAAAAGCAAATATGAAGAATTCCACAACGTTACATACACACCTCAAGCTCTCAAAACCGCTGTTCAACTAGCATCTCGTTACATTACGGATAGACATTTCCCAGATAAGGCGATTGATATCATTGATGAAGCTGGGGCGCAAGTCGCATCTATTTTGACAGAAAAACCTGAACATTTAGTAGAAATGGAACTCGAATTATCACGCTTGGAAACATTAAAGCAAGACCTAGTAAAACAACAAGACTATGAAAATGCCGCTGAACTACGTGATGCCTTACAACAAAAGCGTGAAGAATTAGCTCAAGTCCGTGAAGAATGGGTCAATTCTACAAAACCCGAAAATGTTATTATTGATGCAGCAGAGATTTACCGTGTGATTTCTCGTATGACAGAGATCCCTATCCAACAACTCAACACAGACGAAGAATATTCCCGTTATCTCAAGATCAACGAAATTATCGGAGAAAAAATCAAAGGCCAACCCGAAGCTATCGAACGTATCGCAAATGCGATCAAAAAGAATGCTGTTGGAATCAGAGATTTTCGTCGTCCTATTGGAAGTTTCATGTTTTTAGGGCCTACTGGTGTTGGTAAAACAGAGCTTGCGAAGGAACTTGCTCGATTTATGTTTGGCACAGAAGATTCTCTGATCCGTATTGACATGAGTGAATTCATGGATAGACATAATTCTTCTCGTTTGCTTGGAGCGCCTCCAGGATATGTGGGACACGAAAATGGTGGGGAGTTGACAGAACACGTCAAACGTCGCCCTTATTCTATCGTTCTATTTGATGAAATTGAAAAAGCGAACCCTGAGATTTTTAATATGTTCTTACAAATCCTTGATGAAGGGCATGTTACCGACTCTATGGGAGAAAAAATTAGTTTCAAGAATTGTTTGATTATTTTCACATCAAATCTTGGAACAGATAAATTGACACAAAAATCATCACTTGGATTTTCTGAGCCAGAACACGAATACGAAAAACGTAA
The DNA here is from genome assembly GCA_051647245.1 of Brevinema sp. GTDB lineage: Bacteria > Spirochaetota > Brevinematia > Brevinematales > Brevinemataceae > Brevinema_A. Next base: position 162,641 of record JBOFDS010000008.1, read on the forward strand.
AGAGCAAGTAGTTGCTAGTCTTAAAGACTTTTTCAAACCTGAATTCCTCAACCGTATTGATGAAGCGCTTGTCTTTAATCAGTTAACGGAAGAAGTATTGATTGATATTTGTGCACGTATCGTGAAAGAACTTAATGACAGCATCAGACCTAATGGAATTCAATTCCATGTGAGTGAAGCTGCTTATAAAGAGGTGATCAAGTTAGGTTTTGAGCAAAAATATGGTGCTCGTTCTTTACGTAGAGCGATCTCAAAATATATTGAAAACCCTGCGACAGATCTTGTGCTCAAAAATGGTAAGATTGTCAATACAGAACTCGAAATAATGGAAATTTTTGTTGACCTTAGTGATGAAAAATTAAGTATGCACTCAAAAATCAAAAAGCTCATCGAACTTCCAAGTAAAGGCAAAAGAAAACGTGCTTCAAAAGAAGACAAAACTTCTAATCCAGACACTCAAGAAATTGATGAAAAAACAGAAAACACAACAAAAAAACAAGAGTCTTAAAGACTCTTGTTTTTTTATTGATATATTTTTTATTCTTCGTATTGAGCAGGTTCTGCAGGAGCTGGAGTGTTTGTTTGTACAAGTAATTCTGTTGTTTCAATAGTGTTTGTTGGGATTTGATTTTCAATCAACATATCATTTGTTTGGATTGGTTCTACTGGGATCAATTCTTTAACTTGAGATTCAAATACTCTTTCATTAGCTTTAGGTGTTTCAAAAAGTACAGGAACAGGATAGTTATGAACTAATTCTACACCAAAACTTAATTGCTTTGCTGTGATTCTATCTCTATCATAAGAAATATAGAAATCTTGAGGTCTGTTGGTACGATCAATACGTCCACTAAAACGCGCTTGAGCAGGTTTTGAAAGATAATTAGGTAATGTAGTCGCACGATCAGGGAAATCCGGAGAAGGATATCCAGCCGCCGCTGCAAAAATAAAAAACGCCTCACTTACTTTCATAAATGGAATAAAGTAAGTGTCTGTAACCATATTTTTATTGACGTTACGGGTAAGAGTAGAACCGTTAAAGAAAGTCGCATTCATCGGTTGTGTAAAGTCATTAGGAGAAGATGTTTCAGACACAACACCAAATTTTTCTTGGAAATATTCATAAATTCCCATATCCAATTTAGGTGCTGGAAATTTAGAAACAGCCTCAGAAAAGACAAAGCCCGGACGCCCAAAATAGGTCGCAGAGTAAAGAAGTCCTCTTACCCCATGTCCAACAATAGGTGTAGCAATAGTTTGGAATGTTTTTTGGAATGGTGTTCCGTAGTTTGCTTTAATGATCATACGGGAGTTTGGATTGCTTTCTTTATAGAAAGGTACATTTGGGTAGCTAACTGTATACATTGTGGTATCGGCTTTTGGTACTGGTTCTGAGAGGATGTTCCAAGAACGAATAGTTGCACCTTGATTATTGATGTAAGCTGCTTGGTAGCCACCAGGGATAGCTGCAATAGTAATCGCAAGTTCTCCTTTAAAATCCGAAGTATAGAGATATTTTGGTTGGATAGCAACTTTTGCCTGAGAGTTATAGTATCCGTACTGACGACCAACTCTCATTCTGGCACGGTTATGATGAAAGGAACCAATAGAACTAATTCTATCTGTAAGATTGTAACGACCTTGTGCATTCATAAATCCATTTTGATTCAAACGAGACACACGAGCTAACTTACCATCAAAGCGTGTTGCTCTTGTAAAATGAAAAGGAGTGATTGCTTTATCAGATTTATTGATATAACCGTAAAGAGATCCATCGCCGACAATTGCGAGGCCATTATAAAAGTCATCAGCTTCTTTATATTTTGGTTGGATTACCATATTTCCTGTTGCATCAATAAATCCCCATTCATTGCCTACCTTGACACGAGCCAAGCCTTCATAAAAAGATCCAATCGCATCAAAACGTCTCTCAAAAGGTCTATTACCACTTTTATTGATATAGAACCATTTACGATTTTCATAAAGTCCACCCATATTTTCAGAGAAAGAACGTGCGCCTTCATACTCTAGAGGCACTACAACTTGTCCTCTTTCATTGATGAAACCATAAAGCATTTTATTTTTATCTCGACGTCCCACAAGAGCCATACCACTATTAAAATTAAAGACGCGGTCATAAATAGGTTCTGCAATCACACGACCTGCGTTGTCAATAAAACCAAACTTAGATTCTTTGGTCATAATTGAAAAACCATTAGTTGATGGATAAATATAATCATAGTCAGCACGGCCAGCCACAGAACCATTAGGAAGCAAGAGACCATATTTACCTCTAATCTGAACACGTGCGACACCACCAACAAATTCTGAAACAGACATAAACTTTGGTGGAATCACTTCGCGTCCGGCTGTATTGATGAATCCATAGAGATATTCATTTTGTTCATTAATCACAGCAATCTTCGCAAAGCCATCATAAAAGAAACCTGCAGATTCATATCGCGCAGAAAGAACGATACGTCCAGTAGCGTTGATATAACCCCACTTTCCACCTTCTGGGAAAGGATATAAATCTTGTGCGAATGTAGAAGGTGCTAAAGCAAAAAGAGCCACAAGTAAATAAAACATGTTCTTCATATAATTAATTCCTCAAACATAAATTTACAAACGAAATATGTTTCAAATTATACTATATTACCATGAAAAAATCGATAGTTTCGAGAATAAAAATATATTTTTTTTATCGCTAAAGCATTATGACAATACTCCGAAAATTTAATATCATGCAGGACAAAAACAAACGTAATAAGCAATTAGGCGTCTTTGGAGAAAATTTCGCGAAAAAGTATTTAATTGGTAAAGGCTTTGAGTTTGTTACCGAAAATTATTTTACAAGCTTCGGAGAAATAGATCTTATTTTCAAAGACGGATCAATCTTGGTATTTGTAGAAGTTAAAACACGTAGGAATAAGAAAGATCTTGAGATTGCTATTTCTCATTCCAAAACAAAAAAAATATACAAAAGCGCAGAAGTGTTTTTGGAGAGAGAAAAAATTGATTTCTCTGAAACACGCTTCGATGTAGTATTTATAAGAATCAACAAAGAGGATCAGGCAGTGGAGATCGGGCACAGACCAAATTTTTTTTAATGAGGTTGCATGTGTCACATATGCTTTTTGATCGAAAGAGAAATTTTCGGCGTCTCATTGTCAAAACCAATAGTGGTTCTTTGACACCCGAACGGACTAATTTTTTGCGTGAGAAGATCAATGATCCTGATTATTTGAATCATACCATTGATCTCTTAGCAGAGAATCTTAGTAAAGTCCTTACTGAAGGATACTTGGCGGATCCTTCCGCTTAGGTTTAATAGCCTAAGCACTACCATCTTTTCTGATAAGAGCCTTCCTGTTTTTGGGAAGGCTTTTATCGTGGCGGAAAATTGTTGACAAAATCAATACTTATCTGATAAAATATAGTATCAATACTCAAAATTTAGGAACAAATATGATTCACGATTTTTTTGTTACTGCACGCTATGCTGAAACAGATATGATGGGAGTGATCCATCACTCTGTTTATGCGATCTGGGCAGAGGCAGCGCGAACTGATCTTCTCAAAGCTGCAGGTCATAGCTACAAAGATGTTGAAGAGACTCAAGGCATCATGATGCCCGTAACGGAGATTTTTTTCCGTTACAAAGCACCAACATTCTATGAAGATCAAATTTGTATTAAATGCCATATCGCCGAAATGACCAAACGCACGATCAAATTTGAATATGAGATGTATCGTGGAGAGACTCTCTGCGTTACAGGTCATACAAAACATGTTTTTATGTCTAAAGAATCTCGTTCAACGATTGCATTGGATAAAGATAGTTTGAAACAATTTTCATATCTTGTTTTAAGCAAGGATAAATAATAGGAGTTTCTTTTGGAATCACCAAAATGTCAAAAAAGCCTCAATAGACCTATGAGCGTAAAAGAATTTCTAAACCCTGATCGTATTTTGCTTGCTATTTTCAGTAAATCACGTCGTCAAATGCTCACCCGTAGTGCCATTCTTTTATCAAAAATTGGTAATGGGCAGTTATGGCTCTTATTTTCAATTGTGATGCTTTTCATACATGTGCCTACAGGGCTTGCTTTTCAGATCGCATCAATTGCTCAGCTCTATTTACAAATCTTCCTCAAACAACTGTTCAAGAGAACACGCCCTTATCTTATTTATCAAGATCTTGATTACTTGTATGCGCCTCCTGATCCTTATTCTTTTCCATCGGGTCATACTTGTGCTGCGTTTACGATGTTTTTTATTTCCAAAGCACTCTTTCCTATTGTTTGGCCTTATTTCTTTTTTCTTGCGCTTTTCATTGCTTTATCCAGAATATACCTTGCTGTACACTACCCTACGGATATCTTTGGTGGGATTATTGTAGCTTATATTTCCGCTAAATTTGCTATTATTTTTTCTAGTCTTGTTACAGGATTTAGTTATGGAACTTATTAAAAAACTTAGCGAACTTCAACATCCTAGCCTCATCGCCACTCCTGATGGGGCTTTCACGATTCAACTTGATAACAAATTCATCCACAGTTCACGTGCTCCTCTCAAGGAATCTTCACGTCTTCTCCAAGATATCAAACCTACAGATCTCAACAAAACGATCGTTATTTTATGGGGAGTGGGATTAGGGTACCATGCCGAAACGCTGCTCAATCAAGGGTACAAAATCATTGCCATAGAGCCACGCCCTGAACTTGCAGAAATCTTCAAACGCACTTTCCCTATTGATAAATTAGTCGATTTTATCGAAAATGATCCCGAAGATTTATTTAATGCTCTTGCCCGTTTAAATCCTTCTGAAGCACAAATCTTTATCGATATCGTGATGCCAACGTCGAATATTTCACCAAATTTCTTCAAAATGGCTGAGCAAGGAAAAAATGTTCCTCGCTCCACCCATAGGATTTATTCTTATCTTATTGATTCTTGGCATAAAAATATTCTCACAAACATTTCTCGTGCTGAAGTGACATTCTCTCCTTTATTTCAAGACCAAGAAGTAATCATCTGTTCCGCAGGCCCATCCCTCAAAGAAAGTCTCCCTCACCTCAAACGTCTTTCATCGCAAATGTATATTATTGCAGTAGATACGGCTTTGAAGAGCCTCCTTGAAGCGGGGATTGTTCCTGATTATGTGTTCTCTGTTGATGCAAAAATCCATAACATCAGTGATTTTTGTGGTATCTCTAACGAAAATTATTCCAAAATGATCCTCCTCGCTGATATCACCCTGAATCCTCAGATCGCCTCCTTGCCTTGGAAGAAAGTCTTTTTCACGACAACGGTTCAACCTATTACTTCGAAAGACGGCACTAGGATGCATCATAATAAACTTCTCAATTTCTTCACCTCCAAAGGATTTCATTTTCCTGAACTACAAACAGGAGGCTCCGTTGCAAATACGGCCTTCCACGCAGCTCTCTTCTATCAAGCAAAAAAAGTGCTTCTTGTAGGACAAGATCTTGCATATACCGACAATCGTGGACATGCTATTGGTTCACCTTATGATCAAGAATACCGACTCAAAACGAATCGTTTGAACACCATAGAAACAATCCAAATCAAAAAAGTCCCTTTCCAAAACGAAGTTAAAGCAATCTTGAATGGGATCACCTATAGTGATGAACTATTGATGCAGTTTCGTTCATGGTTTGAAACATCTTTGGCAAACAACAAAGATCTTGCGCACAAGACAATCAACGCATCAGAAAATGGAGCTTATTTTGAACACTGGACACATCATCCTTTATCAAAATATACAACAAAAAGTCTCAAAAAAGTTTTGCCCATTGCTATAGAGAAATTTGATGAGGCGTATATAAAAGAGTGTTTTGATTTCTTTAAGAAGCAAGATCTTGTTCCTGAAAATACAGATCCTATTATTGCCGAATATTTCTATCGCGAATTTTATGGCACTTCATCGGCAAAGCACACAAAACAAAAAATCAAAAACCTCAAAAAAATCATCGGAGGATAGATGAATCGTATTTCACAGATCTCTGATGGAGTCTTTCAGATTTTGGGATCTAAACCATCTGCGCATCATTATCTTCTTCGTGGTCATAAAAATATCCTCATTGATGTGGGCACAAGAGAAAATTTTCCCAAATTACTCCAGGATCTCTCTTCTATGGGGCTTGGTATCGCAGATATTCATCAAGTCATCCTCACTCATTGTCATTATGATCATTCGGGAGCTATCGAATATTTTACACACTCAGAAATTTTATGTAGCCCGCTTTGTTTTCAGACGCTAGAATCAGGGGATGAGTCATCTATCTATGCCCTAAAATATGGATGTCAACTCCCAAAACTTCCTCAAAATACCACCATCTTACGTGAAGGCGATCTCATCACCAATAATTCCCAATCATGGAAAGTGATCTTCACTCCTGGGCATAGTATTGATGGGATTTGTTTATTAGAAGAGAAAACAAAAATCCTCATTGCAGGAGACACGGTGTTTGCCAAAGGAATCCCTGCTCTTATCACTCATTCTGGGTCAGATGCTTCGTTATTATATTCTTTGGAAAAACTTCAAAAAGAAGAAATTCTCATGATTCTCTCTGGTCATGGCATTAATGAAATTGATCCTCGTTCTTGTTTAAAAATTACAAAAGAAAACATTCTCAAACGTATCGAAGAAAGGCAAAATTATTTTCAACAAGGAGTTTCTCTATGAAAAAATATATTCTCTTACTATATCTCCTTACTACACCAATATTTGCAAAGCAATATGAGCATCCCCAAAATCTCTACAATAAAGCTCTAGAAGCTTATGAAAAACAAGATCTCGGCACAGCAATGTTTTATGCAAAAGGTGCGATGAAACTTTCTCCTGGAAGCAAAAACACCAGAATTCTTTTCTTCAAACTAAGACAAGAGTTGGGATTACCTACCATATTCTCTGAGGATCAATTTTCCCAGCAGCTAAGTACCTTCCTTTTTCAATCTTTTCCACCCCATGTTGATGCATTCTTCGCGGGAGTTTTATTTATTTTGGGAGCAGGTTTATTGAGTCTAATCATCTTAAATCAAATTTCTATCTCAAAATACATTCCTACGACTATTCTTGCTCTTTCCTTCTTAATGATGTTACAAAGCACGATACAATATCAATTCTTTAAAGTCGATGAAAGAGTTATTCTCACGAGTACAGCGTTGTACGAAGAAGCCTCTCTCGATGGAACAGTACTGCAAAATTTAAAAGCTGGAACGGAGCTAACAGTCATTGATCAAAGTGAAGAATTCCTCCTCATCAAGCTCCTGAACAGCTCAGAGGGATGGATCTCCAAAGATGCGGCTCCACCTCTACTTACTCCTATTTCTAAATAAAAATTCTCAATAAAAATAGCTCCTAGTAGGAGCTATTTTTTTAACGTAATTTATTGCGATCTGATTTGATACGATATTTCATAAATCGGGAAACACCACGAGATCTGTTATTGTTGACTTCTCTGCCAAATTCTTGACGTTTGAGCATTAATTCAAAAGCTTCTTCTTGTAGCTTTCTCCAATTTTCTAATCGACCAAGATCTAGCTTTCCTTCAGCAATTGCTGCTTGAACGGCACAATCAGGCTCGGTATCATGTTGACAATCTCGGAAACGACATTCCTTCGCCAAAGCATCGATATCAGCAAAACTCTCGTTTAAGGATTCATCACCATCAAGCCAGACACGGAGTTCTCGAATCCCAGGATTATCAATGAGGATCCCTCCATGAGGTAGGAAAAACATATCACGAGATGTGGTTGTGTGCTTTCCTTTTTTGTGCTTACCGATACTTGCGACGGCTTGTCTTTCTTCACCGAGTAACGCATTTACAATGGTAGACTTGCCTGCACCAGAAGACCCAAGAAACACAATAGTCTCGCCTTCATGGATATATTCTTCCAAAACGGTTAAGGTTTCGTATTTGAGCGCATTGGTAACGAGGATAGGAATATCTTCAACAACCTTTTCAGCCTCTTCCAAAAATACTTTTGCATCCTCGATCAGATCAACTTTATTTAGGATCAAAACAGGTCTAGCACCACTCTCAGCAGCCAATGCAAGGTAACGTTCTATCTTACGAGGATTAAAATCTTCAAAGAGGGAAACGACAAGGAAAATAGTATCCGCATTTGCAGCGATGACTTGTTCTTCCGTGGTTTTTCCAGACACTTTACGAGAAATTTTACTTTTTCGGGAGAGCATCTCCTCTATCATGGCATAGTCTTTTTCAAGGGTACAAAGCACCCAATCACCAACTGCTGGCCAAGCTTCAGAGGGATTGTTTTCACGAAATTTCCCTCTCAATCGAGCAAAATAAGCACCTTCTTCACAAATCAAATCATACCCAAAGTTATGTTTTTTGACAATGCGTGCTGCGACAAGATGTGATTGATTTTTTTTGATTTGTTTCTCAAAAAAATCGCTCCATCCGACTTTGTTCAGATTGTTCATTTATTTTCCTTTTTTTCTGAGGTTATAGGGTTGAATTTTCGACCAGTTCCTTTGAAGAAACGGAGGAAAAATTCATAATATTCTAAACGAAGTGTTTGGATCCCTACGATGAATCCTTCCATAACAATAATGAAAATATTTCCGAGGATCACTGTTAGATTAGCTGCAAAACCTGTGCCCCCAGCAAGATCACGAAGCGTAAAAATTGCCATCATGAGTGCTGCGTGGGTCAATGCAAAAGCTCCAATCCTGATAAAAGACAGAGTATTTGTGAGCATAGAGAGATAGAATTCAAACATATCAAAGAATCCCATCCACCAGTCCTTAAGCATACCATGTTTGTAAATCAAAGCTTCCCAGACCCTTTCTAGCCCAAGAAAGATACTTAAAATAGTTACCGTCGGCCAGAGCATAGGATAGGAAATTCCAGCATATGCACCATAACCACCTAATAAAAGTAACGCATAAACAATAAAAGCGGTGATCCCTTTGTGAGAGAAGAATAACCCACCCCAGTCACGCATACGGATAAAGTTGATCACACCAAGCACAAAACTAAGCGTAATCACTCCAATACCAAAGAGACTCGTAATCATCAGCATACTGTTGATGTTATGGATAGGGCTCATCCAGATTGCTTCAGGTACATTGTAGCCGGCAGCTGCTTCATATCCAAAATAAGAACCATAAAGCAAGCCGAAAATACTAGAAGAAGTTCCCACCCAAATCATCAATCCAAAAATAAATCGGAGATCTTTTTTGGTGAAAAAGCCTATGATACCTAGAGCAAGTAGGATCAAGCCTTGTCCGAAGTCTCCAAACATAGCCCCATACATTAAGACGTATAAAAGTGCAAAAATGATCGTTGGGTCAATTTCTTTATAGTTTGGAACCCCAAATAAGGTCACCAAGGTTTCAAATGGTTTGAAAATCTTTGGGTTATTTAATTGAGTTGGCACCTCAATTTCTGTATTAAAGGTCTCTGTATCAGCAATTGTCAACTCATAGTTATCTTGACATTCTCTATCCAAGACCTTTTTAAGAGCTATATAATTTTTTTGAGAGATCCAACCAGATAGAATAGCAAAACTACCTGAATATTTGATTTGAGTTTGAACAGAGTTTACTTTTTGGAAAACATTCAAAGAAAAAACGATCTGATGTAGATTTTCAAGTATGTTAGGGGTGATTGATTTGATTTTTTTATCAAGCTCAAATTCTTCATCACAAAGTAAGGTATATTCAAGCCCAAGACGCACCATATTCGCAACACCTTGTCCAAAAAATTCCAAAGGAAGTCCGTAGTTTTTAAAATAAAAACGATCTAATAATGCCTTTAATTCTTCTTCTTGTTCATGAGCAACAGTGATAAATACAATATTACTGTCATTCACATGACCCTCATAAAGTAATTCACCTTCAAATTTTGATTCAAATTCATCCTTTAAGATATCAAAATTTACCGTATCGATAGTCCCCAAAATAGAATAAAGATGACGTACTTCTTTGATCTGTGTTTCAGGATTTGGAGTGAGCTGATTGTACATGCGTAAGCCTGCCATTTTCACGGCATACGCTTCCTTACGGCTACGTATTTCTTTATAGCTAGCTTGAAAACGTTGGACATCTTGTTTGTAATTTCGGAGATAACCACCAATATTAGGCAAGGTCAAATCTTCCTTATGTTCATAAAGATAAGGCACTGATTGAAATGCTTGATAAAACTGAATCAAATCTTGAGAAACACGTTGAAAATCAGCAATCATTCGTTTTTGATCATTTAACGGGTCTGTATTCCAAGAATGATTTTGGAGCAAAGCAGAATGCGGAGAAATCTCAAATTGACCAAATTCAACAATGTCTTTAGAGATCTTATCCATATCTTTTTTCAGGACAAGCAAATCAATAAGGAGCATTTTTTGTGATGTAAACATAAAAGTCCTCGAAGCTTCCAAAGTAATTAAATAAATTGCTCCATATCAACATCTATCCCTATTTTCAGAGATTTTGCTTCTAAAATGGTCGCAATTTTTTGGAATTGTATTTTTTTTAATTGATAAAATGCTAGAAATGATGACAATTCTGTCAAACCTTTATGCATTTGTTGACGACAAAGTTGCTCAGTTTTTTTACGGAAAATCAAACGTAATTCCGTAGCATCAGTAAGTTCTTGTGTTTCTAAATGATAAATTTCATTGATCTGTTTCAAAAAATCTAAGGGCGTAGGAGAATAAACGATTTTTTTCCATGATTCTGGATTTAGGAGATGAAACACATTAGGAACAAGCATCGAAGTCTCCACAGGATCAATTTCATAATGAAAACGATAACGAAATATCGTAACTAACTGCTCAAACTGAAGAGGTAATAAATAGAGTTTTTTTGCGTTTAATCGACTCTGCTGATCTATCTTTCTAATAGACATCACAAGACGAGCATGATAGAAATTATCTAATGCTGTTTCAAAAAACATGGTATTTTTTTCTTGCTCTGTTTTTTGGAGAGAAGGAATCAAAGATTCGTAGATTGTTCCTTGTAACAAATTTGTAAAGTCATGAATAGAACGAATCTCAAGGTATCGATGATGAGGGATTGCAGTAGCAAATTCCACATCAATAAAATCCCCAAAATGCTTCCCTGAAATGATCATACGTGCAAGAAGTTTGAGATTTTCAACTTCAAATTCACGTGTTAACTCCGTCATCACACCCTTCCCTTCAGCACTCGTCAAATGTGTCGCCACATTGAGGTAATAAAGAAGAGATTGTTTTAATGATTTGATAAATTGTGCAGGGCTATCTGTAGACATTTCGATTTTGTTTTCTTTTTGAACCACATGGGCCATCATCGCCACACTATCTTCCTCAATAAAGCTCATGAGATCATTTTTTGAAAATAAAGACACATTCCAAGCACGTACTCTTACAGATAAAGGAATATACTGAACTGAAATCATAATACTACTCTTGCCAAAATTCTTGTGTTACTGTCTTAAGGATTGCATCTTTGTGTTGCTCAAATTGCTGACGCAAATCTGCTTCATAAGTATCTAAATCCTTAAAGAGTTCTACTTTATAGGCTTCTATTTTTTCTTGAAGATAGCTATCTTGTTCTGCTTTTAAATCAAAATATTTTTGCTCAAATTCTTCTTTAAGCATACGTTCTTTGACTTTTTCTTGTTCTTGAAGCTTTGTAATATCAGAAACAGCTTTATTTTTAATTTCGGAAATAGCAGATTCGATCTGGTAAATATCATCAATAATAGACATTTTACTCTCCTGCAATCATGATAGCTAAGTTAGAACGAAGTAATTTTTTCTCGAGAGTCCCAAAACTATCAATAAAATTATCACTATTTGGTTCACGAGCAATCATGACAAATTTTTCTGTACAAGGATCCCCTTTAATATACTGAATCAATTCTGCATAAGGATCTCCCTCAAGAAGTACGGTTTCGAGTTGTACTTGATACTGGTGAGCGGCACGTTTGACATAGTCGAGATATTTTTCTGCATCACGTTTGAGACTGTCCCCAAACATCGCGGATTCTTCTTCAAGAAAGATTTTATAACGTTGTAATTTTGCCAATGCTTCTTTATCCAAAACATGAATAGCAACAATTTTTGCATTTAAAAAGGCTGCCGTTTTGACTGCTCTATCTGTTACAATTTTACTTGTATCAGAACTAGTGACAGGGATAAAAATCTTACAATTCATTAGCTTTCTCCTTTTTAAGCGCTTGCTTTACTTTATTTGCTTTGATACGTTTTACCTGGAATAAGGTTTCGCGATCTTTTTCTTCGAGAATTTCTTTGATAAATTTCATTGTAGAGGCCGTTTCAGGAATCACAAAATTATCCAAAGAATTAATACGACGCTGAGTTTTTTTGATTTCATTAACAAGACGCCAAGCCGTACTTTCTAAATAAGCAACTTCTGCCATCAAACCACGAATACTCTTGATTTTGAGGAGCATCTTATCGAAAGCTGGTGTCGTACCAGATATTCCCATAGGAAGAGAGGCCTTGCTATTTTTGGTTTTATCAACAAAAAATAATTTTGGAACCGTTACCCCCATCACAGAATGCATCATAATATCTGCTTCATAATCTTGAGGGACATTTTTGACAATCTTATCCAAGGTCTGTTCATCCAACTCCAAACGTAATGTTTTGAGACTTCTGAAGACCTCCATCAAAGAATTATCCAACTCCTCACGTTTTGTGCGGATATTGTTAAGCAAAGAACTAAGATTCATCACCAAAACTTCACGTTTTTGTTCAAGCAAAGAAAACCCCTCCTTTGCAAGGCTGAGATTTTCTTTAAGCATGGTGTAATTACTTTTAGTGGGAGTAATATTATTCTGAGGCATAAGCGTACCTTTTTGTTAGATATATTAATTAAAGATCGTCAGCACCAACATAGTAGAATTCAATATCTTGAGAGCTGAGATTTGTTAATTCTCTCTTTGGAAGAATAGATAATAATTTCCAAGCAAGAGTTAAACTTTCTTCGATAGAACGATTTTCTGTCATACCTTGGTTGATAAATGTGTATTCAAATTCTTTACCAAATTTGAGATAAAGTTTGTCGATATCTGTCATCTCATCTTCAGAGACAATCGCAGCAATCGCACGGACATCAAGTGCCTTCGCATAAGCTGCATAAAGTTGCATAAATAAGGATGGGTGATCTTTTCTGGTCAAACCTTCTCCAATAGCATCCTTCATCAAACGAGAAAGAGACGGAATCAAGGCCATAGGAGGATAAATACCAGCACTATGCAATCCACGGTCAAGCACAATCTGCCCCTCCGTGATAAATCCTGTTAAGTCAGGAATTGGGTGGGTAATATCATCTCCAGGCATTGTCAAAATAGGAATCTGCGTTACAGAGCCTTTTTTACCACGCACACGACCAGCTCTTTCATAAATAGTAGAAAGATCAGAGTACATGTATCCTGGGAATCCCTTACGAGAAGGAAGCTCACCACGAGCAGCACTAATTTCACGAAGCGCTTCGGCATAGGCTGTCATATCAGATAAAATCACGAGAACGTCCATTTCTTTATCGAAGGCAAGATACTCAGCAAGCGTCAACGCCATACGTGGAGTAACAAGACGTTCGATCGCAGGATCATCGGCATAGTTGATAAAAAGAACGGAATTGTTTAAGGCTCCCGTCTCACGGAAAGATTCAATAAAGTAGGTAGCATCATCATGACGCATCCCCATCGCTGCAAAGACTACCACAAACTGATTTCCAGATTTGGAGGTAGCTTGTGCGGTGATTTGAGCTGCAAGTTGGTTGTGAGGAAGACCAGCTCCAGAGAAAATAGGTAATTTTTGACCGCGAACAACAGTATTCATGGTGTCGATTGCGGAGATACCTGTTTGGATGAAGTCGTGAGGGTATTCTCTTTCAATAGGATTTAAGGAGAATCCATTAATATCGCGAGAAAATTCCTTTTGAGGCATGTGCATACCATCAATAGGCTGTCCCAATCCATTAAAAATACGCCCAAGCATCTCTGTAGAAACACCAATCTTGAGGGTTTCTTGAGAGAACTTGACGGATGTTGTTTGGAGATTGATACCGGCTGAATTTCCGTATAATTGTAATGCTGTGTATTCTTCTGTAATTTCAATAACAGATGCAAGGCTAGTAGATCCATCTTCAAAAGTCAATTCTGTGATCTCACCATAAGATACACCTGGAATTGTTTTAACAAAGACCAAAGATCCATTCACAGATTGGAGACCTTGATAGCTTTTTGTGATTTTCAAGTCCATTTTAGCCCTCCATCACAGATTGATATTTTAAGCGTAATGCTTGCAATTCATCTTTCATAAATAATTCAAGTTTTTCGAGTTTATCAAGTTGATCGTTAGGAATTTCGATACGTGCACGCATGATCATCGCGATACTATCCAAAGCTCTGATTTCAAAAATAGGAGCTCCAAGCGCAATGATAGAAGTTGCTTCTTTATAGAAAGTCAACATCACACGAAGTAAGAGGAGTTGTTTTTCAGGAGTTGCGTACATATCGATTGCGTCATAAGCATTTTGTTTGAGGAAACCATTGATGATCATACTTGCTGCTTCGACGATGAGACGCTCGTTCCCTGGTAACGCATCAGGACCAATGAGTTTGACAATTTTTTGAAGTTTATCATTTTTGAGGAGAAGATCCATAGCTTCTTGACGCATGGTTTCGAATTCTGGATCAACTTTTGACCACCAATTGGACACATAGGAAGAATATTCACTATAACTTTGAATCCAATTAATAGAAGGATAGTGACGTGCAGAAGCGAGAGACTTATCCAATTCCCAAAAGGCACGAACGAAACGTTTTGTGTTTTGAGTAACAGGCTCGGAGAAGTCTCCTCCTGGAGGGGATACCGCTGCAATCATTGTTACGGAACCTTGGTTGCCGTTGATTGTTTTAACATTACCCGCTCTTTCATAGAAAGACGCCAAACGAGAACCTAAATATGCTGGGAACCCTTCTTCAGCAGGGATTTCTTCCAAACGACCTGACAATTCACGCAAAGCTTCCGCCCAACGAGATGATGAGTCTGCCATCACAGCAATATCATAACCCATATCACGGTAATACTCAGCGATGGTAATACCTGTATAAATAGAAGCCTCACGAGCAGTTACAGGCATATTTGAAGTGTTCGCGATCATTACCGTTTTTGAGAAGAGAGAATGTCCTGTATGAGGATCAATCAATTTTGGAAATTCTTCGATAACTTCGGTAATCTCATTTCCACGCTCACCACAACCAATATAAATCACAGCATGAGCATTAGACCATTTTGCTAATTGGTGTTGAGTGATTGTTTTACCAGTACCAAAACCACCAGGAATCGCAACCGCTCCCCCTTTAGCAACAGGGAAGAAAACGTCAATAACACGTTGACCTGTTAATAGAGGTTCTGTTGGGAGATGACGCTGAGCATAAGGACGCGCAACTTTCACTGGCCAACGATGTGCCAATTTGAGTTCGTGGGAGACACCTTTTTCATCTTCAATAACCGCAATAACTTCGGTGATATTATATTCACCAGCTGGTGCGATGGATTTGACAATACCAGACACATTTGGAGGAGTCATAATTTTGTGGAGCATGAGTTCGGTTTCAGGTACTGTCCCTAAAACGCCAGCACGTCCGACTTTCTCACCGACAGAAACGGTTGGTGTGAAAGCCCATTTTTTGTTACGATCGAGGGCAGGCACGCTGACACCTCTTTCTAAATAAATACTTTTTGTTGTTTCAGCAATATCTCTGAGAGGGCGTTGAATACCATCAAAAACATTGGCAAGCAATCCTGGCCCTAATTCAACAAATAACATAGATCCTGTACCATAAACAGGATCTCCAAGCTTTAGACCATCTGTTGTTTCATATACCTGAACGACAGCGGTATCTTTATCGACGCTGAGGACTTCTCCAATCAACTTCAATTCAGAAACATGCACTGTTTCCATTACTTGGAGGGTATCTGTGACATTAATAGAAATCAAAGGACCATTGATTCGAGTGATTGTACCTATAATACTCACGCTTTCTCCTTCAACACACGAAGTGCTGATTGTAATAAATATTCTTTTCTTTCTTGAAATAAGACATCAAAACTAAGATCAATCATCTCCCCAGTTTCACCAATAATGATAAAACCTGCATTAATAGGAGAATTTTCTAAGGTATATTCCCAGTTCATTTCATTGAGAACTTTTTTGATAGTCTCATGATCACGATCAACAGCACGAACTGTGATTTTTTGAGTGTCCATAACAGCTAAAGCTTTTTTAAGCCAAGAAGATAAAATAGTCCCATAAGATCGATCTGTACGGACAAATTCTAAAAGGCTCTCTTTTACAAATCCCAAAACTTCATCAGAAATACGATTTTCGATGGCATTCATTTGTGCTTTATGTTGAAATTTTTGTTCTGATTTAAGAACTTCTTCTTTTTTAGATAATTGTGAATTTAATTGACGTTCTCTATCGAGAAAGACTTTTTCTAGCTCTTCACCGTAAGCCATCAATTTTTTCGCCATGGCAACTTTAACACTGTTAACTTGCTCGTCGGCTTCTTTTTTTGTTTCCGATTGAACGTGTTCAAACATTTGTTCCAAAGCCATAATATCTCCTAAAAAAATGACAAAATCTATGAAAGACCAATCACTTCTCTAATATACTTCATTAATTTATCACCAGCTTTGTAATTACCTTGAGAAGAGCTGATCTCAAGAATCGCAGGCCCACTATTAGAGAAACGAACCTCATCAATCTCCTTAGATAATTCCATCGCATAACGCGCAGAAATCACCAAAAGACCAACGTCTTTTCGTTTGACACATTCAGCAAAAAGTTTTTTGAGATCTTCTTTTCCTTTTGCTGAGACAACTTCCATCCCACTCAAATAAAAAATAGGAGATACTTGCTCACCAACTAAGGCTACAACTTTCATTTTGGATCCTTATTTTAAAATAAAAAGTTAGATTGGTTGTACACCAATCTAACCTAATTTTCCTAAAATCATAATAGCAATAATAACACCATAAATAGCGATACCTTCAGAAAGTCCAACAAATAATAATGATGTTCCAAGCATTTTTGGGTTTTCACTAACTGCGCCAATAGCTGCTGATGCAGACATCCCTGTCGCAATACCTGTACCAATACATGCAAGACCTACGGACAAACCTGCTCCCAAGAACGCTGTTGCATAAGCTTCAGCTGGTAGTGTTGCGATAGTAGTTGCTGCTTCATTAGCAAATACAGGAGAAACATTAAAGATAGACGCAATCAAGAGACCACCCATAATTGTGAAGAATCCAATAAATCCACCCAAGACGCTTTTTGCAGCATGAGCTGGTACAAATCCTTGTTCTCTTTTGAGGTGTAAAGCAAAACCTACTAAACAGGTTAAACAGACCATTGCCATCAATGTGCCAATAACAAACATAAAATCCTCCATGTTGATTTTAATATTTTTATAAATTTAGATTTTTATATAATTTCATGGGAAATATTGCTCTGATATATTCTTATTATAATTCGCTAAAAGCCAAATGTCAACCAAAAAAAATCAAAACACTCAAAATAAACAACTCTATTTCCGATAAACAAAAAGACCTATTATAATAGAAAAATAAGCCAAAGATTTTATGAAATATCCTTGACAATATTTTGATTTCTATTACAATAAAAGTGACCTCAATCACAAATTCCATCCGAGGAGAGATATTTATGAAAAAATATCATTTTGATGCCTTATATTTATTATATATTTCGATTTTTGTCGAGCAAAGTATGGAAAAAGAATCTTTCACCATCGAAGAAGAGATCGAAATCACTTACGTGAGCTACCACGCTCTTCTCGCTGCCTACGCCTACACGAACAGTAGTGAAGATAAGGAAAGAGCTATAGCATTTATTAGATCTTCCTACCCTTCTGATATCAGAGATGTAGTAGTAGATACACTTAATGATATGCTTACACTACGCCCAGAAATGGAAGCATTTGCCACAGAATACGATTCTTTTGAGAAACTTGGTGATGTGTTAATGAAAAAAAACCTTCTCCTTTTAGAAACAAAATCTTTCGAGTTGAAAGAAGAAAATATGGATGAATTTTTTTCATACACCATGTACATCTATGAATCGCTCATCTTATTAGACGAATACGAGCATAATATAAATAAACTGAAAGCAGATATCGACACATTAGAGCTCAATGAAATTGTTGTAGAGATTATTAACTCTTTACATTAAGGCTTTGAAAAACGGTGTTGTAGCGACGTTCTAGTTCTGGATTTTTGAACAGAGTTGTTTCTACTTTCCCACCTAGTTCTTCTTCACATAGCAGTGCGATTTTTTGATAAAAATATTTAACATCAACAAGTTCACTAACAAAAGAAGAGGGAAAAATTAGATAAAATGGCTTATTTTGTGTAATTTGATTGATCATACACATGTAGATATGTGTGATTGGGAGATAGTTTTGATCGATAATAACACAATCAGAACTCTCACTATTCCTCAAAATACAAGTTTTAACAGCCATCCGCTGAGCGATTTTCACCATTTTTTCTCTATGATAAGATATTGAGTTAAGTGGTTTTATCAAAACAATCATAAAATTCCTCGATTTGCTAACGTTAATATTGATTATAAACAAATGTAGCGAAATAGAAAGCAATAGTCAAATCAATTTAAAGCAAAAAAAGCTACCTATAATAGGTAGCTTTTTATTAGTATTATTATCTTCTTCTTCTTAAACCAAGCTCGGAAGAACGAATAGACATTGAAAATAACGCCACAGCACGATAAAAATGAACAAGATTTTTTGTACGATGATTTGTTGTGGTATTGACAGTCTTTTCTGTAACGCTTGTGAGTACTTGTTGGGTCATTTTTTCCTCCGATATATATTGTAAAATAATAACTCAGTACATTATATTATCGGAAGAATTTTTGATTTGCATTAGAAAAATCCCGCCAAAAGACGGGATTGATTTATTTAGAGATAAATTGGGAAGTCGCCTCTATCGGTCATGATAACAGGTCCATCCTTAGTAATAGCAACGGTGTGCTCCCAATGACAAGAAGGTTTTCCATCTTGAGTAACGACCGTCCAACCGTCTTCTTTTACGTAAACTTGTTCCGTACCAAGATTGATCATAGGTTCAATAGCCAAGACCATTCCTACTTCCATTCTAGGTCCACGACGTTTAGGATCGTGGTAATTAACAATATGTGGCTTTTCGTGTAAGTGTGTCCCAATACCATGCCCACAATAATCACGCACAATCCCATATTGTTTTTTGATGACGGATTCGATTGCTTTACCTATATCCCCGATATAATTACCAGGTTGACATACTTGTATTGCAGCTCTTAATGCTTCCTGAGTGGTATCAGACATTTTACGAACCTCTTGAGAAACATTACCAACCAAAAAGGTATAAGCAGAATCTCCATAGTATCCGTTCAATTCAACACCGAGATCCATAGAAATAACATCTCCGTCTTTCACAACTCTAGAATCAGGGAATCCGTGGATCACTTCTTCATTGATTGACCAACAAATACTTGCTGGAAAAGGAGTCATACCTTTCATCGGAAGATAATTTTTGAAAGCGGGTCTCGCACCACGTGCATGAATCATTGACTCAACAATAGCATCAATTTCCAAACCCGTAACTCCAGGTTTAACAACTGTTTTAAGATGATTGTAGATATCTGCAACCACTTTCCCAGCCTGTCGCATATATTCCAGTTGAAGGGTATTTTTTGTCATGATTACTATTATTCCTCAGATTGTGTTTCAGATTCAGAGTTAGAAAACTCATCTTTTTTAGAAGACTTTTTAATCGAAATTGGTTTTTCAGGAACAGTTGCTTCTCTATTGACAATAGAGCCTGTAATATCAATCTGTCCTTGAACAACCACACCAGGCTCCATCACGAGTCTAGGAGCTTTAATATTCCCAAGCACACGACCTGTTGAGAGTAATTGAACTTCTTCAGAAGCCTCGATATTTCCAATAAAAATACCACCAACAGCGATAGTTTTAGTATAAACAGTTTCTGTTTTTAAACGACCAACAGGGCTAATAAACAAATGATCGTCTACAGTTAATTCACCTTCGAACTGACCATCAATACGGAAAGAACCAGCTACATGAAATTTCCCTTCAAAAATGGCTCCCTCACCGATCAAACTATTTGATGCAAATTCTTTATTCACTTTCTGTTCCTCCAATCTTATTCCAGCTAAACAATCTATGATAAAATACCAAATATTATAAAACATTTTTATTTATTTATCAAGAATTTTACCAACAATAAGCAGGTTTTTTATCAAGTTTTTTTATTATCTCTTGTCAATTTGGATCGTAATTATAACAGATTTATGCTTGATATTTGTGAAATTCTATGTTACTATATATGGAAGAAATTTTATATTAATGACTGAAAAATTTTCAGAATTTCTTCATTTCTTTGATCAAAAACGATCACCCTATTTTTTAAATAAATATATTATATAAAGACGGAGAATCCCATGCCTTATTTTGAATGGAATCTTCGTCGCTCAGATGTACCTTTACATCGTGAGATCAAGAATTCTCTTTTGCTTCCTGAATTTATCTTGAATATTGCTAAAAACAGAGGGATTGATACGTATCCTGCGATCATGCAGTTTGCGTTCCCTCAGATGTACTCCATGCGTAGTCCTTTTTTATTAACAGATATGGACAAAGCTGTTTCACGCATTCTTCAAGCAATTAAAGCAAACGAAAAAATCTTGATCTTTGGCGACAAAGATGCTGATGGCGTTACCTCTACAACAATTATTTACCGAATTGTATCTCGCTTCAAAGGAAACATTTCTTTTCGTGTTCCTGAAGGTGAAGAACATTATGGTATCTCAAAAGAAGCCCTCGACGAAGCAAAAGCCGATGGCGTTAGCCTTATTATCACAGTCGACTGTGGTATCACCGCAATTGAAGAAGCTCGCTATGCAAAAGAGCTCGATATTGATCTCATCATTACCGACCACCATGAGCCTTTGGAAGAAATTCCTGAAGCTATCGCTCTCATCAACCCAAAATTGAACAATTACCCTTTCCCATTCCTTGCAGGGGCTGGCGTTGCGCTTAAAGTAGCTCAAGCTCTTGCGGAGGCATCTTATCTTGAAGAATATGATCAAGAGTTTGTCTGTTTCGATATTGAAACAACAGGATTGGATCCTGAGCAAGACGAAATCACGGAAATTGCAGCTATCATCACCAAAAACGGTATCGAAATCGCTCACTTCGAGTGTCTCGTCAAAACTGCGAAACCTCTTTCCCCTCAGATTACTCAAATCACAGGCATCACTAATGAAATGCTTGCGGAAAAAGGGATTCCTGTAACGGAAGCTTTGGAAAAATTCTTAGAATTTATCGGCGATCGTACATTAATTGGACATAATATTATTGGATTTGACATGAAATTTATGCAGATCCAACTCAAAAAACATCTCCAACAATCTCTCTCCAACAAACCCATCGATACCTTGCCATTGTCTAGAAATATGTTTAAGCAACTCAAATCCCACGCTCTTTTTGCGATTGGGGAACATTTGGGGATTTTTGTGGATCAATCTCAATTACATAGAGCCTTGAATGACGTCCGCCTCAACGCAGAGGTATTCCGTCGCATGATCCTCACAAAATGTAAACCTATAGAACAAATCCTAGCGGAACTCTTTCCCTTGGCAGCTATTGGTACCGTTGCAGATATTATGCCTCTCGAAGATGAAAATCGTATCATCGTCAAAATGGGGATTGATCAAAAAAATCTCAAGCTCACTACAACAGGTCTCATTGCTCTATTGAGAAAATTAAACATCATGGACAAGCTTGACTCAAAAATGATAGGATGGACTCTCGGGCCTATTATCAATTCCCCAGGACGTCTCGGTCAAGCAAGCATCGTTGTGGATCTTTTAATATCAACAAATATCAATGAAGTCAATAATTTAGTGGAACAATTGATCCTCAAAGATCAAGAAAGAAAAGATTTGATTTCTTCTTTAGAAGGTGAAATCGTTCGCTGTATCGATCATGAACACATCAAAGCGAATAAACACGTCTTCATGGTCTCTAATAATATCGCTCGTGGTCTGACAGGTCTCATCGCCACCAAATTGACCAATCAATTCCATGTTCCTGTGATCATTGTTGCTAAAATGGATGATGGCTCTTACTCTGGTTCTGTGCGCTCTACGGGTGATTTCAATGTTGTGGACTTCCTAAGTTCTTATGAAAATCTCTTTGTCCGATTTGGTGGACATAAGTCTGCTGGGGGATTTGTGATTGAAGAATCCAATATGGAAAATCTCAAAGAACATCTCTCTCAATACATGAATAGTTGGACAGCTGAAAATCTCAAAAATCCTTTAGATATCGATATTGAGTTGACAGATTTAGCAATTTTAAGTGTTAAAAATATCAACTACATGCGAAATCTTTTTAGCCCTATTGGTAGCAAAAATCCTTACCCTAACTTCCTTGTCAAAAATGTTTTTGTAATCGAACAAAAAACAATAGGCAAAAATAAAGACCATGTCTTCTTTAAGTTTAAAAAGGGCGAAAAAGAATTCAATGGTGTTGCTTGGGGATTTGCAGGTCGTTGGGAAGAAATCAAAAACTCTACAAACTTCGATCTTGTTGGCATCCCTGAAATCAACGAATGGAATAATAACACAGAAGTGCGTCTTGAAATTATCGATATGAATGGACGCTAGAATGAGCTTCAGAGTTTCAAACAAAGCCACCTCTCTCCTGCAACGTTTTTGTGACACACCAACACAAAGTCGCGCCCTACTCTTAATTGGAAAAAATGGCTGGGGAAAATTTTCTTCTGGGATTGATTTTGCAGAAAACATCCTCGGAACAGATCCTCTGCAAAGCAGTGATTTTTTCTGTTTTAGAAATGATCAATTTGCACTCAAAACAGAGTATTTCTTAACCAAAACTCCAGCTACAAAAGCTGCTTGGGATTGGATTTATCTCCTTCAACGGCGTATTAATGTTTCTTTACTGATAGGAGAATCTCTTGGTACAGGTGCAAAGATCGCCACAACTAAAGACGATCTTGATAGTTACATTGCTCAAAAAGAATTCCCTCAAGACAAAAAATTCATGGACCAACTACTGACACTTTGCGGAATTTTTGATAAAAAAACAGGTGTGCCTATAGATATTATCCGAGAAATCTCAAAATTCCATGCTATGCATAGTGATCATGGTCGTGTAAGTTTGATTGGGAATTTTGATCAAGCTGATGAAACCACACAAAATGCTGCCTTAAAGTTACTTGAAGAACCTCATCCCAACCACTGGCTCATCTTGACAGCAGAAAATGAAAAAAATATCATTCAGACGATCAAATCACGTACCGTCAAGATCGTATTTACAGAGCCATCGGCAGGAGATCTCGCATTTTTAGGATCGGAGACTCACCCCCTGTCGGCGACCAATATCATGAAAGAATCTTTATACAAGATTTCTCAGACAAAAAAAGCTCTATTAAAAGAGTTTTTTGATAACAGTATCAATCAAGTCGATCAAAACATTCACTTTCTACAATTCATAGAAACTCTTGTAAAGGAACAGCAGACAGATTTATTTCTTGAATCTTTACAACAATGTTTTGAAGATGCTTTTATCTTGAGACAAAATCATTTACGTAATCTTTCTATTCCTTTGAAAATAGCTGAATACCAAGAATTTAGCTCAAAACTTCAAAGAGTAAGTACAACGGAATTAGAAGAATTTGTTTCTCTAATTGGTCAAGCTCGTACACAAGTGGCTCGTTCTGTAATCAAAGTAGAAGCATTCTTACCTCCTTTATTCTTAGAAATTGCAAGAACTCTTATCAAAATCAAATAAAAAACAAGGCTTCAAGCCTTGTTTTTTTGTTTAAATTTATGTTGTGGATCGAGCATAAAGTACAAAAGCGAGCACACCAAAGATCATACTACCACCAAAACCTCCGATGAAAGGTGTCACATCCCCACGACCGGCCATTCCCAGAAATGACGTATACATCAAGTAATACACAATAAATAAACCCATACTAATAGCACTATTAATAGGTACGGAAACCTTTTTAGAGGCCATATTCACAATCCCTATCCCCACCATAACTACAAAAATTAAGCCCAATGGATAAGCATCTTTAGCGTAGTATCTTGTTAATTCAGCGTGGTAGGAACGTCCCGATTGTTTGAGTTTTTCGATGTGGCGAAGTCCTTCTTCAATGGTCATCGCATCGATAGGATACCAATTACGCTCAAAATACCAATAAGGATCGTTAATATCAGGAAGGACTTTATACTCAACTTGTTCAAATTCAAAACGTTTACCACCGTCTTCAATAGATCTAATTGTTCCGTTAGAAATTGCCCAAGCCTCGTGGCCAGCCTCCCAGTACAAGCGTTCCGCATCAATACGTTTTTTGAAAGTCATCCTATCCTTCACACGGATATTTTTAAGAGATTCGAGTTTGATTCTGTTTGTAAAAAGCCACTCTGTCTCAGAATCATAAGGCTTGAATTCTGGAGTATTTACAGTATTTGGATCTTGGTATTGGACAATAGTAGCATTTTCAATGTACTTTTCTGTTGCATTATAATATTCACCAAGATAAAGCAGTTGATTCTTACCAAAAATGGTGAACTTTTTATTGTCATTAAGAAAAGTCAATTCACCAAGCTTAGCCTGATGCAGTGCCACACGCCGATAAATATAGGACTTTTGATAGCTTGGCAAAATAAAACCATTCATTAAAAAAGTAACTATACAAATATAATAAACCACAGAAGTGAATACCATATAAAAGGTTAAGCGATAGATACTTGTGCCGGTACTTACCATTGCTACCATTTCTCTACTCGCAGAAAGACGACTCAAGACATAGGCAGTAGCAAACAAGAATCCAAATGGTTGCAAAATGAAAGTCCAGTAAGGCACCGTATTCAAATAGTGCAGGTTCAAATAATATCGATCAACATCATCAGGGAGTCTTCTCATATCTTGGAAAATTTGGGACATCTCATAAATCGAAACAAAAAGAATAATCGAACCAAGCATAGAAAAAATAAACTGTTTCATAATATATGAATCCAATTTATTCCAACGAAGCATCCTAAGATTTTTAATAAATTGATCCTTACGTGTGAAGGTCATCAGCATTTTGATGAAATTTTTGGAGAAGTAGTAAATATCATTAAAAATCTCAACAATTCCATCATACCAATGGTGTTGACGAGGTTGCCCTGGGACTTGTTTTGGAAATAAATTACTTAATATTTTAGAAAGAACATTCTTTGAGACGGAGGAAAGATTTTTTGAATTATTCATTGACTTTCCTTATATATAAAAATAAGGCAACCACAGCAAAGACCATTGTTGGTGCCCAAATCATTTCTGGTGGGACTTTATTTTGAGAGATCATATTTTCTACAGCAGATTTCATTCCATAGAAAATTAAGACAACGACAAGACTGATACTAAGACCTTCTCCTCGTCCACTACGAGCAGAGAACATTCCCAAGGGAAGACATAAAATAGCAAATACCAAGGCTGAGACAGGTAAGACAACCTTATCATAAAGTTTCATGTATTGATAATTTGGTAATTTAGAGCGGGCTTGGGAGAGTAAGGTCTGAGATGTTTTTTGAGCAAGATCTAATCGATCACCGTGTTCTTTTGCCAGTTTTTTGGTGGCAGCAAGATCTTCTTCATCTTCTGTTTGATCATAGAGAATTTGTGGGATTAATTTTGTGTAGTGATAAAGTTTGTTGACTAAATGTGTATTACTTTCAACTTGTCGAAAAGCACGTGTATTTGCTGTATAATCAGGGTCATCGGCAATGTCTTTTGCTAATTCACTATAAGTCATCGTGTCAGGTCCACGAAAAAAACCATCACCAGGTAGGCGGACATAATTATGCAAGGTCATCACACCAAATGAAGATAAATAAAATTCTTCACGGACACTAGGTTTGGGCGCGTTTTCTGGATCAACATTTTCACTACTGGATGATCGATTGGTGATATAGTTAATCTGGTTCAAATCACCGTTGACAAACTTCATAATATAATGCTCAGGATTATCTGGATCAACATAGATACGACCTTGATTTGCACGGATAGTACGACGACTTACGACATCAACTGCATAAACATCGTAGAGCACATCCTCGCTACCTTCAACAACTTCTGTTCGATCAAAACTAATTTGTACCGTTCCAATATTTAGAAAGACATTATCCAAAAGTTGAATCACAGGTTTTTGAGCAAGAACTTTAGATTTGAGTTGGAGGTAGTAGAGATTTGAGCTGGTTTCAACGACATTTTTGAAATTAAAGGCAAAAAGCATAATCATAATACCAAACATAATCCCAGGCATCATAATACGAGCTTGAGAAATACCGCAAGCACGCATCGAGACGAGCTCACTATCTTGAGATAATTTACCCAGAAGGAGCAAGTATGCAGGTAAAACACCAAAAGGTACCGAAAAAGAAATCAAAAACGGAATCAAAGCCCCCATCATACTCATCACATGATAAAGAGGTACATTTTGTTCAAAATAATAACGAATAAGATAGTATAACTCATTGATCATAATAATAGACGAGAAGAAAGACAGACCTATAAGATAATTGACAAATAATTGAGAATAAAAATAACGGTCAAGCACCGTAAAAACTTGCGTATAAATGAATTTAATAAAGTTTTGCATTAAGATCCTTTATTTAGAATAGATATTGAGCCGCATCAAGTGCTGAAATAATCAATGAAAGCAGCACAAAAAGAAAAGGTGCAATAGATAACAGAATGGTTTTAGTTATCGTCATTTGAAAGACTTGAGAAAGAGCAATAAACTTAAGACAAAACACATAAGCTCCAACTAAAAAAATGAGAAATTGAAGCAAGCCAGAAATGACAGGAAATCCTATACTCATCAAAGTAATCGGAAACACAACAAGCATCACAAGATCTATAATCAAATAAATCCCGAGAACTTTTCTGATGTCCACAGTGTCGTGGTTCAAAGAATGAATAGCCGTTAAAATACTTAAAAAAATGAAACTACTCATATAGTAAGGCAATAAACTAAGTAAAATCATCGGGGATAGAGTGCCTTGTTGGAATACGGCTGAAATACTCTGCGCAAACATCCCTACAAAAGATAAGAGAATCCCATTTTTAAGAAGGTCTTGAGATGAATATTTTAACAAACGTTTGATGGTTTTTTTGGGTTCGGTAAAAAGTCCAAGACTTTTCCATATCGTAATAATCATAGGTGTCTCCTAAAATTGATATAGGTACAAAATAGGAGAAGCACTCATTGGTTTTGGTAGATTAACTTCGATTTTTGGGTTGAGAGCCGTTTGAGCCATAGGAATAAGATCAGAAATCTTAAAAGCAGGCATTGGCACTTGAATAGAAGTCAACTCAGCATCCGCAAGTTCATAAGTTTTTCTTGTATATTCCAAAGCATCGTCAAAAGTACCAAGCTCATCCACAAGACCAAGCTTAAGTGCTTGTTGACCTGTATAAATACGACCATCAGCAAGCGGCTTCACCTGATCTACGCTCATTTTACGCCCTTCAGCAACAACCTTAACAAACTGCTCATAAGTATCAAGAACACTAGCAGTGAGGATCTCACGTTCTTGAGGAGTCATTCCACGGAAAGGAGAAAGAATATCTTTATTATTACCGCTTTTGATAGTATTTGCTTTGATACCAAGTTTTGAAAGAAGCTCTGTATATTCCACGCCTTGCATGATTACACCAATACTTCCAACAATAGACCCACCGTTTGCAAACATTCTATCAGCACCAGCAGTAGCATAGTACCCACCTGAAGCAGACATATCACTCACACTGACAACAACAGGCTTACCAGCTTTTTGTACTTTACTCACAGCAGAATATAATTCTTGGGAGGCACCAACGGTACCACCAGGGGAATTCACCTGTATGATTACTGCTTTGATATTTTTATTCGTTTCAGCAACTTTTAATTGACGGAGCCAATGTGATGCACCCGACGGAGACGGAAGAAAACCTCCACTCCTTTCAGCAAAACTAATAGGAGCATCCATACTAATAAGCCCAATGGAGGCAGTTTTTTTGGAGACATTAGGGAGAGCGTTTAGAGGGTTATTTGGGGTGGCAGCATTTTTATTGTCAATTCCAAGCGAAACAATCGCTCCAATAAGCCCCATAATATTCAAAGCACAAAGAGCAATGATAAGGGTAGATTTTTTGATAGGTCTTTTCTTCATGAAAGTCTCCTTCTAATTATTCTGACATTAAATTCTTTTTGGTACCAGCCATGTAAAGTTTGGTATACTGTGAGAGTTCGGATTGAATATTAGTCAATGAAGTATTTTGAATATTATTAGCAAGTTGTTTAACGTAGGTGTTCTCAATATCAGCAATTTTTTCACCAAAAGTAATATGAAAATCTTCGGGCGTATATGGTTTTTGAGCAAAGTCCAAGAGCATTTTTGTGCCAAAACGGAACTCCATATATTGCCAGAATGTTAAGATTTCAGGATAAATCAATGTTTTGAAGAGCTCACCACTGGTATTACGGGCAAAGAAATAACGATCTGGACGCTCCATAAACTCCAAAATAGACACAAAGAAAATATCATCCACAGCATATTGAACAGCGTGTTTGTAGAGGAGTTCGTAGTTGCGAGGAGATTGCATCCCCACCAAATTTTGAAAATCTTTGATAGGAATGAAAGCGTATTCTTTGTTCTTGGTCATAAATTCATAATATAAGCTGGAAATATGAGCGTAAATGAGAGTTTTATTCTTATAAAGAGATGTGCTAAGGAACATATAATCGGCAATGCGAAAGAAATCTGGAAAAAACTCACCAGATAAGCCCTCTACAACGAAACTTTCTTCAGAAAGAGTGTTTGGAAGACGAGATGATAAAAAAGAAATCGCTTTAGCTGTTTGATTGAGGGTGTCTTTGGATGGCTCTTGAGCAAAGGAAACAATCACTTTCTCTCTACCCTCGTAAAGATAAACATCGTCGCTTTTCTCAAGACTTGGAGCAAAGTACGCACAACTTCCAAGTGATAAGAGCATTAAGATAGATAATTTTGCTTTCATAGATTTCCTCTTTTTGTTTAAGATTTGATTTCAAAATATAGTAATTATAACAAAAATTTGCCATTATTACAAGAAAAAACAGCACTTAATAAATAAGTGCTGTTTTAGTTTTTGTGTAAGAATTTACTTCTGTTGGATGATGTAATGAACTTTATCGATCAACATTTTTGTAGCGACAGTATTGTGATGTGTATAAGGAATAATAATGTCTGCTAGTTTTTTGGAAGGCTCGATGAAACGATCATGTCCGGGTTTTGCTGTTTCGACATATTGATGAATAGATTGATCGATGGTTCTCCCTCGTTCAGCCGTATCTCTCAATAAACGACGGATAAAACGAAGATCAGCCTCGGTATCGACAAATACTTTAATATCCATCAAATTAGTCAAACGTGTTTCTGCAAACACAAGGATCCCTTCAATAATAATCACTTTCGCAGGTTCCACGTGAGTGGTTTCTTTGAGGCGTGTATGTTGTGTAAAGTCATAATTTGGTTGTTCGATAGCTTGACCGTTTTTGAGCATAGTCATCTGCTCAACCAATAGATCAAAGTCAAAAGCATTAGGATGATCGTAGTCTGTGTTGACACGTTCTGCTTCACTCAAATGATCTTGGGATTTGTAATAATTATCTTGTTTGATAATAACAACCTCGTCAATTGAGAAAGCTTTTTCAATGGAATAAGCAATAGTTGTCTTACCAGATGCGGTACCGCCAGCAATACCTATGATGATGTTCTTGTTCATGATTTACCCTAACATAATTCCTGCAATACATGCTGTGATCCAAGATGCAAAAGCACCACAGATCATTGCTGAGAGACCGAGTCTAGCGATATCGTTACGGCGATTTGGAGCCATGTAGGCAAGACCACCAACTTGGATTGCAATAGAGGAGAAATTCGCAAAACCACAAAGTGCATAAGTAGAAATAACAATAGATTTTGGAGAAAGTACACCAGCAGCTTGCATTTCGGATAAAGAAAGATAAGCCACGAATTCATTAAGAGCTACTTTGAAACCTAACAAGGTACCAACACTTTTCGCATCTTGCAAAGGTACACCCATGATAATAGCGAGGTATTGGAAGATATTACCGAGGATCATTTCTAAAGTCATTCCAGGGACAATAAAATCAAGACCCATATTCAATACTTTGATTAAAGCAATGAAAGAAAGTAGCATACCACCGATATTGATTGCTAATTGAACACCATCAGATGTTCCCATTGCAGCAGCACCGATAAGATTATCAGAAACTTGAACATCAGGAATTTTTGCATCGCCTTCTGTTTTGGAATGCTGAGTTTCAGGATACCAGATTTTGGAGATCATTAAAGAAGCAGGAGCACTCATGGTACTTGCACCGAGTAGGTAGCTTGGGTCGATCCCAAATGCCACAAAACCAGCCAACACACCACCGGAGATTGTTGCAAATCCACCAGTCATGATTGCGTGCAATTCAGATTCTGTCATATCAGGGATAAATGGTTTAACCAAGATAGGAGCCTCTGTTTGACCAACAAAGATATTTGCAGAACAAGATAATGTTTCTGCTCCAGATGTGAGCATTGTCCAACGCATGAATTTTGCCATTTCAGCAACAAACACTTGGATAATACCTAAGAAATAAAGAATAGAAATAAACGCTGAGAAAAACACAACGGAAGAAAGTACTTGGATGAAGAAGATAAATCCGCTTTTGCTCACATCAGCCAAAGGACCGTAGATAAATTCAGCACCAGCAGAGGTTGGGATCATTAAGAAATCAGCAAATCCATTAGAAATGGTAGCCAAAAGATGCGTCATTGTAGATTGTTCAAAATTCGTTGCAAACGCAACAGCCATCATTCCACCAAAGGATAATGAGATATTAAACAAGAAAATTCCAGCAACAATAGGCAAGTTTTTGATTGTCGCGTTTTTGATGTATCTTTTAAGAACACAGGCAACAATGAACACAATCCACATCGTGTGAATAAAAGGAGTAACAGCTGATTGAAGAGTACCGTTCACTTCTTTAACACCCATCAAATAACCAATAGCAATAATTGCTGTTAGCTTCAAAACAGAAGCAATTCCCAAAGCAGGTTTAGGGAGCTTGATAAAAGAAGAGAAAGATTTTTCGTTTGTCAATGCGACGTAAACAAAAATCAATGCCAATAAAATACCCGCAGCAACAAAAGAGAGTATAGGACTTCCAAGCATGATCAAAGCAAAGATAATCTGTAAACCAAATCCCCATATAACAGTTCTTAAATTAATAGCTTTTCTATTTTTTGAAAAGAGGACTGCTATCCCCACAAAAAATACAATTCCTAAGATTCCCATAAATCTCATTTTTGTTCTCCTTCAAAGAAAATTCTCTGATATTTTTGATATTATTGTATTTAAAAAAAATAGTCTCTACTACGTAAATCATTAAAATTGAATGATCTTACGTCTGTAAAGACTACTATAAATTGAAATCGCTATTAGAGTATTGCATTTAATAGTGCGAAAATAGAACGGGATAATACCACATTTATACTTAGACATGATAAATTCTCCCTACTCTATGAATTTATTTATTATAAATAATATTTCCCCCTGTTGTCAAGATATTCCTTATTTTTTTTTGAGGAAAAAGATCTTTGCAGAAAAAACGCTAAAAATAGACATTTGTCCTCTTCTTCCCTTGCTTTTTTCAAGAAATCATTCTATACTATAAGCGACAATTTTATTTATTTAAGGAAGAGAAATGGCATTGATAGATAGCGTATTAGAGCTCATTTTTGGGAGCAAACAAGAGCGAGATCTGAAAAAAATGAAGACTCGTATTGAAGAAATTAACAAATTTGAAGAAACATTTACCACCTTATCTAATGAAGAGCTTGCATCTAAATCACAAGAATTCAAGCAACGCCTCCAAAATGGAGAAAGTCTTGATGATATATTGATTGAAGTTTTTGCTGTCGTCCGAGAAGTATCCAAAAGAACCTTAGGTTTGCGTCATTTTGATGTGCAGATGTTTGGTGGCATTTCCCTTCACGAGGGCAACGTTGCTGAAATGAAGACAGGGGAAGGTAAGACTCTCGTGGCAACACTCGCAGCAACCTTAAATGCGCTCTCCGGCAAAGGTGTACACCTCGTTACTGTCAATGATTACCTCGCAAAACGTGATGCTCAATGGATGGCTCCTATTTATTTATTTTTAGATTTGAGAGTTGGTATCATCAACCAAGATCGCCAAAGCTTCGAAGTGAAGTTTTCAGGCGAAGGTTTTGAAACCACGCTCATCCCTATAGAGAAAAAAGATGCCTACCTCTGCGATATTACCTACATCACCAACAATGAACTTGGATTTGACTACCTTCGTGATAATATGGTTTTTGATATTTCTGAAAAAAGTCAACGTCCTTTGAACTTTGCTATTGTCGACGAAGCTGACTCTATCTTAATTGACGAAGCTCGTACTCCTTTGATTATTTCTGGACCTTCTGAAGAAGCGACAGATCTCTATTATACTGTAGACAAGATCATCCCAAAACTTACCAAAGCAGAACTCAACGAAAAAGAAGAAATTATCGAAGGAACAGGAGATTTTGGTCTCTTCCTCAAAGAAAAAAATGTCGCTCTCACCGAGCAAGGTGCAAAACGCATCGAAGAGCTCCTCGGTATTGATGATCTCTATTCACCTGAGCATAGTGTTTATATTCACTATGTTCTTGCAGGGATCAAGGCTCATTTCCTTTATCAAAAAGAAGTCGAATATATCGTCGAAAATGGTGAAGTTGTGATTATTGATGAATTTACTGGTCGTAAGATGGTAGGTCGTCGTTGGTCTGATGGTATCCACCAAGCAATCGAAGCAAAAGAAAAACT
Source organism: Brevinema sp. (assembly GCA_051647245.1). Classification (GTDB taxonomy): domain Bacteria; phylum Spirochaetota; class Brevinematia; order Brevinematales; family Brevinemataceae; genus Brevinema_A. Next base: position 195,703 of record JBOFDS010000008.1, read on the forward strand.
CAAAATCAAAGAAGAATACCAAACTCTCGCATCCATTACTTTCCAAAATCTCTTCCGTATGTATAATAAACTCTCCGGAATGACAGGTACTGCCGAAACAGAAGCGAGCGAGCTTTATTCTATTTATAAAACAGACGTGATCGTTATCCCTACAAATATTCCTGTGAGCCGCATGGATCATGCTGACAAAATGTATATATCTAAAGAAGCTAAACACAAAGCCCTCATTAATGACATCAAAAAAGCTAATGCAACAGGGCAACCTATCCTTGTAGGGACAGGTTCTGTGGAATCTTCCGAAGAGCTCTCCAAATTGCTCAAAAAAGAAAAAATCTCCCACTCCGTCCTCAACGCAAAATATCACGCTCAAGAGGCTGAAATCGTCAAAAATGCTGGTAAAGCCTTTGCTGTGACTATTGCGACAAACATGGCTGGTCGTGGTACGGATATTAAGCTTGGAGAAGGTGTGCGTGAGCTTGGTGGTCTTTTGGTGCTTGGCGCGGAAAGACATGAGGCACGTCGTATCGACAACCAGCTCCGTGGACGCTCCGGACGTCAAGGGGATCCAGGTGCATCGGTGTTTTATGTTTCTTGTGATGATCCTTTGATGAAGGCTGTCAATATCAATCAACATAAAGAATTGATGATGAAAATGGGATTTACCGAAGACGAAGAAATTCAAGACAAAATGTTCTCCCGCGTCATCGAAATGGCTCAAAAACGGCTTGAAAGTTTTCACTTCGATATCCGTAAAAATATCCTTGAATATGATGAAGTCATGAATGAGCAACGTTCTTATATTTATCAACTCAGAAATGCGGTGCTTGATATTGAGCATGAGGCAAAAATGATCCAACAAATGATCTCAGAATGTCTCACAAACTACGCAATGCGTTATAATGAAAGACCTGGTCGCGTGGAAAATTGGGATTTAACTCAACTCAGCACCTGGCTCCACAACCACTTCATGATAGAAAAATCCGAAGCAGAGCTTTCGGGAATCAATCAAGAAGAGCTTGCTAAGATTATCGAGGATGCGATTCTTGGCCGTTTCAATCATGTACCACCTACTATGGTTCGTCAAGCGATCAAATTCATTGCGCTTAGAACTTTAGATAATGCTTGGAAGGATCATCTCAGAAATATCGACCAACTCCGTGATGGTATTGGGTTACAAGGTTATGCTCAAAAAAGCCCTATCGTCGAGTACAAAATGCGGGCTTCGGATATGTTCCGCCACATGAAAGAAAAGCTACAACTAGATACCTTAGCGATTCTCTGTCGTTTAGAAATCCAAGAAAATTCATCTTTGGATATGCAAAAACGTGGAAATCCTGCTAAACATTCTAAGAAAAAGAAAAAATAGGATACCTTGAATGAAAGCTATCTATCAATTAGTAATTTTGCTAATAAGTTTAGGCATAACCTATGCTGACACACGTACAGACAATCTCCCTCAAAACTTCAAATGGCGCTACACGATGGACGACAGAGAACCATCTCCACGCACAGGACAATTCTGGCGTGATGGCATCTTTTTGGACGGTAAAATTGTGGTTTTGAATAGTCATTATTTGATAGGGCTAGATATGAATGGCAAACAGCTTTGGATTAATGCCCTTCCTGCAGAAGAAGCGTTTTCTGAGGCAAAAATGCATCCTGTTGCAGAACATGAGATCGTTATTGTTACATCAGATTCTCTTTTGAGGATTGATATTAGAACGGGAGAACTTCTTCAAAGTTATAATTACAAGGTCGCAAAACGATCTGCTTTTCAAATGACAGAGCTTATGCCTAGGCATTCTGTGGTGATGGATGAATATTTATACGTATTTTTAGGGCCTCAACTTCTTTCTTTTCATACAAATAGTTTAGAAAGAGCTGACGTTCTGAATCTTACTAGCGCCCCGAAAACCATCCCTATGCTAATCAATAACCTTATCCTAGTTGGGCTACAGAATAAAACTCTGTTAATGGTTGATCCTATGACAAAAAACTCCAATATTTTATTGAATAGTTTTGATCGTAGATTTAATACGCTTCGTCAACCTGTTACGAACAAAGAAACTATCTATGTTCCTACAGATAGAGGGATTCATGTATTTGAATTTCAAGAAGAAATCAATCAAAGTAACAAATTCACAGATGCTATTTTGGACTTTTTGAATGGAAAATTATGGATGCGTAAGCATAAAACAGGGACACTTCAAGAGCTTGATCCTATCACTTTAGAAAGTCGTCAAGAATTGACCTATGAAGAACCTAAATTTGCTGACGAAATCAATACTCCTCTCGTAGGACAAGATAATCTTCTTCTTCATATTGACAGCATCAAAGGACAAATAATCACTTTTGATACCTCTAGTACGAGCATGAAAGTCGAAGCTGAGCTATTTGTAGAAGATCTCTCTGATAGTCCACCTCTGCAGTTCCTTGCCCAGAAAGATAATTTGATCTTGATTGGAGCCTTTGATGGACTCTACCTTAGCGTGATACAATAACTTTATCATAAAAAAACTCCCCGATTTGGGGAGTTTTTTGTATCTATTATAAAATAAAAGGAATAAGCGCTTTACGATCTTTTGGATAATCGGCAAATTTTTCTTTGTACCATTTATGAGAAGAAAATGCACGTGGTGCGAGATTTGCAACAGTCCAATAAAAAAATGCTAAACCAACTGGAGACCAAAGCATGATCGCCCAACCAAGCCAAATTGTCATTTCTCCAAGATAATTAGGACAAGAAACAAAACGGAACATTCCACCATAAGGGATCTTGTATTCTGTTTCGCCTGGTTTTTTCAAGGAACGAAGAATGTTATCTGATTGTCTATTAATAAAAGTACCAATGAAAAATACGACTACACCAACAATGAAATGCCAAGAAGTGAGGTATCCGCTAGCGTAGAGATCTTTTGGTGCATAAATATAAACCCAACTTGCTTGGAAATAGGTGTTGACTAATTGAAAGATTAATGCTGACATCATCAAGGCCACAGGCATACGTTTTTTGTTTGGAGCTTTAAAAGGATAAATAAAACTACGGTAGAAATAGTGAATCTGCCAAATCACAAATAAGATTATCGTTTCTTTTGTGAGAGTTTCTCTATTTAATAAGAGATAGACTAAAAAGATAATAGAAGATGGAGACTCCATTAAGACCCAACCCCAACGATCAGGTAATGTCCAAGATCCCCATGCACTAGAAACGTGTTTTCCATAAGGAGCAGTGATTCGTCCAAAAATCATCAAAGCAAGAACAACAAAGGAACTATAAAAAAATATTTGGAATGCTAATTCATGAATCGCAGGCATAAAAACTCCTAAACTTAAAATATCATTATTTGAATTTATCGTTAAAAACGGAATCCAAGAGAAATCATAGGATGAAATCCATTGAATACGTTACTTTCTTCTCCTGTAGCGGAAACAGAATAGCTTGCGCCAATATCCAACCACAAAAATGGAAACATAAATCTCAATCCGAGACCAGCAACAAAAGGAATATCGGAAGTACTAACAAAGGCAAATTGTACCTGAGCAAAGACTGATAACTCAAAAAATTGCATAGAATAGAAAGAGTATCCCGTCATAATTTTAAACCCAACAAAAGGATTTAGTGGAGTGGCTGTATAATAATTTTCGGATGGCTTTGTAGGGAAGAAAGTGAGATTAAGCTCAAGATGTCCCCACCACTCTGGAATAAAATATTTAAGAATACCAAAACTTGCCTGATAAGGAGCCAAACCACCTGATAAAGTAAAATAAGGATTGCCTTTATTTGGGATGGATTTTTCTTTTTTAACTGCTTCTGTACTTGCATTAATTTGGAGTTTATCTGGCACGTCGATTTTTGCTTCTTTTTCGGTTTTAGGTAAAGGGGGTAAAGCAACCTCATCCATTTCTTGTTGGATTTTTTGTTCTTTTGTGCTAGAAGAAGTTTGAGCGAAAATATCTTGCGCAAAAAATAAGATAATAAGTAAGCCAATTTTTCTCATACAGCACTCCTAGAAATTTATTTGATCAACTCAAACACCTTCCTATTATAGTACAGAACGCGCAAAAAATCAATATTTTCCTTGAATTCACGTAAATTGCCCAACAAATTATAGAAAATTTTCAAAAACTATGATATAATAGAAGACAACTCAGAAAATAATAACAGGAGTGTACTATGGTTGTTGTAACAGGTGCAACTGGGCATATTGGTAACGTTTTAGTACGTGAATTGCTCAAAAAAGGCGAAACCGTTCGTGTTTTGGTTAGACCAGGGTCAACAGAGATCCCTTTAGATGGATTGAATGTTGAAAAAGTATACGGCGATATCCGTAACAAAGAAGATCTCAAAAAAGCGTTTGAAGGAGCAAGTGTTGTCTATCATCTTGCTGCGATTATATCTATTTTCCCAGGAATCAATCCTGAACTTGCTGAAGTTAACGTCAATGGAACTATTAACGTTGCCGAAGTATGTTCAGAGCTTAATATTCCAAAACTCGTCTACACAAGCTCTGTGCATGCGATTGCAGATCATCCCCATGGACAAGCTATCACTGAAGAAGTGGAAATCTGTGAAAAAAGAGCTATTGGTAAATATGGCCGTACCAAGGCAGCAGCTACACTTGCTGTACTAGATATGGTCAAAAACAAAGGCTTAAATGCCGTTATCGTGCAACCAGCTGGTGTAATTGGGCCTTTTGACTTTATGCCTTCTCAATTAGGAATTGTATATAGCATGTTGATGGGTGGTCTTCCTATCGGAATGGACGGGATCTACAACTACGTAGACGTTCGTGATGTCGTGAATGGCATCATGCTCGCTGCAGAAAAAGGACGCATCGGAGAACGTTATATTCTTTCTGGGCATCTCCTCTCCGTGGCTGATAAGAAAAAAATGGTCGACAAAGTCCTCGGAAGGAAAGGATTTTATGTTTCTGCTCCGAAGTTTCTTTGTTATGTTGGGGCGTTTTTCTTGTCTCCATTATACAAGCCTTTTAATCTGATCCCTATCTTGACTTATGAATCTTTAGAAATCCTCTTCTCCAACGCAGATCTCAAGTACGATAAAGCTGCGAAAGAGCTTGGTTATACGGTTCGTCCTTATGAAGAAACTGTTACTGATCTTGTCGCTTGGACCAAAGAAAATGGCAAACTCTGGAAAGAAACCAAACACAAAATCTAATCAAATCCCCTCTTTTGAGGGGATTTTGTTTTGAACGGTATTTGATTTACTTTTAAAAGAAACATTTTTATAATTGATGTACATAAAAATCTTAGTAAAATAGAATCTTTTTGTATAAAAAAAGACTTATATACAAAAGAACCTAAAAAGGAGTCCGAAAATGAAAATACAGCTTTTATTATTGTTAGTTACAAGCACCCTAAGTGCTCAAAATATGCATCATGATCACGCAGCGATGATGGAGGGAAATAAAATCCTCGGAATGATGCACGAAGATATGATGAATAGCAAGTTTGAAGAGGGAGCAAATTTAGAATTGAATTTTATTCAAAATATGATTCCACATCATATAGGCGCAATCAAATCAGCAAAAGCTCTTCTCCCACAAACTAAAAATGCAGAACTATTAACCCTTCTCTCAAATATTATTAGTTCTCAAGAAAAAGAAGTGAAAGAATTCACTGAGCTTGTAAAAAAACTCAAAGCACAAACACCTGCACACACACAAGAGCAAATCAACACCTATAACACAGCTTCCAAAAAGAACATGGAAAAAATGATGAAAGATATGATGGCTGCTCCTAAAGACACAAGCGAAAAAGCATTCTTACACGGAATGGTCGCACATCATACGGCAGCAGTTGTTGATGCGAAACTTATCCTAAATGTTACAAAAAATCCTGAAGTGAAAAAAATCGCTGAAGATATTGTTAATGCTCAAGAGTCCGAAATCACATTAATGAAAAGACTTATAACAGAAATTAAATAGCATCCACCCCCTCTATGAGGGGGTTCTTTTTTGCAAATATTTAAAATTCTTTTTTGCAAAAAAATCAAAATACGTTATAATAAGAAATATTAAAACGAGGTGTTACGATGCAAAGAATTGAAAAACTCCCTATAGGATTTTTGGCAACATGGTTAGGATTTACGACCTTATCCAATATTTATACAATTCTTGGTTATAAATCTTTGGGCTTTATCGCTATGTATGTGGGTCTTTTTGTCCTATTGATGAAATTAATCAAATTTATTTTCTTTATGAAACAATGTAAAGAAGAATACCAAAATGCTGTATTAGCAAGTTTATACCCTATTTGGGGTATGTTAATTATGTTGATAGGAAGTTATTTTGTCAAAGACAATTATGCATTTGGGAAAACTCTTTGGTCTATTGGATTTATTTTTCATGCGATATTTATTGTTGTTTTCACGATCAAACATGTTTTCCGCAATTTTAATTACCATACCTTTTTCCCATCATGGTTTGTGACTTATTTTGGTATTTTGGTTGGAACCGTCACGGGAACAGAAATGAACATCCCAAAGCCTCTAGTAGATGCTTTAATGATCTACGGATTCGTTTTGTTTCCAGCCCTTTATATTCCTATGATTGTTAGAGTTCGTTTACATAAAATCCCTGATGCTTTTGTTCATACAAAAGGCATTTTCATGGCACCTATTTCTCTTGTAATTATTTCTTATATCAATTTTGGTTATGCTGAACAAAATGTATTAATCCTCAAATTATTAGCTCTAGCGTTGCTCCTTGCCATCATCGCCATTCTCTCTCAAACACACATGTTCTTCAAACATCCTTTCACCCCTTCTTTTGCTGGATTGACCTTCCCTATGGCAATTTCTACACTAGCAATGATTCGTTTGGAGCAGTTTTTTGCTGGCACATATATTGCAGAGATTGCGCATTTTGTTGTAGGAATTATGCTCTTTATGACAACATCATTTATTGGCTCCATCCTATTCAAATTTTTAGGGGTTGTAGTAGTACATCCTAAACACCATGAATCAAACACACAAAAATAAAGAAATAGTCTGTATTTCGATTGATTTTACGGTGCTTTTTAGTTATAATTAAGTATGAAATTAATACTTCTTATTGATAGGAAACTCGTATGAAAATATTTCACTTTATAATTGCACCACTCCTTGTTTTATCATCTTGTGTTAGTGCAGAATCAACCACGGCTGTTGAAGAAGAAAAATGGATCGAACAGGCATTTGTCAATTATCAATTATCTAATGAGGCAACTTTTGTCCTGTACGACCCTGAAACTGATAGCAAAATGGTCTACAATCAAAAAAGATCCAAAGAAAGATTCATTCCTGGTTCTACTTTTAAATTTGTAAACGCAACCATTGCCCTCTCCGAAAATATTGTCAAAGATATTGATGAAGTATTCTATGAATACAAAGGTGAAGACGTTTTCTTGGCTCAATGGACAAACAATATGAACCTCAGACAAGCTTTTAAATCATCAAATGTTCCTGCCTTTCAACAGCTTGCAAAAAAGATCGGTATGTCCCGTATGAATGACTATATCACAAAATATGAATACGGCAACCAAAATATTGGAACAATTGTGAATTCATTTTGGCTTGAGGGTCCACTGATGATCAGTGCTCAAGGACAAACCAAATGGCTCGCAAAATTAGCTAGTGGATCTCTCACCACACCTGAAGTACTAGAACAAATTAAAGAAATTTCCTATATCGAAAATATCGAAGATGACTGGAAACTCTATGGGAAAACAGGTTGGGCGAAAGAAATTGGTTGGTTTGTTGGTTGGATAGAACGAGATGATAAATTCTTAACTTTTGCAATTAATATTGATATATCTGATTATAATTTACTCCCAATTCGTGAATCTATTGCTAAAGAAATCTTAAAAACCTATATCGAAACTGTTGACATGCCAGAAGACGAATTTTATTCTTCTAAAAACTTTAAAAACAAAAAATCAAAAAACACTCTATAAAAGAGTGTTTTTTTGTTTTAAAGACCTTCAAAGCTTAACAGCGATTCTTTTTTATCAAGTCCACCATTATATCCAGCCATCGATCCAGACTTCGCTATTACTCGATGACAGGGAACAATAATTGCAAATTGATTTTTATTATTTGCTGAGCCAACAGCTCTGTAAGCATTATTATGCCCTATCTCCTCAGCGATTTCTTGATACGTTTTTGTCTCCCCAAATGGGATCTTCTGAAGAGCCTTCCAGACTTTTTCTTGAAAAACTGTCCCTTGAAACTTCACCGGCAAGTCAAAACTTCTTCTCTCTCCAGAAAAATATTCCAAGAGTTGTTTTTGGGCTTCTGATAAAATAGGATTCATTGATATCGATGAAGAATGTTGTTCTACAAACTCCACCTTCAATAGGGCTTCGTCATTAGCTTCCAAATAAATCATTCCTAAGGGAGAGTCAAAATAAGTAGAAGAGATTTTCATTAGATACCTTCAAACGTAACATGAGGATATTTTAAGGGCAGACCGCCACCAAATTTAATAATTGTAACATTACCAAGTTTGGCAGTAGGTAATTTGGTAATCTTATCAATTTTCCCTTCTTCTAAATCTTTCACAAGAGCTAAATATTCTTGTTTTGCATCAAAGATCGGTTTGATTTGAATTCCTTGTCCTATAAACACAGTGAGGAAAAAGATCGTAGCTAGGATAGTTTGTAATTTGATACTTTTTGTTTCGATAAAATAATAAAACGCAATGGTTAAAGAAAGATACAAGAAAAATTTGCTGAATTCCACGGGAACACTGTGATACATTGGACTTGCGCTCATCACAAGAACCGTAGCCCATGCAAAGGCAAAAAACAAGAAAGAATTGAGAATGCGTGGATCAAAGAAATTCTTAATGCGACGGAAATTCAAAATATTGAATAGTAAAATCAAAAGTTGAATATACCAAGATGTAGGCACAAATCCAGGCCCTGAATACCAACGGGAAGTCGTATAGAAAGCATGGCGGATAAAAGCATAGATATATTTTTTGAAGCCTAACTCTGTCCAATTAATCGTCTGACCAAAAAACTCCCACTGGCTAGTATTCACATAAGTATCCAATCTCACTGCATTTCCTGGCGAAAGAAGAATAGCACTAAAACCAAGTAAAAAGAAAGGAAGAGAAAGCCAAAACCAAGACGGGATAGCTTTTTTATTGATTTTGAGAAGGATATAAACCAAGATCATAAAAGGAATTACTGCAATCACCATTTCATGTAAAGAACCCGTAATAAAAGCGATTAACAAAAAGATTGGGAGATTGATTGTTGTTTTATCTTGAAAGAGATTGATATAATATTGAAGAAAAATCAATAGAAAAATTGCCATAATATAGTAAGTAAATAAGGGTAAGGTTTCAAGACCATAGTACATCATAAAAGTCATTGTTGGAAACAGAGCATTGATAAAGAAGAAGAATCCCACCAAAATAAAGTCTTGTTTAGTAATAGTACGAGTCATAGAAGGTTTTATAACTTTGAAAGAAAAATAGAATAAAAAGAAAGTAATCAAAGCCTTAGATAGGACAAGAATACTAGAATGAGATTGTAAAGCCATACGAGCTAAAGTGTGTGTGAAAAATCTCCCATGCCAATTTAGAAATTCTTGATATTGAAGAACAAAGGGATTACCTTCTTTAGAATAGAGAATTTCATCCCATCCATGAAGAGGAAATAAAAAAGTTAGACCCAAAATATAAGCAAAAAGAATTCCATAAAAAATGAGAAAAGATTTGTTTTTCAGTCCATCTAGCATAAACTACTCCTTATTAAGGATTTATTATAATATCTCAAAGATAAAAAGTCAATACAAAAAAGACACCTTTAAGGGTGTCTTTTTGATTATAGGTCTAAATTAAAATCGCTGTCGTCGAGATGATCGATCTCAATCACTTTTTCGTAATTGGTAGATTTTTTGGAGAAGAAGTCATGCTGAGTGCTATTGACATCAATACCATTCAAAACAATAGGATTGATTTCTTTGATCTCAAATTCTTCTTCAAATCCAAGATTCATCAAGGCTTTATTGGCATTGTATTTGACATATTCAAGGACTTCATCCACAAGACCAATCTTCTCATAAATATCTTGAGCATATTTGCTTTCATTTTCGAAAAGATCGTAAAGAAGAACTTTTAGTTCATCACGGACGCTTTGTTGCTCTTCTTCTGTGAATTCTTTATAAAGCTCCTGCGCAAGTAAACCAACAAAGACACCGTGGATCGATTCATCAGCGATAATCTTTTTGATAATATCACTACTTGCGACCATTTGTCCCTGTCCAGCAAGCCAAAGTGGTAAGAAAAATCCACTATAAAAGAGATAGGTTTCTAAGAAAACAGAGGCACAAAGAGCCATATAAATATCTCTTTTGGAGGCATCAGGGCTATTGAGGGCTTGGTAGTAAGTGTCAATGCGTTTTGCTTTATATTGAAGTTCTGGATTTTGTTCCACCCATGAAAAGGTATCATCAATCTCAGCGGTCGTTGCAACAGTAGTAAAAATTGTCGAATAAGACTTAGCATGGATCGTTTCCATCATACACATATAGGATAAAACCGAACGGCACTGCAAAGAATCAATATGATCAATGATCTTTGGCATTCCTGTATGGCTTTGAATGGTATCAAGCAAGGTCAAACCACCAAGTACATAGAGATAAGCTTGTTTCATATTGGCGTCAAGGCTATTCCAACTATCAATATCTCTAGAAGGAATATATTCTGTATCAATCCAAAACTGGCGTAGATTTTGTTCCCAAAACATTTCAACATAGTCTGTTTCAAGGGAATTCCAATTCACTGCCTTATAAGGGGTATTTTGTATCATGTTTTTTCTCCTGAAGAATCCCTAAACAGAACAGCTCAAACATTCTTCAATGGTCATTTTTTTTGTTCTTGTATAGTACAAGGATTTCAAACCATATTTGTAGGCATAGATATAAAGACGAGCAATATCTCTCGTACTCTGTGCGCCGCTTGTATAAAGGATCGTGGAGATACCTTGGTCAATATGCTTTTGGATCACAGAAATAAGTTTGAGCACCTTTTCTTGTCTCATATGGTAAGCAGATTTGTAAAGGAAAATATTTTTGTTGCTGAGATAAGGCATAGGGTAGAAAGTCGTGCTGCTACCATCATCTCTCTGCTCAATCATATCAGTCATCGGCATCACAGAAGGTGTCGCATTCATAATATAGCCTGTGGATTGGTTAGGTGCAATAGCCAAACGATAGGCATGATAAAGACCATGCTGTTGAACTTCTTGCTTGAGTTTTTTCCAATCCTCTACTGTAGGGATATGCATACCATCAAAAAGATCTCTCACTTTGTTACTCTTGAAGGTAATATCTTCTTTAAGGTAAGGCTCAAAATAACGGCCATTTGCATACTCGGACTTGTCAAAATCTTGGAAGATCGCACCTTTTTCTTGAGCAATATGAACAGAACGCTCAAGAGAGTGGTAGTTCATCATCATGAAGAAGGCATTACAGAATTCTAAAGCTTCCTCACTTTCATAAGCAATGAAATTTTTGAGGAAGAATCCATGCAAATTCATTGCGCCAAGTCCCACACTATGAAGTTCTTGGTTGGATTTTTTAATAGAAGGAACAATCTTCAAGTCTGTCAAATCAGAAACTTGAGTAAGCATATCCATGGCATGGTAAACAGCACTTTTGATATTTTTGTTATCCATGACAGTTGCAATATTCAAAGACCCTAAATTACAAGAGATACCTCTTTTGATCTTATCTTCTTCAAAATAGTGATTGATTTCAGAAAGTTCTGATAATTGCATGATTTCCGTACAGAGATTAGAGAATTTCACTTCTCCGATATCTTTAAGCGCATGAGGTCTGTTGGCATTTCCTTTGAAGAAAAGATATGGAAAACCGCTTTCTTTTTGTGTTTTGGCAATATCGATAAGAAGGACACGTGGATCATGCATGGTTTTTTTGATTTTATGGTTTGCGACTAATTTATCGTACATTTCGTCCATATCCATATCGTCTAAATAAACTCCATATTCTTGGAAGACAGAATGAGGTCCAAAAGTATAAAATGGCTTATTTTGTTCAGCGAGTTCCATAAATTTATCAGGAATAATTACCCCAATAGATAGAGATTTGATACGGACTTTTTCATCGACATTAATTTTTTTACATTCAATAAATTCATAGATATCTTGGTGGAAAATATTCAAATACACCGCACCTGCACCAGGACGTTGCCCAAGCTGGTTAGCATAGGAGAAAATATCTTCTAAAATTTTCATGATAGGAAGAACACCAGAAGAACGATTCTCAACACCTTTGATCGCTTCACCACGAGCACGAATTTTAGAGAGGTTAATAGAAATCCCTCCCCCGATCGAGGAAAGTTTCATGGAAGAATCAAGAATATAGCTGATTCCACTAAGACTATCACCCATTTCATCTAAGAAACAAGACACGAGCTCACCTGCTTTGTAACGACCTGCATTCATGAAAGTTGGTGTGGCAGGCTGATATTCTTGCCTGATGATATGACCAGCAAAATCTATAGCTGTCTTGATGTTACCTTGTGCCAAATATAAAGACACTGCAGCAATTCTATCTTCGTAGGTTTCTAAAATAGCATCTAATTCAAAATTCTTTAAAGCATAGCTTTGGTAGAATTTGAAGGCACTCATATAAGAAGCAAAACGAAAATTCGCATCTTTAAGACTTTTATAAAGAAGCTCAATGTCTTCTATAGAATACATTTTCAAGAAATCTATATAATATTTGTTGGAAATCATATATTCAAAACGCTCTTTTAAGGAAGAGAATTTTTGAGTTTTTGGTTCAACAAAATCTTCTAAATACGCGTCTAGTGCTTCGATATCTTTTTCAAAACGAAATTTACCGTCTTCGTCCTTGACCATGATCTCATTGTTCAAATGTATCCATCTTTTATTTAACATCTTGCATCTCCAGGTAGTTAATTTGTTTCATATAATTTTCGATATCTTGTTTTGTTCCTGAAAGCTCAAATTTCAAAGCAATAGGAATACCAAATTGATCTGAGATCAAATTCGCAGCTAAAGCATAGTAAACACCCCAATTCCTATTTCCACTAGAACTAATAGAAAGAATTTGAGCACAATTTTGAGGATTCTTCAAGAACATCTCTGTTACCTCAGGAATCGCACCTATTTTTGTGGTATAGGTAATCAAATGTCCTGATTCTTTTATTCTCATATCGGGTGTGATTTTGATACAATTTAGGGAAGGGTCTTGTAAGCACAGTTTATTGATAAAACGTTGCACATTACCCGTCGAAGAATCAAAATAAATCGTTTTCATATAGTCCTCTGCCTAGTCAAAATATATTAGAGAAAAAGAAAGATAAGAACTTCACCTCATATCAGAGGAGAACACTTATCTTACGTCCTGTATCCTAACTACGATCATTTAAAATCAAATAGTATAAACTCACCATATCCGTTGGTAATTTGTATAAAATTATATCATACAAATCGGGATTAGTCAAACGATTTCGAATCTTTCAAAATCACTCCAATCAATCGATGAATACAAATCATCTAAGGTCTTCTAAAAAAGAGAATTGTACAAGAATCTTGCGTATATCATGCTTAAAAAAAACAGAAATTTTTTCGAGTATAAAAAAATCCCCTCATAAGAGGGGATGATTTATTTGAATTTAAGAATGACTCCAGTCATCACATTATAACCAATAGCAATAGGCATGCTTCTATTTAATGATTTCTCTATGATCAAGGATTCTGCTTCAAAAAACATTCCAGCACCAAGCTTATTCATTTCTTTCCAAAACTGCATACGGAGTGGAATGGAGTAATGAAAATATGCATAGGAATGCCCAAAAGCATAGTATTGATTACCAAATTGATTATCGGTATCTGACCATTCGCGTTGACCTGATCCACTCTTAGGGCTTAAATTACCACCAATAGCAATAGAGGCAAAATTGATTTCAAATGTTGAAAACCATTTACCTATTCGTTCTTGCTGAGAATAGGCAGCTAGTGGTTTTGACATATAAACACCAAAACCTAATAAACCTACTTGAAATTCTAAAAGGTTCATTGCTCCACTTAAAGACCAGTCCCAACCATAATGCAAACGACCATAAGTTGAATAATAGATTTTATCTTCACCAAGATTTCTCCAGCCTAGTGTTAGAGACATTTCTTTACGAGAACCTTGTGAATAAAGATAAGGCTTCCAAGTGGTTTGTGGGCTCAAACCCATATTTTCCCAGCCAATTCCTATTTCTAAGATATGATTTTGAAATATATTATCCTTAGCAAACAAAGGATTTAAGATACAAATGACTAAAAAAAGAATAATCCTAATCATAAAATTCTCCACTAAATTTAAAAAATGAAATAAAAAGAAGACGTAAAAAAACTGGTAGTACCTACTTTCCCCAAATTAATGAGTATCATTGGCGAATTAAGGCTTAACTTCTAGGTTCGGTATGGAACTAGGTGTTTCC
>JBOFDS010000009.1:0-99709 GCA_051647245.1 Brevinema sp.
AAAATCGTAATAACAACGGCGAAAGAACCGGTGGTTATCAAAACCGCGAGGGTGGTTACCAAAATCGTAATAACAACGGCGAAAGATCCGGTGGTTATCAAAACCGCGAGGGCGGTTACCAAAATCGTAATAACAACGGCGAAAGAACCGGTGGTTATAACAGACCTCAGGGTGAAAGATCAGGTGGATTTAGACCTCAAGGTGGTGGACGTCCTGGTGGCATGAACGGTGCTTCAACCGCTACAAGTAATTCTAATTCTAAGACAGAAAGTCATCGCCGTCAAGCGATCCATAAAGATAAAAAAGTTTTTGATAGAAACAATAAACGTCTTCAAGAAGAGATCGCATTGAGTAAACTTCAAGCTCCTATGAAAAAGAAAAAGGGTGAAGCGGTTATTCCTGAAGAAATTCAAATTGGAACTATCATCAAGGTTTCCGATCTTGCTCATAAAATGAATCTGAAAGCAGCTGAATTGATTTCTACATTATTCAAACTTGGCCAACAAGCAACAATCAATGATGATCTTGACTCTGATACAGCAATACTTTTAGCTGATGAATTTAATTGTCGTGTTGTTGTACAAGATGAGCACGAAGAAGTGCAAATTAAAGTTGAAGAAGATAGTAGTGATGATTTAACTTCTCGTCCACCTATCGTGACAATTATGGGTCACGTTGACCATGGTAAAACAAGACTGCTTGACACGATCCGTAAGACAAACGTTATTGCTCATGAATCTGGTGGTATTACTCAGCATATTGGTGCATATTCTGTAAAAGTACCTTCTGGCGACACTATTACCTTCTTGGATACACCTGGTCACGCGGCATTTACGTCTATGCGTGCACGTGGTGCTCAAATTACAGATATCGTGATTCTTGTGGTTTCTTCTGAAGAAGGACCAAAACCTCAAACTATCGAAGCGTTAAGCCATGCGAGAGCTGCGGGAGTCAAGATTATTGTTGCGATCAACAAGATGGATCTTCCTAATGCAAACCCAGAAAAAATCAAACAAATGCTTGCTGAGCATGGACTTCTTTCCGAAGAATGGGGCGGTGATACCGTTTACGTTCCTGTGTCTGCAATGACTGGTGCAGGGATTCCAGAGCTTCTTGAGATTGTACTTCTTGAGGCTGAAATGCTCCAACTCAAAGCCAACGCAAAACGTGCTGGTTATGGATTTGTTATTGAATCTAAAATGGATATTGGACGTGGTGCTATTGCTACTGTGATTGTCAAAAATGGTACTGCAAAAGTTGGAGACAGTTATGTTTCTGGAACTACATTTGGTAAAATTCGTGCTATGTTTGACGACAAAGGTGCGAAGGTAACGGCTGCTGGCCCATCAACTCCTATCGAAATTATGGGATTTGACTCTCTTCCTGAAGCTGGAGATGACTTCCATATCATGGAAAGTGAGGATGAAGCAAGATCTTTAGCAGGTCGTCGTGCTATCTTAAAACGTAACGAAGATATCGTTCGTCAAAAGAAAGCTACAATGTCAAACTCTATGGAGAAAATCCAAAATCCAAACCTCAAAGAATATAAAGTTGTTGTTAAAGCTGACGTAAACGGTTCTTTAGAAGCGATCTTATATGCTCTTTCTAAATTGAAAAACACAGAAGTTAAGGTAACAGTTGTTCACTCAGGCATTGGTGCTGTAAGTGAAAATGATGTTATGCTTGCTCAGACGCTTGCTGATTCCGATGCTGATGCTGCTGCGATCTTGGCATTTAGAGTTCGTGTGGACTCCCTTGCGAAGACTCGTGCTGAAAGTGTTGATATTCCTGTTCGTCGTTATAATGTGATCTACGACCTTGTAGAACATGTTCATAGTGTAATCGAAGGAATGCTTGACCCTGAAGTTTCTGAAACAAAAATTGGTGAAGCTGTCATTAAAGAAGTCTTCAAGATTTCTAATGTCGGTAAAGTTGCTGGTTCCTTAGTTACAGAAGGATTCTTACGTAAAGCAAATGTTGCTCGTCTCTATCGTGAGGGCACTCAAGTTTGGTCTGGTTCTTTCAAAAGTATCAAAAGATTCAAAGACGAAGTCAATGAAGTTCAAGAAGGATTCGATTGTGGTATTACTTTCATCAATTATGATGACTATAAAGCTGGTGATATCATTGAAACATATACTGTCGAAACATCAGTTCGTAAGTTAGATCTTTCTGAAAACGACAAGAAAAAGGATTAGAAATGATCAGAAAAAATTTCGGTACAAATACAGCTTCTAGACGTTCTGAACGCTACGAAAAAAACATCCAAAAAGAAATTGCTATGGTGATCATGCAAGAATTGAAAGATCCAGGCATTAATGCTCTTACTAGTGTTTTGGATGTTCGTATGTCTAAAGATTACGAAGTAGCTTATGTTAAAGTTCGTATTTTTGGATCTGATAAAAAAGATATTGTTAAAACATTAGATGCGCTTAGACGATCTGCGGGTTATATTTCTTCTCATGTAGGCTCTAATTTAGGATTACGTCGTAGTCCAGAAATCAGATTTGAGCCGGTTAAAGATGAAGAATATAATACTGTTTGGCTTAATAAAGATGTTCACTTTAATCAAGAAGATTCAGAATAAGGATTTTTCATGCAAAATTTAGCTCAAAAAGTTGATGAATTAAAAATTCTTCTTAAAAATGCGCGACATGCTCGTATTGTTGCCCATCGTAATCCTGATGGAGATGCGGTTGGTAGCATGCTTGCATTCTCGTATATTTGTGATGCTTTCCAGCTGTCTTATGATGTCATGGTAGTAGACCCTATTCCTGAATACTTGGATTTTCTTCCACATATGGATAAAGTTACAAATTATTGTGAATTATCTGAAGAAGAAGAGATAATATCCAATGAAAAAACAGATCTTGTGATTTTTCTTGACTGTGGACAGATCAATCGAGCAGGTGTTCTTGCTGATACGATCCTCTCACATCAAAAAATTGTAAATATTGATCATCATATTTCTAATACTATGTTTGGTCATTTGAATTATGTAGCTGATATTACAAGCACTTGTGAATTATTATTTCATATTATTCAACATCTAGGATTACCTTTAACAAAAGATCTTGCATGCTTGCTTTACACTGGAATTTTAACGGATACGGGACATTTTCAATATGATAAAACCACAGCTATGACTTTTGCGGCAGTATCTGCTTTGGTTGAAGCTGGTGTGAAGCCATATGAAATCTATAACTATATATATCAAAGTTATCCTACAGCCTGGTTGTCGTTATTAAAAAATGGTCTCAACAAGTTAGAGCTCTATGATAAAGATAGAGTTGCTATCATAGCCTTTTCTCAGAATGATTTTGCGGATGGTTTTGATGAAATTACGATCCTTGCGCCAATTATTGCATCCACAGATTCTATCGAAGTTTATGCTCTTATCAAAGAAAAAGAAGACGGTACCGTCTCGGCATCTTTAAGAAGTAAATCTGATGATATTGATGTTGCAAAAATAGCTGAAGCGTTTGAAGGTGGTGGTCATCAAAAAGCAGCTGGTTGTCGTACCAGTATCCATTCGCTTGAAGAATTCAAAGAAATGGTCAAATGTGAAATTCTAAAACATCTATAAAAAAGTCCCCATTTAGGGGACTTTTTTCTTTTATTCTGATAGTTTTTTTTGGCCTTGAGAAATAGGAAGAAGAATTTTAAAAGCAGCTCCTCCTAAATCACTCTCTGAAATAATAATCAAACCCCCAATATCATGTACCATCTTATTGACGAGAGTAAGACCTAATCCAGTGCCTGTTTTTTTTGTGGTGAAATAAGGTTCGAAGACCTTACTTCGAATGGAAGCTGATATTCCATCACCAGAATCTTCAATACAAATAAGAAGATTAGTTTTTAGTTCATCTTCAGCAAGTGTTAGGCGTATAATTTTTTTATCCTTATTCTCTAAAGCCTCTATCGCATTACGTATAAGATCTGATAAAACTTGTTGTAAAGTATTAGGGACAGTGAAAATTTTGGGAACTTGTGAAATATTAATTTCAAGCTTAATGTTTTTTTCAAAACACTCTTTTTCAAAAACTCTTTCCGTTGCTAAAATAATATCAGATGTTTCAGAAAATTGAAGAATAGGCTTAACTTTTCGAGTCATATTAAGAAAATCATCAAGAACAGACAGCAATCTTTTACTTTCATGTTGTACTACAGAAAGATATTCTTCTATTTCAGGTGGCACAGAAAGAACTTCTTTATTAATTTGTCGTTGAATTAATTGAGTGTGAATATCAATGGCAGATAAAGGATTTTTAATTTCATGAGAAATACCTGCAGCAAGATTTTCTAATGCATCAAGCGTTGTACGAGTTTTCTTTGAGGACAAATCTTTCTGATAGATTGTAACATCTGAAATATAAAAAGCATCAAAAATATCGAAATGTTGATAATCTATTTCTAGCACCCTATCCTTTTGGTGGATATCTAGTAGTGAGATTATTCCTACGTGATTTTTTGTTGGAATAAAATTATTACATTCTTTTAGCAGATTTTTGATCTGAGTGGATTGATATAGAATATCCTCGCCGCGAAAAACAATGACACCTTTCGGATTTAATTCTACTAATTCAACAAGAAGAGCTCTTTCAGAAATCAAGGTCTCACTCAAGCGAATCAATTCCTCTTTCTGAAGTTTTGGGAGCGTCTGCAAGGCTTTTTTAAAAAAACGATCTTTTTTATTATTATTCATGGAAACTCCATTGAGAAATCATAAGGGAATTTATTTAAATTCCGATAAAAACTTATAGATTCTTATTTATTAAGAAAGTTATTAAGAAGGTTGTTATGAGTGATGCCCGAAAAGCCAGATATGAAATGGCAAAGCTAGAAGTAGAAAACAAAATCAAATTTACTCAAGAAAAATTGAAATATCTCACTAAAGAATTAAAACATGATAAAAGTGCCTCGGATTTGTATACATTACTTGCAGTTATGGTATATCATATTTCGATTATTGAAATGTACTTTGATCAGAATAAAATTTACCATTCATTCTATGATAGAAATAGTGAACCACTACTCGATAAAATTCGTAAAGAGTTTGTGAGTGCTTTTACCTTGACTGGAAGTTTTTTCGGAAGAAAACCGCCTCAAACACTTCTTGAACCGTTACTTCCTCTTGCTGAAGCTCAAAAAATCACCGCAAAACGTCTCTTAAATCTATTCACAAAAATGGTTCGTAGTGCAGAAAAACTCAAAAAAGAATACGGGATTAATTCCCGTTATGTTAATAGTTTAGCTGATATTTATGGGGATGTTTGTTATTTTATTCTTCATATTGTGGACTTTAGATACTACTTTAATAAAGTGAGAGACCTAAGTGATGAAGAATACGCTGATATTAAAGACTTATTAGATTTTGTCGGTGATCTTTTAATTAAAGTAACAGACAATTACAAAGAAGCTTTCAATATGAACAAATCTCAAGCTTTTATTGAGAAAAGTCTAGAGCTTTTAGACTTTTCAGAAAAATACTATCGCTCAACCAACGACAATCGAATTGCGGATCTTGGGCGCAAAAAAGAAATGTGGGAACGTCACCTTAACCAACTAAAAGACGCTTAATCTGCTGATCTTTTTGAGATACACCCTCTTTCAATAAACGACTAAACTCCTGCCAATTAGAACGAATTTTTTGTTCTAGGGCAGGATTTATTTCTAGGATATACTTGACATCATTGCGTTTTGATGTCATACTATTAGTACTCAAAGGTACGGCTTGAAATGTTTCTAGAATATTAAAATTGCTGTCAAGATAAAAAATCGTCATATTGAGATAAGTATTTTTCATCCAAAAACTGGCTTTTTGCGGTTGTTCATTGATAAAGAGCATTCCTTGAGAATCATCAGTCCATGCCTTTCTATACATAAGCCCTGTCGCTTTTTCTGTGGGTGTGATAGCAAGTTCAATCTGATAAGTTTGTGATAAAAACAAAAAAGCAATCATGAGAGAGGTTTTCATAAAAACTCCTTACCGTGAAATATTTATATCATAACACAAGATACAATAAATTACAATATATTAAAGAATAGAAAAGAGGTATAGCACATGTTTTCACAAGAAAAAAATATGTTAATCCCTATGGTGATTGAACAAACAGGACGTGGTGAACGTTCTTATGATATCTACTCTCGCCTTCTCAAAGAGCGTATCGTTATGCTTAATGGTCCCGTGGAAGATAATATGGCTAACTTAATTGTCGCGCAATTATTGTTTTTAGCAGCAGAAGACCCTGAAAAAGATATCGAATTATATATCAACTCCCCAGGTGGTGTGATTACTGCTGGTATGGCGATCTACGATACCATGCAATTTATCAAGCCTGACGTAACAACAATTTGTATGGGACAAGCTGCATCTATGGGTGCCTTTCTACTTTCATCTGGTGCTCCAGGAAAAAGAAAAGCTTTACCAAACGCACGTATCATGATCCACCAACCTAGTGGTGGTGCTCAAGGGATGGCTTCTGATATTCAGATTCAAGCTCAAGAGATCCTTCGTATGCGTGAAATGCTTAACAAAATCATGGCAGGAAATACAGGTCAATCTATCGACACTTTGGAAAAAGACATGGATAGAGACTATTTTATGTCTGCTTACGAAGCAAAGGAATACGGCTTGGTTGATACCGTTATTGAGCCAAAAGTAAATTCAAAAAAATAAGAGTAACTTCATGAGTAAGAAACAAAAGCCAGAAGATATTAATTGCGATATTTGTGGGGTATCTGCACTCGAGACGCAGATATTTGGAAGCGAAGATGGGGCTTTCATTTGTAAAGATTGTCTTGAAAGAGCATCTGAATTAGCTGAAGATGAATTTGAACTTAATACAGAAAGTCAGCAAGAAGCACTAAAAAAACTCCCAAAACCTTCTGATATCAAAAAATATCTTGATCAATACGTAATTGGACAAGAACAAACGAAAAAAGTTCTATCCGTTTCTGTTTATAATCATTATAAACGTATCCTCTCCGCTGGATCACCTACTTCTGAAAACGACGTAGAGCTTGAAAAAAGCAATATCCTTCTCATTGGGCCTACAGGATCTGGAAAAACTCTCCTTGCAAAAACAATTGCAAAAATCATTGATGTGCCTTTCGCAATTGCCGATGCAACAACATTGACAGAATCAGGATATGTTGGTGATGATGTTGAAAATATTTTAGTACGTTTGCTCCAAAATGCTGCGGGTCATAATATGGTTCATAATTGGGATCCTATTGTAAAAAAGGCTCAAAAAGGCATTATTTATATTGATGAAATTGATAAAATCGCTCGTAAAGGCGAAAATGTATCTATCACTAGAGATGTTTCTGGCGAAGGCGTCCAGCAGGCTCTCCTCAAGATCATTGAAGGGACTGTGGCTGGCGTGCCTCCTCAAGGTGGTCGTAAACACCCTCATCAGCAGCAAATCATGATAGATACAAGCAATATTCTTTTTATTCTCGGTGGTGCATTCGTTGGTTTAGAAGAAATCATCAAATCACGTACTGGTAAAAATAGTATTGGCTTCAAAGATAATGACGATAAAGTGAATTCTAATGAAAATTTTCTTTCTCAATTAGAACCACATGATATTGTGAAATTTGGCTTGATCCCTGAATTCATCGGTCGTGTCCCTGTAATTGCTACCCTTAACAACCTCACAAAAGAAGAACTCCTTAATGTCCTTACAGAACCTAAAAACTCCTTAATTAAACAATACAAGAAGCTTCTTTCACTTGATAATATTGATCTTGACTTTACAGATGAAGCCTTATTGGCCATTGTTGAGAAAGCGCACACACGTGAAAGTGGTGCGAGGGGACTTAGAGCTATTCTTGAATCAACAATGATGGACATCATGTTTGATGCTCCGGAAATTGCTCCTGCACAAATTATCATTGATGCAGATGTTATCAATAAGGGTGCAAAGGCTAAAATCACTAAATCAAAGACAAAATAATATTGGAATTTTATGACAAAAGAATTAAAGAAAATTATGGATTTACTAAATTCTATCGATGCAAGTAAATTAAAAGATCTTTCTCAAAAGTATAACAATGATCATGAAACGATGATTAACGATATTTTGAAAAAGGGCTTAAAAGAGGTTTATAAAAATTTTCAAACAAAAAAAATTCATCTTGGTATTTTATCTCAAAATGAACAACTCTTTCTATACTCTCTTTCTAATCAAAAATTTTCTTCATCCGTGAAATCCACTGTTCTATATATTATGCAAAGTTTTTTAGCTTATGAGAAAGAAGAATTTGTAAACATAGAACCTTTAATGGGCCTTGAAATTGTAGAGTATGAAACTCTTACAAACCCTTTATTTATTAGAATTTCTCAACAAGATCAATATCAACTTTTAGATGAATTTGAGCATTCATGTGAAGAAAAATTACTCTCACGAGCCAAAGGATTTGCTCTTGCTGTTCGAACTATTGAAAAACTCAGAATAAAATAAAAAAGCTCCCTCTAGGGGAGCTTTTTTTGTTATTGAGCTTGAATATTTTCCCAAAGACGTGAATGCACACCTAAGGTTTCATCATCAAGAGCCTTGAGCATATTCGCTCTTTCAAGGTCTTTGTAGGAGACTGGTGATTCAATTTCCATTAGTTCACGAGCAGCTACATTTAATGATAAAGAACTAATATAATCCATAATGCGCGCATAAATATCTGGGCGATGGATAAAATCTATAAATTTCAATGCAGCTTCTTTATTTGGGGCATTCTTCAAAATTAAAAAGCTGTCGATCCACATCATGGCACCTTTATTGGCAATGACAAATTTAGTATTTGCTAATTTTTCAGGACTAAGAGATGGGATAATGGTATCAGGATAACCTTGAACAATATCAACTTCACCATTCGCATAAGCAATATGGAAAGAATCTGAATCGAAACGTAAAATATTAGATTTCCAATCAGCAAGAAGATCATTCAAGCGAGTCATAGCTGCTTCGTTTGTTTCGGAAATATCATAGCCAAGGTACAGTAGTGCAGATCCAACTACCTCACGCATATCATTCAAAAGAGACATTCTGCCTTTGTATTTAGGATTGGAAAAAATATCAAAACCATTAACTGGATCTGTAACACGAGTTGTATCATAAGCAATCACGGTAGGACCAAAAGCAAAAGGTACTACATGATTTTTCTCAGGATCAATAACAGCGATAGACTTCATGATTTGAGGATCGATATTTGTGATATTTGGGATAGCTGACATATCGATTTCATCCGCCAAACCTTCTTTGATCATGATTTCCGCATAATCTAACGAAGGAGTTACAATATCATAACTACCTGTACTGGATTTGATCTTAGTATACATTTCTTCGTTGGAAGAAATCGCATCTTCAACGACCCTAATTCCTGTTTCTTTAGTGAAATCGTCGTAGACATCTTGAGGAATATTGTCTGTCCACATGTAGAGTTTAACTTTCTCAGATGATTGAGAGCAAGAGAGGGTAAACAATAGAATAAATAGTGATAAATATCGCATCATACACCATCCTTATAATATTAATGCTTACTTAAAAGCAATTTTCATGTATTTTTTATTGAGGGAGAACAAAATAATGGATACTCCAATGATCAATACGGACAAGGCATTGATTGCTGGAGAAAGCCCAAATCTAATAGCTGAGTAAATATAAATTGGCAATGTTGTTGAACCAGGGCCAGAAACAAAGAAGGTAATAGCAAAATCATCTAGTGACATCGTTAAAGTCAATAAGAATGAAGCAATCAAGCCTGGAGATAAAATTGGGAGCAGGACACGCATCCAAATTTGCCAATCATTTGCCCCGAGATCTTTGGCTGCTTCGATGACGGAGAGATCGCTATTATCGAGAATTGATAAAATCAATAGCACCGCAAAAGGAATATTCATCGTGGTATGAGCTATAAAGACCGTCCCGATTCCTAGTGGCATTGCCATCAAAACAAATAAGGTCAAGAGTGAAATCCCCATGATCAAATCTGGGAGCATTAACGGCATATAAGAAAACAAAAGCAAGGTAGAACGAAGCTTTTTAGAATAATGCCAAATCCCCCACGCACCAATACATCCAAGTACTGTCGATAAGAAAGCTGACCCCAATCCAATAAATAAACTATTCATCAAAGCTGCGATCAAACGATCAGATCTTGTGAATAATTCTTGATACCACTCAAAGCTAAATCCTTGCCATTCAGCAGACTTCCCATGATTGAAAGAAAAAACCAAAATCATCACAATAGGAATATAAAAAATAAAAAGCGTCACAATAAACAAAGCAAGATTAAAAAAGTTCTGTTTTTTCATTTATGCTTCCTGCTCTTTTTGAATTTTTTGAGAGACCATCATTAAGATCAGAGCGACCAAACAAATTACTGTTGAAATCGCTGCAGCAAGTGGCATATTTCGTCCCACAGTTGCGTTATGCACGACGAGACTTCCTAAAACGTAGGAATCTTGACCACCTACAAGCCTTGCAATAGCGTAATTTCCAAAGGTATTGATAAATGTAAACACAAATGCAGAAATCAATCCACTGCTAATCCCAGGAATATAAACAAATAAAAGACTTTGCCATTTTTTTGCACCAAGATCTTCCGCTGCTTCTAACAGAGAAAAATCAAACTTTTCTATTGTTGAAAAAATCGGAATAATAGAAAATGGGAGACAAATATAAATCGACATTAAAGTTACAGAAAAATTGTTGTAAAGTAAGGCAAGAGGCTTATCGATAACACCCATCGCAAGGAGCGTTGCATTGATAAGACCGTTATTCCCAAGGATTTTCACCCATGAGAAAATTCTAATCAAAAAGTTCACCCAAAATGGTAAAATCAAGAGCAAAAGCCAAAGATCTTTGTAAGATGACCTTGAAATAAAATGGGCAGAAGGCAAGGCAATCAAAACACAAAAAATTGATGTGATGAGAGCGATGGTTAAGGTGCGTAGGATTGTTACGACGACGCGGGGTTCGGACAATTCAACATAAGCAGCAAGACTAAACTTCAAATCAAGATTTGCAAATGTCCCTAAAGCATCTCCGAGCCCTTTAGATTTGAGGGTTGGCACAAAATCTCTGATGGCGATGAGGATCTGATTCCAAGATTGGTTATCAACAAAAGACACCAAAATCACTAATATTGTCGGAATCACAAAGAATAAACTCATCCAGATCAGATATGGTGCGACGTATAATTTGAGTTTTTTGTCCATTAGTCACTTACCTCTACGATATAAGAGTCATCAGCATCCCACAAATACCACGCATCTTCGCCCCAATGGACTACTTCTGTACCATCTTCGAAGAAAATATCATGTTGTTCGAAAGCTTTGAAGTATTCTTCTTGACCTTCTATTTTTAAGAAATATTTACTTTGGAAGCCTGCATAAATAACATCATAAACTTTTCCTTGAACAAGATTATGCCATTCATTTGGGAGTTTTGGTTTATTTTTGAGGACTTCAATTTTTTCAGGACGAACACTTAATACAACACGTTGCCCTACTTTTACTTTTTTATCAAGCTCAACAATCACTTCACCAAAAGTTGTTTCCATAGTTGCATGCATATCATCGAGAATTTTGGTAATGCGACCTTCGAAGAAGTTGTTCTCTCCAATAAAATCAGCTACAAATGCTGTCGCCGGTGTCTCATAAAGTTCAACAGGAGTACCCACCTGTAAGACTTCCCCTTCATTCATCACAGCAATACGATCGGAGACGCTGAGCGCCTCTTCCTGATCATGCGTTACAAGAATAAAGGTAATCCCCACTTCATCATGGATACGATCAAGCTCAAGAAGCATATGCTGACGCAATTTAGCATCAAGCGCAGAGAGAGGCTCGTCTAAGAGCAAGACTTTTGGCTCATTTGCTAAGGCGCGAGCAATCGCAACACGTTGCTGCTGTCCACCAGAAAGCTGGTGAGGGTATTTATCTTTATGGTTTTGCAATCTACCTAACTCTATATAAGATATAACTTTATCATGAAATTCAGATTCAGGAATACCTTTGACACGGAAAGAAAACGCAATATTTTCATAAACTGTCAAGTGTGGGAATAAAGCATATTTTTGGAAGACAGTATTGATAGGTCTTTTGTTAGAAGGAAGATTTGTGATATCCTTATCACCAAGATAGACAACACCTTCATTAGGGTTGACAAAACCGCCAATAATACGGAGCAAACTGGTTTTACCACAACCAGATGGCCCTAAAAGGGAGAAAAATTCTCCAGATTTTATTTCTAAATTAATATTTTTTAAAACTTGGAAATCGCCATAAAAATGATTCATATTCTCAATTTTGATGGAATTATTAGTAATAGATAACATAAAATCACCTTGAAATTATTTTATATAGTTGATAGATAATTAGACATAGATTAAGCCACAAAAGAACAGGAAAAAACTTGGAATCATTCTTGGATAGAAATACCCAACATCAGAAAGAGATGAAAGTGTAATAGAAAAGACAGATAATTAAGTGCAGTATTGAAAGGGAGAGAAAAGCGGTTGAAACGCTGTAGAGTAGCCATTTTAGCCCCCCAACGCAGAAACCTCGTTTCAAATAATTCAAACGGTAGCATATGATACAAGATTTCTGTTTTTTTGTCAATAATTTAGCTACTTGAAAAAATAGAAAAAATATTGTATACTATGAAACTTATTGTGATCAATACCATTTTAGCAATCATGCAATTTTCTAGGAGAATTTATGAAGAAATTTTTCAACACTATTTTGGAACAAAGAAAAAAGATCGATCTCGCTGCTCTTAAGTTATTTGCAATAAAATTACTTAAAGCTTTTTTATTTGTCGCTATAAGCTCTGAGCTGATCTATCTCATCATCCATTTACAGTTTTTATTTGGGATTCCTCAGGCTTCTCTTTCAAAACTTGACGTTGAATTTACGCTTTTACTGGGGATTTTCAGTTATCTTTTGGCTCACGGTAATAAAAAACGCTATTTTATTGTCTTAATCTTGTTTTTATTCCCTATTTATCAATTCCAATATTTTTATATCACCATCTTCAATAAGGCGTTTTGGCTCTCTGAAATGAAAAATTACCCTACTTTGATTCAAGTATCGGACTGGCCTGATCGTCTTTTATATCTTGGTAGTTTCGGGATTTGGCTCTATGGGGTTGCCTATGTGATCTGGTTCAATATCAAATACATTTTAGAAAATAAAAAGCAACTCATCACTTTTTTGGTAAAACTTCCTATTCTTATTTACTTGACAATTTCTGTGCATACCACCTTAAATGAGACCCGTGAGATGGCGCCATGGATGGGCGATTATCGTGAGACATTCTTCATGTCTGGTATCGTTAAAACCATTCAAACGCGTGAACGTAATACGCTGACCGTCATCCCTGAAGAAGAAGTTCAAAAAAGCTATAAATTCTTAAAAAATCTTGAAAATACAAGAAAAGAATACCCAATTTCTGCATCTCCTACAAAAGCTCCTGAGAAAAAGAAAGCCATTTTTGTTATTATAATGGAATCTTTCTACGATTTTCGTGATTTATATCCATTGTTTGGGGAAAACAACCCCTTCCCAAAAGAGTACCTTGATCTTGTTACCGAAAACACCTACACAGGGCCTAATCAAAATCATGGTAGTTTCTTAGCTCGTATGGTAGCTCTCACTGCGTCATATCCTTTACAGCTTCTCAATGAGTCCCGCCCTCACCCTTACACCTTTCCTTATGAACTGAAAAAACATGGGTACACTAGCTATGTCCTTGAGGCGGTGACTCCGACTTATAATTTACCAAAGATCTATAAGAATTGGTTTGTTGACCATGAAGAATATTGTCTTTTCGGAGATGACTGGTCTGGTAAAAGATTGGATCCTTATCGTTTTGAAGAGCGTACTATTGAAAGAATCAAGCAAACTCCAGACAATGTAACCCCATTTTACTTTATGTTTACCTTCCTTGGACATTCTCGTACAGGACGTTTCACGGATAAACTCGAAGATCCTGAGCATCTTGATGAATATTTGAAATATTTCAATGATGATAAAGAAAAACTTGCTGGAAAACGACAACTCAAAGGCTCTATTTTCAATGCAAGACGTCTTGTCTACTTAAAAAATGAAATTCTCAAAAAATATCCTGATGCATTGATTGTATTCAAATCTGACCATCTTTCTTTTGAAACACCACAAAATATTAATAATTCCCTCCTTCCTCAAGAATATAAAAATGCGATGAGCAAAAATCCTGCACCTTTACCTATGATTATGATTGATGGACAAAAAGGTCGCGTAGATCTACCAAAAGGTATTTCTCCAGGAAATCTTCCTTTAATTCTCATGGCAAAAGCTGGTATTCCTTACAAAGACACCCTCATGTCTCTCTTTTATATTGAAAATGATACTCAGGTGATGAATATCTATGGTAAGGTTTTTGACAAAAAAACAGGGATTCCTTTGGCTGATACCAATGCAAAATATCAAGAAATTATGCCTAAAAATAAAGCTGTTGAAAATATTTCTATTGATTTGTATAAAGGAAATTCCTACTCTACAAACTTAATGCAATAAAAAATGTATATTTTTTATAAAAAACTATTGACATTCAGGGCAAGATATTTTATAATAATATACTAATATGAAACGGGGTATAGCGCAGTTCGGTTAGCGCACCTGCTTTGGGAGCAGGGGGCCGTAGGTTCGAATCCTACTACCCCGAAGAGGCTGATGTGTCTGTAGCTCAGCTGGATAGAGCATCGGCCTTCTAAGCCGCAGGTCATAGGTTCGAATCCTATCAGACACGAATATATGAAAGTATTAGTACATGGTGGATATAGCTCAGTTGGTTAGAGCACTGGATTGTGGTTCCGGGGGCCGTGGGTTCGAATCCCATTATTCACCCAGCATATGCACCCATAGCTCAGCTGGATAGAGCGCCGGACTTCGAATCCGTAGGTCGTAGGTTCGAATCCTACTGGGTGTGAGACGTGTTTCGTATCGATGCTCGGCACTCTATCAGGTCGAATTATTCAACACATTTAGCGAGAGTGGTGAAACTGGTAGACACGCTAGATTTAGGATCTAGTGCCCAAAAGGTGTGTGGGTTCGAGTCCCACCTTTCGCAAATATTTGTCCTTTTGGATATTAATAAAAACAATCTATCCGCGGGAGTAGCTCAGGGGTAGAGCATCGCCTTGCCAAGGCGAGGGCCGAGGGTTCAAATCCCTTCTCCCGCTCAGTAAATTATAAAACCGTCCAACACTGGACGGTTTTATTGTAATTATAGAGGTAATATCATGAAGCAAGTCCTCATCATCAGAACAAAATATCCAAATACTAACGGAGTCCGTAAAGGGAAACTGATCTCTCAAGGTGCTCATGCTTCTGTGACAGCTGTATTCGATGGTCTATCCAAACCAACAACAAAAAACTTTGTGGAAACATGGTTTAGAGAAGGACAAGCTAAAATTGTTGTGTACGTTAAAAGTGAAGAAGAGTTGCTTGAGCTTTGGGAGAAAATCGAACAAAGCAATCTACCATGTGCGCTTATCAGAGACGCTGGAAAGACAGAGTTTGGGGGGGAACCTACCCTCACGGCTATAGGTTTGGGGCCAGCTCCCATTGACTTCGTCGACCCAATCACAAAACATTTACCATTATTATAAAGAAAACCTTCCTGTCTTAGGAAGGTTTTTTGTTTGTATGAAGAATTTTATAGACAATCTTGCCATCGATAATTTGAGAGATAATTCTCTTTTCAGCACTGAGCATATCAAGATATCTACCTATTTCATCCTCTGTCGTTTGCGCAATCTCCATTAAATCTTCTAGGGACATGGATCGACGATCTAGCGTTGAGGTGATTGTTTCTTCAATAGAATGTTGATAATTCCTGATCTCATCTTTATTTTTACATTTGCCGATGATCTCCACATCTTTAAGACCAGCATGAATAAAAGTGTCCTGCATCTCGTGAAGAACAGCCATAGAAGCGGGTTTGAGATCAATTTTTGTACCGATACGATCAAGTCTATTCAGATGCAGTTTTGTATAAGGTATGGTTTTTAAGATCTCGATGAAGGAGTTTATTTCAGACTCCGTTGTATTCAAACCTTCTATAACAAAAATCTCCAGCCATAGTTGTTTGCCGCTTTGAGTGAGATAATTTTTTGCAAAATTTCTTAGTGCAGTCGTAACATCTTCAATATGGATGCCATTCATAGGGAGATCGATAGCCCGAAAGACTTGCTCCGTCGCGCCATCGAGAGAAGGTGCAACAAGATCCGCAAGCATTAATTCTTCTTGAACCCCATCTAGTGTAAGCATGACAGAATTCGTGATGACAGCGACTTTGATCTGGGGATAATTTGTCTTCACAAAGGTAATCAATTCTCCCAAACCACTGTGTAAAGTCGGTTCTCCTGATCCTGAAAAAGTAATAAAATCAGGTGGGTGATTATTCTCAATAAAATGAACTATTTCGTCCATTACAACCTTTGTAGGGACGTATTCTTTCCTTTCATTGGTAAAGTTATTCGTAGCGCCACATTCGCAATAGATACAGTTTAAAGGGCAAGTTTTCCAAGGGATAAGATCCACCCCCAGTGAAATGCCAAAACGACGTGAAGGAATGGGGCCATAAAGATATTTGTAAGACATAAAAACACCTTTTAATAATATCCTAAATTATAACAAATTCTCAAAAAAAAAGCTAGGAATTAACCTAGCTTTTGATTATGCGTTTAAGAAAAAGGCTCTATATCCTTTGATCATGTGATGTAGATCAGCTTTGTTGATGAGTTCGTAAGGTGAGTGCATCCCAACTACGCCAATACCACAATCAATCACAGGAATGCCATACTGAGCAATGAACATCGCGATGGTACCACCGCCCCCTTCATCGACTTTCCCCATAGAGGAGGATTGCCATGATACGTGATTATCATTGAAAATTTTTCTCAGCTTACCAACTAATTCCGCTGAAGCATCTGAAGCTCCGGATTTACCACCAGCACCTGTGTATTTTTTGATAATGAGTCCACCAGCCATGAACGCTGCATTATGCTTATCATGAACAGATGGAAAGAGAGGGTTGAAGGCAGCTCCTACGTCTGCAGAAAGACAGAAAGATCTGTTATACGCTCTTCGGATTTCGATATCTTTATAATCACCTACTTCTCTATATAAAAGTTCGGCAATGAGATTAGGTAACGCAACAGAATCACTTCCTGTTACGCCTTTGGAGCCAATTTCTTCTTTATCTGTAAAGAAAGCTATTAGCGTTCTTTTTGGAGTTTCGGTGATAGAAGTGATCGCAGAAAACGCACCATAGGAACAAACACGATCATCATGTCCATACCCAGCAATCATACTACGATCAAAACCAACATCTCTTGTTTTCATTGTAGGAACCACTTCCAATTCAGCAGAAATGAAATCCTCTTCAATAATACCATATTCTTCATGTAAGAGATTCAAGACAAAATCTTTCACTTTTTCTGTGGATTCTTTATCATCGGTAACCATTGTACCCACAAATAAATTGAGGTTTTCCCCTTCAATCCCTTCCAAAAGCTTTTTTTCCCCTTGAACTTTACGGGATAAATGTGGTAGCAAATCAGAGATCACGAAGACAGGATCTTCATCCTTATCCCCAATATGAATTTCAACTTTTGTCCCATCACCTTTGATGATCACACCGTGGAGGGATAAAGGAATATTAAGCCATTGATATTTTTTGATTCCACCGTAATAATGAGTTTTAAGCATGGCAACTCCATGCTCCTCGATAAGAGGATGAATTTTCAAGTCTAAACGAGGAGAATCCAAATGTGCTCCAATGATATTGACCCCTTCTTTGATGGAGTCTTGCCCAATAATAGCTAAGGAGATATTTTTGTTTTCGTATAGATAATAAACTTTATCACCCGCTTTGAGGGAGTCTTTGGTTTCAAGATTTTGGTATCCTTTGGATTCCGCTTGTTGCTTGATCCAAGAAACCCCTTGACGTTCTGTTCTTACTTCATCTAAAAATATTTTATAGTGCTCAGCTGTTTCAAAGATTTCTTTTTTACTTACTTCATCGATATTTTTCCAAATATTAGGACGTTCATATTTCATCTCTTTCTCCAATTTTTATACGATATCATTAACTATTTTTTTTGGGTTTTGCTCCACTTTTTGACAGTAGTGGATATAATAAGAAAGTCGCTCAGCATCACCTGTACTCATTTTACGATAACGGAAAATCGATATATTTTCTTTATGAAAAATAAAATCTGCATAAAACCGAATATTCATACTTTGCAGATAGATCAAAAAACAAGCATTATTCTCAAGCAAAGCCTCCTGTTTAGCAGGATCATCAAGTAAAACAGCCACTTTAGATGTATTAAAGCCTTCTAAGGTACCATAAATCCATTTTTTATCATTATTCAAATAAATCGCTACATTTTCAGAAGTATTTTCTGAAGCACCGTAAATACGTGGATCATTTTTCTGCTCAATAAAATTTTGCCGACTTTCTGAGTTCATCGATAAAGATTGAAGGATCTTCTCCACCAATTCATATGCATTCTCGGTATAAGAAATAACCGATCTAATATTATATGATTGCAGGGTAAATAATTGAGATGTTGAAAAGGATGGATAAGAAAGAAAAAATATCTCTGAATCAGGTGAAATTTCTTTAATTTTTTGATAAAAGAGTACTGAAGTTTCTTCTGAAATGATCATTGCTGAAGCATGTCTTTGCAATAAAGCTGGGACTTCTTCAAAAGATTCAGCTTCAATAGTAAAGAATTTTTTATTTGACAAAAGCACGGCCAATTGTTTTGATAATTCCCTGTCGTATACAGCAATGATGATTTTCATGTACCCTCAAAAGATAATATTTCAAATTAGTATCGGAATTATTAGTGTGATAACTAAAGAATGGAGGTTCAGATCATAATAAAATCCACAAAAAAAACGAGAGAATTACTCTCTCGTTTTTAGTCTCAATGAAATTATTGAATTGTTAATACTCTTAAGCTATTTGTTGTACCTGTAGTAAAGATTTGTTTACCATAAGATACCACAACAAGATCTCCAGATGTAAGATTGAAAATATCTTTACACTGTTT
Source organism: Brevinema sp. (assembly GCA_051647245.1). GTDB lineage: Bacteria > Spirochaetota > Brevinematia > Brevinematales > Brevinemataceae > Brevinema_A. The sequence goes on from JBOFDS010000009.1 coordinate 19,117, forward strand.
CATTGCAATAACTTCCATATCATCATGGTTAGAAGCTGTTGTATCCACGATTGGGGTTACACCTTTAACCAAGAGAAGTTGACGAGCAACTTGTTCAGAGTTAGCTACTGCTAAGATAGGAGCTTGTGGGAAGTATTTTCTTACTGCTAATGCAGCACGTCCAGAGCTTGTTCCAACAGCAATAACTTTTGCTTGACAAGATGCACTTACTTCAACAGTACCTTTTGCGATTGCTTCAGTAAGATCGAGGTGATCACCGAAATCTGTTGGAACTTGATCGATATAAGGATCAACTTCTAATGCAATTTGGTTCATAACTTTTACAGCTTGAACAGGGAAAGAACCTTTCGCTGTTTCACCGGAAAGCATGATAGCATCTGTTCCGTCAAGAATTGCATTTGCAACGTCGTTAACTTCAGCACGTGTTGGGTTAGGATTTTTGATCATGGAATCAAGCATTTGTGTTGCTGTGATTACTGGTTTTCCAAGTTCATTACACATAGCAATCATATTTTTCTGAGCAAATGGAACTTTTTCCATTGGGATTTCTACACCAAGGTCACCACGAGCAACCATGATACCATCAGAAGCAATGAGAATTTCAGAGAAATTGTCAAGACCTTCTTGGTTTTCAATTTTGGAGATAATTTTGATATTTTCGCCACCATTAGCTTTTAAGACTTTACGAACTTCTTCGACGTCAGCAGCTTTACGGATGAAGGAAGCTGCAACAAAGTCAACCCCTACTTCACAACCAAATTTAAGATCAGCAATATCATTATCAGCTAAAGCTGGTAAGTTGATATTTACTTCAGGAAGGTTTACACCTTTTTTCTCACCTAAGAAGCCATTGTTCATAGCTGTTGTATGGACTTTATCGCCTTCAATTTTATCAACAACAAAACGTAAAAGACCATCATCAACTAAGATTGTTTTACCTACTTGAAGATCTTTTGCAAAATCTGGGTAAGTAACGGATACACCATTCTCATCTCCAACAATTTCTTTTGCAGAGAAGAAGAATTTTTGACCAGTTTTGATAGCAATATCTTTCCCATCTGTTAATTTTTGGGTACGAATTTCTGGTCCTTTAGTATCTAATAAGATTGCTACAGGAATCCCTGTTTTTTTAGAAGCTTCTCTAACAAGTGCGATTCTTCCACCGTGTTCTTGATGATCCCCGTGGGAAAAGTTTAAACGAGCAACATTCATACCTGATTCTAATAAGGTACAGAGTGTGTCTAAATTTTCAACTGCAGGTCCCATGGTACAAACAATTTTAGTCTTTTTCATGGATTATACTCCTATATAATGTGTTTTATTTATTCATTTCAATAAATAGTTCTCTTTTATCATCTAAAGAAAGTTCAGGTTGTGTCTCATCTCGACCAAGCATCACTATACCTTGAACTTCACCAGATTCATCTAGTACTGGTTCTAGGAAGAGTTCTCCTAATTTTTCAATAAATGATTGTGGGAAAATATCTTTCACCTGTTCAAATTCTAAGACATTACCGGAAATCGATAAGACCTTATGCTGAGACAATACTGTTTCAAAAAGTATTGAATCTTTAGAAAGAGTGCATTTTTGCCCATCAATATCGAAATTAAATTCATTTCCGTCTAATTCAGCAGCACGGTAATAGCGAATATCAAACTTTTTTAATAGTGGGATAAGTCTATTAATACGGCTTTCAACTACAGGATTGTCAAAATGTCCTATATTATTTAGTAGTTCATTAAATTCTTCGGCAGAAATTTCTTCAAGATTATCCTGAAGCTCAATATTTTCATTATCATCAAAAATATCATCTGATAATGATTCCTGTTCTAATACAGGAATATTATCTATCATGGATGGATCGTTATTTATCAGAGAATTGTCAAAATCTGGCATAGGATCATCTATTGTCACTTCTGAAAGATCCTCTGTTGGAGAAGAAGTCGCATTAAAATCAAAATCTTCAAATTCAGAAAGACTTTGTTCAATAGAATTAGCTGCGTTTAATAATTGTTCGTCATCGATATCTTCTTCAAAGGAAGGAACTTCAATTTCAACTTCACTATTTTCATCTTCAAAAACCAAATCATCTAATTCAGCAGTATCCATCGTAACTTTAGGTTCTTCAATAGTGGAGTCGATATTAGATGATAAATCTGATGTCACTTCATCGATATTTGAAAATTCATCTTCGACAGGCTCAGAAATTTCTAGTAATTCATCATCAGCAAGTAATGCATCAAATTCCGAAGTATCCATCGTAACCTTAGGTACCTCAAGCTCTTCTTGAATCTTATCTAAAGACTCAATTGCAGAAAAAGCTAAGTTTTCTACAGGTTCTTCGGTAAATGAGGTATCCACAGTTAGTTCAGGATTAATAATTATAGAATCTAAATTATGGTCTTCAAGATCATTTGCTAGATCGTCTAAGGAAATTTCGGCAAGATCTTCAAAATCTGAAGGGAGATTTAAGCCTTCTTCATCTTGTTCAGAATACGTTGGGATCGTAGCATTTTCAAGATCTAAATCCTCAGTATTAGTAAAGAAGTCATCGTTAAGATCATCTGTCTCCATAACAAAATCCATGGAAGCCAGTTCAGCACTTGAGGAAGTTTCTTCCGCACCAATCTCTCTTAACTCATCTTGATGATCATCGAAATCAATTTCTTTCACAACGCCGTATTGAACAGCATCGTTCATCATTGCTTCTGAAGCACTTTCATCATAGGTTACATTATTTTCAATATCAGAGACAAGCTGGGACACGGAGTCATATTGATTTGAGACCATTGTTTGGCGAAGAAAATCATCTTGATCTACCGATTCAAATTCAATATATCTCATATAACTAAGTAACAACATGACACCTAGTAAGACAAGTAACAAGATAGCTAAAGACCCAAAAATAGGAACATAGATCTTATTACCAAAATAAAAAAGAAGTGGAGAAAAATAAGGTACTTTTAACTGAGAAACAATATTTTCATTCAATTCATCTCTAGAGATACGGAATTTTTGAGCTAAAGTTGAGATTAATTTAGGAGAGAGTGATCTGGTATCATCTATTAATAAAACAGGTGATTCGGTATTTACAGCCCTCATATGGATTTTAGAAAATGGAAGTCCCTCAAGAATAACATCCGAAGGAAATTTAGCAATAACGTAGCCACCAAGTAACTGTTCCGAAACAGATGGGTCTTGAAAACGAACCATACCCACCATTGTATCCTCATCTGTAAAGAAAAATGACGGTTCTGTTGTTGTATTCCAAGAAATAACATTTGAATAGATAGATTTACCTGTCAAAAATAATTCCGTAGAAAATAAAATAACACCTTGAGGATTCACAAGATACAAAGAAGTTAAATCAGTCTGTTTTGAATAATTAAAATCAGATGTTGTGAGAGCACGTTTTGAAAAAATTTCAGCAATTTTATGAGATTGACCAATTTCTTGCATCCCTAAAATAAAAAAAGACGCATTTTCAGAGATCTTTTTCTCAAAAGATCTACTTTTTTTATCGAAATGCTTCGCACGAGCTTTATAAATAAACCCTGATTGTGCAATGATTGCTATAGAAAGAAATAAGGCCAGAGCAAAACTTAAGATGATACCTGATAGCAATAAATTTTTATTACGCATATTATCTCCAGAAAATATAAGAATAATATTTTTATATTATACTCTATAATTATGAAACAATCTACTAAATTGATGAAAAAAATAAGAAAAAAGTTGTTTTTTTATAAGAAATATCCCCCCAAGTTTTGGGAGGATATTTTGAGTATATTTATTCTACAGAATAATCGATAGAAGCGAGACGCTTGTAATGTTTGAAACGATCTTTTGCCTGTTCTTCAGCAAGAGCAAATAATTCTTTCGCTCTCTCTGGGAAGGCACGACCTAACGCACTAAAGCGAACTTCATGTCCAATAAATTGCTGGAACAATTCAAAGTTAGGTTCTTTGGAATCGAGGACAAATGGATTTTTACCTTCTGCCATAAGCATTGGGTTGTATCTCCATAAGTGCCAATAACCAGAATCGACAGCCAATTTTTCTTCGGATTGAGCATTGACAAGTCCACCTTTAAGACCGTGAGCAATACATGGTGAGTACGCAATGATCAAGGATGGTCCTGGATATGCTTCAGCTTCTTGGATGACTTTGAGTGCGTGTGCTTTGTTGGATCCCATAGAGATCTGACCAACATAGATATGTCCATATGTTGACATCATCAAACCAAGATTCTTCTTCGCATTGGGTTTACCGGATTGAGCAAACAATGCTTGAGCACCGATAGGAGTTGATTTAGAAGCTTGTCCACCTGTATTAGAATACACTTCTGTATCTAAGACAAGGACGTTGATATTTTCGTTGTTGGAAAGAACGTGATCCAATCCGCCAAATCCAATATCATAAGCCCAACCATCACCACCAAAGAGCCACATAGAGGACTTCACGAGGTAGTCTTGGAGTTCTTTGATTTTCAATGCAATAGGACTATTTTCAGATTTCAATGCTTCTTTAAGATTTGCTGTTACTTCACGAGTTTTTTCTGCATCGTCACCATGATCCAACCAGTCTTGGAAAGCTTGAATATTGGATACAGCTTTTTCAGCGATAGCTTGTTGGATATAACCTACTGCTCTTTCTCTGAGTTTTTGGCGTGCTTTGTACATACCAAAACCAAATTCCGCGTTATCTTCAAAGAGAGAGTTTGCCCAGGTAGGACCTTGGCCAAGCTCGTTTGTGGAATAAGGTGTGGATGGCATGGAACCACCGTAGATAGAGGTACATCCTGTTGTATTTGCAATCATCATACGATCACCAAATAATTGGGTCACGAGCTTGATATAAGGAGTTTCCCCACAACCAGGACATGCCGCATGGAATTCAAATAATGGTTGCTCAAATTGAACAGCTTTTGCATTATTTTTACCAAATGGGTTTTTAGGCTTACAGTTTGTAAAGAGCCAGTCAAAGTTTTCTTGTTCTTTTTCATGTACCGCAACAGCCTCCATAGCAAGGGCTTTGTTGCCACCTTTTCCTGGACATACATCCACACAAGCTGAACATCCTGTACAGTCAGCTACAGAAATAGAGATATTATACTGCAAGTCTGCCGCACCTGTTGCAGCCAATGTTCTAAGGGTTTCAGGAGCTTTTTCTTTTTCTTCATTAGTCAACAAGAATGGTCTGATCACAGCGTGTGGACAGACGAAAGCACACTGGTTACATTGGATACAATTATCTTCCATCCAATTAGGTACAAGATCTGAAATATAACGTTTTTCATATCTTGTAGATCCAGACATCACTGTACCATCTACAAATTCACCCGCAAAAGCACTAACAGGAAGTGAGTCACCTTTTAATTGGTTCACTGCTGCAGCGATTGTTTTGATAAAGGCTGGAGCATTTTCAAACTGTTGTAATTCAAACTCACCTTCAAGATCTTTCCACTCGGATTTTATGGTAACTTTATGAAGTTTTTCTGCTGCAGCGTCGATCGCTTTATAGTTCATTTCAACAATAGCTTCCCCTTTACGGATATAACTTTTGTGAGCAGATTTTTTCATTAATTCAACAGCTTGATCATAAGGAAGAATATCAGCAAGCTTAAAGAATGCAGATTGGAGGATAGTATTAGATTGACGCATACCAATTTCACGAGCAACAGCATTTGCATTGATGATATAGAAGTTAATATCATTTTCTGCAAGGTAGCGTTTGATGTGAACAGGGAGTTTTTCTTCTAATTCAGCTTCTGTCCAAGAGGTATTCAATAAGAAAGTACCACCTTTTCTGAGTCCTTTAAGAAGATCATATTTATAGATATAAGAAGGTACAGAACAGCTAATAAAACTTGCGCTTTGAATTAAGTAAGGAAGATTGATTTCTTCTTTACCAAAACGAAGATTAGAAATAGTATAACCACCACTCTTCTTAGAGTCATAATCAAAGTAAGCTTGAATTTTTAGATCTGTATTATCACCGATGATGGAGATAGAGTTTTTATTTGCACCAACAGTACCGTCAGAACCTATACCATAGAATTTACATTCAATAGTACCTTCTGGAACAACATTAAGTTCCTCTTGTACTAATAATGATTTAAAGGAAACGTCATCGACAATACCGATAGTAAAGTCATTTTTAGGTTCGGATAAAGAGAGATTTTCAAATGCAGCAACAATTTGACCTGGAGTTACGTCTTTGGAAGAAAGACCACCACGTCCACCCACGATGATAGGGCTTTGAGCTTGATCAGAGAATGCCTCACAGACATCTAAGTACAGTGGTTCTCCAGCAGAACCCAATTCTTTAGAACGGTCAATGACAGCAATTCTTTTGACAGATGCAGGAATAGCAGCAAGGACATGTTTTGTTGGGAAAGGTCTATACAAATGAATCGCGAGGACAGCAACTTTTTCACCTTTTGCAGTAAGTGTATCTACCACAGATTTAGCAGTTTGCGCCATGGATCCCATCAAAATAATGAGACGTTCTGCGTCCGGTGCACCATGATAGTCCACTGTTTTGAGTTGACGTCCGAGTACTTTGGATACTTCATCCATTGTTTCTTGGATCGCATCAGCTAAATTGTCATAATAAGGGTTACGAGCCTCAAAAGCTTGGAAGTAAATATCTGGAGTTTGAGCAGTTCCTCTAGTTACAGGACGATCTGGAGAAAGTCCTCTTTTACGGAAGTCATTGATATGATCGAAGTTTGCCAAATCTTTATAATCATCATAGCTTAAGACTTCGATTTTTTGAATTTCATGAGAAGTACGGAACCCATCATAGAAATGAATGAAAGGAACACTAGTTTTGAGAGTAGCAAGGTGTGCAACGATAGCATAGTCATGAGATTCTTGAACAGAGTTGGAACAAAGCATTGCCCAACCAAGTTGACGACAAGCCATCACGTCACTATGATCTCCATAGATAGAAAGCGCATGTGTAGCAACTGTTCTTGAAGGAACGTGGAAAACAGTAGGAAGTAATTCCCCTGCAATCTTGTACATATTAGGAATCATCAACAACAAGCCTTGTGACGCTGTAAATGTTGTTGTAAGCGCTCCAGCCTGTAATGAACCGTGAACAGCACCTGCTGCACCAGCTTCTGATTGGAGCTCAGAGACAATCATTGTGTCTCCAAAAATATTTTTCACTCCCTGTGCTGACCAAGCATCACAATGCTCTGCCAACGGAGTGGAAGGTGTGATAGGATAAATTGCTGCGACTTCACTAAAAGCATATGCGACATAAGCCGCTGCTTTGTTTCCGTCCATGATCATTCTCTGTACAGCCATAAAAACCGCCTATAAAATTTATAATTTATAATTATAAATTTATAATTTAATTATATATTGTTATTCAAGAGTTTCACGCGTACGAAACGCTTGAATAATACTTTTTTTTCCTGCAAAATGAATACTTGTGCCCACAGAAATCCCTCTAGCAAGCATTGTGAGTTTGATATTTGTATCTGAGAGAAACTCTTTAAGATACATAGAAGTCACATCAGCTTCCGTAGTAGCTCCTAAGGCAACAATTAATTCATTAATTTTTTTTGTTTGAAGTAGATCTTTCAACTTATCAAAAGGCAAACTCGAAATCGTATACCCTTCTAAAGGAGAAATCACTCCACCCAAGACAAAATACAATCCAGAATAAGAACCTGCCTCTTCAATATCAATAATATCAAGGACATCTTCCACAAGACAGAGTGTTTTTTGATCTCTTGTCTCATCAGAACAGATAGCACAGAGCTCTTTCCCCTCTAAAGTAAAGTAGCCACATTGAGGACAAACCCCTATCAAATCAGAAAAATTCAACAGATATTGCCCCAACTCCTTAGCATGAAGCCTACCCTTCTGAGTAAACCACACTGCTAATTTTTCAGCACTTTTAGGGCCTATATTGGGTGTCTTGCTTAATAGCTTAGACAGTCTTTTTATTGGTTCTGGAAGCACTAGACCCTCTCTAAACCAGCTCTATTTACCTTGTTGCAATAAGTTTGCAATAGGAGAATTTTTGAAGGTTTTCTTTTGGATTGATTCTAATTCTTTGGAAGCAGCTTTTACAGCTTCTTTCACATTTTTCGCAAGATCTTCTTTAGAAAGATTCATTGCTTCATCCGAAAATTCGATGTGTTTTAATGTTTTTTCACCGTCAAGGGTTACTTTAACGTAGTCTTTTTTAGACGATGCTTTGATGCGCATTTCTTCGAGCTGCTTTTTGTAGCCGTTCATTTCTTCTCTCATCTTCATCATCTGTTTCATATTGTCTAACATGAGAATCTCCTGACATTTTTATGATATTTCAAATAAATTTTTTAATACGCCTTCTCTGTCATCTATATCCGTAGAGAGAGGTTCTGGGGAACTTATTGGGATAGGATTAGCAGGTGCTGGTGAAGAAACTTCTTCGGGCTTTGGAACAATACGAGCCGGTGGAGGTGTATTTTGCTCCATCGCTACAGATAAAGCTCCTTTTTGAGGAGAAGGACTTGGTCTTGAAGCAGCTCTCTCTTGAATTTGTGGAGAAACAGCATTTGCAACTCTTGCCAAAACCCCACCTTTAGGTTCACGCCCTACTACTTTCAAAATTTCTTGTCGGAATTGAGTAAGAGGAATACGATTTTTATAATCAAGCATCTTAAAGAGCGTACTTTCTATCCAAAAACGCTCTGCTGTCTCTTTTCTAAGGAGATCGCACAGATCCAAAGATAAATTTAGTAAAATTAACATCTCATCGTCAGATAAGACTGAAAATAATTCCTTAATTTTCTCATAACGATCGGGACTAATATTGAGTAAAGGGTGTCCCATAGGTACTTTTTTGATCAAAAGACCTTGACGCAGGAATTTGGTAAGATTTTCAGCAAAAGAAGAACCATCCCCCGCCTCTGTCAAGTAAGCATCCAACTGCTCCAAAACAAGAACGATATTTTGATGGGTAATTCCTTCAAGAACACCTTCAAAATATACATCAGCAGGAATCCCTAAGATTTCTCTTGTTTGCTGCGTGGTCAAATTACCTTGTGTATAAAGAATGACTTGGTCGAGAATCGTTTGAGAATCACGCATAGATCCATCACCAGCATTAGCAATGATCTCTATCGCTTCTTTTTCATAAGTGTAATTTTCGGCAATTAAAATATTTTCTAAAGCTGCAACGATCTTATCAAGAGGAATACGCTTTAGGAGGTAGTGCTGACAACGTGAACGGATGGTAGGCAAGACCTTGTTAGCCTCTGTTGTTGCAAGCATGAAGATAATATGAGCTGGTGGCTCTTCCAAAACCTTCAACAGAGCATTAGAAGCCTCTTTGGTAAGCATATGAACTTCGTCAATAATAAAGATCTTATACTTTAAGGACAAAGGGGTATAGATTGCATTATCACGAATTTCACGGATCTGCTCAATACCTCTATTCGAGGCACCGTCGATCTCACGGACGTCTAAGGATTGCCCAGTACTAATCTCAATACAAGCTGGACAAACCCCACAAACCTGAGGACTCTTTTCACAATTCAAGATCTTTGCAAGGATACGAGCAGTACTCGTCTTCCCTACTCCGCGAGGTCCAGAAAACAAATATGCGTGGGGAATCTTGCCACTGTTAACAGCATTAACAAGGGCTGTCGTGATGTGTTCTTGTCCAATAATCTGATCAAAATCTTGCGGACGCCATTTACGAGCAGTAACTTGATATTTTTGCATGATTCCTTCTTAAAACATAAAGAATTGTTATTTATTAGTATGCAGGATTTCCAAAAAAAACTCAAGTCTTTTTTTATTATTTTCATACATTTAAAATACCTATCAAAAAAGCCCCTAGAAACAGGGGCCTTTTTTGATATAAAGATTCTACAAGCTCTTTTTAAGTTTACCAGAAATAGATGCTTTAACTCTTTTCTTAGCAGGAATTTGAATCACTTCTCTAGTTTTAGGGTTGTGACCTGTACGAGCTTTAGACATTTCAACAGATAATGTTGTCAAGCCTGTTAATTCGACAGTTGTTCCTTTTTGTAAAGTATCGATTACTTCGGAAACAAATGTGCGTCCTAATTCTGCACCTTTGCTCTTAGGTAAACCCATTTTAGCTGCAACAGCTTCTCCGATTGCAACATAAGTCACTTTTGATGTACTCATTGGTATTCCTCCAAATTTCGTTCTGAGTTTTTGTTTTTGTCAAACATATTGTATATAATCATAATGTAGTTTTATAAAAAAATCAAGTCTTTTTTGCATTATTTATTGATTAAATCTACAATTAAAATAATTTCTTTTGATTTTAAGCCCCAAAATGCTATTTTTGAGGGAATTTTTGTTTAATAAACATAAGATGAACTAAAAAAATCGATGTAAAACAAATAAATATCCATTTGTATTTCTGGCTAAACCAAACTTATATAGTATATAAGTACTATGCGGCAAATCTTTATATTTCAAAATCAGTTCCGTAGCTCCATCAATCTCAACAATGTTTATCAATTCATAATTTAAAATATATCCCTCACAACAACTGTAATCAGCAATCTCAAGACTAAATTTGTTAATAATTTCGAGAAGAGTCTGATAATTTTGTTCTACTAAAAAAAAAGATCCTTGTTTTTCTGTGGAAAGTTGGTTGAAGATATCAACAAAAAACTGAATATCTGCAGGTAGTAATTTTATATACCCCTCTTCAATTTCCACACCAGCTATACCTTTATATATTGGGTATTGATGATTTAATTCGAGAGCTTCGTCGGGATCAGAGAGAGAGGATTTGACCTTTTCTTTGATCTTTTTGAGATCTGTCAACTCAAAATTTTCGAGGAACTTATCTTCAGTCCATATATTTTTCATAAAAACCTCTCAATGTCTTATTGAGCTTATTTTGAAGTCCAATTTTGAACACCTTCCCAATCTTCGGGAGGATTAGAAACAAGGTATTCACAACGTTCTCGGTACATTTGAGCAAGATAATGCTTAAATCCATCTCCCTCTTCCAATTCCTTAAAAGCTTTCAAACCCTCTTCAAAATCACCATCAAAATAAAATTTTTGTATTTGCGAAAACTTTAGATAAAAAGCGACTTGTTCATGGGTCATTTTCGATTTTAACATTGGTGCAAAGATCTTAACTGGTAATAATTTACCTTTCACCCTCACATTATCAACGTGAACATAATAAAGATCATCATTTTCGATATCATCTTTTGTTGATTCGCTGACAAGAAGAGGCATCTTATAGGATTTTGTCAAACCTTCTAAGCGAGAAGCTAAATTCACAGGGTCACCCATCACTGTATAATCAACCTTTTGCTCAGAACCGATATTACCAACAATGGCATCACCTGTATTAATACCTATCCCCGTCTCAAAAACTCTAAGTCCTTGAGCGATCTGATTTTCATTAAAGATCGTTAATGACTCTACCATATCCAATGCTGCCAGCACGGAAGATTCAGCGTCATTTGGGCGTTGTTTTGGAGCTCCGAAGACCGCCATAATAGCATCTCCGATAAATTTATCGATAATACCGTTATTTGTTACAATGTGATTCACCATTAAAGTAAAGTAATTATTCAAAGATGTAACGAGTTGTTCAGGAGAAATTGCCTCCGAAATAGTCGTAAAATCACGAATATCAGAAAATAAAATAGAAATTTTTTGTTTCTTCCCAATCAACATGGAATCACTTGAATTTTCAAGAACTTCTTCAATAACATCACTTGGAACATATTTTTGGAAGATAAATCTGATTCTTTCTTCTTTTTTCTTAGCAAGAACAGTATTGTACGCATAGTTTTTGATATGATTGTAGGATTTTTCAAGCTCTTGTACCATACCATTGAAGTATTCTCCAAGAAGCCCAATTTCGTCAGGATAATAAATCTTAATCCGACGACTGAAATCCATCGTATCCGTAATTTCACGAATTGTATTCACAAAATTATCAAGAGGTTTTGTGAGAAAGCCCACAAATAAAATAATCAATATCGTTACAACAATCAAACCAATAATAACAATCGCCACAATATAACTCATAATCACGCGGACAGGTTCGTAGAAATTTTGACGTTTTGTAATAATAATAAGCCAAACTTCTGAGCTATAACTAGTTAGATAAAGCCCTACATAGTGGTTCCCAGATTCTGATTCAAATTCAAGCCAGCTATTACGATTTACCCCTTCTTTTTCTACAGCATACTCCCTTTCGGTCAGAAGATCGTAGAGTTTATTAATATCAAATTGAGCTAACTCGTTCGAATGCGATGAGTAAGTTCCTTTTAATAATTCTATTTTTTTATAAGGGATAATCAAAAAAGTTTCATCTGAAAATTTTTTAGTATATTCGACAGTATTTTCGTAAACATCAAACGCTACATCAATATCACTATCTTTTAAGATCTTTTCTTGCTCAATCTGATCTTGGAAGAAAGAATTCACTTCTTGGAGCTTGTAACCCATGAATTCTTTAGCAATATTGGTAATACCGTTATTTGAAGAAAAATAAATAGTCATACCTAAAAAGGAAAAAATGATCAAGAAAAACGGAATAATCACCAGAAGGATCTTAAAGCGAAGATTTTTTTTGATCTTTACACCACTTTTAGGTTCTTGAAGAGCTATTTTCATCAAGCACCTATTATTTATAATTTATCTAAAATACTGCATTATATATAATTAAAAAAATCAATTTACAATTATGAAATAGTTGGTATTTTGATATTAGTTCTTCGGCACTTACACCTTCAAAAATAAAGAGTTAAAGTTGCTATTTTGTTAAAATAATAAAAATTTTATTACTTTATAAAAATTAGTAATAAAGAAAAGTCTTGCTTTTTTGAAAAAGTTGTATTATACTAAAATACATAGTTTATATGGAGGTATGTAATCATGGCAAATAGAGACGATATCATCTGTTCATGTTTAAATATTACAGTTGGTGAGATCCAAGATCACATCGCAGCAAATCCTGGAATCACAGTTGAAGAGATTGTTGACCAAACAGGTGCTGGATCAATTTGTGGAATGTGTATTGATGGATCTAATGGTGTTGAACCATCTATTCAAGATCTTGTTAACAACCAGTAATTGTTACATATATTGAAAAACCCACTCATATGAGTGGGTTTTTTGTTTTAATTTTGATCTTCAGATTTGAGTTCAAAATTGTCTAAAAATTTGGTTGTAAATTCACCAGATCTAAAGACAGGATCTTTCATCACTTGCTTATGAAAAGGAATTGTAGTTGAAACACCTTTTCCAGAAAGTACCATTTCGTCTAAAAGACGATGCATACGGTCAAGAGCTTCTTCTCTAGTTCGTCCAAAAGTCATCACCTTGGCTACAAGAGAATCATAGAATTGAGGGATGGTATACCCTGTGTAAGCATGAGAATCAATACGTACTCCAAATCCTCCTGGGAAATGAACCGCATCTAAAGTCCCTGGAGTTGGCATGAAGTCTTGGAAAGGATTTTCTGCGTTGATACGGCACTCAATAGCTGCTCCAAGTAATTGAACATCATCTTGTTTGAAAGATAATTTTTCACCGGAAGCAATTAATAACTGTTCTTTAACGAGATCGATACCTGTTGCCAATTCTGTCACACAGTGTTCCACTTGAATTCTTGTGTTAACTTCCATAAAGTAGAACTTTTTGTTGGATGCATCGTACAAAAATTCCATCGTACCCGCACCAACGTAACCAACTTTTTTGATACCTTTAACACAGATATCACCAAGCTCTTTACGTTGTTTTGGTGTGAGGGCTGGACTTGGAGCTTCTTCAATCAATTTTTGGTGACGACGTTGAACGGAACAATCACGCTCCATCAAATGCACCACGTTTCCATGGGTGTCTCCAATAAATTGCACCTCAATATGACGAGGATTTTCATGGTATTTTTCAAGATAAACTTTTGGGTCACCGAAATTGATTTCAGCTTCACTACATGCAACAGAGTACATCTTGAGAAGCTCATCATCATTCCAAACCACACGCATACCTTTACCACCACCGCCAGAACAAGCCTTGATGATGATAGGGTAACCAGATTTTTGTGCAAAGCTAAGAGCTTCTTCCACAGAATCCAAAGCACCTGTACCAGGAGTGATAGGCACCCCCGCATCGGACATCTCTTTTCTGGCAGCTGTTTTGTTACCAAGAAGATCGATGACTTCAGAAGAAGGTCCGATGAAAGTGATATGGTGTTTTTGACAAATTTCTGCAAACTTTGCATTTTCGGATAAAAATCCATACCCAGGGTGAATTGCTTCCGCCCCAGAAATACGAGCAGCAGAAATCAAAGCAGGAATATTCAAATAAGATTCAGAGGAAGGAGCTGGCCCTATACAAATAGCAATATCAGCTAATTTCACGTGCAAAGAATCAGCATCAGCCTCAGAGTAAACTGCAACTGTTTCGATTCCGAGTTCTTTTGCAGCACGAATCACACGTACCGCGATTTCACCTCTATTTGCGATAAGAATTCTTTTAAGCATCTTCATTTAATTTCTCCAAACGGAAAATAGGTTGGCCGTATTCGATTGGTTGCTCATCTTCAACAAGCATCTCGATCACTTTTCCAGAAATTTTCGCAACAACATCGTGTCTCACGCCTAAAACAAGAACGTGACCTACGATCTGCCCAACTTTAACCACATCTCTCAATTTGATATAGTACTCGCCTGTTCTTGGGTTACTTCTTTCGAAAATACCCACAGCTGGAGAGAGAATATCATTATTAGATTGAGTAGAAGCAGGCTTTTTAGGAGCAGTAGGAGCTGGTGCAACCACAGGTGCTGGTACTGGAGCAACAGCAGGTTTCATTTTTTTTCCATCACCAAAAGTAATAGAAAAAGTACCTTCTTGACTTTCAACATCGATACAATCAATGTCTAATCCAGAAAACATTTCATAGATTTTTTTGATATCTTTCATACTATTCATAGTGTCTCCACAGATTACGCTTTAACACGCTCAATATAACGATCATCTCTTGTGTCTACTTTAACAATTTCCCCAACATTCACAAATAAAGGCACTTGAATGACTGCACCAGTTTCGAGTGTTGCAGGTTTGGAGCCACCACTAACGGTATCACCTTTGAGACCTGGATCTGTTTCTGTAATTTGGAGATTGACAAACATAGGAGCATCAACAGCAATCACTTCTTCTTGATAAATTTTCAATTCAGCCATACCTTGTTCTTTAAGGTAAAGCTCTGTCTCGCCTACAACAGATGCAGGGACATTGTATTGATCATAAGTTTCTTGATCCATAAAGACGAAATCTGTCCCTTCTTTATAGAGGTACTGAGCTTCTCTATTATCTACACGAGCTTGCTCAACAGTGTCTCCACCACGGAAAACTCTATCTAACATGTTTCCTTTGATAATGTTTCTGAGTTTTGTTCTCATCACAGCGCCACCTTTACCAGGTTTGTGATGTTGGCACCAAGCAACGTACCATAATTGATTTTCAAAATTAAGGATCATACCTTTTTTAATATCTTCGTAGTTCATGATTCCTCCATAAAGGTTTATTTTTTGTTTAAAATTTGTTTTAATAGTTCGTTTTGTTGAGCAAGCAATCGCTCTGTTTGTTTGGTATTATCAGCAATTTGAACGATCTTCGCAAAGAGCACCATATTGATAAAGGTGGGGATCAGAAACATAATAGGCACAATAACACCTAAGGCAATCCAGAAATTTTTACTTCTAATATCAAAAAAAGTGGTCAAAATAGGCCAAAAATTCATAATTAAGAGATAAGTCCCTAAAAAACAGAGAGCTAGAAAAAAGAATGTTTTCACCCAAGAGTTAAGAAAGATTTTTTTAAGAATATTGATCATCAGTCCCTCAGATTAGAAATCGTAACCACAATCTGTAATCACTTCGAACTTATCAGATCTCATGACGACAACGTCTTCCAAACGGACTCCACCAAGACCTGGGATATAAATACCAGGCTCTACAGTCAAGACCATATTTTCGACAATAGGTTTGTTCCAAACAGTGTTCAAACGTGGATTTTCATGGACTTCCAAGCCGAGTGCATGCCCCAAACCATGAACAAAATACTCTCCATAGCCTTTATCTGTAATAAAATCACGAGCAATAGCATCGATCTCTTGCCCTGTCATTCCACAGCGAGCCTCTTCTTCAACCTTCTTTACCGCATCTTCAATAATCTGACGAATTTCGTGTAATTGAGGATCAACTTCACCCACTGCAACCACACGACTAAAATCAGAACAGTAGTGATTGCGGAAGAAACCAAAATCAAATTGAACAAGTTCGTTATTTTCGATAATTTTATCAGACGCAACACCATGAGGCAAGGCACTGCGATGGCCTGAGGCAATAATAGAATTGAAAGCCATTCTGGAAGCATTGTTCTTACGGCAATAGAATTCAAGCTCAGCAGCGACTTCGGTCTCTGTCATTCCAGGCTTGATAACACCTTGAATATATAAAAAAGCAGCCTTTGTGATGTATAAATTTTCTCTGATAATTTCAATTTCAAGCTCATCTTTAATACAACGTTGCTCAAAAAGAGTCATATCTTTAGCACTTTGTGTTTGTTCAGGGAGTGCGTCTATCATTTCTTTACCGAGATTGTAAGATAATGTATCTGCTGCAAATTTTAAGAGTGTAATGTCATGTTTTACTAAAATCTCATTGAGAGCAGAACCAAAACTACGTTTTACACCTATTTCTTCAACATGTAGATTAGTGATTTCTGTTTGTTCACCGATCTGCGTTAAATAGCGACCATCTGTAAACAAATATACTTCGTCATGTGTAACTAACACATGATTGTTACTCCCTGTACAAGCTGTAAGATAATATACATCAGCTTCACCAACAGTTAAAAAAGCTTCTTTTGCACCGAGGGTTGATTGTAATTGTACAACCCGTTTTTCAAAAACAGGATTTTTTAAATTTTTACGCATAAAAATCTCCACAAACTTTGTTTTACCAACAAGTCCGAATCAATAAGCGTCACCAAAAACGGAGGTAATACGTTTATCATAATATATTTATCAAAAAGAATCAAGTTTAAATATTTTATAAAATTTAAATCGTAATAATTTCAGATTTAAGAAGGAATATTCCGAATAATAAAAAGTATCATATTCAAAAATAGAACGAGGCTTTCATGAGATTATTATGGTTAATTATGGGGATCACTTTACTCCCTCTTATTTCTTTTACTCAAGAGACCAAAGAAACCGCCCCACCTACAAGTACTTCTACTCTACCCGTCTACTCTTCCGACGCTCTCAATAAACTCTACATGATGGGGCTTCAATTCCTTAATGAAGGTGACCTCACTCAAGCGGAAATTTCTTTTCGTAGTATTGTTGCGTTTCCTAATAATGAAGAAGATTGGCGTGTTGTGCGGCATTATAAAGGTAAAGCCCTCTTCTATCTTGGAGATATTTATTTTATTCAAAAACGATACGACAAATCCGCAGAAAGTTATAAACAAGTCATTCGAGAGTACCGTACCGTAGAAGAATATTCCACAGCACTTTTTAAGCTTGGACGTAGTTTGATTCTTGCTAAAAAAGAAAAAGAAGGGATCGATGTTCTAAAGAATTATCATTTTAATTATGCGGCTGATGAAGCTATGGTTGACAACACTCTATACTGGCTTGCCAATGCTTATATTTCTTTAGAGGATCCAGCTTCTGCTTTGAAACTTTTAAATCAATTAATTAGGGATTATCCAGACTCTCCGATGTCCTACGATGCTCGTTTAGTGATAAGAAGATTAAACACAGACTACACTGCTCAAACACCTCTTGCAAAAGATAATCAATTACAAACAGCTCTAAAGGATAGCAAGATAAAAGTGGATCGTATTGAAAAAGAAAAAGACCTTATTATGCGTATGAAGCAACTACTAACCCTTAAAGAAGAGCTGCTCATCACAAAAGAGAAAAAATTAGAATTGCTGAAAAAAGTAAGTAAATCTCGCTCTGAGGCAATCAAAAATAATGCATTGCTTGCAAATCCAAATTCTCTAAAATAATCAATTCAAGGATCATATAATGAGATTACCATTATTCTTATTAGTATTCGTAAGTATTAATACGGTAGATATCTTTGCTAACACAGATGAATCTTCATGGGTTTCTGTAGCGAATGAATATATCACTATCGCCATGGAAACTAACACAGGACGTTATTTGATGTTTGATAATGCGTCTCAAATCCCTGCTTTAAATCTTGGATCCGTCCTTCCAGCAAGCTCATCTTTAAAAGCGCTATCTCCCTTACCTTCACAATTAGATCAAAAAGCTAGTGTACTTGGGAAGACTCCCGATGCTTTGAATTTTGCAACACTCAATATAAATGGCAGCAAAGTGGTATTCGGATCGGCATCTGGTAGTTGGGTATCGGATCCTGTCGTGGAGGAGAATCGTATTTCGTATGCTTGGAAGATTGGTGATGTGGAGATCATACAAACGCTCTCCATTGCAACTAATATCGACACTCAATACGAAGATGCTCTCACAGTAGAATATACGGTCATCAATGATTCTACATCTGTCTTTAATACAGTTGAAGCTCGTGTTTTTCTTGATCCAACTGTAAATAGAGAAGTGGAAATTCCATTCTTTTTATTAGATAACAAATCCATTGCTTACGAACAAGAATACCTCAAAAACACCATGCCTGATTTTTGGTTAGCAGCGGATCCTCAGGGGAATATTTCTTCATCTTCTTTAAAGAGTCCTCTAAAGTCTCCGTCGCTTATTGCTCCTAGTCGTATGTACCTTACTTCTATGGATAGAGCGATAAAAAGTGAGTGGGATTTTAGTTTTGAGCGTCGTTACCGTATTTCTAAAAAAGACAGTGTTGTTTTGATGTATTTTGATAGTCAGAGTGTTCCTCCACAAGATTCTCGTACCATTGTTTCTTTTCAAGTTGCAAAACCAGCTTTGATGAATACTTTGCAGAATAACGGTCTCCAAGTAATGGCTAGTAGTTTTGCCACAAAAAACACAACTCCCATGACAATCAATGTATGGGTCTTAAATAATACAAATACAGCTTTTGATAATGTGGATTTGACCTTAAAAGTTCCTTCTTGGATAAAGATTTTAGATGCTCCCACAAAACGTGTAGGTCGTATTGATCAATACAATGCAGCAACATCTGTGAGCTGGACAATCACATCTAAAGAATCAAAAGGAAGGACTGCTGATTTACAGATTTCTGTTGATGGTAAAGTAAATAGAGCTCCTATTGCCCGCCTACAAGTCCCTATCACTGTCAATTTGGAGCCTGAATTCCAAAGTAATAACCAAAAAACCATCTCTCGTTCAGCCCAGAAGACCGCTGCAGAAGCTTTGCCTACTCCACCAGCTGAGCCTGTTGCTACACCTGAAGCTCGTAAAACCACCTTGGCAAATTTCTTACCAGAAGATACCGCTGGTGCTACCTCAGAAAGTCTCAATGCACTCTATCAGCGTCTTAAAAATATAAAGACCACAGAGGCTCAAGAGATTGTGAAATTAATTGAGACTGAATACGAATTGATGAAAGAAATCGCCGAAACCGAAAAAAATATTAGCGAAATCAATAAACAATACGAGATCTTGCTGGGAGTATATCAGAGCCTATACCAAGACGAAGGCCTTATCGATCGCTCTTATATAAATATTCAAGAAATTTCTAATAACATAAAAAAAACACAAGACCGTTTAAGACAGCATGAGGCAGTGTATTCTAATACAGTAAAATAATTTAGATAATTTTAGTGCTATAAAAAATAACATTTTAAGGGGATTTCTCAACTTATTGTTATTTTATTTGATTTTTTTTTAGTAATCACATAAAATATAAGATAAGCTTTGAGGAGTCCTTTTTTGTTGAAGCAAAGTGCAGAACAACGTTTTTTTTTCTCTCAACAAATGCTCATGAATATGTCTTATCTTCAGATGAATAAAGTAACCCTAGATCTCAAAATAGAAGCCATGGCTGAAGAGAATCCCTTTATCAAGCATGAGTCCTTTAGAGATTTGAATAGATCTCACAAGACCGTCCTTCCAGAAATCATTGAACAAACACTAGCAACACAAAAAACGCTTTACGAAAATCTTCGGGAAGAGTTTTTATTGGATTTTGAAGAAGAGGATCTCCATCTCATACAACTGATCATCGGAAATACAGATCGCTTTGGTTTTCTTACAATTAGTGTGAAAGATCTTTGTTATGGCACATCATTGGATGAGGGGCGTTTGGAGTTTGTTCGAAAAAAGATTATGTCATCCGCTGACTATATGGGGCTTGGCACCTACAATCAACAAGAGTATCTTTCTTATATCACAGAACGAATTTATGGTAGAGATAGTATTGAGTTTGAGATTGTAAAGCTCATCGCTCAAAAAAAAGTCAAGAGTGCCAATACAATCCAACGTCACTTAAAACACCCCTTAAAAGATATTTCATCGGGTCTTGAAAAGATTAATCTCCTTCCAAAGTCTCCTTTGCAAGAGGAAACTATCGCCATTCTCCCTGACATTATTGTAAAGATTGAAGATGGTGAACCTGTTATTTCTTCGATTGAATACGGTCGGACTATTATTAATACAGAAATTAATACCGATGATCTAAACTACCAGTCAAAAGAATTGAAAAATTTCAAAAAAGAAGCCCTGAACATCAAAAAGGCTCTCGAGATACGTCATTCTGCCTTAGATACTTACGCATCCTTATTAATAAAGGCTAGAAGAGATTATTTTGTGCCAGATATAGGACAAAAGCCTGTATCTATCACACTCAAATCTATTGCTGAAGAAACAAATCGCAATGTTTCAACTGTTTCCAGAGCCTTGAAAGATCGATATTTCTTATTTGATGGGAGGATCATTCCTTTTTCTGATCTTCTTACAAGAGAGCTAGGGAATAGTAATTCTTTTGAAATCAAAAAACACATAAAAACTATTTTAGACCAAGAATCGCATGAATCGCCTTTAACCGATGGGATTATTGTAGATATTCTTGCGAAAAAAGGGATAAAAATCGCACGAAGAACTGTCGCTAAATATCGTGAGCAATTACATATTGGTTCTGTTTATCAACGTTAGGATAATACGATGGATTTATTAAAAAAGCTAGTAGAACGTGATCAATGGGCTGAGCTTATGACTGATGCAGAGGTTATTAATGGCCTTGGGCATTCTAGTCACATTGAAGTTTTTGCTTTTTCCGAGGATGAAGCTGTTAGAAAAGCATGTCAAGTATTGCATGCGAATCCTGCTGATCTTGAATATGAGTTACTTACTACTAATATTTTCAAATTCTTTGGACTAGTACGTGTGCCATCACGTTTTCGTTTTAATCTTAAAGCAAGTGAACAAAATAAAGACTCTAATTCTATTGATTACGCAAAATACAATGCACTTGCAGAGATCAAAAATGGTTCTTTCCGCATTCAAATGAAAAGAGATGGTTTACATTTGATGATTTTCCCTCCTGAAAAGATGGGGAAATCTGTCCAATTTGAAGATATCCTGCAAGAACTTGTTCAACAAGGCTATCAAGAATTTAATAGAAATTACTGTAAAGAAGCTATCTACAACCCTAATAAAGACTATATTATTGCTCCTTATGTAAAGAGAGCTAATGCAGATTCTACCTTTAGCGTAACCAAAGCCAGTGACGATATGTCCGCAAGCATCACTATTTCAAGACCTAAAACTCAAGGACGTATCCCTGATATTTCTGAGATTATCGCAAAACTAAAAGATATTGGTGTAATCCACGGAATAAAAGAAAATTATATTACTGAAATTCTGGACAATAATCTATTTGATGTTTCTCTTGTGATTGCAGAGGGTACTCCTGTTGAAATGGGACAAGACGCTTATATTGAAGATAGTTTTTCACAATCAGAAAATATCAAACATGCCGTTCGTGCCGATGGTAGTGTGGACTTTAAAGAGCTCAACATCATTCACAACGTACACGAAGGCGATATTCTTGCAACAATGTACCCAGCCACCAAAGGAACTCCAGGGCGTACTGTTAGCGGATCTTCGATCCCTACTACCCCAGGTAAGGAGATTGAGTGGAATCTTGGTCAAAATGTTGCTGTAACTCCTGATAAAAAACACGTTGTTGCGACAATGGCTGGACAATTTTTTGTGCAAGATAAAAAGCTTTGTGTGGATCCAGCGCTTGAAATTTCATCTGATGTTGACTTGAGTACAGGTAATATTGACTTTTTGGGGAATATTATCATCAAAGGAAATGTTACCGATGGATTTAACGTTATTTCCGGTGGTAACATTGAGATTCATGGACACATTGGTAAATGTTTCATTCAAGCAGCTGGAAATATTATTGCTCATCAAGGAATCCAAGGAAAAGATGAAAACTGTATTGAATGTAAGGGAGATCTTTACGCTCGATTTGTTGAACGTTCTAATGTCTTTGTTGGTGGAAATATTTTTATTACGAAAGCGCTTCTTCACAGTAATGTGATCTGTGAAAAAGGGATTTATGTCTTTGGGGATAAAAAACCTATTATTGCCGGTGGAGATATCAAGGCAAAGAATGAGATTATTTCCGCAAATATTGGTGCAGAATCTTATATTGAGACGCTTATTGAAGTTGGGTATTCTCAAGAACTTGAGACAGAGATCGCACAACAGCAATCTATTCTGACCGAAAAAGACAAACAAATCAACTCTCTTAGAGATGAGTTTGCTAGTGTGGTAAATTCTATCCCTCGTGAAAAAGCGGCGATTTATGAAAAGAAAATTGCGCAACTTACAGAAAATCGTAAACATACAGAACAAGAAATTGCAAAAAAACGTAGAGATATTCATGATGCTCAAAGAGCTGCTTCTATCTCAGGAGAGCAGTTTATGCCTGGTGTGAAAACAAAGATCGCTACTCAGCACCTTGATATTACAATGTCACAAAGTCAAGGAACCTTAACACTTGGTGATAACAAAATTGTTTTTGGGAAATACAAGCCTTCTCCATTTTTTACAGAGATTGCAGGTAAAGGCTCGGAAAAAGACGGAGCTAAAGGCTCAAAAAAATCTAAATCAAAATAATTGCAGACTTAATAACGATTAAAGGAGCATGTCAATGATCATTAATGAACCTGATTATATAGTAGATGCTGTTCAACGTAAACTCAAACATCTTGAACGAAAGGTTGAGCTCTCATATTCCTCAGCAAAAAATGATAACGAAAAAAAGATGCAAGTCGGTAAAGATCTAATGGATATCAAAAATGCCTTAGGGAAACTCCAACATAGAACACTATCTTGGAAAGATTTGCAGAGATTCGGAATTACCCAAAGTCGTTTATACGCTGAAGCAGATACAGATTCTGAGAATATTAAAAAAGAATTCTCTAATTTTGGCTTACTTTCTGCAATTCCAAAATTACGTATTACTGAGTCTCAAGATCATGAGTTTGTGAATGAATTGTTTTCGATTATGGAGTATCTTAATGATAACTACCAAACTATTTTTGCTCAGAAGATTCTCTTGACCTCATCCAAGACAAATACCATTCGTGAACGTTTCTATATCATGTACCAAGAGATTTCTCGTATGTTCAAAAACTATCATCAGTTAGTCTCAAATAGTATTTCAAACAGATCTAATGAACTTTTATTAGAAAAAGAAGAGCACATTATCTTGCATAAGATTGTTGCTTTACTGGAGTTGATGCAACAGTATCTATCACTGATTCAAGACGACCCTACTTTCTCAAGAGAAGACTTTTTACATGTTGTTGTATCAATGGACGATAAGTCTAGCATTAACAACCTTACCCTGCAAACAGCTTTTGATGAGTGTAAGCACTACATTGAAGAAGCTTTAGACTACATTGAAACCAAAAAATTATCAGAAAAAAAATAAAAGATCGAATTCTAAGGAGTTTCCTTTATGGCTCATCGTATTTCAAATACTACAAACATTATTGGTGAAAATTCTGTTTTCGAAGGAACAATCAAAGTCAACGGATCTATCCGTATTGATGGTACATTCCTTGGATCCGAATTAGCACTTGAACACGTCAGCGTGGGGAAAACAGGTTGTATCAAAACAGCCATCAATGTTAACTCTATTGTTGTTGAAGGTGTGATTTTAGGTGATATTCATGCGAATATTCGTACAGTTCTCTTGCCTACTGCGAGAATTGCTGGTGATATTTATTCTCCAGAGCTTATCATTCAAAATGGCGTAATGTGGGATGGAAAATCCTATATTAGTCCAAAGCAAGATGTTGACATCAAAAAGCTTGTTAAAGAATACTTCAAAGACTAATCATGAAAAAAATACTCATTACTTTGGGGGATCCCAACGGCATTGGGTCTGAAGTTACAATAAAAGCCCTATCAGCTCTTCCTGAGGTTCGTCCTTATGTAGAAGTGATAGGGCTTGATTGTGTTTGGAACGATGCTTTTCCTGAGATCTTATTCCATCCTATTTCCTCTGACTATATTCCTGAACTTGGTGTTATGTCTCCTAAAGCTGGTCAAGTGGCTATTCAGTCTTTGGACAAGGCGATAGAACTTCTCAAAACCGATAATTATAGTGGTCTTGTTACGGCGCCTATCTCTAAAGAAGCTATTGTTCAAGCAGGTATCCAAAACTTTTCTGGTCATACAGAATACCTTGCTGAAGCTTTTGAGCGAGAGGTGGAGATGATTTTTTGGAGTGAGCGATGGTCTGTTTTGCTCATGACGATTCATGTTGCTCTTTCTGAAGTACCAAAGCTCATCACAAAAGATCGACTTCGTAGCTCTCTTAGGAATGCTATTCTTTTTCAAGAAAAACTCTATCAAAAGGGACAAATTGCATTAAGTGGCCTAAATCCGCATGCTGGAGAGAATGGACTTTTTGGACAAGAAGAAGAACTTATTTTCAAACCCGTCATTAAAGAGTTTTCGCATTACAATATTATAGGACCTTTATCTCCAGATACAATTTTCATGCAAGCAGAACAAGGTGCCTTTAATATGGTGGTTTCTCCATACCATGACCAAGCACTTATTGCGTTTAAGTTGTTGCATTTTCATGATGGTGTGAATGTTACGATGGGGCTTCCTTATTGGAGGAGTTCTCCAGACCATGGTACAGCCTTTGAATTAGCTGGAAAAAATCAAGCATCTCCTGATGGAATGATTTGTGCGATAAAATTTATGCAAAAGATGTTTAACTAAACGCTCTAACTTCCGATACAGGTATATAGTTTAAATAAACTTGCCCCTATTTTTTGGAGGAACCTATGTACGGACATGAAGCTTATAAGAATACAGATATCGAAACAGCTAGCCGATTGAAATTAGTGGTGATGCTTTACGCTGGAGCAATCAGATTTACAAATATCGCAGTTGAGGCTATTAAGAGCGGTCAAAATGATGTGGCTAATCTTAATTGTATCAAAGCACAGGATATTGTAAGTGAGCTTTTAGCATCATTGAATTTTGAAGCAGGCGACATTGCAGACGAATTATCTGGACTTTATATTTATGTTCATAAGCTTTTGATCGAAGGAAATATCAAAAAAGATGTTCCATCTTTGACCGAAGCAGTGGAGCTACTTGAAAATCTAAAGGGAGCTTGGGATGATCTTCTTGTCAAAGAAGAACAGGAAGCCGCATCTCAGCAACAAAAAAACATAAATATTTCAGGTTAAGGAGATCACATGAGCACACCTTATTTTAACAAATTTACTAGTGATCTTCACGTCATGACCTTTTCCCTTGATGATAATTCGTTTGAAGATTACAATTTAGATACCTTTCAAAAAAAAGAAGGTCTCGGAGCGGATATTGTTCCTGTTTCTAGTGAAGAGATTTCCGGTTCTTTCACAAATAATGAAGAATTAGATTCACTCAATCAAGATGATTTTAGCTTCACAGAATCCATTAACCCTCAAACTCCAAAATCTAAAGAAACAGATGCCAATGAGTATATTTCACCATATCCTGAGATTAATAAAATTTTCTCAGAATTTGATGAAGAAGTTTCTAACCTACTTCTTAAAGATCCGTCTATTACATTAGCCGATGATGAAGAAAGTAGCGATCCTATGGAAAATGCACGTATCTCATTAAAAAGATATGTGACAGCCCCTCTAGGAATGAATGAAGTGATTTCAGATAACTCTAAAGCCGAGCCGTCTATCGAAGAAATCACTATCCCTACAGAAGAACCTTCTGAAGTACTTGCTCCAGAGCCTGTTCTTGATGCTGTAGATGAAGTTCCTATCCCTGCTTTTGAAAATAATACAGAAGATGCTTTTGCTGCCTTCGATCAGTCACTTCAAGAAGAAATCCCTTCCTACTCCCAGCCTGCTACTCAAGATCTCTCCGAGAACCCTATCGAAGAAATCACTTTTGTGAGCGAAGATGAAGTAGATGAAGATGAAGTAGAGATCATAAAAGCAAAAATTGTTTCTGTAGATCATGTAGAAGAACTTGATCCTATAGTTGAAAAAAATCAGTCCGTTTCTCTTGAAAACATTGAGGAATTTGACAAAATGATTCAAGAAAATCCAACCATTTCTGATACTCCTCTTGAAAATAGTGAAGAAGAGGAGACTGTAATGGATCCAATTAGAGACGAAATCCAAGAAGAAGTTCTTAGTTCTTCTGTAGAAAATCTTATTGAGGAAGAGTTACCTGAGATTTCTCAAGTATCAAATTCTCATGATAACTCCTATCATTACGGAGAAGATATTAAAAAAATTGCTGAGACAGCATTTACACCTCTTCCTAGTGAGAATGATGAAAATGGTGAATTTGAGATGTCTAAGCACTTCCAAGATATTGATTTAGAGACGATCAATCACATTATTCCAGCTGATTCTAATGAATTAAATGAATATCATATGGAAGATTCTGAAGATCTTTTAGACGATGAGATTTTATCTTATACAAATGCCGTTACAAATACAAGTCCAGAAATCAATGAAACTGAAACCAATTTAGAAGGATTTGATTTAAGTGCACCTGAATACGAAGCTGAAATGCAGGGATTTGCAGATGAACTTGCAGGACCTAGCATTGAAGAGTTTAATGCTACTGATGAAGAAGTTTTGGAAAGAGTAAACATCAGCGATCAAGATGCTTTCACAGCACAGCTGGATGCCGAAATTGAAGAAATGATGCGATCTGCTAAAGAAGATTCATCAGAAATACCTAATGTAAGTGACCAAGACTCTTTTACACAGCAATTGGATGCCGAAATTGAAGCAATGGTGAATGGTCAAAGCAATGTGGATCTTGATGCACAAGATGCCTTCACAAAGCAATTGGACGAAGAAATCTTGGAGATGTCTAAAGAATTCAAAGACATTGACCTTGAGACAATTAACTACATCCTCCCATCTAATTCTAATGAATTGAATGAATATATTGACATGGATCGTGAGGATATTCTTGATGATGAGATTCTTTCTCTCAGTCAAGAAACTATAATGGATCATTCTGATGATAATTTTATTTCTCAAGCTGAGAACGATTCTAAGCTTTTAACAGAGCAGATCGTTGAAGAAAATTACACTTTAGAGCCTGTAACTATCGATACATCTTCCTTTGAAAGTAATATTGAAGAGAGTGAAATCGAAGAGAATCCAGAAGAGATTAAGGTTCATGAGGTGGTTTTTGCTCCTGAAGATGACACGTTCGAGACAGTTGTAGAGTCTACTCCTCTTGAGTTATCAAAGGAATTGAATGAAGATGACTTATCTTTTGACCAAGATTTGATGAATAAGATTTCTGAGCTTAACAAGAGTATTAGCCAAGAATCTATTACTACTCCAACATCTAATATTATTGATGAAGATATTTTGGAACAATTCAATCAAAACACACAGCCTGATACCGAGACAAAAACAAGTCTCAGCAAAGAAGAACTTAAAGCGATGATGAGTGAGATCGATGAGCTTTTTGATCACTTACCAGATGCAAAAATTGAAGAACTTTCTCAAAAGAATTTCTACCATTTATACATCAAATTTTTAGATGAATTAGGTGTCTAGTATGAGTTTAAAAGAAAAACTAATCTATTTTCATAGTCATCCTGCGAAGGCTACACTTGAGTATGATTTGAGCAACTCAAAGGGGCTCAAAAGAAAGCTCATCAAGCTACATGATCTTTTTGAAGAAAAGAAGAAACTTTCTTCTAATATCTAATAAAACAAACTCCCTACTATTTTAGTGGGGAGTTTTTCGTGAGATAAATTCTTGACATAAAAAGAAAAGTTATTTATAATTTGTTAAGACTAACTCTAACTTACATAGATAGACTCTAAGGAGGGCATTATGTTTTCAAAAATGTGTGACCTGTGCCAAGCACAACCTGCCGTGCTATTTTTCCGTACTTTTAACGGCGAATCTATTGGTGAAGAAGGCCTTTGTCCACAATGCGCGATGAAGCGTTTCTCTGAAGCTACATTAGATGAAAATCAACCTCAAGAAAATGAAGAAATCTTACATAGTATCAATGCTATGCGAAATATTTTGTCAGATATTGTTGGGCATATTAATAAAATTTCGATTACGACAGACGATAAATCTTCTATTGATAATAGCGAAAAATGTCCTGTTTGCCAAAGCTCATCGGAAGATATTGATGATAATATGATTGGGTGTAGTCAATGTTTTGAAACATTCCAAGCAACACTCAAGACGGAATTGCATGAACACAGTTATGGACAAAAGCATCTTGGCAAAGTTCCAGCTCGTCTGCGTAAAGATTTCTTCAAAGAAATCGAGATTGAGAAGTTGAAGATTAAACTTCAGTCCTTGATTCGAGAAGAGGCTTACGAAGAAGCCGCTAAAATCCAAAAACGCATTTCAAAATTAGAAGGATAGACTCTCATGGAAAAGATCGTCCTTCCTCGGCAACAAACTCAAAAAAAAACAAATGACAGTATTATCATCTCTAGTAGAATAGATATTTTTCGAAATATTGATGGGCTTATCTTCCCTGATAAGCTACCTTCTCTTGACAAAAACCTGATTGTGGAGCAATATCAAAAGATCTGTGAACAAGCATTTGATGAAGATATTGTTTTTAAATCATTAGATAATCTATCATCCACAGAAAAAAAGAATTTCTACACAAACTTACTACTTTTTAGTGATGTAGAAAACGAAAATGAGTCTTTTTCAGTCTTCTACGCAAAAGATGCGTCTTGGATTCTTGCGCCTAACGAAAATAGTCATTTCCATCTTTACTCGAGTGATTTTGGGCTTTCTCTTAAAGATATTTATAAACGTTTAAGTGCTGTTGTTGATATTTTTGAAGAGCACATTCACTTTTCATTTCATCATGACTTTGGCTATCTCGTTCCTGATATTACCTATGTTGGGAATGGTCTTTCTTGCGAAGTTTTGGTCAATCTTGCAGGATTGGAGTTCAATGGATCTATTGTTGATCTTCAAAAAGTCTGCGAAGAAAGTCGTCTCCAATTAACTCCACTTACTAACTATCCTCACGAGAAATTTTTCATTGTATCAAACAGTACTTCTTTTGGGATTAGTGATCAGGATTTGATTTCAAACTTGATGGAATTTCTTCAAAAACTAAACGAAACAGAGCTCCAAGCAAGAAAAGCTATCACAGAAAAACAAGAAGATAGAGATTTTTTTGCTGCTCAGATTATGCAGATCTTATCTAAAAAATCAATTTCATACAATGAATCTCTTGAATTTATTGCTATTGTGGATATGTTACATAAGATCATGTACAAAATCACCGATAGAACTCTATGGCTAGAGCAGATTTATCGTCTTCAAAATAATAGTGATCTCTTCAATTTGATTGAGAATATCGAAGAAATTAATGAGATTCGTATGAAACTTCTCACACAAATCTTTAATAATACTATCGTTACCAAATAATTATCAAAGGTTCTTATGACAGAAACAAAAAATATCCCCTATCAACGTATTTTTGCTATTTCCGGTGTCTTAATTCTTATCTTTCTTATTTTTGTAACTCGTTTGAGTTACCTTCAGCTCATGAAAGGAAGTATCTTCAAACATAGATCAGAGCGAAATCAAAGCCGTAATATCTTTGTTGATGCGCACCGTAGTATTATTTACGATAGAAATAAAGAATTAAAACTTGCCTATAACCAACAATCTCTTGCTGTAACTGTTATCAAAGCCAACTTACCAGAAGATGCCAACGAAAGACATCAATTATTTGAAAAAGTAGCTACTCTCCTTGACATACCAATAACTCAGATCGAAAGAGTGGTTAGAGATAGTAAAGTCGATGAGTATACTCCTATCGTGCTTAAAAGAGACCTTTCACCTGATGTGATTGGCCGTTTTGCTGAGAAAATTGAGGATTTCCCTGGTGTTTACTGGGAAAATAGACCAAAACGTGTCTACCCCTTTGCGAAAGGCAGCTTTCATATTGTGGGGTACACAGGTCTCATCGATCAAAAAGAATATAAAATCGTTCAAGATAAACCAGACTACCACTTGGGTGGATCTATTGGTAAATTTGGAATTGAAAAACAATACGATGCCTTGATTCGTGGAAAATTTGGAATATTGCAGCGTTCTGTGAACGCTCGTGGACAGGTTCTCTCTCAAGAAATCTCCAAAGACCCTATTCAAGATCATCACTTGGTATTAACAGTGGATGCTCGTCTTCAGGGCAAAGCTTTTGAACTTATCGAGCCTTATAAAGGTGCGGTGATTGTTACTAAAGTTGATACTGGTGAAGTGCTGTCGATCGTGAGTTCACCTTCTATTGATCCAAATATTTTTAATAATATTTCCGAGTCTTCTCAGGCGTTCTATGATCTTCTATTTGATCCAGATCACCCATTCGTCAACAGAGCAATTCAAGGAAAATACCCTCCTGCTTCTATTTTTAAGCTCATCTCAAGTGCCGCCTTCCTAAAAGCTGGGGTAGATCCTGAAAAACCTCTCATGACAACAGGTTCCTATGATATTGGTAATCGTACCTTTAAAGATTGGAGAAACCAAGGTCGTGTGAATGGTGTTCGAGATGCTATCGCTGCTTCTGCCAACGTATATTACTACCACTACTCTCAAAGCGTCGGTCGTAATGCGATTTTTGATATGGCTCGTGATTTTGGGGTAACAAAACCCTACCAAATCGACCTTCCTGAAGAACTTTCAGGATTTATACCTAATGAAACTTGGTTTCAACGCACTCATAAACGTCGTTGGTCTAATGGTGATACCGCCAATATCGCTATCGGACAAGGTGATATGTTGACAACACCTTTAGAGCTTAACATGTTGACTTCTGCTATTGCAAACGGTGGTACTATCTACCGTCCTTATATACTCAAAGAACGTCTCCGAATCAGAGATAAGGCTATTATTTGGAAACAAGACAAGGTACCTTTGAAAACAGTCAATCTATCACCTGAACACTTTAAAACAATTCAAGAAGGTATGTTCCAAGTAATGCAACCTCCTCGAGGAACTGCTGGCTATCTAAATGCTTATAGAATGATTTCTATACCTATTGCAGCAAAAACAGGGACAGCTCAGACTGGACTTGGACGAAAAGATAACGGTCTTTTCACGGCTTATGGTCCTTATGGGGAAGAAAATTTATCTAATGCTATTGCAATTACTGTCCTTGTTGAAAGAGAGCGAACAGGAGCTGCGGTTAAGATCGCAGCGGATTTGTTCAACTACTATTTTGGGGTTCTCTACCCAGACCTCTATAAAAAATAAAAGGAACTCGATGTGAAAGATTTATTTAAAGGCGAAACCTTTCTCTTTATTTTAGTGAGCATGCTTCTGTCTGCTATTGGAGTACTTTTCATTATTAGTACAGGACAATTAGAAAATAGCCAAAATACAAACCTCTATTTACGTCAGATCGTGTGGATTATTCTTGGTATTATCGTGTCCATTGTGATTCTTTCTATTGATTACTACTACATTGTAGAGACATCCATTGTCTACTACGCACTTGGGGTTATTCTTTTGATTGTAACGCTTGTTATCGGTAAAGAAATCAAAGGAGCACGTAGTTGGCTTGGATTTAGCAGTATGGGTATTCAAGCGTCTGAGTTTATGAAGCTCTGTTACATTGTCTTCTATGCAAAATTTCTTAGTAATATTTCTAAGGAAGAAAAGAATTTCCAAACTCTTGTGCAAGCAACATGTATTCTAATATTGCCATTAGGTTTGATCCTACTTCAACCAGACTTGGGAACAGCTATTGTTTTTTGTAGTATCTTTTTAGTGATGTCCTTACTTGGCTTGAAAGATATCCAAATTATCCTCAACGCTTTGATGACAGGTATTTTGACTTCGATCTTAATTTTAAGTTATGCATATTATCAATTCTACTACAAAACCGTCCACAATACGGAACACCCTGTTTTTGAGATTATTTTAGATCATAATACCTTTTTGGCTTTGGCCTTAATTTTACTTATTTATGCAACGATTACTTTTATTATCGAATTAATCCAACAAATTTCATGGCTTAGTCGATTTACTCGATGGTCAGGAATTCTTGGAGTAAGTTTTTTAGTTTCAGGTTTGGTAGAAAAATTCCTCAAGCCATATCAATGGAACCGTCTTCTTGTCTTCCTCAATCCTGAATTTGATAGGCTTGGAGCTGGATACAATACCATCCAATCTCAAATCGCTGTAGGATCTGGTGGTTTATTTGGGCAAGGTATCTTCAAAGGATCTCAAAACCTTCGTGGATTCCTTCCTGAAAAACACACAGACTTTATCTTTTCGATTTTGTCTGAAGAGACAGGGTTTATGGGGAGTCTTTTTGTGATTCTATTATATGCCTTCTTCCTTGGCTTCATCGTAAAAGTAATTCTCATTGCGAAAGATCGTGAGGGTTCGTACATTGCTGGGGGCTTGCTCGCAATGTACGCAGCGCATATTTGTATCAATATAGGAATGAATATCGGTGTAACACCTGTAACGGGGCTTCCGCTGCCATTTATCAGCTACGGGGGATCTTTCTACCTTGTCTGTATCATGGGTGTAGCGATGGTATTAAATATCTATCAACGTCGTTTCGTTCACTAAATTTATCAACAAATCAAAAAAAGAGTACCGTAATGGTACTCTTTTTTATAGGAAAAATTTAGATTGTCTCTTTCATTTCTTTAGCAAGCTCTTTAAGAAGATCCTTTGCCTTGCCAGAAACTTTCTTCGGCACTTCAATATAAGCCTCAAAATATAGGTGTCCACGACGTCCTGAGCGAACATTTGGGATACCGGCATGCTCAATCTTTAGTTTTTGACCAGGCTGGATGCCTTCAGGAAGTTTGATTTTCTTTGGAGTTTCAAGTGTTTGAACCTCAATCTCTCCCCCAAGAACAGCTCTAGCATAGCTAATTTCAAGTTTAGCAAGTAAGTGATCGCCATCTCTCATAAACTTCGTATGATTTCTGATCGAAATAAAGATATAAAGATCACCACGAGGGCCGTTGAACGGTGCTGCATTCCCTTCTCCAGAAATACGGAGCTTCATACCATCATCGACACCCGCAGGCACGACAGCAGATACGGGAACACTTTCCATCACGACACTCTCGCCACGACAGGTATGACAAGGGTCTGCAACCATTTTACCAGATCCTTTACAATGAGGACAAGCCTGAGTCATCGCAAAGAAACCTTGTTGAACTTGAACACGTCCAGCTCCACGACAAGTCGTACAAGTCGTAGGTGCTTTTTGAGATTTGGAGCCTGTGCCTTTACATGTGCCACAAGGCTCAGCACGACGAATTTTCAAGTCAATGGTTTGTTTCTCAAGGACATCTTTCAAATCAAATTTGACCTGAGTTTGAACATCAGAACCTCTGAGAGATTGAGCTTGAGAACGACCGCCTCCCCCACCAAAAAAGCTCTCAAAAATATCTTCAAAACCACCAGCTCCACCAAATCCACCACGGAAAATATCTTCAAAGCCACCACCAAAACCACCAGCTCCACCGCCTCCTTGTTGGAATGCCGCTTCACCGTATTGGTCATAAGTCTGACGTTTTTGAGGATCGGAAAGCACTTCGTAGGCTTTACCAGCTTCTTTGAATTTTGCTTCAGCCTCTGCATCGTTAGGGTTTCGGTCTGGGTGATATTTCATCGCTTGTTTACGAAACGCTTTTTTAATTTCATCTTGGCTCGCAGAACGAGAGACACCTAGTAAATCATAGTAATCTGCCATCGATATAACCTCTCATTAGAAATTCCTCATTATTATGCACGAAATAACGCTAAATGTCAATATAAGATAGGAGTAAGCGATCACTTACTCCTAATCTTGATTGAATGTTTGATTCTATTATTTATCAACAACTTCCGCATCGATGACATCATCATCGTGGGATGATTGAGCTTGATCTTGAGCAGCAGCTTGTGGATTGTTTTGAGCAGCTAAATGTTGGTAGACTCTTGTAGATACTGGCTCAAGAGCTTTCATCGCATCTTCGATCACTTTATGGTCATCTTGTTCGAGTGCTTTCTTGAGTTCTTCGTTTTTCTCTTCAAGTTCTTTTTTATCTGCTTCAGCGATCTTATCACCGTCATCAGCAAGTAACTTCTCAATTCCGTAGTTGACAGAGCGAGCTTGGTTTTTCAATTCAATAGTTTCTCTGACTTTTTTGTCGGATTCCGCATTTGCATCGGCTTCAGATTGCATACGTTCGATATCTTCAGCACTGAGTGTTCCAGAAGCTTCGATAGTAACTTTTTGTTCTTTACCAGATCCAGAGTCTTTCGCAGAAACTTTGAGGATACCATTTGCATCAATATCAAAAGTCACTTCAATTTGAGGAATTCCTCTAGGAGCAGGTTGGATGCCTTCGAGGTTGAAATTCGCAAGGACCCTATTATCTTGAGCCATTGGACGTTCACCTTGAAGTACTTGGATTGTTACGGCTGTTTGGTTATCCGCAGCTGTGGAGAAGACTTGAGATTTAGATGCTGGGATGGTTGTATTACGTGGGATCAAAACGGTATTCACGCCACCGAGTGTTTCGATACCGAGGGACAATGGAGTCACATCGAGAAGAAGAATGTCGTTCACTTCTTTATTGAGGACACCACCTTGGATCGCAGCACCGAGGGAAACAACTTCATCAGGGTTTACACCTTTAGAAGGCTCTTTTCCGAAGAAGTTTTTCACAAGCTCAACAATCAATGGCATACGTGTTTGACCACCAACGAGGATGACTTCTTTGATATCGCCTTTGGAGACACCAGCATCTTTCAATACTTGCTCACAAGGTTTCAAGGATCTTTCGACGATAGGACGAACGATCGCTTCAAATTCACCTCTTGTGAGGTTCATGTTTAAGTGTTTTGGTCCTGATGCATCAGCTGTGATGAATGGAAGATTGATCTGTGCATCTGGTTTGGAAGAAAGCTCAATTTTTGCTTTTTCAGCAGCTTCTTTCAAACGTTGCATTGCCATGGAGTCAGATCCGAGGTCAATACCTGATTCTTTTTTGTACGTTTCAATGATGTGTTTGATGAGGGCGTTATCAAGATCATCCCCACCAAGGTGTGTATCACCGTTAGTTGCTTTCACTTCGAAAACACCATCTCCGATCTCGAGGATGGAAATATCAAATGTACCACCACCAAAGTCGTACACCGCAACAAGTTCTTCTTTATTGGAGTCGATACCATAAGCAAGCGCAGCAGCTGTTGGTTCGTTGATGATTCTTTCTACTTCCAAACCAGCGATCGCACCAGCATCTTTAGTAGCTTGACGTTGGGAGTCGTTGAAGTAAGCAGGAACAGTGATCACAGCTTTTGTAACTTTTGAGCCGAGATAATCTTCAGCAGCTTCTTTAAGTTTTGTAAGTACCAAAGCTCCGATTTGTTCAGGAGTTTTGTCCCCATTTCTTGTATCAAAGACAACGTGCTGATTGTCGCCTTTTTTGATTTTATAAGGTGTGTGTTCTTGTCTCACCTCATCAAAACGATGCCCAATAAAACGCTTTGCAGAATAAATTGTATTTTCAGGGTTTGTTACCATTTGGTTTTTTGCAGGTGCTCCAACCAAGGTGTCCCCTTTTTCTGTGAATGCTACAATAGAAGGCATTGTTCTTGCGCCTTCTTGGTTGGCAATCACAACAGGTTTTCCATTTTCAATAACGGATACAACAGAGTTTGTTGTTCCCAAATCGATTCCGATAATTTTTGACATAGCAGTCTCCTTTTATCAATATATTTTTGTTTTTTAGATTTTTTTAGCCACTTTCACTTTTGAAGTGCGGATGACTTGTCCGTTGAGCATACGCCCTGTTTCGAAAATATCCACGACGGTCATGGAGTGCTCGACATCGTCTCTCTCTTCCATCATGAGAGCTTCAGAGATCTGAGGATCAAATTCATCACCGACATTCACATCCATCTTTTCGAGTCCCGCATCAACAAGGACACTTTCGAATTGCATGAGAACCATCTTAACACCTTCTTTCAAAGATTCAAGATTGTCGGATTGCTCGGCAGCTTGGATACTTCTTTCGAGATTATCAGCCACAGGCAACATCTTTTCCAACATCCCTTTCAAAGCAACTTTTTGGAAGTTTTCTTTTTCGTGTTGGATGCGTTTACGATAGTTATCGGTTTCCGCGGAAAGTCTGAGGTAAGATTCTTTCAACTCCGCATTTTCTTTTTGGAGAAGAGCCATAGGATCTAACGCTTCCGCTTGTTCCTCGACGATCTCTTCGGTTGTTTCTTCGGATGAAGTCGCTTCCAAATTCTCGTCCATTGGTTTTTGTTCTTGGGACACTTCGTTCTCCTTGTTTTTATTTTTTATTTTAAAATTTTTGTTATCGTTGATGAAAAACATATAGCAAAATTCGTGCCAATTGAAAAATATTTTTCAAAAAAAATTATCTCTTCTATAATTTACAAAAAATATACAAGAATCTCAAAAAAATCCGATACTTAATATAGGATCTTACTTTATGAAGATTGGGAGATAACATGAAAAAACTTGTTTTATTTGTATTTTTGGTGGGTTTCAGCCCTATTTTTGGACAAACAACCACATCCAATTCTACTCCTAGTGAACTTGAAGAAAAAAGACTTGCAGAGTGGCGTAACATCATGGAATATGGTGTTTCCAGTCAACGTTTGAACATTGTCAAAAAAATCAGACACGATAAACTTTCCAATAACCTACCTATTATTCAAGATAACTTCACAAACGAAAATAACAGAGCCGTGAAAGAAGAAATGCTCTTCACTTTCATGGATCTTAAAATGACAGATAGTGGCTTTTGGAATACGCTTTTTGCGAATGAAAAAGATATCGTCGTCCTTCAGAGAGCAGCTTATGCTGTGGAGACATTGGAAATTCCTGTAGCAGGAGCTGTCTATAATGCGCTTATTCAACATACAAATTCAGCTGATGCGATGCGTTTTAATGGATCGGCAGTCCGAGCTCTTGGGCAATTAAAACATATGGAATCTATCCCTGTAATCACGGAATTTGCAACGAATAGAACGAATAATAACGATCTTCGTGGGGCTGCTGTTGTGGCCTTAGGGATGTATGAAAATCCTCAATTGATCCCTACCTTGCAGAACTTCCTTACGAATACGATTGAGCCTCGTTTGATTAGAAGATACGCTGCGATGGCTATCGGCAGAACCAAAGATCCTTCCGCAATCGAAATCCTCAAACCTATCATCCTCGCCGAAGACGAAGAACAAAGCCTTCGCTTGAACGCTATTGAGGGGATTGGATACCTGCCAACTCCTGAAACCATCGAAATCGTCGAGCTTATGACAAAAAGCGATAACACAGCAATGCGTACCGAAGCTGTTAAAAGTCTTGGCCGTATGAAATCAACGGGTTCTCAAAAACTCCTTGAATTTAAGGCATTTGAAGATCCTGAAGCTGTTGTCCGAAGAGAAGCAAAAAATGCCCTCCAAGCAATGGGGCTCGACGTAGAGGAAGTAGAAAAAATGAGAAAAGATCCGAATTACGTCCCAAAACCTAAAACAGAATCTACAAACCAATAAATCAACATTATAAAGAAGAAACCCCCTCTAGTTTGAGGGGGTTTTTAGTTGGTAGAATTGATTTGTTAAGGGGTCGCTATTGTCATTATCGACAGAAAAAGGAAAAGAATCCTTTGTCTTGAGCGAAGTCATTACAAAATTGCCTCCACCTTGCCATTGATAATGCTCACTTGCACCGCCTTCTTCGCCTTTTAAGACATTTTGCAGACGAGGTAAGGTAACAGTATCTATGTAGTCCATCTGCTCTATCCCTATCCACGAACGACCGGCTTTATGCGCAACGGCTGCTGTCGTGCCCGAACCTAGAAAGAAATCCATCACTCTGTCGCCTTTTTGGGAGGCAATATCAATGATCCTTGCGATGAGGAGCTCTGGTTTTGGGTAGTCGAAGACAGATTCTCCAAACATAGCTTTGATGTGTTTTGTACCTTTGGTGGTCTGGAAATCTTTTTCTTGCCACACCGTCCGAACAAGTCTTGTTTTTTTGCGGTATTTTTCAAAAATCAAGAAGGAATCTTTTGACGCCCTCGCAACGATATTGGAGTGTAAGGTATTCTTGCCTATATTCTGTTGAGCCTTATCCTTGCCCCATCTCCAAACCGTCTGCACACCTTGAGACAATCGAGGATAAACTTCGACCCATCCTTTTTTGGGAGTGAGTGAAAGTTGGTAGAGTCCGTCTTTGTCCGCAGACTGAGGATCTATATAAAAAGGATAGCAGAGATTTGGCCTATTCCCCTGATGAAAACGGATGTTTCCATTGCGAAGATTACGAAGCTCAAACCCGCCAATTTCATCCTGCAAAGGAAATTCCTTATCCAGCTCAAGAGGATAAAGCTCCGCCTGAGGCGTTTTCCCGTAGACGAGGAGATACTCATGCGTCCTCGCCATAGACCGATAATCACGCCCACCAGGATTCATCACCACAGCAATACTTCCAAGAAAACAATCCTCCCCAAAAATCTCATCACAGACGATTTTGAGGTAAGCCTGCTCATTCTCATCACATTGAATAAAAATAACACCATCATCTTGAAGGAAGTCTTTGGCGACTTCGACACGATTTTTCATGAAGAGAAGCCACGTCGCACGGGATAATTTATCCTTATAAACAAAGGTATTACCAGTATTATACGGAGGATCAATATAAATTAATTTTACAGAATTACGAAAAATTGGCAAAATCGAATGCAAGACAATCAAATTATTCCCTTTAAAAAGGAAATTATCCGAAAAAGCTAATTGTTTGAGCGTAGATTTTTTGGTAGAAGAGACATGACGCCAGTCTGAAAATATTTTTGGGGAGAAGAGCATTTCTTGTGCAGATTGAAGATCAATCGTGCAGGTATCAGCCTTTGCAGAAGAATTGTCCTCAAAAAACACTTTTTGTTTATCAGGAAAATCCAAAACAACAGACTGATCCAATTTTAATAATGAAATCATCAAATCTTGTCCATGATTTTTTTATCTTTTATTATATAGAGTATTTAAAAATTTGGCAAATAAAAAAGCACCTAAAACAGGTGCTTTTTTGAAATATATACGATTATAATAACTATGACTTTATACCAACTGAGCGTTGAATATTGTCAAACATCTCATCGAATTCATTGTCTTTCTTTTTCTTAGGGCTTAACGATGCATTAAGATCTATAATGTCATACACAGCTTTCGGGAACAGAGCGTCTAGTTCTTTTAATTGTTTGTAAGCATAAACACCCTTGATATTGATATGCTTAAACTCTTTATCAGAAAGGTAATAAAATTTTGAGCCAGCTTGCACCTGACCACTCTTATTCAACAGCACCATCACATCAGGCTTTAGAGGATCTGATAAAAAAGTATCTGTAACCATCGCCACTTCACCTGTATCAAGCAATACAATAGAAGTAATTGGGTAAATCCCAACATAGGCAAGAAAAGCTTTTAAGTAAATATTAGTATGCTTTTTAAAAAGAGGAATAGTAGTCGTAAGGAAATCTTTCAAGACCTCTACAAGTTCCTTAGCTTCTCTATATGTTCGAGATCGTAGCTGTGCTGTGAAGGAATCTGCCAAGGAAACAACTATACTGGTATCATGGATCTTATCACCAGAAATAGCATATGGATAACCGCTCCCGTCAATACGTTCATGATGCTCCAAAGCACTGTAAGCAAAAGAAGTTGGTACTTTCAAAGCACTACTCAAAAACTTAAAACCAAGAACAGGATGCGTTCGAACTTGCTTTATCATGGCATCATCATATTCACCTTGATGAAACTTGATATGATCGGGCAATAAAATCATTCCTATATCAAACAACACCGCTCCCAGTGCTAAATGCATCAATTCATGCTGAGAAATATCAGGGCGATAATTAGTATACACACCTATCGTAATCAACATCACATCCAATGAGTGTGCGTAAAAATAATCTCTTTCATTTATTGAAGTGTGCCGAATCACCTGAAGGTAGACTTGTGATTGACGGTATTGATTGGTTTTTCCGATATGCTTAATCCAATGAGCAATCATTGTTTGTAAGGCTTCGAGCTTGATATTTTTAGGGTCAGAAAATTGCGTTTTGAGAATTTTAATAGAATCGTAGTATAATTGAATATATTCACGAACCTGATAAGTTATAGGGACGACAAAGAGATGTGGATATTTCTTAGGATCGGAGATGACTTCTCCTTGTGTTATGATCGTTTCGATATGGTGTTCAAGACATTCTTCAATAAAACCATGAAACACAGGATAATCTTGTGGAAGTACAATTTTTTGACTACGAGAATCTAACAAAGGTGCGGAGAAGGCCATTCCTACTTTTAGGAATCGCACGGGAATTTCAGTAAATGACAAACGCCGTCCTCCTCAAGATTAATAAATATAACCTTATTTAACTTATAATGAATATAATTATCGGAAATAATAAATAAAATTATTATAGCATAATATTAGTAAAATTGCAATTATTTCTATTTTTATTTTAGCATTTGATACTTTGAAAGTCAATTTAAGGAAATTGCGAGAAACTATTTTAAAACTTAAAAAATATTGACAAATCCTTATCGAAAATGTATAATACATTATCTTGTTTTTTGAGCACAGATCGAATTAAAATATGAATTATAAAGGTTTGTATCCTTTATAATAAGGGGAGCGGTGATGCGTTATTCGTTAAGATATATGACTATCCTATCTTTTCTTCTATTTAGCACCTATTGCGGCACCCAGCCCTCAAAGCTTAGTATAGTTGGTAGCGGGTCATCTTTTAGTTACCCGATGTCTAGTAAACTCATTAAATATTTTAATAAAATCTATCAAAAAAACATTTCTTTTACTCCTAATAACTCCTATCAAGGCATTCAAGACCTCATCGACGGAAAAGTGGATTTCGCTGTATCTGATGTTTATCTCTCTGATGAACAAATGCAGCAACACCCTGACTTTGTGCACATTCCTATTTCTGTAGCTGGGGTTAATTTTGCTTATAATATTCCTCAAGATGGATTTTCTCTTTATGACGATCCTGTTTATCTCACGCCTGAAATTATTTCAGATATTTATCTTGGTCGTATCAAAAATTGGAATGATCCTCGCATTGTTAATTTGAACAAACAAGTTAGTGAGGTGCCCAACCGCGTCTTCCCAAACCTTCCAATTACAGTAGTCAAAAGAAAAGGTAATAGCAGTGATACCTATTTATTGACAAGATTTTTAAGCAAATCTGTTCCTTCTTGGGCTGGACAAATTGGCACAGTGAGTGATTTTCAAAATATTAGAGGCAGAGAGGAAGAATCGGCTCTTGATGTTATCAAGATAGTTCTTGAGACTCCAGGTGCTT
This sequence comes from Brevinema sp., assembly GCA_051647245.1. Taxonomy (GTDB): domain Bacteria; phylum Spirochaetota; class Brevinematia; order Brevinematales; family Brevinemataceae; genus Brevinema_A. The sequence continues at coordinate 60,977 of JBOFDS010000009.1, forward strand.
TTGCCTACTCTACAATGGTCTACGCTGTTCAAAATAACATCCCTCTTATTAGAGTGCGAAATTATTTTGGCACCTATGTTCGTGGCTGTAATTTTCGCTCTACAGAAGCTATGACTGCCGTTAATATCCCAGAAGATAATCGCGTTGATCTTACGTTTCCTACAGAGGGTAAGGAATCCGCTGTTGCAGCAGGAATTAATTATATTATCGTAAGAAAAGATCTGTCAAATAGCAAAAGTAAAGCCGAAGCTCAAGAGCTTGTAACTTTCATTAATTGGCTCCTCACTGCTGAGTCACAGAAACAGCTTGAATCTATTATGTTTGCGTACTTAACGCCGAGTTATAGAAACTCTGCGATGAAAGCTCTGTCATCACTCACCTATAAAGGCGAGCCGATAAAACCTTTAATTTTAAAGAAGAAGTAATAATTTTCCCCTCGACATCTGAGGAAAAAGTATATTTTTAGGAGTGCTTTTATGAAAGCTAAAGCCTTAAATTTCATGATGTTCAGTGCTTTGTTATTGGTTGCTGCTTGTGGTAGTAATAATCAACAAGGAAATATTGAAGGAGCTGGGGCAACATTCCCTGCACCTCTTTATTTAAAATTATTCGCTGACTATGCTCAAGAAACCAAATCTTTGGTAAGTTACCAAGCAATCGGTTCTGGTGCTGGTATCCAAGATATCGTAAAAGGTATCGTTGACTTTGGTGCAAGTGATGCTCCTCTTAGTGATGAGGAAATTGCTGAATACAAAGCTCAAAATATTGAACTCCTTCACATTCCAGGAGCTCTTGCTGCCGTGAACTTTACTTATAATATCCCTGGATTTGGTATTAACGAGGCTGCTATTAATTTAGATGCTGAAGTTATTTACGGTATGTACACAGGTGATATCATGATGTGGAATGACAAACGTATCCAAAATCTCAACCCTGGTGTTGAGCTTCCTGCGATCGAAGTAATTCCTGTCTATCGTTCAGACAGTAGTGGTACAACATACACTGTTACAGACTTCTTGAATAAAGCAAGTAAAGGTTGGGCTGAGACATTCGGACTCGGTAAAACTATTACTTGGATTGCTGGAGTTGGTCAAAAAGGAAACTCTGCAATGATGAACTTTGTTAAAGAAAATGTTGGTAGTATTGCGTATGTTGACGTTGTTTACACAGCTCAAAATAACTTCCCAGTTGCAAAAATGAAAAACAAAGCTGGTAACTTCATCGCTGGTGATGTTTCAACAACTGCAACAGTTGTTGAAAATCTTAAAATCCCTGCTGATGCAAGACTTTCTATCACATATGCCGACGGTGCCACAGCTCCTTCTATGGCTGCATTTTCTTACCTCTTAGTTAGAAAAGAACAAAACTACAATAACAGAAGTTTAGCAAAAGCTCAAGAGTTAGTAAAATTACTTCTCTGGATGAATAAAGCTGAAAATCAAGCAAAGCATGCTGAAGTATTCTTCACACCATTGCCTGCTCAAGTTACAGCGCTCCAAGTAGATATGATTAACCAAATCACTTACAATGGAACACCTGTCATTAACACAATCACTGGTGCAACTCCTGTAACTACAGAAGTTGTTGCTGAGTAAGATCTTATAATCAAACCATATACTAGAGTTTTATCTAGTATATGGTTTATTTTCTCTTTATTAAATTAATACAAAGTCAAACTTTTTAGAGACGGAATTATGAAAAAAAATTATGCAGCAGACAATCTAACCCATTACACTACCTTAAGCGGCACCTTGCTTTTTATTCTCTTTTTTGTATCATTAAGCCTTTCGTTAATCTGGGCGAGTTTCCCTGCAATCAAAAAATTTGGATTTTCTTTTCTCTCAGGAACTGCTTGGAATGTTAGATTTCTTGAGCTATCCAACGTATCTATGAAGGACGACAAATTCACGCTATATTTTAGCGCCTTTCTTTCGGATCATAAAAACCCAATCTTATCGATTGAATATAATGATACCCCTATTTCTTTTACGTCAGATTTAACAAATAGGAGCATCATTATTACTCCCTCTGAGCCTCTAAAAGATGGTAACTACAGCATTGTGCTAGCAAAAAACTTAAAAGATTCTTACAACAAAAATATTATAGATGAGTTCACCTGGAAAGGTGTCTTATCAGGGGATACTCTGAACGATCAAAGTATTACTGGTAAGCGCCTTGGACTGATAACAAGAAGTCGTGATAATGAAAATTTCCGTCATTTTAACATTCTACCCTTCATCATAGGTACTGTTGCTAGTTCATTACTTGCCCTGTTGATATCGTTCCCTGTAGCTATTTCTATTGCTCTCTTCTTAACCGAATACTCCAAATCTAAATCTAAATTTGCAAAATTATTTGCTATTTTGATTGATCTTCTTGCTGGGATCCCTTCTATCATTTACGGTCTATGGGGTTTAACACTTCTCGTGCCACGCATTGGAGCTAATCTTTTTTCAGCTTCTTTGGTGCTGGCTGTAATGATTATACCGTACACAGCGTCCTTAGCTCGAGAAGCTATCTCCCTTGTTCCAGATCGCTTACGTCAGGCTGGACTAGGTTTAGGTGCTTCTCATTTCCAAGTAATATGGAAAATTGTTCTACCTTATGCAAAATCTGGCATTGTCGCTGGAATTTTATTAACATTAGGGCGAGCTTTAGGTGAAACGCTAGCTGTAACAATGGTTATCGGAAATAGAAACCAAATCCCAACATCTCTCTTCTCTCCTGCCCAAACAATTTCAAGTTTAATTGCTAATGAATATGGTGAAGCCAGTGGCCTCAAGCAAAGCGCTCTTATCGAAGCTGGTTTCGTTTTAATTATTATCACCCTAGTTTTCTCTTTACTTGGACGAATGATGATTCGTTGGTCAAATAAAGAAAGAAAAAATTCTTAGTGAGGAAGTGGAATGAGTCATTTCATCAGCCCTAAAAAGTCTCGTCTGATTGATACAGCTTTCAGATATTTAATTTACTTCTTGTCTTTCCTTGCCTTGATTCCTTTATTTATGATCCTATTTTTTGTACTTGCAAAAGGTCTCTCTCACTTGAATATAGGATTTTTCTTGCAAGACGCTCCTAATCCTATGAGTGATATAGAATTTATTTCTCTAAATTCTAGCCAAATGCATAAAGCCGTCGGCGGAATACGAAATTCTTTCATTGGAATGCTTATCATCATCTCCTATGCTTCGTTATTTGCAGTGCCGTTGGGGATCCTCGTTGCTGTTTATCTATCCGAAAATAAAAACTCTAAATTCTCTCAAGCTGCCCTCATCTGTGTAGATGCGCTTCAAGGCATTCCCTCTATTATTTTTGGTATTGTAGCAAACATATGGATCGTGATGACTTTCAAATCTTATAGCGGTCTTGCGGGGAGTTTTGCTCTGGCCATCATGATGATCCCTATCATCATCAAAAGTAGCTATGAAACCTTAATGATGATCCCAACTTCCTTAAAACAAGCTGCTCTCGCTTTGGGTGTTCCTTATAGTAAAGTCCTTGTTCGAGTAGTGTTGCCTTCTGCAGCGGGTGGAATTTCTTCTGGTGTATTACTTGGAATTTCACGAGTTCTCGGAGAAACAGCACCATTATTATTCACAGCGTTTGGAAATCCGTACTTCTCTACAAATGTCTTTGCACCAATGGAAACCATCGCTATGCAAATTTATAAAAATGCCTCATCTCCGAATAAAAACTTAATTGAAAATGCTTGGGGTGCATCATTGGCGTTAGTATTAATTGTCCTTCTACTCAACCTCATTGTCAAGCCAATGATCGACAAAATTAAAATCAAATTCTAATATAGGAATCGATATGAGTTCAACACAATTTATCAATTCTCAAAAAAACTCCAAGTCTCTTCAAAATCCTGGTATTATTGAAGTTAAAGAGTTAGACGTTTTTTATGGGAAAGCACAAATCCTACAAAAAGTCACTATGAATATCCCTGAAAAGAAAATTATTTCTATCATGGGACCTTCTGGATGTGGTAAATCCACTCTCCTCAGAACATTCAATCGTATGAATGAACTCATCGACGGCTGTTCTTATCAGGGAGAAGTTCTCCTTAATGGTGATAACATCTTTGCAATGGACTCTATTGACCTTCGTAGAAAGGTTGGAATGGTTTTCCAACAACCAAATCCTTTCCCAACTATGAGTATCTATGATAACGTGATCGCTGGATATACCTTGAACGGAGCACGTCTCTCTAAAGCAGATTCCGATGTTCTTGTAGAAGAGTCTCTCCTCAAAGCAGCCCTTTGGGATGAAGTCAAAGATAAACTCCATAATAAAGGATCTTTCCTATCTGGTGGACAACAACAACGTCTTTGTATCGCAAGAACTCTTGCAATGAAACCTGAAGTCCTTCTCCTTGATGAACCAACTTCTGCCCTCGATCCAAAATCCACAGCAATGATTGAATCTCTTCTTGTAGAATTAAAAGACTCTGTAACCATTGTTCTTGTTACCCACAACATCGCACAAGCAGGACGTGTTTCCAATTACACTGCATTCATGTATCTTGGGGAATTAATTGAGTACGATACAACAAAAAAAATGTTCACCGTACCATCCCACACCAAAACAGAAGAATATCTAACCGGAAAATTTGGTTAAAATAAGAAAAACACACCTTACTAGGTGTGTTTTTTATTGAGAGATTGTGTTGAGTAAGTGGATTTCGAATTCTTGACAAATCTTGTCCCAAGAGAAATTCTTCGCATAGCATAGGGATGAGGCTTGAAGTCTTTGCTTTTGGATTTCATCAGCATTGAGATATTCTGACAACTTCTGTGCTAAAAGCTCTGTGTCCGCAAAAGGCAGCAAATAACCATTGACTCCATTTTTGACAGCATCTTTGATCCCTTGCACCTGAAAGCCAAACACCGGTGTTTCCATCGCAGAAGCCTCTAAGGCGACAATGCCCCACCCTTCTTTCTCTGAAGGAAAGATAAAAGCTTCGGAAGAGCTGAGGATTTCTTTTTTCTCATTTTCAGAGACAAACCCCTTAAAAATGACAAAATCAGAAAGATCTCGCTCTTGAACAAGAGCCTTAAGAGAGTTTTCTTCTGGACCTTTTCCTGCAACAATTAATTTTAGATCAGGAAAGTCATTACGCAATTTAGCCACAACTTCTATCGCAAGATCAAGTCGTTTTGCTTTGGTCAGACGACCTACGGAGCAGATTTGGTAAGGAGTCTTTTTATTCTTTCTTGGAAGTAAAAAACTTGCTTCAATCCCATTTGGCAATATATTAAGATTTTGATAAGGATAAAGAGAAAGCAGCTCATCTTTAGAGCTTTGCGAAACAACAATCATAGGAGTTTTGAGATACTTTTTGAGCGCAAATCTTTCTGCCCAGTAAACATAGAAAGCCATAGGGTAAGGTAAAAGTTGAAAGAGGGTCTCTCCATGCACATGATGAAAAATCGATAAAATCGGGGTGTCTTTGATGAAACTTGGACTCATCACCCCGATTTTTGATATATCATCGATAATCACATCGTAGCCTTGCTTGGAGAAAAACTTTTTCCACATACTTCGAAAAGTGTAATGGAAAAACATAGGATGTCCCCATTTTAGCACGCGATAACCATGGAAAGAGTATTCTTCTTTTGCCTTAGTGGTACGGGTGCTGAGCAAGGTAACATCATATTTTTTTGCCAAAAAGCTCAAAATCACATCCAAATGAAGTTCCGCTCCACCCGCTTCAGGATGTTGAGGATCACGCCAATTGATTGCGAGGATTTTCATTATTTTTTCTCTTTATTTGGAATCAAACCTTCTTTAATGAAGACAATATCTTCAGCAAAGTGCCCACAAATATCTGCGATTCTTTCAAGATGTTTCGCAACGTTCATAATCTGGATTAAAGGCTCCACTTCTTGAGTACAATTCATTGCTTTAATAAGGCTACGTAATGTTTTGGTGCAAAGTTCATCTACCTTGTCGTCTTGTTGGATAATAGCGACAGCCTTGAGTGTGTCTTCTTCCACAAAAGTATCGTGCAAACGGCTAAGCATTTTATTGGTTTCTTGAGACATTTCGATGATCATAGGGTAGTCTTTTAAGGAATATTGATCTTTCCAGTGAAAATTTGCCATAGCGATTTTGGAAGCAAGGTCGCCAATACGCTCAAGATCATTAACCATACCAGACATTTTAACGATATAGCGAAGATTTATAGCTTCAGGATGATACAAAGCAAGGATCCCAAGACAATCTTGAGCAATATCCATCTGCAAGTAATTAGCTTCATCCTCGAGATTACCGTATACTTCTTGAACCTTTTCCCAATCCTCAGCAATAGAGGCTGTAATAGTCTGTTCAATCATGGTATTCACAAGGTTAATATAATGTAAAATTCGTTCTTTTGTTTTACTAATCTTTCTATCTACGATCATTGGTCTGGCCCTCTCTGTATTTTTGTATTGCTTTGTCCACCATTATGTATAGCTCTGGATCATTACTATCTTTTGCAATGCTTAATGCATCGTCTTCATAGATATTTTTGGCGTCTAAATTGAGATTTTCTTGAGCTAATAAAAGCTCTGTGATTTTTTTATTTTTACGGCGTATTGCGATTAAAATCGGCGTATCACCGTTTTTTTCAGAATGGTTGATATTTGCGCCTTTATTGATGAGGTCGCTTACAATATCAAATTCTTCCGAGTAGACAGCCATTGTCAAAGGACTATCTCCAAAAGGAGAGGTCAATTCAATACTGAGACCTTGATCTAGTATATAGTCAACCATATCTCTCAATCCTAAGGAAATCGCAACATGTAGTGCGGGTACTTGTTCGCTATTGGTGACATTCAAGCTAGCGCCTTGTTTGATCGCCAAATCAAGCAAATCTCTCCTATCACTAGCCACCAAATTATAAATCAACTGATCATGTCCTTTGAAATTTTTAAATTGAGTAATAAGATTCGTGTCATACTCAAGGAAAAGCTGAATAATATTAGCATGACCATCTTGAATAGCTTGCTCAAAGGCGGTTAATTTTTTAACGTTTTTGAGTTTTAGGTTAGCATTGGTGAGCAAAGGCTCCACAGAATCTTTAGTAGGAAAATACATCACCGCATAATGCAGAGCCGTATTTCCCATTTCATCTTGATGATTGATTTTTACATCGTTACTAAGCAGAAATGCTACAACATTAGTCTGATTTTTGAGGACAGCCTTTATCAGAGGCGTGTAGAGATATATATTTTTTTTGTTCAAGTCCGCACCACTAGCACTCAGCAACTCCACAATATTCAGATGCCCCATAAAAGCAGCATTCATTAAAGGGGTCGTGCCGTTTGTCTCTTTGTAATCGACCTTCACGCCCTTTTCAATGAGGCTCCTCACAAGATCTTCACGACCATAGTAGGCTGCCAAACTTAAAAAGTTCTCTCCATCGATATTTTGGTAACTGATATTAATATTAGAGAGCATTTCAAGGTTGTAGGTATTATTTTTAATTGCTTGGATGAATTCTTCATTAGCATTGGATTGAGCAAAGGTTGTAACAGCTATCAATGAAAAGAAATAGATAAAAATTCGCAGCACGAAAGCCTCCTTTTGAACATAAAAGCACCTACATTATATCATGATTTTAAGAAAAATATCAACTTTAATCCTCATAACTTCACAAATAATTTTAGCAAATTCAAAGTTTCTCATATATTGACATAATTCAACAAATAAAGTAAAATAATATACAAAATCTCGAGGTACTATTATGAAAAAAATCATCTCAACAGACAAAGCTCCTGCTGCTATTGGGCCATATTCCCAGGCGATCATCGCAAACAATATGCTTTATGTTTCAGGTCAAATTCCTGTGAATCCTGCAGATAATTCAATTCCTGCTGATATTTCCGAACAAACAAGACAATGTATGGAAAATCTCAAAGCAATTATCACAGCTGCCGGAAGCGACATGTCCAAAATCGTTAGATGCGGTCTCTTTATCAAAAATATGGACGATTTCGCAAAAATCAACGAAGTTTATGGATCTTACTTTGATGGAGAATTCCCAATTCGTGCTTGTGTTGAAGTGGCAAGACTTCCTAAAGATGTTTTGGTTGAAATCGAAGCAACAGTTTTGTTATAAATAAAGATATATCCCACCAACAGTCTGGTGGGATATTTTTTATCAGAGAGATTTTTTTGACTTTTAGAAGAAAATATTCTAAAATGTAATCTAAGCTAATTAATATTCAGAACAAATTCAAAAACGGATGGTAAGAATGATGAGTTCAGCAGTATTAACAATGCTCAATAATGCAAATGACTTTGTATATACCTATTTATTGGTGATAGCTCTTTGTGGAGCAGGGATTTATTTCACATTTCTCACAAAAGGAATTCAGTTTGATCTAAAATCCATGCTTAAGTACCTAGTACGAGATGAAGATACTAGTTCTACTGATAAATCAAATATCTCCTCATTTCAGGCATTCGCAGTCAGTACCGCATCCCGTGTGGGGACAGGGAACTTAGCTGGTGTGACAATAGCTATCGTGGTCGGAGGACCTGGAGCGTTATTTTGGATGTGGGTAACAGCGTTACTCGGTGGTGCTATCTCTTTTGCTGAGTCAACATTGGCTCAGGTTTACAAAATTGAAGATACTGATAGAGATCATAGATCCTCTTTATACAAAGGTGGTCCTGCTTTCTATATTGCCCAAGGTTTATCTCAAAAATGGCTTTCCAAATTCTTCGCTGTAGCGTTGATTTTTGTCTTTGGTTTTGCGTTTAATGCCGTACAATCAAACACCATCGCTCAATCTTTCTCCCATGCTTATGCTTTAGATCCAATGATGATCGCTATTGTACTTTCAATTGTTACAGGGATTTTTCTTTTCAAAGGACTCCCAACTATTGCAAAGGCTTCAGCATTTTTAGTACCAATCATGTCCTTATTGTACATTGCCTTAAGCTCTGTTGTGATCTTCTTAAATATTGAAAAATTACCAGAAATCTTTACACTTATTTTCACAAGTGCGTTCGGCATCAAAGAAATGGGCGTCGGCGTGTTCATGGGAACATTGATTACAGGGGTAAAACGTGGTCTTTTCTCCAATGAGGCTGGTATGGGTTCTGCTCCTAACGTAGCTGCAACCGCCACAACATCTCACCCTGTCAAACAAGGACTCATCCAAGCTTTCGGTGTGTTTTTTGATACTATCGTAGTGTGTTCTGTTACAGGATTTCTTATTTTATTCTCAGGCGTAGATTATGCTGGATCAGAGTTAAAAGGAATCGCACTCACCCAAGAAGCTCTCACAAACTACTTCGGAGCAAGCGGAGCTATCTTCTTGTCCGTTTGTATTCTACTCCTTGCATTTTCATCTATTCTCGGGAATTACTTCTACGCCTTAAACTCTGTGGCTTTGATCTCAAACAAAAAATCTACTGCCTTATTGTTTAAGCTTCTCGTGATCTTCAATGTTTTTCTTGGAGCCATTGCAAGCCTTGATATCGTCTGGGCAACCGCTGATTTATTGATGTTCTTCATGGCAATTGTCAACCTCTACGCGATCGTAAGATTGTCTAAGGTCTTAAAGATTGTTCTCAACGATTATAACATGCAAAAAGCAAAAAACATCAACCCTGTTTTCAAAAAAGACAAATACACAGAAAAATACCCGGAAATATTCTCTCATATCGACCAGTGGTCATAAATATTTTCATCACGAGATAAGGAATTACTAATATGCCATTAATATCTAAACAAATAGATCATACACTATTAAAAGCTGACGCGAGCATTGCGGACATTCAAAAACTGTGCCAAGAAGCACTCGATCATGGTTTTGCGACGGTTTGTGTGAATCCAATGTATATCGCAACAGCTGAGAAAATGCTCAAAAAATCTAAAGTTGGGATTTGTACCGTAGTGGGATTCCCGCTAGGAGCATCTCGTACTGCCGTGAAAGTGTACGAAGCTACAGATGCTATAAATGCTGGTGCTAGCGAAATCGATATGGTCATCGCTATTGGATATCTAAAATCTGGAAAGCTTGATCTTGTCCGCTACGATATTGAGCAGCTACTCTTTGCGTGTCACTCTAAGGGAGTCACCTTGAAGGTGATTCTTGAAACTTGTTATTTGACAAGAGAAGAATTACAATCTGCTATCGAAATCTGTATGGATCTGGAAGTTGATTTTATCAAGACTTCTACAGGTTTTGGCCCTCATGGAGCAACGATCGAAGATGTTAAATTCATGAAATCAATTGCTGGGGACAAAGTCAAGATTAAAGCTTCTGGTGGAATTAGAACCGCAGAAGACGCTGAACAAATGATTGCTGCAGGCGCTGATCGTTTAGGAACTAGCAACTCTATTGCTATTATCCAAAACACAAAAGGCTCCAATAGCTATTAATCAAAAAATAATAAAATTTTCTTGACAAAGTTAATATAATTATGCTATAATAATAAACAATGTGTGTCTATAGCTCAGCTGGATAGAGCATTGGATTGCGGTTCCAAAGGTCTTAGGTTCGACTCCTAATAGACACGAAAAAAACACTTCTGTTTTACAGAGGTGTTTTTTTATGCCCAAAATATTTCAAAAAATAAAAGAGTGCCTAAACACTCTTTATAAAAATTCTTATTGAAGATAGCCTTGTTTTGCCCAATAAGATAGCACATCAAGATTGAGGTCAGCCATTTGAAGATTTCGATTAACACCGGAAATATGATCTTGATAAAAAGCACCACTCGTGAGCGGTAGCAGTATTCCGTCCTTATTATACATAGAAATAAACACATATACACTCTGGTCATGAGAAGTGTTTTTTAATTCGATAAAATCAGTCCATTGATTATTCGCATACGAAAGTTGTGAAAGATCAATGGGCTTTTTTGTGTTTAAAAGCTTTAGCATTTCGTCGAGATTTCTGGGAGCTTGTTTTGAGTCTTGATTAAATGTGTACCAGGAAGCCACAAATTTTGTGTCCGAAATACTTTGACCTGCAATATTAGCGAAGGATTCGAAGTCTTTAGAACTTGGAACAAAACTCACTTCAAAAACTTGATCGGAACTTGCTGTTGTAGTATTCATATTTTCAAATTCTTGATTTAAAAAAGGCACCCTTTCTCTTAAATAGTCTGGAATGTCTCCATTTGGAAATTGAGCACGAGCAAGAGACTCCCTGTCAAGAGCAAAAGTCACTCCCGTAAAGATCAGAAATAGTAATAAGTAACTTTGTTTCATCAAAACCCTCCACATATTTTAATATTATAACATGAAGAGGTGTTTTTCTCAAAAAAAAGTCATCTACAAACGATCTTGATCAAGCAAAGATCTATAAGCGATTGTTCGCTGTTTACTCACTATGAAGAAAATGAAGAACATACCTAGAAGACCATTAATTGGCTGAAGAATATTGATTAGGACAGTAAATGGAATGGCTGAAATAAAAAATCCAAGAATTACTAAAAAAATCATACTTATACGAAAAATAGGTTTTGGGAAATTTTCTGGGAGCAAGGTGGAGATTAATTTACTGACTCCCCAGAAGTTGGTGATACTTGATGATGTCATTACCACAAATAATAACAAAGCTATAATCCAAGCAAGATAAATAGAAATGTTTTTGGCAAAATATAAAGTGATGATCTTGAGTTCGTAAATTTCGTGAAGGTGAAAGAGCATCGCAAGGTGAAGAAGCATTGCCGAACCAATCAATAAACTCACACCAAAAATGATACCTTTGAAAATATTATTTGGGGAGGGGAGTCCTTTTCCCATTTCGAATAGGAATTGCGCAGATCCTAGTACAATAAAGGAAGCATAAAGAATTCCAGCTCCGTAAAAACTGTCTCCACTACGAATTACGTTGATGAGAGAAAGTGTTTTATGATTGTCAAAAAGATTTCCGGCATGCTTGAAGATCATAACAATTGACATAAGACTAAGAACTATTACGACGATACGACCAGAGCGACTAATAACCTTAGTGATGGCACGAAAATCTACAAAAAAACTGGCAATAGTGAAAATAACCACAAGGAAGCGTCCCATTTCATTAGGAAGAGAGAAAAATTCGCTAAAAAGACTGCCTGTACCCGCCATCATTATCAGGAATCCACCAAATAAAGCTACAGGAATGAAGAAATTATAGAAAGTTCCTACCGATCTTCCGCAAAAGTAGAGATAAACTGAGGAATTTGGTACATCACGGTTTACCCATCCTGCGGTTACAATAGCATCGCAACCAAAAAGGAGTAGAATAAAAGCCAGTGCTCCACCCAAAAAACCCAAAAGACCATAAGCTGTAAAAAACTGAAACAACTCCTGTCCTGAGGCAAATCCAGCTCCTATATTTAAGGCTATTAGCACACCACCTATCATCGTGATTTCTTTAAAATTATTGTTCATAAGAGCTCTCTTAGAAGATTATTGACATCAAAAACTAGGTCTTTTGGATAATACCCACCACACGTCCGATGACTTTGGTTTCGAGTAGTTCTAAGTCTTCATTAGTATAGACTTCTGTGTGATATTTTTCGTTATCGCTGATAACTAGAACTCTACCAGAGAGTTCCTTTTGGATACGTTTTACGCGTAATTCGTTGTCTTGCAAAAACACAAAGATCCCTTCGGATAAAATTTCTTCTTGTCGACGAACGAGCAACCAATCTTGATGAGATATTGTTGGTTCCATGGAATCACCGCTAACGGAAATGATGGCAACATTATCTCCAAAATATGCAGAAAACTTATCACTTAAAGGAAGAGAGCCAGATACAAGTTCAGAAGCATTGGTAACACCTGTGCCAGCAGCAGCTTGAATATCAACAATTGGAATACTCATCTGCTTATGATCCGCATCCAAAATCAAGTCTAAATTATGATCTCGTAACATGTTAATGATATTTTGAGTGATAGGGCTCTTACCGGTCTCAAGCTCAGACAAATAGCCTTGTGTCAAACCAAGCATCTCCGCAAATTCTTTTTGCGTCATACGCATTTCTTTTCGAATTTTTTTTATCCCCATAGTAAATACCTCTGCTTCTACATTATTTTACGATTACCTGTCAAAAATATAAAAAATATTTATAACACCTAAATTCATACTAAATAAACAAATAAAACATAAATGAAAAATAAATTATAGATTTATATTGACTCAAAAACATTATTAATCTATAATAATAGACAATTATATTACATATATCGGCAATATCATAGATATTATAGAGCATTTTAATAGATTTTTCAAGCTTTTTTACAAGAATATTTATTTTTTATAGCTCTATAATAATAACATAGTTTTTAATTAAAAGGAAGTATTATGAAAAAGCTAGAACATTTCATGGAAATTATTACAATACAAGGAATTATAGTTAATTCGTTTGTTATTTGTAAAAATAAATGTTATCTATATTTTATAGAGTTCCAAACATCAACAGAGCTGCTAACGATCAATATTCCACTTTATTCTGGGTTGATGGATATTATTTCTTGTTTTGACAACACTATCACGCTTGAGCTAAGAAAATGTACTGTCGAAGGAAGTTCTCGCTATCAATTAATTGACATTAATAATAAAACAGGAGTCTTTAATGATTATCAAAACCCAGAAATCCACTCGAGAAGCTATTAATAATTTGAAGGATCTCGAAATCAATGCTCAAGAATTTGCAGAGAAATCTTACCAACGATCTCTTTTAGAATCGGAGCTTCATCAAGAAATCCTTTCCCTTAAGAAAAAATATCACCAAAAAATAGATCCATTATCAGAAATATTGGTAAAAATAGAATTTAATATCTTTAATTATCTTCAAAATCACAAAAACACTCTCTTCGATAAAAAACAATCCCTCACCCTACCTTATGCAAAGCTTGGATTTCGAAAGAGTTCAGAGTTGATCCTCCCAAACGATCAGGACGAACTTCTCACTCGAATCAAATCCCTCGGCAAGCAATACCTCATCACACAGAGCGAATCTATCAAAAAATCGTCTCTTCAACACTTATCAGATCTCGATCTAGAGCTTCTTGGTATTAACAAAATACAAAAAGAAACTCCTTTCATCACACCTATCATTTCAACAAAATAACATCAATATAACACTCATCACGAGTGAGGAGGTAATTATGTGGGCATCAGTGAACGAACAAATCACTGACGGAACCAGCGGGCTCCTGCCAAATACAGGGCCTATAGCTGTCGTCGTGGGCGCGTGTTCCTACGACCTGAAAAAGCCGATCACTGTCGGTAAAAACAGTGACCTTGCCGCTCTTTTAGGTGTGGGAGAACTCCCTCGTCGCCTTAAAGATATGCAGATGACCATGGCTGATTGTAGTCTTGTGGTCATGAAATCTAACTCCGACATCGAAGGACATGTTTCTGAGGTCGACCAAATCGGCTCAAACAACATCACCGTCGTTGGAGATCCTTTGGGATCATCGGAAATCCTACTTGTTATTGAGCAGGGAGGCACTCTTGAAACGGCTAAGATCAATCTGACCGTTACAGGTGATCTCTATCTCAAACAAGAAGGAATCAAGATCGAAGATGGGATCTTAACCATTGACGAGCTAGGTGTGGGCGTGGTTTTTGAGACGGACGTGCTCCTTCAAAAAGGCGACACATGGTCTTTTTCTACCACAGCGCCTAAGTCGAGTTATTTGGAGTTGGAGAATGCCATCATCCAAAGCCTTGAGCTTTACACTCCTGAATTTGTCTATGTTGCTCAAGACATCAATGCGAAGGATGCTCAATTATTTGGCACGCTCACAGAGCAACTCTTCGAGGATCATAAGCCTTGTCTTTTCCTCTTAGAAACAAATCTCGACCATTCCAAGTCCCTTGCAGAAGCTATTGCTTTGAAAAAAGAAGAATTCGCAGGATTGGATGCGCGTTTTGTGTCTGTGGTTTGTCAATCAGGCTCTGTCAAGACCAAATACGGCGATGAGTTTCGTTCTGCATCAGGGCTTTGTGCGGGGCATATCACGAAAGCAAAGGTGAACCAAAGTATCGGTGCGACCAACCATTTCGCGATCACCCAGTTTGAGCTTCCTTACAATTGGTCTAATATCAATTCTCGTGCTCTTGACGAGAGTAAGTTTATCACGCTCCGCAGCTATGCAGGCTTGAACAATCTTTTTTGGTCTAATGGACGAACCTTTGGCGGTGATACATCAGATTATCGTTTTGTGGAAGTTGTCCGTACCGTATTTAAGGCGATCCGTCTTGCGCGTCAAGCAGCTCTTCCTTATATCCAAGCTCCTGGTGACGAAATGGGTGTGCAAAACCTCCTTGCAGGCGTTAGAAATTCTCTCAATACCATGGCGGAAAACAATCCTAAAGAGATTGATTACTTTAATCTTAGCACGCCTGAGAATCAAGACGTTGCCAATCACGGCGTAACAATTGGTATTGAGCTCTATGGTCTTCCTATCATCAGAACCATCTTGCTCAACTTCTCCTTCAAATACCAAATCACATACTAAGAGGTAATTCATGAGTGCTTTAGTCAATGGGAAATTTTTTGACTGGGGAGACATTACGATCTCCCTTCTTCCCCTCACGTCTGTCGTGTTCTCAGCTCGAGAAATCAGCTATTCAGAAGAATCCGACATCGACGTCATCTATGGTAAGGGCAAAGCCCCTATCGGCTTCGGAAAAGGCAACTGGAAAGCATCTGGATCTATCAGCATGCTCAAAAGTGAATTTGAATCCCTTGCTCTCGTCGCAGGTGATGGGATTTTGAATCTTGATCCACGCCTTGTAACGATCAATATTTTATTCTCCAATTCCGTTGACGGCAGTATTTCTGCCACTACAGAGACGCTCACTGGCGTTCGTTTCACCAAAATCAGCGATAAGGCCTCCCAAAACGAAAAGAGCCTTGTAACATCGTTAGATTTCACTATTTTAGGCAACATCCATCGTAATGGAAAAGCTGCAAGAGGTTTATAATATGGCTAACTTCAAAGCATTTTTAGAACAATTCAAAGTTCCCACCCCATCCCCTGTCGAAGAGACTCCAGCGATGGCAATTCCTCAAGATTTTGATCTTGAAGATATGACATCATTCTTGGAATTTATCTTCTCTCAAGATGAAATCAAAACCGCTATCAAAGCTCATCTTGAAGACCTCTTCAACTCCGATGATGAAGTTCTCAAGACTTCACCTACTCAAAACGTAGAACGTATTTCTCATCGTTTTGAGGGTAAAAAATACGCTCCATCACGTGGAATGGCCTCCCTTGCAAGAGGACTTTCTATTGAAGAGACGGAGATTTTTGCTGATGAAGTTGAAAAACTCTGTAAAGAAGGTCTTGACAGAAGATCTGCTTACACAAAAGCAAGACAAAATTTGATGAATCAGGAGCACTAAATGCCTATCCACATTCCTACAAACCACCAACACATCCCATCTATTCTTCAGCGTGTAGCGCTCGACGCACCTAAACAAAAGCGTCCAGCAAGCCACCTCCTCCCAATGTATGAAGCCGACATCGCTCGTGAGAGCTACCGTGTGGCGATCTTTGATGAGAACAGCCTTGCTATTGAGGATTTCGCGAGGGAATATGGTGCCGAGTCTAAGCGCCCTTCTTCTAAGTTGGAGAATTTCGTTGAGCTTGCGACTACTCGTTATACTATTGAAGCATCTGTTGATCGTGGCGAAACCGAAGGATCTAACAACCTCATGCAATCCTCCCTTCTTCTTAGAGAAGAGCGTTTGCTCCATGCCTATAACAAGCTCATGAATTCTATCGAAGCAAAACAGATCGCGCTCATCCTCGATGCTCCTGCTTATGGAGATCATGTTTCTGCTCCTGTAACAGGTCAATTTTGGAATGAAAACACATCCAATCCTGTCGAAGAAATCTTCAAAGCAAAAGACCTCATCAAGTCCAAAATCGGCTTCACACCAAATACTATGGTCATCTCTGAGCCAGTTTGGAAAGTATTACGCCTCAAAAAAGATCTCCTTCAAATGCTTCCAAACACAACCCTCAAAGCTGGTTTAACACCTGAAGCATTTGCTGAGATTATCGGTGTAGAACAAGTAATCATCGCTGACAACATGATCCATAACGGCACAAATCTTCAATACGCTTGGGGTGAGAATGCGGTGCTTGCTTACGTTCCTAAAACCTTATTTACTCTTGACGAGCCAAGTTTTGGAATTACGGTGAGAGCGCCTCTCGGCTACCAATCTATGCGTGAATATTTTGATGAGAAGACTACCAGCGACATCACTGCTATTGACGAAAAATTAGCATGGGCTGTGTCCAATTATCAAGCAGGATTCCTCTTCAAAGATCTTTTAACCAAAGCCTCCACGAAGAACGTTTCCCACAAATAATTATTTTATCATAGTAGCAGGTGGGTTCGCCCACTTGCTATTATCTTTATTTACGGGAGTTTCTATGAAATATTGTGAAAAACACCATCTTTTTGAGGCGTGTAAATCTTCAGCTATTGTTTCCTGGGCAAAGGACGACCCTAAAGACGACGAAATCATCATCAATCAGCGTATCGAGAGTGCTATTTCTCGAGCAAGCGACGAAGTGTCCCTCTTCATCGGCAAGGTATGCAGCCTCCCTTTGAAAGAAGTCCCTGCCGTCCTCCGCGACATCTGTGTGAAACTTTCTCTCTACCAGCTCCTTTCCCGAAAAGGTCTCGCCGAGACTTCTGCTGATAATATCATCCTTGCGAATCGTAATTCCGCACTCAAAAAACTCGACCTTATTGCTTCAGGCAAACTCAACATTTTGAACGAAAAAGACGCTTTAGAAGTCAAAAAACACATCCTATTTTCCTTCCCACCAAGTCCTTATCACGGAGCCTAGCATGATTTATCTTATCCAAAAACAACTATCCCAGCTTATTGTGAAGACGTTTAATTTTGAGGAAGGGAGTATCTTTTTGCATCCTCTCAATGATAAAGAATATTTTGCAACGCCCTACCTTTGTATTGTGCCAGGACAAGGATCCTCAGTGAATGACTTCCACAACCCTCAATACCTCAACAATCAAAAATTCCAACAAAAATTCTTCATTACTCAGCCTATTACCTTGACCTTGACAGATACGAGTTACGAGGCAACGACGGATTTTGTAACGAAGTTTTTGAGTGTGGTGCCTAGATATTTGGAGATAGATAGGACTCTTGTCTCTCTTACTCCTAAGACGATTGATTACAGGCATTCTACGGGGGAGCTTGATCTTTTTAGTGTGGAGATCGTGCTGGAGATTCATTACCACATCTTCTCTGCGACACATTCTGTGCCTAAGATCAAGGAGATTGAGCTTGAGACTTCTTATAAGGAGGGTCGCGATGGACAATAATTGGCGTTACAAGATAGAAAAAGACGTCCAAACCCTTGCAGAGTCTATTTCGAGGCTTAGTGTTTCTTTGGAGAAATTTATTGAATATTCCAAAGAAATCCAACACGAAAAATTTACAAAGATCACGGATATTATTGAAGATCACGAGATCCGTATCAGGAAGAACACCCGCTTCGTGTATCAAGCCTTAGGAATGATTGCGTTGTCGGTGATTTTGATTGATTTCGCCTTCAAATTTAAACTCCTTCGTTAAAGGGGCTTCTATGAAAAAAACTAACATCATCTCTTGGCTGGACAAACAAATAGAAGGATTGATTGCTGGGATTGATTCTGAGGAAAAGTTAGAAAAAGAGCTCAAAACCTTAGACAAACTTGTTTCCCTTAGAAAGAAGTATGAATCCCGCCTAAACCTTATCGAGGAGCAACTTCGTGTCATGGAGCGTTTTATTTTATTTGTGAGAGATCAGCACCCTAAAGACCTCCCAAAACTCAAAAAGATCTGCAAAGATTTTTTAGAGAAAGGGAGCTTAGAAAGCTATGACGCATAAAAAACTCCAACACGAAACAAGACGCCTCCTCCAGTTATTCGACACACCACTCATCACCCCCTCCCATCAACAACATCTCAAAAAACGAGCGGAAAAAGATTTCTTCTTTTTCTTCAAGACTTATCTCCCTCACTACGCTGAGCAACGCTTTGCGCCCTTTCAACGTGAGATTATTGATCTCATCACTCACTCTCAAAAATTCATTGCTATCGCTGCTCCTAGAGGTTTTGCCAAATCTACTCTTGTGAGCTTTGCCTATGTGATTTGGTGCATTATCTTCAAGAAATTCTTTTTTATTGTGATTATTTCTGCAACGGATGATCTTGCCGACGACCTGAGTAATTTTATCCGTATGGAATTTCAAGACAATCCCCTCATCAAACGTGATTTTGGCAGCCTCATGAAGCACAAGGGCGCGAAAGGAGACTTTCTTATTGGGAAGACGCGCGTTCTAGCTCGAGGACGGAAGCAGGCTAATCGTGGTTTTCGGAATAGAGAACATCGACCAGACCTTATCATTATTGACGATATTGAGAAGGACGAAGAAGCTATCAGTCTCGACAGCGTTACGAAGACTTTGGACGTGATCCATCGTGCGCTTATTCCATCGCTAAAACCTCAAGGAAAGCTCATCGCAATAGGCACGATCCTCAGAGCAAACAGTGCTTTCGCGAAGCTCATCGCTAGTGATGAGAAGTTTTGGGATAAGAAAACTTTTAAGGCTCTCTCTTGGGTCGGGTCTCAAGAGAAATCTCTATGGGAAGCTCGATTCAAAACACCCTTCCTCCTTAATCAAAGAGAATTACTTGGTCTATCTGTCTTTAATGCAGAATACCAAAACACCCCCACAAACTCTGAAACTCATATATTCCATGAATCCCACCTGAGGACAGGTCATGTTATCGAGAAGACGATTGTTGGCTTTATTGATCCAAGTATTGATGGCGTCAAAAACGGCGACTACAAGGCTTGTGTCTTTATTCAAGGTTCCTCGGAAGGGATTGCTATTATCGATATTATCGCAAAGAAAGGCTCCGATCAAGAGTTTTTTGAAGCGATCTATCAATCCTACAAACGTTTTCAGTCTCATCTTGTCTCTATTGGCATTGAGAGTAATGGTTTTCAAAAGTATTTCGTGAAGGATATGGAGCGCTATTTGTTTGACAAGTATCAACTAAGTCTCCCTATCAAACCCACGAAGCAATACCTCAAAAAAGAATACCGTATTCATAAGCTCTTGAGCTGGTTTGAGCCACAAAAACTCGTCATCGATCCTCTGCTTCTTCAGGCAAAAGAAGGTCAACTCCTCACCGAGCAGCTTCTTTACTTTCCTGAAAAGAAAGTCCACGATGACATCCCCGATGCTCTTTCTGGTGCGATAGATTTATTGATTTCTTTGGAGAAAAGAGTCTCTCAGCCCTCCTCAGAACTCATCACACAGATTCCCATCAGAAAGAAGTCATCATTTCAAAAAATTTTTTAATTTAGGAGGAATTATGAACCTCAAGACGCGTAAGATCCTTCAAGTTTGGGGGGACATCCCCAACCCAACGGAGGAATTCTTCCACAGAAACGGCGTCCATCCTCAAAAAGCGCTCCGCGATATGACCTATATCCCCGAGATCGAAGCTGCCATCATTGCACGTGAGGCGGCGGTGATTGGGGATGATTGGCAGATTGTTGGAGAGGACAGTCAGGTGGTAAAGCTCATCACCGAAAATCTCCGCCACATCAAGCCCACGCTTATTTTTCGTAGTATTATGGAGAGTATTTGGTATGGATTTAGTGTGCTGGAACATCCTCTTGTCAAGGAAAACGACACTTGGTTTTTTGAGCGTATTCGGTCTTTGCCTGCGGATTGGTTTCGTTTCAATGATCAACAAGAACTCATGATTAATGCTCAACTCACTGATTATGTGGACACGACACAGCCCTTTGAGCATGAAAAAGTTGGCTCCCTGACGAAAGAAGGGGAGCTTGTGCAATACCGTACTTCTTATGTGAATCCCTATGGAGAAAGTCAATTAGCTCGAGTTTTTTGGTCAGCGACATGGCTTCGTGGGGGGATGGAGCTTTGGGCGAATTACATTGATCGTTTCGGAGACGATTCCATCATTGCCAAAACCGAAGTTTCCAGCCCTCAGAAACGTCAAGAACTTCTTCAAGCTATTTTGGATTTTCGTTCTAGTGGGGGGATGGTGATTGAGGGGAGCGATGATTTTTCCTTGCTCAAAACGGAGAAGTCTTCGTCTGGAGATCTTTTCAAAGCCTTCCATGAGGTCTGCGTCCAACAAATCAACAAACTCATCTTAGGGCATTCTTCTGCTTTGGATTCTACCCCAGGCAAACTCGGCAACGAAGATAGTATTTCTCTTGTGAGAAAAGACATCACAGATGACGACAAAAATCTCGTTTCTGAAGTGATGAATAGACTCGTGAGGCACCTTTGTCTTGTGAATGAATGGGAGCCTGTGCAGTTTATTTGGTGTCCTGAGCGAGAGATGGAGTCTAGTCGTATTGCTCGAGATGAAAAGATCAAGAACATGGGCTTTGAGTTTTCGGAAGAATACATGAGAAAGACTTATAATTTTGATGAAAATGACATCAAAAAAGCGAGGAAATAATGATTTTATATCCTTTACGCGACGTCCCTATCAAGCTCAAATCCAAGACTTTTTACGATGAATTACCTGGCGTGGTGCAGTCGATTTCTATCAGTGGAGAGTTGGACACATCGAGCGAAAACAAAAGCTACACCATCCACGCTTACAAGCAAAAACGAATTAGTGTGGATTTACTTCTTCTTCCATTTTATGAGGTGCTATTATTTGACAGGAAGCAATCCGTCTTCCGTCAGCTCAAAAAGCTTGAAGAGATCTTCTCAAAACAAAAACTCAATCCCGACTCCCCCACAGAGGTAGTGATTTTTGAAGTCATTCACCCTCATTTTAACAAGAGAGGCGTTACGAGAGTTATTCTTGAGAGCATGACATCCTACGAAGATGCCGATCAAAGCACGATACGTGTTTCTTTGGTTTTTGTAGCGATGGATGAAAAAGGAGGCTCCCTTGATCGTACGAACATTGATAACTAGTATCTGTATTGGGAAGGAGATTTTCAGAGAGGATTTGTCGTTCAGCCTATCTCACAGTCTTAATGAGAACAGAAAGATTGCCTCTATTCAGCTAAGGTCGAGGCTTTCTATTTCTGGTGATAAGCTTGCTACGGGGCTTCCTTGTCAAATTTTTCTCACAAACGAAAACGGTAAGACAAAAATTTTTAGTGGTGTTATTGGATCAAGTTCACAATCAGGCAATACGTACACGATTACCGCTATCCAAAACATCATCCCAGATGAAGATTACCACGAAACATTTCAAGACAGCCCCCTCAAAGACATTATGAAATCTCTTGGGAATATCAGAGTTGAAAGCTTGAACAAAGAGTTCCCTCAATTCATCCTTGAAGGGAAGAAGTTGGATTCGTTTACGCGTATTATTCAGAATCTTGAGGATCTTTTAGGGATGAATATTTATTATTCTATCTATGATGATGAGATTGTTGTACGTGAGAGTCCTATTTTGGAGAAGAGGAAGACTTTTGATCAGTTGATTGTGCATGAATTTCGGGGGACGAGCATGGATTGTTTTCCTATTGTTGATGCTCAAGTTGGCGACGAGATTGTGTTTGAGAAGAAGAAATTTTTGATCACAGGCATCACAAGCACAAACCGACAACAGAGCTTAAGTCTTTTGGAATTAGGGGGTTAGTATGCTTACACAAATTGAAAATCTCATCCGACAACGTATCAATCAAAAAGCCTTCCCAGTCCTTGCTAAGATCACAAAAATCTACACGGATAAGGACAAATACTACATAGATTGTAAGGAACTCAATTACGAAGGCGAAGAGACATCTACTATGCTCACGCGAGTCCCCCTCCCAAAATTCTGGGGCACGATGAAAGGCGGGATATGGATGACACCGTCGACTGGTGCTACCGTGCTCGTGAGCTTTTTAGGTGGGGATAAAAACTTCCCTATCGTGAGCAGTGTTATGGGGAGCACTCATGAAGAAATTCATCCTGAAAACACTCTCTTGATCAAGATTGGGGAGACTTCTTTGGAGATCAATGACGGATCTATCCTTATCAAATCAAAGGATCAAGAGCTTAATCTTTCGGATAAGATTTCCCTTGCAAACAATCTCACCACTCTCAAAAGTATCTTAGAAGATATGGTGGATGATCTCCCTAATGTGGTATGTCCGAACGGTGGGCCTTCTACCGTTACTCCATCGATCAACAGCATCACTATCAAAAATAAGATCAACATGCTCATGTCCTAGGAGGCACCATGACAGACATCAAAATCGATGCTCAAAACGAAATCGTCATCAATGAATTTGGTGATTTTGATCTAGTGGAAGGCAAAGAAAGCAAACTCCAACTGATACGTGAAAGACTTCTCACCCCCATACAGAGTCTTTTTTATGATAAGAATTTTGGTTCGGAGATTATGAATTTTATCCAAAACCCTCTCAACGATGAATTGGAAATATCTATCATCACATCCCTACAACAAGATGAGCATATTGACCCTAATTCTATCGAAGTAACCTTAAACGAGTCTCTTTCTGAATTGAGGATTGAGATTGAATTTACTTTTTTAGGGGAAGAGGAATCTCAAAATATTGTTTTGAACATAGGAGGATAAATGCTAAATTTCAAAAATACTGATCAAGTTTTGTCTGAATTGACAACAGAGATCAAACAAAAAATCCCTCACATCACTAATTTCAAAACAGGTGGTGTGTTGAGATTATTCATTGAGGTGGTGGCGTTATTTTTGAGTCGTATCTATGAAGAAATCAAAAATCTCCTCCCTCAATTATTCATCCACAGCTCTAGTCATTTTTATTTGGATCAGCATGCTGAGCAGCTTGGATTGAGCAGGCATCTACCGTCTACGTGTATCGGTTATTTAACCCTATACAGAGACAAAGCTGAGAATAATTTAACCATTCCTGCGGACAAGATATTTTCCACCTCAACAAACAGCAAGGGAGAAAGTTTTCGTTTTAAAAGTCTTGCAGAGACGATTTTTCTAAAAGGAGAAAATAGCGTCGAAATCCTTATTATTGCTGAAGATACAGGCACTGCTTACAATGTTTTTGAGAATACCATCACCCACATGGTTACTCCTATTTCTGGAGTAGATCGTGTGAATAACAACTCTGGATGGATCGTGGAATTTGGGAGGGATATAGAGACAGATGCCTCGCTCAGATCGCGTTCGCTCTTCATGTGGAAGTCGGTAAATGGTGCCAATGCGGACGCTTATATTAGCTGGGCAAAAGAAATCATTGGTGTTTCTAAGGTAAAGATTTTGGATCTATTTCGTGGTGTGGGGACGCTTGATATTTTGATTTTGGGGGAAAATAATGAGCTCCCGTCGGATCACATTATTGATGAAGTGAGCAAAAACATTGTTAAGAACAAACCCATAGGCTCAGATATTCTTGTCAAAGCACCAGAAATCATAAGTATAAATCTTGATATCAGCGTTACTCACGACAAATCCACGCTCATCAACGATATTGATATTCAAGAAAAAATCATCGCTTTCTTTCAGGAAATTGAGATTGGGAAGAAGTTTGAAACGTCGGCTCTTAATGCGAAGATTTTTGAAGTAGAGGGGATCAAATCCGTCTCTATTCGCAGTTTTGACCTACCTTCCTCGAAGAGCAACCTTCTCCAAAAACAAAGCTCAGAGATCTTGGACTTTCAGATTGCTCGACTTGGCACCTTAAAGATCAGCATGCAGGAGGCTTAGATGTGGGACTTCCTCAAAATCACAAAACCGAAGCTTGCGATCACTTCAAAGAACTTTGAGCATATTTGTCAATCGATTTTTGCAAGCTTTGCGGACATTTGGAGCTTGATAAAAAACATTATCCGTAATGCCTCACCGATCAATGGCTCCCCTTTTTTTGATCAAATCGCTAGAGATCGTGGCATAAAAAGGATCAAAAACGAATCCCTACACGCCTATCAAGCTCGTATCCGTTATGCGTTTAAATTTCTCAAATACAGCTCTACATTGCAAGGAATCACCGACATCATCAGTACCGTCATCCCAAACAAATCATTCACGATTCGTGAGCTCTATCAAGAAAATTTCATTCTCGGAGATCCTACTGAGGAGCTTGGAATTACAACGATCATCAATAGCAGCCAGCAGCGTTTTTATTTTGTGGTTGATATCCACGATCTTACAGACGATGAAGAAATCTATCTTGACGAGATCATTAGGCTATACCGACCTGCTCACGTGCAGTTTCGGATCAATAACATTCAGCTAGGAGGCGAACATGTGGCATAATCTCTCCCAACAACAATTTTATAAAGGACAATCCGTATCCCCAGAACACCTCAATCAAATGCAGGAATACACAGATCACACACAGTGTCAGACGATTAATTCTGTCTTTGGGAAGGGGGTTCTGTATGGCTTTGAAGTTTCTCATACAGCGGATCAAATCATCATCTCAAAAGGGATGGGATTTGACGACAGAGGTAGGAAATTACTTCTTCATGAAGACAAGATCATCCCTCTCAACGAGATCAATATTTCAAAACATTCTCTCTTAAAGCTTGGGGTTCAATTTTGTGTTATTGAGTCCGACCCCATCCAAGACGTAACAGGCACCATCATCAACACCAAACTCACCCCAAGTGTGGAGTTTGTGCTGGGTGAAGAGCTGGACGCAGAGATTCTTTTTCTGGCAGATATTGAGATCACGGCGACGGAGATTCTTTCTGTTAAACAGAAAATCAACTTCTTGCCGAATTATTTGAATTTTGCGGAAAAAATTATTAACATTGCTTACCCTATTCAATCTATCTACACACAATACCCAAAATTCATCACAAATAGCGAAGGCGAAGAAATCTATCTCGGCTTTGTCCAAGGAGAAACCCCTGCCATGCTTTTCGGTGGAGTATGGGAGTTACAAGATATAAACATTTCCATGAGTCCTAAAATTTACACTGCAAATGACGGATCTGTAGTTACTAAATGGGCAGACGGTAGAATGGAAATTGAGATTCCCCAAAACTTGTTAGCCAACACAACTTATACTTATCCAGAGAAATTTTTGCAAGTCCCCTTATTTAATGGGTTACTTTACAATAGAGTCGATTTGCTATATGTTCTTTCAACTCCAGTAAATGACACTAGGAGTTTAGAGCAAGTAACGGAATCTTCATTTAGATATGTGTCATCACTTTCATCAACATATGGGGCTCCTAGTGGTTTTCTAATCGGATACTGGAAAGAATACAAGCCACAAAACAATGCAAAAGTCTGGAAGAGGGTAGCTTAATGATTGTATTAATTTATAATGAAAAAGACATCATCACAAATATTTATAGTGTGAACAATGCTAAATCAGAATTCCTCACAGGTTTAAGCTATAAGATTTTTGATCAAACAGATGCCTACAAAGGACTCAATATTAGAGCCGTAAACGATGAGGGGTCTATAAAAACTCGTATTGAGCAAATTGAACTTGGTCTTGACTTCTTAAAAGACAATGAAGAAATCGTCAATGGAGAAATCGTTGAAAAAGAAGCAGAAACAGAGCCACCAACACCAGAGGATGCTAAAGATCAAGAGATTCGACAGATTGATAGTCAATTAGAAAAAGTGAAAGAGACGATGATCAAGCTCCTTGCTGAAGAGAAGCTTTTGGGCTTTGTGAATGAAGACCTTGAGAACAGACTTAAAACTCAATATCAAGAATTACTCGTGAAAAGATCCCTTCACACGCTTTAGAAGGTCGTTAGAGATAGAGAGTGTTGGTTTTACTTGATTTGGTGGGACTGAAACTCTCTTCATGGTTGAGGATGTATGGTAGATTTGGCGGTGGATTAGAAAGAGAAATGAAGGGGGGAGATTTAGTAATTTATTTCTTACTTGGCATTGAATTTGCTGTAATATTATTAATAATTATAAAAGGAGAATATGATGAATATTTCAGAATTATTACATAAACGATATGCTACTAAGTCATTCGATACCAATAAAAAACTAAGCGAGGAGCAAATTCTTCAATTAGAAGAATTGTTACAAATGTCCCCTTCTTCTGTCAACATTCAGCCTTGGCATTTTATTGTAGCGACTACCGATGAGGGTAAAAATCGTATTGCAAAAGGAACTGAAGCCTTTGCTGTGAATACACCAAAAATTCTTGAAGCTAGTGCTGTTGTTGTTTTTGCGACAAAAACAGATCTTTCTGATGAATATATACAAACTCTTGTTGATCAAGAAGATAAAGATGGTCGATTCTCTAATCCACAATTCAAAGAGCAGCTACATCAAGTTATGTCATTCTTTGTTGGTGCACATCGTAACGACTTCAAAGATGCAAAAACTTGGGCAGAAAAGCAAGTCTATCTTAATGTAGGTCACTTTTTAATGGGTGCGACTGCATTAGGTTTTGACACCTTAGCTATGGAAGGAATTGACTTTAGCGCTATTGATAAAGAATTTGGTCTTGTTGAGAAAGGATTTACTTCTACTGTTGTTGTTTCTGTAGGTTATCACAATCCTGCAGACTTTAATAAAGATCTTCCTAAATCTCGTCTACCTAAAGATCAAATTATTGATAGAATCTAATATTATTAATTTATTGACCTTAAAAAACCACCCTAAAATAGGGTGGTTTTTGAGATTTATGACAAATTAAATTTGCTGTGGAATTAGCTGATTTTTCCAGCAACAGTAGAAATATCATCCATTCCTGTTGCAATAGCGCGGACTGAAGTTAAAAGGGCTTCGACGATCATATCTGCGGACATGTAGGCTTGATTTTGCTTTTCGATGACCTGACTTGGGAGATAAGGAACGTGGATGAATCCCCCTGCCTCAACGGAGATATTTTTTTTGCTAATCTGATAGAGGAGGGTGTAAAAAACATGGTTACAGACAAAAGTCCCTGCGGTGTAAGAAACTGATGCTGGGATCCCTTGATTTCTGACGGCTTGAACGATCTTTTTAACGGGAAGAGACGTGAAGTATGCATTTTCGCCATCGTCGTAGATTTTGCGATCGAGAGGTTGGTTACCTTTGTTATCAGGAATGCGTGCATCATCAAAGTTTACAGCAATACGTTCAACACAAAACTCAAAGCGACCACCTGCTTGACCAACACAAAGAACGATATTTGGTTGATGTTCTTGGATAGCGTTTAAGAGGACTGTTTGAGAGTCATTGAAAACAGTTGGCAATTGAGCGGTAACGACAGAGATATTATCGATCTTTTCAGGTAATTTTTTGAGTGCTTCCCAAGCTGGATTGATGGATTCTCCACCAAAAGGATCAAATCCTGTAACTAATACTTTCATACAAAGCTCCTTCTAAAACGCGAGTAGGTACATCAATATAATGTGCAGACATAAAAATAACAAAGCGATAGGAAGCTGTGTTTTGATGATAGCGTTTTTATCTTTAATTTCCATGATAGATGCAGGTACGATATTGAAGTTCGCAGCCATTGGTGTCATCAAGGTTCCTGTTGAGCCAGCGGTCAACCCTAGTGCTCCGACGACAATAGGATCTGCACCTATATTAATCAAAAAGGGATATCCAATACCAACCGTAATCACAGCAAAAGCCGCAAAACTATTTCCCATAATCATCGTAAATAACGCCATAGAAACACAATAGAGGATCACACCTGATAAAGGATCTCCGATAGGAATGAGATTTCCCATGAAATTCGAAATCACAACTCCGACATCTGCTTTGGAGAAGATAGAACCCAAAGCCCCAAGTAATTGAGGAAGAATGATCGCAGCACCCATGTTGTGGAGTAGTCTTGGGGCATCATATGTGTAGCCTTTGACAGGAGATTCTTTGATTAACAGTAAGGCAATTCCAAAAGATAAAAGAGCCGCAAGCCCAATACTTACCAGCCCACCGAGAGCAGGAATTGGAGAAAGGAGCATTGCAATCACACCAATACTTAATGCTGGGATCCAAATTTTTGCTCCAATTTTGACACTTTGAGCTTCTTTGAATTCGTCAGAAGAATCATCCAAATTAACTAGTTGAACTTTTTTGAAAACGGATAAAAGTCCCATCATAATGATCAAAATTCCGGTGATGTAAGACGGGATATGTTTTCCAAAAATAAAAATCAAACCAAAAATAATCCAAAACAAAGCTGTGCCAATTTTAGAACGGTGATTTTTATCTTTAAATGTGTATAAACCAGCCATCACAGCGATAAATCCTGAGATAGCGTAAATAATTTCTAATGATATTTGTTGAAACATTATCGACGTCCTAATATTTTTTTCATAAGGAGTTTATTTGTCAAGAAGACCAGTAATACTGCTACTCCAGCCATGATTAGAGACATTTGTGAAATTTGGAAGTTTTGGACTTTAATCCCAAGCTCACTCAATGTACCCACAATAAGTAAGACACCTGCATTGGCGACAAAACCATTTTGACCATAGAAATTCGCGTAATTATCTACAGCACAGGCAGTTGCTTTGAGATCGTCTTTTTGTTTTTCTGTTAATTCAGACACTTCTGTGAGTGCTGCACTTTCAACCATTGGATATACAATAGGACGGATGAATTGCACGTGTCCGCTGATTCTCACACCAAAAATACTACTCAAAACTCTCGTAACCATATATAAAAATAAGATACCGTCCGCTTTTGCGCCTTTGATTTTTTGGATCAATTTCATAGAGGTGTTGCGAAGGCCGTTTCTTTCTAAGATACCAATCACAGGCAATGTAACTAAAAAGAGAGACATATATCTTGTGTCGACAAATGATTGTCCTAGAGTTGATAAAATTTCCATCACATCCATATTGGCAGCAATCCCAGTTGCTACACCTGCCGTGATAATCACAGCTATTGCATCAAGCTTGAACATAAATCCAAGAATAATAACAAGAACACCTACTAACTGCATAAGCACCTCTCTGTATATATTACTCCTATTATAACAAGCTAAAACGGTCTTGTCAAGAGAGTGTTTTCATTCCTAGGGGAATAGCAGCTCCGAATTATGAGGAGATTTAGATAGTGATTTTTGTGATTGACAAAAATTTCTGAATCGGTGTATACTAATATGTGAGAGGTGTTTATGCTTCGTTTAAAGACTATATTAACAGAAAAAGATTACATTACCCTAATGAAGGAATATATCCTTGCGCAGGGCACTTATATTGGTGTGTTATCAGCTTTATGGATGATGATAATTTTCGTAACGGGTTTGACTATTTGGACAAGAAATTTTGAGAACATAAAAATTTTAGGCTTTTGGTGGGTTTTAGGGATCAGTTATGGTTCGATGATTCCGATACTTATTTCCACGCGTTCCAAAAAAATTTACCAAAACACCAAACTTTTTCATAAAGAAATGACTTTTGAATTTACACCAACGGGATTAGTGTGGAGTACTTGTGATGGCACGAGGACTTTTCCTTACCGTGATTTGACGATTTTGAGTAGAAAGCATGGTTTGATTGTGATGGGTTCTGTATACCATATTTTACCGATCCCTTACACAAGCATTTCTACAGAGCAATTTGACAAACTTATCACCCTACCCTTTGCGATTAAAAAGATCAAACTAAACTCGAAACAATATTATAAAAACAGAGTATCCTAATGAAAAATATCCTCGCATTCCTTCAAAAACACTTAATTTTGACTTCTTTTATTTCATGGCTTATATTGACAACGCTTTCTTTTGCGATGTTTAACATGCCATTTATTTGGTTTAGTTACGCGCCGTTGATTTTTATTTTACATCGCTTATCTCTTCGAGAGTTGGCGACTTATGGTTTTATATTTGGGTTTTTGTTTGCGTTTTGTACTCAATTTTGGTTGATTGCCTTTCACGAACTCAGTATTATTTTTGTTTTTCCTATGTTTGGGATGTATTTTGCTTTTGTTTTGATGATGAGTCGTTACTGTGCTGAGGTTTTTCCTCGTTATAAAATGCTTTTCTTTCCTTTATTTTTCACGGCAATGGAAGTTTTA
The DNA here is from genome assembly GCA_051647245.1 of Brevinema sp. Lineage (GTDB taxonomy): Bacteria > Spirochaetota > Brevinematia > Brevinematales > Brevinemataceae > Brevinema_A. The sequence continues at coordinate 91,916 of JBOFDS010000009.1, forward strand.
CGTTCTATGGGATTTTTGGGATTCCGTTGGAATCTTCCAGCTGATGCCCTTTGGAAACAACTTGTTTTTCTTCAATCGGCGGATATTTTTGGAGCTGTGGGTGTTACCTTGATTATTCTTCTTGTGAATGCAGGTATTGCGGAGATTTTGACCCTTTGTTACGATGAAAAGCTCTCTCTTCAAAAAGCCATCCTTAAGCGTTACCTTCCTTTATATATTATCACCTTTATTTTCTTTTGTAACCTTGCTTATGGTATTGCTGCGTACTCCAGATGGGCTGACATTGTTGACAATAAGGTGATTCATCATCAGGTTGCACTTTTACAGGCAAACAGACCTGGGCATCAATCTTGGTCGCATAATGAAAAAGAGCTCACGGAGAAGTACCTCAATATGGCTGAAAAAGCTGCTGAGCTCAAGCCTGATTTGATTCTACAGACGGAGATTATGATTTCAACATATCTCTGGCACAATCTCAACTTTTACGGTGTAGATAGTCCTAAAAACCAATACCTAAAACAGATTGTTGAGCAACCTAAAAAGCTTGGTATTCCGATGATGCTAACTCATTTTGATGTAGACACGGAGAAGGATCGCACCTACAACGCTGCGACTCTTGTTCACTACTCTAACGACACCATGATGACAAATACCTACCGTAAGATTCACATTGTGCCTTTTGGGGAGTGGGTTCCCGGCTCAAAGAATTGGAGATGGTTAGACAATTTACTTGGATCTCTTGGTGCTGCTTGGGCAAGTCCTGGTGAAGAAGTAACTATTTTTGAGACACTTGATAAGATCAAATTTGCGATGCTTATTTGTTTTGAGGATTTATATGCGATGCTTGGCCGTCTTTTTGTGGATAAAGGTGCTCAGTATTTTGTTAATGCGACAAACGACGGTTGGGCATACCGCTGGAAGATTGGCTCAGAGATTCCTCTTTGGCAACACCTCGCAAACACTACTCAGACCGCGATTTCTCTTCGTCGTTCTATTGCTCGTTCCGTTAATACAGGTATGAGTGCCGTCGTTGACCCTGTGGGGCGTATGGATATTGCTCCGCTAAAACCTTATACAGAAGGGATTTACGTAGCAGATGTACCTGTTATGCCTTCTGGCTTCCAAACTGTCTATAATAAAAAAGGCTTTATGATTGATTATTTCGTATTTTTTGGGGCAATTGCAGTGATTCTGCTGAGTTTCATCAAGGACAGAGATAATAAAATTTTGAAAGAAATTATTTTATAAAATTTAGGAACAATTATGTCAAACAATATTATTCTTGCCTCAGCAGATTCCAATACAAGCAATGCTTGGCCGACAGAACAAAGCAACTCCTCCCCTGAAATCACCACAAATCTTAAGCAAAGTTCCTTCATCCAAGAAATGAAAAAAGTCGAATTTTTCCCGAGCAAGCTTGAGCATAGTGGTTATATCATCCTATCGAGTGTTGCCTTATTATTTTCGATGGCTCTTTTCTTACTATTTTTTCGCATGAGAAAAGCTATCAAAGAAACACAAAAGAATTCTGTGGCACTTAAACACATGGCGACATCACTCTTTATCAGCCAACAAAACTATGAGTACAAGACTCTATTGGATGAATTCATTCACGCAAATACCATTGCCGACAGAGAAAATACTAGAATTCAATTACTAAATTTCATGAATTATATTTGTAAAGAAATATGTGAAGCAAAGGACAAAGAGTTTGGGTTGAAGCTTGGGGCTTCCTTCCTTTCTAAGATCCAAGGTCGCTACCTCAAGATGGGAGATATTAAAGAAGGAGCTGATTATTTTCGTTTTGTTGGAAGTAATCTAGCGAATATGCAACAACTACCTCTATCTGGCGAAGCAATGATGGAAAAGATACGTAGGGATTTCCGTGCTTACAAGCGTCGTCACAAATAAAAATAAAAAATAATATTTTTTTACGAAAAAGCTTGATTTTGAGTTATAAATATGTTATACTATCTTACAGTCGAACGAAAGTTGACGAAACAAACGACGCGGAGTAGAGCAGTGGTAGCTCGTCGGGCTCATAACCCGGAGGTCGGAAGTTCAATTCTTCCCTCCGCAAATACTGAGGGGCTGAACCATTCCCCTTGATTTATTAAGGCGGGATAGCTCAGTCGGTAGAGCAGAAGAATCATAATCTTTTGGTCGGGGGTTCAAGTCCCTCTCCCGTCAAGATTTACAAATAAGTGTATTATATACACGGAGGTGTAACTCAGTTTGGTTAGAGTATCGGCCTGTCACGCCGAAAGCCGCGGGTTCAAGTCCCGTCTCCTCCGATACCCATTATTGGGTGAATTACAAAAGTACTACTCTCGAGTGGTACTTTTTTTTTATATATACTATATTTCAAAATATAACCATACTCGCTTATTTTGGAGAAAATGACCACCCAAGGCAAGTTTTGTTCAGAATTGGGGGCTCTCTCTTCCATGTGATCACTTATGATGTCAAAAAACTCCTTGTTGTATCCAACAAGGAGTTTTTATATATCACAGCACTAAAGGAGCTCCCTGTATTCAATTAAATACAGACGTTTTTTAGGCTCCATTGAATTTTGTTGTAATTCTTCGCACAATATTTTGTAAATACATCAATCAAGACTTGCTCTTCGTAGGAGTTAACGTCATCAATAAGGGATTTCTCATTATCACTCAATGCTACACGAGTTTTGATCACGTCAAAACGATTATTATTTGGTGTAACAAATAGTAAGACCGATGAAACTTTATAAGTAACATTTAACAAAGATAACACCTTTGATGTGTATAATTGCTGGAGTTTTGGAGGAAGATCATTCCAAATTTTCAGAGGAACCTTGACGATATGGTAATGATATATTGGCGTCCCAATGATAGAAGATTGAGGCATAGTTATCGCAATATTTGTTACTTGCTCTACTTTAATACAAGGCATTAGAACTCCTTTATTGAATCTAAATAAGATCATTATACACCAAAACTATTAAAACAGCAACAAATACCATAGTTTATATTTACGATCCATCCAAGAAAAACACCCATAAAATAGGCGTTTTTCTTATTTAAAATAATATTTTTAGCTAGCTATTATCTACACCAAATATCAACAATCTCTTTCTTCAAAACTTCTGTACGTTTTGATATTTTATCTTCATCCCAAACTTCATATGAGACGACTTCTTGAGAAATAGATAGTTTACTACATTCTTTGATACCAGGTTCGTGTTTTTTACAGATGATTTTACCATTGACTTTATCGAACCAGTTTCCATTACTAATTTGAACATTTAATTTTGGCTTTAAGAGTGTAAAATTCCCTATCATATTGATATGGTCGTTTCGACTTTCTTCGGAAAGATAAGGTATTTCTGACCAGTTTTCCTGCCATTTTTTTGGCATGAGATGCTCTAATTGATAAGAATGGTAGCTCAAGGGGATATGTTCAGATTTATCACTCAAAGAACGCTGGCGATTGATCTCTAACCAAAACAATATAATACGTGCTGTTCTCGCATTAAAATTACTAAATGAGAGAAGTTTAATATCTTCCAATTTAGGTAAATATTCAGATTTCCCTTCTCTTGTTGAAAGAAAATTCTTCATATCTGTACTAATATCTTCAGAATTTTTAATTACTTGAGACAACTCAGCAGCGATAAGATTGTATTGTTTTGTGGAGAGTCCAACGATAGCACGACGCATCACATACTGCTCAATCATTTCAAAACAATCATCACAATCTTGTTGGCTTATTTCATCCTTCTGCTTTCTGTACTCCAAACAAAGAGGAATAGCATTAAATGTAGAAATATCCAAAGCATCAAATATCTGTAAAGTTCTCTCTATTGGGAGTGAGCGGATAGAATATTCTGAGTTTTGTGTTGGGAAAGGAAGATCTCTGAAAATTTTTGCATAATCAACGATCTTTTTTATAAGTTGTTTTCGTTCTTCATCTTGTTGATGTGGGTTTGATTTATATTGATTGATCTTGGATTTGTATAAGTTACCTATTCTGTCCAAGCGTTGACCTTTTTCTTTTGGATTATAGATCCCTTCGATCACCGCAATATTATGTAACAATACATCAGATCTTGAGCGTTCCACACGTCCAAGGGTAACTTTTTGATCCCAAAATTTTACATCTTCATCATTATCATCAAAAATAGGCTTCCAGTGTTCGTTATAAAACTCCGTAGCTTTTTCCATTTTGTCATCATCAAGAAATTTGAACAAAAAGTTTTTCACAACGTCCATCTCGGAAAGCACAACACCAGAAGTATTAATACTATCAAAAATACGTTGTTCGTCCTCATCAGCATCAACGGTTATATGAACCCAAATTTTATCACTCAATATCTTTTCAAGAAAACTCAATATCTGCTCATTATTTTCACTCACATTCATCGATGTGATCTTATTCAAAAAATAATGATAACAAGAAATCACCCTATCAGATCGATCGATAGCTAATTCTGTATCTTTATGCATCATAACCTTGATAAAGGCGTCTCTATCATGTCGAGAATGCTCAATCTTGACTGTTCTGCTTTTAGAAGATTTAGAATACAAGGAAGGCTTCAAAAGATCTGGCAAATCCTCAGGATCCAATGTATCCATGATCGATTTCAGTAATATACTAAAAGTGGTCAATCGTTGTTGTCCATCAATAATAAGCCTCTCCGATCCTGTTTCGCTCGCCACTTGTTTTAGGATGATTGAGCCAAGGAAGTGGCTGTCGTTGTTTTCAAAGGAATCCCATAGATCATCCCAGAACTTCTCCCATTGATCTTCACCCCATACATATCGTCGTTGAAAAAAGGGAATTCTTAATACTTTTTCTTGGCTTGTAATCGCTGCAAATGAATTTTCAACTGCTTTCACTTCTGGTACTCCTAAAATAATCAATAATTAAAAGTATACACTTAGGTTTTCTTACTGTCAAGACTTAAGAAGTATTTAATCAAAAAAACCACCATATCGCTATGGTGGTCGAATTATTCCGCAAATAATTGCAGGATAACGTTGTTTAGATTGCTACATCTGAAAATAGTATAACTTGTTTTCGAAGTATTGTCAAATTTAAATCACTAGATCATTACACTCATTTCTTCTAAACAAAAAACCACCCTATTTCTACGGTGGTTTTGAAATAGCCCAACTGAGCCTCGGAGAGAATGTTATTCAACATCCAACACCAAAGAACAAATAAGTCTAGTCAAAACCAAGATTAGAGATAAAATCTCTAAGTGTCGAATCTCATTTTTATGTACACAGTTATTTATACTCTTATTATAGCTTATAATGATGGATTTATCAAGGTATCAGGGAAAATATTTCAAAGAACAGGGATTTAAATCGAGATATTAGGGAGGTAACTTTTAAGATCCAATGAAATTGGTTGACAAAAAAATAACCCCATAGTAAGATATACTTATGGGATTATTTTGATAGGTAGCGTTTTTCACTTTCTGTCAAATTGAGCACTTCACACATCGTGTATTCAGGAGTATATTATGAGAGCATTATTATTAATGATCATTTTATTAACAGGAGCTTGTAGCGAGAAAAAAACTTCGGCTAAGACTAGTGAAGTGGCTGATAAACCTGAACTAATCACACCAGAAGAACGCGCCTCCATCATCGCTGGTCTCGAAAACGGCGACTATACCGTATTAGATCGTTTTTTTACAACTAATGAATTAAAACCATTTTTGAAAGTTCAAGATAAGATATTTATCAAAGATGGAAAAACAAATATAGTATCTTTTCAAAATAAAGATAGTATAATTGCATACACAAATGTCTATGGAATTGTCTTTTTGAATTCTACTCAAGTTATATTAGATAGTGTTCAAATTAATTGTTTTCCATTTTTAGAGTATGGATTATTGACATTTTTTAGTAATCTTCAAATTTTAGACCTTACCAATACTGAAGAATTTGAGGATCAATTTTTAGAAGGTATATCTATAGCTATTAAATATCCCGTACCTTGCCATACTCCAGAAACAGTAATTGAGTTATTATCTAATTCAAAAATTAAATCTTTTGGATACCATGTACTCTCAGGAACTCCATCTTATAGATATGGTAATGATTATAACAATGCACCAATAATTGCTACCTTGCTTTATCCATTCAGCACTAAATATCCAGAATTAGGAATATCGTTTTTAAAGCAATTAGAAAATCCAGATAACATAGAATTACGAAAATTATTTTTTAAATATATACTACCAAAACAATCCATAAAAATAGTATTACAAAATTATTTTATTTACGCTTCTTTTTATAATCCAAGTAATGATAACTTTATTCGGCCTTTTAAATACTGGGATACACCCAGTTATACTTACTGAAAAACTATATGAAAAGCATTGTCACCGCTACGTTGATCAAGATAGTTATAAATATAGTTACCTTTAAATTTATCCAAGCTTGAGAGTAAATATTGATGACTTGGGCTATGAATAGAATTTGGATCAATATCAATTACAGTATAATTTGGATTTGTATGAGGAAAACCTTTTCCTGAAGGTAGATTACTTTTTTGAGAATTAATATTTTCAATTAATTCATTACGAGCAAACTCCTTTCTTATTTCTTCACTACCTAATTCCTTATCTTCTACAGTATTATAATATTTTTTTTCAGAATATCCATATAATCCTCGTTTATTTTTAGAAAAATATTCATTGATCATGATATCAGCTTGTTGTTCAGGAGTTCTAAAAGTACTAGTAATTGTAAAATAACTAATGTTTCCACCCAAGAAATTTGCATAATAAATCATAATTTTTATCTTATTAATATAATTAATATCTATTCTTGGGATCACTTTAACAACATTATTTGGAGAATCATTATACTTCCATCCCACCCCACCCAAAGCGCTCTCCGTCACGACAAAGACCCTACCTTTAGATAGTTCATCAGAGTAAAGAGAGTCAGTGGGATAGGCACAGGCTTTGCGGGCTTGTTTTGTGGTATTAGTATCACTTGAGCCAATGTGCTTGTAGATTCTCTGTAAGACTATTGCTCCTACCCTATCATTAGTTGTTCTCATGATTTTTTTGTCTTCTTCCCTAAGACTATAAAATCCTTTATCCATAGCTTCAGAAATTGGCACATCTAGGTATTCTTTGGAAAAAATTTGGGGCTCCTCCTTGATCGTCTGCTTTATCTCTTTTTCAAGCTTATTTGTTTGCTGAGTAAGATTTTCTTTTAGTGGAAATATTTTTTTCAAACTCTCCGCGAAATATTTTTGAATACTTGCTGGATAATTATCAAAACGATCAATCTCGCTTAAATCCAATCCAGATAGTACTTTTATTTCTCCTTTTGCCAACTCCATTTCTTCCAAAATCTTGATGGGAGCCATCTTTATAAATTCAGGTGGTACCGTAGTATGAGTAACTTCAGCTAAACGATTGATCTTCTTAAAAAAATCAGCATAGGTCGAATTTACTTTTTTTATTGCACTGCTATACGCGATGAAGATCTTCTTCCCAGCTCTAAGAGTTGAAATAGCATTGGTATAGCCTGCTTTCGTACGGGCTTGGAGGGTGGTATTTCTTTCCGAGCTGTCGGGCAAAATCCTCTCCCAGAACAAATTTTTATGTTGTTGCGCAAAGTCAATATCATTTTGTTTGAGGACGTAAAATCCTTGCTCAAGCTGTCCGATTTCTTCGCGACTGAGAGGCATTTTGACATACGCTTCTTCAATCGCCTTCGTTGACAAACGTGCCGCTTGATCCTTCCAAACATAGATATTTTCAATACTTCCATTCAGACGATT
>JBOFDS010000010.1:0-63998 GCA_051647245.1 Brevinema sp.
CTCGCGGTTTTGATAACCACCGGATCTTTCGCCGTTGTTATTACGATTTTGGTAACCACCCTCGCGGTTTTGATAACCACCGGTTCTTTCGCCGTTGTTATTACGATTTTGGTAACCACCCTCGCGGTTTTGATAACCATCGGATCTTTCGCTGTTGTTAAATTGTCGAGGAGGTCTTGATTGTTGGGAAGAATGAGACGCATCAGGTCTATTTCCTGACTGAGGAGCTCTATTTTCGACAGGTGTGGAGTTCAAATCCTTTGCAGGAGCTGCTTGAGGTTCTTTTTCGTCACTAGAACTTTTTATTGGTTCTGCAACGGGAGCACTTTTTACTTTGAGTTTTATTTTTTTTGGCCCTTTTTTTTGTGCATCTTCATTAAGCATACACTCTCCTTCGACATTCTCTATTATAAGTATGTATTTTTTTATTCTTCATCTTCTTCAATTTCAATATTGTCCTCAATAATTTTCCAAATCTCAAGAGCCTCGTTGAGACTGAGACCTGTTTCTTTAGTCAAGTCTTCCACAGTAAGTTCGATAATTTCAGTAACGCTTTTAAATCCAGCATCTTCTAAAATCTCGATCTGTTCTTTTGTGAATGGGAGCATATCAAGAGAAATAATTTCATCTTCAATGATTTCGAAGTCTTGTACGTCAGAAATTCCGAGCATACTATCAACTTCTTTTTGTTTTTCGTGTAAAATTTCTTCAAAGTCAGAGTAGGAGCAGAAACGAATCTTCCATCCTAAAATCTCTTCAAGCATACGCTGATGAGAACCTTGTTTACCAATTAATGGGGCCAAGAATTCATCTGCAACAACGATAGATGCTTCATGCTTTTCATAATTCAGATCAACATTGAAAACTTCTGCAATACGATTTTTCAGTACGCGACTGGCACGGATTGCATTTACGATAAGTTCACGAATATCATCATTATAACGAATGATCTCTATACGCTCACTGCCAAGTTCTTGACGGATAGGCTTGATACGAGATCCAGCCTTACCAACAGTTACGCTGATAGGGTCAAGTCCATCCACAAGAGAGTGTAAAATGATTTTTGTAACTTCACCTGGTTTACGGGAAACACCTTTGATAACAAAGGTACCGTCAGCAATCTCAGGAATATTTAACTTTAATAATTCTTGAACAATCGCAGGATTGATACGTGTGAAAATTAATTGACTTTCACCTTTTTTCGTGATCTGTAAGACTTCTTTGAGATAAACTTTGATGTTATCGTTTGGTGCTAATGTTTCATCAGGTAAAGATTCGGAGTAAGGGAGAAACGCCTCAGTTCCTTTTGGTTCAAGTGAAATATAGTAACCACCATTCTTTGAGTCTGTTCTGGACTTAACACGAGCATTAAACAAAGTCCCCTTTTTATCCGCATATTCACTAAAAATCTGATCTTTTTGGATGTCAGTAACTTTTTGTTTGAGTAATTGTTTCATGATTTGGGCAGCTTGACGACCAAATTTTTCTACAGGAATAGGAATACGAACTTTTTCGCCCATTGCTGTATTTTTGGTGTACTCAGCAGCTTCTTCAGGAGTAATTTCAAGAACAAAATCTTCGATCTCTTCGAAATCATTAATTGTTTTTACTTGCCACAAATTAATCCCAGTTTTTCCAATTTCAATTTCAATGTTATCGTATTCTTTACCATGTTCTCTTTTGTACAATGTGGTGAATGCTTCTTTCAATACGCCGTCAGCACGCTCCTCTGTAATTCCATGATCTTTCGCAAAAGCAACAACTAAATCAGGAAAGGCCATATCTTCCTCCAAATCAAATATTCTTTATTTTATTTTTTCTCTTTCAAAATTTTTGCAAAATCACAATGTAATTTTGACTTATTAATCTGATCAAATGTAATAACAATCTCTTTATTTTCATGCTTGAAAGTCAATTGATCACCATCAACTTTAAGTAACTCCCCAATGAAGAAGCCTTCTTTTGTAACAATCTCAGGAGTAGGGAAAACAACAAATTCCTTACCAATAAAATATTGGTACTCACTAGTTGATTTAATCGCTCTGTCAATTCCAGGAGACTCAACAACCAGGTCATAGGCCTTGTCAAAAGGATCTTCCACATCCAAACGGCGTGATAAAATATCCGCCACAAAAGTACAATCATCAGAAGTTATTTCTTTTTCAGGATTGAGGAGAACTACTTTCAACGTATTTTTATTCTTAGATCGTCCAATCTGAACCTCTAAGGAGACAAATTTTAACGAAGCAACGCTTTCATTAACAAGATTTATGATTTCAGCATCTGTCATATAATATCCTTATATTATGAAAATAAGGAGTCCTTAGCGACTCCTTATTTCTTTATATACATATTATATACTAATAACTTTATTTTGTCAATGATTCAGAGAAAATATTTTCAAGCTCTGTTAAATCTTCTTTTGTGAGTGAAACCTCAATAGCTTTTACATTTTCTTCTACTTGTGCCACACTTGACGCTCCAATCAATACAGACGTAATTCCTGGCTTGTGCAGTAACCATGATAAGGCTAATTGAGAAGGAGAACATTCTTTTCTATTAGCAACATTAATAAATTTTTCAATACGATCAAAATTCTCAGGTGTTAAGTAGGATTGCATAAATTCATTGATTTTGCCATTAGCTGCTCGAGAATCCTTTGGGATTTCTTTCCCTTTTCGGTATTTCCCTGAAAGAAATCCTTGAGCAAGAGGTGAAAACGGTGTTACCCCAATCCCATTCTTGATACATGTAGGGAGAATATCCTTTTCAATCTTCCTATTCAAAAGGTTGTATACAGGCTGATTCGTAATAATTCTATCTAAAAGATACTTGTCCTGAGTTCCAAGAGCTTCAACAATCTGAGCAGCACTCCATTCACTTACGCCAATATACAAGGCTTTTCCTTGACGAATAAAATCATCAATAGTACGAAGCGTTTCATATAAATCACATTCAGAATCAAAACGATGACAGTAAAAAATATCCACATAATCCATCTTCAGTCTTTGTAAGGATGCATTAAATTGATCTTTAAGGTGTTTTCGAGAAAGTCCTTTTCCATTAGGTGTATCATTCATCGGCCAAAACGCTTTTGTCGATACAACAACATTTTCTCTAGGATATCTATTTAATACCTCACCAAGCAACTTTTCTGATTCACCCATAGAATAGACATTTGCACAATCAAAGAAGTTAATCCCAAGTTCATAGGCTTTATCTATAATAGCGATACTATTTTCTTTCTCTATGGTATTAGCAAATGTAAGCCAACTTCCTAAACTTAAGGTACTAATCTGTAAACCTGATCTACCTAGTCTGCGATAATCCATCATGTCCTTCCTTAATTTACAATACAAATTTATAATTAGTTATTAAAACGTTGTCTGAGAGATTCGTTTTGAGCTTTACTTGCAGCAACGGCTTGGTTCATTTGGAGTAGGGCACGTCTTTCTCTTCTTTCGATACGCTCAATATCATCCTTTTTCTTTGAGACCTGACCATTAAAATCTTGCATCACTCGGCGACTATCTTGCTCTGTTCGGACAATATACCCTGTATTTCCTATCATCATGTTTCCGATTTCACGCATGGTAATTGTTACCCCAATATCTCCTACACGATCTTCATCGGTATCTCTCACGAAAATATGAAACACATCATCAAAACTTTCATTTAAGATCGATTCAAATTGATTCATATCAAGACTTAAAGTTCCCTTTTTGACAGCTTCAGGATCGGTAGAGGTGGAGTTAGCTCTGCGAACGTAAATTCCAATTTGGTCGAGAAGACTTATTTTGTTAGGATCGTCACCATAAGGTACACCGATAGCACGACGCAATCTATCTCTAAACGACATCAAGCTGCTATTACCGTAAAAAGAACCTTCTTTCATATCATCGCCTTCTTCCTCTCGTCTATGAAGCGGCTTTAAACGCCCCACTTTTTCAACAGGAATAGTCAAAAATGCATGAAGATCTTCCATTAATTCATTATAGGTGAGTACCCATTGAGTTACGGTATCTTTAACAAGTTCAATATCTGGTTTGATTTTTAATTTGACAATTTTATTAGACTCAGCTTGAAGAAGGTTCAAAGTTACCCCAAGTACCAGATCCGAGATAGTATTTTCAGGTCTTTGTACTTCAACTCCATCAAGATCAAAAACAGCATCTTTGGCTTCCGAAATCACATTATAAGGCTTCAAATCCCCATCAGGGCTAGACGCTAGAAGAAAAGATGAAAACTCAGAAATCATATCTTTGGATACAGCTTGGATGTTAAGAAGGCATTTATCAGCATATTTTTTTAGATCAATATTGAAAGTAGCATTACTAATCGCGATCTGCTGTTCTGTATTATCGGTAAACTTTAAGGTTATGTATTGTTTGAGTGTGTCATTTGTGTTTGTGTTTTCTTTATTGAAGTCTTCAAGGATAGGAGCTGCTCCAGGAATTCCAATTTCTTGAATATTAAAAGCACCAACCCTTTCAAGCTGAAGATTAGATAATGCAACTTGTTCATTACTGTTACTCACTAGATCTGGAGGCATATCTTTCATTTTTACTTGAAAAGACAAGCTTGCGTTAGATTTGATCTTTTCTTTCATATCTAAGCCGTAACTGTTATTTGTAAGAGTATACTGTTTTTTCTTAGAAGGCCAAAGAATCTCCTGTTCTTCACGTTTTCCTCGAGAAATAATTTCAGCAGCAATAAGAGGAGCAAGATCCCCTTCAAAGATGATTTTTTGTTTTTCGCCAGTTTTTTTTGTACTCAAAGAAATTGTACGAGTGTTTTCTGATGTATTAACGATTTTAACATCAACAATATTAGAAATAGTTTTTTGAAGAGCATCGGCAAGACCGATAATATTTCCCCCAGCAAACGCTACAGGAATAGATTTGTCATCGACTTTAACGGTGAAAGTACCTGGTGGCAAAACTTTATCAAGAGATACTTGAGGTGATGAAAACGCATCTAGTTCTGCAAGTTGCTTGATCTTGAGATTGTAATCGCCCTTTTTAGCTGTGCGATCTACTTGTACTTGTAAGGCAGCAGGATCTGAAACTTCATTGGTTAAGGAACGGAATGAGGACTCATACCCAAAAATATAACGATTGATACGATCAAAGGCATCAACATTAGTACGAAAATCACGTAAAAGCTGTAACTCGAGCTCTTTATCACGGGTTCTGTTTTGGATATTTGTCAATTCTTGATAGTAGGGAGCCATGATTTGGTTGAGCATATCGTTAACATTCATATCCCCTTCTTGACCAGGAATACTTGATAATTGGACTCTTTGCGCGTGAATATTGATAGTAGTGAAGATCAAAAATATTAAAAGTTTTCTCACGGATACCTCGAAATAGTGTAGATATATTTTTTATTATCTTATTATATAAGAATCGTCCAAAAATTGCAAAATTCAAGCCTTTTGATATTTAAAAAGAAAAACAAGCTGTTATACAGCTTGTCGTCTCTTAAGTCTTTTATCTCGTCTATCTTTTTTAATCAGAAGTTCTATGGCCTTTTTCCAGCGAAGTTCAAATATTTTTTCAAGATCTTTCTTTTTATCACCCACAAAACTACGGTGATCTAAACGAAATAAAACCGTACCATCAACCTCTTCAATAGTAATAAGAATACTAGAAGCACACTCATCAGAAATGATATCAATTAATAGATTTTTATATTTCTTCAACATTAATACTTGAAATTCAGCGTTGAATTTTTGGAATATTCCTGTTTTGACTTGGATTCTTCCAGAATTTTCTTCAAACAATCGTTTATCAGGATCTACTTTAAAAACTTCAACGAAATTTTGGATCTCTATGAAATCATTCCATACTTTTTCACTAGACGTTTCTGGAATTTTTACTTCAAAATAGATATTTTGTATTTCTTTTTCCATTTCGTTCCTCATTTAAATATTTTTTGTCATTTCAGTTTTTTCAATTTCAAGAATCTTATCAATTCTTGCTTGGTGGCGACCACCCTCGAATTCTGTCTCAAGCCATAACTTCACAATAGGCATAGCCCTTTCCGCTGTTAAAACTCTTCCGCCCAGAACGAGGACATTTGCATCGTTGTGTTCGCGAGAAAGCCGTGCACAAAATTCATTATCACAAAGGGCTGCTCTGATTCCATGCACTTTATTAGCAACATAACTTGCACCTAAACCCGTTCCACAAAATACAATGGCACGGTCAGCTTTTTTATCGGCAACAGCTACCGATGCAGGATAGACGTAATCTATATAGTCAACACTTTTTAAGCCATCATTTGTTCCAAAATCTTCGACACTATGACCGTGTTCAAGTAACCAATTCTTTACCTGTTCTTTTAAGTCAAATCCACCATGATCAGTCCCAAGAGCAATCTTCATGAGGTACTCCTTGCGAGTTATTTATTTTTCTCACATCTTTTTTTTAGTTTTTCGGAAAACAGCGCATACCCACCAAGACAGTAAGCGTTATAGCCTTTTTCTTTAAGGGCTTGAGCACTTTGCCCAGCACGATTTCCGTAATTACAGTATGTTAGTATTATTTTATCTTTCGGCAGAATTTCAGGAAACTGAATAACTTCTGCAAAAGGAATATTATGAGCAATCCCTAAATATCCAGAGGCTTGTTCAAAAGGATGTCTCACATCAATAATATAAACATCACTCAAATCCATATCAAAAAAGTCTTTTTCTGTTATTTTAATATTCATTACAAGCCTCCAAAAATATCTTTTATAAGAAAATTAATTTGGTATTTTAGCATAAACTATGTATCTTTATTTAGTTTCCATCTTTTTGAGGAATTCATCTGAAAAAATAGTCATTCCTCCTAGATTATAAGCTTCATAGCCCTTATTAAAGAGAAATTCAGCAGCTTTCTGCGATCTTACACCACTACGACAATAGCAAATGATTTTTTGATCTTGAGTAAAAGGAAAATTATTCATTTCGAGTAATTCATCCACAGGAATATGTGTAGCGTTTTTCAGGTGAGATAAAGAAAACTCTTCGTCCGTTCTAACATCAAGTAAGATATAGCTTTGAAGCTCTAAAAAGTCTTTTTCGGAAATATTGTTCATGAGTCCACTCCCTGTATCTAAATTTTGCTCAAATAACGCTCAGACAATTATTTTAATATACAAAATTATAACAGATTATTCAAAAATACTCAAGAGGTTTTTAAAATGAAACACAATAATAACAAGTTCCATTTAGTTTTACATGCACATCTACCCTTTGTTCTTGAGACAGAAGCTGAGTTCTGGCTTTACGAAGCTGCATTAAATTGCTACATTCCTTTCATTAATATGATGAAAAGAGTAAGTGAAAAAACATCTCATATCAACATAACAATTAATATCTCCCCAATTCTGCTTTTACAATTAGGATCAAAGAAATTTACACAGAATCTTGAAAAATATATTAATACACGTAAACGTATACTGAGTGTCGATCTCGGTGAATTTTCTAAAAATAAAGCAAGGTTAGAGGAGTTGGATCGTCTCGAAAAAACACTACAGGAGTTTAAATTTTCGGATTCCATTATTAAAGGGTTTCAAGATCTTGCAGATAATGGTGTTATAAATATTATTACCAGTGCTTTAACACACCCTCTACTGCCAACCATCAAAGATTTTCCAGAACTCATCAATCGTCAAGTAGCACTAGGAAAACAAGTTTCGGAATTTTATTTTGGAGAAGTAAAAGGTTTTTGGGCTCCGGAATGTGCTGTGTACCCTGAATTGTCAAAGATCTTAAACTTACATGGTCTTGACTATTCCTTTGCAGATCCATCTGCTATCCAAGATTGTACCAATAACTCTGGAGACACTGTTCTCAGAAATGAGAATGTAGATTATTTTATTAGAGATAAAGATGCTACAGATCAGATTTGGGATCCAGAGTCAGGGTATCCTGGTCAAGCTCCTTACCAAGACTTTTTTGCAGATTATAGCTCTGAGTCAGAAGAAGTTCAAAAAATACTACTAAATTCATCTTATCTAAAGGCTGGATTTTCGATTCGGTCTGTCACTGATAGATCCTCAAATATCAAAGAAATATACCACTTCGATGAGTCGCAAAAACAAGCTCAGATAGACGCTCAAAGCTATCTTAATTATCTCCAAGATCGATTTAACGACCAAGAGGATAGGGTTATTTCCGCGTTTTTTGATCTTGAGTTATTTGGGCACTGGTGGAAAGAGGGGCTTCTATTCTTAGAACTTTTTTTTCATCACACTAAGGACGCTAATTTAAATTTCTCCTTAGGTATTTCAAAGCGTTCTCTTGAGCTTAAGCAATTCACTCCTCGCTTATCGACGTGGGGACTTAACAATACCTTTGATTCCTGGATCAACAATAAAACAAAGGACCTTTGGGGAGTTATTCTTACACAAAATGCCACCACAGAGGCTTTATTTGACAAGATCGATCTCAGTCAAATCTTGGATATCTTTCTGATGCAAGCATCAGACTGGACTTTTTTAATAACTTACGATACTTTTAACGAACTTTCTGAGAAGATTATTTCATCCCCTAAATCTAGGCTACCACAGCTCAAAATAATCGAAGAAGAGATCAAACTCATCTTGTCTTAAAATGATTTCACAAAGTACTTAATTTTGATTTTAATATTGCAATTTTCATAAAAATAACATATAATTACTTTTAATGTAACAAAAATTTTCACGATCTAACGAGGTAATAATGAACGTTAAATTTATGGGTACTTTTGAACGATTTATTTTTGAGTTTAAAAAATATAAAAACTATCTCCTTTACTATATCAGAGCTCTGGAAACAGATAGGCTCTCTAATACTACTTTAGGTTATCTATGGTGGCTTTTAGATCCTCTTTTGAATATGGGAATTTATGTCATTCTCGTTCGAATGGTTTTTGCTCAACGTGATCCTAATTTTCCTGTCTTCTTTTTCTCAGCGATGCTCGTTTGGAGATATTTCTCAATGACTGTTGTTCAAGCTGCTACTTCCATCACATCAAAACAACATATCTGTCGAGATACTTATATTCCAAAGTTTGTTTTTCCACTGGGTTTAGTTATTTCAGCTCTTAAACCTTTTTTGATTTCTATAGGAATCCTAAGTGTCTTAATGGTCATCACTCAAGTGCCTTTCACGATTTATCTTCTTTACCTTCCTCTCCTGTCAATTGTTTTAGTTGTTTTCACTTATTTTTGTTCTATTATTGTAGCTCATATCAATGCGTTTATGAGCGATTTTCAAAATATTCTGCCACATCTCTTGACTTTAGGTATGTTTTCTACGCCCATTTTCTATGACGTCTCTCGTATACCTGAAGAATATCTATTACTATTCAAGTTAAACCCTTTAGCAATCCTCACTGCAGCTTTTAGAAATGTCATTACTTATGGCAGAGCCCCTAATTTAACGGCTTTAGCAGTATTGTTTGGGGTATCTCTTGTGGGAATATATTTTGGTATAAGTTTACTCTACCGTTTTGATCAAGTTTACAACAGAATCTCTAAATAATTTTGAGGAATATTTATGTCTCAGTATGATATTATTTTTGTTGGTGCAGGTCAATCAGCAATTATGGGCGCTTACGAAGCCTTGCATAAAAACCCTAACTTAAAAGTTCTTTTATTGGATAAAGGTCTTATGTGGCAGCAGCGTCTTGAGGCTGTCTCTTCAAAAAATCGCTCGGCCTTATCTCCTATCGTTTATGGAGTAGGCGGTGCAGGAGCTTTCTCTGACTGTAAATTTAACTTAGATCATCGTGTTGGCGGTGATGTCTATACTATTGTTGGTTCTGCTATTGTCAATCAAAAAATTCAAGATATCGTCAAAATTTATCAAGATCTTGGCTGCTCTGCTGAAGCCATTGGTGGAGCAGATAATCCTGAGGTATCAGCTATTAAAAGAGCTTGTATTGAGAATCACGTTCAACTGGTCGATACACAGACAATGCACCTTGGGACAGACGGAGCAAGAGAACTCTACACCTTATTAATTAAAGCACTTCAAGATAAAGGAGCTGTTTTTGAAACAGATGCGGAGTGGAAGGATCTGATCGTTGAAAATAATGCAATCCAAGGTGTTGTCTATACAAAAAATGATCAAGAATACAAGGTCTACGCCTCTAATGTTTTGGTCGCGGTGGGACGGAGTGGTGCTAGTTATATGCAGGATATCGCTCGTCAGCACGGTATTGAGTTTTTACAAGGAAGTGTTGATGTTGGTGTTCGTGCTGAAATCCCAGATATTGTCATGAAAACCATTAACGAAAACTTTTACGAAGCTAAAATGATTTATTACACAAAAAGTTATAATGATAAGATGCGTACTTTTTGTAGCAATCCCAGCGGATTTATTGCTGTGGAAGATCATGACGATGGTACAGTACTTGCGAACGGTCATGCTTATAAAAATAAAAAATCTACTAATACAAACTTGGCACTACTTTGTACACAAACCTTCACAGAGCCATTTAATGAGCCTTTTGAATATGCAAAATCGATCGCTAAAATGTCTGCTATGCTTACAGGCGGAAAAGTGCTCTGTCAATCTTATGGTGATTTGATGGCAAAACGTCGTTCCACAGATGAACGTCTCTCCCAATTAAATATCGTCCCAACTACAACAAATTATGTTGCTGGCGATATCTCTCTAGCATGTCCGAAAAGAATTCTTGATAATATTATTGAATTTATCGAAGTTCATGGAAAAATCACTCCAGGATTTTCTTCAGCGGATTTGCTCTTATACTTCCCTGAAATCAAATTTAGAAGTGTTCGACTTAAAATTGATGAACATATGCAGACAAGCCTCAAAGGCCTTTACGTAGCTGGAGATAGCTCTGGCTATGGTAGCGGACTAAATCAAGCTGCCGTAATGGGCATGATCGCAGTAGATCATATTCTTCAAAAATAACTCTAAATCAAAGGATAATCATAATGTCTCACGAATTGATGATAGATGTAAAAAATATTTCCCTCACTTATGAGATCAGATCTAGTTTCAATCTTAAAAAATTATTTACCAAAACTGGTGGTAAATCTAGTAAATATAGCGTAGAAGCTCTAAAAAATGTCTCATTTTCTTTAGAAAAAGGAAAGAATCTTGGTATTATTGGTACAAATGGCTCTGGAAAATCAACTCTCATGCGTGTCCTCGCTGAGACCTATGCACCTGATAGTGGTGAGTTAAAAATAAATGCTAACACTGTTCAATTACTTACACTTGGGGCGGGATTTATGGACAATCTTTCTGGACGAATGAATATGTATTTAAATGCTTTGTTGTTAGGTATTTCTAAAAATGCTTTAGATAATGGATTGGCTGAAGAGATCATTGCTTTTTCCGAATTGGGACATTCTATTGATTATCCTATGTATACTTACTCAAGTGGTATGAAATCTCGTTTGACATTTTCTGTTGCAGCGTGTGTTCAACCTGAACTTTTACTTCTTGATGAAGTTTTTAGTGTTGGGGATGCCCATTTTCGACAAAAAAGTCAAGATCGAATTGAAGAGATGATTAAGTCAGATAAGACCGTTGTGATGATTTCACATGATCAGGGGGTACTTGACCGTTATTGTGATCAAGTGCTTTGGTTACACTTAGGTGAAGTAAAGATGATGGGTGACCCGAAGGAAGTTATGGCTGCCTACACTGAATTTGCAAAAAAACAATAATTTTTAGAGGTTCAAATGAGACTGTTTATATTTTTATTGATTTTTTTACAGGTACCAGTTTTTGCTGATTTCAAAAAAGCCTCCGAGGCTTATCAAAGTAAAAAGTATGTCAGAGCTATTAATGATAGTGTTGATGGTATCCTGTTATCTTTTAGTAATATTATTTCTACTACGCAATCTACAGCTCCTTATCTTAATAAGGCTAGAACTACAAATGTCACATATGCTCTTGATTTAAAAAGCAAGAAGCCTTACTTCTCTTTCAAATTATCTTATCCTATCATGCATCAAAATAAAGCCTTAACGATCACTTTTGATTATTCATTTGAGGCTGTTAGGTACTACAAAACCTATATTCATGAGTCCCAATTCCATATTCCAGAAGGTGCAAAATACACTTTGATTTCTATAGCTAAGAATCCAGTACTATGGTATCCACAGGACAGCATTGCATATTTTGTTTATTCTTTTGCTAATATTGATCCAGCAGACACTTCTTTAGTGCCTGGGATTTTATTGAGTATTGAATTTCCTAAAAAAATTTCAAATCAAGAAAGAGACGCTATTTTCCAAGACATTATACAAAAAATATCTTGGAAGTCACTCCAAGATATTTTGTCTAAATAATCAATTTTATTGATCAAAAATGATCCGCTCACGAATTTTATTAAATTCCTCTGTAAAGATAAGCGGTGAGGCCATGTTTTCATCCCACTTGTAATGAGTTACCCACTCACTATCATCTACAATATTTTGTGGGTTAAACGACTCTTTACTACTTTGAGTGGTAGGTGTTTTACGAACATCACGCCACTCTCCATCAATTTTAATTTTATACATTTTCATTGACCAACTCATACTATCTCGGTCAAGTTTTTGAAGAAGAGCTCCGCCCATCCCAAAAGACACGTTCTCGATCGAATAGCCATTATCAATAATAGTATCAATGAGAGATTGTATTTTATCAATACTCATACCATCACCTTGGATAATACGGATCTTATTGAGGACTTTGAATCCTTTTGAATTTAAGGTATATCCCCAAGTTTTTGACAAGGACTCCAAAGCGTATAATACGACTTCATTTGGGTCACCTGAATCGGGACGTACCACTGGTGTGATATCCGCATCAAGGATAGTTTTGATAACCATTGGATCACCCCAAATATGATCAACCATATTGTAGAAGTTGTAAGAATCAGAGACAAATGAAAATATCTTATAGTTATGTTCTTTAATGACATTGATAAGGTGCTCAAGAGAGGCTCTCTCTCCATGATGATCTGCACCCCAGCTAGTAACTGTACTATGCTCCGATGCGATAATTGAACAAGCTAACTCACTAATAGGGGTCTTGTAGAGATGATGCCCTAAAAGGACAGCTTCCATCGTATCTGTACCTCTAAAATTCAGCAAATTCGCTAAGCCGCCTAAGGCAGCACTTTCGCCCGAAGAAGCACCACGCGCACCAAAATCATGAAGTGTTGTGTTGATAAGAAAATAATTAGATTCATCAACACTTTTTACATAAGCATGATGAAGACGTTTTTTGACCGTGTAAGATATTGTAGCAACGGTAGACGGATACCAAATCCCCCTTTGAAGAGCTGTCTCGATAAAACCTGGTAACCAAACAAGATCAGGATCTGTTACACTAATAATAAAGACAGGTGTGTTATATTGATTGAGGATCTGACCTTCTTTGACCCCTACAATAGTAATAGGTAAAAGCCCTTTATAATGATCCACGATTTTTTGGAAACCTGCTTTAGGGAAAGGATATCGAGTATCCCCAATGTTAAAATGATCCCAAATTTTTTCACATTCTTCTATATCTGTATGAGTGATAGGCTCCAAAAGATACCGCTCAATAAAATAGCGTATGCCAAAAATAACAAAATCTTGCTGATCTTCACGAAGAGCTTTACGAGGGGCAATGTAAAAATGTGCTTTCTCAGCTTTTGGTGGTAATTGAATGAAATGGGCTGCTTTATAAGCATCCGTTGCAAAGCTTGTCAAGATGTTGGTCTGCATTAAAAAATTTTTCTTCACGCCCAAATCCTTAATATCTATATTTTTAACTATTATAGCTTAAAAAAAAAATAATTGCAAACAAAAAAGGGTTTTGTTTTGCGGATCAAGTGCCGATCATTATGATGATCATAAAAGTAAAAAGGATTTCCTTATGAAATATTTCGTGTTAGCAATAACCTTCATTATCCCCCTTTCGAGTCTTAATGCAGCAATGTACAAGGTTCAAAAGGGCGATTCTTTATGGGATATTTCTAATAAATTCAAAGTATCTATGTCCACACTCCGTAAAATCAACGATTTTTATGGAGATAATTTACGTATTGGTCAGCAATTATTTATTCCGGATCTCATCGAAAATTATACTGTTAAGCAAGGCGACACATACGATAGTATTGCTAAAAAATTTAATACCAAAACGCAGTATATTATTGTCTTGAATAATATTTCTGAAAATCATACTGTTGCAGGTCAAGTACTAAAAATCCCTGTTGAGAAAAAAGTTTCTCAAATTGAAGAAATTAAAACATCTACTGAAAAAACTATTACTTATACACCTATTGTCTACAAAGTCAAAAAGGGCGACACTCTCAGTGATGTTGCTTTAAAGTATAGAACAACAGTTCCAGCCTTAAGACAATTGAACAAAAAGAATTCTAGTCAGATTTATGTTGGCGAGCGTTTGATTGTTGGTAATAGAGCTGTTACACCTGCTCAGGCAACTAATGCCAGCTCCAGTAAGACAAACGAAACAGCTGCTCCAAGTGGTACTAAGATTGTTCATAATGTTGCTCGCGGGCAGCATCTTGACATGATTGCTAAAAGATATAATGTAACGATTAGTGATCTTCGAAAGTGGAATAATAAAACATCCTCAACGCTTTATGTTGGTGAAAAACTTACCGTTTATACGGATAGACTTCCATCTACATCCACAACAACTAATAAAACTGCGCCTGCAACAACAAAAGTAGTTGAGCCACCAAAGGATTCTTACCGTACTATCAATTATATTGTGAAAAAGGGCGATCATTTGCTTTTAATTGCTGCAAAATTTGGCGTTAAAGCGACAGACCTTAAAAAATGGAACAAAAAATCTAGTGATAGGCTTTATGTTGGTGAGCGTATTCAAATTCGTATTCCAAAATTGAACACAGCACCTGCAGTTCCGCCAAAAAATTCTAATACAAAACTTCTGACCTACAAAGTGAAAAGAGGTGACACTCTTGGTGATATTGCTTTAAAATATAAAGTTTCAACAACACAGATCAGATCTTGGAATAAAAAAGGTAACTCTCGAGTCTATGTGGGTGAGAATCTAAAGATCTACACTACCGTTAAAACAACAACTACAAAAACTAAAGTATCTACAAAACCTGTTAAACGTGCTCCAAGTAAAGGCGCTCAATATACTTCTACTAGCCGTATTACAGGAATCAAAAGTAATCGCTTTAATGATGTTGCTTTGCCTATTAGAGCCTCACAGATCTTGCAGACGAGTTCTTCTGGGAGAGGTATTGACATTAAGCTTCGTTCTGAATTGCCTTTAAAATCTCCTACGGCTGGTAAAATCTCCTACGCTGGATATATTAACGCATTAAAAAATGTGATTATTATGGATCTTTCTAATGATCGCACTATTGTTTATGCAGGATTAGATAATTTGCATGTTTCTAAGGGAGATGAAGTCAAAGCTGGACAAGCTCTTGGTGTAGTTGGAAAGTATAGTAATCAAGATAATCCTACGTTATATATGGAGCTTCGTGACCGTAAAAAAGTTGCCAATGCTTTCCACACATATCAAGTTCTTGCTGCAAAACGAAAAGATAAAAAATAAGATCAAACTAAAATAAAACACCAATAGAAAACGCCCATATCCGATACAGGTGAGGGAGGAAAGTCTGGACCTTAAAAAACCAAGGAACGGTTAAGAGCCGTCCGTACTGAAAGGTATGCGGGAAAGTGTCACAGAAAATAAACAGCTCCTTTCGGGGAGAAATGGTGAAAAGGCGAGGTAAGAGCTCACCGCTCTTCTTATAAAAGAAGAGGCATGATAAACCCTCCTTAAGGCAAAATCAAGCAACATACAATATCATTGGTTTTATGGTGTATGTGGGTAGATGGCAACGACTTTATTAGCAATAATAAAACAAGATAGATGTTTTCTTAATAACAGAATCCGGCTTATTATTGGTGTTTTATTTTAACAGATCCTATCGGAGGCAAGCGTGAGACCTCTCGAACATATCATGACAATTACTCAATCACAACATTTAAAACCTTTAGATTCTTCTCAAGACTTAAAGCATGCACAGCAAACTCAAAATTTATCAGATCAAAATTTGAAACAAAAAGAATCTGTGTCAAAAATACCGGATAACACTCAAACAGACCTTATGGGTGGAATTCGGAATGGATTAGCTCAACAGGATCCCAATTCTCAGCACCATCATCACGATCATCATCATGAGCAGATGCTCAAAGAGGAGAAGGTTGCCGAGAAAGAAATCTTAGATGAATTTCATGGACAAAATTTAGATATAATGGGCTGAAAAGCCCATTATTTTTATACTTTACTAAAATGTTTTTTATTTGAAATTATTTTAAAAATAGTTTATAATGATAGTACTATTTATACTTTATTAAGGAATTTATATTATGATTCGCACACGATTTGCACCATCTCCAACAGGACATATTCACGTTGGGAACGTTAGATCCGCTTTTTTTGCTTGGCTCTTTGCTCGTAGCCAAGGTGGAAAATTTATTTTACGTATTGAAGACACCGATCAAGAAAGATCAAAACCAGAATACACAGAAATGTTGCTTGATGATATGGAGTGGCTTGGTTTGAACTGGGATGAAGGTCCTAGAGTAGGTGGCCCTTACGAACCTTATTTCCAAACACAAAGAACTGAAATTTATAAAGAATACACAGAAAAACTTCTCAAAAGCGGACATGCTTTCAAATGTTACTGTAGCGATGAAGAGCTAGAAGCTGAGCGTGAAAAAGCAGAAGCTGAGTCTCGTCCTCCACACTATAGTGGGCGTTGTCGTCATCTTACTACCGAAGAACAAGCAAAATTCGAAGCTGAAGGACGTCAAAGCGTTGTCAGATTTAGAGTTTTTGAAGAAGATACTATTCTTAATGATATGATCAAAGGGCAAGTCATCTTCCCAAAAGGGATGGTAGGCGACTTTGTGATTGTGCGTGCCAATGGGATTCCTGTCTACAACTATGCTGTGGTGATTGATGATTTAACTATGAAAATCACTCACGTCCTCCGTGCCGACGAGCATCTTTCTAATACGGTTCGTCAGCAGATGATTTACAAAGCTTTAGGTGAGCCAGAGCCTAGATTTGGGCATATGGCACTCGTTCTTGGTGAGGATAAGAAAAAACTTTCAAAACGTCATGGTGCGACAAGTATTGATGAATTCCGTCGACTTGGGTACTTACCAGAATCTCTCTGTAATGCTTTGGCATTGCTTGGTTGGTCAAGTCCTACAGCCGAAGAACTTCTTTCTATTGATCAGATCATCAAACTTTTTGATATCAACCGTGTGTCTGCGTCTCCGAGTGTCTTTGATTTCAAACGTTTGGATTGGATTTCTAAACATGATATTGCTCACGCTGATCTCAACCGTATTGTAGAATTGAGCAAGCCTTACTTAATGAAAAAAGGTTATGATGTTTCTGATCAAGCTTACACCAGCTCTGTTGTGGAAATTGTACGTGGAAATTGTAACCATTTATCCGAAATCACGGATTATACAGATTATTTCTTTACTGATGAGTATGCTGTCGATGCTGAAATTCAAGAATTACTTGTTACAGATGATGCAAAAACCGTCATTAATGCCTTCAAAAAAGCTTTGGAAGCGGAGACAAGACCTATTGATCAGCAAGTTTATAAAGATCTCACCGCTATTGTGAAAGAAGAAACTGGACTTGCGGGTAAAAAACTCTTTATGCCTATTCGTGGTGCCTTAACTGGTAAAGCTCATGGCCCAGAAATGTTCCTTGTCTTGCCTGTTCTTGGCAAAAGTAAAGCAATTGCGCGTCTTTCTACTGTGAACTAGAGGTTGTAATGGGAATTCTCTTAGAAAAAACAGCTCAATTATACGCTCGTTTAGAAGAAGATTGGAGGTGTCTTTGATCTCGATCAAAGAATTACCGATCAAAATAAGCTCAAAGATCAAATGAACAACCCTGAAGTTTGGGAAGATCATAAAAAAATGTCTTCTTTAAAATCAGAAATTAGCAAATATGATAAAATCATCGAACCGTGGATGAAATTGAAGGAAAATCTTGATCATTTGAAAG
Source organism: Brevinema sp. (assembly GCA_051647245.1). Classification (GTDB taxonomy): domain Bacteria; phylum Spirochaetota; class Brevinematia; order Brevinematales; family Brevinemataceae; genus Brevinema_A. The sequence goes on from JBOFDS010000010.1 coordinate 18,041, forward strand.
ATTTTGTGGAATTATCAGAAGCGGAAGACGATGAACAGAGTCTTGTTGATTTAGAAAAAGAATTTCAAAAACTAGAGCAATCTATTGATGCTTTAGAAGTACAAATTCTCCTAAACGGCGAGATGGATCAATGTAATGCCTTTCTCCATATTCATCCTGGAGCAGGTGGTACCGAGTCTCAAGACTGGGCAGAGATGCTTCTCAGAATGTACCAACGTTGGGCCTTGAAAAAGGGATTTGAAGTCGAGATTGTCTCTCTCGAACAGGGCGAAGAAGCCGGTATCAAGGATGCGACCCTCCTAATTAAGGGGACTTACGCCTTTGGTTATCTTGCTGCTGAAAATGGGATTCATCGTTTGGTGCGATTGTCTCCATTTAACGCCCAAAATAAGAGGCAGACTTCATTCTGTGGTATTAGCGTTTCTCCAGAAGTTGACGACACGGTAACCGTTGTTATTGAGGATAAAGATCTTCGTATCGATACCTTTAGAGCAAGTGGTGCCGGTGGTCAGCACGTGAATAAGACCTCTTCCGCAATCCGTATCACACATATTCCTACGAATATTGTTGTGACTTGTCAAAATGAAAGATCTCAATTTCAAAACAAAGATACAGCAATGAGTATCCTCAAATCCAAGCTTTACGAACTAGAATTACAAAAAAAAGATGCCGAATCTGCTGCCAAAGCACTCGATAGAAAATCTGTTGAATGGGGTAATCAGATCAGGTCTTATACTTTTCAACCATCGATGATAGTTAAAGATCACAGGACTAATGTCGAAAAGGGCAACGCTCAAGCTGTGATGGATGGTGATCTTGATGATTTTATTATTGCGTGGCTCAAAAAATTTAAAACAAATAATATCGAATAAGGACTTTTAAAATGAAAGCTTTCATTCTTGCCGCTGGTTATGGTACAAGAAATCTCCCAGCAACCAAAACAATCCCAAAAGAATTATTTCCTCTTTATAATAGAACAGTGATGGATTTTATCCTCGATGAGTGTGAAGAAGCTGGAATCACCGATCTTGTGATTTTGACCAGTAGACGTAAAAAGGTTTTAGAAGATTATTTTGATAGAGAGATCGAATTGGAATTGGCACTCAAAAATGCTAATAAGACAGAAGAACTCGAAAAAATCAATAGACCAACCAAATTTAACGTGACTTTTGTCCGTCAACAAGAAATGAAAGGAACAGGGCATGCTCTTCTTTCTGCAAAACATCTCTTGGATAGTGAGCCTTTTGTAGTGTTTTTCCCAGATGATATGATCTTCCACACTGTTGGTGCTACCAAGCAATTGATAGATGTTTTTAATCAAGAAAAATGCTCTATCTTAGGGGCTCGTAGAGAGCTTCAAAATATCTCTGCTTATGGAATGATAGAATTTAAAGAAAAAAATCATTTGAAATATATTTCTAATGTTGTTGAAAAACCAAAACCTTCAGAAGTGACTTCAGATCTGGTCTCCGTGGGACGTTTTATCTATACTCCTGAATTTTTAGAAATTCTCGAAAAAGAGTACGCCTTACATACTTCTGGGGAATTTTACCCTATGAGTGCTATGCTAAAATTAGCTCAACAAGAAAAATTACTTGTTCACGAACTCGAAGGTAAAGTCTTGGATACAGGTAATCATGATGCTTATTTGAATACATTATTGGAATATGCGTATTCAACAGAATCTGGTAAAAAGATCATAGATAGTTTCATTAAATCTAGAAGCTAATCGCTGATATCGTTGGGGGTAACGATGTTTAATATTACTATGGCAAATGCAGAAGATTATGCAGGTATTATTGCTCTCGGGAAAGAGTTTGATTTATCACCTTACGTGGTAGATCCTATTTTTACATCGATGACAGATAATTTAGCACCAGCTGCTTTAACAGAGCAACTTCTTGCTGGCATGAGGGTACTCGTAGCAAAATCAAATAGCACTGTTGTTGGATTTTTGGCTTATACTTACGAAGACCGTATGTCTAATTTTCTTAAACTTGAAGACCCTGGAGCACCTCGTTGTGCATCTATTTTGTTCGTAGCTGTAGACTCAAATTATAGACGAAGATCCATTGCTAGCTCACTCTTAAAGACTTGTAAAGAGAATTGTCTTAATGATGGCGTTCAACTCCTCCACGTTTCAACAGATTATGGTAATGAGGCAGCGTTTCATTTGTACCAAAAACATGGCTTCAACCTAGATACAAATTTCCATCTTTATCGTATTTATAGTGATCAATTAGCTTCAACTTTGACCGTTCAAGCAATCCGAGGTATGCAAGCTGCAACCACTTGGGCAGAACCTTTGGATAAAATGATTGCGCGTCGTCCTTCTCATTGGTATCACGCTCCTGGACTTAAGAGAAGCGGGGTAGAAAGTTACATGCTCTATCAATTAAAAGAACAACTTAAATCACATAAATTATCTGTCATCCAAAAAGTATTATATAATAAAACTGTTGGACTCATTTTAAGACAAGAAAAAGAAAAAGAGGCGTTTTACGGCCTCAATGGTTCTGTTTGGACGATCACGGATCTTATCGAAAATGGAGTTCGAGGTGAGCAGTTGCCTGATTTTATTCAATATGTTTTATATCACTTACCAAATTTCCTAATGGCTGAAGTTTTTGTGGAAGCAGCTGATTATGAAACTCAAAGAATGCTTCGAAAGGCAAATATGCACTATGTTTACGGTCGAATTTCTTTGAGCACAACAGATTTATCTTAAAGCAATAAAAGAAAGCATTCGATAGAGATCTTTGTTTCTGTGAGAGAAAAACTCTGATTTTCCAGAGCATTTTGTGCAAAGACTCTCAGTAGAAATCTGGGAAACTCCTATTTTCTTAAGATCTTCGATTACAAATGATTGAAGAGGTAGGAGTCCTTTTACGAGATTTTTATTATCAATCCCAAATTCTTTGAGAATGTTACTTTCTACTTCATAGCATTTTTCACAAATATGTGGACCAATATGAATAAAAAGTTTTTTTGGATCACTTTGGTAATTTTTTGTCATTTTTTCTATTGTTTTTAGGACGATTTTCAATTTAACACCCATTCTGCCACTATGAACACATCCGACAACCTTATGCTCAGGGTCATAAATAAAGATAGGTAAACAATCAGCTGTTGTAACTCCAATCAGCTGATTTTTTTGATTTGTAATAATGGCGTCTGCGGCTTGGTCTAAATTATCTCTATTTACATCTATTACATTATCTGTATGAATCAGACTTGGAACAAAAATGTCTCTTGTTTTTGTTAATGCTAATAGCTCTTTTCGGTTTTGAAGGGATTTTATTTTTTCATCTTGCGAGAAGTGTGAAGCAATTGAGAAATTACCAAACGAACGAAGTGTTGTTCCAGCAATAATTTCAGAATGCAATTCAAAACATTGTCTTATCATGGTTTTCTCCTTATTATTAAGTATAAAAGATAAATTACTTCTCGTAAAGTTTTTTAGAAAAATATTTTGCTTTGCTAATTTGTTGACAATTATTAAAAATTATTATATTATTATAAATGTTATATTCAGGAGTTGTGAGATGCGTTCCAAAAAGTTTTTAAAAGTTTTACATGCCATATTTTTCTTTAGTGTTGTGGGTATTTCATTTTTTTCAGGGATATTAATCAGTAATTTCCAGATCAAAAGCATGCTTTATGGAAAAGAAGCAAAAGCCGATGAAAATTATTTTCGTTATTATAATATGTTCCGTGAGGCTTATAAAGTCTTACAAGACGAGTATGTCAATCTTGAAAAATTAGATTCTAAAACACTTCTGAGTGGTGCAATAAAAGGACTTTTATCAGCCACAGAAGATCCATATACAGACTTTCTATCTCCTGAAATTGCAAAGGAATTTTCTAGCAGTATCAATGCCACTTTTTATGGAGTGGGTATTCGTATTGAAATGAGGAACAACATCTTAACCGTTGTCGCTCCGATTCAAGGTAGTCCTGCCGCAACAGCGAACCTTCAAGCTGGTGATAAAATCGTTAAGATTGATGGTGAATCCACAGAAGGTATTACGTCAATGGAAGCGGTTAACAAAATCCGTGGTAAGCTAGGTACAAGTGTTAAACTAACAATTTTAAGAACAGGAATGCTTGAAACATTTGATGTCTCACTTAAACGTGCTAAAATCAATGTTGAAACAGTTGAAAGTGCATTGATTCCTTATGAAAACAAAAAATATGCTTATATTAAGATTATTGAATTTGGAACACCTACAGAAAAAGATTTTATTAAGCAATTAAAAGAACTAATCAAACAAAATCCTGATGGATTGATTCTTGATGTGAGAAACAATCCTGGTGGATTGCTTTCCAGTGTTGCAAATATTGCAGATACGATCATTGACGAAGGGCTTATCGTTTATACACGAGGTCGCTTGGCTAGTGAGAACTTTGAATTTGTTGGGAATAAAACAAAAACCTTAGTTGATCCTAAAATGCCTATTGTCATCCTTGGTAACCAAGGATCCGCATCAGCTTCTGAGATCTTTATAGGCGCCTTAAAAGATACAAAAAGAGCCATGGTTGTAGGTCAAACTACATTCGGTAAGGGTAGTGTTCAAAAAACACGTCCTCTATCTGATGGTTCTTTGATGAAATATACTATTGCTAAGTATTATACACCCTCAGGGAATGTTATTGATAAAGTTGGTATCAGTCCAGATGTGGAGGCTAAGCTTTGGTATGATGCTTTGAATGATAGTGAGAAAACAGATCTTGTACGCCTACAAATTACAAATACTATACCAGACTTTTTGGTGACAAATAAAAATCCGAGCCCAACAGATATAACAAACTTGCAACAATATGTAAAAAATGACCTCAAGCTAAATGTATCTATTGATGTACTGAGACATGCCGTAGCACAACGTCTCAATTTTATTCAAGATAAAGTATATGATCTTTCTGTAGATGCACAGCTAACAGAGGCTTTAAAAGTCATTCAAACAAATAAAAATACTAACTATACATACAATCACCAAGTAAAAACCTTGGAGCAACTTAAAGCTGCTGAGGATAAAGCCCTCGAAGAGCGTAAGAAAAAAGAGAAAAAAGAACTATTCTAAAGGAAGCGACTAATGTTCCCATCAAGATATAAATTAAAGAAAAAATCTCTCCTTGATAAAGTAAATACAGAAAATCTATGGTTTAAGTGTCCAGAATGTTCACAAATTACCTATCTCGAAGATTTTAAGATTATTCATAGAGTCTGTCCAAAATGTAATTATCATGACAAATTAGGTTCTCGTGAACGTGTAGAACTACTTCTCGATGAAGGCTCTTTTGTTGAAACAAATGCAAACCTCATCGCAGAAGATGTTTTGGAGTTCTTTGATGGAGTTTCTTCTTATGACACTAAGCTTAAAACCACTCGTCAAAAACAACTAATGAACGATGCTGTGATAACAGGCAAAGGCAAGATAAATGGTAAATTTGTTCACCTTGCTGTAATGGATTTCTCCTTTATGGGTGGAAGTATGGGTTCTGTTGTTGGTGAAAAAATCACAAGAGCCATCGAAAGCGCAACTAAAGAAAAAACACCAGTAATCGTTGTTTGTGCATCTGGTGGAGCGCGTATGCAAGAGGGTATTCTATCCTTGATGCAAATGGCCAAAACTTCAGCTGCTCTAAAAAGACATTCAGAGGAAGGTCTATTATATCTTCCTATTCTAACAAATCCAACTACAGGTGGTGTTACGGCTTCTTTTGCGATGCTTGGAGATTTTATTATAGCCGAGCCTAAAGCACTTATTGGATTTGCAGGACCACGTGTGATTTCTCAAACAATTAGACAAAAACTTCCTGAAGGATTCCAAAAATCCGAATTTTTACTTGAACATGGATTTGTAGATATTATCAGCTCGAGAACTGAGTTGAAAAACACTATTGATAAATTAATCAATTATACAAGCTAGGAAATTACATGAGTATTCAAGAGACAAATTCTCCTATTAATGATTTAAACGGTTTAGTGGCAAACAATCTCATCAAAAGTTACGGGAAAAGACTCGTTGTAAAGGGTATTTCATTGAATGTTAAACCGGGTGAGGTTGTTGGGCTTCTAGGGCCAAATGGGGCTGGTAAAACCACTACTTTTAGTATGTTGGTAGGTCTTCTCCGCCCAAATGATGGAGAAGTTTTACTTGATGGCGAAAATATCACACATCTTCGTATGTTTGAAAGAGCACGACGCGGGGTAGGGTATCTTCCACAGGAACTATCTATTTTTCGTCGTCTAAGTGTTGAAGATAATATCCGGGCTGTTCTTGAAATTAGAGGTTTGGATAAGGCTGATATCGATAACTCTGTTGAGAATCTTTTAACAGAGTTAGGGCTTCATAAAATTCGTAAGCAACAAGGATATACCTTATCTGGTGGTGAGAAACGAAGAACAGAAGTTGCTCGTATTCTTGCTATTCAACCAAGATTTTTGCTCATGGATGAACCTTTTACAGGTATTGACCCTATTGCTATCTCCGATATCCAACGTCTTGTTTTGGAACTTCGTAGTAAGTGGGGTCTTGGAATTCTTATCACAGACCATAACGTTCGTGAAACTCTAAAAATTGTTGATAGAACTTATATTTGTTACGATGGTCAAATTCTCGTTAGTGGGACTGTTGAAGATCTTGTTAAAAACGAAGAAGCTCGTCGTACTTATCTTGGAAGTGATTTTACAATCTAAAATCTTAAAGACCTCACCTCATGAGGTCTTTTTAGTATACAAAATTTTTCTAAATATCATGTGAAATAGATCTAAAAACTAATTGACAAAAAATAATAAAGGGATTATAATATATTTTATTAAAATAATTATTTGGTGTTTTATGGAATATTTATCAACGCTTCAACATATCTTCATTGATGGCAGTCGCTACATGTACCTAGTTAATGGTCTTATATTTTCGGTCGGAGTTACCTTATTCTCCTCTATTTTTGGTATTATCTGGGGTATGACCCTTGCATTTATGAGGCTTTCGCCTTTAGTGATTGGTAAAAAGGGCACGCCACTTAAAACATTTGCTATTATTTACGGTGATGTGGTACGTGGTACTCCGTTAACTGTTCAATTAATGATTCTTGCAAATTTAATTTTTGTTGGTCTACTTAGAGGGACTCCTATTTTTGTTGTTGCAGGGATTGCTTTTGGACTAAATTCTGGAGCTTACGTTGCTGAAATTATCAGAGCTGGTATTGAAAGTATTGACAAAGGGCAAATGGATGCAGCTCGATCTTTAGGCATGAGTTATAAAATGACCATGAAAGAGATTATTCTCCCTCAAGCTATCAAACGTATTCTCCCAACTTTGGTAAATGAATTTATTTCTCTAACAAAAGAAACTTCTGTTGTTGGGTTTATCGGTGGAGTTGACTTACTTAGAGCTGCAAATATTATCACAAGTCAAACGTACCGTGGGGTGGAGCCTTTATTATTAGTTGGATTGATCTATTTAATTTTAATAGCAATGTTTACAAGAGTTATGAGAAAAGTAGAAGAGAGAATGAAAGTCAGTGATTAGAGTAGAAAATTTACATAAAAAATTTGGGGAACTCGAAGTTTTGAAAGGGATCTCCACAGAAATAAAGCAAAATGAAATAGTTTCAATTATAGGACCCTCCGGAAGTGGTAAATCTACTTTTTTACGTTGTTTAAATAAATTAGAAGATTTTGAGCAAGGTTCGATTTTTATCAAAAATATTGATATCAGTGATCCCAATACAAATATTAATGAAGTACGTAAAAATATAGGGATGGTCTTCCAACACTTCAATTTATTTCCTCATAAAACAGTTTTAGAAAATTTAACATTAGCACCAATGCTTGTCTTACAAAAATCAGAGGTAGAATCTTTATCTATTGCAAAAGAGTTACTCGATAAAGTAGGTCTCAGTGATAAAGCTGATGTCTTTCCAAATAAACTTTCAGGTGGCCAAAAACAACGCATTGCAATTGCAAGAGCTTTGGCGATGAAACCTCAGATCTTATTGTTTGATGAGCCCACATCTGCTCTTGACCCTGAAATGGTCAGAGAAGTTTTAGAAGTTATGCAAAAACTGGCAGAAGAAGGGATGACAATGATCGTAGTAACTCACGAAATGGGCTTTGCTAAAAATGTTTCATCTCGTGTTTTATTTATGGATCAAGGTTGTATTCTTGAAGATAATAAACCTTCACAGTTATTTGAAAATGCGACCCATGAAAGAACCAAAGAATTTTTAGAAAAAGTTTTGAATCATTAGAATTCATTAAAAATAAAAAAGGAGCTTCGTATGAACCTTTTTAAAAATCTCATGATGATTTTTGTATGTCTCTTTGTTACAATTGCATGTGCATCTAACAAAGGAAACATTCTTTATGTTGGTACTAATGCTGAATTTCCACCTTTTGAATACTTGGAAGAAGGTGAATTAACAGGATTTGATATTGATATTATTCATGCCATTGGACAAGAACTTGGTATGGAAGTGGCTATTGAGAATCTTGCTTGGGATGGACTTTTACCAGCTCTCCAAGGTAAAAAAATTGATGTGATTATTGCTGGTTTTTCTAAAACAGAAGATAGAGCGAAAGTAGTTGACTTCAGTGATACCTACTATATCTCTAAAGAACAAAAGATCTTAATTAATGGTGCATGTACTGCTATTACAGATATTTCTTCATTAACAGGTAAAAAGGTTGGTGTAGTTCTCGGATTTACAGGAGATATGATTGCTTCTGAAATTGAAGGGGCTCAAGTGGAACGTTTTAATAACGCATTCCAAGCTATCCAAAATCTTAAAAATCAAAAAGTTGATGCAGTTCTTCTTGATAATGATACGGCTATCAGATTTTCTGTAGATCCATCAAATGAGGGCATGAAAGTTCTTAAAGGTTCAGATACTTCTGAAGAATACGTACTTGCTGTACGTAAAAGAGACTCTCTTAAAGAAAAATTAAATAGAGCTATCAAAACCATTCAAGACAATGGTACTTATGATCAAATTTATGAAAAATATTTTTCTGAAATACAAGAATAAAAAATGCCCTATAATGGGGCATTTTTTATTGTTAATAAGAATTCTAAAAGTGGTAAATCTTCAAGATATGTTAATTTGAGATTTGTTTCCTCTCCCTTTACGAGATGAATTTCAATATTAGGTAAGTAGCGATGAATGGTTCGACAATCGTCTGTTGTTTCAAATTCTGGATCTTTTAAGGCTTTTTCGTAAGCTTCCTTTAAAATATCCAAATGAAAACATTGAGGTGTTTGTACTTTCCAAAATCGAGATCTTTGAGGGAAGCTCACTATTTTGTCATCTTCAACCTCGATCAAAGTATCCGTACTTGGTATAACCGTATTTATCGCTTGATATTTTTCTAAAGCCTCAACACATTCATTAATAATTCTCTGAGAAAGCAAGGGTCGAACGACATCGTGTATTAAAAAATTAATATTTGGCTGTTGCTCATAATATTTTATCGCAGATAATGTTGATTGATAACGTTCTGAGCCATTGGAAAGAATTTGAGTGAATTTAGTATATTCGGAGGTGTTTAACATATCTTTGATATAAGCATGGTATTCAAGGGATGCAACAATAGTTATTTCATCGATATTAGCATTTTTTTCAAAAATAGAAATAGTATGTTCCAAAATTGTTTTACCAGCTATCTTTAGGAATTGTTTTGGAGTTTCAAGTCCTACTCTAGATCCGGTTCCACCAGCCAGAAGGACTGCAACATTTTTTCGTTTCATAGTTTCCTCCTTTAATATTCAAAGCCGTGCTTAAGAAGCGTTTCGATTAAGAGCCAATCATTTGCTGTGTCAATTTCCAAAGCACTAAAAGGGTGCATTTCTACAAATCCTATTTTACCAGACAGATAAAAACGATCTCTTTGGATATTTTTCTTTGAATTAATATAAAAAGCCCCATTTTCAATAAGAACCCCTGACCAATCTTGACGACGAGGTTTATGAGGTATTTTGAAACTCAAAGGCTCAGCTGTATCTTCATTCCAAATAAATCTATGCTCACGAACAACAGATAAACAGCTATCATAACCTTCAGATAATAGATCTAATCCTTTACTTATATTATTTGCACTCGTGAGAGGAGATGTAGCTTGCATCAGTACCATTGTTTCATAATCGTAAGAGTTTGAAAATTCTAACACAACATCGATTGTCGGCGAGGTATCCGTAGAAACTTCTTTACTACGGTTCACCACAAGAAGCTTAGAAGATGTATGCTGTAATGCAATCTCTTTGATTTCCTCACAGTCTGTACAGACAACGACTGTATCAATTTCTAAGCAATTATCAGCAGCGTCAATAGCAAAATGAAGTAATGGTTTTCCAGCAAGTAATTTGATATTTTTTTTAGGTATAGAAACACTGCCACCTCGGACAGGGATAAACGCTATTGTCTTCACAAAATACTCCCAACTAAACTGAAATATATTATAACATTTTTTGTGATTTATATCAAAAAAAGCTCCTTTAAGGGAGCTTTTTATCTTGATTTTGTAATTGATGTAGTAGGAATTTATCTTCTTCAAATAAGTATAAGGATAATTTTTCAAACCCAATAACATTTTCAATTCTTAGAAGTGTAATTTTCATTTTGATAAAGTCAGCAATAGATTCTACTTGGGCAGGACGTGAACTTTGACAAGCTTTGCCTGCATCCATATCTGCTATAATCGAATATTTATTATCCACAACAATCAAAATCCTATCATCTGGAATAAGGGGATTTTTAATACTTTTATCAATATTATACGTATATAAATTAGAACTAGGTAAATTCAAAACTCTATATGAATACCCCGAAACCTTCACACCTGAAGCGACTTTTTTAGAAAAAATATCTTTAAAATAAAAAGCATACTCATCATTATTACAATAGAATAAAATTTGGTGATGTGCTTTTGAGATGGTCTCTTGGATATTTTTAAGAATAGCATCTTTATTATATATGGTCCAAAAATCATCGTTCTCAAGCTCTTCTCGTTCTGTATCACTAAGTTTTTCAACGAGATACGATCGAGCATCTATAAAACGTTTTTCTAAAGTTGCCAAAAAAGTATCTGGTGATATAGGACTATATTGTTCAGGAGAACTTTTAACAATACGCACGCCACCTCTTTCAACTAGACGAGTTAACATTTCATAGACAATAGGTCGTAAAATTCCACTATCCTTAGCAAGTTTATAACCTGTTACAGGATGATTTTTGAGTAGAGCAATGTACACGGATGCTTCATTACGGCTTAATCCGAGTTCTTCAAATCGATCAATAAAGTTCGAAGAAGAGTGATCAGTCATAGATGCCTCTAATATAAAAGATTAGTTTCTGTCAAAAAGTCCTTGGCCACCACCGATGATATTCATCGTGTTAGATGCAATATTAATGATAATCTGCATACCAAATAATTCTGAATCTTGCTGTACCAAGCGAGGACTACCATACATATTCACCTCATTTACGCTACCGTCATAGGTCGCCCAACGGGAATATGCTCGTTGGATTTCGGTGTTATCTTCTTGATATTGAACGGTAACTACATCTCCGAGGAGGTTTCCTAGCTTAGTTTTTCTATCGTATTCGATCACATTCGCAAAAGAAATACTCCTATCATCAATAAAGTATAAACGAGGATTTTCAGTGGCACGAAATAATTGAAGGGTGTTATTGTACGTCAAAATATCAGAACAGAGAGCAAAACGATCTACTGTATTTACACTCTTCACATTACCTGAAGCTGTATACGATGATAGATCTCCATTTTCAAAACGAATATCCAAGGTTTCTGCTGTCATTTTTTGTTCATCAGATGAAGCCTGTACCATACCTGTTATCAAGGCTTTATTTTGTCGAGACCAAATCTGAGCTTCTTTCCCTGTAATAAATGTTTGTCCATCATCAACTTCAATATTTCCCTGAATATGTATATAGGCATCATTTGGGTAGATAGTTATAACTTTTCCAGTAATCCGACTAGATGTTTTAGCGCTTGAACCCATAAGAATTTCTGCATTTTGACGAAGGACAATCTTGTTTAAATCAACAAAATAAGTACCTTCTTCTCCAGAAATAAACATATTATTATTTGGATCGGCAAATCTAAGATTCCCATTTGCATAACCAATTCTCAAACCTTCATCATAAATAATATAATCAGCACTAAAGATTACTCCCAATTGCCTAAATGTAGGTCGACGGTTGTTTGCAGATTTCAGATAAATCTTTCTTTCAATAGTACGAAAAATTGATTTTCCAGAAGTAATAGCGATAGGAGGAGAGTAGTTAGCTGAGTTTTGAGCAAGGATAAATGTACAAGGAATAAGTGAAAGTAGGGCAAAGCACCATTTTTTTACCATTATATGACACTCTATTATATATTATTAGCTTCACGATTCGCAGGAACAAAATCTGAAATTGTTGGGAAATAATCTTCTGCATCGAGTTCACTATCTTTTCGTTCTTTTGGTTTTTCTGTATCAATACGACCCACAGAATTATCCATCTCAACACTTTCAAGTTTAGAATCAGAGACCATATCATAACCAACAATTTTATAAGATGGACGAATATAGGTGACGAGTTTGTTTGTTTCAGAATAAAAACGATCTTCAGATTGCTTCCAATAGATTTTTTCAGTAAGTAATCGGCTTTGGTTTGATGAGAATATTTGTACTTCTCCTTCCGCAACTAAATTCCCTACAGATTGATCAACTTCACCTTTATTTGCCACAAGTACAGATTTTATTTGATTGCTTTCAGAGAAAAATGTCATTGTTAAATTATATAAGTACACTTTGTTCGAGTCTTCATAAATGGCTGCTTGAGCTGCCTTAACTTCCCATTCACGGTAGCCGGTTTTCTCCGTATAGGTGTATAAAAAGTTTTGCATTGAGGCAGAGGGTAGGACACGCCTTGTTCTATCATTTCTTCCCAATTTAATTCCACAAGAAGTTAGTAAAAATAATAGAAGTATAAAAACTATTTTTTTCATATGAAAAATTACCTTATATAAAAAAAAGTGCTTAGCTGTATAACTAAGCACTTTAATGGTATTACCCCCTAGGAGAATCGAACTCCTGTTCCAAGAATGAAAATCTTGTGTCCTAACCACTAGACGAAGGGGGCATAACTTTCAAAGATCAACTTCGATAAACTCGTTGTTTTCTCTTCTTCATTACTGTACATATATTATACATTATTTCATACAGATTGTCAATGATTTTCAAAAAAAAATATACTTTTTTTTAAAAAATCATTGAATATTGAGAATACCTACTTTTTCAGGAGGTAGTCGGAATATTATTACAACAATATATTACTATTATAATATACAAAGAAAAAATAATCAATAAAAAATCAAAAGAAAAAGGCCTTCTTAGTATAACTAAAAAGACCTTTTTGCGTAAGGGGTTTATCTATTTTTTTTCAAGACTTCTGCAATCGAAATACTAGATGTTGATTTGAAGCTAAGCTTTGAAAGTAGAGCTAACATTGCTTTTTCACGAAGAATTTCAGATTTGATTGCTTCTTTATCTTGAGTTCCAATTTGTTTTTTGAATTGATCGATAGACATACGTTGTTGTTGAGCATAACGATACAATGCATATTCAAATTCTTGGTCGTCAAGAATAATCTTCTCTTCTTGAGCAAATTCATCAAGCCAGATCACTAAAGCCACTCCATATTGAGCTTCAAGAGGCATATTTTTGAATTTTTCTAAGAGATCAGAACGATCTTTAAGAGAATTCAATGCCACATCATCACGGATGATTTCTTGTTCTGCGGTTTTCATAGATAAATCACGAAGATTGTTCATCCAAAGACTTTTTGGAATCTCCACTTCAATTTGGCTTCCGAGGACATTTGTCGCAGCAGTTGCTTTTTGGGAGTTGTTGTAAGAAGTAGCAAGCTCTTCTAACTGAGTTTTGGTTGTATTGTAATATTCTTCTTTAGTCTTGAAAGGAGTTCTTTCAGAAACTTCTTCTTCTGTAACTTTTGACCAAGCTTTAGGGCGAGAAATTTCTTTAATCTCAACTTTAACAGGACTAGAAACTTTCCCTAAAAATTCTGGTAAGTAACCTGAGAGATCGTCAAAAGAAATTTCTACAACATCTCCAGTTTTTTTACCAACGATAGCTTCTAATTTGGAAGCATCGAAAGCAGCTTCTTTTTGAGTCCCAGAATAATCTTCATTAAGTACGGATACTTGAACTAAATCTGTATCTTTAATCTTATCAGAAACAGTCTCTACAAGGCTGATTTGACGGGAAAGGGTATCTTCCAAAAATGCAGTGTCAAGCTCACAAGATTTGAATTCAATTTCTGTAGAAAGATTAGGTTTTTTGGTAACTACTGGGTAAATCTCATAAACTAAAGAAAATGCAAAATCTTTATTACGGGATAAGCCACCCATAGGATTGAAACGAGGTTTTCCATAGAAGGAAGTCTTTTGCTCGTATAAGTAATCAAGACCTTTGTTCATAAATATATCAGAAACAGCAGTCATCAATTCTGGTGGGTTTGTTTTGACGATGATGTCAGCAGGTACTTTACCTTTACGGTAGCCTGGCATTGCAAAGTTTCTTTGAAGTTGAATGACAGCTTGATCAAAAACTTTATTTGTTTCTTCTGCATTAACAGAAACAAAAAGTTGACGAAGTCCGTCTGGGTAAGATTTTAAGTGGAAAGTCATGGACATTCTCCTTATAATATTTGATTATAAATCTTCTGAAAGAATTTTTTTGTTAATGATAAAATCAGCATCCATTGGCATAAAATCCAAAATATAAGTTGTAGATACTTTGTAATTTGTCGTTTCCGTTTCATCCTCTATTAGGATTTGTTCGTTAGATTGAATGATTGTTTCGACTTGGATGGTGAGATTTGTATTAGTGAGAATTTTATTACTCTCGTTAGTTAGCACAAGCTCTCTATAATACGTAGAAATATTAAGAGATCCTCCTGCTGATGGGAGGTTATTTGTGATAGCCTTGCCATATTTTTGATTAATCAAGGTGAAAATACGATTTGAAAAATAGGCATTAGTATGATCAAAGGTCCAAAGATAAGAAAGTCCACTCAAACGATTCTGTCTAAAAGAAAAAATAACTTTCATATCCTCTTCGAACATACGACCTTGGTACACTAAACGATTTGCATTAGTTTGAGAAGCATTGATACGAAGCTCGCGTTTTTGTTCTTCTTGACTGATGATATAAGAACTACGTTCCCCAAAGGAATATCCGCGGATCTTCTCCATCAAATCCAAAGATCTACGATGCTGCTGAGTATAAGGAACTATTTGTGCTTCAACAATACTTGCGATCAAGATAACACTAAGAAAAAGATTTGTTAATATTTTTTTCATACTCAGTATTATGAGAGATAATTAATAATTTGTCAAATATTTTTTATTTATCGGTATTTAGATTGAATTTTTTGTGTGATTTGTGTATAATTTACCTTAGGAATAAGCAAAAATCACTAGGAGGTTCAAGGTGAACGATCTATTTTCTGGCTCACTTTTTGATAATCAAGATAATAAACAACAAGAACAATCTCAGGATAATTTTGCTGATTTCTTAAAAAATGTTGAGCTTGAGGAAGAAACTCCCATTGCTCAACCTGAAGAAGAAGCTCCGTCTTTGTCTACTTATAGAGCACCCTATCACAATTATAACTCCATCCCAACTCATTACGCTCCACTTCCAGCCGATTTTCTCGATCTCATGAATGACGAACAAAAAAAAGCCGTCCTCCACGATGAGGGATCTTTGTTGATCCTTGCAGGAGCAGGATCTGGTAAGACTAGGGTGATCACACATCGCTTTGCGCAGCTCATTCACAAGCATAATCTCAAAATACATAATATCCTTTGTGTGACTTTTACCAACAAAGCAGCTGGTGAGATGAAAGAGCGTATTTCTGGGCTTCTCGGTGTCAATATGCGTATGTCTTGGGTGAAGACCTTCCACTCTATGTGTACGATGATCCTTCGTGATCATGCGCATCGTATTGGTTTTTCACAGGAATTTACAATCTATGACTCTGCTGATACCAAAAATACAATCAAAAAAATCATGGAAAGACTTAATATCGATCCTGCCGAAAATATGGACAAAATAATCATTCGCGCTATCGGTTCTGCAAAGGAAGAATTGATTCTACCTGATCAAATGGAAAAAAACGCTCGTAATCCTCTAGACATCACTATAGCACAAGTTTATAAAGAATATCAATCCATCCTCAAACAAAACCAAGCGATGGATTTTGGTGATTTGATTATCAATACTATCGCCTTATTAGAAAACTGCCCCGATGTGCGTCAGCAATATCAAGAACAATGGCATTTTGTGATGGCAGATGAGTTTCAAGATACGAACAAACCTCAATACCACTTACTAAGGCTTTTGAGCCGAAATTTGAATAATGTCTGTGTCGTTGGTGATGATGACCAGTCTATTTATGGTTGGCGTGGAGCTCGAGTAGAAAATATTCGTCAATTTCAGGAAGAATTCCATGCAGATGTGATTCGTCTTGAAAAAAATTACCGTTCTCATGGCACTATTCTCGAAGCTGCAAATGCTATCGTTAAGTCTATCAAAGGACGTATGCCTAAGACTCTCAAAGCTGTCCGTGAAAAGGGAGAAAAGATCATTTTTCGTTCCTTGTATAATGATAGAGAGCAGGCAAGTTATGTGTACGAGCAGATGCAGTCTCTCATTGCTCAGGGGAAAAATTATAAAGATATAGCGATTCTCTACCGCACCAACGCGCAATCTCGTGTCCTTGAAGAGATGCTCACACGTCATCAGATCCCTTTCAAGATCTATGGTGGACAGCGATTCTATGACAGGGCTGAGGTCAAAGATATTTTATGTTATCTCCGTCTTATTGTCAATCCACGTGATGCGGAGGCTTTTGATAGAATTGTTAATGTGCCAAAACGTAAAATCGGGGATGTCAGTAAGGCTAAATTGACTGAATTTATGCAATTTGCTCAAATTTCCTACCCAGAAATGTGTCTCCAAGCACATCAGATTAATGGTCTTGGTAAAGCAGTGGCGGATTCCCTTCTTAATTTAGGAAAAATCCTGCAAGAGCTAAAAGAAACTGCTGAGTCCACTGCTCCTACTCAAGTCATCAAAATTCTTGTGGAATCTATTCAATACTTTGATGCCTATTTGGTGCCAAGATATGGCACACACGAAGCGGAAGATCGATTTAACAATATCCAAGAGCTTGTCAATGCTGTAAAAGTCTTTGAAGAAGCTAATCCAAATTCTATGATCGCAGATTTCTTACGTGAGGCGAGTTTGCTTTCTTCTTTACATGAGGAAGAAGTTGAGGATGAAAATGTTGTTTCTTTGATGACAATCCATAGTGCGAAGGGCTTGGAATTTCCCGTTGTCTTTGTTGTAGGAATTGCTGAGGGACTTTTGCCTCTCTCTAGCGCTCGTGATGATAAGGATCTTGATGAAGAAAAACGTCTCTTCTACGTTGCCATTACAAGAGCTATGGACAAACTTTATCTTACCTACGAACAGCAATCTATGCGTTATGGTGATATCATGTTTAATGATAAATCGCATTTTATTGACGCGATTCCTGTGGAATTACTTGATATGCAAAAACCATCTTTCAAGTCTCAAGAACGCGATAATTTCACAAAAAGTTACAAATATTCAGAAAAGGGTGGGCGATCTTACGGGAAGTCTTCCTACCAAAAACAAGGTGAAACAAAGCGTGTGAAAGATACCCATTCTGTGCAAGATGCTTTATCCACAACATCAGCAGCACCTGTGAAAGCTGAAAAAATCAAAGATATTTCAGAAATCTCTGTCGGCGATAGAGTATTACATCCTATGTTTGGACAAGGCTCTGTCAAGACTGTATCAAAAGCGATGGCAATGGTTGATTTCGATAATTTCAGCTCTCAACCCATCATGAAAAGTGCTATTCCAAGCTTAAAAAAAGTTATCTCATAGAAGGTTATTATGTTAAAAAATAAAATGCTCCTCGGTTCTGCGTTTTATTCTGTCGGAAATATGGCAGGAGCAGGTTTAAATATGCTCTATCAATTCATTCTCATGCTTTTTTTGGTGAGCGATGATTATGGGATAATTCAACCTTTGCTGCAGTTTGTGGGGCTTTTAGTGCTGCCTGTAGCAGCATATCAATATGCATTAACAAAGCATTTTGGTGATAGTTCAGAAGAAGCCATCAAATACGAATCTATTCTTAATTTCCGTAAAATGATTCTGTTATCAATTGGTATTAGTATCTTATGGTTTGCACTTACTCCATTCATGCAGAAACAATTTCACGTCGATAATACACCTATTTTTGTGTTTTTATTGATTTCTTTACTACTACAAGTCATCCAAGCTCCTTTTGTGAGCCGTCTTCAAGCAGAAAAAGAATTTTTTGTCGCTGGCTTAACACAATTAATACAAGGTGTCGTGCGTATGAGTGTTGGTCTGCTCATTGTTTGGAAGTTACCAAACATTTTTGGAGCAATGCTTGGAGTTATCATTAGTAATATTTCTTTAATTTTTGGAAACATGTATCTTTATCTAGGATCTGTATTTCAAAAAATCCCTTCCGATTTCTCTCCAAAACCCATTTCTTTGAAATTATTATTTGTCTCTTTGGGGTCAGTAGGATTATTTTCCCTACTAATTTATTCCGACACAGTTCTTGTCCGATCCATTCATCCAGAATTATCAGGTATTTTTGCTAGTTCCAATCTCCTTGGCAAAGGGATGATCTTTTTAACTGCAGGAATTTCTTTTGTTGTCCTCCCGTTAATGGCCGAACAGCTACACGACATGAAAAAAGCTTTGTGGATTGGTTTTGCTTGTCTTTTGACCCTAGTACTGATGTATATTGGATTTTTTATGATCGTAGATGAGTATCTTGGACAATTTTTATTTGGTAAAGAGCCCTTGATCTTAGAAGGATTTAAACAATATTTTACATTTTATAATCTTATGTTTTTACCGTATCCGCTTATTTACTACTTTCTTAATTATTATTTGGTCAAAGAAAGCACCTTCTATCCTATCCTTTTATTGATTTCTAATATAATATTATTTTATGGAATTCTGAGCTATGGTAAAACCATTGATAATATTATTATAACCTTAGGGTCTGTTGGCTATGGCACCTTGTTGATAGTTTTAGTGCATTCTATTTTTACACGAGAAAAAGGCTCCGTGCATGAAGAACAAGTTGATGAATCTCAAATCGAAAAAAGCTCCATTTAAGGAGCTTTTTTTATAATTCATTGAATATTTTTTTTGTTTGAGTGTAACCGTCAAGAGTTAATGAGATTTTTAATTTTTGCAAATTATTGATCGATGGGATATAAGAGCTATCTAATGCGACAGTAAGCTCTGGTTTATAGAGTTGATACTCAAGTCTGGTAATATATGATTGATTCATATAAAAAGAACGTATCAAAGGCTCCGTAAAAGGCAAAGCCTTGAAGGGTCTATATTTATTAAAAGCCTGATTAAATGTGTGAAGTTGTTTTTCGTCCATCCCTTCATACATAAAAAGATTCGAAGCCAAACACACACCATCAAATCTTTCTTTAACAATACCAACGGGCACAGATCCTGTAACACCACCGTCAACAAGCACGGAGTAATGCTCATGATCATCTTTACTGTCAACAATATTTGGAGAAAAGATTCCAGGAATTGAACAACTAGCCTTTACCGCAAAACCTAAATTTCCTTGATCAAAAATCACTTCTGTGAAGTTTTCGATGTCAATTGCTCGACAAACAAAAGGAATAGGGAGATCCTCTATTTTTTTATTATCAACCAATCTGTTTAATTCTTTCATAATTTTTTCACCTGTCAGAAATCCCTTATTATGGAATTTTAAACTGGGTGACCCTACACCTATAAGATCAAAAAGGCTCTCTGTATGATCATCAAGAATATCACTAATTTCTTTAGTATTAAATCCTGAAGCAAAGAGACCACCAACTAGAGAACCGATACTAACTCCAGCGACGTAAGAAACAGGTATTTTATCCTCTTCTAAAGCTTTAAGAACCCCAAGATGAAAGAATCCTCTCATCCCGCCGCCGCCAAGAGCCAAACCCAATCCTTTAGATTGGATTTTTTTTTTAATATTTTTTTGACCAAACATAATTTTCCCTTTCTCTAAATTTTAGAGACCCTCTGAAAGATCAAAGGAAAGATCTAGGTCTTCTGATGATACTGTTTCTTCTAACAAATACGGATCATTTGGTCTTGTGGTCATTTCTTCTGACTGAACACTTCTTAAATCAACAGATTGACCAGAGACTTCGTAGGAAGTTTGTTGAGTTAGTTGAGCCTGGATTTGGTTAACAAGCTTTGGATTTCCATAAGTTTGAGGAGCTGTTCCAGGTACAAAATACTCTACATAACCATCTGGATCCGATGCTGATGTTAAAAGACCTGTATAAGGAGAAACAAAAGCTGCTTGGAGCCCTGATTTATTGACTCTAAATGGTAATTCTTTAGGCTTTGAGATATCATTAATTTTATTCATGTAATTCATCCAAGGTGGTGCAGACACAAGAGCACTCGCACGACCACGACCAAGCGATTTACCAGCTCTATCAAGACCTACCCACACGACCGTAGATGTTTTATCTGTAAATCCAGCAAACCACGCATCTGTCCAATTGGCAGAAGTTCCTGATTTTGCCCCTGTCATTGCAAATCCTTTGAACCCAGCTCTAACTGCAGCAGGTCGACCAGTACCTCTAATAATAACATCATTAAGAATACTTTGCATCAATTTAGCTGTAGCTGGAGAAATTACTTGCTGACGCTGTTTTGCAAGATGAGGTGTCTTAAAATCATCAATCATCTTACCATTTCGATCGTAAACGTAAAGAATACTAATTGGGTCAACTGTCTTACCACCATTAATGAAGACACTATAAGCCTGAGCCACAGACATCGGAGTAGCAATACCTGTTCCAAGAGCTGTAGCTATTTGATTGTGGAAACGTCTTTCAAGAACTTTATGATCTTTCTCACCTAAGAAAAGAGCTAATTTTTGGAGCATATTTTGGTAGCCAATCTGTTTAAGTAATTTTTCCCAAACCTTAATTGTTACAATATTAATACTGAGAGTAAGCGCACGTCTAACTGTCATTGCTCCGGAGTAGGTACCATTATAGTTTCTAGGTGTCCAAGTCGTTCCGTTAGGAAGACGGTAAGAAATGATTTCATCTACAAAGATCTCTGATGGAGTAATGATTTTAGCATCTAAAGCCATCGCAAAAATAATAGCTTTAAAGGTAGATCCCATCTGACGACGAGCTTGAGTTGATCTGTTGAATTGGTTAGCCACATTGAAGTGACGACCTCCAACCATTGCTTGAACATAGCCTGTTTCAGGATCAAGAGAAATCAACGCACCTTCAACATTATCAATCTTTCGATCAACAAGCCGCTCAACATTGTATAATTTTTCAATTTCTTCACTGGCCGTACTGGTTCCTAGCATTTGAGAAGCAAGAAGCATTAGATCTTGATCAGAAGCCACCATGTTTTTAACGGTCTCTTTTGTACGATTATCACTGAAAGTAAAGCTATCCATACCAAAAGAAGTACCTATCAAATCTAAAATATCAATATAGTTTTCATTTAAATAGCGATGACTTCTAATATTGTTTTCGGAATAAAGTGCTTGCTCATTGGAAAGAGCTTTTTCCATTTCAAGATTGGCAACTTTTTGAAAGTCTAAATCAAGAGTTGTATAGATTTGTAAACCACCAGAATAAAGTAAATCTTCACCGTAACGCTCTAAGACTTGCTGGCGTACATATTCGGCAAAGAATGGAGCTGGATTTTTATCGTCTGTAATATTTCTTGTAGCAGCAATGAATGATGAATCATAATTCAACCAAAAATCTTCGAATGTTTCATTTGCAAGATCTTGAGAAATATACCCTTCTTTAACCATAGAATTCAAAACAACACGATGACGTGCTTGAGCTCTTTTATAATCATTAATAGGGGAATAGCCTGAAGGAGCTTGAGGAAGACCTGCTAAGAAACTAGCCTCAGCTAGTGAGAGATCTTTTGCTTGTTTATCAAAATAAAATTGAGATGCAGACTGAATCCCATATTGACCATGTCCAAAGTAAATTAAGTTAAAATATAGTTCAAGGATCTCTTCTTTGGAATACTTTTTTTCAATCTGAAACGCATACCAAAGCTCAATAACTTTACGTTTGATGGAGCGTGAGCTATCTGTGAATAATAACTTTGCAAGCTGTTGAGTTAAACCAGAACCACCACGCGCACGACGACCACGTAAAGGATCAATCAAAGTTCCTTGCACCATAGCCGTAAAATTGGCTCCATTATGTGAGTAAAATTTATTATCTTCCGTTGCAACAATCGCTCTGATAAGGTTTTGAGGGAGGTCATTAAACGCAACAATAGAACGTTTTTCCAAGAAAAACTCAGATATCAATCTCCCTTTAACATCGTATATTTTAGAAGGAACTGAGAAATGGGAGTAGGCGTCTAATTGACTCACATCTTGGAGATCATTAAAAGCGATGACCAATTTTGTCATCCCAATACCCGTACCTAATGCAAGAACACCTAATATAATAAATAGTTTGATCTGCCAACTCTTTAAAGACATATACGTACCTTAACCTACTATTTGATTGTTTCTCCATATTGTACTATTTTTCACAAGAAAAATCAAATTTCTTTCCTATTTAATTCACTTTCAATCAAAATACTGTCTTTTTGAGATTGCATTTTTTTTTCAAATCGAGTATGATATATTTGAAGGGGGAGTTTTATGTTATTATTTAGAAAAACATTAATGCTGCTATGTTTATTTCCTGTATTTTCCTTTGCTAATGCAAATGATAAAATCCGAGATAATATTAAAGAATACTTTACAGAGTGGATTTCTCAAAAACACAATAATTGGGCTTTTGAGATAGATGGAGTACAATTTTCACCAGAAGGTTTGGAATATGGATTAAAAGCCGTATCTTCAAATGTTGCAAATCTCCCTAAAAGCGAGCAACAGCAAATTAAAGACGCTTTTATTCAAACCTTTATTGATCAGAATACAATTTTGATCAACTCTTATAAGGACTTGCTGGAACATGAAAATTTTGATCTTTTGATTCAAGAATTTTTCAGACAAGCAGCAACACAACTCTGGTTAGAGAAAGAGCTTGCAAAAAATCCAAAAGCAATTGAGCCTACTAAAAAAGAAATTGATACGTTTTTTCAAGAAAATTCAGAAATTCTTTTGAAGAGAGGCTTATCTGCATCACAAATTATGGAGTACAGCACTCAACAACTTAAACAGCGTAAAATTCAAGAGTGGACACAGGCGAAAATTAAAGAGTTACGTGACTCTTCAAATGTAAAAGTCAATCCAAAACTTAAAAAATAACAAAAAACACACCTCTAAAAGGTGTGTTTTTTTATAAATTCATCAGATACTTTTTTTGATATATGATAAGAAAATCCTCGTCTCACTAAGAAAGCTATCACTTTTTCTCGATCAGGAATACTATAACGATATTTCTGAGAGAGAGTCTGCCAAACCTGATCTTCTTCGCTAAATTCTTCTTCATCAAGGTATTCATTTAATTTTTCAGCAATAAGCTCTTTATCGAATCCTTTTTTTTGTAGTTCCAATTTAGTTTTATAGAGAGAAAAAAGTTTAGAGTTAATAAATTGTTGAATATATAGTTCTATAATTTTTTCATCATTAATCAATCCAAATCCCAGTAATTCCTTAAGAAGTAACTCTTCTTGTTCAAGGGTAGCATTCAAAGAATTGAGTTTTTTTTTCACTTCTTGTAGAGATCTTGGGCGGTAATTAATATAGTAAAGAACCTTATCTCGTAACTTTTCTATAGAATATACTTTGTCATGACGTCGCATACTATCCGATATTGTTTTCGTTTGTTAAAGGTCTATCAATGAGCATATTTTTCCACTCATCTAAAGTGATATTCTCATATAAAATACCATATACTGCATCGATAATCGGAGTTTCGATATTATGTTCTTTTGCATATTGATGGATCTGTTTTACTGCTCGAACACCTTCAGGAACTTGAGTCATACTTTCTTCAATATCTTTAACATTACGTCCTAAGAAGATTTGTTTACCTACGTAGCGGTTTCGAGAATTTTCAGAGAAACATGTAACGATCAAATCGCCCATCCCTGTAAGACCTGTGAATGTTGAAGGTTTTGCTCCAATAGCAACACCAAAACGAGTCATTTCAATAATACCACGAGTCACGAGGGCAGCCAAAGCATTTTCCCCAAGATCTGCTGCAACAACAACACCTGCTGCAATAGCAATGATATTTTTTATCGCTGCACCAATTTCAACCCCAATGGGATCGTTATTTGTATAAATTCTGGTCCAAGAACTAGTAAAAGCTTCTTGGACAATCTTAGCTGAGTCATCATTTTCAGAAGAAGCAACTAAACAAGTGAATTTTTTACGACTCGTATCTTCTGCGTGAGAAGGCCCACTAAGCGCAACAACAGCTTTTCTATTTGGGATATATTCTTCAATAAGGTCTGTCATCGTACGGATTGGATCTAACTCAATCCCTTTTGTTGCACTAACAATGATCTGTTCTTTAGTTACAAAAGGAGCTATCTGTTTGAAAAGATCTGTACAAAACTTACTTGGCACAACAATTACAATAAGATCTTTGCCCTTGATAGCAGACTCTAGATCTGATTCCACTTGAACACCTTTCACAGGAACACCTGGTAGGTATTTTGAATTTTCTTGATTGGTTTTAATGTCCTCTAGAACATCTGGAAATGCGTTCCAAAGAGTAGTTTCATTATTTTCAGCACATACAACGGAGAGAGCTGTACCCCAACTACCTGCTCCAAGAATAGCAATTTTATAAGACATAACAAACCTCGTAAGATGTAATTTGATTATATTATAATATAGTTAAAAAAAATAGTCAAATAAAAACCCTTCAATATTAAGTTATTGAAGGGTTGATTTTAGTTAATTTTTCTACCTGTACCAAGGGGCTTGATCTCCAGAATAGTATTATCTGATTTGTCTGAGAAAATAGCACGATTTACATAAATTTTTTCAGCATTGATATGGTGATCGGTTACTTGAAATTCAATCTCATTTTTGTTGTTAGAATTACTGTCAAAAACATAAATAGAGTATTGACGTTCTGTCCCAAATAATGGATTTTGCTCATGTTGAACGCTTGGTGCCATCATAGCTAATGTAGCTGTATCATTGATCACCAAGGCATTGTAATAATTAATCAAAAAGCTATGTCTATCTTGAATAGTCAAGACTTTTGGCTTAGATTTTATTTTATAATAAGTACTAATTGTTACGAAAACAACAACAATCATAGAAAGGATCACTATGATATTTAAAGATTGTTTAGCTTTTTCTTGCTTTTTTTTCACTTCATCCATCGCAGGTGGTATAAAATTTTCCATCACGATACCTCATTTTCATTATTGATATCATATTGTAAAAGATATCTGATAAATTTTCAAGATTTTGAATCAAATTATTCGAATAATTCTTCTTCGTCTTCGATAACTTCTTCAGCTTCATACATATCAGCAAGTTCAGATAATTGAAGACTTTCTGGGGAAGGCAAGTCACTAAGGCTCTTCAAACGGAAAATTTCAAGAAAACGTTTTGTCGTTCCGTATAAAATATCACCTAAAATATCATCAGAGCCAATAATATCAATTAATTTATGCCCTAACAAAGTGTTCAAAGAACGGGAGCTATTCACACCTCGAATCTTGTCAATTTCTTCTTTGGAGATAGGTTGTTTATAAGCAATAATAGCTAAGATCTCCATAGAAGTCTGAGATAATTTATTTTCTTCTTTCGCTCCAAAGATCTCACGAAGCTCTTCCTTGAAGAGGGGATTTGTCATCAATTGATAACCATTAGCGACAGCAAGTATGGTAAACCCACTCGAATTCTCTTCGTAACGCTTGTTTAAGCTTTCAATCATCTCATCAACTTGCTCTTTCGAACAATCAAACCAAGAACAGATTTTATCTATATCGACAGGCTTCCCATAAATAAATAAAATTGATTCAAGAAGTCCATTGAGTTGTTCTTGTGAGTAGGTTTTGTTGATAAATAAAGAATTCATGGTAACTCCTAATGACTTTCTGATTGAGGATCTTTTTTATGCACTTCAAAATCTTGAAATAGATGATCTTGGATAATGATCGTTTTTTGGTGATAAGCAGAATCTGCAATAGCCAAGAATGTAGCGATTTTATTAGGCTTATCTGTCTCACCTTCTAAAATCTCGCTAAATTTCATTTGAGGCCTCTGAGCAAGTAGGTCAGACAGACGTTCAATTTTTTGTTCCACCGTAACAAAACGCTTTTTGATAGGAATAGCTTTTTTGATGAAAGCCCCTTTATAGCGAAGTACGGCACGGAAAAGATCACCAATTGTAAGCTCGTCGATCTCTTTTTTTTCAACTTTTTGGAAGGTATTCAGCATACGACCTCGAGAAAAATACACCGTTCCCTTATCAAGACTTTCTTCCATTTTGCGAGCAAGGACACGGAAATATCGATACTCACGAAGTCTATTGAGGAGTTCTTGTTCATCGAGCATTTCTTCATCGGACTCATCAATCATCTTAGGTAATAAACGACGCGTTTTACTATGAATCAGTGTTGCCGCAATCACAAAAAACTCAGAAGCTAATTCAATATTAAATTCTTTCATTGTTTTGAGATAGCCTAGGTATTGTTCAGTTACCTGAGAAAGAGAAATTTCTGTAATATCTAATTTTGACTTTCCAATGAGTTCGTCCAACAAAGCCAAAGGGCCATCAAAATTTTTCAAGTGGAGTTCATAATAATTTAACGGAGAGCCTGTAATCATAAAGCCTCTCTATGCGTAGTATTCTTCAGTGATCAATTCCTGCATCTGCTGTGTAAGTGCTTTTTCATCAATATCTTTTAGACTCTCGTAACTAAGAGGTTTTTTGATAATAACTTTCAATGCAGCACTTGGATCAATAGATTTTTTAGGCCCTGCAAAAGTGTTGAAACCACAGAGAGTGATAGGAAGAATGTCAATTTCATATTCAGCCATGATCTTGATAAAACCACGCTTGAAAGGTTGGATATTTCCATCAATAGAACGAGTTCCTTCAGGATAAATGATAATATTAGGATTCCAACCTTTTCTAAGTTTTTGGATACGGGTGGAGATTGTTTTTTGTGATTGACGTGCATTAGTACGCGGAATAGGGATACCTACACCTATCTTAAATAAGGTGCTTAAGATAGGAATTTTCATCAATGATTCTTTCATGACCCAAGAAATTGGGTAAGGCATAGCAGTGCTTATCGCCATAATATCAGCAAAAGAGCCGTGATTCGAAATAATAAGATAACGTTTTTTTGGATCTACATGCTCTGCACCTTCGATAAGCATCTTTTGTCCAGAGAGAAATAGGCTAGATTTCGCCCACATATGGATACACCAAGATGCAACAGGAAAAATACGTAAAAACATAAAAAAGAGCGTGATCGGTGTACAAATGAGGATAGTGTAGAGTGGAAAAAAGATACGGAAGTAGATTTCTTGATAAATCTTTTTAATAAATAAGAATAATTTCATGGTAACCTCTTTAGAAAGTATATTTTATCATAATTTCATAAAAAAGTAAACTGTTTCAAAAATTTTCTCATCAAAAATAAAACTCCTATTCACTAGGAGTTTTAGATTTTTTTATATTTTTAACAACTAATTTTTCTTCAGAAGATAGTTTGTCCTCTAAAATCTGAATAATTGCTGAAGCTTCGATGTATGTTTTGGAAATAACTTCAAAATCCTCGGATTCATTCATCTTTTTGATCAAACTTTCTAGCTCCAATTTGTATTCACTATATGTTTTCATGAAAAATTCCTTGTAACATCTCTTTTGGAGAAAAAATTCTCTCATTTTTGAGAAGTGATCGGTATAAGGTCTGTTGACGTTTTGCATAGTGTCTTGTGTCTAAAATCAATTCATCACGCATTGCCTTGAGATCATATTCAGCATTCAAAAATTTTCGTACATGCCTATAACCAATAGTCCCAAAAACAGGTGATGCGTCGCCAAATCTATCAATAATAGCTCTTGTTTCCTCAAGTAAACCAGCCTCTATCATGTGATCCACACGATTTGCGATTTTTTGATAAATCTCTTCACGAGAAAGATCTGTCTGAGTGAAAATCCATCGATAAGATGGTTTTGTATTATGTAAATGAAGCTCCGAAAATTTGATATTCGTAACAAACATCGCTTCCAAAGCTCGAAGAATACGAAGTTGATCTTGAGGAGAAATCTTAGCGGCATAGCTAGGATCTTTTATCTGTAATTCTTCATAAAGCGAAGGCAAGCCAACACTTTTTACTTGATCAAGCAAATGCAATCTATAAGCATCATCACGCGATTCTTGTTCAAACATACCTAAAAAGAGACTCTTCAAATACAATCCCGTCCCACCAACAATGATAGGGAGTTTGCCTCTGTGATGGATATCTTCGATTTTTTGAATAGCCAGATCTTTCCATAAGCCTGCATTGCATTGTTCGTGAGGATCCAAAAGATCGATCAGATGGTGGGGAGCCATTTTTTGCTCGGATTCTGTGGCTTTTGCTGAACCTATATTGAAGTATTTGTAAATCTGCACAGAATCACAAGAAACAATCTCACCATTAAACTTTTGCGCTAATTCTATACCCAGAGAAGACTTGCCTGATGCTGTTGCTCCGACTACTGCTATAACTGTTATCATAAGAAAAAGAAAAACCTCTATTTTTTAGAGGTTTTATCGCTAATAGATGTGTATTCAATATTTCCACCCAAGACTTCCTTAATAGCAAGGAGCGTGAGTTTTTCAGAACGATTAGGCCCAGTAGGAATCTCAATAGCATCGTTATGTTCTTGGGATAAAGCTCTTGCGTACTTAATAGTTGCAACAGTTGCTTCATATTTATTTCCAGATAAAGATAAAATCTCATCCAATGGTAATGGCATAATACCCTCTCAAATTCTTTGTAACTATGTCAATTAACAATTATGACGAATAGTATTTATTATCATAAACGATTTTTATAACAATGTCAAGTTTTTCACTTTATATTTAAAATAAAAACACCTATCTTAAAGATAGGTGTTTTAGAATGATTTATTTTGCTGTTAAACAAACTGCTGTCAACCAAGACACAGGCTTGTTATAATGAGGTAAGAAGAAAAAGTCTGTCAATGCAAGTTCATCAATTGTCATTTCTTTTGCAATAGCTAATGAGAATGTATGAATAACTTCTACATGATTACCTTTAGATTGGATCTGTGCACCGAGGATACGTCTTGTTTCCGCGTCGTAAACTACTTTGATAGTTACAGGATTTGTTGTTGGCATAAATTCAGGTCTGTCTGCATCACAAATTGTGTTAGTAAGAACTTTATAACCACGTCTTTCAGCTGTTCCTTCAGAGAAGCCTGTAGATGTCATATGCAAATCAAAAATCTTGATCGCATTAGATCCTTGAACTCCAGAAAATGCTGTTGTATTTTTGGTAAGGTTGGCAGCACAGAGAATACCTGTACGTACTGCATTTGTTGCAAGAGCAATATAATCGTCCGCTTGAGAAACGTTAGATTTGACCGCAATAGAATCACCACAAGCAAGAACATCTGGATCAGATGTGTGCATGTATTCATCAATAAGAATAGCTCCGTTATCAAGAGTTTTCAAATGATCTCTGTATAAGGAAGTGTTAGGTTTGAATCCTGTTGCAAGGATAACCATATCTGTGTTATATTCGCCTTTGTCGGTAACGATCTTGTTCACAACACCATTTGATCCAGCAATTTCTTGGACTTTTTCTCCTGTATGAACGTCAATTCCGTGCTCTTTAAGAGTGGATTCAACAACATCAGTCATCTCTGCATCAAAATAGTTGACAAGAACTCTATCCGCACCTTCAAGAAGAGTAACTTCTTTTCCAAGCTCTCTAAATGCTTCAACTAATTCCACACCGATATATCCACCACCAACAACTGTTACGTGTTTGACTTGATCTTTTTTAGCATAATCAATGATATTTTGCGCATGTTGGTATGTTTTTGCTAAGAATACGCCTTCAAGATCAACTCCTGGAAGATTAGGCACGATAGGCCATGAACCTGTTGCTAAAACAAGTTTATCATAAGAGTCTTGAAATTCTTCATTAGTTACGAGATTTTTCACAGTAACTTCTTTTTTGCCAAAATCTACAGCAACGACTTCATGTTTTGTATTAACATTCAGTCCTTTTTCTTTAAGATTTTCAGCTGTTTCGTAAAACAAACCTTGAGGATCTTTCACCGTACCGCCGACCCACAAAGCAATACCACAAGCTAAAAAGGAAATGTTATCGTTTTTTTCATAAGAAACAACTTCTACATCCTTATTAAATTTTTGAACATTATTAATAAATGCTGTGCCAGCGTGGTTATTTCCAACTAAAATGACCTTCATAGGTTCCTCCTTGGGAGATGCGTATTAATTAATTATAAAGCTCTTCATGATATTTGTCAATATTAAAAAGATTAATATTTATTAATCATTAAAGACCCCTGAAATAGGGGTCTTTAAATTAGGAATTATCTATCCCAAAATGGTTTTCAATTCGTTAACTTTATTGATTTGTTCCCAAGGAAGATCAATATCTGTACGCCCAATATGACCAAATGCAGCCAAATCTTGGTACTTAAAGTTAGGTTTTCTAAGATTCAAGGATGTTTCTATCCCTCTCGGAGAAAGATCAAACACTTTTGCTACAGCTTCAGCAAGGGCTACTTC
Source organism: Brevinema sp. (assembly GCA_051647245.1). GTDB lineage: Bacteria > Spirochaetota > Brevinematia > Brevinematales > Brevinemataceae > Brevinema_A. The sequence continues at coordinate 48,970 of JBOFDS010000010.1, forward strand.
AGAAACAGAACTCGTTCCAAAAGTATCCACCTTAATAGAAGTAGGTTGTACCACACCGATAGCGTAGGAAAGTTGAACCTCACATTTTTGAGCATATCCAGCAGCAACAATATTTTTTGCGACCCAGCGAGCTGCATATGCTGCAGATCTATCAACTTTAGAAGGATCCTTACCAGAGAAAGCTCCGCCACCATGTTTGAAGTAACCACCGTAGGTATCCACAATGATTTTACGGCCTGTAAGACCTGTATCTCCGTGTGGGCCACCAATCACAAAACGTCCTGTTGGATTGATATGATAGTGTTTCACATCGCTAGGATTCATTTTGTATTCTTCCAAAATAGGAGTAATAACTTTACTCTTAATATCTACATGAATTTGCTCTTGAGAGACATCTTCATCATGTTGAACAGAAACAACTACTGTATCAACATATTTGATTTGATTGTTTTCGTAAGCAAGGGTTACTTGGGACTTTGCATCAGGTCTTGCCCAAGGTAAAGAACCTTCTTGACGCATTTTGGTGATTTTGTTGGTAATAGCACGCGCAAGAACTAACGCCATAGGCATCAATTCAGGAGTTTCATTCACCGCTCCCCCAAACATAATCCCTTGGTCTCCAGCTCCGCCTGTATCAACACCCATTGCGATATCTGGAGATTGAGAATGGATCGCATTGAGCACACCACAATCGGAGTCAAAGCCCATTCCTTGTTTATAACCGATTTCCTCAACTTTATTACGGACGATACCTTGAACGTCAACATAAGTATCTGTAGTGATTTCACCACCAACGATCACTTGACCTGTAGTACAAAATACCTCACAAGCGACGCGAGAAGCAGGATCTCCTGCTAAACACGCATCTAAAACCGCATCAGAAATCTGATCGGCAATCTTATCTGGGTGTCCTGGAGAGATACACTCAGATGTAAAATATGTAATATTATTCATTTTAAAACCTTGTTTATGTGATTAATCTGCTAAAATATTTTCCCAAACACGTGACTGAATAGCTAATTCTTCATCTTTCATAGCACGGAGAGGGGTGGTTTTTTTCAAATCTTCATAACGAACAACTGGCTCTTCAGAGATTGTTTCGCGAGCTGTTTTATTGATAGATAAAATACCAAGATAATCCATCAAACGTGTATAAATATCAGGTCTGTGGATAAAATCAATAAACTTTTGAGCTTGTTCTTGCTTTTGAGAGCCTTTTACTAAGACAAAGCTATCAACAAACATCATACCATGATTTGGGATGACAAAAGTAGTATTACTTCTTTTTGCAGGTGAGAGCTGGACAAGAATTGTTTCAGGATAACCATGTACGAGATCCACTTCTTCATTAGCGTAAGTATTTTGGTAAGAATCAACGTCAAATCTTAAAATATTTGCTTTCCATTGTCTGATCAAATCTTGAGCAGCTGCAAGTTCTTTTGCGTTGGTAGAATTAATTTTGTACCCTAAAGTCTTAAGAGCTGGCCCAACGACTTCACGCATATTATCCATCATCATCATACGCCCCTTATATTCAGGGTTGAGATAGATGGAAAAATCTTTGACTTCGTTCGTAATTTTGGTGTGATCGTAAGCAATCACTGTTGGCCCAAAAGCAAACGGTACAAGGTATTCAGAAGTAGGGTCAACTTCTTTAACTTCACTAATTAAGGCTTCGTCAAGGTTTGTGATATTAGGCATCGCTGCAAGATCAAATTTTTCGATCAAACCTTCTTTGAGCATGATCTCAGCATAATCTAATGATGGAACAATCATATCATAATCTGTTGGATTGACTTTTACTTTTGCGTAGATTTCTTCATTAGAGGAATAAGGAATCTGACAAATTTTGATGCCAGTTTCTTTTGTGAAGTCATTGTAAATATCTTGAGGAATATTATCTGTCCAAATACCAAGATTTAATTTTTCTTTTGAAGAGCCACCACAAGATACAACTCCCAAAAGAACCAAAAATAATAACTTTTTCATTATTTTTCCTTAAACTTATTTGTCGCTATTTTCAAGCATTTCCTTCACGTAAGTAGGTAATGCAAAGCTAGCTGCGTGGAGATCTGAGTTGTAGTATTTTGTATTGAGACCAAATTTTTCCCACGCTTCACGTTGTTGACCTGCAATTGGATCCACTGTTTTAGAAGCAAAACCAAATAACCAGTGTCCAGAAGGGTAGGTTGGAACATAGAGCTGGTAAACTTTAGAGATAGGGAAAATGTTTTTGAGTTTGTTATGAGCGTTTTTCATTGCTTGAGCAAAGAAATCATAGTAAGGAGATTCGTGTTGGTTGACAAGAATACCATTATCAGCCAAAATACGGTAACAATTTTTGTAAAATTCTGTAGAGAAAAGACCTTCACCAACAGAGAAAGGCTCTGTGGAGTCAACAATAATAAGGTCATATTCACCATCAGCGCTATCTGCGACAAATTTAACTCCATCTTGGAAAAGAAGAGTTACACGAGGGTCTGTCAACTTGTGGGAAGTAGATGGAATATGCTCTTGACAAAGACGAACCACACGCTCGTCAATATCAACCATCACAATTTTTTCGATGCTTTCATATCTTGTGAGCTCACGAACAGTAGCCCCATCACCACCGCCGATGACAAGGACTTTTTTTGCTGTTGGGTTACATGCCATAGGCACGTGAACGATCATATCGTGGTACATGAATTCATCTTTTTCTGTCATCATCATGTATCCATCAAGTGTGAAAAAGCGACCATATTCTTCTGAATCAAAAAATTCAGCTTGTTGGAAGCCTGTATATTCTTTATGTAATTGTTTTGTTACTTCGATAGAAAAATGAGTTTTTTCTGTCCATTTATCGGTAAACCATAATCCTGACATGGCATACTCCTTAATTTTATATACTTATTGAAATTATTTTAGTCGGGTTTGAAACGAATCACGCCAAGATCTTTTGGTGAGTAGTTTCTGATTTTATCAACCATTCCTCTTGGAACTTCGATTGATTCGCTTCTTGTTGCTTCAAATGCTTTTTCTAAAAAATTAAAAGCCGTCCAAGGATTGATAGTATCTCCACAAGTGAAAACGTCAACGGCAGCATAGCCAAATTCAGGCCATGTATGGATTGCCAGATGTGATTCAGAGATAATCACAGCACCAGATACTCCGTAAGGATTGAAATGGTGGAACACAGAGTCCACGATGGTAGCGTTTGCCTCCCTAGCAGCCTGATCCATATATTTTTGAATAAGCTGAGGGTCTTTTAAAATATCTTCGTTACAGTTATAAAACTCGATTAAGATATGCCTGCCAAGCGTTTCTAGTTTCAAAGTATTTGCCTCCTGTACTAGTCTAAAAGACAGTAAAATAATATATTGATGTTTATAAAAACAACACTCAAAGGTTAAAATATTAAACAAGAAATCAAAAAGAGAACTCTATTATTAATATTTTCCTATGTTCTGCCGAATCTTTAAAAAGATACTTTCAGTCTGATAAGTCACAATAATAGTTTTTAAGCTTAAAATATTAAACAAAGGAACAAAATGTTCCCTAAACTAAAGAAAATTCCCCGTGAAGAGAATTTATCGTTTTGAATCATATCTGAATAATGTGAAAATTTCGATATAAATAATGTTCAAATATTATATCTTTTTTTCAAGAGTTTGTCAATGATTTGCGTAATTGTTTAAGATATTATTTCTATATAAAATTTATCTACTATATTTTATATACATTTAAATAAATTTTGCATTAAAACAAAAAAAATGTTATAATAATATTATATAGCTGTTATAATCAGAAATAGGTGAGATTTATGAAGATCGGAGAAAAAATTAAGGAATTACGCTTAGAAAGAGGTCTTACCCAAGACGAACTAGCCAATCGTTGTGAACTCTCTAAGGGTTTTATTTCTCAATTGGAAAGAGATCTTGTGTCCCCATCTGTGTCTAATTTATCAGATATTTTAGAAGGTCTAGGGACTTCGATTTTTAATTTTTTTCAAACACAAGAAGAACAAATCGTCTTCAAACAACAAGATTTTTACGAGATTTCAGATAGTAACCTTGGCTATAAAGTAGAGTGGATTGTCCCAAATGCTCAAAAAAACCGTATGGAACCAATTCTTTTAACTATTAATAAGGGTGGGCGATATAAAGAAGAGCTTGCTCACAATGGGGAAGAATTTGGCTACGTGCTGGAAGGTAGTATTGCTATCCATCTTGGAAATAAAATATTTAGAGCCAAAAAAGGTGAATCATTTTATTTTAAATCCGGTAAAAATCACTATATAGAAAACATTGGATCAAAAGAAGTTAAATTGATTTGGATTTGCACCCCCCCAAATTTTTAAAAATAAACTCAAGGCTGTTTTCTCGAAGAAAAACAAAAAATATCTCAAATAATTCAAATAATATAGGAGAGTGTCGTATGTTTAATTACCTTCAACGAATCGGTAAAGCCTTAATGGTTCCTGTTTCGGTACTACCAGCAGCAGCTGTGTTAATGGGAATAGGCTACTGGATTGATCCAGTAGGCTGGGGAGCTGATAACACATTAGCAGCATTCCTCATCAAATCAGGTTCATCCTTAATTGATCATATGGGAATACTATTTGCCGTAGGTGTGGCATTTGGTTTATCAAGAGAGCAAGATGGTCCTGCTGCATTAGCAGGTCTTGTTGCATGGCTTATTGTGACAACCCTCCTTTCACCTGGATCTGTAGCTGCTCTACAAGGAATACCTGTTGATCAGGTTTCTGCGGCTTTCTATAAAATTAATAACCAATTTATTGGAATTTTATGTGGTGTAGTCGCATCTGCTACGTATAACAAATTCTATAGAACAGAACTTCCTGCTATGCTCGCATTTTTCTCAGGGAAAAGACTTGTCCCTATCTTAACAGCGGTATTTATGATTGCTGTGTCTTATATTTTAATGTTTATCTGGCCTTATGTATACGGCGGATTGATTAAAATAGGTGTCGGCGTAGCAAGTCTTGGAGCTATCGGAGCTGGTATCTTCGGATTCCTTAACCGTATTTTAATCCCTGTTGGCTTACACCATGCATTAAATGCTGTATTTTGGTTTGATGTAGCTGGTATCAATGATATCGGAAACTTCTGGGGGAATACTGGTGTAAAAGGTGTTACAGGTATGTATCAAGCAGGTTTCTTCCCTATTATGATGTTTGGTCTTGTCGGTGCGGTAATGGCCTTTATCCACACAGCAAAACCTGAACAAAGATCAAAAGTAAGATCTATTTTCGTAGCGGCAGCCTTTGCAAGTTTCTTCACAGGTATTACAGAGCCTATTGAATTTTCCTTTATGTTCTTAGCTCCAGGTCTTTACTTAATTCATGCACTCTTAACAGGTCTATCTCTTTTCTTAGCAGCTCAATTCCAATGGATGGCTGGATTTGGATTCTCTGCAGGATTGGTCGATTTTGTCCTTTCTTCAAGACTTCCAATGGCAAACAACCCTTATTTCCTCCTCCTTCAAGGACTTGTATTTTTTGTAGTTTACTATGTGCTTTTCAAAACATTGATTTTGAAATTTGATATTAAAACATTAGGGCGTGACGATGCCGATATTTTAGCTGATGATTCTTCAGAAGCTGAATCTTCTGAGTCAAAACACGCTCAAATTGCAGCAAAAATCCTAAAAGGACTTGGCGGAAGCTCAAATATCAAAAATATCGAATATTGTGCAACGAGACTACGTTTAGAAGTTGCTAATTCCTCTATTATCGATGAAGCAACAATCAAATCTGTTTCTTCTGGTGTCATCAAACCATCAGCTACAAATGTTCAAGTTATTATTGGACCAACAGTTGAATTTGTTGCTACAGAATTAAAAAAATTAGTCTAATTTTATAATTTCTTACTAAAGATAAAATCCCTCTTTCTTAATGAAAGGGGGATTTTTAATTATTTAGGATAAAAAATAAAAACATTTGACGAAATGTATTTATCGACGTATAATATAAAACTATAATTTTATCAGATAAAGGATGTAAGTATGATTGTAACCGTGACACTAAATCCAGCCATTGATTTCCATCTTTCTATGGATCAATTTACCGAAGGAAAAATGACACCAGCGAAGGAAAATTATTTCTATGCTGGTGGTAAAGGCATCAACGTCTCTCGTGTTTTGAAGAATATTGGATTTGACAGTAAAGCGCTTGCGTTTTTAGGCGGCTTTACAGGTAATTTCATCAAAGCAGAAGTGAAAGAATTTATTGATCCTATTGAAATTGCTGATCGTACACGTATTAACACCAAAATCAAAACCGCAACTCATGAAAGTGAGATAGCAGGTGTTGCTCCCACTATTACACAGGATGAATGCGATCGTCTCATCGAAAAAATGAAAAGCTACCACAATGCTGAAGCTGTTATTTTGTCAGGATCTGTACCAAAAACACTTCCTCACAATATTAACAATCTCATCGCTGAAGCTGTGTCTTATGATACTAAAATTGTCGTTGATACAAGAGGGGAGGCTTTGAAAGAAGCTCTCAAAATCCCAAATCTTTTCTTCATAAAACCGAACAAAGATGAAATTGGGGAGTTTTTTGATTGTGAGGTGAGGGACAATGAGCATGCCCTTGAGCTTGCCTTACAACTCAAAAACACCTACAATATTCCTTATATTATTGTTTCTCTAGGATCTGAAGGAGCCTACCTCCTCTCTGAAGAGGGTATCTATTTTGCGGATGTGCTAAAAGGCACTTTGATCAGCAGTGTAGGTGCGGGTGATTCGCTTGTAGCAGGATTTGTAGGGGAATATCTCAAAACTAAAGATGCTCAAAAAGCCTTTGCTTACGGTATTGCATGTGGTGCTGGGACAGCCTTTTCACACGGTCTTGTTACCAAAGAAACAGCTGATGAACTAGCTCAAAAAGTACAAATTACAAAAGTAAAATAAAACTATAAAAAGGAGATGATTATGAGAGAATTTTTCGATCAGAATCTGATGATCTTAGAAAGTGATGCTCAATCAAAAGATGCTGTCTTATCTGAAATGGCTTCTTTGTTCACAAAGAAAGGTTATTCCAATAACGAAGCAGAATTATTACAAGCCTTGAAAGATCGTGAATCTATTGACCCGACAATTATTTCTGAAAACATTGCTATGCCTCATGCTAAATCAGCAGCTGTAGCAAAAGTAGGAGTAATCGTTGTTCGCACGAAAACACCAGTTATTTGGGATGAAAAGGGTGGGGATAAAGCTCAATTATTCTTTATGATTGGTGTGCCTGCAAAAGAAAATAACCTCCATTTGGAGATCATTACAGGCTTATCTGGAACATTATCCGATGATGATAAAGTTGCAACCTTGATGAAATCTACCGATAAAGCAGCATTAATTTCTCTTTTCGGAGAGCAAAAAGAACAACACGACACAACTTCTTCTAACGGAGCAATTGATATCGTAGCTGTAACTGCTTGTCCAACAGGTATTGCACACACATATATGGCTGCAGATGCCTTGAAAAAAACAGCAAAAGCAAAAGGACTCAATATCCGCGTCGAAACAAACGGATCCGACGGTGCGAAAGATATTTTAACAGACGCTGAGATCAAAGCTGCGAAAGTGGTTATTGTAGCAGCAGATAGAGATATCGAAATGGCACGTTTTGATGGCAAAAAACTCTTCAAAGTCGGTGCAGGTCGTGCGGTACGTCAAGCTGAAGAAGTCATCAACGATGCTCTCAAAGATTCTACTCCAACATACAAACACACAGCTGATGCCTCTAGTGAATCTTCACAGGCAAAAAAAGGTGTTTACGGTCAGCTCATGACTGGGGTTTCTTATATGTTACCTTTTGTTGTTGGTGGTGGTATTCTTATTGCGATTGGATTTATGTTTGGTATTACAGCTCATGATCCAGCAGCACCTGATTACAATCCTATCGCTCAATTCTTGAACACTCTTGGTGGAGCAGGTGCTTTCTCCTTGATGATTCCTATCCTTGCAGGTTATATCGGTTTTAGTATCGGAGAGCGTCCTGCTTTGATGCCTGCAATGGTCGGTGGATCTTTGGCTGCGTCAAGCGGTGGTGGTTTCTTAGGTGGTCTTCTTGCTGGTTTTGTTGGTGGTTATGTGATTCTTTTCTTGAAAAAAGCTTTTGCACCGCTCCCTAAACTCTTTAATGGCTTGAAGCCTGTGTTACTTTACCCAGTTTTTGGTTTGCTTTTAATGGGAATGATCGTAATGCCTCTATTAGGTTTTGTTACAGAAATCAATAACGGCATGTCGAGTTTCCTTGAATCACTCAGCGGAACAAACCTCATTCTTCTCGGTCTCGTTCTTGCAGCAATGATGGCAACAGATATGGGTGGTCCTATCAACAAAGCTGCCTTTACCTTTGGTATCGCTGCAATTTCTGCTGGTAACCTCTATCCACATGCTGCTGTTATGATAGGTGGAATGACACCTCCTTTAGGAGTAGCGATCGCTACTACTATCGCGAAACATCTTTTCACCGAAGAAGAACGCGAAACAGGTATGACTTGTTACGCCCTCGGAGCAAGCTTTATCACAGAAGGCGTGTTGCCATTTGCAGCCTCCAAACCTCTCGTGATCATTCCATCTTGTATCCTTGGTTCTGCTGTTGCAGGCGCTTTAGCGATGATGTTTGGTTGTCAGTTACCAGCACCTCACGGCGGTATCTTTGTCTTCCCATTGATCACTAACCTTGGTGGGTACGTTCTTTCTCTTGCAATTGGTTCTTTAATCACCGCTGGAATGATTGTACTTCTTCTTTCTAGACAAAATAAAAAAGCTTAATAAGCGCACTAAAAAAGACCATCTTAGGATGGTCTTTTTGTTTTTAAAGAGATTATTTTATCAAGAACACGCCTAAAGTGAATGCCCCCAATCCCAATGACAGAGACAAAAATATAACTATCAAACCCCAAAAAGGAGTTTGATTGAGAAAAAATAACTCATAGAGATTGAGTTGGAGGGTGCTAAAAGTGGTAAATCCACCGAGGAGCCCTGTCATGAGAAAGAGTTTTGAGTCTTGAGGAATCTGGTGTGTAGATAATTGATAACAAATACCCAAGAGGAAGCTACCAAGAATATTCACTATAAGAATACCTACCCATCCAGAAACAAAATATAGCTGTTTTGTGATAAGATAACGAAGTAAACTTCCGACTCCTCCCCCTAAAAAGACAAACACAAAATCCATTATTTCACTCCTTTACACTTTTTAGATCGACTGCTATGAGCAACACCCCAAGCTTCTAGTGCCTCCAGTAAGGGGATTAAGGTTTGCCCTGTTTCTGTGATGTGATATTCTACTTTCGGAGGAACTTGAGGATATTCTTTTCTGAGGAGAAAACCATCTGCTTCAAGTTCTTTTAATTGCTCTGCAAGGACTTTATGTGAGATCTTCGCAAGTTTTTTCTTGAGTTCGCCGTATCGGAGTAGGTTATCTTTTGCAATGTGCCATAAAATAAGAGGTTTCCATTTTCCACCTATGTGCGACATCGTGTATTCAAGAGAACAAATAAATTCTTTATCCTTATGTTTAAGCATCTTCAGTCCTAATTTTTTTTCAAACTTTTTTATCAAGGAATTATAACAGATTTCATTCGGTATTGCTAGCTAAATCCATAAATTAAATATCATCTAACTCACTTTTAGGTAAGTATATAACAAAAAAGTGCGTACTTTACAAAGCATTTTTTTTGATCTATACTAACTCATAAAAAACAAAAAAAGGAGTGAGCTATGTATCCACGTAATTTTTCTCATATTGGAATCAGTGTACCAGATTTAGATGGTGCCGTCAAATTTTATAAAGAAGTGATGAATTGGTATGTTATTATGGAACCAACAGAGGTTGTTGAGGAAAAAGAAACTGCCATCGGTCAAATGTGTATTGATGTTTTTGGAGAAGGGTGGGGCACATTCCGTATCGCTCACCTTTCTACAGGTGATGGAATTGGAATTGAGCTTTTTGAATTCCCACAAAATAAAGACGGAAATGCAAGCTTCCAACCTTACAAATCTGGAGTGTTTCATTTTTGTGTGAAAGATCCTAATATTGAAGAATTGGCAAAATCAATCGTTGCTCACGGTGGTAAGCAGCGTATGCCTATCCGTGAATATTACCCAAATGACAAACCTTACAAAATGGTCTACTGCGAAGATCCTTACGGTAACATTATCGAGATATACACACACTCTTATGAACTACATTACGGTGCTGGAGCTTATCAACACGAGTTGTAATTGATATATAAAAATCCCCTCTATCATGAGGGGATTTTTTGATTAGTTGAAGTTGTAAGCAAAGGAGAACTTTGCAAATAATGGCGTATTATAGACACCGTTATTGTTATTATAAGTTCCACTCTCCACAAGGTTGAAATTAAGGTCAATACCCCAATGAAAGCCGAAGAACCAATTCTTCCAAAATACGTTCGTAGAAATTGGAAGGATGAAGGTTGGTCCTAGACCCATGACATCACGATCAATATTATAATTAATCTGGAAATTAATCCCGACCATCACAAAAGAAAACATCACATCTTCACGAATAGAACCCACACCAAAGTTTGCACCACCTTCTGCTCGGAAGACCTGTTCATAACCTGTTCCGATTGCAAATGTTGGGATCACATCGAAGAAAGCTTCATCAGTTTTGCCGATATGATAAACGGTAAGATAGCGAAGACCTGCATGAAGAACGGAAGTCTGTCCCCCACCAAGCTCCAGACCCAAATAATCACCCTTAACACGCTCAGCAGCATTCAGTGAAGGAACTAGTCCTAAAATGAATAGAGATGCGATGAGATATTTTTTGAAAGAATCTAACATAGAAATAATCCTTTTTAATTTATTTTTCAATAATTTATTTCTAGAATATTATATCAGATTTAGAATTTGAAGTCAAAAATCCTAAGCGTCTTGTTTGGTTGGAGCAATCACCACTTCACGCACACAGACTTCTTGAGGTGCGGAGTAAATAAAGTACGCCGCATCAGCGATGTGCTCAGCATGGAGTCCTTTCCCCATGGTTTTTTTCCACTCATTGTAACCAGCAACAATTTCAGCATGATTATTATGAGACATTAGTTCTGTTTCTACTACACCTGGTGAGATCAAGGTTACACGAACATTTGCATGTGAGACTTCTTGCCTGATTGTTTCTGTCATGGCATGCACAGCAAATTTTGTACCACAATAAACCGCATGATTAGGGAAGGTCTTTTTACCAGCGATAGAGCTGATATTGATGATAGTTCCTGTATTGCTGTCAACCATCTTTTTCAAAACGAGATGCATCCCATTAAGCACGCCCTTAACATTGACATCGATCATTGTTTCCCATTGAAGAGGATCTTGAGTTTCTGGATGTCCGAGGAGCATCACACCGGCATTGTTGATAAGACAATCTACAGGACCAAATTTAGCTTCTGCTTCTTGAATTGCGTTTCTAAAACCTTCAAGATCCATCACATCTACTTTTTTACAAATGGTATTAGGAAGTTTTAATGCTTCCATATTTTCGACTCTTCTTCCCAATAGCAACAAAGGATATCCTGCTCCTGAAAACTTTTGAGCAATTGCCACTCCAATACCAGAGCTAGCACCTGTTATAACGACTAATTTTTTCACTATAAACCCCTTATTATTATATAATCAATTATAGGTATGAGCTAGTAAAATGTCAAGAAAAAACAAAAAAAACAGAGATCAAATATTGTCTCAATTTAGAAAAAGAGACTTTACTTTAAATTAAAAAAAAGTTATAATAAAATGTTAAATTACCCTTTAATAGGAGTTTGTAGAGATGAACAATCCCAATCCGCTTATTTCTATCATTATACCTGTGTATAACACTGAATCTTTTTTACAAAAATGTCTTGACAGTGCCGTAAATCAAACATATAAAAATATCGAAATAATTGTTGTAAATGATGGATCTTCGGGGAATTGTAAAGAAATCTGCTCACAATATCCTGAGATCAAATATCTATCTCACTCAAAAAACATGGGGCTTTTTGCAGCCCGTGAGACAGGAGCACGATCCGCAGAGGGTGAGTATATAATCACATTAGATGCTGATGATTGGTTGGAGTTAAATGCTTGTAAACATATTTCTGCTGAAATTAGCCACAATCATTCTGATATTATCATGATCGGAAGCAAAAGATTTCTACCAAAAAACACCCTCTATAGGGAAAGTTTTATTGCAGATCAACCTTTGCTAGACTATTTTACTACAGAAAAAAAAGATACACATTTATTTTTATGGCAACTTGTAGTAAAACGAAATATTCTAATTTCTATTTACGATGATCTTAGCCTATCCCAACGCTTTATTCTATCAGAAGATGTCCTGCATTTTTACACTATTTTATACTACGCAAAAACTTGGACAACTGTCACTCAACATTGCTATTGTTATAATGAAAGTAATCTTAGTGCAACGAGGAAGCGTTTGGATACCGCTACGGCATTAAGAGATCTAAACTATATGTCTATCTTATTTTCAAAGCTTGAAGAGTTCCGTGTTTCAAAAGATCTACCTGAAGGTATTTTCGAAGCGGTTAAGGAACGTCAATTTAATGATCGTATGCGTGATATGAGCTACTCTTATAGTGATCTAGATGCGGATGTCATCCTACCTAAAATTATCGAAATTTTCGGTTACAAAATGATCCAAAAAAGCTTATTTGATATCAATTGCACCCCTTCAATGACAGTCCCTCAAAGAAAAATGAGCTCATTATTGATTAAATTACAAAATAAAATCCTCCCCGAAGGTTCGTTCTTGTTTAATATCTTACAGTCAATGTGGTGGAAAATGAAATGAAACAGATAAAAAATGCTATAAAAAAAATATTTCATTTCATAACATTTATGCTTTCAATTACCCTTGGGAAATTGTGGAAAATCGATCACAAAAAAGATATCATGATCATCTGTGATCGTTGGAATGAGGCTAGGGATAATGGCTTTGCTTTGTTTGAATACTTACGTAAAAATTATCCGGAAAAACAGATCTACTATATTTTTGATATACGACAACAGGGTATTGACTATCAGAAAGTAAAAGAGATCGGTAATATTATTGCTTTTAAATCAATCACTATGTATGTCTATTTGTATTACGCAAAGTACATTGCTTCTTCGCACACTGATATCATGTGGTTTTACAAGCATTTTATTGGAGATCATCTTTGGGCAGAAAAAACCACTTGCTTTCTTCAACATGGAGTGATTAAGGATAAATTAGGGGAGTATCTAGCACAAAACATAGGTTCCTTTGATCTAATTATATCAGGTTCTGCCTTAGAATATCAATTTCTCTTGAATGAAACCGAAGATCTCCACGTAAAACCTATCTATACAGGACTAGCAAGATGGGATAGACACCACCATTCCCCTTATATCAATAACAATCAAATCCTCATCATGCCTACATGGAGAACACATCTTGTTTACGATTATGACACACCTATCAATAAACGCTTACAGAATCTAAAAACAACAGATTATTTTCTCAGATGGCAAAATCTTCTTAATTCTAAAAAAGTACATTCTCTTCTTGAACAATCAAATATCTCATTTGTATTTTATGCCCACCCAAATCTTTATAACGTTTTTGGGGAAGCTGTTTTTAGTTCAGATCATCCTATGATTAAGATCGCGAATCCTGATAAAGACGATCTCACAGAGCTTATCTCTAATTCTGCAATGCTCATCACAGATTTTTCAAGTGTGTTTTGGGAATTTGCATATTTAGAGAGACCAGTGATTTATTATCAATTTGACGAAGCTGATTTTCGTAAAAATCAATACGCTGAAGGTTATTTCAATTACCGTAGGGATGGATTTGGGCCTGTATTTGTTGATGAAGATGATATTTTAAATTCTTTAGAAAAATATATCGAGAATGAGTTTAAAGTTGAAGATAACTATATTCAAAAAACAAAACAACACTTTATTCTTTACGATGATCAAAATTCTGAACGCAACTACCAGGCTATTATAAATTTCAAAAAAGAGAAAACATATGAGCAATCCTAAAGTATCCGTCATCATACCCGTCTATAATGTAGAACAATATCTAAGAGAATGTCTAGATAGCGTCGTCAATCAAACCCTCAAAGATATCGAAATCATCATCGTTAACGATTGTTCTCCTGACAATAGTGAACAGATCATCCTCGAATACGCAGAAAAAGACCCTCGTATCGTCTATATTAAACACGAAACCAATAAACGACAGGGTGGAGCTAGAAATACAGGCATCCGCGTTGCTAAAGGTGAGTGGATTTACTTTATGGACAGTGATGACTATATTGCCTTAAATCTATTAGAAAAAATAATCCATAAATGTGAGTCAATTGGGGCTAATTTTGGGTTATTTGGCAGAAAAGATTTTGGTTCAATTTGGGGGGGTAGGGCAACTACGATCTTTAAACCATCTCAAAACCTTAATGGTATCATTATCGATGATAAAACATTGATAGATATTTGGGTTGCTATTTGCACACGAATCTTCAAAACAAAAGACCTTATAGATAACAATCTTTTTTTTGAAGAGAATTTTTTTGCTGAAGACCTCTTATTTAATTATCAGTACATTTCACTAGTTGAGCCTAAGATTGCTGTTCTCAGTGAACCGCTTTACCATTATCGAAGACACGGACAATCAACAACTGGTCAAATGTCCAAAAACGCTCTCTTTTATCCATTAGCGAGCATGAAAATTGTTGAATTTTTAAAGAAAAACAACAAATGGGATCAATACAAAAACACTTTTTTTAAAGACCTACCAACACATATTTATCCAAATTTCTTACTCCTTGATCAAAGTTTATTAGCAGATTTTATCAAGAATATTGAATTGTTTTGTGAAGCTGTCAACCCATCAGCTGAAGATATAAAACAGTGCCCCCTCTTAGTCTTTAAATATCTCGCTCATGCACCCTTAGATTCTAAAAAAGAGATTTTCACGCATATTTTGAACAATCATAAAATAGAAAACGATAAATGGTACCAATTTG
>JBOFDS010000011.1:0-533010 GCA_051647245.1 Brevinema sp.
TTGCATGCCTAAAACACACTGCCAGCGTTCGTTCTGAGCCAGAATCAAACCCTCCATTATATTATATAATAAATAATTTATCTATAATCTAATCTTAGTATCATCTAACTTAATTGTATATTCACTCACCTTTGTTATGCCTTTCTATTCTTTCTCGAAGAAGTCATCCCTCATCGAGCTAAAAGTATAACACATATGTTTCCATTTTGTCAATACTTTTTTCAAAAATAATTTAATTATTTTTGATTGTTTATTTAGATAAAAAGCTTAATCAGTTCTTTATCGTCAAGAAATAAGTATAACTCATTTCCTTATATTTTGTCAATAGATTTTGCAAAAATATTTATTTATTTTATAAAATAACCATTTTCGAAAAAGATAAGGCTAAAAAGTATCTATTTTGATAAATTTTAATATCCTATCCACAAGGAAAAGTATAACAAACTTCCTTATGATTGTCAATCGATTTTGCAAAAATACTTATTTATTTTTATAAACCTTTTTAACTTTTATTAATACAGTTCAAACGTCGCTAAATCAAACTCTGTTTCAAGTCCTGTATTCATATCTTTACGTTTGATAATTCCCTTCTGAAGTTCTGGTGTTCCACAGATCCACACAAAAGGAATCCCAGCTTTATTCGCATACTGTAATTGTTTTCCTAAAGGCATACTAGAATCAGGATAAATTTCCACTTGATAAGTTTTTTCTTTACCTTTACTGAGTTCTGTTACCATTTCATTAAGATCAATTTGCTCTTTATCACCTGCGTTAAAGAAAGGATTTTTAGACAAAACATCCATGATTTTGTTCATCGATTGGTCAATGGCCTGTTGATTTTGAGATAATAAAATATTTTCTATCATCCCTAAACAATCTAAATAAACATTCTCCATACTTTTCAGATTGTTAGAAATAGTATAAAAGAGGGATAATGGTAATTCCGCATCAATCGCTATCATATGCTTTTCAACGATAAGATCTTCATCAAGGAGTAATTTATGCCCACGCAAAAAGGCTTCAAAAGTAACATCCCCAATCGCAAACCCAACACCAGAGATATTTTGATTCTTTAAGAAGAAAGAGACAAGATTATCATAGCGTCCACCACCGAACAAGGCACGAGCATTTTCAGGATTTTTATCATAAGCCTCGAAAACTAATCCCGTATAGTACGCCAATCCACGCACCACAGAAAAATCATAACGAAGGGGATTTTGATCTTTGAACACTTTATCACCGAGTTCGAGAACTTCTTTAATTTCTTTTGCAGATTCTGAGTTAGGGACAAGTTTAAATGCTTCATCAAAATTCTTTGCAAATACTTCTTGTAATTTTTGAGCTTGATCGGAGGAAAACCCTTGATCGGATAATAATTGTGCAAATTTCTCTGCATCCATTTTATCTTTTTTATCAATCAAACGTGCCAAATCATCAAGTCTATCTTCAGACACACCAACGTAATCTACCAAAATATCACGCACAAATCCACGGTGATTGATTCTGATTTCGTACATATCTTTGGTTGCCCCAAAAATAGAAAAGACAGCTTGAGCCACAGACAGTAATTCAAAATCCGCAAAAGCACCCTTCGCCCCTATCAGATCGATATTCACTTGGTAAAATTCTCTGAGGCGACCTTTTTGAGGTCTTTCGTAACGCATGAAATTTTCGATAGAATACCACCGTTGAATAGAAGGGAGTTCATTGATTTTTGCAGCATACATACGAGCAATAGATGGAGTTAATTCAGGACGAATCGCCACACGACGGTCTCCCTTATCATTGAAGACGTAGAGTTGTTTTTCAGCGATTTCTTCACCGCTTTTCGCCGCATAAAGCTCAAAACTCTCTAGCAAAGGTGCAGACATTTTTTCGTAAGTAAAGCTAGAAATAGCCTGCTCTATCATATTAAACATATAAGTGCGAAAACGCATTTCTTGGGGATAAAAATCTCTTGTCCCTGTGTATGAATTAGTAGAAATTTTACTCATTATTTTCTCTCTTGTACTAGTAATTTGATTCCTTGGATCTCTTTTACGATCACAAGGCTCCCCTCAGGGATAATGACATTATCAACACTTCTAGCAGGAAAAATATCTGCAGAAATTTTGACTTTGCCTTGATCTTTGGTATTATCAATTGTCTCGATAACACGAACTTCTTTACCGATCAAAGCATCTCTGCCTGATTGGTAATTGTTAGGAGATGTATTTTTTTTGATAAAAGGACGAATCATAGCAAATAACAGAGTTGTTAAGCCAAAAAAGATAATCACTTGAGCAAACAAAGAATCAAACTTCATCGCAAACACTCCCGTTACAAGAGCTGCAATAGATGGAAAAATAAGAATCGTCGTCGGTGTGATTAATTCCAAGATAAAAAGCACCAGTGCCACACCCCACCAAAAATACGCGATATGATTCATCATTTCATACATAGGAATACTCCCCTTTCAGATCTATTAATTCTTTTTTAAAATTGTTTCTTTGATAAAAATCCCCAAAGCGAAGAACATAGCTAAGACAATCACGAGCCTTGACCAGAACAGCCCCTCTACAGGACGATGATATTTTAAGGTCATCGATTGAGAATTCGCTGGGACAAAGATATACTGCTGGATGCCGTTCGCCTTGTAGATATCGGTTTTCACACCATCAATCTCAGCCTGCCAACCCTTATCAAAAAGATCCCCAAAATATAAAATCTCGTCTTGAGCATTATTCAAATCAATCTCATAACTATTATATTCAACACGATTGACAGAAACTTCTCTCGGCTTCCCGACAAATGACTTTTGAAGGTCAATACCGCTTTCTTCAATAGGAAGCGCAAATTGTGAAATATTGCGTAGGGAATAAGCAAGCTCATCAAAGAGTCGACTTTCCCTTTGTGGGGCAATATTATCTACAAAAGCAAAGCGAGGAAGCTTTTCTTTTAGTTCATAGATTTTATTCGTTTGGTTTTGCGTACCAAGAGTAATAGTAACAAACATCGCATCACGCGTAAGATTTTGAGCAAAAATTCTCTCAAGTTCATCAGAAATAATGATATATTTCACATTCCCTATAAACCAGAGACGTTTATTAAGTTCCCATACATCGTCGTTACTTTCGTAAGCAGGCACACTGTCAAAAGCACTCTTAAAGAAATTATAGTAGCCATCATCAATACGCGAAATAGGAATACGCCCAAACATATTAATATCATGATAAGGAAAAGCATAGGTAAGGTCTGTATTATTATGACTGTAAAGATGTTGCTCGACGACCTTGCCCGTAGGTACAGGAGAATCGGTAGTATTTGGTAAGAAAAGACTTCCTGATGCTCGATAGGATTGCCCAAGATATTGTTTTAAGAAATCCACTGTTTCGGTTTTTTGATAAAACTCTTTTTCATCAACATAAGTCGACGCAATATAATAACGATTGGAGTTGTATAGATTGATCATTGTAAAAAGAAGAATCATGATTGGGAATAATTTTTGATGTTTTGGCACTTTATACAAAAAGACAAAAGCCCCAAAGAGCAACCCCGACAAAATCATCATATCGATCACAGCATTCAATCGTCCTGTCAACACAAGATCTACAATCTGACTATTGACCCCTTGTCCGAATTTCGCGGTTAAGATACGACGAATATAAGAAGGATCACCGCCATCTGTTGCGATCAAAGAAATCACCCAAAGCAATGATATTCCAAAGAATACCCCTACTCCTATCAAAATATTTTTTTTCTTTTTATCATCATTTTCAGAGAAAATCTGTTGAATGGTATCAAGACCAATAGCAGCAACGATACTCCACGAAAGTCCCGTAATACTCAAGAATTTTGCAGGCACACGGAGTTTGTCCATTCCAGGAAGATGGTACCACAACCAGAAGAAAGGCGTACCAGGCATGTATTTACCAAAAGATAAAAGCATCGCCACCATGCCAGCAACCGCAAAAAAACGAAGAGCAGGACGCTGAGACTTCCAAGCCACCACACCAAGCACCGCAAACACAAACATAAAAAAGCCTAAAGAATCGGTGTTACCGGACATAGGTTTATCACCCCAATAAAGGGTTGTAATATCTGATGAACTCAAACCATGATAACCATATGCAAGCGTATCAATGATCTCGGAAGGGGGGAAAGACCAACTTGTTGCAAAGTCCCATGAACCTTGATTGGATAAAAATTCGGAATTTGCCCAAAATTTGATTGTGGAAAGAAAAATCCCCAATCCGAAGACAACCACCATCATTAAAAATGGGAGATGTTTTTTTAATAATTTAAAGTCTAAAGAAGGTTTTGGGAGGAATTGGATTCCTTTTTGTTGATGTAAAAGATAAATCACCCACGCCCCACCAAGCACCGTACCGTAAATACCACGTTGAGGTTCGCCTATCATCATCCATGCCCAAAAAATTCCACCCCAAACACCAGCAAGGATTTTGAAGAGACGTTGATCTGTTTTACCATCCAAAATCACACTCAGACAAAGCAAAAATGCTGGAGTCATAGGAATTGCTTCAAGAGCAAGAGCATGTCCACTATAAACAAGGGACAAAACATGAGGAAGAAAAGTGTAAGAAATTGCTCCGAAAATTGCTCCGATATCGGAGACGTTTTGACGTTTGATTAATTTGTAAGTAACAAAACCTGACAAAATCAATGCTAAAAAATATACTCCTGCCACACGAACATGACCTGTGATCGCAAGAATTGTATTATATAAATCAGGATTTGGAACATTAAAGATGAATCCAAGCCAGTAGTTTGGGATGAAATGATAGCCTTGCCCAGAAAGCAAAGACCGCACAATGACTTGACGCATTGAAATATTATCATCGACCCCTTGCAAGATCAAACCTGAAAACGTCTCTCTAAACAACAACCCAATTAAAAATAATAAGATTCCAGACAATAAGAGATAAGATTTTTTATTAGTGTTCATAAATTCCTCTTTTAAGATTCTTTTGCTTTTTGCTGCATTTGTTTCGCGACAAAATTTTTCTGATAAGAAAGCTTTTTCCCATCAGAAATCAATAAGGAAACGATTTTGTTTTCATACATGAGACGATAAAGTCCCTTATTTATAGAAGAAACTTCATAAAATTCTTGTAGAAGAGGCTTCCCATGTGCAAGATATTCCAAGCTTCCTTTCCATTCGACAGCAGGCAAAAAAGACACTGCTTTTTCTGGTGCAATCACAAAATCCTGCCAATTGTCAGGGAGTTGATCAATATTAATAGTATCTTCCAAGTCAATCCCACCAGCCATGGTTCTTTGAAGAAAGACCAGATGACCTCCCGTCCCCAAAGCTACTGCCAAATCACGTGCCAAAGATCGAATATAAGTCCCAGAACCACAATGAATGAGAGCAGAGATTTGTTTTGTGGTGGGATCGTAAGTTACCTCTTCCCAGGAATAAACCATCACATCACGTGCTTTGAGATCCACTGCTTTACCTTCTCGAGCAAGATCATAAGCTCTCTTTCCGTCCACTTTCAAAGCAGAATATTGAGGAGGAATCTGCGAAATCAATCCTGTGAGTGATTGGATATGAGATTGGATTTGTTCCAAAGAAATCTCAGGTACCTCAAAATGCTCTAAAATAGTTCCTTCTTTGTCGTCCGTGTCTGTTGTTTGTCCAAGTTGAATAATTGTTTTGTATTTTTTGGAAGCGTGCAAGAGTGCATCAAAAAACGCCGTGCTATCGTTGATCAAAATAGGAAGAACGCCACTCGCCATAGGATCAAGCGTCCCACCGTGTCCAATCTTAGAAATTCCCGTATGTTTTTTGATCTTACGAATCACATCGAATGATGTCATCCCTGAAGCTTTATTGATTCCTAAGATTCCACTAACCATAGCACCCTCAAATTATTTGATATAGCTCAATTATAACGATAATTTGTAAAAATATCAAATATCATCTACTTATTGCGTTATGTGCACGCATTTTTTTTGTATTTTTTTTGAAAAAGCCTTATACTGTATATTAAAGAAAGATATTTTATGAATAAATGAGGTTTTTATGCCTGCATCACATATCGTGGAACGGATTAAAGGAATTGAGGGTCGCATTCAAGAGATCCAAAATATCAACCGTCCCAAAGTCAACAAAACAGAACAAACAGAAACTCCCAAACAAACAGAAAAATTTTCCGATATTATGAAAGAAGTGATGGAAAGCCAATCTGCAACGACGCTTGACTTGATGGGAGAGGGAACAAACAACAGTCCTTCTTTAGGTTCTAATTTATTAAATAATAAATTAGATAGTTTGATGTCTGAATACACCAAAAACGGCTCAATGCCTGTTGCCACGCCAAAGCCACTTCCTAAAAATATGATCAACTCAACAAATCCTGGTCTTTGGGATGATGTTATCACTCGTGCAAGTAAAGAGTTTGATGTGGATGAACGTTTAATCCATGCTGTTATACAGGCTGAATCTGCCTACAATCCTAACGCCGTCTCCAGAGCTGGTGCACAGGGTTTGATGCAGTTAATGCCTGCTACAGCTGAAGAGCTTGGGGTAACAGATTCTTTTAGTCCCGAACAAAATATCATCGGTGGTACAAAGTACCTTAGAGAGATGCTTGACTACTATAAAGGCGACTTAATCAAGACACTTGCGGCCTATAATGCAGGTCCTACGGCTGTGGACAGATCCAACGGAATTCCTCCATACCGTGAAACTAGAGAATATGTTCCTAGAGTATTAAACTATTATTATAACCTTCGACACCAAAATTAAGGACGAAGAGAGGCGGAATCATGCATTCTTGGAAACGAGTATTATTTTTGTTGATTATTAATATTTTACTGATCGCGTTTACCTTATACTTTTTTGATTATATGAGAATTATTGACTACAGACGTATTCTTGCGGGAATACAAGGAAATTCCGGACTCACAGCTGCAGCAAAATTAGAAGATCCTTTGTTACTTGAAAAAGAAGAATTGGCAAAAAAATGGGAAGCTCTCACAATCAAAGAAAACGAAATATCCAATATCCAATTAAGTGTGGACAGCAACCGTATGGCTCTTGAAGAAGATCTGAACCAGCTTGCCGAGCAACGCGAAGCCTTCCTTAACGATCAAGCACTTGCAGAGATCAAAGAAGCAGAACGTAATACCTATGATCTGAAGATTGTGGATGTGGCGACACAGATTGGGGGGATGCCTCCTCAAACTGCTGCAGAATTACTCAATCTTCAAGATGATCTCCAAGTCGTAGATATCTTCAAAAAAATGGACGAACTCGCTGCTCAAAATGGTCAAGCATCGACAGTTCCGTTCTTGTTGACACTGTTAGAACGTGAAAAAGCTGCCCGTGTGCAGTCGCTGATGCTCGTCAACGAAACCCCTTAGAATATTAAATTCCAAAATAAAAACTCCTAGAATTCTAGGAGTTTTTTTAGATTTAGTTTGTTTAATTAAAGAGAGAACCAACTTGAGAAAGCAAAATTTGTACTTTTTCCGTATTCGGAGCTTCAGCAATCAATCGCAAAATAGGTTCTGTGTTGGAAGATCTTAGATGAATCCATGATCCATCCTCCATATCCATACGAAGACCGTCCTCTGTATTGACTTCAGCAGATGGAAAGATATGTCGCATCTGTTCAAAGAGGGAATTGATATCACCAGAGAAGGTGTACTTTTCTTTTTTCATGATGACAGAGGGAATGGTTTCGGCAATATGAGAGAGGGATTGTTTGCTACGTGCCATTAATTCTAAAATCAAGGCAATTCCCATTAAAGAATCTCTTGCTGCATTTACCTTAGGGTAGATAACACCACCATTTCCTTCGATACCATAAAAAGCTGACACTTCTTTAATTTTTTTGACAACATTTGCCTCACCGACTTTTGAACGGAAGGTCTTGCCACCAAATTGATTGTTCAACAATCCACCCGCCGCAGAAGTACTCATATTAAGCACAATATCTCCACGCTCGCCACGATCAAGAAGAGCCTTAAGTGCAACAACCGCTGTCAACTCCTCACTCAAAACCGTACCCGTCTCATCAGCAATCACAAGTCTATCAGCATCAGGATCTTGCGCAAAAGCGACATCCACTTTATGAGTTAAAATCAGATCTTTGAGGTGCGTCAAATGTTCAGGAGTTGGCTCAGCAACACGTTGGAAGTGGCCATGAGGCTCATCATTCACATAATGTGCTTGAATACCAAGTAGATCAAAAAGTTTTTTAGAAGCAGTAGAACCTGAGCAATTCACAGGATCAAGCAACACTGTCAATCCTGATTTCTTGATCAAATCGACATCCACATTCTCAAGAATCACTTCAAGGTGTTGGTCAAGAACTGTTGTGTTTTGTGTGTATGCACCAACCTTATCCCAAGTAACCATAGGCACAGGGGCATCAAGGTATTGATTCATGATTGCAAGATCTTCTTCATCGGTGAAGACGCCACCTTTTTTGACAAATTTGAAGGCATTCCATTCCAAAGGATTGTGAGAGGCAGAAATCATGATCCCAGCATCAAATCCTCTTTCACGGACACCGTACATCACTGTCGGAGTCGGTACCATCCCTGCATCCTCGACCTCAAGCCCCATCATATTAAGAACACTCGCCGCAAAACGTGCAAAAACCTCACCCGTAGGGCGTCCATCACGTCCCATAAGGACTTTCTTACCATTTTGAGAAAGAACATAGGCACCAAATGCTTTTGTATATTTGGTGATGATATCAAAATTGAGGCTATCTCCCCAAATTCCACGAATTCCTGAAACGCTAACCTTGAGACTCATAGATTCTCCTTTTCATGATCTGCAACCATGATTTTTTTATTAGTAAACTTTTTAATTAAATCAAAATATCATAAACATAGTTGGTTTGACTCACCTCAACACCAACCTGATATTTCATCATATATTTTGCTAACTGGCTTCCATTGATAAGAATGATCTTAATATCTTTTAATTCCTCAACTACTTTTTTAGCTGAAGGCATAAAATCTGTCGTTGTGATAAAAATACCTTTGTTAAGACCATTCACATTTTTAAGACCGTGGGCAAATTTGGTGATTTGATCATCGGTAATTTTACCATCAGAGAAACATTTGCATTGGATACCAATACGATCAAAACCAAAATGATCCGTCGTCAAAAACCCATCGATTCCACGATCGCCAGATCCACCTGTTCTTTCAGCATTACCATAACCCATTTTCACGAGTAATTCTAAACAAATTTCCTCAAAACGTGTCCCTTTGTCAACGGTATGCGTCCCCATATTTTTGAGTCTATCCAAAATATCCGCTTCTACCGACTCATGATACTCTTCGACTTCAAGAATCATCGTACCATTATTTTCTTCTTCGAGGACAGAGTTATCTGTTTCTTCAGAATGATTTTGAGTTGATTTCTTTGAGCTTTCAAGCCATGCTTTATAAGCAGGAATTTGTTCTTTCAAAGTTACCTCATTAAATTCAGGGTACTCTTGGAGAAATTCTTTCCCAAAATCAGTAATCTGATAAACACCTTTTTTAACATATTCAATCAATTCTGCTTTTTTCAGATGTGTTCGCGCCCAATCTATCCTATAGAAAAAATAAGGTTGCTCTTTGCTTGGATGTTTAAATTCAAGATCTTCCTCAGATGGTTTAAAATAATCGAAGGCAAAATCATTTAGCTCCTTCTTAGATAATGGTACATCTTTTTCGTTGAGATAATTAAGAATAGGGACAAGAAAGTCTCTGGATTTAGGAACAGCCATGATATTTCCTTTTTAATATATAAAAATATAAAATTTATTTTCCTTCAGCCAAAGCTTCCGCTTGACGAATGGCATCAATTTTGAGTGTTTCTTCTAAGAGAGCGTCTATCATTTCATCTTTGGAGTATTTTCCGAAGACTTCTCCTTTTTTGAAAAGCACAGCACTCGTCTTACCGACAGCGATGCCGAGATCAGCTTCTTTTGCTTCACCAGGACCGTTAACGACGCACCCCATGATCGCGACACGGATATAGGATTTGATATGTTGTGTGTGTTTTTTGAATTCTGTTACGGCTTCGAGAACATCGTATTCTACCCTTGCACAAGTAGGACAAGAAATAATCTCGATCCCCTCTTGTCGGAGACCAAGGGTTCTCAAAATATAACGACCAGCTTCTACTTCTTGAATCACATCACCTGTGATAGAAACACGAAGCGTATCGCCAATACCTTCTTGAAGAAGGGTACCCATGCCGATTGCGTTTTTGACAACAGCTTGCATACCATCACCAGCCTCAGTAACACCAAGGTGCAATGGATAATCTGCACGACTTGCGAAGAGACGATTCGCCTCAATCATTGTAGGAACATGAGAAGATTTGAAAGAAACTTTAATATCCTGAAAATCAAGATCTTCAAGCAATTTGATATGCTCAAAAGACGAATCTACCATAGCTTGCGCTGTAGGATGAGGATATTTATTAGGATCAAGAGATCCCGCATTAACACCAATACGGATAGGAATAGAACGCTCTTTTGCCGCTTTCACAACATCACGAACATGGTCTAAATTCCTGATATTACCAGGGTTCAAACGAAGTCCATCGACGCCTGACTCAATAGCAATCAAAGCAAGTTTATAATCAAAATGAATATCAGCGATGATAGGTAGTGGAGCGCGTCCTTTGATTTCTTTTAAGGCACGAGCTGACGCCTCATCTGGCACCCCCAATCGCACAATATCACATCCAGCTGATGCAAGATGGAAGAGTTGATTGACGGATTTTTCTATATCTACGGTAGGCACGGAAAGCATGGATTGAATAGAAATAGGATTATTTCCTCCGATTTTCACACTGCCTACAGAAAATTCTCTTGTTTTTCTTCGAGCAATCATAACATATCTCTCTCAAATTTTTTAGACAAAATAAGGGACTTGCTTTTTACGGCAACTCCCTTATTGTTGATTTAAATAATATTTTTCTGTTGAAACAAAGCTCTAGCTTCGGACATTTTGATTGCACCATTATACAACGGCTCTTTCAAAGCAACTCCAGCAAGACCATGTGATGTGTATTGTTGCAAACGCTCCAATTGTTTCAAATCAGATACATTATCAGCCACATATAAAGAAGGAATGTCTAAGTCTAATAGATTTTCTATCATATCGTAGTCGGGAGAGGTTAATACACCCTGCTCTGTTCTACCACAGAAGAATATTTCATCGATACCATACTCAGGCAAGGAACGCACGAGGTCGATGGTTCTTTTTCCGATACTATGAGTAGCATTTTTTGTGTAGACAAATCCATCTACAGAATCAATCCATAACGCAATAGGTTCGATATTGTTTGCTACGATATTTCTCAAGAATTTTTTGTTCTCGATCAAAGAAGTTGCTGAAACGATCTTTGTGTATTTTCTTTGTTCAAAAATACGCACGCTTCTCAAATCTCTGATACCACCGCAGTAATAAATCCTTTCTTTTAACGAACTATCCAAATAATCTAAAAGCTGATGGTGTTGTGGTTTCCGTTCCATAACACCATCACAATCTTTCACAAAGACAGCCTGTGCGCCTTGATCCAACCAGTACCTAAAATGAAGTACAGGATTTTTAATACGCGCAGACATCCCCTCTCTTTCTGGGAGACCAAATTCGGTTTGACCGTTTTTAATCTCCACAATAGGAATCACTTTCATGATACCCCTCCCTTCTTACTTTATTGACAAGTAAATCAAGTACAAATATAAAGTTAATCTACAAAGCCCCCAAGAATCGCACAAAAATTTGCACAATTCTTGCACAAATTATACACCTTTATGAAAGAGAGGTCAAGGGGTTTTGATATAAATTTTTGAAAATTTTTTAATTATAGGTTACAATATAAGAGTGTTATCTACTTAGATATTCACAAATCACCAAGCTTCAAACATCACAAATCTTTCAAAGGAAATATTTTTATGAACCAAAAATTTACTATTAACTCACTTGAAGAATTGCACAAAGTTTGTTTGGCTTTAAAGCACAAAAAATACCCACACACTTTCGTCCTGCAGGGCGATCTTGGTGCGGGTAAAACAACTTTAGTAAGAACTTTTATTTCCTCATGGGATCCTGAGGTCATTGTCTCAAGTCCCACATTCACCTTAATGAATGTTTATCATTGTGATGGGGAAATAATCCATCATTTTGATCTTTATCGTTTATCAAATACTTATGAAGCCCTCGAATGGGGATTTGAAGAGTTTGTCTCGCAATGCGACTATGCCTTCATTGAGTGGGCAGAGCGTGCTTGGGAACTTATCCCTAGACCTTACACCCTAATCCAAATTAACTACGGTGAACATGAATCTCAACGAGAAATTTCTATTTCTGTCCAAAACGACTAAGATTGGACTTTCTTTTGAACAACCAATCGTGCTGCGCCTCTATATAAGGATCCAGATAAATATTCAGGATTGACCCCTCGTACTTCCGAGGCTCTCAACAAATCATTAAAACGATGGGTATTACTATTGATATTTGTTGCATAGATCTGTGGATGGTGCAAATTCATTTTAGCACGCACCACACCTCGACTACCATAGTGGATATAAGTTACGGTATTAAACTCATCAACTGATTCAACCACACCAATATGCGAGAGTTCATCATCCCAAAGTGCATTTTTATTCATATCATAAGTGTTATCAAAAAAAACAATATCCCCCGCTTGAAGATCTTTTATTTCTGGGTTTAAGAGGAATCCTTGTGTTTTTAAACCTTCCCAAATAGCGGTAACGCCGTTGTCTGCGATGCCGTATAATTTCCTCAAATTCAATCCTGCAAGATGAAAAATAAAAGCCACAAATCCCGAACAATCACCATTATAACGAAGTTTATTGATACTTGGAAATTCTTTAAGACCTACGGTTTGAGGGAGATAGCTTGCTAGTTTTTCATAAAAAGCCACAGAATCACTAGCTTGTATGATGAGAACGTTGCTGAGTAAGAGCAACAGAAGAATTTGTCGTTTGAACATGTGTTATACTCCTGAAAATGTACTCCATTTATCGACAAAACCCTTGTTAAAAGATTAGTCTTATTAAAAATAAAACATATAAGGAGAATATTATGTTTGGAATTATTGGAGCTATGGCGGAAGAAATCGTCTTAATTAAAGAACATATGAATGATATTGTGACAACGACTATTGGAGATGTAGAATTTCATCAAGGTCATATCAATAATCAAAAAATCATTCTCTGTCAATCAGGAATCGGCAAAGTGAATGCTGCATTTGCCAGCACTTTACTTATTTTTCACTTCAAAGTAAAAGCAATTCTATTTTCTGGTGTTGCTGGTGGCGTGAAACCTGAATTAAATATTGCAGATCTCGTTATTGGAACAGATTTCTTACACCATGATGTTGATGCGACAGCTCTTGGTTATAAAATTTCTGAATTACCTGATGGATATCTTTCTTTATTCCATGCAGATAAAAAATTATCCAAAATGATTTTTGATATTGCGGGTGATCTTTTTGGATCAGAGAAAGTTTTTGAAGGTCGTATCATCAGTGGAGATCAATTTATTGCATCTTACGACAAAATCAAAGAATTCCAAACCCTCTATAACGCATACGCTGTGGACATGGAAAGTAGTGCTGTGGCTCACATCGCTAATAAATCGGGCGTACCGTGCTGTGTGATCCGATCTATCAGTGATAAAGCCGACGGCGAAGCAAATGAAATCTACTCATCTTTCTTCCGTGATGCGGCACTGAAATCCGCACAACTCGTAGTAGAACTTTGTAACAGACATGAATTAGAAACAATTTTTTAGACAATCAAAAAAGCTTGGAGACTTCTCCAAGCTTTTTTATTTTGATATTATCAAATTTATGGTAGATATTCGCCTTCTTCAGAGTTACCAGCAGAATTTCCGACCCAAACATCGATATCACCATCAAATTCTTGTCCATTAATATAGTACTCAGCTTTAATTTCATAGCGTCCTGCAGCGAATTTTGAAGCGTCAACAGTAATTGAATAATTTTTTGCAGAGCTCAATGTTCCTCTCCAAACAATTTTTTCAATACCATCTTCTTTTTTAATCCAGACTCTTACATCTGTATTTTGAAAAGGAGGTTGGATTTGGATGATAGTTTTACCATTAATATTAGCACCGTTTTGTGGACTAATAAAATTAATATCGTCAGCGAAAGCCTGTACGCTGATTCCCATCATCATGAGAAGTGCTAGTTTATAAATTGAATTCATAAGATTTTCCTTATATAAAATTGATTTCTATTATTTTCTTGATTTTTTTAAATGATCAATTGTGAGATCCATACTGCCAAGATAGTCTACATTATCCATAAAATATTCTGCTTTTAACTCATATTCACCTGGAACAACTAAGGCAACGTCCATCATAATACTGAAATCTGTAGAAGGGATCAACCACCCCCTCCAAGCCACATGTCTATGATGATCTTTTCTTTCCAACCAAACTTTCACAAGAGCTTTTTCATGTTGTGGAGTTTTGATTTGAATAATTGTTTTATCTGTAAGTACAGCACCATTACTAGGGCTGATAAAGCTTATTTCATTTGCAAAAGTATTTGTGACTGCTCCCATCACTAAAAGAAGAGCTAATCTATAAAAATTGTTCATTACACACATCCTCTGATAATTATTTTATCTTTTTTTAATTTACATTTCGGGGAAATAGTGTCCTTCATCAGAAGAACTATTTTTTGATACAGAGAGGTTTATTCTCCCTTTGTAAGAACGACCTGCCGAAGAATATTCTGCTAAGAGCTCATATCGACCTTCAGGCAACCGATCTGCATTCAAAGTAATAGTATATCTATTGGAAGCGCTGAGTTCAGCTTTCCAAACAATCATACGACTACGACCAAGGCTTTTTAGTGATACCATTACTTTAGAATTATCTGATGGTGCTTCAATTTGGATCCTTGTTTTACCGGAGATAGAAAATCCCCTCATTGGTTCAATAAATCTGATATCATCCGCAAAAGTCTGAACCCCAAACCCAAGCAATAGACAAAGAAAAGATTTTTTGATTGATCGCATTATTTTTTTTCCTTAAATTTTATATTTAATTATAGAGCTAATTTCTTTAATAGTCAATCTCTAATAATTTGAAATTATTGCTTTTTTAACGTACAATTTAATCATGATGAAAAAATTTAAATTTTCCTTACAAGCACTCCTCGAGATCCGTGAACGACTAGAAGAAGAACAAAAAAATAAGCTTGCCAAAGCAGCCGGTGAATATCAACAAGCTTTAGAAAGGCAAGCAGCTCCTTTGCAAAAATATCAAATCGCAAAACAAGAAGCTACATCTTTGATTCAAAACAATCAAGTCTCTGTTTCACAGCTAAAATATTTGGATACTCTTTATCAGCAAGCTCAGATTTTTTCATTTTCTATGGAAAGTGAAATAGAAGACAAACGTAAAAAAATGGACAAAGAAAAAGAAGAGTATAATAAACTTTATCGAGATAAAAAAGCTTTGGAGATTCTTAAAGAAAAAGAATTAAAAGATTACAAAAAACTTATTGCTCACCAAGAAAATATCAATATGGATGAGATCTCCAAAAACCAATTTTTCAAAACACAAAAAAAATAGTCCGATATGGACTATTTTTTTATAAAGGATTTAATTTAATATCTAATTCTTGCTTAAAAGTATACCACGTTCCTGTAGCACCATCTACCGCCAAACTCACGATCCCTGGAATAACTCCAGCTAAGAATAAAGCAGCACCACCACCTACATAGCCTGCACCAGGAGAGTTGTGAATCGTTACAGTAACAGGTTGGAAGCCTTTTCTATCTAAAGCAATAACATAGCTACTTTTCTCATCAACTTCTGTAACAGAAAATTGAACAACACCATTAGTATCTGTTGTGCCGATAAGAACACCATTCATTTTGACAGTTACATTGTCAAGGAGAGCATCATTTCTGCTATCTCTGATTGTGATAGTTTGGTCGAACATTTTCTTTCTGATGACTGCACCACAAGACACGACACTCATCAAGACCAATACCATTATTATATTTTTTAAAAATTTCATAAGAACCTCTCTCTGATCATGTTTGAGATTTGTATATCATAGCACAATATCAATTTAGAATCAATATTATTTAGTAATAAATCTCAAATTACCATCTTTATCGATCAGAACATCATTTGCAATGATATTGATAAATTGATTTGCTTCCGTATTTTCTTCTTGAAAATGAACACGGATATAATTTTCTGTATAAGCTTCTCGAATCCCACGCTTGCCAGTTTCTGTCAAAGCACGATATGTTTTGCCTAGACAATTCTCCCTAGCAAAAGCTAAGGCTGTTTCTTGATAAACCTGATTCAGACGATCTTCACGCTCTTTTTTGAGAGACATAGGGAGATCGTTATATTTGTGAGAAGTTGTCCCTTCACGACGAGAATAAGGAAAGACATGGATTCTTGTAAATTGAGCGTTACGTACCATCTCCAAAGTCTCTTGAAATTCTTCTTCCGTTTCCTCAGGAAAACCAACAATAATATCTGTTGTCAAAGCAGCATCAGGGCGTATTGCACGAATTTTCTGGATCAAGGCCAAAAATTCGTGTACTGTATAACGACGGAACATTCTTTTTAACACGCTATCCGAACCAGACTGGACAGAAAGATGGAAATGAGGTGCCATTTTTGGATGACTTAAGCATTCTAACAACACAGGGTCAAATTCATCAGGCTGAAGGGAAGAAAGACGAATACGGAAATCACCCTCAAACTCTAAAAGAGACTTGACTATAGATCCGAGGTAGCCTTCTCGAGAGGCATAATCACTGAGATTGATCCCTGTAAGAACGATTTCTTTATATCCTGCATCTAAGAGCACTTGAAAAGCTTTTCGTATTTTATCAGGATCTTGACTACGGCTACGTCCACGAGCAAATGGAATCTTACAGAAAGAACAAAATTTATCACAACCATCTTGAATTTTCAAAAAGGCACGTGTCCGCTCAAATCCAGAAATTTCTGGAAACTCTGTATCATCTTGTCCATCAACAAGTTTTTGACCCACATCAAGGAGAGGAAGAAATTCATTGATGCTGAATTTTTGTTCATTACGGAGAATCAAATCAATATAATTCTCCTCCGCAAGCTCCATCCCATCAGTGGTTGCATAACAACCAGTAGCAATGACTTTTTTGCCAAGATTTTTGGCACGACGCATATACTTTCGACCTTTATCATCGGCTTTTGCCGTAACGGTACAAGTATTAACAACGACAATCTCAGCGTCTTCTTGATTATCGCATATATGATGACCAAGGGTGCGAAGCTTATCAATCATCGCATCCCCTTCAAAGGTGTTTAACTTACACCCCATATTGATCAAATGTATTTTTTTCGGATTATTCATAACAGTCCTATATTACAACTCTTTGATCAGATTTTCTGGCGAAAAGCCCATATCTTGAATCAAACCATCTCTCGTATCCACATCTGGAAACTGATCCCCAATATTTTTGAGGATGATATTCATACTTGGATCAATATTCATCAATTCCGTATACAAATAATCTCCCAAACTTCTTACACCTTCCTCAACAATCACTACATTCTTTTTGGAAGAAAGATATTGTAATGTTTTTGGAGAGATAGGCTTGGCAAAACGGAGATGATAGAGTGCGTAATTTTGTTGTTTTTGTGTTTGTAAAATTGTTCTTGCTTTTTGAGCTTGATCATAGAGGGATCCTAAAATAACAATGACTCCATCATTACCAGACTCCAGCTCCACTCCTTGTCCGAGTTCCATAGAAGGAAGCGTAAGATCTATTTGAGGAGCACATTCCTTAGGATAACGAATCGCAACAGGGCTATGCAACTCCATTGCAAATTCCATCATCATATTAAATTCTTGTTCCGTCAATGGCGCCATAACCGTCATATTAGGAATAGTACGAAGATATGCTAGATCAAAAATCCCTTGGTGGGTCATCCCATCCGCAGGCACTAGTCCCGCCCTATCAAGACAAAAAATCACAGGGGCATTGCCTATCGCGACATCATGGATCAGTTGATCATAGCTACGCTGTAAGAAAGTAGAATAAATCGCCACAATAGGCTTTTTACCACAAAGCGCCATACCCGCAGCACAGGTAACCGCATGTTGCTCGGCAATACCGACATCAATAAAACGTTCAGGAAACTTTTGGGAATACTCAACAAGACCCGTCCCCTCTCGCATCGCAGCAGTTAAAACCACCACTCTATCGTCTTTTTGAGCAAGAGAAATCATCGCATCACCAAAGACTTTTGACCAAGATTTACCTTGAGCTGTAGATTGGGTGGATCCAGCTATTCCATGAAAATTAATAGGGTTACAAAGAGAAGCATCATGACCCTGACCTTTTTTGGTCAGAATATGTAAAAGCAAAGGAGAATTTTGAGACTTCACATCTTCAAACAAGGCAATGAGCTGTTCAATATTATGACCATCGAAAGGCCCTTGGTAGCTTACACCAAGATTTTCAAAAAGATTTTCTTGATGATAGAGACGATTTTTGAGGACGGATTTGAAATGATAGATCTGTCCTGCAAGCACACGCCCTATAGCGCTTCCTTTTAGAAAAGTATTGACATTTTTTTTGAGATGAAGATATTTTTTATTGGTACGAAGGGTATTGAGGTGATTGGCAATTCCTCCAACATTCTCTGAAATGGACATTTTGTTATCATTCAAAATAACAATAATAGGTAAATTTCGCCAGGACGCATCGTTCAAGGCTTCGTAAACCATCCCACTTGTGAAAGAACCATCTCCAATAATCGCAATCGTGGAAGAAGGATCTCCGTTTAATTTTTTGGATGTAGCTATACCTGCTGCTATAGAGACAGAAGTCGAGCTGTGACCTACATGAATAATATCATGTTTGCTTTCTTTAGGATTGGGAAAACCAGCAAGCCCACCTTTTTGACGAAGGGTCGGAAATTGATCCTTTCGACCTGTCAAGATTTTATGCACATAAGCCTGATGACCGACATCCCAAATAAAAGCATCCATAGGAGAATCAAAGACATAGTGCAAGGCAATAGTCAATTCCACCACTCCAAGATTCGGAGCGAGATGACCACCTGTTACCGTAACATTTTCAATCAAAAAATGGCGGATTTCTTCAGCTAAGACAGATAATTGAGAAACAGGGATTTTTTTCAAATCATCAGGAGAGTCTATTGTATTCAAGACCGTATAATTCATAAATCTATTATAGCATGAAAAAAAATAATATTCAATACTTAAGAAATAAAGCCCACTAAATAGTGGACTTTATTATTTGATTAAAAAATGATTAAGCTTTTTCGGATTCATCGATAGAAGATTCTGTTGATTCTTCAGAAACTTCTTCTGCTTTCACACGAGCAGGGTGGGTTTTTCTAAATTCTGTTAAGATTGGGAATTTAGGTCTATCCACTTCACCAAGAATTTCGATCACTTCATGAGCATCAAGGGTTTCTTTTTCGAGCAATTCTTCAGCAAGTTCGATAAGCTTATCTTTATGTTTTTGAAGCATTTCGAGAGATTTTTCGTAACCTGTTGTAATGATACGTTTGATCTCATCGTCGATGATTTCGTGCGTTTTCTCAGAGTAGGTTTTTTTAGAGGAAAGATCCTTCGCCAAGAAAACTGGCCCTTCACTTTCACCATATTGAACAGGCCCAAGTAAATCACTCATACCCCATTCGCAAACCATAGAGCGAGCATATCTTGTTACATGCTCAATATCACCACGAGCCCCTGCGGAGACATATTCTTTTCCAAACATAATCTCTTCGGCAGCACGACCAGCGAGTGCCATAATGATATTTTCTTCAACTTTCTTCTTAATATAAGAATATTTATCGTTTTGTGGGAGGAAGAAAGTCACACCAAGCGCCTGTCCACGAGGGATGATGGTTACTTTGTGCACAGGATCTACCAATGTTAAGTAGTGTCCTGCGACCGCATGACCAGCTTCGTGGTATGCTGTAGTGAGCTTATCTTCGTCAGACATGGCCATAGATTTACGTTCTGGACCCATCATGACTTTATCTTTTGCAAATTCAAAATCAATATTTGTAATTTCTTTGCGGCTTTCACGACCAGCTTTGAGGGCTGCTTCGTTTGCAAGATTTTCTAAATCTGCCCCAGTAAATCCTGGTGTGCCTTTTGCGATTGTTTCAAGATCAACGTCTTGAGCTAATTTTTTCTTACGGCAATGAACCGCAAGAATATCTTTTCTAGCTTTAACATCTGGACGATCTACGACAACTTGTCTATCAAAACGACCAGGACGCTTCAAGGCTGGGTCAAGAATATCAGGTCTATTTGTCGCCGCAATGATGATCAATCCTTCAGAAGAATCAAAACCGTCCATTTCGACGAGAATTTGGTTTAATGTTTGTTCTCTTTCATCATGAGATCCACCCCAACCTGCACCACGTGCACGTCCAACAGCATCTAATTCATCAATAAAAATAATAGCAGGAGCTTTTTTACGTCCGTTTGCGAAGAGATCTCTCACACGAGAAGCACCCACACCAACGAACATCTCCACAAATTCAGAACCAGAAACGCTAAAGAATGGAACATCTGCTTCACCAGCGACAGCCTTTGCAAGGAGAGTTTTACCTGTTCCTGGAGGGCCTACTAAGAGGACACCTTTAGGAATCTTAGCACCGAGCTCAAGGAATTTTTTAGGATATTTCAAAAACTCAACAACTTCTTCAAGATCTTCTTTTGCTTCATTAGCACCAGCGACATCTTTGAAGGTTTTTTTGGAATTATCGTCCTTATGGAGGCGAGCTTTGGTCTTACCGAAATTCATTGCTTGACCTGGGCCACTACCGCCACCGCCACCTCTTGAGATCATTGACCAGATCATTAAGGCACCAGCTGATGCAATTAAAATCCACCAAAAAGAGTTGGCATTATTTGTTTGGATTAATTTTCCATCTATTTTTACTCTTTTTTCTTTTAATAAAGGCAAGAGTTCTGTATCACTGAGAGGCATCACTGTCAAAAACTGCTCTTTACGTGAAGTAGTAGGATCTGTCATGATCCCTTCAATTTTCTGACCTTGAATACTTACAAAATCAACTTGATCTGCTTGCAATCTATCAAAGAAGGTTGAATATTCAACCACAGAACGAGGAGTATCAAATCTATTCCATACTACAAAAAGACCTAATGACATCAAGAGAAAAATACCAAAGTACAAACCTTGATTGTTATTAGGCGAATTCTTTTTTTTCTTTGCCATAAGTTTCACTCCTTGGTTCTTTTTTACCTATTTATATTTTATTCAAAATATCCAATATAAGGAAGATTTCTTAGGAATTGATTATCATCAAAACCATAACCTACCACAAAATGATTTGGGATCTCAAAACCAACCCAATCAGCATGAATATCAACTTTTCTGTTTGCTTTTTTAGAAAGAAGTACACAAATTTTGATTTCAGCTGGCTTGTGAAAATGTCTGATATGACTCAATAAATGTTCAAAAGTCAAACCTGTATCAAGAATATCTTCTACAACTATGATTTTTTTACCCTGAACATCTTCGGAGAGATCTCTAGAGATCTTGACGTGGCCAGAGCTTTTATTATCTTCATAGGATTGTGTTTCGATGAAATCCATCTTCACTTTACCTGTCAAACGACGGAAAAGATCTGTATAAAAAGGAACCGCACCTTTTAAATTTGCAATCACGACCACTTCTTCATCGCCTACATATTTGTTGACTTCTGCTGCGATTTCATGGACTCTCTTAGAAATTTCTTCTTCAGAGAATAAGACTTTGATTTCTTTCATCTAAACTACCTCAATTATTTTTCAAAAAACAAACCGCCTCTTGATGATTGGTGTTGTTTTAGGATAAAAATAAAGTCAGAGCCTAATATCCCAACAAGCTCATCATTTTTGACAATGACTTGTACGAAAGGATAATCTGCTCGAGAAATTTTTTTATCCTGTAAGAATTGAAGGACCTTTTTGCTTCCATCTCCCCAAGGAATACGATCTTTTTCATGAAAATTTCTTGAAAAAATCACATCTTCAGCTTGAAAAGCAAGACCTCGATCTCTCACCACAACATTCCACTCATTAACAGGAGAATGAATATTATTATGAACGAAAATAGGGTTTTTTTCAAGATTTTCTGAGGTTTTTTTAGAAATAATTTCCAAGGGATAAAACGAAATCCTAGTGTATTCTTTAATCAACCGACCTGAGGAATCTTGAAGAAGCGTACTTAGGCCGTTTGATCTGTCAGCAAGAATCCTCAAAAACTCTTTCGTTTGTTTAGAGGTTATCACTCTCCCAAAAAAATCCAAGCACTTTCTCTGCAATATTTTTTCTTGGAGATAAGGATCTTCCCGCAGAAATTCTTCAATATTTGCCGTATGATCAGGAAAAAGATCTGCGATTCTTTGATCCACCAATCGAGAAATAAACATTTCTTGATGATAACGCTCAGAAATCACATGATCTAGATGTTTTTTGAGCTTTGGTATTTTGTTCTCAATCAAAGGAAGTACGTCATGTCGTATGAAATTTCTGAGATATTTTGTATTAAAATTTGAAGTGTCTTCTATATAATCAAGATTATTTTGTGAGATATAATTTTGTATTTCTTCCTTATATATGCTCAAAAATGGACGAATAAGTTTGACCTGATGAGAACGATCAAGAAAGCGTTCTTGAGGGATAAAAAAATTCGTCGCGCCGCGAAAAAGTTTTAGGAAGATTGTTTCATAAGAATCATCACGATGATGTGCTGTTACAACCAAATCACAAGACTCCGACAAAGCCGTCTCCAAAAAAATACCGTAACGTGCATCTCTTGCCTCCTGCTCAAAATTAGGCATAGAAAGCGAGAGGGGCTTTGTGGGAGATTTGACCAAAATAGGAACCCCTATTCTTTCACAAAATCGTTGCACAAAGTCTTCTTCATCGGCACATTCAGGTCTCGTCCTATGGTTCACATGAAGAGCTAAAAGGTTTTTTGTGTACTGCGATAAAGCATGCAGCAATGTCAAAGAGTCCGCTCCACCAGACACGGCAACAAGAATTTTTTGATTAGGGTGTTGGGATAAAAATTGTTGGATAGCCTTTGAGATCATTTTTGTGCCTTATTTTTTTGACTTTGGCAGAGGCAAAGAAAATCAAACACCGCCTCATCAATTTCCGGTGATAATTTTAATTTATTCACACGACTTTTTATCTCAGCTTTTTGTTCATCGGAGATGATCAGCTCAGGTTTTTTGAGTTCTTTTTTTTCAGGGAGATCGAGCTTGATGTCTTTGAAACTCACCATCCGTATCTCAAGAGAATGAATGTGATATTTTGGAGGGATACGCTCTAAAAATTCTGCAGAAAGCTCTGTCATTGCAAGTTTTGTAGAAGAATCGGGCACCAGCACACGAAGTCTTTTATAAGTTTTTGAAGTGGGTTTGCCATTTTCATCTTTAATGGGAACAAAATCACATTTTTCCACTTGACTACGTTTGGACATGTTTTCACCAACAATCTCCGCCCACATCAAACGAAGTTCTGCGACTTCTTTGATATGTTTGGGAATACGTGCCTCGATCACACGAACAAAATTTTTCAAATGAGTATACATAATCCCCCCAAAAATTATAAAGCAATTTTCGTGCCAAATAAATATTTTTATTATTTTTATCATCGGCAAATTGATAAGATTTATCAAAAAAATCCTTAAGGAATTTTCAAAAATTCCGAAAATCATATAGTAATAATTTATTTATTTCAATGAAAGAGAAAAAGGTAAACTTTTTAGGAGGATAGGATTATGATGCGTTCCTTATGGACATCGGCTTCAGGAATGGTCGGTCAACAATTTCACATCGACACCATTTCAAACAACTTAGCCAATATCAACACCACTGGTTTTAAAAAGACAAGAGCAGAATTTGAAGATTTATTATATCAAACAGAACGTATGGCGGGGACTCCTTCTTCGGAGATCACCAACCACCCTATAGGGATCCAAACAGGTCTCGGGGTAAAAGTTGCTGGAACACAAAAATTTTATACTCAAGGTAGCTTACAACAGACAGGTAACGTACTTGATATCGCTATCGAAGAAGAAGGGTTCTTCTCTGTGCAGATGCCTGATGGATCTATCGGATATACTAGAGATGGTGCTTTCAAGATTGATGCCAATAGACAACTCGTCTCTTCTCAAGGTTATCGCTTAATCCCAAATATCACCTTACCTGAAAACTTTGACATTACTTCTTTAACGATCACACCTGGGGGTGAAGTCAGTGTCAAGATCGGTGGAGAAGACGACCCAACAGTCATCGGAAATATCACTACACATCGTTTCATCAATCCAGCTGGTTTGACCAATATCGGGGAGAATCTTGTGAAAGAAAGCCCTGCATCTGGAAGAGCTGTTGAAGGAGATCCATCTGTTGGTGGCTTTGGTGCTCTTAGACAAAGTTTCTTAGAAATGTCAAATGTTTCAGCAATCACAGAAATGGTTGATATGATCGTAGCACAGAGAGCTTACGAATTCAATTCAAGAGCCATCCAGACCAGTGATAATATGCTTGGTTCTGCTGTCTCACTAAAAAGATAATTAATCAAATAAAAGAGGATCTCCGGAGCCTCTTTTTTTGTGTAAAGATTGAAATGGCTTGAAATTATCATAATTCTTGTGTATAATG
Organism: Brevinema sp.; assembly: GCA_051647245.1. GTDB lineage: Bacteria > Spirochaetota > Brevinematia > Brevinematales > Brevinemataceae > Brevinema_A. The sequence continues at coordinate 24,718 of JBOFDS010000011.1, forward strand.
AATAAAGTAATAAAAATTGGAGTTTTCGGATCATGAACTACCCAATCAAATTTCTCCTACCTAATCAAAATTTCAAAAATGTATCTATTCATTCAGATGATTTCCCTAGTAATCTCGACCTTAATCTTTATTTTGATGAAAGAAATAATTGTTTTTGTAGCACTTTAGAGTTACCTGCGGGACAGTACTCTTATCAGTTTAATATAGATGGTGAAATTGTCCATGACCAGTTACGTGCTCCACAAGGTGGATTTGCTCATTTAATCTTGACAAATGAATCCGGTATTATTTTTGACATCGATAAGATTTTTATCAAAAACAATCATGTGATTTTGTTTCTTGGATTAGATCATGATCTTTGGGATTCAGCTGTCTTGAATCTTCAAACTCTACAAGGCATTCAAAGTGTTAATGGATTTCATGGTTTTTATGAAGGTGCTTTTGAGTACCAAATTTTCATGTTCCCCATCCCCGCCGATGGTGTTTTACTTGGATATTTTGAGCTAAGACAAGAAGATACGCTATTTTATCTTGGTGAGAATGGTATTAAAGAAGAAGAGTGGTCGGTCTGCCCTATAGAAATTTTTACAAAAGATATGAATGTGATCGCTCACCATAATGATATGGTTGCTCTATATGAACTTAGTAACAGTAAGGCTGTTTTAGAGTTTGAAAAACATTGTGACTATTTTGAAAAGTTCCCTGTTGATCATCTCGTAGGAGATATAGATCCTAACTCTATTCTTTTTGAAAAACTTCAAGCCTATCCTAAACAAGAACCACATCATGAGTTGTCCTGTTTGTTAAGGGATATTTTTATCGAAAAAGAAGACCTCACGGCAAGCATGGGACTTTTAGGTCGATACGCTTATGAACACCAAAAAGATCTATCCACAGTCTCTATATCTTTATCAGATGATCAAGTATCTTTCTGGCACGTTTGTCATCGTGAACTGGCTACAGCTATGCGAGGTATTTTATTCCAATTACTCTGCACTGTAACTCCAAAAATCCTCTTTGGAGAAGAAATTGGTCTTTGTAAAGCAGGCAATGAACGAAGTATGTATTGGACCAAAACAAAATGGAATAAAGATCTTTATCATTTTTATGTGAAATTATTAAAATTGCGAAAAAAATACCCTGTCCTAAGACAAGGTAGTTTTCGTTTTGTGTTGCAAGATTGTGTAGTCTGGGGGATTGAACGATTTATGGAAGGAGAAGAATCCATCTATATCTTCGCAAATCATTCCAAACAAAATATCGTGATCGACCTTACCCAAGTCATGAACCACTCTGGCGCTATCATCGAACTATTAACTGAACACCCTCTCAAAAGAAAACGAGTCTGTACGATCTTTGCCGATTCTATTGGGGTCTTCAAAATGAACGGAGTCCATATCCCTCTCAAAGAAGACGAAGAACTCATCGAAGAATACTAAATCTCAGAAAGAGGATGGTATCGATTGACAGTCTCTGCAAGAGCTTTTTTGTCGATATGGGTGTAGATTTCTGTCGTTGAAATATCCGCATGTCCTAATAATTCTTGTATCATTCGGAGATCTGCCCCATAGCTGAGCATATGTGTCGCAAAAGCATGCCTCAACATATGAGGATGAAGTGTTGTAATATCAAGATCTTCGGAGTATTTTTTGAGTACTTTCCAAATAAACATACGTGAGACTTTTTTGCGAAACTTAGACGTAATCACATAATCACAATCCACTCCATTTAGGTACATCAATCTAATTGGGAGATATTTTTCTAATAACAATTCAAGGCTTGTTCCAATAGGAAGGAGCCTTTCTTTATTGCCCTTTCCGAAGACTCTAATAATTCCTTCCTCAAGATAGATCTGTGAAGTCTTTAATTCACAGAGTTCACTCACACGAAGCCCACAAGAATATAAAATTTCAAAAATCAAAAGATCTCTAATCCTTTGAAAATATTGATTTTCATCTTTATAAGAAAGCTCCTCAAATGCTGTGAATAATTTTTTGAGTTCGTCTTCACTGATGATATGAGGGAGAGATTGCGTTATTTTGGGAGTTTTAAGCTTGTCGACAGGATTGTCTTCACGAAGCTGCAAACGTATCAAATCTTTATAGAAAGAACGAAAACAAGAGATCTTCCGAGCAAGAGATTTGGTATTAAGTTGTTTTTCTTCTTTAACAGTAATCAAAAAATCAAAAATCTCATCATAGCTTGCCTGATCAATATCCTTCCCCAAAAATTCTGATAATTCCTGAAGATCATGCCCATACGCAGTAACAGTGTTGACAGATTGATTTTTTTCATAACGAAGACGACGAAGATAATTTTGGATGGAAGGGGTCATGTTGATTCCTTAAAGAGTAACTGATTATTTTTCGGAAAAAAGAAAAAAAAGCTGAGAATTTTCTAAGCAAATTTCAAAAAAATCCGATATTACTAATAAGAGTAGAAATACTTTTTGAAAGGGAAGGAAAAATATGGTTAAAGGTTTATACACAGGCGCAAGTGGCATGATTGCCTTGCAAGAGTCAATGAACTCAATCTCTCAAAATTTATCAAATGTTAATACAGACGGTTACAAACGCGAAACCGCAATAATGAAATCATTTCCAGAAATGCTCGCACGTCGCGTGCATGACGAAGGGCAGGTCAAATTCCCAATGGGGTCTTATGACAAAGCTCCTATCGCTGGTAAAATTGGAACGGGTGTTGAATACAACGAATCTTTTATCCGTTTTGAACAAGGGAGTTTGATGCAGACTGGGTCTGAATTTGATTTCGCGATCGAGGGGAAAGGATTTTTCACTCTCGAAACTCCTCAAGGGATTCGTTATGCGAGAAATGGCTCCTTTACCGTGAATAGCGATGGATTTGTTGTTGACACAAAGGGAAATTACTTACTTGGGACAGAAGGTCGTCTTCAAGTTGCAAGAAATAACTTTAAAGTAGATAAAGACGCCAATATCACCATCAATGCTGGTATCGATCACGATGAATTCACATCCATGACTCAAAATACTTGGTCAAACGAAATGTCTCTTGGTAAATTAAAAATTGTTGACTTCAAGCATGATAGATATCTTTCTCGTGAAGGTCATCACATGTACGCAGAAACAAAATTTTCAGGGCCTGCGACAGACCTTGAAAAGCCAAAAGTTGTGCAAGGTTACCTCGAAAAATCTAATGTTCAAGCCGTCGAAGAAATGGTGAAAATGATCGAGATCCAACGTCTTTATGAAGCCAACCAAAAAGTCATCCAAACAGAAGACGAACTCATCGGAAAAGCCGTCAACCAAGTCATGAAAACAAATGGTTAATCCTTAAAAATATGAAAAAGCTCCGGATTTTGGGGCTTTTTTCTATGTGCAAATCCTTGAAAAAAAAAGAAATCATCTTTATAATAAGCCTATGAAACAGAAAAAGAATTTTTATGATATTTTATCGCTCCCTGCTTATCTCGCATTTCAACGTCTATTACCAAAGTCCCGTCGTTCGGGCACGATGCTCTTACCGAAGTTGGCATTTTTGTCAATTACCCTTGGTGTGGCTGCATCTATTTTGATTTTATCTCTTGCAAATGGTCTCCACAACAATTACATCACTCGACTTGCTGGACAAGAGGCACATCTATCCGTGATCTCTATGGGGAGAGGTATTCCTGCTTATGAGGAATTGATTTCGAAGATTAAGGAGCAACCCTACGTCGTCGACGCTTACCCTTATACGCAAAACGAAGCACTCTTGCAATCTTATCAAGAAACAAAGGGTATAATATTACGTGGTCTTCCTTCATCTTTTGTAACAAATACAAACTTCAATCAAATGTTCCGTCTTTATGATGGGGAGTGGAGCTTTGATAAGCGTCGCTCTATCACCATAGGAAAGGGATTTGCGGATAATTTTAGTCTTTTTGTGGGCGAATCAGTCGATATTTTGACTTATGATGACGTCTTTGGCGCGACGACTTATCGTTTCAAAATTGCTGGAGTTTTCTCCGCAGATGATGCAATCTTAAATAGTTCTGTAGGTTTTATCAATATTGATGACGCTATCGAAATGTTCGGAGTCAAAGGATATGTCCAAAATATCGGCATCCGTGTCAAAGATTATCTTAAAGTCCAACAATATTACAACCCACTCAAAGCATTCATCCCACACAATATCAAAACATGGCAGCTTGACAACCTCAACACCCTACTCGCACTCGAAAACGAAAAACGCGTGATTCAAGTCTTGCTTTTGATCTTTTTCTGTGTGGCATTTTTTGGGATTCTTGCGGTTATCACAGCTTTGGTGGCTGATAAGAGAGATGAAATCGCCCTCCTCAAAGCCCTAGGCATGACCCCAGAAGAAAATTTTAGATCCTTTATTTATACAGGTCTCTTTTTAGGATTGTCGGCATCGCTGATAGGTGGGGCAATTGGATTGATTTTGAGTTTGAGTTTTAACAATATCATCAGACTCATTGAGTGTATCGTCAATACGATTTTTATCCTACCCGCAAGTATGCTCCTACCAAATCTCCATTGGAGTAAGTTTAGCTTTTTGAACCAATCTGTCTACTATCTCAAAGAATTTCCTATCTTGATTAAGTTTGGGGATATTGTATTTTCGTCATTCTTAGCTGTCCTTTGTACCTTAATGGCAGCTATTTATCCTGCTCATGTGTCCAAAAATTACCGTCCTGCAGAAATTCTCAGAAAAAGATCGGATTAAGGAAACATCATGTTAGAAGCAAAAAATCTTTCAAAAATATACCTCCACCCTATCGAGCCCGTCCGTGTCTTTAACAATCTGTCTTTAAAAGTAGAAAAAGGTCAATCTCTCGCTATCGTCGGAGAAAGTGGACGAGGAAAAACAACCTTATTGTATAGTTTGTCAGGATTGGATAGATTAGACGGTGGTGAGATCTGGATCAACAGCGAACGTATTGATCATCTCTCTGAGACAAAGCTGTCTCGTTTTCGTTCTGCTCATTTTGGTTTTGTTTTTCAGCACCATTTTTTATTAAATGATCTCACAGCCTTGGAAAATGCATTACTTCCACTTCGTATCACCAATTCTATCACTCAAGAAAAAATCGATTATGTGGAGCATCTTTTTGAGCGATTAAACCTTGCACATCGTTTGCACCATCAACCTGAAGAAATGTCAGGTGGCGAATGTCAACGTGCGTCTGTGATCAGAGCTTTGGCGAATAAACCTCTTGTCATTTTTGCAGATGAACCGACAGGAAGTCTGGATTCAAACAACGCTCACTTGCTGGAAGAGTTACTTTTTGAGCTGATTAAAGAATATCAAACAACACTCATTATTTCCACACACAATGAGAGATTGGCAAAATATTGTGATCGTATGGAGACCATCGATCGCTTAGAACAAGCTTTATAGGTACCTCATGAGAGAAGAATTTGTTTCAACATCAAAGATAAATTTATTTTTGAATTTTATTGGCAAAGATCCTGTCGATAACTATCATTTTTTGGAAAGTATTTTTTGGGAAATCCCTTGGGGTGATGATTTTGTTGTGGAATCAGCAGATCACGATGAGGTGATTTTTCTCAATGCAGAAATTGAATCAGAAAATACCGTGAGCAAAGCCCTCCAACTTTTCAAACAAAAATATCACATTACAGATTGTTTTAAAATTACTATCACCAAAAACACTCCCATGGGTGCTGGTATTGGTGCAGGATCTGGCGACGCTGGGGCTTTATTAAAATTTCTCAGCAAAAAATACGAGATCAATACTTTAGATTGTTTGGACATTGCTGCGAAAGTTGGAAGCGATGTACCATTTTTTCTATATGGCGGAGCTGCCTTGGTAGAAGGAAAAGGCGAGAAGATCACTCCCTTAGAATCACGGATATCAGAGAATGTGCACGGATTGATCGTCTTCCCGAATATTCACTCATCCACTCCAAAAGCCTTCAAAGCTATCAAAGAAAAAGTTGGAAAAGAACAACATCACGATAAATTAAATTTTTTTAAAAAAAATATTGTCTGGGATATTGACAATTTGAAAAAAATGATTTATAATATTTTCAACGATGAGTTGTACAACATTGATCCATCCCTAAAGGATGTGAGCGAGATGCTAGCAACAAGATGTTCCCCCTTATGTATGTTTATGACAGGTAGTGGATCAAGTTTCGTGTTATTATTTAATAATGAGTGTGATCTACGGAAAGCTGAGTTAAGCTTGAACCAAGTAAAGAGTTATTCAACGCATTTTATGTGATACCCATCTTTTGATGTGGAAGGAGCTTATCATGGAAATTACAGATATCCGTATTAAAAAAGTCGAAGGTGAAGCTAACAAATTACAAGCTTATGCTTCCGTAACTTTTGATGATAGTTTTGTGATTCACAACATCAAAATTATTGATGGTCGTGAAGGTTTGTTCATTGCAATGCCATCCCGCAAAACAAGAAGTGGAGAGCTTAAAGATGTAGCTCATCCAATCAATTCAGAATTTCGTGATCGTATGCAGAATGCTATTCTTGAAGCATACCACGCTGAATAATTATCTATTAAAGTAATAAGTTACTTTTGGGGTGTCGCCAAGTGGTAAGGCATCGGTTTTTGGTATCGACATTCGGTGGTTCGATCCCATCCACCCCAGAGAATAATAGGAAAAAGAGTTCGAAATATTTCGAGCTCTTTTTTATTTACTCTTGAAAATTCAACTCAAATATGATAAAATATAAATCATATTTCGGATTTTAAAGGAGCGTCCTATGCCTGATAAGCGTAATGGAATCAAGATTATTTCTGGTAGAAGTAATCTCAATTTAGCAAAAAATATCGCTTCTTATATGGGTATTTCCTTAACGGATGTCTTTATCACAGAGTTTGCTGATGAGGAACTATTTGTTCGTATTGAAGAAGATGTACGCGGAAAACATGTGTTTGTGATCCAACCTACATCTAATCCAGGCTATAAAAATATTTTTGAGTTGTTGGTTATGGTTGATGCTTTGAAAAGAGCTTCCGCTGGAAATATCACTGCAGTTCTCCCTTATTATGGCTACGCTCGTCAAGAACGTAAATCCGAGTCACGTGTGCCTATTACGGCTAAGCTTGTTGCTAACTTACTTGTTGGAGCTGGTGTGACACGTGTGATCACAATGGACTTGCATGCAGCTGCGATCCAAGGGTTTTTTGATATTCCTGTTGATCATCTTTACGCATCATCCATCTTTGATGATTACACAAAGAACACTCTAAAAGCAAATGAAGAATGGACTGTTGTTTCACCAGATGTTGGTGGTCTTGAAAGAGCTCGTTACTTGGCAAAAAGCTTTGGTGCTGAAATTGCGGTGTTTGATAAACGTCGTGAAAAGAAAAATCAAGCAGAGATCCTTAATTTAATTGGGGAAGTGGCTGGTAAAAAAACTATCTTATTAGATGATATGATCGATACTGCGGGTACTATTTGTCAAGCAGCTGATCGTTTGAAAACACTTGGTGCGAAAGAAGTTCATATCATGGCAACGCATGGAATTTTCTCTAAAAATGCAACAGAGCGTCTCAGAGATTGTTCTGCGGATTCTGTTATTGTAACAGACACTATTGAAATTTCTGAAGAGAAAAAAACAATCATTGGTGATAAATTAACAGTACTAAGTGTTGCTGAATTATTTGGAGAATGTATCGAACGCGTCTATTCAAATAAATCCATCAGTAATCTTTTTCAACAAATGATCAAAAAAGTATAATTTTATATAAAAAGACTCCTATATTAGGAGTCTTTTTTAGATTCTATTTTTGAATTGTTTTGCTACTTTGATGTAGGCTTCTATTGCTTCTACATTTTCATTATCGATCATATCTTGTACGACATCAATCTCCCGCTTCATAAAAGAAAGCATCCGAATCATATTTTCTCTATTGTGTACCATATTTTGCGAGACTTCTTTAGGGTCCGGAACAACAGGAGAAACAAAATTCCGTAAATGTTTATTATAAAAACCAAAAAATAAAGTGTCCGCCCAACTATCTTTTTGAAGGATATGGGAGAATATCGTTGCAATCATATTTGGAGTTTGGATGGTAGTTGCAAAAATCTCGTCGTAAAATTCAGCAGATGTAGGTATGATCTTTGCATCAAAAATCGCCCAAAAACTCTTCATGCTATTCAGAGTATCTTGACTATTATCACAAATTATCGCAATAATCTTATCCTTGAAAATATTCTTTCGCACGCCCAAAGGAAATTCATCAAGAAAAACATAAGCACTCACATAAGAAACACCACTAGGAAGAAGGTCAAGAGTACGATCAAAATATTCCACTTTCACATGCTGAAAATCCATCACACAAGTCCCAGGCGTTAAACAACACTCAATCTCCGAGAGCTGAGCCAAGGCCTCATCACCATTATGACCTAAAATCACATAATCTGCATCTTCATATATCAAGGCTTTTTGATCAGGTAAAAGATCAAGATAGCCTTCGCTGCGAGCTTGTTGATAAGCATCACCCGCCGCATCTGGAGAATAAATCTCACATTCAGGAAATTGCATACGAATCCCTTCGGCTATCGACGCGGTGATATTATTCCAACCCACTATAACAACTTTACTCAATACTTCTGACATCAATGTGACTCCATACGATCATTTTGATTTAACTCTAAGTTCATTATATTAAATCGTACAAAAAAAATCAAGCCTCTTGCCTGCGTTATTTTGCGAGATTTTTCGAAATAGGTTATACTATGGTGTAAAATTTTAAGCAGAGGCAAGCATGACTTTTTCTTCAAAAAAAACTCCTTACATTTTCCCAACTATCGTTGTTGCTATTGCAGCATTGATGCCCTTTTTTGTAAACTTTAAATACAACGATCATAGTAAAAATTGGCTGAATCATGATTATGGTAAAAATCTTCTTTCATCTACTGAAGAGTATTCTGTCTTCATGACAGAAGGTGGGGACAATCAAGTCTTCTCATCTCTTTATTTTACCTATGCTGAAAAACTTCGTCAAGATGTTTTCCCTTACGATCAAAAAGGAAATATTTATAAAAAAATCTACGGTGATCTGCGTTATGTTACTTACGAGACGCTTGAAGAACGTCGTCCTATTGTTGATCGTGGTCTTTTCACTGGGCAGGAACCTTTTTACGAAAACATCCGTAGTGCGAGTAGTCCCTATTTGGTGCCTTATGCGATGGGAAGGCCTGCGACATATTTGACATGGAAGTTGGAAAATCCACAAAATCTTGGTGATTTTTATTATAAAAATTATGGGCAAATGTACAAAGTTCAACATATCAAGTTTGCTATTTTAGATTACTTAGAATTTGTACGAACGGACTCCGTTGCAAATATTCAAAATCATATTGCTAATACCCTCAAAACCAATCCAAACACCAATCAATGGAAAAATAAATGGAATTCATGGCTTACTGAGCTAAGTAAAGATGGCTATATCCGCATCATGAATAATCAAATCTCACTCATTAAAAGTTATCCAAAACCCTTCCGTGAAGATCCGAAGAAAAGCTTTTTAAAACGTTGGGATGACATTCCTAATCTTAAATATTACGATTATTTATCCCGTGAAATTGTTAATAGTTTTGCGTTTGAGCAGATTAGTTTGATTGGAGATGAGGTTGACCGATTGAAAGAACAAGAAAAATCTGATCCTCAAAGCCAAGCTCGTGTAAAAAAGTGTGTCGAAAACAAGTGGCAAGAGATTGAATATTATATTTCTTTAATCGAAAAGTCAGGCTATGATTCTGTAGCAATCCTTCACAATCTTGGAATTTTCTATATGTCTGCGCAAGAACGTTTTGACCTTCCAAAAAGCTATCTCTCCGAAGCCGTACAAACATGGGAAAAAGTTGTTGAAAACTTTATTTATTCTTGGTCTACCTACGACATTTTGTTCTGGGGATATTTAAAATTAATGTTGCAAGACCCTCAAAACATCAATCTTTATCAGGAAAAATTTGATCATTATTACAAACAACTAAGTAAAGCGACAAAGCATTGGAAAAGTATGAAAGATTTCCAAAAATCCCGCCCTTATCAAAGCACAATTCGCTTAGTTGAATTTAGAAAAGGGATCAATAGTATTGCAGGGCCTGGATTTGAAGAACTAAAAAAGAATGCTCAACAGCAGATCGTCTCCTCAGATCCTCAAACCAAAATCATTATACAATACCTCTCCACAATGATGAATCGTCTTTCTTTGGATCAAAACGAAACTGAAATGCGTACATTGTATGCAGATTGGACGATGGCGTGGAGTAGATTAAAACGTGATCCTGAGTTTGTAGCATGGCATGTGCAAATGCTCTTTGAAATTACAAATGGATTCGGCGCAAATCGTATGCTAGAAACTCTCGTTCGTGAAACAATGACAAGTGGAGCAGGATTGATCTCCCTTCTTCCAGATATTCAAACAAAATTTAATACAGGATTTTACCTTGTTGGAATTACAAAGCAACTAGGATTGAAAAGCTATGAAACACAATTCAGTTCTATCGTCTTAGAGATTGGCAGACAAAACCTCTCTGCTGAGCAATTTGAACAATTAAAAAATCAATTAGCGCAATAATATGAATAAAAAAAATAAATTTTTAGATTTGAATACTTTTGAACGTGTGGATAAGGTTATTTTTGTTCTTTATTTTATTTTTGTGAGTTTTGGGATCCTATTCATGTACAGTGTCTCACGATTTGCTGGGAATGTTCTGGGACTTGGAGAACAAACTCTATTTTTCAAACAACTCGTCTTTGCAACCGTATCCGTGATATGTATGCTCTTATTCACACAGATAGACTACCGTTATACGAGGGTTGTTGTTAAAGGTTTTGTGATTTTGTCTATTATACTTTTAGTGGCAGTCTTTATTCCTGGAGTAGGTCTTGAGATTGGGGTGGCAAGACGTTGGATCGACTTCCGATTCTTCTCTTTCAACCCATCAGAACTCGCAAAATTATCTTTAACAATATACCTTGCTCATGTTCTTGTAAAAAAAAGAGAAAGCATCTCAAATTTCGTTTTTGGTTTGTTACCACCATTGCTATTAGCAGCCCTGATGCTTTTCATCGTTCTACTTCAATCTGGCTTTTCTATTGGCGTGATCATCATCACCGTAGTTTTCGCGATGATATATATTGGTGGTGCCTTACTTAGGCATATTTTTAGCATCATTCTCCTAACCCTTCCTGTCTTGGCGATAGCTGTGTGGCGTGTCTCATACCGTAAAGATCGTATTTCTGCTTTTATTGATCCGTGGAATGATCCCTCTGGCGTCGGTTATCAATCTATTCAATCCCTTCGTGCTCTCGGGCAAGGTGGATTGTTTGGAGTGGGTCTAGGGAATAGTACTCAAAAAATTTCTCGTCTTCCAGCGGCTCATACAGACTTTATTTTTTCAATTATTGTTGAAGAATTAGGACTGATTGGTGGAATTGCATTGATTGGCTTATTTGTATTATTTTTCATCAGAGGCACTCAAATCGCTTTCAAAACCAAAGACCCTTATGCACAAATGTTAGCATTTGGATTGACAACACTTGTTACCGTGCACGCCTTATTGAATATCATGATCTCAACTGCCCTACTCCCACCAACAGGGGTTTCTTTACCTTTTATTAGCTATGGTGGCTCATCTTTCTTAGTCTTGTCCATTGCAGTTGGGATACTACTCAACATCAGTGCAAATGAAACACTCTTCGAAGAAGAACAAGAAATCAAAACAATCGCTCGTCGTCCCTACTCAGGAAAGTACGACGATCTTTCCCTATAAAATTATAAAATCCTTATCAAGATTATACATTTGGAGATAAAAACAATGAAAATTACTAGCGTCAACCTCAACAGACCTTTCATCGTAAGAGAAAGCAAAAAATCTGATGTGATGGAAGCACCAAGAGCTGTAACTCTTCCTGCTCAAGCACCCCGTGCAAACAAACCAGCTCCCGCACTTCAGTCTGTTGAATATTTACAGCATAACGTGTACAAGAACCAACAAGGTTATGGTATTCTTACACAGTTGATGAAATTGATTGAGCAATTTGTTAACAATCCTCAACGAATGAAAGAAGCTGTCAAACTTAGTGTTGAGCGTCTTTCCAAAACCCACCCTCAATACGCACAGACTCTGAAAAACAGAGAATTAAGTATTGATGAATTGCAAGCAGCAGTGAAAAATATCCAACAACAAATGAAAAGAGATACGAAACAAAACTCTAAAAAAATTCTTAAATATTTAGTAAGTACTCAAAATCGACAAGCCGCTAGTGCAGAAAAACTTGGACCGCAACGTATTCAAACAATCAAGCAACATATCGTAGCTCAAAAAAGTGAAAAGTTAGTAAAACTTTCTTCTGCTGTTACTAAAAAATTACTGTAATTCTTTCAAAAATACTCCAAAATAAGGTTTTCTATGTTTGATTACACACAAATTCTAAAAAATAACCCCTCCTCGCCTGCAATGATGATCGCAGAAATTGGCATCAACCACGATGGAGATCTTTCTCTTGCAAAAAAAATGATCGATGCCGCTGTCGAGGCAAAAGCTGATGCTGTAAAGTTTCAGATTTATAATATTGACGAATTTTATAACAAAACCATTGCACCTGAAGCTCACCAACTTTTCCAATCCTTTAATATTGATCTTGCTGACTTCAAAGCTCTCAGATCCTACTCTGAACAGAGGGGGATGTTAGCTTTTGCGAGTCCTTTTGATTTTGGTACACTTTCGGATTTTATCGAGAATCAAATTTTTCCTATCAAGATTGCAAGTGGCGATGCTGGAACAGAGCCTTGGATTGATCTTTTGATTGACAAAAAGATTCCTTTTATTATTTCTACAGGCTCTCTTTCTCATGAAGAAATCCAAAAATTAGCCCTCAAGATTAAAGATTCTTACTCAGCAATGCTCTACTGCGTGTCTGAATATCCTGCTCCTGCCGAAGGTTTCGACCTCAAATATCTTTATGAAATGAAAAAAATGCTCCCAAATCAAGCGATAGGATTTTCGGATCACTCTGAAGGTACCGCACTTTCTCTTGCTGCGATCGCGCACGGAGCGAAAATCATTGAACGCCATTTCACGCTATTTCCTGAACGTACAGACTACGACCATCCTCTATCTTTGTCTCCTGAGCAATTCCATCAGATGGTTACTGATGCACGTAAAATCGAAGCAGCTCTTGGGACAGGCACAAGGCAGATGACTTCAACAGAAAAAATTATCAAGTCGCTTGCAGGACGTGATGCCTACGCACGTTACACAATCCCTGCAAATACTGTAATCACTGAAGAACATATTGCTTTACAAAGACCAGGAAAAGGGATTTCGACAGCTGATTATAAAGCATTAATTGGCAAAACCCACTCTGAAGAGATCGCTCAAGGGCAAAATCTCAGAGAATTATTTTTAGGCTAAAACTATGTCAGATTTAATATTAGTGCTTGATCATCTCGGTGAAGAAGCTCATCTCAAACTCAAACAATCACCCTTTGCGATTAGTTTTGATAAAGTGGATCTCCCCAAAGCAACGGCATTGATCGTGCGTTCCTCCAAGGTTACCAAAGAAATGATAGATGAAGGGAAAAATCTTCGTGTGATCTCTCGTGCTGGTGTCGGAATGGATGCGATTGATGTTTCTTATGCTCAAACGAAAAATATCAAGGTCTTCAACGCCGCTGGTGGCAATTCTGTCAATGCAGCTGAAACGACCATGGGCTTCATGCTTAGTATTGCTCACAAGATCAACTATGCTCATCACTTGTTGGTGGCGAAAGGAATCTGGGAGCGAGGCAAACAAACTGAAGGCTTCGAGCTAGAAGGGAAAACTCTTGGTATTATCGGATGTGGAAATGTAGGAAGTCGTGTCGCTCGTTTTGCAAATGCGTTTGGGATGAATGTTTTGATTCATGATCCTTACATCACGGAATTTCCAAGCGACACAAAGGCTATTGCTAGCTTAGAAGAGCTCCTTCCTCAATGTGATATCGTTACTTTGCATACGCCTTTGACAGAAGAAACCCACCACCTCATGAACAAAGAACGTTTCCGTCTCATGAAAAAAAATAGTTATATCATCAATGCCTCTCGCGGACAAGTAGTAAGCGAAAAGGCTTTGATCCATGCCCTCTCAAATCAAATAATCGCAGGTGCTGCGTTGGATGTCTTCGAGAAAGAGCCTCTTCCAGCTGATAGTCGGTTATTTGAGTTTGATCAGATTATTATGATCCCCCACCTCGGTGGCGCAAGTGCTGAAGCACGTCTTCGTGTTTCGGATATTGCTGTGGAAAATGTCTTTAAAAATCTCTAGGAACACACTATGTATATACAGTTGATCACTAACGCACTTGATGTCCTAATCATCAGTATGCTATTTTATGTTGTTTACTATTTCTCAAGAGGAACCTATACGGGAACAATTGTGAAAGGTCTGTTTCTTGCTGTGCTTTTATATTTAGGAGCAAGATTTTCAAATCTTCGCACTGTGGTTTGGTTGTTTGAACGTTTCTTTAGTAACATTACGCTCATCTTAGTGATATTATTTCACCAAGAAATCCGCAAATCATTGTCAAACATTGGACGTACTTTTTACAAAGAAAAAGCCCACAAATCTTTTATCACTATGTTAGCAGAAAATCTTTTTTCTTTCTCTGAACAAAAAACAGGAGCCTTAATCATCATCGAACGAAGTATGAACCTGAATGAATTCGTCAAAAATGGTGTACGACTAAACGCTGAATATAGTGTAGAATTAATGGATACAATCTTTAATAAGAATACCGTTCTACACGATGGTGCTGTTATTATTAGAAAAGAAAAGATCCTTGCAGCACACGTATTTTTACCAACTATCTCTCAATCAGACCAAGTAAATGGCACTCGACATGCAGCAGCATTATCTATCTCTCATGATAGGGATTGTTTGGTGTTTATTGTATCTGAGGAGACTGGATCGGTTTCTTACGCTCGAGGTGGGATTATTTCTCCTATTCCTAACGAAGTCATTGAGGAGGTCTTGAATGAAATTTTGGCGTAAATTATTTCACTTTATTTTCATTAGAGATTTTCTTGCGAAGGTAGTTTGTGTCTTTTTAGGAGTCTTTTTCTGGTACTATGCTACTGTACTATCTATCGAAAAAACATATATCAATCTCCCTATTGAAATCCTTAACGCTCCTGACAATATGGCTATTGAATTTCAACAAGAAAAAAACGTAAGAGTGGAACTTCAAGCTAGAGAAGATATTTCTTCATATATTGGTAGAATTCAAGCAACAGTGGATCTTGAAGAGGCAAAAAAAGGAAAGAAGCAGTTCCCTATTAGGTTGCAAAACCTACCTGCAGGAATTCATTACGATCTTAGTCCTAGAAATCTTTCTATTAGTTTGGAAGATATCGTCTCAAACACTGTACCTATTGTTCTTGAGGTTCGATCCAATGCTCAAAAAGAAGTAAACAAATATACCATAAACCCTGATAAAATCACTATTATTGGTTCAGCTGCTCGTATAAAACAAATTTCATCTATCAAAACAGATCCTTTGAACTTAGATAATCTTGGGGCTATGAGAATATTTTCAACAAATATCAAATTGAGACTTCCTAATAATGTCTCTATCAGCCCTAATATCAGTGTTATTTCTATCGAAGGACAAATTGACAATTACACAATCACAAATAAAGTCTTCCTTCCAGCTACCGTAGAGAATTTGAAGCCATCTCTTGTGATTCCTATCACGCCTAATATCGAATTTAATGTTCTGACAGCATCATCTAATATTGAACGACTAATATTGAATACCAAAGTAACCGCGAATTTTGCTAAAGTTACGAATGCAGGTAGTCATAGCGTTCCTATCAAAATCGAAGCACCAGAAGGTTTGAGATTGATTAATGCTCCGACAAATATGTCTATTCTTATTGAAAGTGATCCGGAGTTGAGTTCTGAGAAAGCAGATCTCCCTATTCCTTTAGATACTCTGGAAGAAATGGAAAGGGATTTGGATATTATAGAAGAAGACGAAATCCAAACAACACCTAATACGAATCTTTCTTAAGGTAATTTTGAAAAGAATTATTTAAGTGGAAAAACTTTTTCTTATTGATTTTTTAAAATAAATCTATTATACTTAATATATTAAACATCAACATTTACTAGCTATCTATTATAAATTGGAGAACCTTCATGATCATCTTCTTACTAACAGTTTTTGTTATTTCTATCCTACTTTTGATCCCAGCAATTTTATTACAAACTAACGGCGCCGACAACGGAGTCTTTTCTGCAAACATAACAGCAGGAGCTTTCGGTGCAAAATCAAATGAAATTCTTGTAAAATTTACTTCTTGGATGGCTATTGCGTTTGTATCAAGCGCTTTACTCTTATCAATCCATTATGTCAGAATCAGCTCCGTGAGTTATCAAAACGCTCTCACAGAACAAGCAACTGAAACAACACAAAATTAAAAAGGGGGGCTAAAAACCCCTCTTTTTCTCTTTTAAAGAATACCATGTTTAGATAAAAAGTGAGGACGATATGAAGTATCGTATTTTATTTGCCAGTGGCGAAGCTGTACCCTTTGCAAAAGTTGGTGGCTTAGCTGATATGATTAGTGCGCTGAGCAAAGCGTTACGAAAAGAAAAACAAGATGTCCGCATCATCATCCCGAAGCACCGCTCCGTAACAAAATTCATCAAAGAACATAATATTGAAATTCAGCAGACACATAAAGCTTTCGTTGTTATTAATGAAAGAGAGTTTCACTTTAAAATTGAAGAAGTTTCCTATGGCGAAAACCAATTTATTTTCATTGATTTTCCCGAATTTTTTGATCGTGACAATCCTTACACCAACTCTCAAACTGGAAAGGATTATTTGGACAACTTAATGCGTTATATTTTCTTCGATCAAGCGGTTCTTGAGACTTGTAAAGTATTATCATGGATACCTGATATTATTCATGCGCATGATTGGCATATGGGTTTGATTCCTTTGTTCCAAAAATCCATCCCAAAATACCAGAGTATATATTCTAATACGAAAACTACCTTCACCATTCACAATCTTGCTTATCAAGGTGTTTTTCCTGTCGATCAATATCCTGAATTGGGGATTGATTGGAAGTATTTTCACTTAAAAGGCTTGGAATATTATCGTAATATCAATTTTATGAAAGCAGGGATCGTGTTTTGTGATGCATTAAATACTGTTAGCCCTACCTATGCTCAAGAAATTCAAACCAAAGAATGGGGTTCTGGACTTGAAGAAGTTATCAAAGAAAAAAACAAGACAGGGATTTTTAGCGGTATTATGAATGGTGTTGACTACTCTGAGTGGGACCCTGAACATGATCCTTTTATCAAGAAAAAATATAATATTAACTACAATCATGAATCCATAGAGAAAAAATACGAAATCCAAAAAGCATTTGCTGAAGAACAAGGGCTTCTTCTCAAAGAAGATACGCCTTTGATTGGTATTATTACGAGACTCTATGATCAAAAGGGTTTGGATATCTTATTAGAATGTATTGAGGATCTTTTAAAACAAAATATCGCCTTCACAATTTTAGGAACAGGAAAATCAGAGTATGAATTCCAACTCCTAGAACTAGCTGAAAAATATTATAATAATTTAAATGTATATATTGGTTTTAGTGTTGAGCATTCTCACTATATCGAGGCAGCCTCGGATATGTTTTTGATGCCATCACACTTTGAACCTTGTGGTTTGAATCAGCTTTACAGTCTTCGTTACGGTACGATCCCTATTGTACGTAAAGTTGGGGGCTTAGCTGATTCTGTTATTGATGAGAAAACTGGCTTTGTTTTCGATAATTATCACCCCTCAGACCTTTACAACACCGTGCTTCGTGCGGTGAATACTTGGAGAAATGAAAAAGAAAAATGGAATGAAATCATGGTTCGCGCTATGAAGACGGACTTTTCTTGGAACAAATCTGCTCAAGGCTACCTAAAACTTTATAAACAAATTTACAAAAAAGCTCCCTTTTAAGGAGCTTTTTTACTTGATTTTGCCTGTAAAATTTTGACGAAATTTCAAATATCAGTCATAATAAGAATATATATTTTAATTACTGTGAGTACAAAAATGTCTAAAAAAGTAGCTGTTCTTTTCGGTGGATTTTCTGCGGAAAAAGAAGTCTCCAAACGTTCCGGTCAAAATCTTATTTCAGCTTTAACAGAGGCTGGATTTGTCGTAAGTGCTTTTGATCCAAGTGATACAGATTTTTCTGTTGATACCCTTAAAAATTTTGATGCAATCTACCCAATCCTTCATGGATCAAAAGGCGAAGACGGCGTGATTCAAGGTGTTCTTGAGTACTTAGGTGTTCCATATGTTGGTTGTGATGTGCTAACAAGTGCCATAACAATGAACAAAAACTTAACAAAAACAATTTTTCAAACCATGAATATTCCTTGTCCAAAAGGTTTTGCAACTACAAACCTTGATTTAGAAACCATCCTAAAAAATGCAGATCAAATCGGATATCCTATTTTTGTCAAACCTGTCTCCGAAGGCTCTAGTGTTGGTTCTCTCGTCCTTCATAGTAGGGAAGAGGCTTTGGAATTATTAGTTCCCCATCTTGTAGAGTTCCCAGATTCTTTAATGGAAACATTTGTATCTGGCCGTGAAATGACTATCGGTGTAATTCAAAAAGACGGTGAATTTGTTATTCTACCAGTGTTAGAATTAAAACCAAAAGCTGAGTTTTATAATTTTGAAACAAAATACACTGCTGGAATGACAGAGTTTGTTTTACCAGCACCTATGGATGCTCAAACACTCTCTATGATCCATGATCAGGTTCGTAGGATTATTAAAGAATTCAATCTTCGCGATTGTTTCCGAGTTGATTTTATTCTCACAGAAAATGGTCCAATCTATTTAGAAATCAACACAGCTCCTGGTATGACCGCTACTAGTGACATCCCTGCCATGCTCAATTCTGCAAATATTCTTATTACAGACTTTGTAAAAGATATGATTAATAACGCTTTGGAGAGAAACTAGGTGAGTTCGTTACCTTCCAGATATAAATTTTCTGTCTTGCTGATATTATTGCTCATGCCTATGTCTATTATCATGCATAAAGGGCTTCTAGTTGTTTTGAGTCGCCATACTGATATTTTCAAAATCAAACATATTGACCTCATTGGAGCTAGCTATTCTCTTGACCCACATTTTCAAGAAACCTTAGATGGTCTCTATGATAAATCCTTATTTAGTTTAAATATTTTTGATGTAAAACAGACTCTAATTCGTGGAGAACTCATTGATGAGGTGTCTATTAGTAGGAAGTTCCCTGATCGTATCAGGATTGAAATCACAGAAAAACAACCCGTTGCGATTGTTAGATCTGATAGTAAACAATATATCGTAGATCCTGCTGGGAAAATCTTACCTCTTGTAGCTTCGAATCTTCCTAGTGTTAGAGTTGATTACGGGATCATCATGAGTAGCAACCAAATCTCAGACGAATATCTTGTTCAGGTTCTCGATGCTTTAAATCAAGCCCCTGAGGTGGAAGTTGAATCTGTTTATATCAATAGAAATCGTGAAACAAGTTTTCGTTTGAAGGGGCTTAGTTCAGAATTTTTGATTGCGAAGCGTGTCTTATCGGCAGAGTTTATCCAAAAAGCTGCTCTTGTTGCCAAGACTATCACCAATCAAAATATCCCTGCCCCCAAAAAAATCGATATCCATAACCATGAAAAAAATGCGGTTGGATTCTTCTAAAAAATTCTCGAGGAAAGAAACGTGAATTCAAGAAATCAAAATCAAAAATCAGCTCCTGCCATCGCGGGATTAGATATGGGCTCACATAGAATAAACGTTGTTATTGCAAAGAATAACAGTAACGGCTATCCAGAAATTCTCGGAGCAGCAAGCGTGCCGTCTCGAGGGATTCGAAAAGGTGTTGTGATTAACTTAGAACACGCTGCCATGGCAACTACCGCGGCTATCGAACAAGCAGAACTCCAAGCCGGTGTTACTATAGATTCTGTATTACTGGGTGTATCAGGTGGTCATATTGAATCCACATCCAGTCAAGGTTTGATTGCTGTTCCTAATAATAGAGAAATCACTCTGGAAGACGTCCAACGTGTTATTGAAACCGCAACAACAGTAATTATCCCTCCAGATCGTGAGATTATTCATGTGCTTCCTGAGGAATTTGCTGTTGACAATGAAAGAGCTATTAAAGATCCTGTCGGGATGATAGGGTCTCGTTTAGAAGTTAAAGTACACATTATCACCGTTGCTGTTACTTCTGTGAATAATTTGATTAAAAGCGTCTACAAAGCAGGATTTAACACTACTGATATTTTCTTAAAATCACTCGCTGCCACTCATGCTCTTCTCAATGAAGAAGAAAAAGAAGAGGGTTGTGTTTTGATTGATATTGGGGCTGGGACAACGGATTTTGTGGTGTTCCTTGATGGTGGAATGAAGCATACAGGTCAACTATCTATAGGTGGAGCACACGTTACTAATGATATTGCTTATGGTCTGAAGACAACAAACCACATAGCTGAACATATAAAATGTGCTTATGGAGCGGCGATTGCTGAAGCTGTCAATCTTCAAGATCAATTTGAAATGCCTAACCCTAGTGGTAAAAGTGATAGAATTGAAAGTCGTCGCCTGCTAGCAGAGATCATCCAACCTAGATTAGAAGAAATTTTATTTCTAGTGAATGAAGAATTGGAGAAAACTGGGTTAAAGCCGTATCTTTCCAGTGGAGTGGTACTTACTGGTGGGGTGGCTTGTACAGAAGATCTCGACGAACTTGCCATGCAAGTATTCCGCCTTCCTGTGCGTATTGGAACGGCTTCTCAATTGAGAGGCTTGAAAGAATCTGTTCGAAACCCTATTCTTTCAACAGCGACAGGATTGGCTCTTTATGGATTACGGAATAAACCAAAACACGGAACAATGACTGATGTAGATGATGATAAAAACTTTCAAAATATTGTGCATCGTATTCAAGATTGGTTTAACGAATTTTTCTAAAAAAACTGTATATATATAAACTAAAAGATTAATTTTCCGATACATTCCATAAGGTCTTGCTCATTATTTGATGAGAGCGAGATTGAAAATAAAATACGATTGATCGCTACGATAGCCTTGGAGGAACAATGTCTTACTTCGAAGAATTATGGAGTGCCGGCTCTGATGAAAATGATGCTGAAAATATGAATGCCAGCCAAGAAGAATTTACAACTCATAATCTTCCGAACAACTCATCCCTTGCTGATGAGATGTTCTTCTCACCTAATAACTTACCTGAATTTCCAAAACAAAACCCTGTCCAAAATCCTACTACAGATAATTTATTTGTAAAACAAGATGAATTTGCTCATATGGATCTCGGTGGCAGTTTAAAAGTTCTTGGTATTGGCGGCGCTGGATGTAATGCGATCAATCGTATGATTGAAGATCGTGTTTCTGGTGTTGAATTCATTGCGATCAATACTGATGTCCAAGTTTTGAAGAAATCATTTGCTAATAAGAGAATTGCCATCGGAAATAAGATTACTAAAGGTCTTGGAGCCGGAGCAAAACCCGAAATCGGTGAAAAAGCAGCTCTTGAAAGTGCTGACGAAATTCGTAATTCTATTAAAGATACAGATATGGTCTTTATTACAGCTGGTATGGGCGGCGGTACTGGTACTGGTGCTGCTCCTGTCATTGCGCAGGTTGCAAAAGAAGCTGGATGCTTGGTCGTAGCGGTGGTTACCTTACCATTTTCCTTCGAAGGATCTAAGCGTCAGCGTGCAGCACTTGAGGGAATCGATAAATTGAAAGATCACGTAGATACCATGCTTGTTATTTCAAATTCTCGTATTTTTGAAATTGTTGAAAAAAACACTTCCGTAAAAGACGCCTTCAAAAAAATCGATGAAGTTCTTAAGCAAGCCGTTCAAGGTATTGCAGGAATTATCAGCGAAACTGCAATCATCAATGTTGATTTTAATGACGTCAAGACTGTTCTTGCAAATCGTGGGGAAGCAATCATGGGGATCGGCCAAGCAAAAGGCGACGGTCGTGCCCTCAAAGCAGCTGAAGAAGCTTTGGCAAATCCACTCATCGAAAACAACACCTTCCGTCAAGCTGGAGCAATGGTTGCAAAAATTATTGGTGGATCCGATTTTGACATGAAGGAATTTCACGAAGCTGCACAAGTTATTTCCACTTTTTGTCGTGAAGATGCTGAAATTATCATGGGTCTTGATTTTGATGAAAATCTTCAGGATCAGGTTCGTATTATCATTGTTGCGACAGACCTTATTCGCGATAAACAATCAAATTCCAGACCACAACATTTTGCAGATGATATGATTGCCCACCAAACAAACGCAAATCATCAATCTTTGAGACAAGAAAAAGAATTCACTCTCTTCACACAACATGATATTGAAAAACGTTTACAAGCTCATCAAAATGAAACGAATTACCTCGATCACGATGATGACTGGGGAATACGTAGTCCAAAACCTAATAAAACAAGTTTTGCACCACAAGATTCTTACGAAGAAAGACGTAGTATTGATTTTAGTGTACGCAAAGAAGACCCTCGTAGCTATGAGGATTTTGAGTCCAACACTACAAGACGTATGACCTCTGCGGCACCAAACATCTCTTCAGATTTGGATACACCTGCATTTTTACGTAGAAGAAAACGTATCATTTCTAATAACGATTAAAAAATAATACCGTTTTCATAACGGTATTATTGCTATAAAGGATAATTATGAAAAAGTTACTTTCCCTCTTTTCATTTATGTTAATCGCAAGTTGCGGACAAAATGAAACCATGAAATATGAAAAAGTCTTCCGCGCAGAACTTGGTGAGGCAGAAAACCAAATCGGGAGTAATATTCCGATCTTGAAGGCTTTCGCTAATCGTCAAGGATTTACTGATTCTTTTTTGATTGATACACCACGAATGCTTGTTAGAAATAAAAAACTCTACGTACCAGATACCTATAATAAACGCGTATCTGTTTTCAAAATAAACAATAACGAGTCCAACGAATTACTACTCACAATCCCAAACAAAGGATTAAATTATGAGTTTGCACGTCCTTATGATTTGTATATTGATCGTGAAGAAAACATCTTTGTTTTAGGTTCTGTGCGTGATTTTGAGTCTTACGAAGTTCAAAATTATTCAAATCTTAGTCCTAATGTTTCTGAATATGATCGTTTTCAAAAAAGTATTGCCGCAATTCCTCAAAACAATTTTTATATCTTCAAATTCTCATCAAAAGGCGAGTTCTTGCTTCGTTTGTCTTTGAACAATAGACCAATGCCTTATCCTACAAGCATTAGCGGAGATAATTTTAACAATCTATACGTCTATATCAATGACTATAACACCAATACTCAAGAACCATTCTTCACTGTAAACCGTTATAACACACTTACTGGCAATATTAACTTTAATTTTAACAGTCAAAATATCGATATCTCTACAAATATCTCTGGCACAAACTACAAAGGCTCGATTTTATCGATCAAAAACTATATGCACGAAGAACAACTTCTCGTTTTATTAGAGTACCAACCACATAGTAACAATCAAGGTGAAGCTATTCTTTCTCATACAGAGAATGTTTGGTCATCCGTAAATGTCTACTCTATTTTAGAAAATGACTTTACTTCTACAGTCTTCCGCACAAAAGAAATGACTGAAGATATTTTAGGGGTGGACACAAAAGGTCGTATTTTCTTCCAAAGCTACAATGCTGAAGATGAAAATCTGAAAATCCGTATTTTGGATACCTTCTTAAAAACAGATGATCTATTCTATGCACCACTTCATTCTTCCTATTATATCTTAAACGACTATTTTATGGATCCTAATGGAAATATTTTCAACTATATCATTGATCGTCAAACCGACCTCATCTTACTCAAGTGGGATGGTGGCGGTGAAAAGGTCGCAAAATGATTATTTGTGGAATAGATCCAGGATATGACAGGGCAGGCTACGCATTTTTAGAGATTTCTTCTCAAGGTGTTAAGCCTCTCTCCTATGGTCTCGTATCAACATCCAAAGATAAAAATTTACAAGAACGATTGCTCGAGGTTGGAAACGACTTTGAGCAATTATTTCAGCTATATAAACCAAAACATCTATATATCGAAAAGCTTTTCATGGGACGTAACACAACAACCGTCCTACCCGTAGCTGAATCTCGTGGTATCATCAAGTATCTCGCTGCAAAAAATCAAATAGAAATTCATGAGCTATCTCCATCCAGTATCAAAAAATCAGTTTCGGGCTACGGTGCTGCTCAAAAAAGCCAAATGATCCAAGCAATCACTTTTTTGTTGAAGTTGCCGTCTCCACCAAAACCGGATGATGTAGCAGATGCTTTGTCAATTGCTTTTTGTGGCTATTTAAAACAATCATAAAACGAAAATTTCAAAAAACGAGGATATGATGAATAAAAAGAATCTTCTCATTGCCAGTGCAGGTATTCTTATCCTATCTGCAAGTTTTGGCCTTTTCAGTGTCTTACAAGCTCAAAAAAAATCTTTAGATATTAGAATTGCAAACCAAGCTGTGCAAAATATGCCAGAAATGAATTCCGTTCTAGCTCTTCAAACAACACTAAGAGCCATCTCCAAAACTATTACCCCAGGTGTTGTAACGATTACAATAGAAGGAAAAGTCGCAAATCAATCCTATAAAGATCCATTCTTCCAATTTTTCTTCGGAAATAACGAAGAATTACAACGTAGATACAGTGCTGCTGGATCTGGTTTTATCATTACTCCTGACGGTTATCTGTTTTCAAATTGGCATGTTGTTGAAAATGCAAGCTCCATTAAAGTAACATTGTCTGATGGTCGTCAATTCGATGCGAAGATCATCGGGGCTGATACAGAACTTGATATTGCTCTTTTAAAAATAAACGACACGGCGGATCTTCCTGTTGTGCCTATTGGTGATTCTGATAAAACAGAAGTTGGAGATTTGGTTGTAGCGATCGGCAATCCTTTTGGACTTTCAGGCACCTTTACTTTTGGAGCAGTGAGTGGTGTAGGTCGTGAAGGCTTCTTCCCTGGTCTTCAGCGTTTTATTCAGTCAGATGTTGCAGTCAATCCTGGTAATTCAGGAGGCCCACTCATCAATATTCAAGGACAAGCAATAGGAATCAATACGGCAATTCGTTCTCGAAGCGGTGGCTATGAAGGGATTAGTTTTGCAATTCCTATCAATACTGCTCGAAATATTGCGGAACAATTATTTGCTTCGGGTACGGTGGAAAGAGGATTCTTAGGGATTATTCCTCAAGATCTTGATGCACTTACACGAAAGTCGCTTGAACTTGCTGCGAACGAAGGGATCGTTGTTTCTTCGTTAGAGCTTGATGGCCCTGCCGGAAAAAGCGGTATCAAACAAGGTGATATTATCACCAAAATCAATGGTACCACCATTACTTCTCCTGCTCAAATGACAGAAATGGTCGCATCCAAAGCTCCAAATAGTTCCATTGAAATTGAAATTCTCCGTGATGGTAAGAAAAATTCTATCATCGTCATGCTTGGAAAACGCCCATCCAATATTATTAGAATGGAAAATCAAAGCGAACCATCCAAATCCACAGACCCAAGTTCAGAAATTGAACTTCATGGAGTTAGTTTCGGACAAGCAAGCGCTCGTGAGCTTAAAAACAATGGTGCAAATTCTGGTATTGTTGTGAAAAAAGTTTCTCCTCAAAGTCCTTTAGCGTTTATTTTAACATCAGGAGATGTTGTTACTAAAATCAATAACTATCCCGTAGATAGTATGAAATCTTTACAAGAAGCACTTCCCCAATTACAAACAAGCCAATCATTTACCTTCACAATATACAAAGGCGGATACCTTGTCTATCGAAGTATTGAATTTTAGATAGGTGTTGATATTTTACTAAAAATATAGTACAATATCATTAATCATAAATTTTACGGAGGTTACCTTTGAGATTATTACATGCACTTTTAACAGTACTCATTCTCCCACAACTCGGTTGGAGTTTAGAGCCTACTGAAATCGCTCAAACACTAGGCATTTTCACATTAGTGCCAGCAGCTGTTGCGATTATTTTGGCACTTAGAACCAAGCAAGTCTACTTCTCCCTTTTTGTAGGGGTGTGGTCTGGAGCTTTATTACTTTCTTTTATTGATGGCTTCCAATTAAAGGATCTCTATGAAAGTTTTGATAAAATCGTCTCAACCATGATCGGAGTACTTAGTGATAGTTGGAATATGTCTATCATTGCTCAAGTTATTACCATTGCTGGTTTGATTGGAATTATTGGGAAGAACGGTGGATCCTATGCCATCGCTGAAGCCATATCCAAAAAAGCAAAGAATGCCGCTTCTGCTCAATTATTAACTTGTTTAACAGCGCTTTTTATATTTTTTGATGACTATGCAAACTGCTTAATCACAGGCCCTGTGATGAGACCTGTTACCGATAAACTCAAGGTATCTCGTGAAAAATTATCTTTTATCATCGACGCAACCGCTGCTCCTATTGCTGGAATCGCATTGATTTCTACATGGATCGGCTATGAATTAGGAGTTATCCGAGATTCTTATGCTCTTGCAGGCGTCCTAGAACCAAATACTTATGGAATCTTCCTCCAAACAATTCCTTATCGTTTTTATAATATCTTGATGCTTGGTTTTGTAGTTCTTGTAGCATCAATGAAACGAGATTTTGGGCCTATGCTCAAAGCAGAACAACGTGCACGTCACACAGGTGTAACAGTTCGTGAAACACCTGAAATCGAAAAAGATCATTCCTTAGACCCAGAACCAAATATCAAATATTACAAAAGAAACGCTTTAATTCCTATTTTTATATTAATTATTGGATCTTTTGCAGGAATTTGGCATTCCGGTCATCAGGCACTCATCGCGAATGGTACTGATTTGACAGGGTTTACTACGTACAATTATATTTTAGAAGTTCTCGGCGCAACAGACGTAATGCTCGAAATTTTCAAAGCAAGTATGATCGCAAGTATTGCTGCAATGATTTCTTCAGCCCTCACAAAAACTATGAGCTTTTTCCATGCTCTTGATGTTTGGGTGATAGGTGCCAAAAAATTAATCGGAACAACCCTTGTCCTTCTCTTGGCGTGGAGTATTACTTCCCTCATCAAAGAACTAGGTACAAGCATCTTCCTCACACAATTACTCAAAGACTCTCTTGCTCCTCAATTGATCCCAGTCTTGACCTTTATCTTATCATGTGTGATTTCCTTCTCCACAGGGACAGCCTTCGGAACTATGGGAATCATCATGCCTCTTGCAGTACCTATCGCTGCAAACCTCACAGGAAGTGCTGACTCTGTAATTACCTTGATCACAGCAGGTGCCGTACTTTCTGGAGCTATTATGGGTGACCACTGTTCCCCTATCTCTGACACGACCATTCTCTCTTCCAGTGGCGCTGAATGTCCATTGATCGACCATGTCGACACACAGCTCCCTTATGCAGTTACCGTCGCAGGAGTATCGATCTTAACAGGATATATTCTTGTGGGATTCGGAGTACCGATAGGATTAAGTTATCTCTTTGGGTTCATTGCCTTAGCAGCTATCTTATTTATCTTAGGTAAAAATCCTGAAGCTCAAAAATAACACTCAAACAAAAAGACCACCATATGGTGGTCTTTTTTATTTTCCTATACAAAATTGAGAGAATATTCTGTCAAGAATAGCATCGTCATTGGTTTTCCCAACAATTTCTTCTAAAAAGATTCTCGCTTTTCTTACATGAGCTGCGGTAAATTCTTCGGATTCTTCATGATGAATAGAATTTTTTGCGTTCAAAAGCGATTCCTTAGCTTCTGTGAGTAATTTTTCTTGGCGGACATTAGCAATCAAAACATCATTTTCAGGATCAATCCCACCAGAACTATAAAATTCATAAATCGCATCAAAAATCGCATCGACGCCATCTTTTTGTTGAGCAGAGACAGAGATTGTTTTTTGACCCAAATCAATGGAGAGTTTTTGTGGAAGATCGGATTTATTAAGAATTTGGATTGTTGGCTTATTAAAAGAAGAAATCTTCTCCGCAATCTCCTTGTCTTCAGCAGTCATTTCTTCGGATTGATCCATAATATGACAAATCAAATCTCCACTTTCTATTGCTTTAAGACTACGGAGCGTTCCTTCCTTCTCAAGCACATCATCTGTCTCACGAAGACCAGCTGTATCAAAGAAACGAATCAAAAGCCCCTTCGCAGAAACCCTATGCTCGATCACATCTCTTGTCGTGCCAGCGATATTACTTACAATCACCCTATCTTCATCGACAAGTGCGTTCAAAAGCGAAGATTTACCAACATTAGGCCGGCCAACCAAAACAACTTTAACACCATCTGTGCTCATTTTTCCAACAGAGGCACCGGAAAGCATTTTTTCGGATTGATTGATGAGAGCTTCGATAAGTTGGAGATATCTTGGTGCGAAACCATCCATGTGTTCGTCTTCGGCATGATCGATCGCCATCTCGAGCAAAGCCAACAAATCTAATGTTTCTTTATGCATTTGATGAATTTTTTGGGATAGTCCACCATTGAGACGTCCAATCGCCTGTGCATGAGCAAATTTGGTTTGAGATTCCGTAAGATCACGTATTGCCTCTGCTTGAGTAAGGTCAATTTTTCCATTGAGAAAAGCCCGCATAGAAAATTCCCCAGGCTCTGCAAGACTCGCATCACAAAATCTTGTGAGCAAATGCATGACTTCTTTGACAACATAAGGGCTACCATGCACCCAAATTTCAAGAGATTCCTCCCCTGTAAAAGAGTAAGGTTTGTGGAAAACTCCAACCAAAACCTCATCGATGATCTTATCGGTATCAGGATTGATGATGTGTCCATAAGCAATCTCATTGCCTTTTTTTTGGGATAAGGACTTGGAGCCACGGAAAATACGATCCGTTGCCTCGATACATTTTTCACCAGAAACGCGTATCATCGAAACACCCGCAACACCTGCCGCCGTCGCTGGAGCAGCAATAATTTTAGAACTAAGCATGTTGCCTCTTATATCAAATAAGCCCGCATCACACGGGCTTATTGAGTTTATATTTTTTTGTTACCTAAACGAGTGTCAAGGTTGATCGCTTCTTGCTCAAAAATAGAGAAGATATTTTGCACTGTCCAGTAAAGAACAAGCCCTGCTGGCATACCCCAAAAGAGGAATAAGAAGATCAATGGCATGAAGTAACTTTGAACTTGCATTTGTTTTTGCATATCATTTTGGGAAGCACCCATACGTCCTTGCTGCAGGAAGACGGTAAGCAATTGCAATAAAGTCATGATGATTGGGAGCAAGTGAAAAGCAAAATTTCCTACAGTAAAGAGCGTATCAGGCATAGTGAGGTCATTGATCCAAAGGAAATTAGCACCTCTGAGATCGACAGAACGAGACAAGACCCTAAATAACGCGAAGAACACAGGAATCTGGAGTAAAAGTGGTAAACATCCACCGAGTGGGTTTGCTTTTTCTGTTCTGTATAATTCTAATGTTTTTTGTTGAAGTAATTGAGGATCATGTCCAAATTTTTCTTGTAATTTATTCAATTTTGGTTGGAGAATACGCATTTTCTTCATAGAAATTGCAGATCTCACAGAAAGAGGAAGAAGTAATAATTTGACCAAAATCGCAATTAAGATCAAGGTAAGACCAGCACTTCCTGTCATTCTATTGAGTCCAGTTAGAAGAGCATTTGTCCCTTTTTCGATAGGTTTTAAGATCCAATTAAAGAGAGCTGGCCATGCAAATAATTTTTTGTATTCTTTATTAGCACCCACAGCCATTGCTTCTGAACGAGGCCCTACATAGTAATTCATATGAACTTCGAGCACTTCTCTAGGAGCAATATTGGTTGCTAAAACTTGTGTAGCGATATTGACCTTAGAAGATTTACTGAATTCCAATCCATGGTAGATTGTCATGGTGTTTGTAACACTTGGCTCTACAATAAATAAGAAGAAGTTATCCGCAACAGACGCCCATACTGGAGAAGCGACAAAATCCATTGCTTGAGGGCCACTCATGAATCCACCAGCACTGATCTTTGCTTTTTGAAGTTTTTTACCATTGAAATATTTATATTCAAGGATGTTATTATTATTTTTGGAAATACTTGCGATATCTGCTAAAGAAGACATCGTAAATGCCAAACCGTCTTCATCAAGCGTAATAGTCTGAGCGGAAGTATTAGATAAAGTGATATGCTGTGTTACGTTACCATTAGAGAGCAAGGTAATCGTACGTGTAATAGCCAAACCTCTTGCAACAGTTGAAAGTTCCACTTGGTTACCACTAGTTTTAACATTATAAGAAAGTCTGTTTTTATTTTCTAACAAAGAAGTATAAGTCCCAAAACCAAAATCAAAGACTTTTAATTGTCCTTCACGGTCAGAAATGGTTAAATTTTCATTCAAACGGTTCCAAGATCCGTTGATAGATAATTCCGTCACCCCAAGTCTATCTAAAATCAAATTGACAGAATTGTCTGGTGCAGATACAGATTGTGTCTGAGCATGTGCTATGTTTAACACAAAAATTGTAAATAATACAAATAAACGAGAAATATTAGGTAACATTTAAGCCTCCATTGATGCTATCTCATATGATACCATAAAACAAATGAAAGGTCAAGATTTATCGCTGTTTTCAAAAACACTTATTAAAGAAAAGAGTTGAGGATTTGGATGAAAAGTTTGACGAAAAACAAAAAAAACAGTATAATAAAACAAAATTTCAAATGAAATTTTATTGAAATATCTTCTATTCGAATCTATACATAAGGAACATTGAACCATGGCTAAAGCAGAAAAATTCATTATTGAAGGTGGCACACCTCTCTCTGGAAAAGTGACCATCAGCGGAGCAAAAAATGCGGCTCTTCCTATTCTTGCAGCAACATTACTAACAAAAGAAAAAATTGTTCTTAATAACGTAGCTGTACTTGATGACGTTGAAACAATGTACGAGTTACTTACATATCTTGGTAAAAAGATCACCAAAAATGGATCGACCGTAATCATCGAAGAAGGATCTGAACTCAAATCTTCTGCACCTTACGAAATCGTAAGCAGAATGCGTGCGTCTATCGTGGTGATGGGGCCTCTCGTGGCACGTCTTGGTCAGACCAAAACATCTATGCCTGGTGGTTGTGCTATCGGGCCAAGACCTATCGATCTCCATATTAAAGGAATCGAAGAACTATCTGCAGTTTGTACTACAGAACATGGAGATCTTCATGTTGTTGCAAAAGAAGGTCGTTTGATCGGTAAAGAAATGAATCTCTTAGGCAAGCATGGAAGCTCCGTTCTTGCTACAGAAAATATTCTTATGGCAGCAACATTAGCTAAAGGTACCACCGTCATTAACGGAGCTGCTAAAGAGCCTGAAGTCGTTGATCTTGCAAATCTTCTCAAAAAAATGGGAGCAAAAATCACTGGCGAAGGCACAGACTCCATCACTATTGAAGGTGTGGATACCTTGCACGGTGCAGAGCACAATGTCGTTGCAGATCGTATCGAAGCTGGTACTTTCATGGTAGCTGCTGCTATTACAGGTGGGGATGTTACTCTTGAAAATTGTGTCCCTGAGCATCTTGAAAATCCTATTGAATTGTTCAAAAAAGCGGGAATGGAGATTTCTTTCCCTACCCCAACTTCTATCCGCGTAAAAGCAGGAACAAGAAAAGCAGTTGATTTTACAACCTTGCCATATCCATTATTTCCAACAGATCTTCAATCTCAATTTTTAGCATTTTTAGCACTCTCTGAAGGAAAAAGTGTTATCACCGAAACCATCTATCCAGATCGTTTTATGCACGCTTACGAGCTTAACCGTATGAATGCAAAGATCTCTGTGGATAATGGCATTGCCGTTATTGAAGGAATCAAACAATTCTCTGGGGCTATCGTTAAATCTGCTGACCTCAGAGGTGGAGCAACATTGGTTTTAGCAGCTCTTGCAGCTGAAGGAACAAGTGAAGTGCTTGATATTTATCATATTGACCGCGGATACGAAGATTTTGAAACAAAGCTTCGTGGACTTGGTGCCAAAATTGAGCGCGTGAACGCTTAATCTTATCAAAATAACTTAACAGTGCTACAATAGCTCAGTTGGCAGAGCGATTGATTCGTAATCAATAGGCCGGCGGTTCGATCCCGCCTTGTAGCTAGTCAACGAAAACAAAAAGGACTATGTGTGAAACTAACACTAAGAATTTTTTTTCATCAATTTTATTGGTCTTTGATTTTTGGATTTGTTCTTGGGATTTTTGGGATCAGCTTATCTGTGATCAAAATCGCTAATTTTTACATTTCTGAAGGAACAGGTCAAAAAACAGATACTTACTCTTTTACGATAAGCAGCTCCGAAGCGCGCCCTCTCGACGATACTATTATGACTATGTTCAAAAATGTCGAAGGCATCGCAGCGGTTTCTCCTTATTTCTCACCGACGGATCAAATTGAAGCGGGGATCTCATTTTTGGGGTTTTCTGCATCCTATCCGATCAAAATCAAAGGTATTCCTCTTCTCCATGGTCTTTCAAATGTCGCAAATGCTCAACGTAGTACTTGGAGTTCTGCTAATTTAGAGCGTCTTCCGGTTTTACTTCCAGCTCAAGCAGTCTCACTCTATAATAACTTAGCTCCACAGCGTGGTTGGCCAACTCTTGAAGAAAGTGCATTTATTGGGCTCCCTGGTGCTTTTGCAAAAATTGGAAATCAACGAGTACAGATCAGCATCGTTGGCTTTGATCCAAATGAATTTGGTAATATTGCTACCGTGCCTGCTCAAACTTTATTTGCAATCTACAATAGAATGGGGCTTAATCCTTCTTATGATAGTTTCGTGCTTGAGACTGTTAGTGGGTTAGATCGAGCGCAGGTGCGTGAATTAGTACGTGAGCTCGGTAAGCTCGGCTACCCTCTTGAAGAATCAAAAAAAGAAAGTTTTCAAATTGGCTTATTCACTCGTATCAAATATACCGTAGGGATTTTTGGATTTGGGATTTTGATTGCCTTTATGATCTTAAAATTTCTGAGTTTTCGAGGTCTCCTTTCTGAAAAAAAACAACAAATTTGGCTCTATCGTATCTGGGGACTTCCAGATTTCTTAGTACCAAGCATTATGATTAGTATGCTTATTTTTGGGATGTTTGCGGGGGTCTTTGCTTGGATTATTAGTTTTTTTGCCGTAATCCCTGCGCAAGAATACATTATCGATGTTCTTCAAAATTTTGGATTTAATACTCCCCCTCTTAGAACATCCGCTGCAACGGCTCTCCAAACAGGAATTGTTGCAACAAGTTTATTCATCACAATAACAAGTCTCGGTGCTGCAAATTTCTATCTCAAAACAAGAAAAGCCAACTATATTTCCAAGTTCTAATTCTATCAATGAAAAAATAAATAAATATTTTCTATCAAAATCATTAAAGTTTTGCTAGATTTTCCGAAAAATTTTTAGGTCGTAACAAAAAAGCGTAAAATTTAAGGAGAATCTGATGAGACACATTTTATTAGTCTTATTTAGTTTGATGATTCCTGCTACAGGATTCACACAATTAAGAGAAACTTTTTTTGATTTCAATACATTCGAAGATCAAATCAAAGAAGTCTATACAAACGAACAAAACCAATTATACACCAGAGATGGTGTGGCATTTGCTGAAATTGGATCAACAATGTTTAACCTTGACAACTGGGTTGTCACTTTAACAAATTCATCCGCAGAAAATCCTTTCTCAAAAAGAGATTCCTACTCTAAAAAAATCACCTCTCAAGAAAGAGGTACAGTTTTAGGCGTTCGTGTTCGTTATCCAGAATGGCCGTTTTCAGCTGAAGCATTCATCCGCCCATTATTCCCACTCCTACCATTCAAATCAACTGGCGAATATGCTAATATTAATAATGGCGTTGTTACTAACGTTGGTGCTGTAAAATCATTCTCAATGTGGGTCAATGGACGTAATTTCCCATTTACTATGGGTGTACGTGTTCTTGATATTAAAGACAAATTAACAGAATTTCCTTTAGGATCTTTATTGTATGTTGGTTGGAGAAAATTGAGCTATAACAACTCAACCTACTCCAAGCGTATCCTCAATAATATTTTACCACAAGCTCGTGTATATCCAAGCGAAATTCCTATGATTCGGTTCGATTCTTTTGTAGTTTATCGCTCAGGACACCATGCAGGTGGCGACTTTGTAGGGTATTTTGGATCTTCCGATATCGAGTATACACCTTACCTTGTTGACTCTCAAGAAAGTGATATCAATGACGAAGATACATGGGGTCTTGCTAGAACTGAACAAGAACGTTTGGCTCTTGCAATCAACGGCACATTGTATCAACAAATTCTGGAATTCGAATACGCACGTAGACGTATGGAAGCAACAACAGAAGGCCAAAATAATCAGCAACAAGCTGACGCGGCTCAATAATTATAGAAAAATAATAGCCGACACCGGAACAGGGATGTCAAACGTCGGTGAAAGGAATCAGATTCCTTTTACGCTGACCAAAATGATGTGGAGTTTAATAAGGATATTTCTCTTCACATCACAAATATTAGCTCAATCAATAACATTTTTGGTACTAAGTATTGATTGAGCTAATATCATGCCTGAGTGGTGAAACTGGTAAACACGCAGGAATCAGAATCCTGTGCCCTTAAAGCTTGCAGGTTCAAGTCCTGTCTCAGGCACATAATATTGAACTAAAAAAACGATACAAACCTTGATTTTTTCAGGGTTTGTTTTCTTTTTAAATTCTTATGAAAAACTACTGTGTATAAATTGTGTATAAGGTTTAGTCGATTTTTTGACATCGTGTCAAATCGACATTTCGCACATCCTTGTGCTTAGGACATCAATTATGGGATTGTATCAAAGAGAAAACGGATTCTTTTATTTACAGATCAAACCAGATCAAAATAAAAATAAACAGCATAGTATTGATAAAAGCTTTTTAGAATACCTAGTAGTGAGAAGGTGTAATGTATTCAAAAGAACGGCTTAGAAAATACCTTCCTCACGAATGAAGTCGAATACAAAAAGCTACACTCAAAATTCCGAAAAGCCAAAAGTGTTCTTGAAAATATCGAATATACGATAGGCGTTACCACGGAACAGATCGATAAAGCAAAAGCAGATTTAGAAAAAGCCGAGCAAGCCCTCGAGAAAGTAGACGGCACCTATATCAACTCCATGGAGTGGATCTATGAATTTCCTGAGGTGCTGGACGATGATGGGAACTTTTTGGGATTTGATCTCGTGATAGGGAATCCTCCTTATTTTAGATATGGTAAAATGAAGGAATCTCATTACATAAAAGAGTCTAACTATTTAAGAACTCAAGAAATGTATATGCCTGCCTGTATTGGTGAGATCAATGCTTATGAAGTCTTTGTATTACTTTCTTATTATCTATGTAAAGATAAAGGCTTTATCTGTGAGATCTTTCAACACTCTTTCTTAGGTGATATTGCTTCTCAAGGTGTAAGAAAATTCTATATTGAAAATAAACGCCTCGTATGCCAAGGTATATCTGGTATAAATGATAAATATCGATTAATCTTTGGGATTGTAGATGCTAATATTGGATTGGGGAATAGTGCAAATTATATGGTTATAAAAGAGAATGTGTTTTTAGATATTTTCTATATGATGGGATTATTAAACTCTGAGTTATTAAATTGGCTCTTTAAAGCTCGTAGTACGAATTCACACACAGTAGTATCTCAAATTAGAAGGCTCCCTATCGTGGACGCCACACCTGAGCAGCAGGCACCCATCATCGACCTCGTTAAAAAGTGCATGAATGCGAAAGCTCAGGATAAAAACGCAGATATATCAGCATATCAAAAAGAGATCGATACACTCGTCTATGCACTCTATGGACTGAGCGAGGATGAGATCACGACGATCGAAATGCCGACAAGCACAGGAGGTGCGTAATATCGGTAGAGATTAGGGTGATTGAAGTAATAATAAATGAAGAGGATTTTGGTCATGAAATACGGTAAACAATTCATAGGCTTTTTATCCGATTTCATCTGTGGAGATGAATCCATATATCCAATATATCGAAGTTCATATTATCTGACACAGTTTTTCAAGAATATAGGTATAGATGAGACCCATGACGGAACAACCAGAAAATTCTGGGTTCAGAGTATTTTAGAAAATTTAGATACTCAAAAACTATATATTAGTTCAACTAAAAGAAGTGCTGAAAGACAAGCTGAATTAATGGTACCATATTTAAATAAAAAAAGAAAAGAAAGTGCTTTATATCCGCACCGTGAGAAAGTGGCTTTATATAGATAAAAAAAAATGGATATACTTATTATGAGCAATGGGATAAAGGGTTGATGACAGAGGTTCAATTTGAAGAAATAGCTGAAGAGCTAGCTCTTAAACATGTCGAAGCTAATAAAAATGATTATGGGCATGTTCTAGATAATAATAATACTAGCGTATTTGACATAGCCCCAAATGCTAGTAGTCATAGTTCTTCAGATAGAGGATATTTTAATATCAGTGTTCATTTACTTGAAGGTAAAGATCTAGATACTAAAAGTAAGCAGTATGGAGAAGGTGGTGAAGAAGCTTATCATATTGTATTAAGATAAAGATTTACTTCTTACCCACTCTGCTATAGCTTCATAGTCTCGCTTATATTCTTCATTAAATGATGATAGAGCTATATTGTGATTATATGAATAAAGGTAAAACGTGGACAATTCTTGAAATATCTTCTGCTTATAGAGACGCAAAAAATCAAGCTAGGGTTATGGTGGATCATATCTTGGTTAAAGGAAAAAATAAATTAGTTACAACTTATAGAAATCCAATCAGAAGAGCACCCCTCCAGCTTATTTCGGAGGTATTTTATGAAGATAATTATCTATTATCTCCAAAAGACCCTATTCACCATAAGACTCAGAAAGCATTATTTGATGAAATTCAAAGATCTGAAAAGGAGGTATTTGTAAAATATTTATTATCTTTACCTAAAATGTGCGTAAAAAAAATACCTCCTTTACTAAATTACTATTGGAAGATTGGCTCAAAGTATCACAAATGAAATCAGATCATGAACTAGGTAAAGCTGTAGATTTTAGCTCTAAAAATAAAGATCAAATAGAATACTTCAAATATTTCCTGAAAAACGAAGATTTAGAAATTGATCCTGTTTATGAACTAGGTAATTTCCATGTAAAATACAAAAAATCAACTAACTCTTAACTCCTACTATAAAAAAGTATATCAGGGTCTCCTTCAATATCAGAAGAAACAGGATAAAATCTTTGATTATTAGTATTAGTGAAATAAGTATTAATAATCACTTCTATATCTTTTCTACTGTTAGTAGAGAAGTTTGTAAACATTACAGGATAGACGATAGGAGTAACATTTGTGATTTTCTTGTAGGGATGGTTTAGTTTTCCATCGTTTGTATATATGTATACTTCATAGATAGAAGTATCCCAGAATTTAAGTTTTTTAATATAATATAGTTGGTTGGTAGGGTTGAGATAGACACGCTCCATAGGTGAAATACTGCCAATATATAGCAAAGGAGCACCTGTATTAGGGAATACTTCTCTTAAAGAATCATCAAAAACAGGTTCTAATTGTTTTGTTTCATCAATGGTATATGTAAAATTGGTTTTTAAAGGTGGATATGTTGACGGACTCAACTGAGTATATGTGTCTGAAATAGCCAATGGACGTAGAAATACATTATCATCTTCTATAATATAGTAGCTATTATTATTAGAATCCCAGTAAATAGCTTGGTAATCTAACCCTTCGTCTCTGTTATCAAGTATGCGAGGAATTGTACCTTTAAAGCTTGTTTCAACTAAAATCAGATCCAATCCCTTATCATAAGAAACTTCGATAGGCTCTATATTAGTATGACTAACTTCATTAGTACTCACAGCCACTTCACTAGTCTTAGACGAAGTTTTTTTCTCGCTACAAGCTCCAAGAATCAAAACAGTCATTAATATCAAATAACGTAACATGTTACACCTCAAACACACGATGTGTGAAGAACTCTCACGGACACGATGTCCATTAGTGAGAGTACTATATCTATAGGATAATCCCATAAGTATATCTTACTATGGGGTTATTTTTTTGTCAATGTATTAGAGATGAGCCTTGATGTTTTAGAGTTAGTATGCTATAATCTGTATAGAAATAACCAATACGTAAAGCTCATCGAGAGACTTTACTTTGTTACTTATTAATATAACTCTATAGATTGAAGACGGTAGATTTAAAATCTATATCCTTAGCGATCTGAAAGGAACTTTCCATGACTCCTATCGACACCTATATTCAAAACAGCCCTCCTGAGCATCGTGAGCGTTTGGAGTTGATTCGTAGGCTTGTGAAAGAGATTGTTCCCCTTGCAGAAGAAAAAATCGCATGGCAGATGCCAACCCTTTTTATTGAGAAAAAACGATTTCATTATGCTTGTGCAAAGAATCACATTGGATTCTATTTGGGAGCACAAGCGGTGATCGATTTCTCAGAAGATTGCCAAAAGCTGGGGTTAAAGACCTCAAAGGGAGCTATGCGTCTTGCTCATAGTCAAGATTTGCCCGTAGGATTTATTCAAAAACTAGTACGTTATGTTTTTCTTGAAGATAGAGAAAGCATACATTAGGTTTTATATTTTATAGTTTACCAATAAAAAAGAGCTCGAAGTAGATTTACTTCAAGCTCTTTTTTTTATTTATGTAACTTATTTTCTTTCAACCATTTGAAAAGATGATCTGCTAGTATATCATTATTTTTCTCAGCAAAGAGAAAGTGTGTATTACCAAAGATTCCGATTTTTGGGAGTTCCACAAGTTTAGCGTTTCCACCATGCTTATTGATCGTTTCAACAAACTGACGCCCTAACTCGAGTCGTACTCTCCAGTTCTCAGCCCCTAGATCATCTGAGATTTCGTTTGCTTCGGTAATATAATCACCAAAATAAACAATAATAGGAATTTCTGTAAGTTTTTTAAAGTCCTCTAAAGATACCGAGATACCTTCCAAAACGCCTGTTCGGCTAGGCATAGGAGATGGGACTTCACCTTCAGGAAATAAGTAAGATCCAGGTTCATAGGCAACAACAGAAGTGATTTTATTATTCTGAATAGCAGCAAACCAACCAGGAACACCACCTTGAGAGTGTGTGACAAGGATCCCCTCACCAACTTTATCAAAAACTTTAGCCGTACTATCTGCAATTATTTGGGTATCAAAAGCACCTGTATTAGGGGTAATCCAACGAAAAAATTCTTCTAAACTTTCTGAGTCTTGAGGGAATTGACTTGTCTCAAAGTGATTAGGCCATTGCCCCATTCTCCAAATTTCAAACCACATCTGTTCATCAGCGACAGGGGTAATGGTGGCTGGTACAGTACTTTTCCCAGCTTGTCCTCGGCGAGGTTGATCCATGACATAGGTCGCAAATCCTTTTTTCAGGAATAGTGTTTGAAGTCCATCCCTACCATCTGGGGTGGTTTGCCAACCTTTTCCAGATTGGAAAGCTCCATGAAGAAAGACCATAGCTTATTTGCGAGCATTTTTAGGGATTTGATAAAATACAGAAGCATGATCACCGTGGTAGGTTTGACCTGCAGGATAGGGTTGCCAATTATTAAAATCTTGACTGCGATATTCTCCGGCATTAGTGATAACGCTACCACCGGCAGAAAAATTGCCTTGCTTTGTAATTACGATATTATTAGAT
Organism: Brevinema sp.; assembly: GCA_051647245.1. Taxonomy (GTDB): domain Bacteria; phylum Spirochaetota; class Brevinematia; order Brevinematales; family Brevinemataceae; genus Brevinema_A. The sequence continues at coordinate 64,558 of JBOFDS010000011.1, forward strand.
GCGCAAGATACCAAAAACAAAAATATAAAAATAATATATAGATTTTTCATTACTTATTTTCTCCTAAAACTTCTTCTAACCAAGTAACTTGATTATTTTGAGGGTTTGGGGTTAGAGCAACATGAGCAAACCAACTCTGAGATGCAGCTCCATGCCAATGTTCCACATTTGCTGGGATACGAACAATATCACCTTTTTTGAGAATTTGAACAGGCTTTCCTCGTTCTTGATAACGACCTTCTCCATCTGTAGCAAGTAAAATTTGCCCTGCACTATGCTTGTGCCAGAATGTTTTGGCATTTGGTTCAAAAGTAACATTTGCAGCTGGTAGATTAAATGCAGGATCAGCATCACTTAGACGATTAAGAAATGTCTCTCCACTAAAATATTGTGAATTTGGATTAGGAATCCCCTCCCCAAATGTAGATTCAAAAGGTTTTAAGCTTGTTGCTACTGATTGGATTTGATTGATTTGGGCTTGAGATAGTCCCAAATTCTTCCCAAGATTGATATGAGAATTCAGCTGAGCTTGAACATCTTCCAACACCGTCAACATAGAAATAGTAGCAATTTCCCTATCCTCATAACTGAGAATATCTCTGGCAAAAAGATCTGCAAAAAGATGCTCTCTCGAGAAAAAATCAAAAAAATGCTCCCCTCCACAAAGGTTCTACAAACTAGCATTGAGGGTTTTTATATTATTCGACGAGATGAAGCCCCCCTCGAACAAGTTGGCATACTCTACAGACCTCTCACTGTGTCAATTTTAGATGGCTACAAAGATTCTATCTTAGGGAATGAAAGGCTAAGATATGGACGTAACGAAACTATGGTTACAGGAATTGACATGGTTTGTTCTAGTTATATTTCCGATGCCAGTCCTGATCATCCCTACTTGGCAGTAATGTTGGAGTTAGACCAGAATTTGATTCTTGATCTTCTACAAGAAATTGATTTTATTGATGAAGATGGTAGGGCTCACAGAAGTGCAGCAACCGCTGAATCCGATACGATGGTGCTAAATGCTTACTCTCGTTTAATTGATTTACTAGAGATGCCTGAAAAACAACAAAAAATCCTTGCTCCAATAATCATTAGAGAGATCTACTTCCGATTACTAACGGGAAAATTAGGAGAACAAATTCAGTCTCTTTATATCACAGGCTCTATTAGTCAACGAATATCGAGAGCGGCGGCATGGATCCGTGAAAATTTTAAAAGCACATTTAAAGTGGAGGAATTAGCCACAAGATTTCATATGGCTCCGTCTTCTTTTTATCGTAATTTCAATAAAGTCACCAGTCTTACCCCTATTCAATACCAAAAACAATTACGCCTTTATGAGGCTCGTCGTTTGATACTTTCTGGGGAAGATGCTGTTAATGCGGCGTATGGAGTTGGATATGAAAGCTCTACCCAATTTCATAAAGAATACAAAAGAATGTTTGGTGCTCCACCGAAAACAGACATAAAAAATATACTTTCATCAAGACAAACTCTAAGTATATAATCAATCTATTTGTGATTGTTTTCTATTTAGAGATTAGACATTCAACAATAAGCAAAAACTATGTTATAAATTCTCACTCTAAAATCACAAAAGTCGTACCTTACAGTACGACTTTTATATAAGCTCATGATAAAGTTATGAATATCTAGTGAATTTTATAAGTGCTGAGTCTTCTAACAATCTCTGGATCACGGTGAGAGAAAAAGAGACTTTCATTGAGGTCAATTATTTTGATAGTGTTCATATCTTTTTCAGACAATTCAAAATCAAAAACTTCAAAGTTTTGTTGGATACGATCTTTATTAACAGATTTTGGAATGACAACAACATTACGTTGAACTAACCAACGAAGCACGACTTGTGCAACTGATTTTCCATATTGATTTCCGATCTCAAGGAGTTGTTCATTTTGGAAGAGATTGTTTTTACCTTCAGCAAAAGGTCCCCAAGATTGGATTTGGACTCCATTTTCTTTCAAGAAGTTTTCCTCTTCGATACGTTGGTAGAAGGGGTGAGTTTCGATTTGATTAATCATTGGTGCGATCTTATTGTTAGCGATCATATCCATGACCCTATCATTATGGAAGTTACTCACACCGATAGCTTTGATTTTGCCAGCATTATAGAGTTCTTCCATGGCACGCCATGCTCCATGTATATCTCCAAAAGGTTGGTGGATTAGATAGAGGTCAAGATAATCCAAGCCAAGATTATTCAAAGATTTCTCAAACGCTTTTTTAGTTGCTTCATATCCGACATCTTGTACCCAAACTTTTGTTGTGATAAACATTTCTTCACGAGCAACACCGCTTTTTTTAATAGCATTCCCGACTGATTCTTCATTTTGATAGGAAGCTGCTGTATCGATCAAACGATACCCCTCCTCGATCGCATCCAAGACAGCTTTTTCACAAGCTTCCGGTTCTGGCACTTGGAAAACTCCAAAGCCTAAAATAGGCATTTTTAGCCCATTATTTAATGTAACATAATTCATCAAATACTCCTTCGAGTTTTTTATTTCATTAATTATAGCACTTTTTCAAGTAATAAAAAGACATTATCCTACCTAATTACTATCAAATTCTCTCACAAGAAAATTCTAATCACTAGATCGCTCATCATTCATCTGATAAATTTTACATAACAGGTCTTGCTAGAAGAGTTTATTTGTTGTATAATGCAAGAAGAGAACAGTTTCAATGCTACTTGAGGAGTTAAATATGAAAAGTATAGCTTTTGCCTTTTTATTTGGTTTTTTGATCAGTGTTTCGACGCACGCACAAGATATTGTATATTATGCTCTAAAAGGAAATCTTCCCGAAGTACAAAAATGTATCAGCCAAGGCGCAAATATTAATGAACCCAACCACAGAGGAGACACAGCATTGATTTTTGCTTCAAGATATGGTCGATTAGAGGTCGTAAAAGAGCTTCTTGCGAATAAAGTGGATGTAAACAAATCAAATCGTAGTGGTCAGACTCCTTTGATTTTAGCATCGAGATATGGGCACCTTGAGATTGTAAAGCTTCTCATTGCAAACAAGGCAGATGTCAATAAAGCAAACAAACGAGGCGATACGGCGTTAATTTATGCTGCTTACAAATGGCATGAGGATATTATTGAACAATTAATTCTTGCTGGAGCTGAAGTCAAAAAATCAAATAATAGAGGCGATACAGCATTTAGTATCGCTGGATCAAATTCAAAAATTCGTCAAATCCTAAAAGATAACGGAGCATAAAAAATCCCCTAAACTAGGGGATTTTTTTGATGAATATTTATTATTCTAATTTACAGAAGTAGAAATGAGATGTGAATTGATGATAGGATTTCGACCATCGAGATCATACTTACCTTGTAAGATGAAGCTTGTGAAGTTAATTTTTTGCATATAATGAAGAGGACTACCAGCTTCAAACATAGATTCTTCTGGTTTGGTCATTTCAAATGCTTTTGGGCTAGACATTGTCCAATTTTGTACCAAAGTAAATACGATGAAATATTCAATAGTGCTTGGATAATCAACCAGTAATTCTCCTCGTTTAGGTATAAAAGAATACTTTACGTTTTCGAGTGGGAGATTTTTGGATAGATCGAGGGTTTGTAGATCATACTCCTGAATGGCATCAAAATTTTGATCTACAAAATAATACTTACCATCAACGACACGAACAGGCATGACGACATAATAAGAAGAGTTTTCGGCATCTTCATAATCAATAGAATCGGCAATTTGTATTGTGTTGGTGGTGATTACGATTGGAGTGGTTCCATCACCAGTATTGGATGAGTCATTTGTTGCTTGTTTAGTTACCTGACAAGCAATAAATAAAATAGGAATAATGAATAATAAGATCTTTTTCATTGAATTCTCCTTGTTTAATATATATTTATAATATAATCTTTTTAGCACCATAAGACAAATTTACCTCGAAAAAGTCCCCTTTTTGATGAGTTGACTTTAAGCGTACATCATACTATAATATAAGGGATCTCAAGATAAGGGGAGCCTAAATATGTGGTCACTTTTTTATGATGCTGCCTCCAGTGCTTTTATTCAAGTAGGTAGTTTTGTTGCTATTACGTTGTTTCTTTTTGGATATATAAATTTCGCTAGTGGTGGGAAAGTTATCCGTGCGATTCAGGAAAAGAAAAAACTCCAAGTATTATTTGGAGCTTTGCTTGGTTTGACGCCTGGTTGTGGTGGAGCTATTCTTATCATGCCTCTTTACTTAAAAGGGCAAGTAACTTTTGGAACGGTTGTCGCTACACTTGTAGCAACGATGGGTGATGCTGCTTTTGTCTTACTTACCACCCTTCCTAAACAATTCATTTTGGTTTCTCTGATTTCTTTAGTAACGGGTGTTATTACTGGATATACGATTGATTATTTCAAGATTGGTTCTAAGCTAAATACTCCCATTTCTGATATTGAGTTGAAGTGCAATAAAATGTTCCAAGAAGAAGTTACAGAATTTCAAGATCAAAATATATCTTCACCGATTTCTATGGGGAAACTCCAGACTGCTGTTTATTTTTTTAGGCATCATATTGGTTTTGTGATTTTTTGGATATTTGCTGTGTTATCGCTCCCTCTTGGAATCATGAATCTACTCCAAATAGACTTCGACAATGCTTTTCCTATTAAGAATCTTGGATTGATAGGATTTTGGGGGACGATATTTAGTATTCTCTACAACCTCATCACTCAAAAAATACTTGTTGACGATGTCTTACCTGAAGTAAAAAGTAAACAAGACTCTTTTAGAGAGACCCTTGTGCACAATGCTGAAGAAACAGCCTTTGTGATTATGTGGGTGTTTTTTGCGCTCTTTGCTTATGAGGTTTTAATTACGTATCTAAATGGACAAGAATTTATTGATTTTATTATTACTAAAAACGGATATCTTGGGGTGATTGGGGGATTATTAGTGGGATTGATTCCAGGCTGTGGCCCTCATATTATTCTCACAACACTTTATATTCAAGGCATCATCCCGTTTTCGGTACTTGTAACAAACGCCATCTCAAATGACGGAGACGCACTTTTTCCTCTTCTTGCTATGGATAAGCGTTCTGCCTTTTTTGCATCGCTCTACAGTACAATCCCAGCATTTATTGTGGGGACGACGCTCTACCTTTTAGGTTTTTAATTTCAAAATAAGGATTTCTCGATGACTGTAAAATTTTTCAACAGCTTAAGTAAACAAAATGAAGCTCTCCCCCTCAAAAAAACAATCTCTATTTATTCTTGTGGCCCAACAGTTTATGATTATGCGCATATTGGGAATATGAGAACATTTTTGTTTGAGGATCTGCTTATTCGAACTTTAAAAGCCTTTAATTATGAAGTGAGTCATGTACGCAATCTGACTGATGTTGACGATAAAACCATCGCGACATCTATCGAACAAAACCTATCACTAAAAGAATTTACAAATAAATACATCAACATATTTTTTCAAAATCTTCAAGAGCTGTCTTTTGATCAGACAAACACAAACTACCTCAAAGCAACAGATTACGTAGGGAAAATGATCGTTCTAATTAATAACCTAATTGAAGCGGGATTTGCGTATGAGAAAGCAGATGGGGTATATTTTAAGATTTCTTCTTTTAAAGAGTATGGAAATTTCAAAGATTTAGATCTTGATCATCTTTGTGAAAATATCTCCGTTGACAATTCTGAATTCTCCAAAGAAGAATACGGCGATTTTGTAATGTGGAAAAAATACAAAGAAAGCGATGGAGAAGTTTATTGGGAAAGTCCGTGGGGAAAGGGTAGACCAGGTTGGCATACAGAATGTGCGGCTATGGTACATGAGCAATTTCCTGATGGGGTTGACATTCATACGGGTGGTATCGACCTACTTTTTCCACACCACACTAATGAAAAAGCTCATTGTGAATGCTTAACACATAAGCCGATGGCGACTCTCTGGATGCATGCAACACACCTTCTTGTGGACAATAAAAAAATGAGCAAAAGCCTTGGGAATTTTTATACTATTAAAGATCTCCAAGATAAAGGCTACTCAAATCGCAGTATTCGTTTTTATCTTTTGACAGGCGCTCATTATCAAACCCCTCTAAACTTTACTTTAGATGGTTTGAGTGGGACAGATTCTGCACTAAAGAGAATCGATAATTTTATCCAAGAATTGATTTCCACACCAACTCTTGGAAGCGATTATCCTTTAAAAGAGAAATTTTTCACCCATCTTGGTGATAATTTGAATATTTCTGCGGCGATGGGGGAGATCTTTAGCTTAATCAACAACTACTACAAAGACCTATCTGTCAACTCCTCTCAAGTCTTGAACGATCTTCAAGAAATCAATAAGGTACTTGGAATTTTAGAATTTGACGAAGAAATTATTTTAGACGATATTGCTCAGAGTTTATTTGACCAACGAGTTCAAGCTCGTCTTGAGAAAAATTGGGCTGAATCTGATCGACTTCGCGATGCTTTACTGGAATTGGGATTCGAAGTTCGTGAGACCAAAGAAGGAACAATTATTCGAAAGGTTTAAAATCAAATAGATCTTCCCTAGATAGGAAGATCTATTGTTTAATTCAAATTGAGACGTTCGATTCGCGTATAAAAATTTTTGATGGCATCAGAAATAGATGCGTAATTTTCTTCGGCAAGGTCTTCCTTACGAAAAATTGATCCTTTAACACCAACGGCTTTGACACCGTATTGGAGCAACTCCAAAGCTAAAGATAGGGTCAATCCTCCCGTCAATAGGAGATTTGCTTTGGGCATATGATCCAAAATCGACAATAAAGAACGAGATGGTAACTGTGCAGCAGGGAAAATCTGAACTAATTCTGGAGTAAGTTTATTTGCTGTGTGGATTTCTGTAGGTGAAAGCGCAGAAACAATTGCTGTTTTTTGATATTGAGAAGCAATAGGCAAAATCTCTGTAGCTAAAACAGAACTAATCACAAAATCAGCTCCATTTTTGAGTACAATATTGGCATCGTTGGCCTCGTTAATAAATCCAGCACCCAAAGACATCTCTGGAAATTCTTTCAAAAGATTATTCAAAATTCCTGATTCTTGTAGCTGTTCATCGGTCTTAAAATTAACCTGTAAAATAGATACATTATCTTCAAGCATCGTCTCGACGAGTGCCTTTGGATTTTTCATACTCGAAAAATCGATGATCGGTAAAAAACGAAGCTTTAAAATCTTCTCAATAACTGACTGCATAGGGTCCTCATTACAAAAATTATATTTTTCAAAAGGAAAAATCAATATGAAAAAAATACCAACAAAAACTGATAATAAAATAACAATGATCGCAAACAACAAAAAAGCATATCATGATTTTGAAGTACTAGAAACTTTCGAAGCTGGTATCGAATTACGAGGAACAGAAATCAAATCTGTCCGCGAAGGGCGTGTCAACCTCAAAGAATCTTATGTTCTAGCTAAAAATGGTCAAGCTAGAATTATTGGGATGAATATTAGCCAATATACTTTTGGGAATCTTTTCAATCACGTCCCAAAACGTGAACGACGCCTTCTTCTTCATAAACGAGAAATCATCAAATTGGAACAAGATGCCATGCAGAAAGGGCTTACCATCATTCCTCTCTCCCTTTACATTAAAGGTCGCCTTGCAAAAATATCCATAGGGCTTTGTCGCGGTAAAAAACTTTATGATAAGCGTGAACAATTAAAGGCCAAAGAAACTAACAGAGAGATCCAACGCACCCTCAAATCTTTTAGGAACTAATTTTACAGAGATCACAACTCGGATCTGATGACAAGATTTTGAAATGTAATCCAAAAACATCATGAATAGCTTGCTGAGGAACATTTTGTGCAGATCCGATGTATTTGATTTCATGCATCAACAATGCAATTTCATCCGCAATATTGAGGACTCCATTAATATCGTGAGAAATGATTAAAATCCCCATTCCATTCTTATCTCTCAATTCACAAAGTAATTGATAAATAATTTTAATTGATCCTACATCCATCGCACTAGATGGCTCATCAAGAAACAAAAACTTTGGAGCATTTACTAACGCAAGTGCAAGCAAGACACGTTGTTTCTGCCCTCCAGAAAGTTTTTCGAACAGATCATCTTTTCTATCCCACAATTTTACCTTATCAAGTGCGACTCGAATTTTGTCTTTTTCTGTACTACTCAAAAACTCAAACCATTTTTTTTGAGCTTTGATTCCTTGTGCAACTACATCAAACACCGTTAACGGCAACAATGCATTAGTCTGATGATGTTGAGGAAGATATCCTATTTCATGATTTAGAATCGCATGAGAGATTTTTTTTTCATTGAGTAGGACTGTTCCAGTGTGATTGGTTTGTAAACCTAAAATAGACTTAAGAAGCGTGGTTTTACCAGATCCATTTGGCCCTATTACAGCTAAAATTTTTCCAGCAGAAAGTGTGAAGTTAATGTTTTGGAGTATAGGTTCAGATTCAAAGATAACACCTAGATCTTTCACAGAAAGCATAGTATCTCCTAATTTTGACACAGAATTTCTAATTTTTGAAGTCCCTCTTCTTGAGAGAGTGTTTGGAAGGAAAATCGTTTTTTCGTTCCTTTCTCACCCGAAATCAAGATAATAGAAGTTTTGGGGACAGAGAAGTTCTTCGCCAAAAACTCTATGATTTTTTTATTTGCCTGTCCGTCAACAGGCGGAGCAGTGATTTTGAGTTTGATACGTGAATCTTCTTGAATGAGTTTGTCACGAGAAGATCGCGGAACAACAGCTAATTCTAAAACAAACATCTAGAGCATCTGGATTAATGTAAATACAAGCTGACGCAAGATAATCAAGGCATAATCAATGACCGTAAGAAAAATAAACATGTAAAAAGGAGAGAGATCCAAAATGCCTATACGAAGTGGTGGGAAAATTTTGAGGAGAGCGTTATAAACAGGATTTATCAACATATCGATAAATTGAAACACAACAAAAGAACGATCAATTGGAAACCATGACATAATAATCCAAATAAAAAAGATAAGATTATACATTTGCACAGCAAAATTAAGAAAATTAAAAATAAAATAGACGCTTTCGATTAACATAGTTTATCACCTTCTAAGATTTAAATAATATTGTCCCAAGTCGAATCATGTCGGAACCTTCTTGAATTGCCCAATAAAAATCACTACTCATCCCCATAGATAATTTCAAAGAAGAAATTTCAGGGAATTGTTGTAATATTTGTTCACGGATCTCTCGGAGTTCTGCAAAAGATCTTCTGACTACTTTTTCGTCAGTACTCAAGGCACCTATAGTCATAAGACCTTTTAAAGACAAATAATGATGAAAAGACAGAACGTGCTCGACCATCTTTTTCAACTCATCAATATCTTCGAGGCCATGTTTGGATGATTCATGAGAAGTATTCATTTGGAAATAGATATTTTTATGAATTTTTTTTGATTGCAGTTTTTTTGTGATACTTTGGAGCTGTGTGAGAGACTCTATACTTTGAATCGTATCAAAAAGCTTGAGGGCATTATTTTCTTTATTACTTTGGAGTGAACCAATTAAATGCTTTTGAATAGAAAAATCGTTTAATTCTGGAAATTTGAGAGCAGCATCTTGAATACGATTTTCTCCGAGAATTGTCACACCTTCTGAGATGAGAGTCTTAACTTTATCAAGAGGCTGATTTTTGATCACAGCCATCACTTCAATAGATTCGCCTTGACGTGAAGAAGAGGACTTTGCTCTTTCTATTTGATCCAAAATTTCAAGATACATTTAGGCACCCAATTTTAATTGTGCGATTTTTTTATCGATATGTCTAAAATCAACAAGCAAGGCAATCAAGCCAAATATAGCGATAAGAATATAAGTCGCGCTAAAGGCAAGCCATACCCCTTTAACACCGAAAAATTCAGGCAATAAAGTGAGAAATAAACTCACAAACATCGGATAAGTTATAGATAAACAGAAAGAGGTACGTGCGTGACCCATGGCTTGAAGTGCTTCAACGATACATAAAAACACAGCCCAACCCCAATAAGTCAATCCTTCATAGAGTGAAATTTCTTGACAAATTTTGATGATGGTTTCATTTGGGGTGAATAATTGATAGAGACCTGCTGGAGCAAAAACAAGTAATAGGCTTGAAATTAAACCCACACCAACACCTGTAGCAAGAACCGTAGCTGTAATTTTTTTAACCCTTTCATATAATTCTGCGCCATAATTCAATCCGATAAGAGGTTGTCCGCCCATCGTCAACGACACAATAATCATCCCAAGTACATTGATAACACGCGTAAACACACCAAAAGCAGACAAATATTCAGAACCATAACTACTGAGAACATTATTAGCAAGAGAAAAAACGCCGACAAAAAGCATCAATCTCATTCCTGTAGGAAAACCAACAGCAATGACTTCTTTGAAGAGGGGGAAATGAATCTCAAATTCTTTACTGAAGCAGAGGTTGGTTTTGTAGAGTTTTTTAATCTTCATGAATAAAAATAGGAATAAAACTGCTTGACTAATTGCTGTAGCAATCGCTGCTCCTGCAACTCCCCATTGAAAACCAACAATGAAGACGGCATCTAAAATAATATTCAACACCGCAGCCATCACAGAGAAATACATTCCTTGAGCTACTTGACCTTGAGCTCTAAGAGCACCAAGCATCATATTATTCAATGGCAAAATAAAAGAAGTCCACAGAACAATAGCCCCGTAGGAACGTGCATAAGGAAGGATATCCGGTGTCGCCCCAATCAAGCCTAGACAATAATCTAAATTCAAAAGGAAGATCATACTCAAGGAAAACGCAACAACAAAAGTGCCCCAAAAACTATGAATAAGTGTTTTGACAGCTCTATGGTGATTTTTAGCACCTAGTGCTCGAGAGACGATGGAACTATTTCCAACAGAGAATAAAACTCCTATCGAAATAAACAATAATTGTATGACATTAATAATAGAAAGCGCAGCTAAGGCTTCTGTCCCAACAAAATAACCAACGAAAATTGAGTCGACGGTATTATAAAGTGAGTCAATAAAGCCAGCCAAGATTGCTGGTAAGGATAAAGATAGAATCATCTTGAAGATATTTTCTTCTTTTAAGAATTTTGTAGTTGGCATGAAATTTCCTTTAGATATTGCTTTTTTGAAAGCTGAAGCTAAGCTTAATAGATTTTTTGAAGCATCTCTTCTTTACGTTTGAGTTTGTTTATTTCATAAAACATGATAACAGCTACAAGCACGGACGACAAAACATCTGTAACAGGAAAAGATGCCCAGACACCAAATTCATTATAAAATTTGGGAAGAATAGCCATCGAAAGAGCCATCACCGCAGGTCTGAAAATAGACAAACAGAAAGCTTCTGTTTTATGCCCCATCGCAATTAAGGCCCCTGTCGAAAATATCTGAAATCCATACAAGAAAAATGTCAAACCAACTACCCGTGTTCCGACAGTGAGATAGTTGATAATGATGGGATCATCTGTGAACAAGTAAAACATTGGAACGGGGGCAATGATAAAGATAATCGATGGGATAATACCAATAATTGTGGCTAAGGTGTAGCCTTTTGTGATAATATTTTTGACTTTGATAAAGCGATTTGCGCCATAGTTGTAACCAATCAAGGTTTGTGTTCCTAAATTGGAACCGAAAATTGGTTGATAGGCAAGGTGTAGAAACCTATTCAAAATACCAAACGCAGCAACAGCAGCAGCTCCAAACGGCGCTAAGGCTCTATTTGCGATAACATTCATCAAGGTAAAGGTCATCATTCGGATAAAATTGAGTATTCCTATGCTAAAAATTTCTTTTACGACAGGGACACTAAAATAATGCATTTGTGTGAGTTTGATTTTGTATTCTGAAGAAACTTTGACAAAAGCCAAGTACAGCACCACGACTTGAGAGATAATAGTTGCATAAGCAGCACCCTTTACTTCCCAACCAAAAACAATGATAAAAAGCGCATCAAGAATAATATTCAAACCAGCCCCAAGTAAACTAAGATTCATAAGAATCTTAACCGCGCCCTTGGAACGAAGCGCTGTCAATAGAACACCATTAAGAGGAAGAACAAATCCAAACCAGAGCAAAACCTCTGCATAATCACGAGAATAAGCAAGCACATCTTCGGAAGATCCCATATAGCGAAGAATAGGATCCAATTCCATCAACATCATCAAAGAAAGTGCAGTCAAACTAACAACACTAATAACAATACTCGTGATTAGTGTTTGTTTAACCTTGTCAAAATTCTTCGCACCAAGTGCACGTGACAAAACAGAGGAAGTACCCACAGCAAACATACTACCCATAGAAAGAAGCAACATGTGAATTACGCCATTCACCGCAAGAGCCGCAAGTGCTAGATGCCCAACAAATCGACCCACAAAAATTGAATCGATCATACTATATAATGCTTCCACGAAACCAGTCACCATCATTGGCAAAGAAATTTTGACAATAGACGAAGAAATATCATCGCTTTCTAAAAGAGAAATCGATTTATCTTCTTGGTCAAACATAACACCCTCTTTATTCCATAAAATTTTATTAATAAAACACACAGTAAGGGCAGAAATTTATCTGCCCTTTTTTGTGGTTAATTGTGATTGGATATACAACTCACTTTGTTATTTACTTAACGTATAAACTTTCGCACTAGCAAAATTAGCCCAGACAGAATCTTTGATTTTGAGGACTTTTTGATAATATGAAACCGCTTCAGCTGAGTTGTTTTTGATTTCATAGTTTCTTGCGATAGCAATCAACAAGTAATCATTCATATAATTTTCATTATCTTTTTTCAAAGCAGATTTAAATAATTCAATAGCTTCATCATGTTGACCTTTTTGTTCAAAACGTGTTCCTTGAGCAAGATCAATCAATGCATCCCAAAATTTAGGATGCTTCTTTTGAACACGATCCAAATAAGAAGAAAAGCGCATACGTGTCGCCAATTCCTGATCATCAAGCAAGGCCATCATATAAGGAACATCGATAACAGATAGGTAAAGTGCCGCTGCTCTCGCTGCAGAAATAGTACCACTATAATCAGTGATCAAAATATCCACACTCTGCATTCCTTCTTTAAACAAAGTCTTGATTTGAGCAGTTGTAGGATCTGTCGCTAAAAATGTATAATTATTTTGCTTCTGAATTTCACCCGCAATGAATGCAACTTTCTGCCAAGCTTCATCATAAATATCAGCTGCAGCAGCGGATTTGTCCATATTTCTTTGGTAGATGATTCCAGCAAATAAAGATAAGACTACTATTCCACCCAAAACAGCAAGAACATAGGTTCTTTTGTTCATAAGAAATTTCATGATTTGATCAAGACCAAGTTTCATTTTGTTCTCCAAAATATACTATAGAGTATGTTTATTTATTTTTAAGGATATCACCGAACAAAGCACCTAATTTTGGGGCTTCGTTTTGAGTTTGACCGAGGTATTTTTCGAGTTCTTGTTTTTCTTCATTTTTTGTAAGATCTCTGATACTCAATTCAATAACTTGATCAAGAAGATTTATTTTACGGACGGAAGCTTGAAGCTCATCGCCTACTTTACACACATCTTTAGGTTCATTAACACGCTCATTTGATAACTGTGAAACATGGATAAAAGCCTTCAAAGACCCCTCAACTTCAACAAACACACGATCTTTCACGATTTCTGTTACCTTTACAGATGTTACAGAACCAATAGGGTGATTTTGTGCAAAATTTTGATAAGGGTTGTCAGCAAGTTGTTTGATACCGAGGCGAAGCTTTTCATTTTGAGCATCGACATGTAATACTGTCGCTGTCACCACATCACCTTTTTTGAATTTTGCAGGAAGATCGACATTTCTGTCATTCCAGTCAATATCTTCTTTTCTAATCAAACCTTCTAAACCATTTTCAAATTGAATAAAGATTCCAAAATCAACAATAGAAGAAACTTTCCCTTCTTGTTTACTGCCAATTGCAAAAACAGTGTTAGCATCAGACCATGGATTTTGAAGTAAATCTCTCAAAGAAACCACGATTCTTTTTCTTTCGATATCCATATCTTTAATTTTCACATCGATACGATCGCCGATATTCATGATCGTTTTAGGATCGTGTACTCTTGAAGTCCAACTCATCTCAGAAAGAGGTAAGAGTAGTTCTACACCATTTTGATCCTCAACAATAGCAAGTCCCTTCGCAAAACGAACAACTTTAGCAGGAATATTTTCCCCAATTTTTCTACTATCAAAGAAAATATTAACAGGATTGGAGATGGTAGCTTTACGGGAAACGCGAACAGATTTTTTACTAGGATCGATACTTAAAATTTGCACATTGAAAGTATCGCCCTTTTTGAGGAGATCTTTCAAAGATTTCACAAACTTCCAATCATATTCCGTAATAGGCATAAAACAAACAATCTGGTCAGCTTTCACAAGTGCAAAATTATCATTAGCCATTTCGACCGTAGCAAGTAAAATATCACCTTCTTTATGTTGCTCAGCAAATGTTGTAAAGTGTTCTTCTTGAGCTTTTTCTCTAATCACACGCTCAGAAACCACAATACGATTTCCTTCATGTTTGATAACACAAACAGTCACAACAGAACCAATAAGTGCTGCAGGATCAGCACCAGCTTGAATTTGAGAGAGAGGCAAGAAAGCTTCTACACCATCAATAGATACCGTAAAACCAACTTGTTGACCCTCTCTATTAGTTACTAGTTTTTCAATTTTTGCAGAAACTGGAGTTTTATCAATAGATGATTGGTACAGATTTTCTTGAGCTTGATAAAAACGAGCTTTCTTTTGAGAACCATGAGGAATTCCATCTTTTGTGCCAATAGAAGCCACAAGAACTTTATCACCCACATTAAGAGTATTATTAGATTCAGAGAATAACATCATCCATTCAGATTTATCTCCAACGGATAAAAAATATTCCGTTTCGCCTTTACTGACGATTACGCCTTCTACTAAGTTTTGTTGACCCATGTCGCTAGGAACGGTGTCTCCTTGCATCGCACTTAAGAACAATTCATCATATGTACTCATGTCCAGTTTCTCCTACAAATTCTTCACAAAAAAGAAAATCTCTTTTGAATTATATTATGACTAAAATATCATAAAATAGCAAGTAAATTCACATTTTTTTCCCGAAATTACAAGCCACACAGCTATTATCTTAAAGAAATCTTATCAATCTCAAATGAGCTCGCAGCCTGAGCACCTTCATAGCTGATAGTTCGAATTTTTTTTGGGATATACACATTTTCAAACTTCACCCAAGTAATATCCGCTGCAAAATTCTTCTTTCGATCTTCAACAAAAATCACTCTATCTACTAAGCCGAGCGCACCAACACGCATTTGATAGACCGTTTGGACATCACCTCTTTGGTAAGAAACATAATAACTCACAACATTATTCTTTTCGACTTTTTGGATCTTAAATCGATCTTGAAGTCTTTCATAACCAAGTGTCGCCAATAAAGGCAATAACATCATATTAATGTAAGAAGCATGCTGAGACAAAGCTCTTTCGTAAAAAGTTTCATTATCCTTGACTAAAAACTCGACTCCGGAATTGGCGTGATATTTCACTTCAACACGATAATCGCCTTTAATTTTATCACCAAGAAGCTTCTTAGCATCTGCGTGATTGAGTTCGGCAGAGAAAGATTTTGCGGCAAGCCCCCCAAGATGCAAATCACGAAGATTTTGGAATTCTTGAAAGACAGGGTCTGCGTTTGCAGAATTAGTGGTCTCTTGAGAGAAGGTGCTCACTTGAACAAGTAATAGTAAAAAAATTTGGATAATCATATATGATCCTTAAATATCAAAAAATAACGATTTTAAAAACTGTGCGATAGGAGAGAATCTTGACCATTCGATTGTTTTATCGACAAAATTCTCACCATCGGCTTTTTGGTTATTTGGGTCTCTATTTTGATTGATAGATTCTTTTGAGCTAAGAACATTGGTCAAACGAAGAACTTTTAGACCATCAGCACCATAGGAAGCAAGAACCTCCCTTCTCAAACCACCACCAATAAAATATGCAATATCTTGTTTTTCGTAAGATTCCGATTCGATTGTCAGTGTTTCGTCACGATTCATACGGATTCCTAAAACGCCGTTGACACCATCAGCAACCCATAAAACATTTTCATAAGGGAAAACAGAAAACGCCTCTCCAACAAGTGCTACACGTGCGACTTGTTCACCGATTTTATTATTGCGATTTCGGCGGTACACAACAAGCCCATCCAAATTATCTACCACAACATAGTAACGCTTACGATACACATCAAAAGGAATAATCATCGAAATTTCTGAAAATGCCTTTTTATAAGAAGAAACAAGCTTATCGGACAACCTATCAATAACATAAAAACCATCTTGTCCGGCAGCAAGGTAAGCGTAATATTCATCAGCAACCATAGCACGAAGATTGTTCATTACGACATTTGTTTTTACGATTTTAAATTCGGTTTTGATTTGGTATTTTGGTAAAGATCTTAGAATTTGAGCCAATAATTCATCATCTAAAATATCAATAATCTGATAATATTTTTTTTGTTGAAACAATACAAAAATCTCTTGAAGATTTACACCAGCAGCATCAAAAACAGGAATCAATTCGGTTAATAAATTAGCTTGCTGGAGCGCTGATTGGAAGAATAATTCTAATTCCTCAGGAGTAAATGCATAAAGAGAATTTTTAATTCTATCTGTTTGATCGCTAAAGAATCGACGACCTGTTGCTTGGATTGTTCGTTCGATTTCAGCTTGAGCATTTCCAATCAAACTACGATTAGTAAAAGCAAAATAATTAAGATCATGCAGCTCATCGGTCTTAAATTCTTCTCCTTGAAGGATTCTCATATTTGAGAGGTAGGATTCTTCATAAATAGTCTGCGCTTGTTCAAATGACTTCACAGGTTTGGCGGAGGTTTTACTTGAGCTACGACCAGTCAACAAACCTGCTACCCCACTAAGACCATTTTGTTGAGAAAGAAATTGGGAAACCATCGCATCACTAAGATTCGGAGCACTACTATTAGAGGAAAAATAATTTTTAGACAAATTCAAAACATTACTCAATGCCGTCTTATCCGTTAATCTTACAAGATTTTGGAGTTGACGTTGATTTTGAGGGGATAGAAATGGAATATTAGTGATAAATTTATTGAAGGTGCTCTCGTCATTAATCGCTAAAGAAATCAATGCATCAAAGTTTGTGATCTGAGAGATATTTGTAACCCGAGAAAGCGCTGGAGGATCTAAAATAGTAAAAAGACTAGGAAGATAGGTAGACTCCATTCTGGAAATCATGTCGACAAGACCAGCAATACGTGGATATTGAAAGAAATCATTGGACAAAAAGCTCATCTCATAGGTTAATAAACCAATATTTTCATCGGCAACAAGAATTTGATATTTTCCTTCAGGATTAAAGCTCGTTACTGTATTACGAATACGAAAATTATCCTCTACAACTAAAGAACCCACAGGTCTTGTATCATTCTCAGAAATTTCAGCCACACCAACACCGCCACCTTGCACCGTATCAAAAGAAAAAATAAGATTGGTCATGAGCTCTGTTTCTAGAATTTCTACCGTGCGAACAAAAATCTGTTCAAGATCTTCAGAAAAGAGATTTGTCAAAGAAAGCGCTGGAACCGTTTCCATGTTATCACCAACGATACGATAAACAAGGATACCACCAGAACCAGCAGCAGTATAGATCAAATCATCCCGTCTCACGAAAGATCGGATTTCCTCAGATGCAGGTGTTCTGGCTTCGGATACGGTGAGCAAAGGATACGCAACAGTATCATCAAAGCTTAGTTTTCCGCAAGACACAAAAAAGCACATCATCGTGAGTAGAGTTAAGGACAAATAATTTTTAGACACAATTCCCCATTTTTTATATGATAAGTATTATTATAAAGAAGAACGCTTAAAATTTCAACTTCATGACTTATTTGAGTGAAAAAATTTTACTTTGTCTACTTTAAAAATACTTGCAAAAAGATCAAAATTATTAGATACTTAAATATGATCGTCAAGCATTATCAGGAGTTTTTCATGAGAATTTTTATCCTACTTTTTCTCTTACAAATGCCAATTTTTGGGATTACACCCAAAACAAGAATTGAAGTAAATCCACCCTTCATCGGCACCAATGAAACCGCAGAGATCATTGTAACAGCGATTGATGAAGAGTTTCTCGAGCCACCTCAGCCATCCTTACAATCTCCTGATTTTGACATTGCGTATTTGAATAGTTCTGTGGTGAATCGGATGACTATCATCAATGGTCGAGCTAATAGAGAAAAACTGTTTCATTATGTCTACCAACTTGTTCCCAAAAATACTGGTAAATTTGTGGTACCTGCCTTTGTTGGTCTAACAAGAAATAAAAAAGAAGTTTACACAGACTCGGCAGAAATTGAAATCAAAGCCGTAGACTTCCTTCAAGCTGCAAACCAAAACTCCAGTTTTGGAGGACTTTTTTCTATTTTTCAAAACGTTCCACGAGAAGTCTTTTTATTTTGGAAACTTTCTACAAATCAAACTGCTCAAAATTCCGGTATTATTGCTGATTTGTACATTTATTCAGATGTCCCTCAGTTCTTAAAACAAACCCATTACCTTAAAGAGGTTCAACGAGCTGCATACGATGGTGGGGTACTTCACGAACTACCAGTCAATGAAGACGAGAAAAAAATCGATTCAGGATATTTTGGTTCTCGGATTTTTTATGGGCAACTTCAAAAAAGATTCGCTGTATACCCATTAAAAACAGGAACAACATCACTTCGTGCTCCTGTTATGATTATGGAGCAACAACTGGGGAGTGCTTATATTCAAGGAGAAGCTGCAGAAATTAGATCCCGCTCCCTTACCTCAAACCCATCATATGTTGGTGATACCTTATCTGTGGAGATTTCTTTATCTTCAAATAAAATCACATCGAGTGGTGAAGGGCAGTTGAATTTGGTCTTAAAAGGCGATGGACACACAGATTTTTTCACAAATCCTTTTCGTAACCTCAAGATTGATGGATTGTTTATTTCTGAACCTTCATCAAAGCTTGAAATTAGCTTAGATGAAACTAAAAACATTATCATGACGAAAACTTTCACCTACACGATCATTCCAAATCGCTCTGATCATTTTAAGATTCCGTCTGTGGAATTTTCATACATTAAAAAAAATAAAGGTAAAGGTAAAGTCAAAACGCCTGAAATTGAGTTTGAAGGGATTCTCCACAATACAAAAATAAAATCTAACACTCCTGAAGACCTTAAAAAACAAGAATCTGTGAAGCATTATTATTACTATTCTTCTGGTTTATGGATGATGGTTTTTGCTATCTTACTTGGATTTGGGATGCTTGCCTATTCATGGTGGCAGGTGCAATTCAAAAAACGTATGCAGACAGATCAAAAATTTGCCCGTGCTAATCAGGCGAATTCTAAAATGTCCGAGCTCATCAGAGAAAGCCACGAAGCCTTTGACAAAAAAAATTACAAAGACGCTGCAAGACTTCTTCGTCATAGTTTGATATCTTATTGTATTGATAAATTTGGTTTGGAACAAAACGTCAACCCAGAAGATATCGCTTATGTACTTGCGCAAAAACACGGAGAGTTTCCTTCTAAAGAATTTATTAGTCTCTTGAAAGCTCTGGAATTTCATGCTTTTGCATCGGCTCCAACGAAATCCGAAATGCAAAAATACCTAGAGCAAGGCAACCATTTCCTTAACATTATCACTGATAAGAAAAAATAAAAAACCTCCCGAATTATGGGAGGTTTTTTTGATTATAATAGTAAGAAAGATTAGGCAGATTTTTTCTTTTCTGCAGATAAAAGTGCAACAAGGGTCATCGCTGTGATCACTGTTCCTACAGCGACTGCTATGATAAATCCAACCTTGTTATCAACAACAGGAAGAACGATAGGGCCTCCATGAGGAGCATAATCAGCAACTTTCATCGCTCCGGCGATCATCCCTGCAACGATACCACCCGCCATCAAAGATGGAATCACACGGAAAGGGTTGGCAACAGCAAAAGGAATAGCACCCTCTGTAATACCTATCATTCCCATGAGAAGAGCGGCATTACCAGCTTCGCGTTCTTGCTCATCAAATAAAGATGGACGAAGTTTTGTCGCTAACCACATTCCTAAAGGTGGTGTACACACCGTAACAGCCACCATACCCATTACTTCAGGCACACCTGATTGGATCATAGAAACCCCAAAAAGGAAAGCCACTTTATTAACAGGGCCACCCATATCAAAAGTGATCATTGCACCGATCAAGGCACCTAGGATGATAGCACTAGAACTCATATTTTGAAGGAACATGGTCAACGCATCCATGAATCCTTTGATAGGAGCACCAATGATAAATAAGACCGTAGCAGTGAGCGCTGTTCCGACTAAAGGAATGATAAAAATAGGAAGAATAGCTTTCAAAGCAGTTGGGAGTTGGATTTTGCCGAGTTGTTTTGCAATATACCCTGCAACAAAACCTGCAACAATACCACCTAAGAACCCTGTACCCAATTGAGCAGCAAGAGCACCACCAACAAATCCAGGGATCAAACCAGGTCTATCCGCAATACTTTGAGAAATAAATCCTGCTAAAATTGGGATCATCAGACCAAAAGCCAAACCACCAATTTGTTCCATTTTTTGGAGGAGAGGATTGGTAATTTCAATACCTGTACCAGACTTCACGCCTGACATTGCAATCGCTAACGCAATATAGACCCCACCCACAACCACGACAGGAATAATGGCACTAACACCGGCCATGAGATATTGATAGAAAGGAGTTTTCTTGGCTTGAGATTTTTCAGCACCAGGAACACTAGCACCTGAGTGAGCAACTTCGCCTTTGCCATCTAAGATCTGCTGAATCAGCTCTTCAGATTTGTCGAGTGCGGCAGAGACACGTGTATCAATAATTTTTTTACCACTAAAACGAGTGAGATCGATCTTCACATCACACGCAAGAATAATACCACGAGCATGTTTGATTTCTTCAGCAGTAAGAGCATTTTCTACACCTATAGAACCGTTGGTTTCTACTTTGATGGATACTCCGAGTTTTTCAGCCGCTTTGCGTAATTTTTCTGCAGCGACATAAGTGTGAGCGACACCAACAGGACACGCTGTAACCGCTAAAATTTCTGGGAGCTCAGAAGAAGCATTTTGAGTAGATTTTTTTACTCCTGTAAGTAAAGAAAGAAAATCGGAAGGATCTTTCGATTTTGACAAATTTGTCAAAAACCCATCTTCTAAAAATACTGTAGAGATCATACTTAGTAATTTGATATGGTCGTCTGGAGCATTTTTAGGAATTGCCAAAAGAAAAGCGATTTTAATAGGCTCGCCACCGGATTGATTTGCCCAAGTGTTTTTAAGGGTAGTCGCAAAGATTGTCGTTTTTGTAATGGTGTCACTTTTTGCATGAGGAATGGCAACACCTTCTTCCAAGTCTGTGCCAGCTTTTTCTCTCTCTAACACATCTTGAATAAACTTTGTTTTGTTGGTACAGATGCCTTGTTGAGTGAGTTTTTCGGCAGCCTGCTCAATGAAAGTTTTTTTGTCCTTACAGTCATACTGTATCTCGATATTATCGAGCGATAATACTTTTTTAATTTCTTCGAAACTCATCCGAGCCCCCATTTGGATCATTTTGGATATTAATTATACTAACTATTCTTTAGTATAAAAGAAATTAAAAAACTGTCAATAAGGGATTATTTTATAAAAAAGAGCCCATTAAATTATTATATAATAAAAGAATCAATCAAAAAACCTCCCGAATTATGGGAGGTTTTGTTCTATTTAATAGGTAAGGTATTCATGATATATCTAATTCTGAGGATAATACATCCGAGGATCGCTTCATAGACGATAGATCCTTTGAGTTTGGTTTCACCGATAATTCTATCGATAAACAAAATAGGCAACTCAACCAAATCAAAGCCTGCTGAAAATGCAACAGTCTTCATCTCTATTTGGAACATATAGCCTTTAGCATTGATCTTATCAAGTTCGATTTTATTCAAGACATCTCTATGGTAAGCATTATAACCACCGGTCAAATCAGTACAAGGAACAGCTGTGATGGTTTGTGCATAAAAATTGGCAAAAATACTCAAGAAAAGCCGCTTCACATCCCAATCCAAGACACGAACTCCACCCACATAACGCGATCCCACAATAACTTTAGCCCCACCCTCAAGTTGCTCCACAAAATCTTTCAAAGCAAGAGGGCTATGTGAGAGATCTGCATCCATTTGGATGACATATTCATATCCCATTTCTAAAGCCTTCTTAAATCCTGCTATATAAGCACGACCAAGTCCTTGTTTTTTTTCACGTTCGAGGATAAAAAGTCGTGTCCCAAATTCTCCAAACCCTTTAACGATATTGGCTGTACCGTCAGGCGAACCATCATCCACCACCAAAATATCCAGTTCCGTAGTCTCAAAAACCTGAGGGATAAGACGTTCAATATTGCCGGCTTCATTATATGTAGGTACGATCACTATTCCTTTCATGTTCCAATCCTTCTTGAGTATTTTTATTGTTAATTGATTATAACGGATCGTGAGAAAAATTTCAACACAAAAGCCGATGATTGTGAATATTTGAAAAAAGATCAAAAAAAAGATATAATAAAAAGGTAATTTACATATTTTAAGGAATCCTTCATGAAAAAAAACTGGATTTACGCGTTGCTTCTTCTTAGTCCTATCTCACTTTTTAGTGTTGAAACAAAATTCATTCATAGCAAAAATTTTGAAAATATTTGGTTATGGCAATTGTCCAACACTTCTGTCCAGCCAGAGCAATACATTTCTCTTCCTAATGAAAGTCAAAATCTCCTGCGTTCTAAGGATCTTTTTTGGACGGCAGAAAAAATCAACAACCAATTTTACATAGGAACAGGAGAATCGGCAAAAATCCTCAAAATTTCTGCAAACTTCTCCAAACAAGAAGAAATTTATTCCAATCCTGATAAAACACTCGTTGGTGCGATCAAATCCTTTGAGAATGGTCTTTTGGTTGGTCTTTCTCCAGAAAGTGAGCTCGTCCAGTTCAATCAAAATCATCAAGTCATCACAAATATCGCTCTATCAAACACTTATATTTGGGATATCGTTCCCACCTCCAAGACTCATGCCTATGTCCTTGCTGGGATGCCTGCGGAAATCTACGAATATTCTGGCAAAACACTCACTCATGTCCTTTCTTTATCTAATGAAGAACACCTTATCCATGGTATTTATCAAGGAGGGAGTCTTTGGGTACTTGGTGAAACAGCGCTTTACGAAGTCAAAAATAACAAAGCCATTGCCATTGCTAGTTTTGATGGAACAGCATCTAGTTTTATTTACCACAAAAATAAATTCTATGTCATCATGTCCGAAAACATAAAAAATCCTGAAGATCCTAAATCTGATATTGTCAATAGCACTCTGCTAAGCGTGAGCAAAGATGGTGTTGTTGAGCGTCTTTATGTGACAAAAGGATTTTATTTCACAGGAATTGGGGCTCAAAAAGACCACATCGTGATGGGTGGCGATCAATTTGGATTTTATGCACGCTATGATCTTGTTACCAAAAAAACAGAACTAGCAAGTCTTGGTGCTGGCAAAATCATTGAGATCTTCAACCACAATAACAATCTTCTTTTTATGACTGCTGATGAATCTGGTTTTTGGACGGTCGGAAATGTCCTTGCTCGTGAAGGGTCTTTTATCTCCGAAGTATACGACACGGGAAATGCCTCTTCTTGGGGACGTTTTCAAGCAAATATCTCTACCCCTCCAAATACAGAGATCAAATTCTTCATCCAAAGTGGTGTTACGAAAGATCCTGATCTCTGGAGAGATTGGCAAGAAGTGAAGATAGGTCAAAATATCCCTACCCCTAAAGCGCGTTTTATCCGCTATAAAGCTGTCCTTACTTCCGATACCAAAGCAAAACCTTACGTCTACGAAGTTAAATTCCCATACACTCAACAAAATCTTGCGCCTATATTTGACAACGTTACCATCACCCAATCAAATCGCGATACGCTCGTTGGGTGGGTTGCGCGCGATCCTAATAATGATATTTTGGAATTTGATATTTATCTTGCCGAAGATGGTATGGATAAGATCAAAATCACCCCAAAACCTGTTCAAGGGACAAACTTCCTCATTATGAACGAAATGTTTCCTTCTGGTTACAAACGTATTACTCTTGTAGCTAGCGATAAACCATCAAACACACCAAAAGATGCTCTCACAACAGAATATCATTCTATTCCTGTATTGATAGATAGTGAAGGTCCAAGAATCAATCCTATCACCATCAACAAAAGAAGTAAAAAAGCCTCCGTATCTGCGACTGATGAATTTAGCATTATCAAACAGATGCTTGTTGTTATTGATGGAGCAGATCCTATTTCTATTCTCCCTAAAGATGGTATCTTTGACGATACGAGAGAGGAGTTTGAGTTTGATGTGCCTGTGAATAAAACAACCTTCATCCAAGTCCACATTACTGACGCGGCTGGAAACACCTCAACTAGAGGCACAACAATCACACCTTAAGATTAACAAGGGAATTTCTCATGACAAAAAACATCATCCTTCTCGGAGCAACAGGATCTGTTGGAAGCTCTGTATTGAGCGTCCTCAGAGAGTATCCGAAAAAATTCACACTCACGGCTTTTTCTGCTTGGAATAATGTTGACAAAACAATCGCCATCATCAAAGAATTCCATCCAAAATACGTTGCGATGCAGTTTCCTCATGAAGAATTGATTTCTCTCTTCCCTGATGTGCAGTTTTTCTTTGGGAGTGAGGGAATCAACGAACTCACAAAAATCAAAGAAGCCGATACAGTCGTATCGGCGATTTTGGGTACTGCTGGATTTTTGCCAGCTTTATCTGCATTAAATCAAAATAAACATCTCATCACCGCTAACAAAGAATCCCTTGTAGCCGGTGGAAAATTTTTGAAAGAAAGTGCCAAAAAACATGGCACAGAAATTATTCCTCTTGATAGTGAGCATCTTGCGATTTTCGATCTTCTCAGAGGAAAGGACAAATCCGAAGTTAAAGAACTCGTCTTAACAGCATCAGGAGGTCCTTTCTTTAGAAAAGACATTACAGATCAAACCAGCATCCAAGAAGTCCTTCAACATCCTACTTGGAATATGGGAGCGAGTATCACTGTCGGCAGTGCCCTCATGATCAACAAAGGACTGGAAGTCATCGAAGCGATGCGTCTTTTCGACCTCCCTGAAAATCAGATTTCTGTGCTCGTCCACCCACAATCTATCGTACACGGCGCTCTCAACATGAAAAGCGGACATTGGCATATGCTGGCATCACCTGCTGATATGCGTTATCCTGCCTTGCATTCGCTTTTTTATCCAGAGGCTCCTTTTGAGGCTCCTTTTGGTGAGTACAATCCTATCAGTAAGCCTTTGGAATTTTTTGATGTTGATTATACGAAGTTTCCACTACTTAAGCTTGCTCGTGAAGTTGCTCAAGCCGATGGTATTTTGCCAACGGTACTCTGTGCGTCAATGGAAGTAGCTATTGCGAAGTTTTTGGAAGGAGAAGTCAAATTCATCAAGATTCCTCAGCTCATCCAAGAAAGTCTTGACAGTGTAACAAATCGTGAACTTTCTAGCCCTGAAGAAGTTTTAGAAATTGATCAAGAAACTCGCCTCACCCTATCAACCAAAATCAAAAATACAACTGATCTCATTTAGTTTTTGGGAACGTAATGGCTTGTTTCTGTCGCAAGAGTATAGAGATTTTGAAGGAGAGCGGAGATCGTCATCGGGCCTACCCCTCCTGGTACAGGCGTAATAGCCAAGGCTTGATCCTTGAGATCATCAAAATCCATATCGCCGACAAGGCGCTCTTTTTGGATTGTTTCATCCCAAACTTTATTCATTCCCACATCGATGAGTACCGTCCCTTCTGACACCATATCTTTGGTGATGAGGTGGGCTTTGCCGACTGCAGAAACAATGAGATCGGAATTGAGACAAAGTTCTTTTAAGTTTTTAGTATATTTATGCGCAATCGTTACGGTTGCGTTTTTTTGTAATAAAAGAGCTGCCGTTGGTTTACCGACAATATTACTTGCGCCAATAACGAGTGCTTTTTTCCCTTCAAGAGACCAAGATTCTCCCAACAAATCTAAGAGCTGCATGATTCCTGTCGGTGTCGCCGGAGCAAAATCCGAAACCCCTGTCATAAGATTACCCACATGATGAGGATGAAAGGCATCTACATCCTTTGATGGTGCAACTTTTAATAAAATATGTGCCGTATCGATATGTTTTGGAAGGGGGAGTTGAACTAAAATTCCGTGGATTTTATCATTTTGATTGAGTTTTTCAATCTCTGTAATCAATTCCTCTTCGGTACACGTTTCTGGTAGATAGATAGGATGCGGCAAGACCCCCACTTTCTCACAGGCTCTGATTTTTGATTGGACATAAATTTTTGAAGCAGAATCGTCACCTACAAGAACAGTAGCAAGACAAAGTTTAAAAGATAAAGTATCAATTTTTTTCTTAAGGATTTTATTATATTCTTCCGATAGTACTTTACCGTTTAGTAAAAGAAATGAATTATTCAATAGAGAAACTCCTGATAAAAATAAAATTTCGAAAATGAAAAACTTGAGGAATATATGGAAACAAAAAGCGTCACGATCAGCGATTCGATGCATTTAGCGATCAAAGGAAATTTTGAATTAGTAGGCAAGAATGTTTTTGGAATTTTTGCTATTCTCATCAATCTAAAATCAAAAACTATCACCAACACTTGGCTCTTTGCCTCTGGTTTTCACGATATGATTGAAGAGAATAGTATTCATACAGCTTGGTCTGAATATGAAACAATTTTGAACAACTTACAATTATCTGGTAATTACGCAGAACACGTTACTGTGTCCTTAAAACAATCCCTTCACGAATATCTGACTAGAGATAAGAATATTGCATTATTGATTGTGGATGATCTTGGTCGAAACAGGTCTAAAGAAATTAGAAATACGATTCTTTCTGTATTTAAGAACGTTGAGAAAAAAAGTAGTATTAACATGGATATGACCTATGAAGTTATTGATACTTCAGCTCCGCGTCACCCTGTTCTTCAAAAAGCTGATTCTACTGAAGCAAAACCTGAAGAAAATCCTGTAAATTCTAACATTGCGGTTGACCATGCTCCCCCAACTCTATCCACAGAAAAAAAACAAGTACCTGCACACGCCGTTCTTGCGCCATTTTATAATAGTGTTATGTCACACGATCTTAAAGTTGGTCAAAAGATTTTGATGATGGTTGATGATAACAATCCTTACGCAAAACATTGTGCTGAAGCATTGGGAGCATATAGTAAGACAGCAGAAGGAACTCTTAAAAAGACGCCTATTGTAGCTACTGTTATTGATATTAAAAGAAATCCCGCAAAAAAACTTTTAGATATTAGTGTTGCATACAATGAATTTTACTATAGTAGAATCAACATTGAAGAAGGCATCAAAATCAAATTTTATGATCCTATGTCTCCTGAAAAAGTTGCATCTGCTGCAAATCGTGTTCCAGTAAAACAACCAGAACCAGTAAAATTCAACAAAGATTATACACGTAACCTCTTCAAAGATCCGCTCTTTGTTAAGTTGTTGATATCAATTGTCGCGTGTATCGTGATCAGCATCTTTATGATGTTATTTATTTAATCTAAAAAACGAGCCTTAGCGTTGCTATCCAGAGTAAGATGATCGAAGAAAAGATCACCACTCCGATGGCAACGCTATTTTTTTTAACGAGAGTTAGGACAGCTAAAAGAATCGTAGCAAACATAATAGAAATAATAATAAACAGATTATTCAATGGGGTTTCACGCCAAAAATTCCCTGTCACCAAAGTCGAAGCAAAAAGTAAGGTTACTAAGTTAAACATATTACTTCCAAAGATATTTTCAACCGCAATACTAGTATGACCTTTCTTGATGATTTGGAAGGTAGTTGCGACTTCAGGAACAGAGGTAACAAATGCCAAAATTAATGTCCCGATAAAGTGTTGTCCAAGAGGTTTATTTATGATAGGGGCAGGCACCGTAGCTAAGGCATCGCACAGAAAAACGAGTACCCATGAAATTGCGATAATCAAAAAAGCAAAAAAAGTAAAGCCAAATATCACTTGAGGGAGTGTTTTGTTTGTTTGATGAGGAGAGGTAGATTCTGCTTCAAATTCAGCTTCTGCTTGAGCATCTTGATGAAGACCAAAATTATAGGACATCGCCCAAAGATAAATCACAAGCCCAAGACCAAAAAGAACGAATTTATTAACTTGAATATCAACAATCCACGCAAGAGACAGTGCTAACATAGGAAGACAAAGTAACGTAATACTTACCAATAAACTAAATAGAGATTGGGTAGTAATATTGATTTTTTGTTTGAAATGGATTAGACAAATCGTACTCAAAATAGCAAGATTGATCAAATTAGAACCCAGTACACCGCCAGAAGCAAGCCCAAAAAGTCCTTGCTTCACAGCAATCACCGTACTTATCAACTCTGGTACGGATGTGATTGCAGCGATCAACAAAAGGCCAATAAAGGCACCTGAGATCTTCGTAAGGATAGAGAGCTGATCAGCATACTCAACAAGCTTATCCCCAACAAAAAATACAACAAAAATACAAGATATAATAATCGCTAAAATCAAATAAAAATTTTCTAACATATTAACCTCTTTTGGAACCTAGAATAATGAATTTTGAGAACAGATAGACAATGACTGCTGTCAGCACTATTAACGCACCGGGTGCAACATCGAATTGAATTGATAAAAGAATACCCATCACCATCGAAAAAATTGTATAAAAAAATGAAATAATAAGAGTGATGGTGAGGTTTTTTTGCCATAAAAGTGCAAAGGAAGCGGGAAGGATCGTCATTGCTGCGACTAAAAGGACTCCTACGAGACGAATCCCCAAGATGATACTAACAGAGAGTGCCCCATAAATGATCGTATCAAGAAGACCAGCGCGAACACCTGAAACTAAGGCAGAGTCACGATCAAAACTGATATATAAAATTTTACCTGATAAAGGTAAAAAGAAGGCATATACTAAGATAGTAACAATAGCACCAATCAACAAATCTTGAGAGGTAATGCCGACCAAATCACCGAACAAAAATCCCATCATGTTAAAAGTATTATCCGTATTAATAGCAAGTAAAACCATCCCCAGAGCCATTGCCCCAGAAAAAAACAAACTCGTCCCTGTATCGGCCGATTTTTTATGTGTTTTCCCTGCGATGATTGTCAAAGCAGCACAAAAAACAGACGTTGTTAAGAAAGGATCCCAGCCTAAAAAATTGGCTAAACCCATTCCCCCAAACGCAGCATGTTCAGTGCCTATCGCCAAGAAAGAAAGTCGTCTCGTTACGATAATAAAAGAAATCAAAGTAAACAAAAACGAAAGGATTAAAGAGATCATGATCGCATTACGAAAAAACTCAAATTCAAACATATTTTTATCCTTTTATATATTGCTAAAATAAATATTTGTATAAATTATATTATACAGAAAAGTAAGAAAAAATTCAAACAAATACCACAGCATAAACGAAATAAAAGATTTTTTTCACATCAGTTAAAAATTTGACATTATCTAACAAATCGGTGTAATATGATGGTATCAAACGAAGATTTTTATTTGACAATATTAAGTATTTTATTTAAGAAATCGAACACGTTTTGTCGAAAATCTATTATCTCAAAATAACAGATTAATTGTGGGAGTAAGTATGAGTGGGCGACTGTATGTGATAGGGACTCCTATCGGAAACCTTGAAGATATAACCTACCGTGCCGTCCGCACCTTAAATGAAGTTCCGATTATTGCTTGTGAGAATGCACTTCGTACGAGAAAATTACTGACCCATTTTGAAATTCAAAAGAAGAAAATTATCGAATGTTCTCCCGCAAATGAAAGAAACTCAGCAAAAGGTATTGCCCAATTCCTCGAACAAGGCATGGATGTTGCTCTAGTTAGTGATGCTGGGACTCCTAGTGTTTCCGATCCAGGGATGTTTGTCGTGAAGACGGTTTCAGAGTTAGGGTTTGAAGTAATTCCTATTCCAGGTGTATCAGCCCTAACAACAATTATTTCAGTCGCTGGAATTGGTGGCGAAAACATTGTGTTTACAGGATTCTTGTCTAAAAAAGAAGGTCAGATAAAAAAAACGTTACTACAATTTGCTGATAAAAACAATGTGCTGGTGGTTTTCGTTTCCTGCCACCGAATCAAAAAGTTTTTAAAAACTATAAAGGATTTGGATGAATCTGCCGATATTATAGTAGGAAAAGAATTGACTAAAACTTTTGAGACTGTCTATCGAGGGTCGGTTGCCGAGATAGAAGCGCGACTAAAGGAAGAAGAGAAGGGTGAATTTGTCGTTGTTGTCAAATTTTCAAATCCGCTTTCTTTAGAAGATTTACCCACAAATCAAATTAAATCTAAAAAAGAAAAACGAAAACAAAAGTTATAGACTCTAATTATTAAAGGTTATGTATGGCTGTGCATAACTCTAGTGTTTATAACACGAAACGGGGAGAAAACTTTTAGGAGGTTCGTTCATGGAGATTAGAAACGTTGGTGGTGTCACTCCTCCATCTCATTCTCACAACTCAAAAAAAGTATCTTACACTCAAAATATCCAATCACCTCAATCTGATGATTCTCTAAAAGTATCTACGGAAGCTAGGTTACTAGAAGACGAAGCATTTATCCGCGATGTTCTTCAACGTACTCCTGATATTAATCCAGAAAGACTTAAACAAGTAAAAGAAAATCTTGAGAATGGTGCTTATGATAAAAAAGAAGTACTAGATACAATGACAGAAAATTTAATGAAAGCTCTCGGATTATAAAATTTCGGATAAAAATAAAAAAAACACCCTTTATAGGGTGTTTTTTTTATTGGAATATTTATTATTCTTCATTATCCATAAGGAGATCATGAAGATCTTTTTCACTAAAGACTCCAACAACTTCATGTAGTTGAATTGCTCTTCTTGAGCCAAAAAGACCTGGTTTTGCTTTAAATTTAACGTGCCTACCGATGTAGACTTCGATATCGGCGTTCATACGAACGTCAAAACGAATCACATCACCTTCACGAAGACGGCTAACATCCGAAAATGGAAGCGTCGTTTCAGCTAGCTGCGCAATCATAGTGAGCTTAATATCGTTAATTTGTTGTTTAATGAAATTAATATGCTCGGTGGTAACACTCTTATTCACAGCTGCGTACCAGTATTGAGCAGATAGTTTTGTAATAATAGGTTCGATAGTAATATAAGGAATACAAAAATTGATCATGCCTTCGACTTCACCGATTTTTGTATCAAAAGTTGTCAAAATAACCATACTATTCGGAGGAACAATCCCAACGAATTGAGGATTTGTTTCGATATTACCTAGACGAGGACGAAGGTCAGTCATATTTGCCCAAGATTCACGAAGGTTACCAAGAAGACGTACCAAAATCCCCTCAATCACAGACATTTCGATATCTGTCAATTCACGGTTAGTTTTAAGTGTTTCTCCCTTACCACCAAAAAGACGATCAATAATAGAAAAAGTAATAGCCGGATCGATCTCGATCACAGCACTGCCCTTGAGAGGGTCCATATTGACAATTCCTAAAGTCGTAGGTGATGGGATAGAACGAGTGAACTCTTCATAGGTTAACTGATCTACTGAGACAACGTGTACCTGAATCAGAGAACGTAACTGAGCCGCAAGGGATGTCGTCGTGAGACGAGCAAATGTTTCATGGATCATCTGCAAAGTACGAACCTGATCCTTCGAGAATTTATCCGGTCTACGAAAATCATAGACTTTTAGACGTTTTTTATTCCCGTAAGGAGTTCTTCCACTATCGCGGACAGGCTGGTTTTCATCAGCACCTGCTTCAGGAAACCCCGAAACAGCCGTAAGAAGGGCGTCAATTTCATCTTGTGACAATATTTCTGTCATCGCTATTCCTTATCTTTTTTTTACAAGGTGATAATCTTAGGATATTTGGAACTCTGTAAAGTAAACCGCATCAACCTCTCCATCAATCATAATATTATTGATAGTTCTACGGATCTCTTCTTTAAGTTGTTCTTTTTCCAAATATTCATCAATCTGATTCTTTTCTTTTGTATTTAAAAGATTTAAGATCAAATCTTTAATCTGAGTCGTTCTTGAAACCAACTCATTGTGCAAAATTCTATTATCTGTTTTATAACCAAGAGACAAGGATACTCTGATAAAGTGATTCGCATCAATATCAGCAGTATTCAAACGAAACTCTCCAACTTCAAAATAAGACAAAGGTGCAGGTTTTGGTTGTAATTGGACAGAAATCACGTCTTCGTTTCTTTCTTTGTTGATTTTACCCTTAAAGACCAAAAACATAATACTCACAGAGAAAAGAATAGACACAACAACAGAAATGAGATATCCAAGAGATTTAGATAAAAATTGAGCTACAGGACTTCCAGATTTTATGGTCTGACTGCCTCCCCCTAGCTCCTCATCAAGCATTTCATCATCTGCCATGGCTAACCCCCCTAAGCGTAATTGTGTTACTTTATATATTATTATACATTATATCTATATTTTATAAAAATTTTAAAGAAATCGCAAGGTTTTGCTCAATATATTTTTATTGATATATTTTCTATTCTATGTTACAATATAATCGATTTTTCAATATTATAAAATCAATAAAATTTTCTATCTATGAGTCTTGAGGAGATAAGAATGATTATTTGTCATCACAATGGCATTTTTAACGAAAATACATGGATTTACAAAAATCCTGAGACCAAAGAAGCGCTCATCATCGATCCAGGAGACGAACTTCCTGCATTATTTGAGATCCTAGAAGGTTATAAGGTCACCCATATTGTTGTGACACATGGTCATCCCGATCATATTCAAGGACTGGACGAAACAAAAAAACAATATCCAGACGCTATTATTGTAGCACATGAGCTTGCAAAAACCACTTTCAGTAATGCTGATTACAATCTTTCACACTATATGAATCTCGAAGTAATCGCCCCAGATCCAGAATGGACATTCTCGACAGATCATACTCACATTGATCTTTTGAGTATGGATTGGGAATTATTACATACTCCAGGACATGCGATCGATCATTTATGTGTATATAATGCAGAAAAGAAAATTGTATTTGTTGGCGACATGATATTCGAACAAAAAAGCATGCTTTCCGCAAAAATTTCTAGTGGAGATCCAACAATCCCTAGTGATTTTGAGTTCACCATTGGAAGAACAGATTTTCCTTATGGCTGTAACATTGACACGATGCATGAGTCTGTATCCCGACTCCTTTCCTTGCCTGAAGACACAACGGTATACTCTGGTCATGGACGTGTTTTCTCTTTGAAAGAGGCTAAAGATTGTTTATACTCCTATATTGAAGGTAAAATCAATAAATAATCGAGGCAGATATGATTAAACAGTATACCAACGGTCTCTTTGAAGAGAATTCTTGGATTTATATAAATGATCAAACAAACGAAGCTATCGTTGTCGATCCTGGCGATGAAGTAGATGGTTTGATCGAACTTGTCGGCACGTCAAAAGTTACCCACATCTTTATCACTCATGGACATTTTGACCATATCCAAGGCTTGGAAGAATTTAAAGAACACTACCCAGAAGCGCAAATCGTCGCTCATGAGCTTGCACATGAAACGCTCCCAAACCCTGACAAAAATCTCTCCCACTTGGTAGGATTAGATGTGATTGCTCCAAAACCAGACATCACCTACTCTGGAGAAGTTGGACAAATCACAGCAGCAGGTCAAGAGTGGACAATGATCCACACTCCAGGACATGCGATCGATCACACTATCTTCTTCGGGCAAGATCAGACCATCTTTGGTGGCGATCTCGTCTTCACGGAAGGTGCTATGGGAAGAATTGATTTTCCAGGTTGTGATCAAGTGGCTATGCGTGTGTCCTTGGCGAAGATTTTGGCAGCACCTGATACAGCAATGGTGTATCCAGGTCATGGCGAGTCTTTCTTAATCGAAACAATAAAACCTTATTTTTCCTCTCTGAATTTCTAAACATAATACCAATAAAAAATACCCCTTTAAGGGGTATTTTTTTGTTTATAGATCTGCTAGTTCTTCTCTAATAAAACTCACAAGGTCTCGAATATATTCCTTAGTGAATTTCAACTCCACTCCTGCGATCTTATAAAGCTCAGCAAGCGGTTTTTGATGACCAGCATTGAGGAAGTTTTTGTAATTTTCTATGGCACGTT
The DNA here is from genome assembly GCA_051647245.1 of Brevinema sp. Lineage (GTDB taxonomy): Bacteria > Spirochaetota > Brevinematia > Brevinematales > Brevinemataceae > Brevinema_A. The sequence goes on from JBOFDS010000011.1 coordinate 98,992, forward strand.
TTGGGTCTTTTTTGTATTCACGATAAACAGCCAAAGCTCCGAGTTGCGCAATACCATACTCAATATAGTAGAACGGCACTTCAAAGATATGTAATTGGAAGAGCCACTGTATCGCCTTTTGAGTATCAAGCTCACTCCAGTCCAATCCAGCTTTATCGGAGAATTGAGCCATAATTTCTAAAAATGCTTGTTCACGTTTTTGAGCAGTATCGGCATTTGTGTAAATTTGCTGTTGGAATTTGTCCACAATCATACACCATGGGAAAAACTTCAAAGCTCCAGCAATTTGATCATACTTTGCTTTTTTGAAATCAGCAGGATCGGTGTAACATTCCGTCCAATGATCCATCGTCAACATCTCCATACTCATCGACGCAAGCTCCGCTGCCTCCATAGGAAGCCCAAGTAAACTTGTATAAGGATGATTACCTTGAGCAAATTCATGCATCGCATGCCCTATCTCATGCACCAAAGTCGTCAGATCACTGTGCATTCCGACAGCATTCATAAAGATAAAAGAAGCTCCATATTTATAGAGAGGGTAAGAATAGCCACCAGGTGCTTTATTTTTTCTGTTAAAAAGATCTAAAAGATCCGTATCACGCATAGAGGTGAAATTCTCCCCAAAGAGAGGATCTGTCTTTGTCATCATGGAGATATGTTTTGGAACGAGGTCTGCAGGGTCTTGAACAGGTTTTAAGATTTTCCCGTCCAAGGAAACAGCCGTATCCCAAGGTCTAAGTGTCTCGACTTTCAAGATGTCTTTACGTTTTTGATTAAGCTCAGCGATGAGAGGCATCATTTCTTCTTGCACAGCATCGTGAAAAGCATGGACATCTTCCACTGTGTAAGAAAAACGACCTTTTGCTTGGTGCATATAATCACGGAAGTTGTCAAAACCAGCGTTCTTGGCCATCTCTTGTCTAATCTCAAACAAACGATCAAAAAGCTCGTTCAATTGTTCTTTATGCTCAAGCATCTTACCCGTACGCGCACGCCATGCTGCTTCACGAACTGATCTGTCCTTGTTTTGAAGGTATACCGCGAGTTCAGGGAGCGTTTTTTCAGCACCATCAAACTCAACAGACATCCCACCAACAATAGTCCTATACTCCAATCCCAACTCAGATTCTTTTGTGCTCAAAGGAATATTTTCCTCGCGGAAAAGATCGTAACTATTACGCATGATCTTGTTGAGGAGTTCTCCTGTCATGTCATGAGCTTTGATCCACTCAGGCAATGCAGGGGAATTGAGGATGATTTTTTTGAATTCAAAATCCTTCGCAGCATAATAGGCAACAATATTCTGTTGAAAAGCATTATAATCTTCAAGGATTTTTTTATCACTCGTATTACAAGTACTTTTGATATAAATCTCTGCACCAGTATCATTAATTTTATGATTGAGTTCATCTATTTTTTTCAAAAACAATTCTAGCTCAGGAAGAGTTGCAGGATTTTCTTGTTCTAATTCAGAAACCCATTTTTCTAAGAGAGAGATATCATAAGGATTGATTTCCCCATCAAAAAAAACAGGTGATTTTATTGATAATTTCATGGGTTACCCCTTTTTATTTTTGGTAGACAGCAAGACTAGCGCGATTCTTTTGGATTTCATCTTGGATTTCCGCAAGTTTTTCTTGTTCTTTTTTGACGACAGTTTCTGGTGCTTTTTTGAGGAATTCTTGATTGTTCAATTTTCCACCAATGGACTTCTCAGCTTTTTCAAGACGCTCGATCTCTTTCTGGAGACGCTCGATCTCTTTATCTTTATCGATCAATCCTTCAAGATTAAGGAAGACTTGGAAATCAAATTCCGACGCAGTTGCCTCGCCGGCTTGAGCCTCATAACCTTCATCTACGATTTTCACATCAGATAATTTTGCTAATTTTTCGATCACACCGGTATTTGCCTCAAAGAAAGCTTTGAGTTTCGCATTCACAGAAATCACACAAGAAGGAGCTGTCGCAGGAGGAACATTATTTTCTGAGCGGATCTCACGAACCATGTAGAGAGCTTGTTCAAGACGTTTCATTTGCTCATCAATTTCGACAAACATCTCTTGTTCAGAAAATTCTGGGTAAGACATGAAAGCAAGATTTTCTTCCCCAAACACTTCACGAGAAATTTTTTCGGAAATGAATGGCATCACAGGACTAAGCATACGAAGAATTCTTTTGAAGATGACAACAATAGTGCTGAGTTTATTTTGGACAAGAGTCGCATCACCAGAAGTTAAAGCAAACTTGGAGCTTTCTACAAAACGATCACAGAAATCACCCCAAACAAAATCATAAATTTCTTTGGTGACTTCATTGATACGGAAACGATCAAAATGCTGGTCAATCTTTTGAACAACTTCATTAAGACGGGTTAACATACTTTTGTCGAAGGCATCTTGAGCATAGGAAAGGATCTTCGCTTCGTCGACGGACTTGACATCAAAGTTGTTGTTTTCGATATTCATCTCAATAAAGCGAGCTGCGTTCCAAATTTTGTTCGCAAAACGCTTCCCGAGATCCACTTTTTCTGTAGAATAAAGGATATCGTTACCAAGAGGCGCCAAACGAATAATAGAGAAACGAAGCGCATCTGCGCCATATTCCTTCATAATATCGAGTGGATCAGGAGAATTTCCAAGAGATTTACTCATCTTACGACCGAGGTCATCACGAATAATCCCCGTAAAATAAACATCCTTGAATGGGATTTCTTTACGGAAATAGCGTGCAGCCATGATCATACGTGCTACCCAGAAGAAAATAATATCGGGACCAGTTACGAGTGTGTCAGTCGGATGATAGTAAGCACGTTCTTCTTCGGTTTTGTGGACAGCATAAGACCAAAGCCAAGAACTTGCCCAAGTGTCGAGAACGGATTCTTCTTGGGTCATTGCTGATTGACATTTTGGACAGGTCGCAACATGATCAACACTTACTTCTATATGTTGACAAGAGGAACAAGTGTACACAGGGATACGATGCCCCCACCAGAGTTGACGAGAAATACACCAATCCTTAATATTATCAAGCCAGTAGTAATAAGTTTTTGTCCAGTGAGAAGGATGGAATTTGATCTGCTCGTCGACAACAACTTGTTTTGCGTCTTGAGCAAGAGTTTTCATCGCGATAAACCACTGTTCTGAGAGCATAGATTCAATAGGCACATTCCCACGCTGAGAGTAGCCAACTTTATGTGTATGATTTTCGATTTTGACTAAAGCACCGATGTCTTTCATCATTTTGACCACAGCTTCACGTGCCTCAAAACGATCCATTCCACGGAATTCTGCAGGAACATAGTCGTTCATTTTGGCATCTTCTGTCATGACCATAGGCATATCAAGCTGATGACGCACACCAACTTCATAGTCGTTAGGATCATGTGCCGGAGTAACTTTCACCGCACCTGTACCAAATTCTGGGTCAACGTAAGAATCACCAATGATTGTGATTTCTTTATTCATAATAGGAAGAATCGCTGTTTTTCCGATCAAATGCTTATAACGTGGATCTTCTGGATGCACCATAACAGCCACGTCCCCAAACATCGTTTCAGGACGTGTTGTCGCAATAGTGATACTTTCTTTAGAATCTTTAATCGCATAGGAAAAATGCCACAAATGGCCTTGTTCTTCAACATGCTCAACTTCTTCATCAGAGATTGCGGATTTGGAGACAGGACACCAGTTGACCATACGCTTGCCTTTGTAAATAAGTCCATCTTTGTAAAGTTCCACGAAAACTTCGAGAACTTCTTTGGAATACTCTGCATCCATTGTAAAACGTTCACGACTCCAATCACAAGAAACACCAAGTCGTTTTAATTGATCATTAATGATACCGCCGTATTTTTCTTTCCATTGCATTGCATAATCAAGAAATTTCTCACGACCTATGTCTTGTTTTTTGATATTTTGTTCTGCGAGCCATTGAATAACCTTAGACTCTGTAGAAATAGAAGCATGATCCAATCCAGGAATCCAACACGCCTCAAAACCTTTCATTCTTTTGTACCTAATAAGAACATCTTGAATGGTATTATTGAGAATATGACCCATATGGAGCATACCTGTAACATTAGGAGGAGGCATCACGATGGTGTAAGGTTTTTTATCACTAGGAGTAGATTTGAAACGATTTTTCGCGAGATCTTCCTGAAAAAGACTTATTTCAAAATCTTCAGGATTGTATTGAGTTAAATTTGGCATAGGAGCTCCTTTGTATTGTGCAGAATATTGATTGAATCAATATTATTATATTATAAAGCTAGCTCTGAAAATTGTCAATATATCCTCAATCTATCGAAAAGATAAGGTCTCTTTGATTGATTTTTTTGAAAAAATTCATTATAATATGAAAAATAAACCATAAATTGAGGACGCTATGAAAAAAATTCTCGGAATTCCTATGGAAGCTCTTGAAGAAATTAAAGATCTCTTCGAACAAACTGATATTCAGGATTTCTACCACAAAGAAAAAGATCACACAATTCACATCACACGCAAACAAGCTGTGGTAGCACCTGTAGCAGCAGCACCTGCACCTGTAGCAGCAATGCCTCAAATGCCTACCGCACCTGTGGAAACAGCTGAAGTTTGTGCTGTGAGAAAACCAACAGAATCCGATGACAATTTTAGTGATGAAAGCAAATACACAAAAATCAAATCACCTATTATGGGAACATTTTATACATCTTCTGCACCTGATATGCCTAATTTCGCGGAGATTGGTAAAGTCATCAACGCAGGAGATACCGTATGTATCGTCGAAGCAATGAAAATCTTCAACGAAATCAAATCACCTGTAGCTGGAACCGTTGTCGCCATCCTCAAACAAAAAGGCGATAACGTCTGTGTAGATGATCAATTATTCGTTATCGAAAAAAGATAATGCCTCTTCACCGTGTATATCTTCATTACCCATTTTGCTTGACCCTATGTCGTTATTGTAATTTTCCTGCTGGTGCTCCACCACGAGAAGAATTTATTGAACCTTATTTTGACGCTCTTGTTAAAGAGATTCAACACTTTGGGGAGAAATTCGATCTCTCAGAAGTTGCTCATGATTCCTTCTATTTTGGTGGGGGAACGCCTTCTTTGATGCCTGAAAAGCATATGGAGAAGATTTTTGAGCTGATCCCTTTGCACAAAGGAAGTGAAGTTACCCTAGAAATCAATCCCGAGACCGTAACCAAAGAAAAAGCTCAGTTTTGGAAATCCATTGGCATCAATCGTGTTTCTCTTGGTTGGCAGTCGATGAACCCCCATACCTTGTCCTTTTTAGGAAGATCAGGTAATGACAGCGATAACATACGATCTTTTGAGATCTTACGCGAAGCTGGCTTTGATAACATTTCTGTGGACAGAATTCTTTCTGTGAAAAACGATAGCGATGATGATTTCTTGCAAACCATCAAAAAATATACACCAGACCATATTTCTACGTATCAATTAAGTATCGAGGCAAGAACTGTGCTTCATTTTTGGACAAGCACCAAAAAATATATTCCAACTACAGATGCTGAGGCATTATTAATAGAACAAAAAACTCACGAAGCGTTGACATCACTTGGTTTTGAGCAATACGAAACCTCAAACTACCACCGCAATGGCAAACAAGGTCAACACAATCTTGGTTACTGGAATTATGATCATTGGCTTGGTTTGGGAGGGGGCGCTTCTGGTTTTATCCCTAATGAAGAATATGGATTCCGCTACCGAAATGCCTTTTCTTTCAAAGATTATCTCAAAGATCCCCTTGCTTACGAAGAAGAAGAGTCGATAGATCGCGAAACAGCAATAAAAGAAGCCCTCATGTTGGCGATTCGAAAAAGAGAAGGCCTTAATAAAGAATCTTTTGAACAAAAATTTGCAACTTCTTGGCAGGAGTTATTCCCTCGAGGGATACCAACAGATTTTTTTGATGAGACAGAAACCTCACTAATACTAAAATATGAGATGATCCCCTTGACCAACCCAGCTACTGTGGCGTTGTGGGATTCTCTTAAGTAATGATTAAAAAAAGGGGGGGCTATGATTTCCTTACTCGACCACAATCTTAGTACCATTAGAGATTTTTCTCGGGAACATTTTGAAGCACACGTCGATCAGATCAAAGCGATCGCAGAATATAATAAATTTGGGTCTTTTGGTATCCATGAGATACTCGACCACTATATAAAACTTTCAGATTCCATTCTGGAGAAAAACGAAAAAGAAGGTCAAGAGGAATTTCCGCTTTCTAAAGAAGAAGCAGTTCTTTATGATTTGATTATCGAAATCGTGAGATTGTGTTACAAATATTCTTACGAAACCTCTGCCGATCATAATGATTGGGAGAACGAATTTTAATTTCCGTACAAAAAAAACTTCCCTATTATAGGGAAGTTTTTTATTTAACAAATGTTACATCATAACCATTCAAGATCATCAAGTCTGGTCTATACTCAAAATGCATGGTATCATAAAAGATCCATTTTCCACCCCAAGCAAAACCATACTTCTCAAAGAGTTTAATGGCAGATTCTGGCGGATGCCAACGTCTCGTAAGAGGCTCTGTTACCCAATCAATATCCAAATTCTGCGCCCAAAGCCAATAATAAGATTTTTTGGTGCGACTATCTAAAGTATCAATTGCCACTCCGTAAGAATGTAAGCTCCTCGCCTTTGATCCAGCGATTCTTCTCCAAAAAAATGAATATACTGTATCCACTTCTCTCAGAAAATCACGAACTTCTTTATCTTGTCTTGCTAATTTATAGAGTTCATCTTCTACTTTTTTGAGTGGTTTATGAGCAAATTGATGAATGAGGACTTGTTTTTTGAGGAAAGTTGTTTTAACGATTTGAGTATTTGTATCAGCCAAAGTTGACATTCCGTATAATTTTTCATAAAACAAATGATGCGCCGATTTTCGATTTTTACGATAAACTTTTGAGGATTTTTTACGAATCTCAGCAAGTTCTAATTGACTATAACTTCGTGGATCTGGAATTTCACGAGCATAACTATAAAAAGCATTGACACCATAATTATTCCAATTAGATCTCTCATGTTCAGGGAGCAAACGCCCATTAACCCAGTAAAATACAGTGTTCCGAACAACAATAGCAGGGTCAGGATGTTTGTTTTCACTTTCTGGAATTATCTTGACAACACCTGGGTAGGCTTTGACAAGAGCGCTGAAAACTTCATCATGATAAAAAGTATACTCCACCGCATTTAAAGATGAAATCCCAAAAAACAATAAAACACTAACGAATAAGTGGGTAAATTTGCTTCGCATGAAAAACTCCTATGCAACGAAATAATATAGTGCTTGAAATTTATTTTTATTTATTTTTTTCGTTAACAATTTCAACGATACGAGCGATAACTTCTTCCTTTGTGAGGTTCGAAGTATCAATCACAATCCCATTTTCAGGCAATACTAAAGGACTTATATCACGATTCATATCTTCGTGATCTCGTAACACAATCTCATTTTCGAGATCAGCTAAATCTTTATCGACACCTCGAGCCTGTAACTCAAGAAAACGTCTTTGTGCACGTACTTTCACAGAGGCATCCAAATAAATCTTAACCTCAGCTTTAGGGAATACATTAGAACCTATATCACGCCCTTCGGCAACGACATTTATGTTTTGCGCAAGAGAACGCTGCAATTCGTACATTTTTTCACGTACAAGAGGATGAACACTTACGACTTTGGATGTAAAAATATCCATCTCTGGAGTTCTGATAAGATCGGTAACATCTTGACCCATCGCAATGATACGTCTATTTTCAAAAGAAATAGTAAAATCTTGGAGCAATTGATCAAAAGCAGCATCTTCAAAAGTAATATTATCTTTTTTCATCATGTAGGCAAAAGATCGGTACATAGCACCCGTATCAAGCACTTCCATGTTTAACAATTCGGCTACTTTTTTTGAAATTGAACTTTTTCCAGCTCCTGCTGGCCCATCAATGGTCACAATCATTTTGTTCCTCTATCTAACTAAAGAAAAGATAAGCATTTTAGCACTTATCTTTTCTTTTTTATTTTGAAATTAAATTTCTTCTTCGTCTTCATCAGCTTGAGCAAGAAATTCTTCTAATTCTTCTGGTGTAAGATTTGCTAAGATTTCTTCAAGTTCCGTTTCAGTTGGTTCTTGATCAGTTTCGAGGTCGGATTGATCCTCGCTTGGACGTTTAACAGATTTCATCAATCCATCTAAGTCATAAAAGGCACGTTTTTCTTCAACCAAAATATGAATCACGAGATCCACACAATCCATCACCAACCATCCCTCGGAATAATCTTCTGTAGGATTTTGGACAGGATAGCCAGCTTGTTTAACGATCATTGATAAAGTGCGACGAGCGGCTTCGAGCTGTAAAATATGTGTTGCGGTAGCGACAATAACTAGATCCGTAAGAGGACTACGGCCTTGAACATCATAAAATTCGATGTTATCCATAGTGAGACGTTCACATTCTTTAGTAATTTCGTCAATAAGTGTTTGCATTTGTGCAGTAATTGCCATTATTGTTGTTCCTTAAATCGTGTTTTGAGGTTTGCAATCGTGAGGTTGCGGGCTTCTTGATCCATTTCTGGTAAGATTACAGAAGCAAGTAAGCCAAGAAATTCTACATCAGAGACCTTAAGGAAAGAGCGGGTTTTGAGGTCTTTCCAAATTTTGAGATCTTGTTCAGCTTGTTTTCTCAAAGAAATTTTGGTAGAGCGTTGAGCATCTTCAAGAAACTTAAAAAGCCCTGAAACTGCATCAATATTACCAGCAAGAAATAAATCCAAAAGTTGATACTTCGCAATAAATGCCAAAATATCGTATGTCAAGACATGCATCACCTGAGGCATGGAAACGTGACGATAATAAGCCAGCACCTGTTCTCTTGTAAAGTCTTTCATGCCATAATTTTTTGTATTATTTATAATTTTTATGGAAGAAGAAAAACTCTCATCACTGTAATTAGTTTGAGTCATGAACAAAATCTGTTCTTCCGTAGACAAAGATGTCATAAATTCTTCATAAGAAAATTTCACCAAATCTTTTAGCAACGTATGATAAAAGAAATGTGCAGTCTGCACACCATCAAAGCTCATGATTGCTTCATTCACACGCAGTTGACGAAGTTTTTGAGCAAATTCAGGATCAGCTTCTTTTTGATCTAAAATAGTACCAAGTTCATTAGTTTGATTTTCTGCGAAAAGTTGTAATTCTGACTCGTTAAGTAGTTTATTCCAGTGACTCATCCTTGTTTGAAGACGATAAATTTCCCCTTCAATCGCACAAGAGCTTGTCATAAACAAGATGAGTAACAAATAAATATTTCTCATAAATCACCTAGTCGAAAATATTATCATAGATTTGACTATCTTCAGAAGTCTCGATGACAAAAATTTTAGAATCGTAGTTTTTATTAAATTCGATATAAGTTAGAGATAATGTCGTCGTAACACCAACACGTGAAGTCGCTTTTATACGGTAGATCAAGCCATTTTTATCAGAAATCAATTCCACACCACGAAAACTTGTAGTATTCCATTTTGGTTCAAAATTCAATTGATAAGCAGGAATTTTTCCATACATAATCTCAAGTCCTGTTTTAGGTGCTGTTACAATATATTGTCTGCGAAGACGACGAATATTCCACGATGTAACCGTGGTTTCTTTACCGAGTTTTTGACGAGCAATAATTGTACCCTCTTGAATCCAAATAAAATTCCCGTCAGAAACGATTTTTTTATTATCGCCTGTGTTGGTTTTTTTAAATTCCATAACAAATTTATTTGGAGCGATATAAGTCATTACACCCGTGTAAGACCTTTTATCTTTTTGATAGACAAAGTTTGCTTTAAAACTCTTATAAGAAGCTGATTTCTTTTCGATAATATCCGCAACAGAATTTGCGTTGAATACGCTGATAGCTTGTGCAGAAACGATCGCTGGTATCATTAAAAGCACCACTGAAAGAAGTGACAAACGTTTCATGATTCCTCCCTAAGTATAAACACTATTATTATAACGAAAAAAACGAAATTCTGCAAGATATTTACACCTTGTACAATAAATAATTTATCAGAAAAAGATTCTTTTTAAAGAAGAAAGTGTAAAATCCTTGTACTTTTTTAGAAATTAAATTATAATACACTATGAAAATATCATACAAATTTTAGGAGCATCTACGTGAGCGAAGAAAAGAATTTAGAACAAGTTGAAGCTGCTGCGGCAGAACCAACACCAAAAAAAGAAGCAAAAGCTGCAAAAGCAACCCCAATATCTGATGAAAAAAGAAAAGCTCTCGAAGCTACCATCAACCAACTCGAAAAACAATTCGGGAAAGGATCTATGATGTGGCTCGGCAGCAAAGAAGTTGAAGCGGTGCCTGTCATCCCGACTGGTGCCTTGACTTTGGATCTTGCTCTTGGAGTTGGTGGTGTGCCTTACGGAAGAATTACAGAGATCTACGGGCCTGAGGCTTCTGGTAAAACCACTTTGACCCTCAGCTTGATCGCCGAAGCTCAAAAGCAAGGATCCACTTGTGCCTTCATCGACGCAGAACACGCTCTCGATGCAGAATATGCTCGTAGCATTGGTGTGGATATTGAAAATCTCTTGATTTCCCAACCTGATAACGGAGAACAAGCCCTCGAAATCGCAGAAGCCCTCGTGAGAAGTGGTGCTGTGGAGTTGATCGTTATTGACTCCGTGGCTGCACTTGTTCCTAAGAACGAAATCGAAGGAAATATGGGTGACTCAGTGATGGGTATGCAGGCTCGTTTGATGAGTCAGGCTCTCAGAAAATTAACCCACATCGTAAGTAAAGCAAAATGTGCCATCGTCTTTATCAACCAAATTCGTATGAAGATTGGTGTCATCTACGGAAGTCCTGAAACAACGACAGGTGGTATGGCTCTCAAATTCTACTCTTCCGTCCGTATTGAAATCAGAAGAAAAGAACAGCTAAAACGAGGTGATGAAGTCTACGGAAATCTCGTCGTCGCAAAAGTTATCAAAAATAAAATGGCTCCACCTCACAAAAATGCTATGTTTGAAATCCGTTTTGGTAAAGGGATCTCAAAAATTGCTTGTATCGTGGATGCTGCAACAGAACTTGGAGTAATTGAACGTAAAGGTTCTTGGTACTTCCAAGGCGAAGACCGTATTGGTCAAGGTCGCGATAATGTAATTCAATTACTTGAATCCGACGAAGTGAAATTAAAAGAGATTGATCTTTTAGTTCGCGAAAAACTTTCAAATAATTAATATCACGGGGTAAAAAATGGTAGAATTATCATATCTTGAAGATGGAGTGGTCGCTCCTATTGGCTTTAAAGCAACAGGGGTTTCTTGTGGATTAAAACACGGAGGCTCAAAGGATATTTCCTTACTTCTAAGTCAAGAACCATGCACCACAGCCATGGCTTTCACAAAAAACAAAATCCAAGGGGCACACATTAGTGTCGACAAAGAACGTGTTAGCAACACATGTCGTGCCTTATTAATTAACAGTGGTAACGCAAATTGTCTCACAGGGCAACAAGGAATTGAAAATGCTCGTGAAATGATGAAAGTAACTGAAGAAAAGTTACACCTCATGTCCGGAGAATGTTTGGTTGCTTCAACAGGAGTAATCGGTGTGCCTATTGATATGGTACGTATTAAATACGGAATCGAAAGACTCTCTACTGTTATTCGAACAGAAAATAACGTAAAACATTTTGCAGCTGGTATCATGACTGCTGAAAATCGTCAAAAAAATCTTGCTTGTGGGTTTTCTTTAGATGGGATTCCTGTGAGAATTGGTGTTACAGCAAAGGGTACAACTATGGTAAAACCATGGCTTGAAACCATGCAAGGAACATTAATTACAGTGATCACATCTGATATTTGTATCGAGAAGAACCTTCTACAAGAGGCACTAGCTGAGGCGATTGGTATTTCTTTAAATCGTATGTCTATTGATAATGATCTTAGCCCTAATGACAGTGTATTTTTCCTCGCTAATGGAATGGCAAAAAACCCTATCATTTCCGACAAAAACGATCCGCGTTATGCTACTTTCTTAGAAGTTTTGAAACAAATTCTTACAGAGGCAACAAAGATTTTGATTCGTCAAGGACTTGGTATCACAAAACTAATCAATCTCAATGTCAAAAACGCAGCTTCTCCTGAAGATGCAGAAAATGCAGTACGTAAAATTGCTGAGTCATATCAAGTGAAAACAGCCTTCCATGGTCAAATACCAGCATGGCAACGTATCCTTAACGTAATTTCTTATAGTAATACGGATTTTGATCTGGAATCTATTCAAATTAAATTTAATGGATATGCGCTTTTTGAAAATGGTGCAGCAAACCTCCCAAATTACGCCATAGCAAAGAGTCAAATGGCTCAAGTTGAATGTCTAATAGAGATAGATCTCCAAAAGGGATCACATGATGCTCAATTATGGACTTGTGATCTGTCTCATGATTACGTTAAATCCAACACCTATCTTACAGAATAAAAACTCAAAATAAAAACACCCTAAAAAGGGTGTTTTTTGATTTAAATATTACTTACGAATTCTTGTTTGAGGAGCATGAGCTGGAATAGGAATGGAAACCTTTTTATATAGTTGTTTTTGTGAGGTGAAATTTGGATCAGCAGCCATCTCCAGCATCCCAGGCATAGGCATTCTCACGTAAGCACCTATTGTCTTTTGACTTTCAGGAGTAAATAGAGTAAGATACATTGCAGTATCATGTACTGTTAAACTATACTTCAGTTGATAAGCCGTATCTTGTATTACCTCAGATTCTTCCGAAGAAACCATCATTGTAACATTTTGAGCATCCCTAAAGATGAACTTTTGCTCTGTTGCGACAATTTTTTGTTCAGAGAAAAGATCCTTTGTTACATGAAAGTATGACCAAGCTCCAATCAATGAAGCATGGGTAACATTTTCCTGTGCCATCACCTGAGTCATAGAAACTGAAAAAACGAGGAAAGTTAATGAAAAAATATATTTACTGATACTCATAACTTCCTCCATCCAGTGATTCTTCAAGGTTAGTTTCAGCAACAGGTTGAGGTGCGTTTTTTACAGGAAAGTGTTTCCAAAAAAAGCTCTTTTCCGTTTCAAAGTTTGGGCTTCGAGACATTTGGACATAATTTTGAGCTTCAATATAACGCACAAAATAACCTTGTTTATCGCGAATTTTTTGTGCTCGAGGGTCTTGATCGGCATAATGAAACACTATAAAATCATAACCAAATAAATTATATTGTGTCGCAATCATCATGCGCTGAGTTCTTGACTCAAGAGTTATTTTTGTCTTAATATTTTGGAGCCAGAGAACACGACCATTCGCTTCAATAACCAGTACTTCTTCATTTAAGGCAGGAATATCAAATAATTTTGTATTTTCGGTCGAAAACCTGGACCACACGCCAATATATTCATCAGAGGGAGCAAATTCCTGTGCACCCTCATAAGGAATCAAAGAGGTATCGAATTGAGATCTGATATCATCTAAAGTATTCGTTGCATTGATAATACTGGAAATCACATCTAAAGAAGGCAATTCCCTTAAAGATGGTGGTTCTGCAATTGGTGCAGTAGTGGTATTGGACATAGAAGAGAACAAACTAGGCACATAATCTTCAGGTAAAGAAGATTGAGCATAGCTCTGCACAGCAAATAAAAGCAAAAGCGCAAAACATCTCATAAGGTATCCCCGTATTATAAAATTTGAGTACTTAATAATCGGTAAACAGGGCTGATTTATTTAATAATATCTTGTTTTAAGTACGGACGTAATGCCTCTGGAACGACAATAGAACCATCAGCTTGCTGGTAATTTTCGAGGACTGCCACCAAAGTACGTCCCACAGCCAGAGCGGATCCATTGAGTGTATGCACGAACTCCGTTTTCTTAGAGCCTTCTGGGCGGTAACGCATATCAGCACGACGTGCTTGGAAATCCATACAATTGGATACAGAAGCAATCTCACGATAAGCCCCAAAGGATGGTAACCAGACCTCGATATCATAGGTTTTTGCAGCAGAGAAGCCCATATCGCCTCTACTGAGGATCATCACACGATAAGGCAATCCAAGTTTTTGAAGAATTTTTTCCGAAGTCTCAAGCATACGCTGATGCTCTGCTTCGGATTCTTCTGGTTTACAAATCGTTACAAGCTCTACTTTGTTAAATTGGTGGACACGGATCAAGCCTTTGGTGTCCTTTCCATAGCTTCCTGCTTCTTTTCGGAAAGAAGGTGAATAAGCTGTGAAACGGGAAGGCAAAAGGGATTCGTCGACAATTTCTTCACGATACATATTAGTTAAAGCAACTTCGGCAGTCGGATTGAGATACAAATCAGAATCTGCAATTTTAAAGAGATCTTCTTCAAATTTTGGCAACTGACCTGTACCATGTAATGCTCTATCTGCAATTGCAAATGGCACCCAAATTTGCTCAGCGCCAGCTTCGATATTATGATCAAGCATAAAATTGATCAACGCCATTTCCAAACGAGCTGCAGCACCACGAAGCACAGGAAAACCACGACCAGAAATATTTGTCGCACGTTCTGGCTCCCAGATCTTGAGATTACTTAAAAGATCGATGTGAGAAAGTGGCTCAAAAGAAAATTCTGTCGGTGTGCCATATTTTTTGATTTCGACATTGGTAGCTTCATCTGCACCTGCAGGAACTTCTTCCATTGGAATATTGGGAATACGCTCCATCACGCTTTGCAATTCTTGTTCGGACTCTGTTTGAGCGGCTTCAAGAGTTGCCATTTTTTCTTTAATTTCGTCCGCTTGTTTTAATAAAGACTCTGCTCCAGCGTGGTCGCCAGAAGATTTTTTCACCCCTATTTCTTTCGAAAGAGAATTACGTTGATTCCGAAGCTCATCAGCTTGTAATTGTGCTGCTTTACGGGATTGATTTAATTCAATAGCTTTGTCAATTTGTGCAAGATCAGCACGATCAGCTAACAATTCTTTGACTGACTCCACTGATTCGTTCAAACGATTAATATCAAACATGGTGACTCCTACTTTTGATAGCGTTCGAGAATCAACTCGACATACGCTGGGGTGATTTTAAGATTTTTAGAAATATCGGCGACACTCCATTTTTGTTCATGGAGTCTGAGAATATTTTTGATATTTTGTTCTTCTTCGCCATCATCTTGATTTTGACGAGGAATTCCAAGATTGGCTCCTGTTTTTTCGACATTATTCATAGCTTTCGCAATCCACTCACGCATCTTATCGAGACGTTTCATTTCTGCATCAATATGAACAATCATATGATCAAGCTCATTAAAACGAGAAACTGCGGTCTGGAGGGTGTTTTGATCCCCCGCAAGAATTTTCATTTCTGATTGGAGAGACGCAAAATTACCCTGCAATTGATCCGAAAATAAAGAAATCTCTTCAATTTTGGAAACAAGTGCTTCTGTCGAATTAGATAAAGTGGAAATTCCATTATCTGTCATTTCGATACGGCTCATAATTTGATCAACAAGATCTTTCCGTTGCTCAAGTAAACCTAACGAATCCTGCAGATCATTAAAAGTAGAAAGATTCTTCAATAAGAGATCTTCCAATTCTTTGGCTTTATCTTTTTCGGCTTCTAACTGTTCAAACACACTACCAACAGCTTTAACATCATTGATAGAGTTGATAAGATGTTCACGTGTGCGTTCAGCTTCTTCGGTTTGAAGATTTAAGGCCTGCACCTGCACCTCGAGTGTATTTCGAGACGCGTCGATATTTTGAAGAACTTCCCTACCCTCATAAAAGGAATTTTTGAGGTTATTCATCAAATCATCAACATCTTTTCTCAATGCAGTTACTTCATTAGAACTTTTTTGTAAACTATGGATAAGCTCATCGGCCTTATCCAATTTTTCAGATTTTTTATAGAAGGAAGCGAGTTGTTTGTCGGCTTCTTTGATTCGTGCAGACAAACGATCCAAATCCTTTTGAGCAATATCGCGAACATCTTTTTCCTGCTTCCAAAGCTCTTCTTTTAGGTTGGTCATTTCTTGACGAGCGAGCGTTAGCTGATGTTGAATATCATCACGACATCCCCGAATGTGGTCAGCAGAATACTGTTTAAAGTCATCCATGCGACGTGAAGATTCCTGAATCAAACGTTCAGATTCATCGCGAAGCTTACTCAAAGAACTGTCTTTAACACTCTCTAGTAGATGCTCCACGTTACTAATTTCACTCTTGATAATATTAAAGGTATCTCTAGCCTCACCAAGACTTTCTTCATAACGCTCTTTCCACATTTCAGAATCATTATGGAATGCTGTTCGCTCACGATTAAAGACTTCACGTGCATGACCTATTGTTTCTTCGTATCGTTCTTTCCAAATTGATGATTCGTTTTGGAATTCGGCACGCTCTCTATCAAACAGGTCTCCCATCATAATTTTCAAATCATTACTGAGAGATTGTAAGTGAAGTTTAATCGATTCAGATGCAGCAGACAATGCCCTATCTTTATCACGCTCAACTTCTTGAACCATTTGCACAATTTTATTCTTTTCAATATCAAAGTTTTCGTTAATTTCTTGGAAGCGTTGCTCGAGAAGATCAACATAAGCCTGTTTTTCAGCGACAGATTGCTGCAAACGTTCCGCATCGAGAGACATTTCTTGGATAGTCTGCTGAAATTGGTCACGATATTCGCGTTCAAGAACATGTGTAACTTCTTCAATACTACGTTGGAGGCGTTCTTGATTTGCTTCACGGAAGTTTCTTTCCACCAACTCAAGATTTTCATTAATTTTTTCTTCAAGGTTACTTCTAAATTCGGCAAGGATATTGGTCGCATCTGCATTAGTGTTATTCACGACATCACGAAGAGAGTTGATACTATCTTGGAATTTATCTTCTTCATGAGCAAGGTATTCTGTCGTTTTTGTATTAAGAGCCTTAAAACGTTCTTCCATCATAGATTCTTGTTCCATGAAAGCGGTTGAAGTACGGGTCAATTCGGCTTTAATATTTTCAATTTGATCTTGGAGTTCTTGTTCGAGACGTTCTTTTGTGGTTTCAACTCGTTGTGATAATTGGAAGAGGGCATCATTAACATGTGAGTCGACCCCTTGGGTGCGTTCCCCAATCAAATGCTCAAACTTCGCTTCTGAATCAGAAACCATAACTTGGACTTTATCCACCGACTCATCGATACGACCAAGTAAAGCTGACTCAGCCTCTCGAAAGAATTGTTCTTTTTCGAAGATAGCTTGTTCCATTGTTTCTTTGGAGAGCTGAGTTTCTTCTTTTAATTTGTTCCACATATCAAAAACATCTTCGAGATTTGTATGTGCAATAGTCTTTGCAAGTTCAAGGTCACTATCGTATTTATCTTTCAATGTTTCCAGATTTATTTCGATATATTCTTTAAATTCTTTGATACGTTTTGCGATTTCATCAGATGCGCCACCAAGCTCATTAATTTTGACACTAATTTCATTATCTTTATTAGACATTTGTTCACGAGCATTGAGGAGGTATTTATTGAGGTCTTCTTGAAGAACGTCATGGAAAGAAGCAAGCTCAGCCCTGCTCTTTTCTTGAAGACTATTTGTGAACATACGATAATCTGATTCAAATAAATTCACTGTATCTCTGAGGTCTTGTACGGTTTTGGCGACTTCTTTAGATTGTTCTTTCATCTCAAGAATCGTCCCAATCTTTTCTTCTGCATCTTTAAATTCGGCACTGATCTGTTTATAAGTGGATAATTCAGTTTGTATCCCAGCAATCTCGTTACGAAGTGCTTGCAAGATATCTTGACCTTGAGCCATATCATGATCAAATTCTTTGACCTTTTCTTGGAGCATTTGTGCCAAACGATTCATCCTCTCCATCGCAATATCAGAAGAAATCATTTTATCATGAAATTCTTTTTCTTTTTGACGAAGCATCGCTTCAACACGACGCTCAGAATCCTTGAGGAAATTTTGAAGTGACTGCACGGAAATATTACGGGCATCCGTATGTCTAAAATAAAACAACAATCCTGTAAAAAAGAGAAGGGAAAGAAGAGGGATAAAAATCTCCATAATAACTACTTGACATCCTTTTCGGTGCAAAAATTTCTGCAAACATAATATTCACATGATATTACATTATAAATAATATTTAAAAATATTTCAAACTATACACACGTAGTATAGCAGTTATTTAGATCTTTTATTCTTGATTTTTATGAAAAGATTTCTTATAATTAGTAATCTTGCTTTGTGAGAAACAAAAATACCTTCTTGGAGTCCTATCGTGATCAAAAAAGTACAAGCTCTGAAGCTCGCCCCTTGGTGGAAACGCCTCTTATCCTACTTTGTCGACCAACTATTTTTATTCGTGCTTTTGGTTGCATTTATTTTGGGTATTTATGGAAATGAATTTGTAGAATTAATTAATAGTATTAATAATTTGACAGATACTTCGGCAATCACAGAAAATCTTTCTGCATTTTTCACTTCTTCTGAGCTAGAACAACTTGGCACAGAAAGACAATCCATGTTTTACCTTGCTCAAATCATCCAAAATAAATATTCTCGCTCAATTTTTCTCCTCTCCCAAATTCTATCTTTTATGTATTTCTTCTTAATGTGGATGGGATCAGGTCAAACAATAGGCGCAATGCTATTGAAGATTAGGGTGATATCTCCTATTGGTATCAGACCGCCTGTAATTTCTACTATTACAAGAGTGATCGCGATGAAAGTTGGGGAAATGGCGTGGGGACTACCCTTCCTTATCACCACAAACCCTCTCTTCAAACAACGCCTCCATGATAGCTTATCTCAGACGATTGTTGTAGAAGATTTTGATTTGGACGAAATATTAAATAGTATCGATGAACTTGACAATGAAGAAAAATCCGAAGATCCTCAGATCCAAAAAGATGAATCTTCCAACGAAGATAAATAAAAAAAATAAAAACTCCCTATTTCTAGGGAGTTTTTTGATTAGGATTGTTTGATAAGTTGGAGAACAAGTTTTGTTGTATCTACAAGATCTTGAATTCTGATAAATTCTTTCACGCTATGAATTTCTTCCATCCCAACGCTGATCACGGTACAATCGATATTGTTTGTGGAGTAGATATTAGCGTTTGTTCCGCCACAAGATTCCTCGTAACGAGCCTTAATACCAATTTCAGAAAGCCCTTTGGTGACAAATTGGATCAATGGAGAATCTTCATTAAAGTCATAGCCCACATTAGATAGACTGATTTGACATTGGATATCGACAGCTTTATCTTTATGAGTGGCTACGGCTGTTTTGACTTGTTCAAGAAGAGGTTGACATTGAGCATCAATAATAGAACGAACTTCCCCAACAATTTTCACTTCTTCAGGAACAACATTACGCCCTGAGCCACCATTGATGAGACCAACGTTACATACGGTATCACTCGCGATACGTCCTGATGGTAGATCAACAATAACGTGCCCAGCGGCTTTGATAGCATTAACACCTTTTTCAGGCGCAACACCCGCGTGAGCAGCCTTGCCTGTGATGGTGATGACATACTCGTAATGATAAGGAGCTTTAAGATTGATCTTTCCGACAGGCCCACCAGAATCTAAAATAATACCGTAAGCAAGATTTTTGAATTCATCTTGAGGGATGAATTGAGCTCCTATCAAACCAACCTCTTCTGCAGAAGAAATAATAAATAAAAGATCACCATGAGGGAGATTGTTTTCTAAGATTTCATCAATTGCCACAAGCATACTTGCGATTCCACATTTGTCATCAGCTCCAAGAATGCTATTTCCAGAAGATCTAATAATATCTCCGTCAATCACAGGCATGACATTTTCACAAGGATTTACCGTATCTGCGTGTGCATCAAAGAACAATCCCTTTTTAGAAGGATCTGTCGCAGGTATTCTAAGCAACATATTTTCTGTTTCTTTTTGGAATTTTTCAGAGAAATAAGGCAAACGCTTCACTTCAATTTTTTTACCGGACAAATGTTTTTCTACATAATCAAAAATTGGTTTTTCTTCAAAACTTGGGGAAGAAATTTTTGCCATTTCAATAAATAATTTCACAACTTTTTCTTGCATATCCATGGAGTACCTCATATTTATAGTATTATTCTTTATTATAACAAAATATACATAAAAATCAATCTTATCAAGAAGAATATTGCGTATTTCCTATTATTGCAAAAAATAAGAAATTTTGTTATACTTTAATATATAAAAGGCAGGAGGTCGGCATGAATTATTTTTCTTTAGAAATCACCGCAAAAACGACCAATCGTCTGATTAAAGAACTTCTCCTTACCCTCCACACATCTGATGAAATCAGCAAAGAACTACATAGTGCACAACCTTCTTTCTTGAGTTTTGCTGATAAACTTAGTTTCTCCGAACGTTCCTTTCTTGATTATTGGTACAAACTCTGTGCCAATGAAAAAAACAAATCTTCTCTTCTCGTCTCTGCGCCATTTAGTTCGGATATTTTACAATTTTTCGGCACGGTGCCTACCTCTTTCTCAATTCCTCAGGCGAATATTGATATTTCGTCTCTATCACTTGCGAAAAAGTCTTTTTCTCCGAAGTATATTTTACATATCGTTGATTCTAGTATCAGCTTCAAAAGCAAGGATATTTCCTTTTTGTTTCCAGGAGCATTTCCTTATGCTATTTTTGGGGAACAAATTGGAACTATTGATTCACCACTAAGTCGGCAAACTCTTGAATCTCTTTTTGAGAATAATCATGCATTTCTCCCTGTACAAGATGTTTCTTTTTTAATGAATCAAATTCACACAGAAAATTCTTATTTTTCTTCGCTTATTTCCACACCAAAAATTGTCAAATCAGAAACGATGGTTCCTGTGTTTGAATTTAATTATCATGCACAAAAATATGAACTTGAGCTTTTTGTTGAAGCGGAAATTGATAAAAAAGCTGTACGATTTGCTTTGCCCCTTGAAAAAACACAACAACTTCTCAAAAAAAATCAGTCCCTGACCTTAATGAATGAAAAACACAATGCCGTCCTTTTGATTGATGAGAATCACCCTGTTCGTGAGAAGCTTCAGCATATTGTAACGACTAGTTTCCGTAATTTTTATACGCTTTTAGGGGAGATTGCAGACAACAAAATCATAACGAGCGACAAAAGCAATCTTTTTGAAGGCTTTTTACCAAAAGTTATGGATGACGTATTACTCTATAAAGCAAATAACAAAAAACAACTTCGTTTCTTCCTCGAAACAAAAAGTCCATCCGTCGCTATCAAAAGTACTTCTAGTACGACGCTATTTGGTAATATGGATTGGTTATCTATTGATTTTGAATTCGACCACCATGCTATTAAACTTACTTTGGAAGATCTTGCACACATTATCAAGCATGGTTTTATTGAAAAAGACGACTCTCTGATTACGATCTCAGATGATGAGATTGATCCGATTGCTAAGCTTCTTGAAATCAGTAAAGTCCGTGGCGACCATAAATTAGAAATTCAAGCAGCATTTCTTCCTTGGCTTTTATCAATGTACCCCAATGCAACAATCCCTGGTGAATGGAGTAGTTTAAAAAATTTCATCACTGACAACATCACTCCTGAGATCGCTCTCAGTGAGTTTGCTGAGACTACGCTACGCGACTATCAAAAAAATGGCGTGAAGCGTTTGGGCTTATTACATGAGTTTGGTTTTGGTTCTGTACTTGCTGATGAAATGGGTCTTGGTAAGACTTTACAAATCCTCACCTTGCTTGATATCTATCTAAAAAATAATGGAAAAGCACTCATTGTGACGCCTAGTGCCTTGACCTTGAACTGGAAAGCTGAAATTGATAAATTCTACCCGGATCGTTTCAAGACCTTGATCGTTAAGGGAACTCGTGAAGTCCGTAGCAAAAAAATTGATGCAATCAACGATTATGATATTATTATTACATCTTATAATACTTTAAGCTCTGACAAAGATTTGTACGAAAAGTTAGGATTTGATTTTGTTATTATTGATGAGGCTCAACAAATCAAAAACAAAAACGCTCAGCGTTCTAAAAATGTCAAGAACATCAATGCTCGCACACGGATTGCTGTGAGTGGCACACCTCTTGAGAATAATATTGCTGATCTGTGGTCTATTTTTGATTTTGTAATGCCTGGATTTCTTGGAACACACAAGCACTTTCAAAAGAATTTTGAAGACCCTCTCAAGAATTTTGATACTGATAAAAGAAAAGAGATTCTCACTCGTCTTAAGCAAATGACCAGTCTTTTTGTCATTCGTCGTACCAAAGCAAACACTTATAAAGAGTTGCCATCAAAGATCGAACAGACACTCATCACAGAGCTCACAAACAAACAAAAAACACTGTATCTCGATACGCTCTCGCAAGTTCGAACGAATTTTATGAATATTGTTGAGACAAAAGGTTTCAATCAAAGCCGTATTGACTTTTTATCTGTGTTGACAAGTCTCCGTCAGATTGCCTTGCACCCAGGTCTTGTATATCAAGAACTACTCTCTGAAAACTCCGAGGAATTCTCTTCAAAAATAACAGTCTTATTAGAGATTTTAGATGAAGCATTTAGCTCAGGACATCGTGTATTGATTTTTAGTCAATTTGTTTCGATGCTCTCCATCATCAAAAAAGAACTCCAAAAACAAGATATTGAATATTTATACATCGATGGAAAAACACCAAATCGCGTGGAGCTGTGTGACACCTTTAATAATGGCACGACACCTGTGTTCTTGATTTCTCTTAAAGCTGGTGGTGTTGGTTTGAACCTGACTGGTGCGGACACGGTTATTTTATTTGATCCTTGGTGGAATCCTTCTGTGGAAAATCAAGCTATCGATAGAGCTCACCGTATCGGACAAGATAAAGTAGTCAATGTTTATCGTTTGATGACAAAAGGTACTATCGAAGAGAAGATTTACAATCTACAACGAAAAAAAGAGTTTTTATTCGATAATATTATTCAAGAAAATCCTCATTTCGAACGATTTTCTTCTGAAGAATTATTATCCTTACTTAATATCGATGAAGAATTATTTGAAGAATAAACAAAAAAGGAAGCATAACGCTTCCTTTTTTTTGATTGAATAAATTATTTATGATATTGAAGTCTGAGAGCATTTAATACAGCAATAGTAGAAACACCAACATCAGAGAATACCGCCATCCACATAGAAGTAAGCCCAAAGGCGCCTAAAGTTAAAAATATTAACTTGACAAGTAAGGCAAAAATGATATTCTGCCATGCAACAGCGGAGGTAGCTTTAGAAATTTCGATTGCTTTAATAAGTTTCATAGGGTCATCATTTTGGATTACAAGATCAGCTGTTTCGATAGCAAGCTCACTCCCAAATCCACCCATCGCCACTCCAAGATCACTGATCGCCAAGATAGGAGCATCGTTGAGTCCATCACCTAGAAAGGCTGTTATTTGCTTTTCATTTTTTTCTTTAATCTTGAAGGCTGTTTCAATTTTTTGATCAGGAAGAAGCTCACCATAAAATTCATCAATCCCTAGATCTTTTGCGGTGTGCTCGACAATTTTCTTTCTATCACCGGACAACATTGCAACACGAATTCCCAGTTTATGACAATTGGCAACAAATTCCTTCGCTGTTTCACGAACTTCATCTAAGACTTCAACATAGCCAGCAAATTCACCGTTCACAGCAACAAATATCGGCGTAGCTATAACGTCATAAGAATCTTGTTCAGCGAGTTTTGTGACTTGACGTTCTTTCAAAAAGAGATATGTCCCAGCAAGAATCTCCTGACCGTTGTATGTGCCGAGTATCCCTCGCCCCATAATTTCTTGAACATTATCAAGATCAAGAAACTCGACCTTATGTTCTTCCGCATAAGTTAAAATAGATTTGGCAATAGGATGGTTACTTTTTTGTTCTAAAGAAGCAAGGTAACTCAAGAATTTTTGTTGATCCATATCGGTGTTAATTTTTTGGAGTGAAAGTTTCCCTTTTGTCATTGTTCCTGTTTTATCCGTCAAAATCATCTTCACAGAGGCAACCATATCAAGATAATTTCCACCTTTGAATAGAAGTCCATTTCTTGCCGCAACACCGATACCAGAGAAGAAAGTCAAAGGAATACTAATGACAAAGGCACAAGGACAAGAGATTACGAGAAAGACCAAAGAGCGATAAAGCCAATCATTGAAGACATAATTTGGATCAAGGAAGAAAGGCACTGTCACGAGCAAAAGAGCTGCGAAAAAAACCGTAGGCGTGTAGTAGCGCGCGAGTCGTCGAATCAACTCCTCAGCAGGGGCTTTGTTTTTGGAAGATTCTTGAACCAAATCCAAAATACGAGAGAGAGTTGAGTTTTCATAGCTTTTGCTGATTTGAATTCTAATCACATGATCCACAGGAATCATCCCCGAAAGAATTTCTTGACCCTTGTAGATGTGTTGGGGTAAGGATTCTCCTGTCAATGCAACACTATCCACAAAAGTTTCTTCTGAAGAAAGCACCCCATCTAAGGCAATTCGTTCTCCAGCTTTAATTTCAATAACGTCGCCGATTCGGACTTCTTGAGGATGCACAGATTTTAGACCGTTCTCCGTCACCAAAGAAACTACTTCGGGACGCATATCTAAGAGATCAGAGATATTTGTTTTTGTTTTTCGGACAGCGAGAGCTTGAAAATATTCCCCAACCCGATAGAAGACCATCACACCAAGACCTTCAGGATATTCACCTATATAAAAAGCCCCGACCGTTGCTAAAATCATTAGGGTTAATTCATTGAAAAAGTCCTTATTTTTTAATAGGACAAGTGTTTCTTTGAAGACAACCCAGGTTACAATAATGTAAGCTAGAGCATACCAAGCAAGATCAAATGGCTTAAAAGCAGGAACAAAATGATCTAAAAGACCCCCACCAAGAAGAGCAACAATCCCAATGAAAATATCAAAGTGATTACCATTGGAGCTGTGATCGTGATCATGATCGTGAGAATGCTCTTTCTTCTCGCTTGAATTTTGGTTACAGCAACTTCCAGACATAAAAGCTCCTTACAATGAAGTTTTTTCAGGGAGTAAAAGCATCCCATCACCATAGCTAAAGAAACGATAGTCTTTAGCTAGAGCTTCTTCATAGATATATTTTGTATTTTGAATTCCTATAAATGCTTGAACTAATAATAGTAATGTCGATTGAGGAAGATGAAAATTAGTGATCAAAGCGTCTATCACTTGAAACTTATAACCCGGCTTGATGAAGATATTGGTAGATCCATGGGTATCAACTTGAGGAGGATTGCTCCAATCGATAGATTCTAAGACTCGGCATACTGTGGTACCCGCAGCGATGATACGCCCTCCATTTTTCTTCACTTCTAAAACATGTTTAATTGTTTGAGCGGAGATAGAGAACTTCTCATGATGCATAGCGAAATCATCAGGATCTTTATCCATAGGTTTAAAGGTACCCATCCCGACGTGTAGAGTTACTTCATCGAAGCTAATTCCTTTGGATTTGAGATTGTTTATAACTTCATCTGAAAACCGTAAAGATGCTGTGGGGGCAGCAACAGAACCATAATTCTTGGCAAAAATCGTTTGATACCGTTCTTCATCTTCAGAGGTATAGAGGTCTTCTCCGCGTTTTTTACGTTCATCAATAATATAAGGAGGAAGTGGTACTTGACCGAGTTTATCAGCATCAAGAGCAGAAAAAGGTTTTGCAAAGCGAAGTCGACGTAGTCCATCTTCGAGAATTTCTACGGTTTGAACCTCTGTCCCGTCAACAAGCTCAAAACTATCACCCACTTTAAATCGACGAGCCTTTTTAATCATTGCCGTCCAAGTATACTCATTTTCTTGATCAAGTAATAATAGTTCAGATGTAAGATTACTTTTCCGAGAAATAATATTAAGACGTGCTTTAAAAACCTTACTATTATTGAAGATAATCAAATCTCCTTCAGAAAGAAAGCAAGAAATATTTTTAAATGATTCATGATGGAGTTGGCCTTGTTCAAAAACCATAAAACGATCCTCATCACGATGAGGAGAAGGGTGAGTGGCTATTAACTCTGCAGGTAACTCGAAATCCAAGAAATATGACATAAGACTTTCCCCTCAATAATATGGAATAATTTGACTAACATTGCGTCCTTAGTTATATTTTAAACGGAGGTGCTGAATATGTCAATCAATAAAACTGTATATTCAGAAGACGAGATATTTGAAGCTATCACTAAGACTCTAAATGGTGATTCGGATGCCTTCGAAATCATCTACGAGTCCTACTATAAGATGGTTGTCTCTATCCTTCGGCGTATCGTGCGGCCTTCACCCTCGGAGATGGAAGCGCTTATCAATGAGTCCTTTTTGTTGATCTATAAAGGATTGAAGGGCTTCAAAAGAAATTCTAAATTTTCTACTTATATTTATCGTATTGTCCTTCATTATTCTTTTAAAGTGTCGAAAAAGAGTAATAGGGATAAAAAGCATTTGGTTATTTTTGGTGAAAATAGTGACGGGATTGAAAATATCGCATCTGATAATGAAACAGAACAACATATTGTAGATAAAGCGTTCTTGGATAAAGCTATAGGTTCTCTCACTCGGGAAATGCAGGAAGCTATTGATCTTTATTACTATGATCAGTATTCGATCAAAGAGATTGCAGAAATCACTGGCACAACAGAAACTGCTATCAAAAATCGATTATACCAAGCCAGAAATAAAATCAAATCCTTACTACCAAAAGGAGTGTACCATGAGTAATTTTGTCGAAGATCATGAATTTTTAGAACTCGATCATTTAATTCGTGATTATTATCAAGAAAATTATTTGGGATGTATTGATTGTACAAACAATCCTCACAAAGATCAAATCCTACGCTCCATCAAACAAAATATACAAAATGATTTATAAGATTTTCTTTTCAAACTAAGAACAAAGAAAAAACCCCCAATAATGGGGGTTTTTTTATTTTGCTTCTTTTCGGACAATATCCTTCACTTTCATAAGACGAGCCAAATTAGAACGATCCATTTCATCGAGTTTCATCACGATAAAACGAATAATTTCTTTGGTCTGAGGAATGAGGCGATATTCCAAGGCATTCACACGGCGTCTTGTTTTTTCAATTTCAATGGCAAGAAGCTCAACGAGTTTCTCCATTTCAGCGAGATCAATTAATTTTTGAGTCACGCCAGAAAAAAGATCAAGAGCAGAGTCAACTTCTGCAGAAGTACCGATCAATCCATACTCATGAAGAGAACCTGTTTGGTTGAATTGAAACTCAGGTGAACGAACACCAAGAGTATTAATGACATTAGCTTTCAAAGAAATTTCAGCACTGGAGGCTTCAAAAACCATGGAAGATGTTGCTTCGTCCATAACACTACGAGCAATCATAAAATATGTATAAGCTTGTTTGAGCTCTGCTTCTACGCTTTCTCTGAGTTCTTTCACAATGTGAACTTTCTCCAAGAAGAGTTTTGTCAAAGCATCTTGCTTATCTTTTAATAATTTATGACCTCTGGTTGCTGTACGAAGTTTTGCCTTTTGGGTTTGAAGCTCCATACGATTCGGATTGGCTTGAATCATGGGAGCCTCCTACTTCTCAGCTTTGTCAAGGTAACTTTGAAGGTACTTTTCTTTGTACTCTTGACGAACACGTTTGAGTTCTCCAAGAGGTAATTTTGCCATGAGCTCGTAACCAATATCCAATGTTTCTTCAACAATGTTACGGTTTTCGGTCTCACTTTGAGCGACAAACTTACGCTCGTAACCATCAACAAAAGCAGCAAATTTTTGATCATCTGCAGTTAATGCACCTTCACCAAGAATTGCTTCAAGTTCTTTTGCTTCTTTACCGCGAGCATAAGCTGCGAAAAGTTGGTTTGCAAAGTCAGCATGATCTTCACGAGTTTTGCCCTTACCGATACCCTTATCTCTAAGACGAGACAAGGAAGGAAGAACGTCCACTGGTGGGTAGATACCTTTAGAATGTAATGTTCTAGAAAGGATAATCTGTCCTTCAGTAATATATCCTGTTAAGTCAGGAATTGGGTGAGTTTTATCATCTTCAGGCATGGAGAGGATTGGTAACATTGTTACAGATCCTTTTCTGCCATTAACTTTACCAGCTCTTTCGTAAAGTGTTGCAAGGTCAGTATAAAGGTAACCTGGGTAACCTCTACGTCCTGGAACTTCTTTACGAGCAGCGGAGATTTCACGAAGAGCTTCAGCATAGTTAGTCATATCTGTTAAGATAACGAGGATATGCATGTCATGCTCAAACGCCAAATACTCAGCTGTGGTCAATGCCATACGAGGAGTTGAGATTCTTTCAATGGAAGGGTCGTCAGCAAGGTTGATGAACATAACTGTACGTTCGATCGCACCTGTTTTTCTGAGATCTTCCATGAAGAAGTCAGCTTCTTCATAAGTCACACCCATAGCAGCAAAAACTACGGCAAAGTTATCGCCATCTTTCAATGTACGAGCTTGACGAGCAATTTGAGCAGCAAGTTGGGAGTGTGGGAGACCAGATCCGGAGAAAATAGGTAATTTTTGTCCACGGACGAGAGGACTCATTCCGTCGATAGAAGAAATACCTGTTTGAATAAATTCATCTGGATAGTCACGGCTGAATGGGTTGATAGATGCACCATTAATATCGAGGTACTTGTCCGCGATCAATTCAGGAGCACCATCTTTTGGTTTACCTGAACCATCGAAAACACGACCAAGCATATCTGGAGCAACCGCAACAGTTTGTGTTTTTCCGAGGAATGTAACTTTTGTGTTTTGAACGTCAACACCAGAAGTTCCTTCAAACACCTGTACTAAAGCACGGTCTGTTTGAGTTTCGAGAACTTTACCTGTACGACGTGTGCCATCAGATAATTCGATTTCAACAAGTTCTTGGTACTTAACGTTGGCAACTTTTTCGACAATAACAAGAGGTCCTTCAACCCCACGAATGGTACGATACTCTTTAAGCATTGTTGCCTCCTGTACTTATTGTTGAAAATTCTTTATTGATTTCATCTTCAAAAGATTTGAAGAATGCTTCAAACTGATCATTAGGAACATACTTAACATCAGCAAACTTAGCATTACATGGGAGTGCTTCAATTTTCGCAAATTCAACACCTTGCTTAATAGCTTCCATAGCATTGTGGTAGAATGTTAAGATTGCTCTCAACATTGCACGTTGTTTTTGGATTGGTGTATATGTATCAACATCATGGAAAGAGTTTTGGTGCAAGAAATCTTCTCTAATTTGCTTAGAAGTGTGAAGAACAAGACGTTGCTCTCTTGTCAAAGAATCAATACCAACAAGTCTTACGATCTCTTTCAATTCAGATTCTTCTTTAAGAAGACGCATGCCGAGTGTTCTCATTTCTGCCCAATCTTCAGAAATATTAGTTCTCCAATATTCTGTCAACTGAGGTGCATACTGAGAGTAACTTTGTAACCAGTCAATAGCTGGGAAGTGTCTTTGGTACGCAAGAGACGCACTCAAAGCCCAGAACACTTTCGCAACACGAAGAGTGTTTTGAGTCACAGGTTCGGAGAAGTCTCCCCCTGGAGGTGACACCGCACCGATAACGGAGACGGATGCGACTTTCTCTTCTTTACCTAAAATGTTAACAATACCTGCTCTTTCATAGAATGTAGCCAATTTGGATCCGAGGTACGCTGGGTAACCTTCTTCACCAGGCATTTCTTCAAGACGTCCACCCATTTCACGAAGAGCTTCCGCCCAACGAGAAGTAGAGTCAGCCATGATAGCAACGTGGTATCCTTGGTCACGGAAATATTCCGCAAGAGTGATCCCTGTATAAATAGAAGCTTCACGAGCAGCCACAGGCATGTTAGATGTGTTCGCAATGAGAACTGTTCTATCCATGAGAGGTTTTCCAGATTTTGGATCGATCAACTCAGGGAATTCTTTAAGAACGTCAGTCATTTCGTTTCCACGCTCTCCACAACCTACATAAACCACAACTTCAGCTTCAGACCATTTCGCCAACTGGTGCTGTGTAACAGTTTTACCAGCTCCGAAAGGTCCAGGAATAGCTGCAGTTCCACCCTTAACGAGTGGGAAGAATGTGTCAATCACACGTTGACCAGTAAGCATCTGGGTACGTGGTGGTAATTTTTTCTTAACTGGGCGAGGGATACGAACTGGCCAGTAGTGAGAAAGTTTAACTTCTACATCTTTACCAGAAACGCTATCAGCAATCACACCAACAACTTCAGTAACATTAAAAGAACCCGCGTTGAGGGATTTCAATGTACCCTTAACTCCGTAAGGAACTAAGATTTTTGTTTGAATGAGTTCTGTTTCTTGAACAGTACCCAAAACATCACCAGCTTCTACTTCATCACCAATTTTCGCAACAGTGACAAATTCCCACTTTTTGGAGTGATCCAAAGCGTGAACGTCAATACCACGAGCGATAAAGATAGAATTAGATGCTTTTTCAATAGCTTCGAGAGGACGTTGGATCCCGTCGAAGAAGTTCCCGATAAGACCTGGTCCTAATTCGAGAGAGAGTGGTTTACCAGTTGTAATAACTGGTTCACCTGGTCCGACACCGTCAGTTTCTTCATAAATCTGAATATAGGCATTCTCACCGTCGAGACGGATAATTTCTCCGATCAACTGTAAGTTACCAACTTTAACCATGTCGTACATTTTCGCACCAGTCATACCACTTGCAACAACAAGAGGTCCGGTAACTTTAATTATTTGTCCATGTTCTTTCATTACTTACATTCCTCCCTTTTGGGCAAAAATATCAATGCCAATCGCGCGAGTAACCTGGGAACCAAGATTCTTCAAGGCAATACCACCTTCTCCTGTTGTTCCAGGGATAGGGGTGATTGCGATACCACGGTATTGGTCATTTATTTTTGAGATACTATCAAAGACAGGTTCTGCCAATGTTTCCTCAATAAAAATAATCCCAAAAGTTCCTTGATCTGTTAATTGACGAAGAGTGTCCAATAACTGATCAGAAGTTTCGACATCAAATGATTCCGCACCAATAGATCTGAAAGGTAAAACGGTGTCGGCATTACCGATCACGGCAATTTTTTTAAGCTCTGACATCTCTTACCCTCCCTTTGATTTCTTGGACGCTCATATTATTAAGCTTACCGATAATGATAAGTTTAAGATTTTTGATCTCAAGAGAAAGAATTCTTAACGCTTCTTCAACGACAGCTGGCCCAGAAATTACAAATGATAAGTTTTGGACTTGATCGAGAAGATACTCGTCGATTTTCTTTTCTAAAATAGTACAAGATTTTGTTTCAGACCAATTTTGAATACCATCATGCAATGCATCAGCATAAGCTGTGGACATCATCAAATCTGAGACATCATCTAAAGACAAATTAGTTTGATCAGCAAAGAATCCAGCAGTGATGTATCCACCTGGGATCATTATCTCTTCAATTTTTTGCTTATCAAGATTCATCTTAAATGCACGGAAAAAGTTTTTAATGTTTTCACAATCAATTTCTTTTTTATACAGATCAAGAACCTGAGCATATAATTCAGGATTTTTCGCATGAGCAACTTGCAAGATATTCAAACGATGTTGGTAGTACGCCTTATCAACTAAAAAGTCGACGCTTCTTACGGAGATTTGGGAGTTTTGCTCCACTTCAATCAACGCTTCAGCAACAGGACGAGGAAGTTCGTTGTACAAACCTTGATCGATGATAAGATACATGTGTTCAGGCGCGATAGTTCCTAGCTCTGACAACTTTTCCCATTCTACATTTTTGTTACTTCTTTTTGCTTTTAAACAAATCTTCAAGTTATTGAGATCTGTTTTGAGGCGATAAAGATTGACAATAGTTGCGTCTGGGATCAAATTTTTGATTTCTTCAAATTTTTGATTGTATGCTTGATCAAATAAACTAGAAAACTCTTTCAATGCATGACCTTGAAATAATTCTCCATATTTGGTGTCTTCCAACGCTTTCATCAAAGAATCAGCGTCATGAGTTTCAGCCAAAGAGAAGATTTGGTTTTCTGTGAGGGTGTGAACTCGTTCTGAACGAAGGAGTCCGCTAAGGTATCCCCAGCTCATAAGCTACCCCTTAAAAAGTATGTCTGAAACAGGTTTTTCGGCATCATTGCGAAGTAAGGCAAATAAAGAATCGACAGTAATGTTTACTGAAGAATCTTCATCTTGAAGACGAACGCCACCAACAAAGTCACCCTGCTCTTTAGAGATAGACAATTGTCCACCACAAGCTGAGTTGACGTCTGCGAGCCATTTCTCATTGAGAAGTTTTTCTTCGCGACCTAAAATCACTGTTTCTTTTTTTGAATTAACAGAGCGAAGTACTAGAGATTTCATAATTTCTGCATATTGAGTAGATTGACAAAATTCTGTTTTAGCTTGATCGAAAGTTTGGTTAATTTTATCACGCTTGTGTGCTAAAATTTTATTAGCTAATGTACGACGCGCGTCAATAACCAATCCTCTCTCAAGATTTTCTGCCAAACCTTGTGCCAATTTTGCATGATCTTCTTTGTATTCTTTAGCGACTTGACGTCCTGATTCGAGAATTTGTTCTGCTTGCTTGGATGCTTCAGCAAGGAGTGTTTCCTTTTTAGCTTCAGCATCAGCAATGATCTTTTTCTGGATATCTTCCAAAGCCATTAGTAAGCTCCTTGGAGTTTTAGTTTTCTTGGATTATTGACCAAGATTCATAAGAAGGATGGATGCAAGAAGACCGAAAACAGCAAATGTTTCTACCATCGCAGGAAGGATAATAGCTTGACCCATTTGTTTTGGACGACGTGCGATCAACTGCATACCAGCAGCAGATACTTTACCTTGCCATACACCAGAGATATAACCAGCAACACCAACAGGTAAAGAAGCAAAGAATAATTGAATTCCTCTTGTCAAATCAATGTCAGCAACACCTAAAACCATGAAAGCATACAAGAGACCATAGATACCTTGTGTCATTGGGAGCGCTTGTAAAACAAGAACGCTACCAAACTTTTTACCATCTTCTGTTAAAACAGCATTTCCAACTTCACCAGCAAGACCAACACCGATACTAGATCCAAAACCACCAGCAAAGGTTGCGAAAGCTGCACCTAAAACTGCAAACACGAGTCCCCAGTTAACTGATGACCATGTGCTTGATACTTCTGCTACAGTTGCATCTTGTGCAAATACTGCAGTTGCAGAAAATAAGGAAATAAGTGAAAGAGTAGTAATTCTCTTCATTGTAGAACCTCCGATTGCCTTATGGATAAATCTTCCTATAAGGTCAAACAAATTTTTGTTTGATATAAATTTCATTTTATTTTTTCATAAATGATTATGAATTTAATTATTTTTCCATCGTTTTAAACCAGGAATCATTAAGGTGCAAAACTACGCAAACAAAGGCATCATACCTTGTTCACGCATCTGTTTATAGCAAAATTTTTGCATTTCTTTTGCGTTTTTAATGTTTGGCTGAGTAAACCCGCCTTTTTGATAACAGTAAGAGCAGTATATTAAACTATTCGAACCGTCGTTTTCTGTACCACACCCTTTTTCAAGAGGCATGCCACAGCTTTGGCAAAATTTTTCCATAAAAACCTACCTAACTGTGTAGTGAGTACCTTTACATTGTAGTGGCTGATATTCTTTTCCGCCGCCTTCCATAAATTGTCCAAAAAATTCAACAAATTGTAAACGAAGAGCGTGAACAAAAGCTCCAAACCCACCAAGAACAAGATTAAAGAGGTGTAAGAATACCAACAAAGCCACCCCAAGAATAGAGAGTGCTGGTGTAATATTATACAAACTCTCAATAATACCTGTACCTAATTGGTTAAAGACATTCGCGATAATACCGGAAGAAAGCCCTAAAGCTAAGAGACGTGCATAGGAGAGGAGGTTACTGAGAAATCCTGAGATGCCATATAATTCCCAAGCCCCAGCAAGTGGCCCAACCAATCCAGCAGCGATGCCTTTTTGGAAACCTTTTCTGGTAGCATTAAGAATTACAAGACCTGCTCCGATCTGCATTAGAAGGAACATGAAGCTTGTCATAGCTGGGGTGAAAATACTCAATCCAGCAAGACCCGCGATCCAATCAAATACAGCCCAACCAAAAAATCCTGTCAATAAAATCAACCAAGGAATATTGTCAAAACAAGCCTCAACTTTATTACCTCTTAAAGCCACAACGAATTTCAAAATATAACCATACCATAATTGAAACGCCCCTAACAAGAGAGAAACAAATAATACAAATAATGGTTTATCGAAAAATGCCGCACCGTCAGAAAATTTGAAGCTAATATCCATTAAAAATGGAACTGGGATATATTTACTAAAAAGATCCCCTGCATAAGCACCTGTAAAGAAACCTGCGATCACAGCAGAGAGACCACTCCACGCCAACAACGCATAGAAGTTCGCTGCAGATTGATTAGCGCGATTTTTGAACATCATTACTGATGAAAATAATGCTAAGAGACCACCGTAAAGAGCATCCCCTAAACAAATACCATAGTAAATAAAATAAAACACAGATAAATGTGGTGTTGGATCAACAGTTGCTCCGTATTTTGGAGTTCCATACATGTTTGTCAATGCTGAGAAAGGTCTTGTGATGTTATTATTTTGGATATAAACTGGAACATTTTCATATTCTTCTTCTACAGGATCCTCAACTGTAACATCTACAGATTTTTCATAAGCAGACAATATTGCAAGAACTTTTGGCAACAAGTGTTCAGGAATCCAAAGTCTATAAAAATAAACAAAATCAGACGTCATCCCTCTTGCTGCTAATCTTTTTTGTTGGATCTTCATTTCAAGAATATCATGTAAAAGAACCAAGTCGTGCATTTTATTAGCATATTCTTTCAAATCTTCTAAGGAAGCTTGGTACTTTTTCAAAGAAGCCTCAAGCTCTGAAGAAATTTGAGCAATAATTTCTTGAGTATCTCCAGATCTTCTTGTGATCAGTTGAGATTGGAATGGGTAGTTTTTGATTACCGAAGCCACATCATCCCAAACCTCTTTACTTGCAACAACATAACAAAAAGCTTCTTTATCGATCACTTGAGAAATAACATCTGCATAAGGAGTTTTATCTGAAATTTCAATTTTCAAAGATTCAAGCATAAGCTCATCAAGCTGACCAGCAACCCCAAAAATATGCGGATCTTTACCCTGAATAGGATCAAAGTTATCAATTAAGGACACCCACTTTTTAACTTCTGAGAGTTCCTGCTCCAAAACATGTCTTTGAGCATCACTTTCTTTCATTGAATGATCAAGTGTTTTTAGATCTGCGACAAGAGCTGGAATATCATAAGAAAGATGAAGGGATTTGATTTTTTCATAAGATGTAATCTCATAGGATGGGGGAGTTTTTTTGAAAAACTCTTGAATTTTAGAAATGGTGTGGCTGATTTCCTTACGGAAGTCTTCGAGTTGAGAAGAGTCATCGGCGATAGTATTGAGACCTATAGCCCACTCGTCTTTTGGAGCACCCTCATCTTCTTGATCAGAAACATTTAAAGAATCAACGTGTGCAACCCCAACTAACTGGAGCTCCTCTAAAATAGAATCTTTAACGGTGTCTGACGCAGCGAGAGTGATTTTTTTCATTTTAATGATTGCCATACATCACCTTCATTTGTTCATGAATATAAGAAATAGCTTGCTGTTGAGCAGATTGTGTTGATTGATCAATATTTTTTAATTCAACATCAAGAGCAGATAAAATGCCTTTAGCTTGATCCTCACCTTTTACGCGATATTGATCAAGAAGCTTGTTTTCATGCTGTCTTGCTTCTGTTTTTGCATCTTCCTGAATCTGAGCAACACTTGCGTTAGTTTTACGTATAACTTGTTGAATTTCTTCTTCAACAGAATTAAGTAATTCTTTCGCAACAACTTCAGATTGGCGAATACTTTGGAGTTTTTGACTGTTCATAGTAAATCTCCTCCTTTGATAATATATATATTGATATTAAAAAATGAATTAAGCTGAACAAATTATACTTTATTTTTTCATTTTTTGCAAACAAAGAATCAAAAAATATAGTAAAATATTTAAAACTAAATTACTAGATAAAGTCTCCGAAATCGAATGCCCAAAATAACTTAGTAAAGATTCGGTGCAAACACTTAAAGTATTAAACACTTTGTAAAATAAAAGCACATCTATTTCTAGATGTGCTTTTGATTATAGAATTATTTAA
Source organism: Brevinema sp. (assembly GCA_051647245.1). Classification (GTDB taxonomy): domain Bacteria; phylum Spirochaetota; class Brevinematia; order Brevinematales; family Brevinemataceae; genus Brevinema_A. The sequence goes on from JBOFDS010000011.1 coordinate 135,263, forward strand.
GTGGAGCTGGTGGGATTCTGAATTCTTGTCTTGGGTAAATGAGATCTGGATCTTTAATTTGTAACTTATTAGCTCTCCAGATATTTGGCCATAACCAGTATCTTCTGCTCTTATAAGTTTCACCAGAGATATCCCAAAGAGTATCACCTCTAACAACAGTATGCATTTTCAATGTTTGTCCCGCTAAGAATAACTCAGAAAGACGAAGTCCTTCTCTAGCCAAATCAGCAGCATTAAGGTAATTACCTGCATTGTACTCTTGTTGAGCTGTTTGATGCATTCTCTCAATTAACTCAAGAGTGATCACGTTGTATTCGTCATCATTAGCTTCTTGGTAACGGGATTTGCTATCAACAGATGTAAGCTCTGTGAAATTATCTTCAGAAACTTCCATTTCTTCTTCGATCTCTTCTTCATAAAGACCTTCTTCAGAAATATCTTGAGCACGGAATAACTGAGCTCCAGATTCAAGACTTAATGTGTTGTTTTCGGAAGAAGCTGGGAACGGAGTCATTTTTTTGACAGGTTCTTCGAAGTAAATATCGTTAGTGTAATTGTTATCTTTAATATACTGAATTGTTTCTCCCAAGCGACGGATGAGGTCATAAGCTTGAAGTTGAATATTATCATCACCGTTATTTATAGAAACAGAGATAGTTTGGTTATTTGGATAACGATCAATGATGTCTTGCAATTTTTTAATCGCAGAATCAGAGAAAGCAATACTGGAAGTATAATTCTTCGCTTGGTATGCAGCAGCAGCTTTATCAATTTCAGCAGCAGCTTCATCGATGATAGGTTGTGTTTGACTCAAATCAGTGGTTTTACGAGCTCTATCAAGTAACTCTCTTGCTCTATTGAGGTTTGCCAAAGCTAACGCTTCTTGACCACCCAAAATATTTTCGAGCATTCTAATTCCCTGAGAAGCATGTTCAAACGCTTTATCATAATCTGCTTGAGCATAAGAAGCTTCCGCATTGATTAAGTGTTGATTTGCTTGGTTCATCACATCACGATGTGTGTTTGCCATTCCTTGGGAATTAGCTGTAGCTAACAATTGCTTTAATTTTGCAATCGCCATTGTAGCTTTGTTTTGTCTTGCGACTTGGATAGCTTTGTTTGCAGCATCAATAACTTGAGTAGCTTTTTCATCAGCAACTTTCATGTTACCTTTGTTAAGCTCATCATTCATCTGACGGTACAAATCAACAGCTACGCCGTATTCGTTTGGTGCATAAACATCTGCTTGTGCAATTCTTGCTCTTTCCATCGCTTGAGTTGCTAAGTCAGTGAATTTCACACCTTTGTCTTTACATCCCACGAAGAACAAAAGGGAACACAAAACTAAGGACATTTTCAACTTATTATTCATTTGAAACCTCGACTGTGAATATATCTTGATATTCTTTTACCTTTTTATGAAGATATTATTTTTCTGATCTAGTAGCGACAGAAATATTTTCAGTCTTTCTACGTGCAGCTTTGATCGCTTCGTTTGCAGCATCGATAACTAACAAAGCAGTTTTGTTTGCATCTTCAGGTCTGTCAGCGAGTTCTTTATTCATTTTATCATAGAGACGTGCTGCAATTCTGTATTCTCTTGGTGCTAATGTTGGTGCTTCAGCAACTTTAGCTCTTTCCATAGCTTCTGTTGCTAATGCAGTATTTCTGATGTCTGGTTTTTTACAAGATGTTAATGTAAATGTACCAAGCATAGCGATAGCAAGTAAAACAACTTTCATGTTTTTCATAACGGTAAGCCTCCCTTTAATGGCTATATAACTTTTTTGATATCATATAATATTTACACCACACAATATAATCATTGGTAATAAATAAATAGCATATATTGGGATTATAACAAAAAATAAAGAAATTTGCAACTTTTTAATACAAACTTTCTCAGATAATTTTTACTTCCAACAAAAAACCCTATACGATATATTTAAGAAATTTTATCCTTAAAGATATCTTTAATATTCTTTAAGGAATTTGATTGAGCACGTTTATTCTCTTTTGAAACCTCGTCCACAATCTCTTTACGAAAGACTTTAATCTCTCTTGGAGCTATAATCCCTATTTTGACTTGATCCATTTTAATATCAACAATCTTAATCTCGATATTGTCATTGATCATGATTGATTCGCTTTCCTTCCTGGATAAAACCAACATACGCCCTCCTTGGCTTCGTCGTCCCTAAAATTAAACAGCTGTTACTTTTTTAGGAAACAAACGACATGTCGTTGTATAATGAGCACAATTTGAGATCGTTTGGATTGCCAAACCATTTTTTTTGTTAATAATCACTGGACCCAAAATATTCATTGTGATTTCTTCGATATTTTCTGGAATAGTCACAAAAGCAAAATCATAAAGATCTTCATGCTCTTCAAATTCTAATAAAGACGCATCGTCATCATTAATATCAAGAACATAATCACTTAAGAACATACTTGGTTGAGTCATTGTGAAAGCAACATCTACATCTTCCTTACTTTGTAATATAGTAAATTGTTCTGGCTCTTGTAAAGGAATTACATAAAATTCTTTAAGATGCTCAAATCCAAAAATAGGCTTTTTAAAGGTTACTAAGGTCGCTCTGGACGCTTCGATATCACCAAAATCTTTTGTTCTAATAGTACTCACGACTACTCTCCTAAAATCTCTTTCTTTATAATGTAATATATTCAAAAATTTATCTCAAAAAGTCCATCAAGGTTGGAGGTAATAATTTTGCTCCAACATTCAATGCTACTTGATGAGCAAATTCAGCCATCTTTAATTCTGAAATAGTCTGTGGGTAATCTGTATCCACCGCCTTAGAAGCAGCTTCTCTCAAATAAACAGACTCAGCGCTATTTCTTTCCAAAGTCATCGCCAAACGCTCCGATACAGCTCCTGTATAAGCACGGTAACGAAGCACATTACCAAGACTTTGGTCAATCAAACCAAGATCTTCTCCACCAATTTTAAAGACATCATCGTTTAACATATTGTCTCTAACTTTTACAAGGGTGTCAAAAATACTTGATTGGGTTTTGATGGCAGAAGGAGCAAAATTCCTTACCCCTTCTGTTCCAGCATCAACCAATCCAAGGTCTTGTAGTACAGAACTACCTGCGACATCTTGCATCCAAGGTTGTCTTGGGGACAGCGATGTAATTCTGAAGAAAGATTCGCCATTTTGATTTGTTTCGATACTTGCAGATACATTTAATTGAGCATCGTTGATCTTTTGGGCAATTGTTTCAAGGTTATCCCCTGTAAACACATCAATTTCTGTCCCTTCAATCATGATACGAGCATCTTGAGGAGCAACATAACCAGCAATATTTACTTCACCTTGAAGGATTGTTCTTTCGGTTTCAAAAATCGCTGTTCCTGCCATAACAGAAGTAACCCTATCTCCTCGTCCAATATCAGCAACTTGAGTTTGACCATTACCAAAGTAACTTATCTTGTCAACTAAAGGCAAGCCAACTCTTTCATCAAAATTTTCGGTAGTACGATAAGGATCTTTCACATGAGATGTTCCTGCAAAAAGAGGTGCACCCTTGTACTCGGCATTGGCTGTTGAAGCCATCTGGCGAATAATCTGATCCAATTCAACCGCCATCGCAGCACGATCTTCTTTAACATAAGTACTATTGGCTGCCTGAACAACAAGCTCCCTAGCCCTGTGCAAAGAATTATTAATAGATTCGAGTTGTCCATCGACAACATCCATCTTGCTTTGATTTGAGCCAATTATTTCGTTAAATTTTGTGATATCAGCTTGTCTTCTTTGCCATTCCATGTAATTCACTGTGTTTGCAGGATCATCACTTGGCAACAGAACCTTGAAGCCTGTATTTAATTTTTTTTGTGTGTTTTGTAAATTTTCTGTACGACTGTTCAAGCTATGCATGAAATCATTGTGCATCACACCTGGGGTAATTCTTCCCATCATATGTCTGCTCCTAATTGAAAATCTCTACCTTAAGTACCCATTCTATTAATGATCACATCTAAGAGGCGATCTGTTGTAGAAACGAGACGAGCCGCAGCATTATAAGCGTGTTGAAGAGTGATCATTTTTGCCATTTCATCGTCAACGCTTACGCCGGATACTTTAGTGCGAATATCTGTCAAAGACTTTGCAACTGTTTCTGTTTTATCAAAAGAACGAATTGCTTGTTCTGAGATACTACCTGCTTTTGCAACTGTTTGCTGGAAATAATCCGCAAAAGTTTCCGCTTTCCCCGTCATCAAGGTATCAAAACGAAGATTCGCGATGGTTAAGGAAGTTCTATTGTCATTAAATCCTGTTAAGGTATCTGGATTACCGTTACCTTCTGTGTCAAAACCACCAGCTACAGCAACAACTTCAGGTCTCAATTCAACTGCTTGATCCAGAGCCATCCAACCAGCAGAATTTTGTTCTGGTGTTAAAGAGATCAAATTTCTTGGGGTTCTAAGACTTGCGATTGCGTTTGGATTCTCGTAGCGGAAAGCTCCACCAGGGCCAGATTCTTGTAAGATCCCAGCAACGCCTGTAAGAAATTCTCCAGAGTCTTCTAAGTGACGAATCACAAAATCAGGATTTTCTTTTCTTGCGCTCGCGTTTGCTTTGAAAGAGAGACGCCCTTGAGGATCCAAGAAAGCTGTAACCTCTGCACCAGACTTATTAATACGATCAACAACTTTTTCGACAGTATCACTAGCTGTATAATCTACAGTGATAGGAGTGCCGTTAGGAGCGTTGCTACCTAAATTAATGGTACCGTTAGATCCGACAACTGTTTTATTTTCAAGTTTTTCATAACCTGTTACTCTGAAGAAAGCTGTTCCATCAAGGACACCATCGCCATTGAAGTCAACAGAACCTTCTACATTCTTCGCAAGAGAAAATTCTTTGAAAAAAGCGTTGTCTGTTTCGCCGTTTAGACCAAATCCTTCTCTATGGACGGAGTTCACAGCATCGATCACACCATAAGCAAAAGAATCAAAACGAGTCAACATATCCGCCACATCAACATCACGTACTTCTACAAGTCCCGCAATCTCACCCATTCCAAGATTCACATCTTGGCCGGTTTGTTGCCAACGAGCTGTAACAAAGCCTTTATTCTCAGGGTCAGAGTATGCTTCGACCTTTGTCCAAGTATCACCTTGAACTAATTTCTCAGCTCCGATATAAACAATAAACTCTTTTGGATTATTTCTTTCGAGACGAATATCCGCTAGTTTTGAAAGTTCATCGATCATCAGATCACGTTTATCATAGAGATCGTTTGGAAGACTTCCTGTCAATTCTTGTTTTTTGATTTGGTTGTTCAAGACAGAAAGTGTTTCAGCAATATTATTCAATCTACCAATCTTTTGTTCTACGAGAGCATTTGTTTGACGTTGAACATCGCTAAGATTGTTATGTTGAGCACGGAAGCTTTGGGTCAATGTTTTAGCACGTTCCAAGAGATGAATTCTGGATGCATTATCCATAGGTGAATCTGACACAGACTGCCAAGAATCCCAAAACGCCTCAAGGTCTGTGCGGATGTTTGCATTACCAGGCTCATTCATAAGCATTTCAACTTGATTGAGCATAGTTTTTTTCTGAGACCAAAAACCTAAACCCCCATTCTCAAAAACAATTCTATCATCTAAATAGACGTCTCTAATACGTGAGATTTGTTCTGTGGTAACACCAGTTCCGAGCTGTCCAGGCATATTTGGTTTTGTGAAGCTATTTGGAAATAAAGCTGGCATTGTTTTTTGGGTAGCACGTTGGCGTGAGTACCCTTCTGTATTAAGGTTATTTAAGTTGTGGCTCACTGTTTGGAGACCTTGTTGGGTGGTTTGCAACGCACCTCGTCCCATCTCCAATCCTAAAAATGATGATATCATTTTCTCCCTCCAGAGCAAATGTTCGTGATCTTTTTCATTAAATTAAACAATCTGATCCAATAAACTTAATGATGGTTCCGCAGAGGAAACGGCGGTACCAAAATAGTTATACTGATCAGACATTCCACCATCGCCTGTAACAATATCCAAAATCTGTGAAAAGATTTCGGTATGACTACTTAAGATATAGTGGTTTCTTTCAGAAGCAATGGCAATGCGATCACACATCTTTCTAATATCAAAACAAGAATTTTTGATTAATTCTTGGTGTTCGACAGGAAGTTTGTGTAAAAACTGTGTCACTGTGAGCGTTGGATCAAATCCCAAAAGAAGAGATAATTCATCAATCTGATCTTGACGAATTTTTTCGAGAGAATGCATCATCCCGATTAATTCTTCTTCTTTTTCGTTCAATTGATTCAAAGCCACAAAATCGACATTTTTGATTGCTTCGTATTTTTCGTCTTCAATTTCTAACATATTCATTAAGATTGAGTGCATGGAAATGAGAATGTCATTTAGCGGAACAATGATGGTTGTAATATTTTTCATTTGATCCCTCCTAGCAGAATCCTTTTTGAGAGGTATGTACTTTTTATCTTTCACTACAAATTTTCATCTGCTAAATATAAAAGATTATTCGCAAGCTATATAAGGATCGGATTTTTTGAGAATTACTTTATAAAAATAAATGAAAATATTTTATCCCTACTAAAAAATTTACTAAAATAATTATGACAAAAGGATTGATAAAACGCTCTAATATGTAGTATAATAAATATTAGAATGATAATCACGTCTTGAATTCAGGTAATTCAAGCTGGTTGTAGGTCACAGAACCGATACCCAGAGGAGGCCGATAATGGCAGAAAAAAAATGGTCCACAACTCTTTTAGAGGGACAACTTCGCACATCTTTCACAAAAGGTGCAAACAAAAAATTAAGAGCAGAATTTAAACTTCCTGCTGTTATTTATGGATCAAAGATCAAAGAAAACATCAACATCTCTATTGATTATGTTTCTTTTGAAAAAATGTTCCCAACAAACGAAAGACACATTCCTTTTACATTAAAAGTTGATGGAAAAGAGTACAAAGTAATCACTAAAGATTACAAAATTGATCCTATTTCTCGTAGATTTATGCACGTTGATTTCTATGTGTTAGAAAAAGGACATGAATTCACAACACTTATTCCTGTTGAGTTTGAAGGAACACCTGCTGGGGTACGTGAGGGTGGTAACCTCCTTACTTACACAAGAAAAGTTCTTATCGAAGCAACTCCAGAAAATATGCCTGCAAAAATTGTTGCAAACATTTCTGGTCTTCAACGTAAGAAAAATCTTATCGTTCGTGATTTGCAAGTTCCTGCAAACTGTAAAATCAAAACAAACCAAGGTACTGTCTTAACAGAAGTTAAGTAGTATTCTTATTTTCAAAATACTTAAAAAGAACAAGGGGGATTCGTGAAACTAGTAGTAGGATTAGGCAATCCTGGAGATCGTTTTGAAAAAACGAGACATAATTTAGGATTTTTGGTTCTTGATCACTTAGCAAAACGAAATAAAATATCTATCGATATTAAAAAGAAGAAGTCATTAATTGGCAAGATGCGCTTCAAAAATGAAAAGATCATCATTCTCAAACCCCAAACATTTATTAATTTAAGTGGAGAAGCTGTTCTTTACATGGCTAGCTTCTTACGCATCCAACCACAAGATATCATTGTTGTATGTGACGATGCTAACTTAGATTTCGGAAAAGTGTCCGTTCGTAAATATGGATCTTCCGGCGGTCATAACGGCATCAAATCATTGATCAAGTTTCTAAAAGCAGATAATTTTCCACGTGTTCGTCTTGGTATTGGAAGACCTCATGAATCCAAATCTATGGAATCTCATGTTTTAGGTTCTTTCTCAAAAGATGAATTAAAAAGATTAGAACCTTCTATTGATAAAGCTTGTGATTTAATCGAAGCTATTTTGGCTGGCGAAATTGATTCTCAGATAGAGAACGAAGTCTTTGTCCCTTCTGAGTTGGTCACTAGCTAATAATCATTAACCAATCAAAAAAACCCCCTGAATCAGGGGGTTTTATTTATGAAGATTACTATCTAGATACTTTACCAAAACGGAATTTAAATCCAGCAGCACCAAAAATTTGCTCAGCATGAATTGCCATACCTGTGTAGATAAAAAATTCTTTTGTGATCATGAAGTTGAAACCTGTTTGGAAACCAACGTGCAAGTTATAAGCACCTGATGTTCCATGAACTGGAAGTAATTGTAAACCCATACCTAAAGATGTATACCAATCAACACCTGAAACAAATGTAACGTGCATTGTCATCATTGTTGCAAGTGTTCCTGTGGTTCCTCCAAAAAAGTTACCAGAACTATCAAGAGTCATACCTAAAGCAACACCTGTGGACGATGGATTCCATGCACCGAAGATGATTTCGACAGATGGGTTAACTGTCATTTGAGCGCCACCCACTGGAAGTACGCTAGCTGAACCCGCACCAAGACCAATACCTAAAATTAAGTTACCTGGAGCATAGTTGTTAGCAGCGTGAGCTGATGTTGCAGCTGTAGCCAATACTACTAATAAAGCTAATCTTTTCATATTTTTCTCCTATTTTTAGAAAATAATTGTTATCGTGTTATTCATTTGATTGAATGAGACGTAATTTTTGTAAGCGAGGCATTTTTTTGATCGCCCTTTCTCTTTTGAGGGCATCTGAATGGGACGGACTCTCTTCTTTATAAAGAATTTTTTTAGGGGGATAAATTTTCGTGTACTTCGCACCTTTACCTGAGAGATGTACCGCGAAACGTTGTTCTACGTTTTTTGCAATTCCCGTATACAAACTACCATTCAAGCACTCTAATATATAAACATACCATAAATCGTTTTTTTCATTATCGCTCATAGTTATATTATAAAAAGTATTCTATCTTTTAGCAATTTTTCACGCTGTTTAATAAATTTAATCAAAAACAAATTATTTTACCACAAAAATCTAAAGGTTTTTTTTATAATTCCGAAAATTAATTTAGGTAAAGAGGAAAACCAAACAGGTGGAGGGAAAAAATGAGCGATACAACATTATCACAAGACGAATTAGATGCGATATTAACTGGGTCTTCCATGGAAAACACAAGTAATGACGCATTAACAACAGCAGAAGAAATCAATCTTACAAAATTAGCAACAGATCTCGGTGGAAGCCGTGCTGCTGTTTTATCACAATTGACAAATAAAAGTGTCACTTTTGATCAAGTAAATATACTTTCTGGTACCAACTCAAAACTAACAGAAGATCTTTCTGGGACAGTCGTTGGAAGTACATCTTCGATTAACGGAGCTATTTCTGGGCCTTGGCATTTATTTGCACCGGAGTCGACAGTAGTCAAAATCACAAGTGCTATGCTCCAAAGTGAGCAGACAGAAATCACCCCAGAAGTGGTCGAAGCGTTTGGAGAAGTTCTTTCGAACTCTCTATCTTCAGACGTTACTTTCTTATCAAACACCCTTAGACAAAGTTTGAATCCAGAAGGTGTACCAGCGGTTTCTTACAGCAATCCTATTGACTTTATTGCTCAAACAGGGATGCTTGTCAGAATTGGCTTACATTTCATGATTGATGGGGCATCATTCCCATTTTATGTTTCGCTTCCAATGCGCACAGCGAAAAGTATCGTAAAAGCAATGAATCCAGCTTCTTCAGGAGGGGCACCAATGAGTGACACAGGTAACAACGGAAATTTCACACCAAGTAATGATTTTGGTAATAATAATTTACAAGGTGCTGTCGGCATGCAAGCTGCTCAGTTCCAACAATTTGGCTCTGCAGGAAATGTAGAAGCTCTTGATAATCTTGCGCTTCTCCTTGATGTTCCTATGAGAGTAACTGTGGAGCTCGGAAGAACAAGAATCACTATCAAAGATATCTTAAATCTCGGTGAAGGTTCTATTATTGAGCTTGAAAAATTAGCTGGTGAACCTGTCGACGTGCTCGTCAACGATAAGTTGATTGCTTTGGGTGAGGTTGTGGTTATCGACGAGAACTTCTCTGTTCGTATTACGAAGGTCATCACTCCTATGGAAAGAATTTTCGATAGAGAAAATCTCCACGGAAAAGGTGGCGTCTAGTCCCTTTGTATTTCACAAAAAAAATACCCTTCTGTTTTTAAGAAGGGTATTTGTGTCATTAAGGATTTGCTCATGTTTTTAGAAAAACTTCATGCAATAGATTTTCGTTCTTTTGAAGATCTCTCTCTCACTGATCTACAAAAAGTCAACTGTCTCATCGGCGAGAACGGCTCAGGAAAAACCAACGCTCTCGAAGCGATTTATTTGCTTTCTTCGAACAGAGGTTTTCGTACCGGCGATAGAAAAGAATTAACCAGACGCAATGCCGATGGATTTTTCTTGCAGGGGAGCTTCGACGGAGAATTGATAGAGCGTATGATCTCTGAAAAAAAGAAAAAACTCACCGCTTCAGGTCTTACGATCCCAGCTAATGAGCTCCGCACGTACAATCCTATTGTGGCATTCTCGCCTAATGATATCTTCCTTGCGACTGGTTCTTCCGACACGCGTCGTCGTTTTTTTGATGCGGCGATTGCGCTGAGAGACAGTGAGTACGCTGATCATCTCGCGATCTATGAGCGAGCTATTCGTCAGCGTAACGCCTCCCTCAAAAAAGATCCTGCAAACTGCGATCTTTGGAATGAGCACATCATCACACATGGTGCAAAAATCATTGAGAAGAGACTTGCTTTTGTGAAGTTATTGATTCCACGTGTTGAAGCATTGTATCTTGAATTGGCAAAAGGCTATGCTTACCTCAAATATTTTAATAATTTCAAACTTGGTGCTAATATTGAACAATCACTCAAAGATGCTCTTGAACAAAATAAATCCGAAGATCTTCGTCGCAAGCACACCACCAAAGGGCCTCACAGAGATGATATTTCGATCTTCATCAACGATCTCCCCGCTGACAAATCTGGTTCTCAGGGTCAAAATCGTGCCCTTGCCTTTGCTTTGAAAATTGGATCTGTGGAAATCATCGAACAGACTCTTGGAAGAAAACCTATCCTTTTGATCGACGATGCTCTGCTTGAAGTAGACAACACCAGACGCAAAAACATCTTCCAAAAACTTAACTCTTTAGATTTGCAATTATTTTTTACAGGTACAAGTCCTGAATTTTTTGATTTCATTCCTGAGGATATTCCCAAAAAGATCATTAATTTTTAAGAGACGCGATGAGATCCTTCACCACAGGGACGCTATAAAATGACCCTGTGAAGATGTTTTTTTGATGAGGATCAAGAGGGTAAGTCTTCAAGTCCGCACAATATTCTATCTCCTCAAAATCATCTTTTAAGAGTTGGTAGAGATGCTGTCCATCTGATTTACGTTTGTGATCAAAATCAAACACAACAACTTTTTGAAAAAGATCTTTATTACTTTTGATTTGCTGGACGACTTCATCGATTTCTTTCCCTTGTAAAAGCGTGACAAAGAGCGTTGTCTCATTCCACTTGAGATAATTTCTCAACGTATCAAAAAGATAGAAAAACGACTCACCATTATGGGACGTATCTACCAGAATATTCGCGCGCAGAAGATCTATACGATAAGGAATATTCTCAGCGGCTACTTCTTGTATGATTTGCTTGGATAAAGGGAGAACAGTCTGGATCCCCCGAAGAGCAATGAGAAAATTCATCACGTGTGCCTTCCCAAAACGTTTCAAGGTCAGCTCTTGGCTATCAATAGAAAAGACCGAATATCCTTGTGGATTTATATGGAGATTTTGTATCTCATCCAAAGACAGAAAAATAATTTCCCCCTCTTTAACAAAAATATCCTTGACCATCGGCTCTTGCGGGAGCGAGAAGGCGGGGATATTTTTTTTGATGATACCAGCCTTGTTGTAGGCAATTTGTTCCAGGGATCCGCCAAGAAACTCCCTATGTTCAAGCTGAACCTGACCGATGAGGGAAACTTCAGGTTGGCAGAAATTGGTAGGATCAAATCTCCCACCCACACCAACTTCCATCACCACAAATTCACAAGCTTGCTCGATAAAGTACACGATTCCAAAAAACAACATTAACTCAAAAAAATGCAATTCATAAGGACGCAATACTTTTTCAAAACGCGTAAATAAATTCGTCAACGCTTCTTCTGAGATGAGACCTTGTTCTGTCTCTATCCTTTCACACACATCAAAAATATGAGGCGAAGTGAACAAACCCACCTTTTTACCACTCGCCTTCAAAAACTGAAAGCTTGTGCGCGCTATCGTACCCTTACCTTTAGAACCTGTAACATGAATATACCTCAGACTATCGGGGTCAAAACCCTCTTTTTTGAGAATATTATAAACGCGGATCGGGTAGATATTTTCATCGACACGCTTTGTGAATGAATTCTGCATAATCAGATCAAGAATCATAGAATACCTCAAATAAAAAATACCCACATGATGGGTATTTTTTATGCTATTTGTTTAACGACAATATCGGAAATAATTTTACTTCCATTTTGTAGGAAGTCAATCTTATCAAGTTTAACCTTGATTTGATCTAGAGAACTTGGATCATCAAGTATTCTCAAAAGCTTATAAGGCAAACGATAAATATCCGTCGTCCAAATCACGCCTTGTTTTTTGAAAAACCGCACAACACTACGTTCAGCGGTATTTGCGGAGAAGTTAACCAAAACAGGCAATTTCATTTTGAAACATTCCAAAATCGTTGCAGGGCCACTCTTCCCAATAAAAAGATCACTCATTTTGATTAATTCTTGGATTCTCTCCACAAAGCCCAAAACAGTAAGTTGTATAGGAGATTTACTCAACTCAAGCTCGTTTTTCAACAAGATCAAATGATCATAAAGTGTTTTATTCTTTGCACAGACAGCGATGATATTGAGTTCTTTTTTAAGCCTGATAATGCGACGGATACTTTTTTCCATCTTGCCCACACCTTGCCCACCGTCCGTCATCAAGATCGTAAAGACATCTTCACGGATACCGTATTTTTCGTGCAATTCATGACAGTCCACCAATTCGTTATCAAAATTCTCACGCAAAGCAGGTGGCACGACCATCAATCTTTCTTCTTTATGACCCCATTTTAGCGCTTGCATTTTAGCGACATCTGAACAAACAAGCATCAAATCGCCTCTTTTATCCCAAAAAGGAAAAGTTTCAAAGGTATCTGGGTTGAGTGTAATAATAGGAAAGGAAAGTTTGAATTTTTTTTTCGCATCAACGGCGATATTTTGTGGAAAAAAGTGAGTACAAAGCACGAGATCAGGATTGATTTCTTTAAGATAATTTATAGAATTTTTCCACACGGAACGCTTTCCAAATGGCAAATATAAATGCACAACAGGAAAGAAGATTCGCCCTATAAGCTGAGTGATTTTGGTGAAAATTGGGTATTTCAACATAAAATCCCAAGATTGTTCAATATAATTATTAAACTCAAGCTCGCCAGCATCGGCAAAAAAATTACTACAAGTGATCTTAAATTGGTTTGGGTACTGCTGTTCTATCATATCTGCGATAGCAAGTGCAGGGATACGATGCCCCATCCCAGTGTTGGTGTAAGCGATAAATATGTGTTTTTTCATATAAAAAGAATGCCTTTATCGTATTATACGGAGTATAAAGTACTTTTCGGTTGCAGCAATGATGTAACTTTATTATTATAAAGGATTTTGAGTATTTTTGCAAGTTACAAACCATTTTCGCACCTTTAAAATAGAAAAAGCCCCCTAAAACTAGGAGGCTTTTTTGATTTTTAGAGAGAAACTCTGACGAATGCATTAATTTTTGAGGATCCGAGAAGTTCGGAAACTTTTTTGCTTTCGTCAAAAACAAAAGGTTGTTCCAAAAGAATGCTTTCAGAATAAAATTTAGCCATCATTCCTTCAACAATTTTTGGGATCACAGCATCTGGTTTACCAGATTCTTTTGCTTTCGCTGTGTACACTTCTAATTCTCTTGCCACGATATCTTGTGGGATATCTTCTTTATGAAGACCAAGTGGATTCATAGAAGTGATTTGCATTGCGATATTTTTCATGATTTCTTCAGAAGGTGTTCCGTCGAAGTCAATCGCAACAACAATTTTGTTCATGTGAACATAGTGGTAAAGGTTACCTTTGATGTCTAAAATTTTCCATTCAGACAACATAACGTTCTCACCGAGTTTTGCAATAGCAGCTTTTCTTTCTTCGTCGATATTAGCTGGCAATTCTGCACCTGGAGCAACATTTGCTTCCAAGAGCATTTTTGCAGCATCGTTAGCAAACTGCTGGAAGACGTCTGTTTTAGCAACAAAGTCTGTTTCACAATTCACACGAAGTGCGAGGAGCTTGCTTCCGATATGAGCGAAAGCAACAGTACCTTCTTTCACTTCGTTATCAGCTCTTTTGCTTGCTTTTGCAAGACCTTTTTGACGAAGGATTTTCACCGCTTCATCGATATTTCCGTTGGTTTCTTCAAGAGTACGTTTTGCATCCATCAAACCAGCGCCTGTCATTTCTTTAAGTGTTTTGATATCTTCCATAGATACGGACATAGGGAGCTCCTTGCTTATTGTACGTCTTTCTCATACCCTTGTGCAAGCTCATCAACAGAATCATCGAGAGTTGTTGGGTGTAAGATTGTTTGTTCTTGAACGTCAGAAACTTCTTCTTCAGCAACTTCTGCTTTAGCGTGTGTTCCTGCACCTTCAATAATAGCATCAGCCATGATAGATGTCAACAATTCAACTGAACGAATCGCGTCATCGTTTCCTGGTACGACGTAATCGAGAAGATCTGGATCAATATTTGTATCAGCGATACCAAAAACTTTGATACCTAATTTACGAGCTTCGAGAACTGCGTTGATTTCGCGTTTCACGTCAACAACCCACAATGCTTGAGGGATTTTTTTCATGTCACGGATACCATCGTAGAATGCTAACATTCTATCAAGTTCTTTTTGGAGAGCAACACGCTCACGCTTGATCATTTGATCGCCTTGAGTTTCAAGTTTACGCTCAAAACGTTTCATTTTTTCAACGGATTTTCTGATAGTACCATAGTTTGTTAAGGTACCACCCAACCAACGCTTACTTACGTGGTACATACCACAACGTGCACCTTGGTCTTTAATAGCTTGTTGAGCTTGTTTTTTTGTCCCAACAAATAATACTTGTCCACCATTTTCAGCAACTTCTTTCATTGCGGCATAAGCTTCTTTCAGCTTTTCCATGGTATAACGCAAGTCTACGATGTAAATCCCGTTTCTTTTTGTGAAGATGTAAGGCTTCATTTTTGGATTCCATCTTTTTGTCTGATGTCCGAAATGTACACCTGCTTCGAGCAAGTTACGCATCAATTCGGTATCATTATAAATAATGCTTGCCATATAGATTTGTCCTCCTACAGACATTTTAGGTAATATATCTTGATATTATAACACAATAGAGCAATTTAGTCAATCCCTCATACGGATTAATCTACGGATAGAGCAAGTTCACACGTTCGCCGTAAAGCGTTTGATAAATATTATAATGGAAAACAATCTGACGCACATAGTTTCGAGTTTCATTATAAGGGATAGCTTCAACAAAGAAATAATCATCATGAGTAAGGTGCTTATACTCACGTTGCCAGCGATGCACAGCATTTGGGCCTGCATTGTAGGCAGCAAGAGAGAGATAAATATTATTATCAAATTGGCGATAAATCCTATCATGATAATAAACACCCATTCGGAGATTATCCAAAAAGTCATGGTTCGTAAATTCAGGTTTTTTCATCCAACGCTTGATATCTTTCGCAGTGTACGGCATCACCTGTGCAAAACCAACAGCACCCACCGTAGAATAGACACGTTTACGGAAATGACTTTCCGCCATAAACGAAGAAAGCATCCAATACGCTAAAGACTCATCGTCATGAGAATTTTCTTTAATAACTTCAAAACAAGGTTTAGGGAAGGTTAATTTCAAAAGATCTTTTGGTAAAGACAAGAAGTGTGCATAACCATAATATTCTCTGTTATAAAAATACAATCTAAAGGTCAAGTACCCTTCAATCTCACTATTTAAGAGGATATCACGATAACGATAGAAATATCTCGCCCTATCTGTTGGGCTTTTACGTTTTTTCATCGCTTTGTCTATAGAAGTAGTTAATACATCCATAGTTTCGATAGAGAAGTTACTGAGATTTTTTTGATACTTTTCAAGTTCAGGGATTTTTGGAATGTCACGAAGTTTTGCGTAAACTTGCCTATCAAAAATACGTTGATCGGCAGAGACTTTTGAAAGATTGATGGCACCACACATCTCGTCATCCATAAGCATAACTTTTTGGATAGAGAGACGTTCTTTGACAGGGTAATTATCCAAACTCGACAACATATCCGTCGTATAGGTATAAAAAACATCTCGGTGGCTATTTCGGAGTTTTAGCTCTTTCTCACGTGCAACAAAACCCTCGTACATAAAAGGACGATGAAACATGAGATCCAGATACATGCGATAAGCTTGTTCTTTTTTCCCAACGTTTTCTTTAATCAAGGCATACATCAACTTATAATTGGCATTATTTTCGTTTTGAGATATTCCAATATCAGCAAACTGCTCGGCTTTTTTGACATCTAAACGTATCGCTGACCTTAAGATCTGATTGTGAGCACTATCTGTGATTTTTGTGAAATTTTTCTTATACCAATCCAAAGACCTATCAAGATTTTTAGAATATTCAATACCAAATGGCAACTGAACATAAAAGTCCAAATTATGATGCTCTTGACCTACCCACGCAAGCTCATCCGCCATATCAAATAATTTTCTTCTTACTAATTTTGCGTGTGTTTGTTGGTAAAATCTACGTGAAAGCTTTGGATTCGCCTTAAGATATTGGAACATAAAAATAGCTGCATCGTTTGGTTTGTTGTTTGCTTCTAAGATAGATGCTTGAGTGGTAACATAATATTCCGTATCAGAAGTCAGCTCCGCATAACGTGCCGCAAACTCTAAAGCCTTGTCTTGGTAATTTGTCAATGGGATTGCCATTTTTGTATAAACGTCAAGATGATTTGTGTTTGTTAAAGTCTTTGGATCTGCAATATCAAGAAGACTTGGATACACATGATAATTTTTAAAAATAGAATAAACTTTTAGAATCGCATTAAGATTGTAAGGTAAGTCTTGATGTAATTTAACTAACTCAATCCACCCTTTCCCTTCATCCGCAAGGTTTTTATTAAAAAGCATCATCGCGGCATAATTTTGTTCACCCCACAATGCTGGGAAAATCAAAGAATCAATGGATTTACGTGAAGAAGCCTTCGCTGGGACACGTACAATAGAACGAAGCAAGTGTTTTTGCTCCTCTTCTGTAAGAACAAGATTTTTTTCTAAACGAATCAATGCTGTTAAAAATTTTTCAACATAAAATGGGTACAAATGATTGAATTTTTTATTATTAAAGAGTTCATCAGAATCAATGGCACGGAATACTTCAACGGATTTATCATATTCTCGTAACTCAAGATAGCTAGTCGCCAATACATATTTTAAATCAATGTGATTAGTCAACATCGGATCTTGTTCAAACATCTCTTTCACTTGACGATAAAAACCTTTTCTGTAGGCTCTTAACACCACATCATTCTCAATATCCTGAGGAACTATTTCCCCTGAAAGATACGATGAGAACGAAAAAAGCAAAAGAAACAAACCAACATATTTTTTCATGACAACCTTCTTAAAATTCAGCTTTTTCACATTTTAATATATAGAGTATATCACGAACGATTCTTTTTATCAACTATCGAATAAATGGTGGATTCTTACCCACCATTTATTAAACTATTAAACCTTACGAAGTAATAAAACCCTAGGTAGATCGTTGTAATCACAAACTAATTCGCGATAAGGATACAAATCATCGGCGAAAAGATTGGAGACATCTTGATGTTTATGGTCGATTTCTAAAACAATAAAACCACCCGCTTTGAGATATTTCTCCGCAAACTCAGCAATATGGGCGTAAAAAATCATCCCATCCTTGCCACCGTACAATGCTGTATGGGGTTCAAAATCCTTGACACTGTTTGCGAGGACATCCATATCATGATCGTCAAGATAAGGGGGATTCGAGACAATACAATCCCAAGTCCCTAACTCATGCCAGTCGGCTTTATTAAGAAAATCTCTTTTTTGAAAGGAAACCTTATCACTTGTGAAGCCAAGATATTTTTGTGATTCCAAAAAAGGCTCATCAAAAATATCCAAAGCAAGAATAGGTTTTTCAGGAAAAAGTGCATGCAAAGACAAGGCTATCACCCCTGTCCCTGTACAAATATCCAAAATATTTTCCGCTTCCCCGATATTTTTACGCACCACCTCAACAAGATGCTCCGTATCATAGCGAGGGATTAGTGTTTGAGGGGAAACAGGGAATTTATGTTGATAAAAATAACTATACCCCAGAACCTGTGCAAGAGGTTTTCCAGAAGATCTTATGGTAACAAGTTCAAAAAACTTTTCCACAAGATCATCAGAAAAAGCTTTCGTATTATCTAAGAAAAGTTGATATTTTTGTATATTAAAAACATCTTCAATAATACGATAAATCTCTTCATCTCTTTCTGGGAATTTCTCCGAAGGAAGTATTCGTCTTGATTCTTGGATCATTTCATATAGTGTCACACAGACCCCCTTTGTCTCAACAAAAATCATTGTTAAATATTTTGTCGGTTGTTCTTCAAGATAAACTTTATGTTATTTTGGAACGATAAGGTATATTATTAAAGTAGAATAGCTTCATAGTATTGAATTTTTACAAAAAAAATAGTATGATTTAAGTAACTATTTGTTATGGGGAAGAAATTATGAGCAAAGTCATCATCACAGGTAAAACGAAAGAAACAGAGTTTGCCTCTATTTTCACTACTTTATACAAGGAACTTGATAAACTCGGCGTAGAACACATCACGATTGATTCCGATACCCCTGTCCCTTGCGATGATTTTGATCTTGTATTTTGTGTGGGTGGCGATGGTAATTTTATTGCTGCAGCGCGTAAGTTTGTCCCTTTTGACAAGCCTCTTATAGGCATTAATGCTGGTCGTCTCTGCTTCTTACCCAATATCCATCCTAGTGAAATCCCTACCAAGATCCCTCCTCTCTTTCTTGAACCAGAACAAGATTGGACAAGACGTCTCGTCATTCACGGACACAACAAAGACAATGAACTCGTTGCTCTGAATGAATTTTTGTTTTCAAGTATTCAAAAAGGTGTACTTTCGCAATTTTCCATCTTCATTGATGACCATAAGGTTATGTCTATTCGTGCGGATGGTTTGCTCGTTGCGACAGCCACAGGATCCACCGCGTACAACCTCTCGGCAGGTGGGCCTATCACGATGCCTGACACTGATGTGCTCATCATCACACCTGTTTGTTCTCATATTTTGGGGGAAAGACCTTTGGTGATTGGATTGAATAAACAGATCAAAATTGTAAATTCTAGCAAAATGGAATATAATATATGGGCTGATGGTCAAGTTGCTATCCCTTTCAGCCCAAATGATGAATTTATCATTTCCGAACCAAAATACATCAAAACACCCGCTCAAAGCTCTAAAGAGTTTTTTGAAACGCTAGGACTTAAGCTCGGGTGGAACCCCAAAAATATTATAGAAAAATAAATAGGATCATCTATGTTAGAACGTATTTCTATCAAAAATTATGCTGTTATTGATAATCTTGAGATTGATTTTAAAGAAGGATTCTCCGTATTCACTGGTGAAACAGGTGCTGGTAAATCCGTGCTCATCGGTGCTTTGGGCTTACTTCTTGGTGCAAGAAGTGATTTCTCCATGATCAGATCAGGAGAAGAACGCCTCATTGTCGAGGGTGAATTCACTATCAAGACACCTGAACTCCGTGCCTTCCTCGAAGAACTTGGTATTTCCGATACAGAAACCCTCATCATCAAGCGTGAAATCCATCAAAACGGCAAAAGTCGTGCCTTTATCAATAGCTCGCAAGAAACCCTCGCCCTCCTCGAACAGATTGGGGAGCGTTTGGCAGATATGCATGGTCAGCACGACCACCAACTTCTTTTGAATAAAAATGTCCACGGACAGATCCTTGATTCCTTCGCAGGGTTGCAAGATAAGATTGCTGAGTTCAAAACACTCTACAATGACACCATTGCCAAAAAAGAAGAAAAAGAGCTCCTTGAGGAAAATGCTGATTCTCTCAAAAAAGAACAAGCCTACTACCTCAATGCACACGAAGAGATCACAAAGGCAGATTTGAAGCCACAAGAATTGGAAGAATTAGAACAAGAGCTTGCGCGCATGCAAAATCACGAAAAAATCTTCTCTGCACTCAACAAAGCATATCAAGGAATCTACGAAGGTGAGATGAATGCCACCCAGTTCCTCGAAGACGCTCAAAAATCGCTCTACACGATTTCTTCTTTCGCACAAAAATACGAAGAAGTTTCACAAATGATGGACGATGCTCTAGCGCAAACACGCGAAACAGCACACCTGCTTTCCTCATATCTTCAAGAGATGGAATTCAACCCTGCTGATATGGACGAACTTTTAGATCGTATCGCTCTCATCAAAGAACTCCAACGAAAATATCAAAAAAACTCTATCGAAGAGTTATTGACCTTTGCTACTCAATGTGAGAGCCTCCTCAATAAGGTGGACAACCTTGATGAGGAATTGGAGCGTTTGACCCTTGAATACGAGGATCTTCGCAAAAATCTTGGTGAAGAGGCCTTATCCCTTTCCAAAGAACGTCAAGCAGCTGCCCTTGAATTTAGTAAAGCTATCGAACATGAATTATCCTTCCTCGAGATGTCTTCGAAGTTTGAAGTGCGTATTGCTTACGCGAAAAAAGACGACTCTTTCCTTATTATCAATAACACACCGCTGCACGTAACAGCTGAAGGTATTGATAGAGTGGAATTTATGATTTCTGCGAACGTCGGTGAAGAACCAAAACCTCTTGCAAAGATCGCATCGGGTGGGGAAATCTCCCGTGTCATGCTCTCCCTCAAGTCTGTCCTCGCAGCGAATGATCCTGTGGAAACGGGGATCTTTGACGAGATTGATTCGGGGATAGGTGGAATGATCGCTCATAATGTGGCTCTTAAGATGAAAGAAATCTCAAGACTCCGCCAGATCTTCTCTATTACACACCTTGCTCAGATTGCAGCAAAAGCAGATCATCATTATCAGGTCAAAAAAGAAAACGACGGCACCAAGACCTTCACAAAGATCGTTCGTCTCACGCCAGAAGAGCGTATCAAAGAAATCGCTCGTATGCTTGGTGGTGAAAGTGCTAACTCCGAGATTCTTGCGAAAGAAATGCTCTCTCAAAAATAAGATTCACAATCAAATAAAAAAGAACACCACAGTGGTGTTCTTTTTTTGTAGATTAAGATAATTGTCCCATAAATATTGTCTCAAGATTGTAGTGATTTTCATCCAGAGACAAGATTTGCGGAAGATCTTGTACTGTGATAAGATAAGCCTCTTCAAATGAGCTTGGCTTCTCGCCAAATATTTGTTCAGATTTTTGACAAATATCAGCCATCGCTACCCTAATCCCCGATATCATAACGCCCTCTTTATCAAGAGTATGTTCCAAAATATTGTAGACAATATCATTTTGATGGATTATTTGGAAGGTAGAATGGATGTTCCAGATGAGACTTGACTTTTTCATATCATGATAAGGATGAAATTTGTAGCTTTCGTGCAAAATATCAGGTACCATGATTTCAAAAACTTCGTAAGCGTACTTCAAAAATTCTATAGAGTAGCGGTATAGACCAAAGACTTTTTTCAATTCCACATGAGAAGTATCATAATAGAAATTTCTCATGATGCGGACGAGGGGTTTGAACTTAGCTTTTTGAGTTTTATTAAGAATATTCTGCAATCGGATAAAAAAATGATGCAGATACTGAGGATCTTCCAAACGAGGATCGTATAGATCGATATAAGCGTCTATCCAGATTTCATCGACCATCCTCTCCAAGCAAAGATCAAGATCTGCTTTTTCATCCAAAATGGTGATATTATTTTGAAGATCGAAAAAGGGCATGATCGCCTCTAAGACGCTATGCCTATAGGTGATAATGGTAATTTCTTTCATTTTAGTGCGCCACGTTCCAATTTGCTCCTTTAGCTGCCTCGACATCGATAGGGATTTCGAGAGAAATCACGTTTTTCATTACTTCTTTTAGAGAAGAAAGAAACTCATCAGCTATTGTTGGATCGACTTCAAAGAGCAATTCATCATGAATCTGCAGGATCATTTGAGCGTGATCGGGGTAACGTTCGGAGATCATTTTATCCACCGCAATCATTGCTAGTTTAATAATATCGGCAGCAGTGCCTTGCACGACGGCATTGATCGCAAAACGAGAAGGGTGAGAAAGATTGGTGATTTTATCGATCTTTGCCCCACGTAGTTCTGGAGTAGGACGACGACGCCCAAAGAGAGTCTTGACATACCCGTTTTCATGAGCAAATTGTAAGGTCTGCTCCATAAAGTTTTTCACACCAGGGAATGTTTCAAAATAATTCTCGATAAATTGCTTTGCCTGCCCAAAATCAATATCCAATTCATTTGCCAAACGAAACGCTGACATTCCATAAGAAATCCCATAAGTAATCGTCTTCGCAGCACGACGTTGATCCGCAGTAACCTCATCTTCATTGATCTGGAACATAGCCGCAGCAATATAACGATGCACATCGCCACCTTGATCGAAGAACTGCTTCATGCGAGGATCCTCAGAAAGCAATGCAAAGAGCCTCAATTCGATCTGTGAATAGTCTGCACTCACCATAGTATAGCCATCTTTCGGGATGAAAGCTTCACGGATCTTCTTCCCAAGCTCCGTTCTCACGGGGATGTTTTGAAGATTTGGTTCGACAGAAGAAAGTCTCCCCGTTGCTGTTACTGTTTGACAGAGCGTTGTGTGCACGCGCATATCAGCATCGACAGCTTGAAGTAAGGCATCCGTATAGGTACTTTTTAATTTGGACAAAGTTCGGTATTTTAGGATTTCACGAGGTAAAGGATGCACAAGAGAAAGAACCTCTAATGTTTCTTCATCTGTGGAGTAAGATTTGGTCTTTGTTTTTTTATGAGGCGTTAAACCCAAATCCTCAAACAAAATCACCCCAATCTGCTTAGGAGAAAGGATGTTAAATTCCTTCCCAGCAAGATGATAGATCGTCTGTTCTAATTGAGAAAGTTCTGTTTGAATCTGAAGAGACAGATTCTTCAAAAGCTCATCATCTATCTTCACACCAAGCTCTTCGATCTTCGCGAGGATAGGTCGGAGAGGCATTTCGATCTGATGATAGGTCTCGAGAAGCTCGTTTTTTTGAAGGATGTGATAGAGTGTTTCTTTTAGCTCAAAGAGTGATGTATATTCAAAATTGCTCTTACCAAGATACGCCATCGCAAGGTACTCCATCGTATACTTACTGCGAGCAGGATCGAGGAGATAAGCCATGATTTTGAGGTCATCGCATGCAGGAAGTGTGAGCTGATGTTTTGCGAGGCTGTGGATGATTTTTTTCTGATCAAAGACAACGAAAGGTTTTTTGTCGTCGTTTTGTCCTTTGAAAAAACTGCGGAGCATTTCTTGATATTCACCGATTTTTTCTAAAGGCAAGACAAAAGTATCCCGATCCGAAGCAAAGAGAAGGGTTTCTTCTTCCAAAATCATGCCGACAAAAGGAGATTTGCTAAGCTTATCGAGAGTAGTCAAATCAAATTGCTGATGTTCTTTTTTCGGAGTAGAGCCAAAAAGTGAATTCGATTCCACCGCCCCCTCAAAAGGAGGAGCAGACGCATCAATATCCTTTAATAAAGAAAAAAGCTCCAAATCACGGATCTTCTGGACAAATTCCGGCGTAGCGATACGAGAAAGTGTAATCACACCTTCATCAGATTCTTGAATTTCTACATCAAGATCATCACGAAGACGTACAAGTTGCTGACTCAAAAACGCATTTTCACGACTTTCTTCTAATTTTTTTGCAAGAGTAGCTTTGATGTTGTCGAGGTTGTTATAGATAGCTTCGAGAGTGCCAAACTCCTCAATAAGCGCAATCGCCCCTTTCTCGCCGATCCCCTTCACACCAGGAATATTATCAGAGGTATCTCCTAGAATCGCAAGGAAGTCTCCCATTTCTTCAGGATAAACACCTTTCAGTTCCTTGACTCCATTACGATCAAGACAAATCCCATCCACAGCACTCTTATCAGGTAGGACGACTTTCACATTATCATTGACCAACTGAAGCAAGTCCTTATCTCCTGTAAAGATCAAAATCTCATGATCGGATTGATATTTTTTGACGACAGTGGCGATCACATCATCCGCCTCATGCCCTTCTACCGTTAAGACGGGCATCCCTGTCAACGCTAAACACTCCTTCGCAAGAGGAATCTGTTGCACAAGATCGGGAGGAGTTTCTTTACGAGTGGCTTTGTACTCGCTAAAATTTTTGGTGCGTTCCAAAGTAGAACGAGGCACGTCAAAGGCCGCAGCAACATAGTGACTAGGATATTTTTTGATAAAATTAAAAAGCATACGGAAAAATCCAAAAACAGCACTGGTAGGTTGACCGTCTTTGGTGTGGAGAGGTTTTTTCATCATAGCAAAATAAGATCGGAAGAGTAGTCCCGACGCATCGATGAGAATTATTTTTTTCATGAACAAATCCTTTGTGATATATTTTTTATTATAGCACATTTTTTGTTTTCCGACAATTTCAATTCTTTAAACAAAAAAACGAGACAAGATTGGGTCTTGTCTCGTAAAAACTCATAAAAGAATGAGCTTTGTAGATTGGGAGGGAAATATTTTGTTTTATATTATAATATCGGATTATATGGAAAAATCTTAAGTGATTTGTAAAAGAATCGTGATTATTCTTCAATTTCTTCTACTAAATCTTCAACCTCATCTACCAATTCCTCTGGATCGGGAGTTGATCTTGGGGTAAGAGAGTCTTTTTCGGCTTGTTCACGTTTACGTTCATCACGTTTGAGTTGTTTTTGGAGATCATATTCCTCATAATAACGCTTCATACCTTCTTTTCTTGCTTTAGTTTCCAGTTTACGTTTTGGAGTATTTTCAAGCCCAATTGTAAAGCTTACATTAAAACGATCTTGTTCTTTTTGATAAGTATAAAGATCTGCATCTCTATAATAAGCAAAATCAATACGTCCCCATTTCCAATTCATTCCAAAACCTGTTGTAAGGAAGGTTTGATACATACCAACTCTTAAAGATAAGAAATTAAAGAGTTTAAGATCTGCCCCAAGACGCATTTTGTTGAGCCAATCGATGTCGTTATCTGTTGCATCATGGAATTCCATATACAAGGCAATATGCTGAATAAAATTATTTCGAAAGAGGAACTGGTAAGAAGTACCAAAATCAACAGAATAAGGGATTTTTGAGTCTTCTTGAGTGGTTTTTTTGTCCCAACTCTCCCACTTATATCCTGTGGAAAGCGCATCACGGACGGATGCTGCTAAGATCCAGTTTTGAATACGGAGAGACGCTCCAAAATCTGAGGAAAAGCTACTTCCTTGATAAAGTTTACCATCGCCACGTGTTGCTGCATCATACTGATCTGTTCGGAAACGTTGTGAAAATCTAAGTACCGCACCTAGAGATAGACCGGAAACATCATCAATTGAGGCAAAAGGAATTTTATACCCATAACCAATGTTCAATGTCAATTCAGCTAAGAATTTTGCAGCATACGAATCATTTGCTGTCGCATAACCTTGAAAATTTTCGTAAGATGCCTGTGCTGAGGATGTTGTCCAGATACCGAACCCTTTTCCCATGTAACCAAGAGAAAGAGGGCCGTTCATTTTGATTTGGGTTGCTTCGCCGTTGGATGTTTGAGGGACAATAGCATTTACCAAATTTAAATCAAAATCAAATCCCAAAGTCAAAAACGGTGCAATATCATAATCAGCCATCAAACCAAGAGCTGCTGGATTGAAGTTTGGGGAGAAGGCGTGTCCAAAAGACGCCACACCAATACCACCCATTGCTAATGATGCAGGGTCTTGATAGACACGTCGTTCTTTAGCTTGACCAAATAATGAGCCTGACACGAAGAAAAACACAAGTAACAAATGCTTTCTCATAAGATAACCTTCAGAAAATTATTATACCATAATAAATCTTTTAAAATACTAAATCACCGTATTATAGCCTTGTTAGAAAATAAAATCAAGATAATGACCTAGAATTTCAAGAATTTAAAGAATTATTGAAGAGATTGAGGCTTAACATTGATATTTTTGAAAAGATCCGCTATACTTAATATAAGTATAAAAATATCAATTACTTCTTTAATAATGAGGAGCGCATATGTTAGAAATTCAAAAAAACTCGCACATCTTTTTTGTTGGCATCGGCGGTGTCGGAATGTCGGCACTTGCGATTATTCTACACAAAAAAGGATACACTGTTTCTGGATCTGACAATAGCAACTCTACAGCTGTCGAAAATCTCCAAAATCTCGGTATTACTGTATATATCGGACATAAAGCCGAACATATTAACCCAGATATTGATTTTGTTGTGTATACAAATGCTGTCAATCTTAACAATCCTGAATTAGCAAAAGCAAAAGAATTAAACATCCCTTTAATTGTTCGTGCTGAAATGCTTAATTTCATTGGGTCGCTTTATTTTAGTATTGGTGTATCCGGAACTCATGGCAAAACCACTACGACTTCTATGACCTCTAAGATATTTTTGTCTGCAGGACTTGATCCTACGCTTGCTGTAGGTGGTTTTTTACCTGAGATTCAAGGTGCAGGTTACCTCGGTCAAGGTGATACGATGATTTATGAGGCTTGTGAAGCCTTTGGATCTTTGAACTATCTTTTCCCAAATATCGCTCTTGTTACAAATATCGACGAAGATCATCTTGAATTTTTCAAAAACAAACAAGAAGTAGAAGATCTCTTTCTTAATTATTTTAATAATCACCTTGCTGACAATTCTTTGCTTATTTGGAATGCTGATGATGAGACCTTAGCTAAGGTTGTCGAAAAAAGCAATGTGACCAAAAAAGTGTCTGTTTCTGTTCACGCAGGATCTGGTGATTTTTGGGTAGAGAATATAACTCTTCACCACGACAAATCTGAATTTGATGTTTTCTTCAACAAAGAGTGTATTGGCCATTTTGTGCTTGGTGTTCCTGGAATTTACAATGTTTCTAATGCGCTTCTAGCTATTGCTGTTGCAAAAATGCAAGGAATAGATAATGTTTCTATCACCAGAGCTTTATCCGATTTTAAAAATGCAAACCGTCGTTTCCAGATAAAGCACCTCTCTAAAGAATTTACTGTGGTGGATGACTATGCGCATCACCCAAAAGCTGTCTCTTTAACCTTAGAGGCTGCACGCAACCTTGCAGAGCAACATAAAGCACAACTCGTTGCCGTCTTCCAGCCACACCTATATTCAAGAACCCATTATTTTTACAAAGAATTTGCTGATTCCCTTTTATTGGCTGACAAAGTTGTAATCACCGATATTTACGGTGCAAGAGAAGTTAATGAACATAACATTTCTTCTTCATTAATTCACAACGAAATGCTTAGACAAAAAGATAGTGACTCGATCATTATTGAATCGGATATGCAAAAAATCCCTTCCCTCGTCAAAGTCCTTGCTAGAGATAAGAACACTGTTGTTATTACGTTAGGGGCTGGAGATGTGTGGAAAGTTTCGGAGCAATTAAGTGAGAATAATCAATAGTTTTTTATTACTTCTTTTTCATTCTATAAGTTTTGCTAGCCCTGTCGATAAAGATAGTTTTTTGGTAAATTCTTTTCAATATCAAACCCAAAACACAAACTTCCACAAAGGTCTTCGTCTTATTGCGACGGGAGAGTTTTTCTTCAACAAAAAATTATATTCTCGTTCACTCCCTCACTATCAGGAGGCGTTTTCATTGATTTCAAATGATTCAGCTCTTGCCTTTCGTTTGGGAGAAGTCTATGAATTTGAAAAATTATGGAAGCTTTCTTCCTTATATTATGAAGATGCGATCAAACTCTCCGCTTTACCTGAGAATTTTGCTAGAAGTCAGTTGCTTAGTTATATTGCGCGGGTACGTCTTGCAAAAATTTCTTTTCAATCAGGCGACACCAATAAAACACAATCTTTAATCAAAACAATTCGTAGTGAACGTTCCATTATCCAGTCTTTATATCCAGAGGCGTGGAAAGAATTTAGCGACTATTTTGATGAGCTCCTCCCTGAGACAGCTGTCCGCACAACTCCTTCACAGAAATCTAATTAAATAGAGGGTATATATGTATTCATCCTTACTATGGATTCTTACTGCAATTTTAGTTGGTTTTATTGTATTGGTTTTGATAATTCGTCAGATAAAACTACAAAAAGTCAATATGAAAGCTGGAAATCTTTTCATGACAACAGAAGATGCTATTTCTTACATTTCTAATAAAGCTGAGCTTACAGCGGATGAAGAAGAAAAGCTTGAAATTTTACTTCCATTAGCTGGGAGTAATCGTTTGTATAGTGGATTTGATGATGAAGAACCAGCTCGAAAATGGTTGACAAACACCCAACGCGTTCTCTACCACACGGACAAATTTGACCCTGATACCAAAGAAGATCTTGTATACACTTGTTACGAAATATATCGAAAAATTCAAGTTGCTCGCACACTCAACAATCCAACTATCACTTCCGTAAAGAGTATTAGTCCTGGACAAACGCTGACTATTACAGATCCTGAGGATGGGCACTCTATCAGTGGTGATCTTTTAACGACAGATATTCGTTCTATCCAAATGGTTTTCAAGACTCAATATTTTTCTGCTCTAAAAAAAATACGTGATGCTGGTAAAAAGGTTCGTATTAATTTTTGGAAAAAACTAGATGCTGGGTATAGTTTTGATGCTCATGTTATTGATGTTGCGACAAAAAATGATATTTGTATTGTATCGCTAGCCCATCCAACTACAATCAAAAGAACAAACATCCGACGAAATCCTCGAAAAGATGCAATGATTTCTTGCCGATTTAAAGTAGGATCTTCTCATATGAGCTCAGGTGGAGGAATGGAAGAAGAGTTTGGTGCTATGACTTTAGGTTTAATTAGTAACATTGGCGTGAAGGGTTGTAACATCATCACTCCTATGGCAATGCCAAACGACTCCTTGATTTTAACAGAGTTCCCTCTTTTTGATCAAACTTTCCACATTAAAGGGATGGTCAGAAAAATTCAGGCATACAATTCCACTTATATTTTAAACATTGAGTTTACAGAAGAAATTTCTCGAAAAGAAATCGTCTATATTTATCATTTTATTTTCTCTGATATTGATAATATTGAATTTTAGGAGCCCTTATGAAACTGATCATTGGCATCGTTGCCTTTTTTATTTTCTTAGTCTTTGCTATTCAAAACATTGTCCCTGTTGATCTCCGTTTTTTTACTTTTCAAATTGAACAAATGCCACTATTCTCCGTTATTATTACGATCTTTTTACTTGGAGTTTTTTGTGGTTATAGCATGGCATGGGTGAGATCTATTTTTCTCCCTAAAAAATCCCAAAAAACACCTAAGGACTAGAACTTGGCAAAAGCAAAAACCGTTTTTTGTTGCTCCCAATGTGGCTACGAAACCGCAAAATGGCTGGGTAAATGCCCTTCCTGTGGGGAATGGAATACCCTATCTGAATTTTCTGTTGGCAAATCATCTCATTCCAAAGCCAAAGTTTCTGTTGGCTCTCTCAAACAAAAACCAGAAAAACTTTCTGAAATATCTACTCAGACAGGAGAACGTACCAACACCAACATCTCAGAATGGGATCGTGTTGTTGGGGGATCTTTAGCTGGACAAGCTATTCTTCTTTCGGGAGAACCTGGGATAGGAAAATCCACCCTTCTCTTGCAAATTGCTCAACAACTTGCTCATAAAAATCTCATCTTTTATATCAATGGCGAAGAATCATCCAGCCAAGTCAAAATCCGTGCAGATCGTTTGGGGATAGATGCCGAGAATCTCTTTCTCTTTTCCGAGACCAGTGTTGACGACATTATCCACGTCCTCGAAGAGCACAAACCTTCCTTTATCATCATTGACTCGCTTCAGACCTTATCCTCTGACCAGATGGACTCTGCTCCAGGCTCCCTTCCTCAGCTCCGCGAATGCACACACCGTATTGTCCATTTTTGTAAAGAAAACGGGATCTGTGCGATTCTCGTTTCTCATATCACAAAGGATGGTGCCATTGCTGGGCCTAAGGCTATTGAACACCTTGTGGACACCGTGCTCTTTTTAGAAAGCGATTCTAAGGGGCTTTATCGAGTGCTTCGTTCTTTCAAAAATCGTTTTAACACCACAGATGAGGTTGGCTTTTTCGAAATGAAAGGGCAAGGGCTCTTCCCTGCAGAAGATTTGTCCGCTGCTTTTGTTTCTATTCATGAGACAGCTGTTTTTGGATCAACAATTTATGGCCACTCCGAGGGACAACGTATTTTCCCTGTTGAAATTCAAGTTCTTTGCCACCACACCAATCAAAATTACCCAAAACGTACCGCCGAAGGATCGGATAATTCTCGATTAGCGCTCCTTTGTGCGGTGATAGAAAAACAACTCCGCATCCCACTCAACAAATACGACATCTACGCAAACATCACAGGCGGGATAGAGATTAAAGATAGATCTTTGGATTGTGCGATTGTGGCGGCAATTTGTTCTTCATTCAAAGAAATTCCTATTGATCAAAACTTCGCTTTTATTGGTGAGGTGGGATTGACTGGGGAAATTCGTCCCATCAAGGATCTTGAAAAAAGAGTAAAGGGTTTGACAAGACTTGGTATTGACAAGATTTTCATCCCTTACTCTAAAAATTCCTCAAAGGATCTTGACAAGAGCAAAATTCAACCTATTCGTCATATTAATGAGCTATTCAAAGTTTTATTTTAAGATTTTAGGAATATAATAAGTTTTGAACTTGATTAAAGATTGTATCTATGTTATAATAAAAATCGAACAGCTTTAAACAAAAGCGAAATTAAGGAAGATAAAGGACAATATGCGAAAACCTGACATGAAAAATTCTCAAAAAGACCAAACAAGAATCAATGAACAAATCAAAGCTCCAGAATTAAGAGTTCTCGATGCTGATGGTGAAGCTCTTGGAATCTTGAGTTTAGCTGATGCCCTCCGTAAAGCCGAAGAAGCGGAATTAGATCTTGTAGAAGTATCTCCTACTGCTGTGCCACCTGTGGCAAGAATTGTCGACTACGGTAAATATCTCTATCAAAAAGAAAAAAAGCTAAAAGAAGCGCGTAAAAATCAAAAAAACGTCGAACTTAAAGAAGTTAAGTTTGGGCCTCATATTGACAAACACGATTTTGATTACCGCGTCAAAAGAATGCAAGACTTCCTTGCAAAAGGTGATAAGGTAAAGGTCAGTATCCGTTTTAGAGGACGTGAGATGGCACACACAGAGATTGGATTTGATATTATCAAACGTATTCTTGAAATACTTCCTGAGATCGTGATCGAAAAACCAGCAAAACTTGAAGGTCGTCAGATCTTGATGGTTGTTGCTCCGCCAAAAACTCAAAAAAAATAATCAACACAAAAACGATGGAGAGTTTCATGCCAAAAATGAAAACTAACAAATCTGTCGCTAAGCGTTATTCTATTTCTTCTTCTGGGAAAGTACGTCGCAGTAAATGTGGACGTCGTCACTTACTTGAAGGTAAAACACCTAAAGTAAAAAGAACCAGCAAAGGACTTGTAGAAGTACGTAAAAAATTAGCTGACAAAATCAAATTGATGATGCCTTTTGTTTAATCAAAAACATCACGTTTGATCGGTATTTGGATGGGACTGGGTGTCCATTCGAAGCCTCGGGGAAAGTCTTCTTTCCACCATTAAATTATAGGAGTACTCGCCAATGAGAGTTACAACATCTAAAACAACCCGCGCACGTCATAAAAAAGTCTTGAATCGTGCTAAAGGTTTTAAAGGAACAAGAAGTGTTCGTTTTAATGCTGCTAATGAAACATTATTGCACGCATTACGCTATGAATATATTCATAGAAGAACCAGAAGACGAGATATCAAAAGACTTTGGATCACTCGTATCAATGCTTTCGTAAGAGCTGAAGGAATTACTTATTCCCGTTTCATCGAAGGTTTGAAAAAAGCTAACGCGGCTGTTGACCGTAAAGTTCTTGCTTGGTTAGCAATGAATGATGCATCTGCTATGAGCGCTTATGTTGCTCTTGCAAAAAAATCACTTGGAATGTAATCACCAAAATAAAAACGCCTCCACATCGGGGGCGTTTTCCTGTTTAAATCAGCTTTTTTGAGCGAAAGAGACTTCTATCATATCCCATATTGCAAAACTAAGTGGCTCTTTTCCTTCTTCATGTAAGAGATTGAAAGTATGTTCGATCTCTTGAATTGTTGTTTGTGCGTTGTAGAGATAAACTTGAGTGCCTATTTCGTAGTCTTTCAAGATCTGTGCTCCGGTTGATCGAAAAATACGTTGAGCAAGCTGTTTCATTAATTCTTGCATCAAAGAGGGTGAGATCGCTTCAAAAGCAATATAATAATCGCTCATTTCTAGAAATCCTATAAAAAGAGTAGGAAAGGCCAAATCTGCAAAATAATCTTCAAAAGCCTGTTTTCCATGATTTTGATGCATATAGTACAAAAACTCAAATGCAATATCCGTATTAAAAAAAAGTCTCGATTTAGGGGGTGCGCCTTTAGCCATCCTCAGCGATCTGGGAGAGAAATCTAACTTTTTATAAAGAAAAACCCTCTCATTCTCTTTCGCTGTATCCAGTTTAAGCGGAGCTGCGTGCAAAAAAATATACCCCTCATCTGCCATTTTCTGGTGATGCACAAAAATCTCTTCATTAGACATGGATGGAAAATGAAAAGCTTTGTAAATTTTTTGAGTTAGTTCTTCCGCAAAGGTTTCATTACCCAAAACAAAACACATGAATACAAGAGAAATTCTCTTCATACCAAATCCTTATAAAGTTACTTTTGATTTTCCCAATCCGCATAATCGAGTGAATATACTCTATTGCTGTCCATGTAAGGATAAATAGGAAACTTATCAATCCGATACATGACGGAGGGGGATTCGATTTTCATATCAAAAAGCATTTTACCCTTTGGATCCAACTCAATAATACGACGATCCTTCCCATAACCAAAAAAGATCAAGGGATTTTCAGAAAGATCTCCTACCATATCAACGTCGGAAACATAACGCGCATAATTTTTTTCTTTAGTTTGAAATTGTTGCTCGATACGAGCTTCGAGAGTTTTATGATCTAAAACATACTCAACAAATCTTGATCCTAGAGGGTTTGTTCGGCCTTGTGCTTGATTGTCAAAAAGCATTAGCGAATTATTTGATCGTAAGAAGAGTGCGTGTTGCCCTATAGGGTTGTCACTAGGATTAGGAAATTGAACTCTTTTACTTGCTAAAGAAGGAATATCTTTCAAAAAGAGTGAATCTTCAGGAATTTGACCATACTTCAAACCACGAGATATTTTGATTTCATCGGCATTCATAAACCACTTCATTGTCCAAGAACTAACCTCAACAGCAATAACACCATGATGACGTAGTGAGAGATATAATAGATCTTTCTGAGGATCATAGACGAGGGAGTTTGCATGAGCCCAATCAATACGTTTTTCTACACCATCAAGAATATAGGGATTGTGATCATCAAAAATAACCTTATTTAATAATTCTCTATCTTTAGGTGAAGCAGCATTTCGAATGGCGTCCCCAATAAAAAGTTTTTTATGGATCGCGCCTCTTTTATCGATAACAAAAATCAAATCCTCCCAACCCCATTTACTATTTGCTAGGATAAAGGATTGTTCATCACGATAAGGCACAATATCATGATGAACAGGCATTTTGAAAGTTTTTGTGATTTGACCCATCATATTGATGGTTTGGAGGGATTTATTATTATCGATGAGACACATAAGAATTTCGGAACCCTCTTTTTTGAGGCGAACAAGATTAGGACTACCTTGTTTTGGTTGATAGAGATAGCGTAGATCTCCTTTTCTATCCAAAGCGATCACGCTTCGTGCGTTTGGCAAACTAATAAAGAAGAGGTCTTGATTACGCATATCGGGAGCAGGAAGCTCATCCCCAAAGATCTGTGTATTTATTTTGATGGGTGTTCCAGCCTCTGGCTCAATCCCCGCAATAGGTGCTCCCTTAGAAATAATAGATACAGGTGGCACTTTTACGGTGAAGACGCGTTGATCTTCATCGGGGGTTTTAATGATAATAGTATTGACTTGATTTGGGTACAAACCATGTATTGGCAATGTTTTACCATAAAAAGCTGGAAAAGTATGACTAATCGTCATCTCACGCGTTTTACCCTTTACAAAAACAGTGATAGGTTTATGAAAGTTTTTTGACAATTTAAAAATAGCAGAGAGAGGTGTAGTTCCTGTGGGATTGATGACAATCTGTCCGTCCTTCAGCGATGGGCTTGCAAAGGTACTATTCACAAATAAGATCATGATCGGAAGAAAATATCGATTGATTACAGTCATAAAAATTCCTAAAATTACACTAATATAGATATTATAACAAAAAACTTAATTTATCGCAAGAAGCTACCAATTTAGCTAATTTTGAGGATGAAATATTGTCAAGATCTAAAAAATATGGTATAATATAAGATCAAGATAAATGGAGAAAATATGTCTAAGTATATTTTTGTGACAGGCGGAGTGGTTTCATCTTTAGGAAAGGGTATCACCGCATCAGCGATTGGCACTGTTGTCAAGGCAGCAAATTACAGTGTGAACATGATGAAGATTGACCCTTATTTGAACGTTGATGCAGGAACAATGCGTCCTTACGAACATGGAGAAGTCTTTGTTTGTGATGATGGCACGGAGACAGATCTTGACCTTGGAAACTATGAACGTTTTCTTCAATTAAAAACTCACAAAGACTCGGCTATGACCACTGGTGCTGTCTACCAAAAAGTCATCGAGTCCGAACGTCGTGGTGAATACCTTGGACAAACTGTTCAGGTGATCCCACATATTACTGACGAAATCAAAAGACGTATCAGAAACTTTGATAAAAACCAATCTGATATTTGTATTATTGAGCTTGGCGGGACAATTGGTGATATTGAAAGTGTGCCTTTTATTGAGGCATTACGTCAATTTGCCCTTGAAGAAGGCTACGAAAACGTGATGTTTATTCATTTAACTTTAGTGCCTAGCGTAACAGGTGGCGAACTCAAAACAAAACCTTCCCAGCATTCTGTAAAAACCCTCATGTCTAACGGGATCCATCCTGACATGCTTGTGTGTCGTTCTAAAGACGTACTTGATGCGGATATTAAGGATAAATTATCTCTTTTCTGTAACGTTCCTAAAAACGCTGTGATCTCTTTACCTGATGTAAGCAGCATTTATGAAGTGCCTCTCAAACTCGAAGAAGAAAAGGTACTCGAAATCATCGAAAAACGTCTCCACCTCCCTATGCACAAACCAAATCTCAAAGCTTGGGAGACGATTGTTCACAACATTAAAAACCCTGAAAAAGAAATTAAGGTGGCATTTGTCGGGAAGTACCTCAAGATGAGTGATGCCTACAAATCTGTCTTTGAAGCCTTTGAACATGCAAGTTTCACTCACAAACTAAAAACATCTTTCATCAATATCGACCCTGAAAAACTCGAAGCTAACGACCCAGAAACCCTTGCAACACTAGAATCCGTAGATGGGATTTTTGTTCCAGGAGGATTTGGTTCCCGCGGTATCAATGGTAAAATCAAAGCACTCGGCTATGGCCGTGTGAATAAGATCCCTACTTTTGGTATTTGTTTGGGCTTACAGTGTGTCGTGATTGAATACGCACGCAATGTTTTAGGGCTTGAAACAGCTCACTCCACGGAATTCAATGAAGAAACAAAGTACCCTGTGATTGATATGCTTGCAAACCTTAAAAACATCAAGGATCTTGGTGGCACCATGCGTCTTGGAGCTTATACAAGTACTCTTGACCCTCAATCAAAAATCGCAAAAATCTATGGACAAACAACAATCTCTGAGAGACATAGACATCGTTTTGAAGTGAACCCTAGTTTTGTGGAAGACCTCAAAAAAGCTGGGCTCAAAATTTCAGGGGTTGGCCCATCGAATCTTGTGGAAACGGTGGAAATTGAGGATCATCCTTGGTATATTGCTGTGCAGTACCACCCAGAATTTTTGTCCTCACCTCTTGCTCCTCACCCACTTTTTGAATCCTTCGTGAAGACGATTGCTGACAAAAAATAAATAATAGGACTTCCTATGCACGCATTACTACTTGCGGGAGGAAAAGGCACGCGTCTGTGGCCTCTTTCTCAAAAAAACACCCCAAAACAACTCCTCTCACCTCTCGGTGATGATAAATCTTTACTTGAGCATACTGTGATCCGCACTCAATCAGTTGGTTTTGATTCTAAAAACATTCACCTTGTTACGACTACGGATCAGAGTCCTGATATGCAAAAGGTCTGGAATCCTTTGCAACTTGGTTGTATTATTGAGGAGCCTTGTGCAAGAAATACAGGTCCAGCTATCTTACTTGCTGCGAAAAAATTGATGAGTAATAAGATTGCGGAAGATGAGAGCATTTTTGTATTTCCAACCGATGCCTACCTTACAGATTTTCAACCCAATCTCAATATCAAGATGAAAGACTTCATCTTTTGTTATCGCATTCAACCAACCCGTCCTGAGACAGGATACGGCTACATGCAGGCACATACAGGTGGTATCATCCGAAAGGTTCGCCTCTTCAAAGAAAAACCAAACCGCGAAACTGCAGAAGCTTGGTTTGATCTTTGGGAGAATCACCCAGAAATTGGCGAGGAAGAAAAATATTTTTGGAATTCTGGGATTTATGCATTTACGATCAATTCTCTTTCTTGTGCCTTAATGAAGATCGACGCAAAACTCCATGAATTCTGGCTCAACAGTTCTTATGAAGAATTTGTTGCGCAATACGAATCCCTTCCTAAAGAATCTTTCGACACAATGGTTGCTGAAAATGCTTGGAATCTCCATTGTGCGCCACTCCCTGCAAGCTCTTGGCGAGACATTGGATCTTGGGAATCTATACATGAAGCTCTTCGCTCAGAAAAAGATGAGAACATTGTACTTGGTGAAGCTCGCTTGATCGAGTCAAATAGTAAATCTTGTTTGATTTCTGCTGATAAAGAATATAACATTGTTTGTGGCGAGATCGAGAATCTTGCGATTATTGTTAAGGATAATAACATCCTTATTCTTGATAAAAGCAAGCCAAACACGATGCAGCAATTAATAAATAAAATTCAGGACGAACATCCTGATATCATGGAATAAGCTATGATGATAATGGTAATAACTGGATCGATTATTGTTTTGGGGATGATAATATTTTTAACCCTTAACAAGCAACCGAATAAACAGTTGATCAAAAAGATCAAAACTCTTGCTTTATATTTGAATAAAAATCTGTCTTTAGATGATTCCTATACATTTATTGAGCTTCTTCGTCATATTACTGTTGAACTTGTTGAACTAAATAAGCAAAGTCATTTCCCAAAAGAATTGCATGACATCACGAATAATTTACTTGGTTTTGTACTTTCTATTCCTCGTTTAGAAGAAAGTGAATCAAACTCCCTAGCTGAAGCAATTCATCAAATTGACAAGCTTATGACTACTTCTCAAGAAGCCCAATCCTACCTCAAGCTACATTTAAATTCACTTATTACCATTGTTTCAAAATCTCAAAAACACCCATACAATCACAAAAAGGAAAAATAATATGTCCGAAGAAACACTTCTTAATGCCTCAGATGAACACAGTGTTCGCCTCCAAAAATTAGAAGAGTGGCAAAAATTAGGCGTGGATCCGTTCACACCTCGTGCCAACACACCTAGAAATAAATTCTCCACAGAACTTTGTGAGGAATTTGAACAAAATCCAGAATCCGAAGTAACAGGTACGATCGCTGGTCGTATCATGCTCAAACGCGACTTTGGGAAAGCTGCCTTTGCATCCCTTCAAGACGAAGAAGGTAATATCCAAGTCTATTTCAAAAAAGACGTTCTCGGTGACGAACTTTATGAACAGTATAAATTACTCGATCTTGGTGATATTATCTCTGCGACAGGAAAAATGTTCTTCACCAAAAAAGGAGAAGCAACACTAGAGCTTACTTCTTTCCAAATCCTCACCAAAGCACTTCGTCCACTCCCTGAGAAATTTCATGGACTGGAAGATATTGAAACCAGATATAGAAAGCGTTATTTAGATTTGATCACTCACAGAGAAGTGAAACAAAACTTTGTGCTTCGTTCTCGTTTGACGCATATGATTAGGGATATTCTCGTCAAAAAAGGCTTCCTTGAAGTTGAAACACCTATGATGCATACTCTTGCTGGAGGCGCTGCTGCGAGACCTTTTATCACACATCATAACGCACTTGATATGGAGCTATATCTCCGTATCGCACCTGAACTCTACCTCAAAAGACTTGTGGTTGGGGGAATGCATAAAGTTTTCGAAATCAACAGAAACTTCCGTAACGAAGGAATTGACACCACCCACAACCCTGAATTCACCATGCTTGAACTTTACGAAGCATACTCTGACTGGCGTGGAATGGTGGATATTTTCAAAATTATCACCGCAACCGTATCTCAAGAACTCCTCGGATCCACAAAAATCTCTTATCAAGGTGTTGAAGCCGATCTTGGAAATTGGAAAGAGATTTCTTATTCCGACGCTCTTCGTGAGAAAGGTGTTGACCCAGACGCATTAAGCACAAGGGAGCTTGCCCTCGCCAAAGCAAAAGAACACCATCTCGAAATCAGTGATGATCTTGGGCGTTGGGGGATCTTAGCGGAATTATTTGAGCACCTCGTTGAGGATCATTTGGTACAACCTACTATTATCTTTGACTACCCTGCTGAAATTTCTCCATTATCCAAACGTAAACCTGAAAATCCTGAACTTGCAGAACGTTTTGAAGCATTTGCTTTTGGAATGGAACTCTGTAATGGATTCTCTGAGTTAAACAATCCTCTCACCCAAAGACAAGTCTTCGAAGATCAAATGAAGAAAAAAGACGGTGGAGATGACGAAGCGATGCCTTATGATGAAGACTTCATCGAAGCGCTCGAGCAAGGTCTTCCTCCTACCGGTGGTATCGGGATTGGTATCGATCGCCTCACGATGATCTTAATTGACACTGCGTCTATCAGAGACGTGATCCTCTTCCCAACCATGAGAAACTCTAAATAAAATAAAGCCCCTAAAATTTAGGGGCTTTTTCTTTTCTGCTTGAGATTTTCTTAAAAAACGTGTATACTAAAAGGTACAAAAAAAATTTGCTCTTAAAGGAGAATTTATGAAGCACTTAAGAGATTTCTTTAAGTCCAGCCTCAAAGGGGTCGACGTTACTGATAACGAAAACCACTACCTCTTGTCTATCGGTTCGGACAAAATCAACATCGTTTTTGAGGAAAAAGCCTGCGTCATCACGTTTAACGATTACACTCACACGATCTCCTACGATCTCGGTGAAGACAAATTTTTCACCGCTCAAAAAGGGCTCTTTAAAGGTTTAGAGCCATTAATGAAAAACATTGCTGATAAAAAATCTTTTGGGCAAGTGCTTTCTTCTTGGAAAAAAAATGTTGAAGCTCTCATCTCTGCTAAAGAAGAAGAGGCTCGCAAAGCTGCCTTACAAGAAAAAATCAACACAGGATATCTCGAAACATCTCTTGGGATGCAGACCTTGGACATTGGTTACGAGCATTATTTGAACAAAGTTCGTGATGAGATGCTTGCCGTGTTCCGTGGAATGGGCTACACAGCTATTGAAGAACGTGAGCTCGAAGACGAATACCATAATTTTGAAGCATTGAATATTGATGCTGACCACCCAGCTCGTGAAGACCAGGACTCTTTCTATGTTGGGGATAAGCACCTCATGCGTACACACACTTCTAGTTCGCAGATCCGCACACTTGAAAAAATGGTCAAAAACGGCCAAACACCACCACTTGCGATTGTTTGTCCAGGGGTTTGTTACCGTAGAGATGCGGTTGATGCAACTCACTTCCCGATTTTCCGCCAAATGGAGGGATTGGTCGTGGATAAAAATGTAAGTTTTGCTGACCTTAAAGGGACTCTTCTCGAATGGGCAAAAGCAATGTTCGGATCAGACACAAAAATCCGTCTTCGCCCAGATTATTTCCCTTTCACAGAGCCTTCTGCGGAATTATCTGTGTCATCACCTCACCTACTTGGTGGTCGCTGGGTTGAACTACTTGGATGTGGAATGGTTCACCCTCAAGTCTTTAGAAATATTGGTTTAGATCCTGAGATCTGGAAAGGATTTGCGTTTGGAACAGGGGTCGAGCGTATCGCGATGATGCGTTATGGCGTGAAAGACATCAGAATGTTCTCTGAAAACGACGTCCGTTTCTTAAAA
Source organism: Brevinema sp. (assembly GCA_051647245.1). Classification (GTDB taxonomy): domain Bacteria; phylum Spirochaetota; class Brevinematia; order Brevinematales; family Brevinemataceae; genus Brevinema_A. The sequence goes on from JBOFDS010000011.1 coordinate 175,835, forward strand.
CAAAGTTTATAAATTGGAGTACCTCAAATGAAAATGACCGTCAGTTATGAATGGCTTTGTGATCTTGTTCAAGATTTAAATCAGCATTCTCCAGAAGATATCGGCTTAGCGTTGACCGCGATTGGTGCAGAAACGGAAGAAGTTTCCGTCCTTTCTTATGGCAAACAAGTCGAACTCGCTGAAGTGATTGGGCTCAATCCTTTAGGCAAAAACAATCACCTCACCTTAAAAACTTCCTCAAAAACATACCAAAGCGTCTCCAATTCCAAAACTGTCTCTATCGGAGATTTCGTGATGGTAGCACCTGTGGGATCAACGATCTTTGGGGATAAAAAAGTCGAATCCCGTGAAATTGACGGGGTCAAAACCGAAGCATTACTCTTAGCGTTAGAGAATCTTGGAATCGAATCCAAAAGCTCCGACATTGCTATCCTTGGTAAAGATGCAAAAACCGCACAAACATTCTTTGACGCATACACTGCTCTCGACGCGATCTATACACTTGATGTTCCTGGTAATAGACCTGATTGGCTCTCTGTTCGTGGTTTGGCACGTGCTTTGGCGATTAGTTTTGATTTGGAATTAAAAAAAGCTCCGACATTTGATCGATCTAGCAATGCTATCGATAAAGAAATCGTCATCCAAAGCGATCGTTGTCTCCGTTACTCTCTCAGAAAAATTTCTGGTGTGAAAAACGAAGCTTCTTCCGCTTTATTCCAAAAACGTCTCCTCTTGCTAGGGATGCGTCCTATCAACAGCATCGTTGACTTAACAAATATTGCAATGCTTGAAACAGGACAACCAACTCATGCTTTCGATGCACGTGCCATCAAAGGCAATGTCATCATCCGTCAAGCAAAAGCAGGCGAAAATCTTACACTTCTCGACGAAAAAGAGCTCACACTCACAGAAGATGATCTCTTAATCTGTGATGAAGAAAAAATCCTTGCCCTCGCAGGAATCATGGGGGGATTGCATTCAGGTGTTGCTGATGATACAACAGAAATCTACCTCGAATCTGCAAGTTTTACCAATGTTTGGGTGCGTCGCTCTGCAAAACGCTTAGGCCTTAAAACAGAATCTTCCCTGCGTTTTGAGAAAAATATCAGTGCCGAGCTTGTTCCTCAAGCCAGCGACTGGATTGCTTCTTGCTTTGAGAACGTAACAGTTTCCGAATTCAAAGATCTTTACCCTCATCCTGCTCAAAAATATACGATTACATGTACTCCTGATGAAATCAGAAAGTACCTCGGTGTTTATGAGATTGACGACGCATTTATTGCCAACATCATCACCAAGATCGGTTGTCAGCTTGAGACTCAAACACATCACTGGACAGTTCATCCTTCTGGAGAACGTGGTGATCTGCGTATCAAGGAAGACCTTATTGAGGAAGTTGCGCGCTTCTACGGTTATGACAAAATCCCTGCAACCGTGTATCGTCCCTCAGGTATTTCCATTAATCCAAACCAATCTTTTGATGAAAAAATCAGACCTCTCCTACGCGGGATGGGTGTTCACGAAGCTGTAACCGTTGCTTTTCGTTCTGAAGAAACTCGTACATTCAATCACATTACCAGTCCTGAAGCTGTTACAATCATGAATCCTCTCAATGTTGAGTGGACAGAATTACGCACACACCTATTTGATGGACTTTTGCAAGTCGTGAAGACAAACAGTAATAAAGCATTTGAAAACAATATAGCCTTTTCCGAAATTGCAAACACCTTTGCCAAAAACGGATCTCAAGATTTCGTTGAAACAAAAAAATTAAGCTTTATCGTGAGCCGTGAGCAAAATCCTTATGAGAAGGCATTAAATATTTTGAACAACGTGCTTGTCTATGCGAAGGTAAAAAATAGCACAGCCCAACAAATCAATGCAGAAAAATTAGCGTTCTTACATCCTTTAAATTCCTTTGAAATCATGGTCAACGGAAAATCTGTAGGCTTCTTTGGAGAAATTCATCCTGAATTGGCTGAGAAATACGATCTCTCCGATAAAAAAGATTTCCCAGCACCTGTTGTCTGTGAGATTGATTTTGAAATTTTAAAGGCACATTTTGAAGAAAAGACACCTCTTGAAGCGATCAACGAACTCCCACCAATGTTAAGAGATATCACGCTCTGCGTCGACGAAGATGCTTTTGGGATGAATATCCAGCAAGAACTCAAAACCCAGCACCCTCATTTGAAGGACGTTTCTTTCATGTCTGTCTTCCAAAATCATAAACTTAAAGAGCTTAAAAAGAAGAATCTCTCTTTGAGACTTCGATTTGAGTCATCCGAAGCGATGAACGCGGAAGAAATTGATAATTTCATTCAGCAATTACTTGCACAATATCAATAGATAAAATAAAAACACTAGCGTAATGCTAGTGTTTTTTGATTGAAATATTTAACGAGCTCCACGAGCCGTGATGACAACTAAAGGTGTGTTCAAAAAGATCAAAATATCGAGACTCGGACTCCAATTCTGAAGATACCAAACATCAATACGAAGTCTTTCTTCACGACTTGTTTCATTGCGCCCACTAATCTGCCACAGACCTGTTAAACCAGGTTTGACCTGAGCATAGAGCGGTACCAAAGATGGATTGACTGCTTCGATTTCACCAGGGAGAAAAGGTCGAGGCCCCACAAGGCTCATCGTTCCTAGCACCACATTAAAAAGCTGAGGCAGCTCATCGATACTATATTTTCGGATAAAATGCCCTACCGCTGTGATACGAGGATCATTTTTGAGTTTGAGATAGGTGTCCCATTCTTTTTTGATCTCAGGATCACTGGCGATCATTTCCTTAAGCCGTTCATCAGCATTAAGGTGCATAGATCGAAATTTCCAGATCTTAAAAAGCTTCCCACCCTTACCTAGCCTATCTTGTTTGTAGAAAATTGGGCCTTTGGAAGTGAGTTTGATTAATATTGCTGTAATGATAAATATAGGGCTCAAGGCCAATACTATCAAGAAACCTAAAGAATAATCGATGAGATTTTTAAGCGTTTTGGCAAGGAGAGAGTTTAATTTGTTCTCCAAAGGAATGATGAAAATTCTTTCCGAGAAAAGATATTGAGCCACACCCGAACCAACCATACCCACGGCATTTTTTGGCACAACAAATACCCGTCGATAGATACTATATAAAGCGACGACCATAGGGTCTTGATGATCGAGATGATCGACCACCACAAACACAGAGCAGTGTCTTGGTAAATCTTGGATATCTTTATGAAGCGGAACTTTTTTGTTCTTAAAAGCGATCTCTGTTTCTTGACTATCCTCTCCGATAAAAGCAATAGGCTCATATCCAAGATAAGCATCTCGTGAGAAAGCTTCTGCAACAGAAACTGCTCGTGAGAGTTGACCTTTGGAAGCTGCAAATACAACTGGAGATTGCCAAAAACCAACAAGATAAAGCAGATTTTTTACAATCAATCGAGCTAAAGGTACCAAAACAAGCATAATCAAAAACGCCAATAAGAAGACTGTTCTACTCATAAGGGGGAGGATGGTTTGAAAATTGAACAAGAAAAGTGAACTTAGTAAGAAAGAGATAAATAATGCTTGCCAAAGCACCAATAGTTCATCCCAAAATGTGCGTCTTTTTTGATAGAGTTGTATCATGACAAAGACTACAAAAAATATCGCAAACAATGTCAACAACTCTGTAAACACATAAGGATCTTTCTGCAAAACTGGGAAATTCCAGCTTGGGAAAATGACTGGCATGAGCTTCCTGATTTTCAAGGCACAATATAAAGCACCATAAAAACCAGCCATATCGCTTAGGAGCAAAAAGAGGAATTTGAAAAAGGGATAAAAAGGAATATATCTCATTGCGTCACCTATTTTTAATTATAGAGGGAGTCTTCGCCTTTGTTAAACTCATCGGTGATGGCTTTGGATGCCTTGAGTTCTTCGTCCTCTTCAGGGAGAACAGAGAGCACTGTCAATTCATCCTCGACTTTCATCGTGAGCAAAGCAGAGGCATAATTTGTAATATCAGCAGCTTTGAGGGTGGCACGTTGTCCAAATTTACTTACCACAAAGACTTTATCCTCTTCTGTTACATAAGCAAAATCAACAACAAACTCACTATCTCTAAAGCTGACAAGTTTGTATCCCTTACCACCTCTATTTGTGAGCTGTGAGAAGTCTTTTGGACTTACACGACGTCCGCGACCTGTTTGGGTTACAAATAAAACAGTTTTTTCAGGTTCATCGACTGACATCCCAACGACATAGTCTTGATCGTCTTCGACGCGGATTGCACGTTCGCCCATTGCTCCACGATTGTGAGGAGTAAACAAACCTTCATCAAGTTTGAAACCTTTACCTCTACGTTTGACAAATAATAAGGTATCAGATCCAGAGGTTTTCACCGCAGAAATTAATTCATCATTTTCTTTTAATTTTAAGGCAATCACACCAGCACGAGAAATATTACCAAACAAGGATAATGGTATACGCACCCCTTGTCCGAATTTTGTTGCGAAGACCACATAAGTGCTGTCCTTAAATTCATCCACAAACATCACTGCAGCGATATTTCCGTCCATCGCCTCAAGACGAGGAACACTATTGACGTGACGAACCTGAGATCCGTTGTCATAGCCAGCGATCTCGTAGCCTTTTGTGGAGAATGCCTTACCGTTGGATGAGAAGAAGAGGATCGTGTCCTTCACATTACACGCCGCAGATGCGATGATAAAGTCATCATCACCGAGCTTACGTCCACCTGTGGCGTTACCTGTGCGCTTGCTTCCACGCCCAATAGTTTTATTGGAAGGATCAATCTCCACGAAGAGATATCCTTGATGGGAAATCGCAAGGTGCATAGGTTTATTTTCGATAAATTCTTCGTTGTCAAGCTGTTCAACATCGGAGCTACCAAAATCGGTACGACGTTCGTCACCGATATCATCGCACATTTCTTTAAGTTCTGTTTTGATCAAAGCATCTCTAAGAGCAGGATTTTCAAGTAATTCTCTCAAACGAGTGATAATTGCTTCGAGTTCTGCTTTTTCTTCTTGTAATTTACCTACTTCCATGGAAGTTAAGCGTTGCAATCTCATCTCAAGGATCGCTTTTGCCTGCAATTCAGAAAGAACAAACTGCTTCACCAAACCTTCTTGAGCAGCTTTAGCATCGGCGGAACCACGGATTACACGGATCACTTCATCGATAGAAGCTTGAGCGATTAATAGTCCCTCAACAATATGCAAACGTTCCTCAGCCTTACGCTTTTCGAAACGGTGACGTCGATCGACAACGACACGACGGTGTTCGGCAAAGGATTGGATGAGATTTTTGAGTGTCATCAATTCAGGTTTATTATGAACAAGAGAAACCATATTCACAGAGACATTAATCTCGAGACGTGTTTCTTTATAGAGGATGGATTTGATCTTATTGGCAATACTTTCGTCGCCTGTTTTCCCCATCTCGATGACAATACGCATCCCAGCCTTAGAAGATTCATCACGAACTTCCTTGATATGGCGAAGGGTGTTAGCATATTTACTCTTTTCATCGGCAAGTAATTCGACAATTTCAGCAACAATACGGGATTTGATTGTTTGATAAGGAATCTCGGTTACGATAAGGGATCTGGTTTTTTCTTCCCATTCCATCACGCCACAAAGACGCACAGACCCACGACCTGTCTCATAGATAGAACGAATATTTGAGCGATTTGTGATACGACCGCCTGTTGGGAAGTCTGGCCCTTGCACAAACTGCATTAATTCTTGAGTGGTGATCTGGTCATTATCAAGATATGCAGAAGTTGCGAGAACAATTTCTTGAAGATTGTGAGGAGGAATCCCTGTCGAAAAACCAACCGCAATCCCTTCCGTACCATTACAGAGGAGATTTGGGAAGAGTCCTGGAAGGACATTTGGCTCTTCATTGGAATCATCGTAAGTAAGTCTGAAATCCACTGTATCTTTTTTGAGGTCATTTAATATGTAATAAGAAACTTTTGAAAGCTTAAGCTCCGTATAACGCATCGCAGCAGGTGGATCATTATCAATAGAACCAAAGTTACCTTGCCCGACGATAAGAGGATAGCGTGTAGAAAAGTCTTGAGCCATACGCACAGCAGCATTATAGACGGAAGAGTCACCGTGAGGGTGGTACTTACCGAGAACATCCCCGACCATGTGGGCGGATTTTCTCATTTTTTTATCGTGGTGAATCCCAAGTTCGCTCATGGAGAAGAGAATTCTTCTGTGCACAGGCTTCATACCATCTCTTGAATCAGGGATAGCACGTCCTGTGATCACGCTATAAGCATAATTTAAGTAGGAAGTTTCAAGCTCATTTTCAAAATAAGATAAACTAACTCCAGAGTTGTTTGTTTCGTCAATCATGAGAGCTCCATAGATTTTTTATTGTATATAAATTATAACAGAATCTCTCAAAAATATCAAATCCAAGACCCCTCAACTCAAGAAAAAACCAGCAATTAAGAGCCCTTGGTAAAGATCTTTTAACCTTGAAATTTATATGATGCTGTGATATAATTATGTTTAAATAAAAATAAAAGTTAGGAATATATATGAAAATATCCATCGCTCAAATCAATCCTCAACTTGGTAACTTTGAACATAATAAAGAAAAGATCCGTGTGGCCATCCATTCGGCTATTGCTGATGATGCTGACATTTTGATTTTACCTTACGGTGCGGTTACAGGTTTTCCTCAAGGTCAGTTGATGAATTTGCAGAGTTTTCATGAAGAAATGAATAAGCATTTGGAAGAATTGGCTCTCGAGACTGCGGATACAAAACTTTCTATATTTGCAGAAGGTCATAAGATCCTCTCGAAAGGGAAGATTGATTATGATCAAAGCACCCAAGGCCCTCAAGAACATCCTCATGCGCTACCTGATATATTCAATAGAAATAATAAAGACATCTTTGTTAATTTAGGACCCAAAGTATTTGAGAAAAATCGTCCTGAAGCACATGAATTAGATATCAAGATCCTTGCTCAAGAAAAAAAAGCGTGGGTGTTTGACATCAATCTTGCTGGGGCAACAGACGAGCTTATCTTTACGGGATTGAGTTCTATCACCAATCCTGAAGGGAAGATGATCGCTCGTTTGAGATTTTTGGAAGAAGATTTTATCACTGTTGATCTTGATGCGACCGACCATATTTATCCTATTGCTACTATTCCAGCTGGAGAAGAAATACTCCGTCAAGTGATCGTTGCTGGTATCAAAAACTACTTCGTCAAGAATAATTTCACAAATATCCTCGTCTCCTTAAGTGGTGGAATAGACTCTGCCTTGGTGTTGACGCTTGCTGTTGAAGCCGTTGGAGCGGATCGCGTCTCAACGATTTACCTCCCATCCAAATTTTCCTCCGATATCAGCTTCAGTGAATCTAAAAAACTCTGTGAGAATCTGGGATTAGAATTAGAAGTTATTTCTATTGAAAACCTCCACAAAAGCTTTGAGCAAGAGCTTTCTATGCTTGAGGATGGACTTTGGAACGAAAATATTCAGGCACGTATCAGAGGATCGATCGTCATGAGTATTGCTAACGCAAAAAGTTCCCTTGTTCTTACGACAGGGAATAAATCTGAATCGGCAATGGGCTACTGTACGCTTTACGGCGATATGTGTGGGGGGCTTGCTCCGATTTCTGATTTGCTCAAAACAGAAGTTCGTGGGCTTTGTAACTACATCAATCACAAAGCTGGTAAGGAAATCATTCCTTCGCTTATCATCACACGTCCACCATCTGCTGAGCTAAATGAAGGGCAAGAAGATGAAAAAACTCTCCCAAATTATGAATTCCTCGATCAAGTTCTTTTCCTTCATTGTGAAGAGGGTCTCGATCAAAACCAAATCATCACACAATTAAAACGACCTGAGGATGTCTTATTTATCTTTTCACGTCTCTATGCAAACAGCCACAAACGCCGTCAAGCAGCGATTGGGTTAAAAATCTCAAGACGTTGTTTCAGTTTAGATTGGCATATCCCAAGCAGTGTATACCCTTGGTTCAAATAATCCACAATAAAAAAGACTTTCGTAATGAAAGTCTTTTTTATTTATTTTGCTAAAATGATTTCTATTGTCTCACAAAGCTGTGTTAAAGTTGTTTCAAAATTTTCATTCACAAGCACGTAGTCATATTTAACCTGCTCAGCCATTTCGTCATTCGCAATAGAAAGTCTCTTATTGAGAGAATCTTCATCGTTATCACCACGCAGACGTAGGCGAGACTCGAGCTCAGCATAGCTAGGCGGTGCGATAAAAATGAGGGTGCTTTGATCAGGGAAAAGGTCGTGGACTTTCAGCCCACCCTTCACGTCGATATCGAGAAGACAGGTTTTACCAGAGTCCCAGATACGTGTGACTTCACTACGAAGGGTTCCGTAGTAGTTTCCGTAGAGTCTTTCGGATTCGATAAACTCACCAGACGCGAGTAAATATTTGAACTCATCTTCTGTTAAGAAATGATAATCACGTCCATTTTCTTCGGAGTCACGCATAGCGCGTGTTGTCGCAGAAACACAAAAATCCAAACGATCTTTGTACGTTTCAAGGACTTTTTTGTATAAACTTGTCTTACCAACGCCACTAGGGCCAGAAATTACGATAACTTTTCCCATATCTTCCTCATATTGCCTAGACAATATTTCTAAATTGTTCTCTCATTTTTTCGATTTCACTTTTTAAGATGATCGTATATTCTGTCACTTCAAAATCGGACGACTTTGAGGCAATAGTATTAGTTTCACGATTCATTTCTTGAGCAACAAAATCCAGCTCTTTTGATGTTTCTGATCGAGAATCTCCCAGCATTGTCTTCATCACAGAAATATGATTATCCAAACGCACCAATTCTTCATTGATCGCAGTTCTGGAGGCAAATAATTCAATCTCCACAGCGAGACGCTCTTCCGCAGGCTTCACAGCACAGACTTCAAGCACACGAGCTTTGAGATTTTCTTTATATCTATCCAAAACCTTAGGATAACGATCTTTGATAAAAGCAACAGATTGTTCCATTTTTTCAAGAGATGTGTTAATATCTTTGAGGGTACTTTCACCTTCGACAAGCATCATTGGGAGCATTTTGTCAACCAATTTATCAAGTTCAGCTAAGATTAATTTCGTCGCATCTGGATCAATTTCTTCGTTCCCAACACTTAAAACTTGTGGCAAAGAAAGAACTTCTCTGATAGAAATATCAGCAGAAATCCCCAAATCCTGTGCCAATTTTCTTGCATCTTCGACATATTTTTGAGCCAAATTGGTGTTGATTAGGACGTTTTTGACATCAGCATCCTTTTCTGTAATACGAAGAGCTAGGTCAATCTTCCCGCGACCAAGTTTTTGCATCACGATACGGCGTGCTTCGATTTCTAAAGCGGCATAAGAAGGGGGAGTCTTGATACGGAACTCAAAATATCTTGAATTCACGCTTCGGATCTCCATCTCTGCGTCGAAAAGATCTGTTGAAAAACGGCACGAAGCCTGTCCTGTCATCCCACGAATCATGGTCACCAACCTTAATTATTATTTATCTGAGTGAAATTCTTTTGCAATCGCACTATCAGGGTTTTCTGTAGAGTATACCTCAATTTGACTCAAGATATCTGTTGCGACATGTTGTTCGGCTTCTTTTTTAGAGCGCCCCTTACCTACAGCTGAAAATTGGTAGATTCCACCCTTCACGGTAAAGATCTTGCCGTGATCAGGGCCTTCTGTATCGATCACTTCATAGTGAGGGTATTCCTTATAAGCCTTAACAGCAATCTTTTGGAGGAAAGTTTTTGGATCTTGGATCCCACCGTGGATTGCGTCACTCATACGACCTTGAAATAATTCTCGTACAAATTGCCGACATCTGAGGAAACCAGATTCTAAGAAGATCACCGCAAGTGTTGACTCAAAAAGATCACAAAGAACTTTTTCTTGAGCACGCTTATCTGTAAGTTTTTCCCCACGACCAAGTTTGACAATTTCTAAGAAGCCTAGCTCACGTCCGAGAACGGATAAGGTCTTTTCATCAGCGAGATTGGATTTTATCACCGACATTTTACCTTCGGAAAGATCGGAAAATTCTTCATATAGGATCGCTGCCATACAGAGACCCAAAACAGAATCACCTAAAAACTCCAAACGCTCGTAAGAAGCGAGATTGTTATTCTCAATACAAGATATATGCGTCAAAGCCGTATCCCATAGATCAAAATCTATAATAGGAATACGGTGCTTTTGCGCATGATTTCTTAAAATTTCTTCACGAACTTTTGAGAGCTTAGATTTTTTTGAAAACCAAGGAAACATTGTGTCCACCAAACCCGAATGAATTACTGAGAACGTAATTCAATTCTTTTTTCACAGCTGTGTTTGCGGTATAGTTAAGATCACATTCTGGGTCTTGATTGAAAATATTGATAGTTGGGTGGATGATAGAATCTTCCATCATTTTCATGATAGCGATCGCTTCCATAGCACCAGCCGCACCAAGTGGATGACCCGTCATGGATTTTGTTGAGTTACAATGCAAGTTGTAAGCATGTTCACCAAAGGATTTTTTAATCGCTTGTGTTTCAGCGATATCCCCAAGAGGTGTAGATGTTCCATGCATGTTAATCAAATCAATTTGTTCTTTTGAAATACCTGCGTTTTTCACAGCAATATTCATCGCTGCACAAGCACCAAGCCCTTCTGGGTGTGGAGCTGTAATATGATATGCATCTGCGGTTGTACCATAAGATACCATTTCACCGTAAATTTTTGCACCACGTTTCATAGCGTGCTCATATTCTTCTAAAACAAGAATACCAGCACCTTCACTCATCACAAAACCATCACGATCCTTATCAAAAGGACGAGATGCTAATTCAGGTGTATCATTATAATTACTAGAAAGTGCTCTTGCTTGAATAAATCCCGCCACACCTAAAGGAGTAATGGTACTTTCGCCACCACCAACGATCATTACGTCAGCTTCTCCAAGACGAATGTGATTGAAACCAGAAACCATAGAGTGAGGGCCTGTCGCACAAGCTGAGGTTACAGCGTAGTTAGGGCCTCTATATCCATATTCAATAGAAATATATCCAGCAATCATATCAAGAATAGACATCGGTACAAACATAGGAGAGACACGTTTTGGGCCTCTTGTGGAGATAGCCTCTGAGTTATCTTGAAGAGTCTGAAGTCCACCAATACCTGATCCAACAGTCACACCAATACGATCAAGATCAAGAGTTGCTTTATCTAAACCAGCATCTTGGATTGCTTCTCTTGCGGTTGCAACACCTAATTGACAAAATAAATCCATACGTGATGCTAATTTTTTATCTAAATAATCTTCAACAACGAAGTTTTTGATCTGCCCACCAATTTTGGTTGCAAAATCTGTTGTATCAAAACGATCAATTTTGGAAATACCACTTTTACCAGCTTTCAAATTATTCCAATAATCTTGAACATTCAATCCTAAAGGAGTGATCGCTCCCATTCCTGTAACAACAACACGCTTTAATTGCATATTTTCCTCCGATAATTAGGGTGAATTACATCACCATTCCACCGTCGACGGTTAAGGTCTGACCAGTGATATAAGATGCGTCATCTGATGCTAAGAAACATACAGCTGCTGCAATATCTTCAGTTTGTCCCATTTTTTTCATAGGGATTGCTGATAAAATTTTTGATTTTTCATTTTCAGGGATGACGTCTGTCATTTTTGTTTCGATAAATCCAGGAGCAATCACGTTAACGGTTACGCCTCTTCCTGCCAATTCTTTTGCAGCAGATTTGGAAAGCCCGATGATACCAGACTTTGCAGCAGCATAGTTTGCTTGACCTGCATTCCCTGTAAGCCCCACCACGGATGCAATATTAATAATTCTACCAGCACGTTGCTTCATCATAATTTGATAAGCGGCTTTGATGCCGTAGAAAGTTCCTTTGAGGTGAATGTCCACAACTTTATCAAAATCCTCAATAGGCATACGAAGAATGAGATTATCTCTAGTTACACCAGCATTATTCACAAGAATATCAACACTACCCCACTCTTTATGGGTGGTTTCGATCAAATTTTGAACACCCTCGTAGTTGGATACGTCAGCAGGGATAATCATCACCTTGACGTTATATTTTTGTGCTAATTCTTGAGCGAGTGGGTTGTCTGTTTTGATAGACGAAGAGGAAAGAACGATATTCGCACCCTCTTCCGCTAATTTTGTAGCAATAGCAAGACCAATACCTGTTGAAGAGCCTGTTACAATCGCATTTTTACCTTGTAATTTCTTCATCATACACCTCTTTATGGTAATGTTTGATATCAAAAAACTCTAAAAAGTCTTTAAATATTAAACATTTATTTTTGATTTTTCTTTAATATAGGGAAGTCACTATCATCGTTTTGGATCAAAGCACCGCGCGCATACAACTCTAAGAGCTGTTTCATTACCACGATCACCCTCTCGGTTAAAGCAAACTCTATCTGCCCTTTTGAGCCATTGATAAAATAAGTAATACTTTCATTTTTTTCAAAAAGATTATAGAGTGCCACAACATCTTTTTTAGTGAGTGGTAAAGAATACCCTAAATACCACACAATATTATTATGAGATTGATAATTTTTTTTACCATCCAAACCAAATTGACGAGAAAATTTGTGTTTTGTTTGATCTCCGATAAGTAAAAGAGTAAAGGTCTCGTTAGGGTCAGCAGGATCAAAACTAGACTTAAAACTTGCTGCTTCATTTGAAAGATAAGAATTGTATTCTTTGAGAATTTTTCTATAAGAATCCTTGAGCTTTTCATAATGAATCAAAAATTCAAGATCTTGTTTCTCAAGGAGATTGCTATTATAATGCTTCTCCAAAAACTCTGTGATATCGTACATAGAGATTTCATTCGAAAGAGCTGGTATTGCTTGAGCCACCATTTTCTGCGAAGATCTATCAAGTGAGGTATAATCATAGTCACCATAATAATCATCATCAACAGGTTCTTCTTGGATCTCATAGCCACCTTCGATATAGATCGCCGAATTACTATGACCAAGAAGGATCTGATATTGTTCTATCATATTTTGAAATTCAGGAAGTTCTTGGGCGAAATTAGATAGAGAAATCTGATCATTAGATCGGATCTCTTCAAGAATATCATAAGAAGAAAGTGGCTCTTCCGAGATCAATCTCCCATTCAAAACACCTAAAACAGTATCATCTTTAAGTAGGTGTTTATCTTGATAAAAAAGTGCGATATTAAGATCGAATTCTTGATTTTGTTTGGGAGTTCTTGTGCCGGTCAGATTTGGATTGATTTGAAGCCCCAATTTATTTCCTTCTATATAAGAAGTAATATTAGGATTGTTGACAGAAAATTGTGCAAAAACAGCAGTGTGAGACAAGATTAACATTATTAGAACTACATTTTTCATCTAGATCTCCTTTTCTGAATTGGCTTAGAATTGAATCAAGCTCGCACCCCAAGTCAAACCACCACCAAGAGCTGTTGTTACGACAAGATCCCCTTTTTTGAGGCGACCCTCTTTTTGAGCATCAGCAAGAGCTAAAGGAATAGTTGCAGCACTAGTATTACCGTAACGAGAAACATTGATGTATGCCTTTTTAGGATCAATACCCAATTTCTCACCGACAGCTGTAATAATGCGTTCGTTTGCCTGATGTGGCACAAGGAGGTCAATATCTTCAATAGTTTTACCAGCTTTTTCACACACAAGACGCACTTGCTCAGCCATGATACGCACAGCTTGCTTAAAAATAATAGAGCCTTCCATACGTATGCATTGCTTACCATCGAGATCAATAGTTTTCAAAGCATCAGCGAAGGTGCCATCAGCCCCAAAGGAAGATGCGAGAATGGTGCTTGTTGGAGAATTTTCTTCTACAAGAAAAGCTCCCGCTCCATCACCGAAAAGAACACAAGTATTTCTATCCGTCCAATCGACGATAGTACTCATTCGCTCTGGACAAAGACAAAGTACTTTTTTCGCGATCCCACTCTTAATATAACTTTCGGCAGTAATGAGGGCATAAATAAAGCCCCCACACGCAGTAGATATATCAAAAGCAGGAACATGAGAAAGGCCGAGCATCCCTTGAACAACTGCTGCAGTAGATGGAAAACGTCCATCCGATGTAGAAGTCGCACAAATAACCGCTCCAATTTCCTCAGGATTGATTGTGATTTTTGAGAAGAGGTCTTGAGCTGCTTTGAAAGCAATATCAGCGTTACTTTCACCTTCAGCGACAATACGACGCTCTTTGATTCCTGTTCGACTAGAAATCCACTCATCGTTTGTATCGACGATTTTTGAGAGATCGTTATTTGTTAAGATTTTTTCAGGAACATAAGTACCAACAGCGGTAATACCAATTTTCATGTGTTCCCCCTTATTTGGAAATCAAATTTTTAATCGTTTTCAGATAATTCAATATCTTTATAGTTTGATTCAAGCTTTTGATTGATCTCTGCAAGAACATTATTTTCTAAAGCTTTGGAACAAGCAATAATAGCGTTTTTGAAAGCCTTGTGGCCGGAAGAACCATGCCCAATCAAGACCGTTCCTTTCACACCAAGTAAAGGTGCTCCCCCGAAAAATTCAGGATCAAGAGCATCTTTCACTTTTTGAAAAGCAGGTTTTGCCAAGATCGCCCCTAGCAAACTCACTAAGCTCATCTTGAAGGTGTTTTTGAGCATTTGAGAGAAACCAGATGCTGTCCCCTCCATGGTTTTGAGGACAATATTCCCCACAAATCCATCACAAACAATCACATTAACTTTCCCTTTAAAAAGCTCTTTCCCTTCGATATTTCCAACAAAATTTAAGAAATTAGCTTCTTTCATTTTTTTGTGGGTTTCACGCGCAAGCTTTGATCCTTTATATTCCTCTTCCCCAACATTGAGAAGGGCAACTTTCGGAGCCGCAACGCTCATCATTCTTTCATAATAAATCTGACCCATCAACGCAAATTTCAAAAGATCATCGGAAGTTGTTTCAGAGCTTGCACCAACATCGAGGATCATTGCTGGATGACCACCAAGACCCTTTGTGATAAATGTCGCAAGTGCAGGTTTTTTAATTACGGAGACACGACGAAGAATAATAGACGCCCCAACAACAATAGCCCCTGTATTACCAGGAGAGAAAAACGCATCAAGCTCACCACGTTTATGTGCTTCTAAGCCGACAACGATACTTGAATTAGGTTTTGATTTGATGGCGCTGAGAGGCTCATCATTCATTGTAATAATATTATCCGCATGCATGATAGATAGATTAGAAGGTGCGGTAATTTTGTACTTTTGACAAACTTCTTCTAAAATTATTTTAAGCTGCTTTTCATCGCCAATCATGACAATTTCAGCATTAGGGACGGCCAAAGCTCCATCAATAGAACCTTTAACTAAATATAAAGGATTCTTTTCTCCACTAGCAATATCAACACCGATTCTCATAAAAATCTCCCTGTACTAAGATGTAAATTCAACAAATATCATATATTGAAAATATCGGAGAGCCTTTAACAAAACTCTCCGATTTATCATTTGATAGTAAAATATCAATAACTTACGCTTCTTCAACGCCAGCAAAAACTTTTCTACCTTTGTAAGTTCCACAAGAAGAACATACGCGGTGAGGTAATTTTTGAGCCCCACAATGATCACAAGTAGACAAATTCACTGCGTCCATTTTGTAGTAATTATTTTCTCTACGAATTCTTGAATGAGCTTTAGAGGTTTTCTTTTTAGGTACACCCATCGTGCAACTCCTTTTTAGTTTGAGTATCACCCCTATATGAAAAAGGAGTAACACAAATACACATAATAATATTTATTATACTATAAAACACCCCATCTTGTCAATCAATTCTCTTTAAAAGATTTAAATAAGCATTAACGTCGATGATATACAAAATGGAAATTGATTTTCACGGCACCGTTTTGAGCTAATTCTTCAGGTAAAGGTCCAAAATTTTTCGCATAAATTACTGAATTCAAACTAGCATTATCAATAGTATCCATACCTATTGATTGAGAAATATCTGCAGCCACAATGTTCCCATCCCTATCCACAACAAACTCCACAATAACCGTTCCATTCTTGGTCAAGCCTTGAAAATAAAGATGGACTGGGAAAAATTCTTTATGATAAAGAGCTATTTTCTCCCTCATCTTCAATAAATACTCAGCAAAATCCCTGGAGTGTGTAGCTAACGATGTTACACCGTCACTGTAAAGATTAACGACTACTTCTTCGTCGGGATTGTATTTTGTCTGAGCGGGGCTGCCCGCTATGGACGAGGGATTTGGATTTGTTTTCGGTAGAGCTTTTGTAATGGTTGCTAACTCAGATTGGACAAGATCATTAATCTCTTTTTCTGCCTCAGATATATTTTGCATTTCAGATTTTTGTTGAAAAGTAATTGTTTTTTGAAGATTGTCGTTATAAAAATTATACTCTTCTTCTTTATTTAACTCGGGATTTTCGGAAGAGCTTGTCGTGTTCTTGTCCGAAATCAAAGCGTCCTCTTCTTTTTTAACTGTTTCTTCAACTGTCTCCAAAATAATATTTTGAAGCTCCACTACTTTAGGGCGGCTTTGCGCTAATTCTTTCTCTATCATCGATATAATGCCCTGATAACCAAAAAGAAAAAGGTAAGCGTGCAAAGCAATAGACAACCAAAGAAACAAAACCAAATATTTAATTTGAGATTCTCGAAAAAAAGCTCTTTTTTGACTTTCCGACACAAGATCTCCTTTGAAAATACCGATAAGTAATTGATTAAAAAGCTAATTCTTGTTATAATATAGATGTGGAGGAAAAATGTCTCAACTTAGAATCATACTTTACGGCGTAACCGTTATTATTATGATCTTATTTTTGATTTTAATCAACCAAAAAATTAATTTTCCCGCATCAAAAATCACAAAATATGAGATTGTTGCTTTGAACTCAGATCATATTTCTATCTCATTTAATGTTGATAAACCTTCAACTATCTATTGGAGATTGCTCCCATCTGGTTCTGAAGACCTTTTAGCAAGTGATTTGACCAATCTTTCTTCTATAAATAGTGAAAATATTCTAAATTATGGTGGTGGGGTGATTGAACAAACAGAATCTTCTTACACAAACTCCATTTCAAATCTGTCACCAAACACAATGTATAATATCTATATTATTGCTGTTACTAAAATTGGATCGTTTCCAAAAAATGTATTAAAAATCACATTTTCCACAAAATAACACGTGAGGACTTCATATTATGAAAAAAAGATATCTTTTATTATTCTTGGCAAGTGCGCTTTTTGCGGATGAATTCCCAAGCTTCAATACGGCTGAATTTCCGTCCGAGCTTCCATCAGATTTTCAATTTGAAGATGTAGAAGATACGGCTCGTTTTTTCGCTCAAGAAGAGGAAGAAATTGAAGAAATTATTATCATTGAAGATCTTCATGCGGAGATCCCTAAGGAAGTTGTGTATTATGGATTTAACGCACCCGTGCCACAACATGACTCCGAAGGAAATGTGATCAGCATTACAAATATTCAAACAAATTCAACAACAAATATCACACCAAATCCTTTACATACAAATCACACAGATGCGATCTTTGTAGGAAAAAACAATACCCCCACTCAAACAGGACTCACCACTCCAAGATCCCTTTCAAAACCTGCAACAGATATTAGAAAACAAAATAAAATTGACACTCAAGAATTTCTTAAAGCGGCATACTCTGGTGATTTGCACACATTGAAACAGCTTATGAATCGAGGTATTTCACCAAACTCTCGTAGTGTGTACGACATGAAAAACGGTCTCACAGCGCTCATTAGTGCTACGGGACAACGTCGTCATGCTGTTATGCAGCTCCTTCTCGAAAATGGGGCTGATCCAAATTTAGCATCATCTTATAATAAACTTCACGGACTCACACCTCTTATGGTTGCTGCGATGCAGGGGCCTATTGAGAATGTTGAGCTCCTTTTACAGTACGAGGCAGACCCTCATGCTCAAACATCAGGGATTGTAACCGGTAACTCGGCATTATCTGCTGCGATCGGTGCTGGGCAAGTTGAGATTGTCGAGTTGCTTTTGAAGAAAGGTGTTGACATCAATCACAGTGTAAACAGTCGTCGTTACTACGGGATAACACCTTTAATGCTTGCTGTAGATGAAGGGAATATTGAAATCGTTGAGATGCTTCTTGAACAAAAAGGGATTAATATTAACGCTTCTGATTCTGAAGGGAAAAGTGCTCTCGTTTACGCTTACATTAGGGGGAAATTTGAGATCATCAAACTCCTCATCGATGCTGGGGCAAACACACATTTGTCTGATGAAGAAATCTACCGTATCGTCAACAAATACCGAAGCAACAATACCCCAAGAAGAGCTCGTCACTAATCTTTATTTTTGAAAAAACTTGGAGCTATTTTTTTTACAAGCTCTGGAACTAGATCGGAATTATGAAATTCTTGATCAGCCTGAATCAACCAATCTCGGATTTGCGAAGAAGAAATATCAAAACTTTCAGCCTCTATCACGTTCCAAATAAATCGATCGTCTAATTTTGCTCCATTTCTGTGGTAAACCCATAAGGATGTTTTTTCTGCCAATTCATCTGCCTTATGCCAAGAGGAGAATTTTTGAGCTTGATCCTCTCCAACGAGAAGATGTATCGTCGCGTGAGGGAATTCAGATTTAATAGTATCAATCAGGCTAATAGTATGTGAACGCTGATCTGATGAAATTTCATCCTCTCGAATAGAAAGAAATTCCCTTTCAACCTTATTCTCTTGAGTGAAATCGACACCTAATTCTCTAAGATAGTGCAACTCATCTTCACTTAACAGCAAACCACACGACAATTTAAGAAGGATCATTCTCTCTATGGCTGAAAAATAATGTGTTTTGCCTTCAGGATGATTTCCTGTTGGAACAAGAAAAAAAAGATCCGCTAACCTACGTTTGAAGACTTCGTCTATCAAGGCGAGATGACCTTTATGGACAGGATCAAAGCTCCCCCCAAAAACAAAAATATTCTGCATAATTTTCTCCTGATTCCTGCTGACTAGGGAGTGAATTTTTGACATTTACTGATTTATTATATATGATTAAAAGTAATTAAACAAATTAATTTCCGTATTAGAAAATTTTTCGAGGTCTCTATGAAATACCTTTCTTTATTATCTGTTCTTCTTACGTCGGTGAGTTTCGCTGTCGCAAACAACAGTGTTACCCAGACTTATTTTGATAAGGAAAAATCTATAACGGAAGTGTTCAAGCATACCGTAAACGGATTTATCTATGAATACTCGACTCCTAAAAAAAAGATGCACTATATCGTAGAAACAAACGTCAATAGCGCTACTCTCGGATTTACAAATATCATTGAAGACACTACTACAAATGAGTTCTATATTATGAGCGGTAAGATTTTTACACCTGTCAAAACAATAGATATAGGCTTTATGGAAATAGTCTTATTTCCGGAAATCCAGTTACAAAATTTTGCAACTAATACAAATCTCATGGAAATCACTTATAAAGGTATCAATGCAGAAAACAATGATATTGAGACTTTAGTTGCAAAAAAAATTGTTCTTGAAGATGGAGACTCTAATAAATCAAATAACATCATTCCTATTGAAATGACAATCGAAAATGTCCCTTCTAGTGGATTTCGTTTGATGTATTATTATAATCAAGATGGTATTGCTGTCAAAAAAGAGGGTTTCTTTGGACTTGGTAAAAAACCTAAATTTAGTTTAATATTAGAAGAAAAAACAAAAAAGTAAAGAAGGTTTAATGAAGCACTTATTATTAATGTCCTTTTTTCTACTTTTAACAAGCTGTGCTATTGAAGAGATCGAGGGGATTCCATCATTGAATCCTCCTTTAGGCTTGGTTGCTGTAAAAGCTGACGATGGCGGTATTGGGATTTATTTCTCAGGCTACAACAAAGAGACTTACTTCTACGGTTATAGTATTTTTGTTTCACCTCGCAAAGCAGATTTTGAAGAAATTAACAACTACGTTTTTGGGGTTGATCCAAGAACTGTAGTCGGAAGTCAGGCTGAAATGTTCACCAACACATCGGCGAGTGCAGGCACCATTACGAGTGTAACAATGCCTGAATTCATCATGTCCACTGTACCAGAGGCTCCCTTTGTTTACCCTGTGGGAGCGCAGATGGGGACGACCGCCAATCCAGCTAATATCAGAGAAACTAATTTCATTTCCAGCCCTCTCAAAACACTCCCAGGAGGATTGAGTGGAGTGCTTTTCGTTGCTGTCTACGCGTACTCGGAAGTGAATGATGATGGGCAACAGTTTAGTCTCCCATCAAATATTTACGAGGTGACTTTCTAATGCCTTGTATCATGCATTTTAGAATTTTTCTTATTTTATTTTTTCTAGGATTTTCATCTTGTGGAATTGAAACTCCTCAAGCATTGCCAAAATTATTTGCTCCAAATGGTGTGGTGATTCTTGAAGGTGAAAACACACCCTCCAGAACAATAACCGTGAGTTGGTTTGGATCAAACCCTGAGGAACATTTTTCAGGATATAATATCTACTACGCAACAGATCGAAACGATGCTCTAAATCTTAGAGGTCGCCGCATTCCTAACAGTGCTGTCAATTCAACAGACGCGACCTACATTGTTACCCTACCTTTTTATAACGTTCAGGAATTTAACTTTGTTTTTAATCGTGATAATCATGGCTCTGTAATCCAAAATGACCTCCGTAATGCACCGACTGTCTATATTTGGGTGAGAGCTTATAGTAAAATTCAAGGAATTGAAAGTGAAGCGAGTCGATTCGC
Source organism: Brevinema sp. (assembly GCA_051647245.1). Taxonomy (GTDB): domain Bacteria; phylum Spirochaetota; class Brevinematia; order Brevinematales; family Brevinemataceae; genus Brevinema_A. Next base: position 196,698 of record JBOFDS010000011.1, read on the forward strand.
TAAAGGTCAATTCGATTAATATTAAAGAGGTTATGATGTCCTTCACCTCATCCTATCATTTTGATATTTTTGACAATTCAAAAGAAGTATCATCAGCAATCCCTCAAGGGGCTTTATTTTTCTCATTACACGAACTCGTTCTTCAAAAAAAAGAACGAGTTTTTATTGTTACAGAAGATTCTTCCCACGCAGAGAAGATATTTGAAAGTATTTCAAGTCTTTACGACAATGTTCTGTATTTTCCAGCAATTGAAGTGATGCCCTACTCACAAAGTGTACCTTCCTTAGAAATTTTAGCATCGAGAATGAATGTTCTTTCCAAACTTCATCAAAAATCTGACCCCTATATTATTGTTTGTTCCTATAAAAGCTTCGTAAGAAACCTGCCCCCAACAGACTCCTTAGAGAAAGGATGTTTTAAGCTCCTTAAAGGAAAACCCTATCCAAAACTACGAGAAGAATTTTTAGAAGGCGGCTACAGCGAGTCTAATATCATACGAGAAGTGGGGGAATTTGCTATAAAAAATCGTTTGATAGATATTTTTCCACCTGATCTTGATAAACCGGTTCGTATAATCCTTGATGAAAACGATGTGGTGTTAAATATTGCGCACTTTGACATTGAGACACAACTTTCTGAAGAAAAGCTTTCAGAAATCACTATCATACCAATTGCTGAATTTTTCCTCCCAAAAGATAAAGAGGGTTTTGAGAATTTTTTCACCAATCCACTTGCTCACTCAAATTTTGTCGATTATTATAATAAATTATCTAGCTTGATGAATTATTCTGATAAAGTTCCATTTAATATTATTTTTACAGAAAAGCCTGAAATTTCTGACAACAAGATCCGTGCGATTTTTAGTAAACTTAAGGCAGAGAAACTTCTTATCAGCCAATCGCAAATCAAAAATTATCAACGAATTATTGTCTGTGATAACCATGGGAAGGCTCTTCCTAATATCAAATCTGAAGAGAATTTTTCAGGTGGGTTTTCTGGTTTTGTGATTGAGCTTGAGCAATTATTTGAGAAGCATCCAAATTTATGTGTTTGTTTTTTTGCTGAATATAAAGAAAATGCTCGTCGAATCGCGATGATGCTTCGTCGATTTAAGCCAAAAGTTATTTCAAATATCAATGAACTTCCTGAAAACGCTCAAGGATTTTTTATTATAACAAGCAACTGGGAGTTTGGGTTTTTCGCAGAAGATTTGAATCAAAACAAGGCTATCATTTGTATAGGTGAATCAACGATTAGTGGTAAGAAAAAGGTCTTTCGAAAGCGTCTTCAACATACTACTTACTTAAATTTCGAATCAGACATTGAAGCAGGTGATACCGTCGTCCACCTTAATTATGGGATTGGGATTTTTAAGGGGATTGAAAGAATTCGTTCCCTTGAAAAAGAAAAAGACTACATTCTTATCGAGTACGCAGATAAACAAAAACTTTTTGTTCCTCTTGAACAAGCAGATCTAATTGGTCGTTATACAGGTGGGCTTGAAAATAAAAAACCAAAAATTGATTCTTTAACAGGAAAATCTTGGGCGAAGAAAAAAATCAAAGCTCAAGAGGATATTGTTCGATTTGCAAAACAACTTGTCGAATCTCATGCCAAGAGATTAGCAATGGAAGGAATCGCATTCCCTCCAGATACTGAAGAGCAAAAATCCTTCGAAGAAAAATTTGCATATATAGAGACACCTGACCAAATTAAGGCAATTGAAGAAATTAAATCAGATATGGAGAAACAATCTCCTATGGACAGACTTCTTTGTGGTGATGTTGGTTTTGGGAAGACTGAAATCGCACTTCGTGCAGCATTCAAAGCCGTTTTTGGTGAAAAACAAGTCGCTCTTATGGCTCCAACAACCATCCTTGCTGAGCAGCATTACTATACTTGTCTTGAACGTTTTAAGGATTTCCCTGTTAAAGTAGCTCTACTCACGCGTTTCACATCAAATGATGAAAGAAAAGATATTATTGAACAAATTACCAAACAAGAGATAGATATACTTGTTGGAACACATGCAATCCTTAATAAGTCATTGAAATTTAAAGACTTAGGTCTACTTGTTATTGATGAAGAACACAAATTTGGGGTTGAACAAAAAGAAAAGATCAAAGAAAAATACCCTTTAGCTGATATTTTATCACTTTCCGCAACCCCTATTCCAAGAACTTTGTCATTAGCTCTCGGAAATCTTCGTGGATTTTCAACTATTCAAACCCCTCCTGAATCTCGTTTATCTATTGACACTATCGTATCTGATTTCAAAGATGATCTTGTACAGGAAGCAATTCGTAATGAACTTTCACGCGGAGGACAGGTTTATTTTATTCAAAACAGAATTAAAGAGCTGGACACTTTTGCACAAAAAATTATCGAATTAGTACCCGAAGCATCCGTCATAACGGCACATGGGCAAATGGATGAGGATCAGCTTGATGATGCGTTTTTAGGCTTTATGCGTGGGTATTATAATGTTCTTATTGCAACAACCATTGTTGAGAGTGGTCTTGATATTTCAAATGCGAATACTTTGATCGTTAGTGATTCACATCGCCTTGGCTTATCACAATTATACCAATTAAAAGGTCGTGTCGGTCGCTCCAATAAACAAGCTTACGCTTACTTCCTTTTTCCAGAGCATAAAAATATTACCGAAGCTGCAACAAAACGATTGGATGCCTTATCTGAGTACACAGAACTTGGGGCGGGTTTTGAAATTGCTAAAAAAGATATGGAAATACGTGGAGCTGGGAATATACTTGGATCTGAGCAACATGGTCACGTCATTGCGATTGGATACGACATGTATATGAAGCTCCTTCGCGAAGAAATAGAACGAATTCAAGGAACATTACCTGATTTTATCGATACGCTCATTGACCTCTCCTACAATGCTTTCATACCAAATGATTATATTAGCGATTCGACATTGAAGATGGAAGCCTACAAAAAAATTGTATCCGTAAAAAAAGAAAAGCAAGCTGAACATCTTAGAAAAGAATTACGTGATCGTTACGGCGATATTCCTGCCGAAGTTGATACTTTATTTGAGATATCTAAACTCAAAATAGAGACAGGGAAGATTGGTGTGATTTCCTTAACTGAGAAATCAAATCACATCGAGATTACTTTCTCTAATAAATCTAAAGCCGATCCTTTTAAAATTTTAGAGATTGCAAACAATAAAAGTCACCCCATCTCTTTCAATCCCTACATGCCTAACATTCTACTTTATGAAACTTTTGATGCAAGTCCTGAAATGAAAGTCAAAAGATTGATAAATTTTCTAAGAGACATATCTACACCTCAACAAAATCAAAAAAAATAAGCCTTTCGGGGCTTATTTTTCTTTTATAAGATGTTTAAGGATAATATCAAGATCTTCTGAGGTGTGATAAAATAACTTCACAAAACCTTTATTAGTATTACCGGAGACAACAGTCTTAACTCCAAGCGTCTTAACCAATCTTTCCTCGAGAAGCGAGATTTTTTCATTTTTAGAGACCCTATCTTGATCTACTGTTTCAATATTATTTGGCTTAAGCTGATATTTTCTCACAAAATCCTCAGTTTCACGAACGGAGAGATCTTTTTCATCTATCATTTTAGCTACATCTTCAATTAATTGAACATCATTCAACGCTAATAAAGCGCGACCATGGCCTTCTGTTAAATTATCAGAAACAATCATTTTACGAACTGAGTCGGGTAATTTGAGAAGACGTAAGGCATTTGCAACAGCAGCACGACTTTTACCAACACTTTGGGCAACTAATTCTTGTGTTAAATCCAAGCGATCCATCATTTCTTTGTAGGCTTCAGCAAGTTCAACTGCATTCAAATCGGCTCGCTGAACATTCTCAATCAAAGCAATGGCTAACTTATCTTTTTCTTCAAATTCTCTAACAACAACAGGAACTACATCCAACCCTGCCAAACGCGAAGCACGAAGTCTTCTCTCACCAGCACACAATTCATAAGACCCATCACCAAGATCGGAAACTATGAGCGGCTGAATAACGCCGTGCTGACGAATAGACTCAGCCAACTCTTCCAAAATAGCTTCATCAAACTCCTTTCTGGGCTGATATCTACTTGGAAGAACCTTATCTACAGCAACAAACAACACCCCTTGATTTACTTCTGTGCGAGGAATATCATCAGGACGCACATTTACAGGTGTTGCTGAGATTGTACTCTCCTCAACAAGAGCGGAAAGCCCTTTTCCTAAACCTTTTCGCATTTAAATACCTGCTTTTTTTATAAATTCATCACCAAATTCCATGTAGGATTTGGCACCTTGAGAACGCTGATCGTATTCATAGATCGCAATCCCATAGGAAGGAGCCTCACTAAGTCTCACATTTCTTGGAATAATAGCGTCATAAACCTTATCTTTGAAAAAAGACTTAGCTTCATCACACACATCTTTGGATAAATTCGTACGCTGATCAAACATAGTGATGACAACCCCTTCAATCTCAAGAGTTGGATTGGTTGAGCTTTTAATCAATTTAATTGCTTGAAGCAACTGAGCCAACCCTTCCATAGCATAAAATTCACTCTGTAAAGGTATCAACACACTATCAGCAGCAGTCAACCCATTCAAAGTAAACAAAGCTAAAGATGGGGGTGTATCCATGATAATCAAATCGTAGTTTTCTTTGATCCGAGCAAGTTGCTCTTTGATAATATATTCCTTCCCTTTTTGATCAAAAAGCTCTGCTTGAGCACCCGCAAGATCTATAGAAACAGGTATTATATCTAAATTTGCATACTTGGAAGGAGTGATAACATCCTCCATGTTCTTTGAACCAATAAAAACAGAGTAAATACCTTCATGTCGTAAATTAGGGTCAACACCCAATCCAGAGCAAGAATTTCCTTGAGGATCCAAATCCAAAAGAAGCACCTTTCTCCCTTTGTTAGCTACATGAACCGCTAAATTCACACAAGTGGTTGTTTTACCAACACCACCTTTCTGATTCGCAACAACAATAATTTTTGCCATAATTTATAACCTTTCTTCATTTATACAATATTATAATAGTATTTACAATATTATTCAATAGTATAAACAAAATGTTTCACGTGAAACATTTTGTTTATAACCCAATAATTGTTTCACGTGAAACAATTATTGGGTTTTGACTTTATTTTGTCGTTTAATAAGAAACACGATTCCAGTGATAGAGATCGTTATTACCCAAAAGAAGTTCAAAACACCCATCATACGTAATTGTGTTGGGTTAGCGATGGATAGATTTAGATTGTGATTTTTCGGAGGAATTGCTGTTTTAAGATCGTTTTTCAATAAATAATCAATAGAATTTAAGATAAATTGACTATTTCCACCGTAATTGATTCTACTATTGTCGATAAAATCTAGTGATCCTATAATCACAGATCTGCGTTGGTTTTCAAGATCTTCTTTTTTAGCTACGATTGACGCCATAGCTAGGGAACTTATGCCTGTAATATCTCTATCATCTTTTTTGACTACCCCTGATTTGAAAGAGGTTTCGCCGAATCCGTTTCCTGACATACGAGCAAGTGGGAAGATATCGTAAGTATTTTCTTTATCCAAATAGTCTTCGGTAAGTGATGTCACAACAGATGATGATGGGAATAGTAAGGATAAATTATTTCTCAATAATAGTTTAGTTATATCAGATCTTGGAGACATTTGTGGGATAATTGAGAACTGACTATTATTTTTTGCTGTTAAAGATGGGTCAACAGCCATGTTAGGGATATAAGCAAAGCCCGAAAGAAAGAGTAATACGTTTAATTCTGCTGTGGTATTTGGTCCAACAAGGTAAAGAACAGAACCGCTGTTTGTGATATATTCTTCCAGAGATTTGAACACCTGAGGTGAAATTTTGGTTTGAGTATCAGCAATGATGATAAGGTCCGCGTCTTCTGGTACAGAAGGGTGATGATCTAAATTTAAAGCATCAATCTCATAACGGCGATTACCAAGTAGTTCCATAAAGCTGCTATATCCGACTGATCCTGACGTTTCAAACTCTAATTCACCTTGCCCTGTTAGGTAATAAATTTTTGTAGTTTTATTTTTAATAAGTTTGTCGATAACAGCGGAGAAAATGCTCTCTCCTTTATAAGTAGAGCGATTTTCCTCAGAAGAGCTTTCAACCAATAATGAAGGTAGGATAAATTCTTTTTGATTGTTCATTTCGAACATAATGGTTCCATTTTGACGAATGCCATTTTCATCCGCTAAACTCTTCTCTCTGATAGGGTCTACTATATTAAAGGTAATTTTTCTTGATAAGGATTCGTACTTTCTCGCTAAACGCTGTGCATACTGAATCGTGCCTCGTGTTTCACTGTCGTTTTTATCCTCATAAGCAAAAAGTGTAATAGTCAAAGGGTTTTCGATAGATTTGACAAGTGTTTTTGTTTGAGAGGAGAATTGAAATAAGCGTTGCTCTGTCCAGTCAATAGTCATATCAAAGCTATTGATGAGACTATATAAAGCTATCCCAAAAAATAATATCGCAAAAGACTCAAAAAATTTCACACGAGCTTGTTTCCCTCGTTTGAGCATAGTTTGAAAATAAGCACGAAGATAAATCACCCCCCCTATTCCCGCACTTAATAAAGTAATGAGTGAAATTCGGAAAAAGACGCTGCGTGTACCAAGAAAAATATACGAAGTTAAAGAGATCAAAATAAGTGCTGCGAAGCCACCTGTAATTAAAAGAGTGTGTTTTTTCATCTTTTCCTACCTTGCAATTTGATTTAATACTTTCGCTTCGGATGCTTTTATAAAAAATAACGCCCCGACCACATAGTATAAAATATCAGCCAAAGAAAAATTTCCGCTATTAATATTGTTAAAATGATAGGTATAGGAGAAATTTCTTAAGATTTTTGTGATAAGGAAGTTTGGATCAAAATATCCTGACATAGAATTAATCAAATTAAATACAATCCAAATTCCAAAAGAAATAACAATCGCAATCAATGAATTAGCAGAGCATGATGACGCAAAGAGCGCTACTGCACTAAAAAGAATGATTTGCATGAAAACAGCTAAAATACAAGAAAGGATAGAAATCCAAGAAATATGTACAAATAAACTTGCTGCTAAAGGATAAAAAACAATTGATAAAAGTCCAATACTAAAAAATACTACTAGTCCCAAAAATTTAGCGAAAAATAATTCTTGTATTTTGATAGGAGATGTGAAAAAGAGGGAAAAGAGTCCTAGTTCCCTGTCTTTTGAAAGAGTTCTGGAACCAACAATCAAAATACACCAAACAAGAGGCATTTCTATAAGATAAAAAAGTTGTATATATAGGCCATACTGGGCAATCCCAGAAAACATACCAAGGGCTGCTATAAGATTTAAAATAATCAAAGCGATCCAGCCCATCCAGGAAAACATATAAAGTCTTAATTCATTTAATAAAATTGCTTTATTCATGAGCTGCCTCTTTTTTATCAGTTAGTTGCAAGAAGACCTTCTCTAAAGAATTCTTCGTTTTTAAAACTTCCTTTACACCGAATTTTTCCAAAACTATCACTTCAACAATATCAGGAATAATATCATCCTGAAGTTTAATTTGAAGAGTTGTAGCTTCAAAAGAAATTTCGGTTACTTCTTTATAAGAACGAATTTTTGAAAGAAGAGTTTCATTTGGAGTTTTTGTTAGAGAAATTTGATAATGGTAGGAGCCTTGATTTTGATCCAAAAGTAATTCTTTACTCCCATCAAAAATCTTGCGTCCTTCATTAATAATAATAACGTGATCACAAAGCTCAGACGCTTCAGACATAATATGTGTAGAAATAACAACCGTCATCCCATGTTCAGAAGCAAGGGAACGAATCAAATTTCTAAATTCAATTAATTGAGATGGCTCAAGCCCTACTGTTGGCTCATCAAGAACGAGTAATTTTGGCTTATGTAAAATACTTTGAGCGATACCTACGCGTTGCTTAAGACCTTTGGACAAATTTTTGATGAGAGCATTTTTACGATTTTCAATCTGAACAAGAACAAGAGCTTCCTCAGCTTTTTCTGCTGCAATTTTTGAATCCATCCCACGAAGTTCAGCTACAAAAGTAAGGTATTCAAAAACAGTTAGTTCAGGATAGAGGGGTGGAATCTCACCTAAATATCCAATATATTGCTTAGCGTTTTCAGGCTCATTAAAGATATCGACTCCATTAATCATAACCTCACCATCAATAGGTGGACGAAATCCTGTCATAATATTCATCGTGGTACTTTTCCCTGCACCGTTTGGCCCCAATAGCGCAACCAAAGTTTTATCAGGAATTTCAAAACTAACATCATGCAATGCTTTGAAATTTCCATAAGTTTGGGAAACATTTGTAAATTTTACCATTGATCAATTCCTTGATAGAAATTTAGAGATTATCTCTTTTAGAATTATCGGCATAATTAACAAACATATGAGTTTAAAAAGAAAAATTCTCCCTCTTTTGCAGGGAGAATTTTGATTTTAAAATATACTAAAACTGTGTAAGAATAATTGTAAGGTCATCTGAAAAACTTCTATGTACGGACTTGTAATTTTTGTGTCTTGATAAAATATCTTTCTTTAACTCAGAAATATCTTTTTCTTTAGAATCATTTAAATATACTTCGAGAGATTCAGTTGGTGTAAGTCCTTGTTTTTCAAATAGATCCAAGAATCCATCTGTGTAGAAAATAAATTTATCACCTTCATTATAAGGTACAACTTCTGTATAACAGTGCATAGTGTCCATTATTCCTGTAGGAATAGATTTTTGGAAAGAAAGGGCTGTAAGTTGTTGTCCATTAATAAGATAAGGTAAAGGGTGCCCAGCGGAACTCATTTTAATCTGCTTTTCTGTAAGATCTATAATTGCTGAAAAACAGGTAATGAATTTATTATCATTCATTTCGAGTTCCACAATTTTTTTATTTAAAGTTTTAAGGAAGAAATCTGGCTCCATCAAACCTGTAGTAAGAATATGCTCTTTATAGGTAGTGTAGATTTCTTTTACCATAACATTCAACATAGAAGATGCAATGCCGTGTCCACTCACATCGCTGATGATTACCAAGCCGTACTCTTTTCCATCACGCTGAATGGTCTCTACGTAATAGAAATCGCCACCGAGGTCGTCAGATAGTTCGTAAATGGTTTCACAGGTAAATTCTTTTGTGGCGGGTAATTTTGTTGGGACTAAATTGTATTGAGTCATTCTTGCGGAAGTTAGGGCATCTAATAAATGTAAATTGATCTTTTCTAGTGCTTCTTTCTTTTCTTCTAATTCCAAGAACGTCATCATCCTCGCGCTTTCATCAATAAAGAAAACAAGGACACCACCATATTCATGGCTTGTTCGTTGGAAAGAGTCTGTGTTTTTGAAAACTTGGAAGAAACGAATATTATAATATTTTCTTTCAAAACAATAATCAATATCAATAAATTCTTGACCTGTTTTTTTAAGAACATCTATCGCTTTTTCAAATTCTTCTCCAAAACGACGTGGAAAAATCTTTTTACCAGGAATTCCAAAAAGATTCATAGAATTATCGAGAATGAGTCGAACACGTTGATTGTAAAAAATAATCTTATCATCCGCATCCAAAATCAAAATACCATCTTGGCTATTTTCCAAGATTGTATAGTTGATGAAGCTATGCTGTTGAACATTTTCTTTGAATATTTCTTCTTTTGTAATATCTTTAATAAAAATACTATAACTTGTGAGCTGTTTAAAGGTGTTATAAGATGATTTTATCGTGATCTCGACACGGATCGGAATCTCCATCCTATCTTTCAAAACGGTAAAGAATTTGAGATCTTTTTTAATGGAGAGAACCTCGAGAGACTTATTAAAAGTTTCCTGTTCGTCTTCATTAAATAAGACATCAAAATTTTGCCCGATAATTTCAAATGCTTTATAGCCAAATAACTTCTCAGCAGCTTTATTCCAAGCAATAATTTTAGTTTGAGGATCAAGAGATATTGCTATATAATCTTCAATTTCAGTCAATAAAGACCCAGATAAATTTTCAAAAGTGGCGTAAAAATTACGAAGAATCATGGCATAATCAAGACATAAATACTTACGAATCACCAAAAATTTAATAAAGGCTCCCCAACAGGAAAAAATATTATTAAAATAAAGACAAAGATAAGCGTCATCTGATTTACGGTCAAAAGAAAGAGGAATCATAAAAGAGTATTTGATGAGATTTTTTTTAATGAGAGATTCTTTTTGAGGGTCAAAAATTGTTTCCATGATATGGAGACCAAAAAAACGATGTTTCTTCACAAAATAAAAATCTTCTTCATTAACCAATCCTGTGAGAAAAGCTGCTTCGGTTGAACTGAAAGAAATGATATTTGAAACGGTTTCGGGTTGTTTGATCTTGAGTAAAGATAAAAAAGAAGTTCCAAAAAACTTCTCTATTTTCTTAGCTAGGTATTCTAAAAATGTTAATTGCCAATCGGTTTTTAATTCTAATAAAGATGTATATTTATGATTGATCTTTTCTATTGCATTCTTGTAGGAAAAACTAATGGACATACATAAAAGCACCAATAAAACAAGCAAAGAAATCATTATAATCATATTCATTAATATTCACCTTCGAATTTAATATATTATGATTAATAAACATCATTTCGTCAAGATTAAATCTCACTTTTTTAAATTATTTTTAAATTTTTTCAAAAATGTTTTTATCCCTTATTATTAATACTAAATTTAAAATTTTAAAAGATTGTATAGTATTAGTATATAGGTATATGATTTTTTGAGCATCAAATCTTTTATACCTAGGTATTATAATATCTTCTGATCAAATACACTCATTCAAAGTCTGTGTAATCACAATGATTATGATGTGCGGAGATTTATTTTTTTGTGCAAAAATAACAGGCGAGTGATTTGTTTTGTGCAAAAGTGCAATTTTTTTGCAAAATATACGATAAAGAATTGCTCTTTAAAGTGCTAAATTTAAAAGTTTAAAATAATAGAATTTGTTAAGTTTATTTTATGGTATTTCCGAGATTTAATATTATATTTATATGAGAAGACTTAATTGTTTCTTCTTAATTAATAGAATGAAGGACGTGGTTTATGAAATCGATCAAATTTCTAATGTTATCATTTTTTCTTTTTCCGTCCGTGAATTTCACGCAATCTACTTTGGTGTCTAATTTTGTTACAGGTTTAGAAGTATCCCATTCTCAATCGAATATCATTTCATTAGAGTGGAAGTCCGACCTTCCGTCTGCTAATTTTTCTATTTACTATCTTAATTCAAAACCTCTTATTAAAGAACAAGATCTTAAAGTAGCTACTTTTGTTAATACAACTAATATGAAAGGTCTCCAAAAAGGTTCTCTTCATACCTACACGCTTGATTTGATGTTGACAGGTAAAGGGACTTATTATTTTGCTGTTGTGTTGGATGCTCAAGTTACTTCTACTCAGAATCCTAGAATCATCCCTTCGCTTAATTCTGCTGTTCAAGCAATCACCATTACAGAGCTCAATCCTGATCGTGCAGAGAAGGTTGAACGTCAAGCTTATTTTCTTGAGAACGGCTATACGATTACCTCTTTAGGGCTGGAAAAAGAAAAAGATTTTTTCCGTTTAAGATGGTTTGTCTACCCAAAAGATTTGAATCAATATGTGTTCACAATTTACCGTAGCCGTTACCCTATTGTCAATTATGCCACTCCAGCAGGATTGCCTGTTTACGCTAAAGTCACCAACCGTTTTTATTATGAAGATTTTAATGTTTCGATGGAGACACCTTATTATTATGCTGTCGTTCCGGAAGGTAACCGTCAGTGGCAACGAGGTCTTAATGTTTTGAACGAACCAGGTGTTTTATTGAAAGATTCTCCAGATTTTGAGATGAGACCTACTATAGAATATGTTCGTACAAAAGAAGAGCTACCTTCCCTAGATAATAGTGAGGAAAAACTTTCAGAGGAAGATATCAAAAGAGCTGTGGAGCAAACTCTGGCGAATCTTCAAGTTTTACCAACTGTACGACAAAAAATTTCTTCCACAGATACCAATGAAATGCCTGTCCAAGAACCTAGTTATGAACCGCTTGATGAGGATGATCTCCCCGCTGAAGAAGTTTCAGATGAAAATATAGCAACAGAGCTTGCATCGTCAGAGGTATCGACTCCAAAGCTCGGATTATCTCAAATTGAACGAGAAGTCGCTCAATTCCTAGAACAAAGTAAACAAGAACTCTTTTTGATTCGAAGTCGCACCCTTGAGAAGCAACTTCGTGCCGAACAGAGTTTTCTTTCTAATGAGAGCTTAAATTACAAAACGTTTAACAATCAAATAGCGGAAATTGCTCAAAAAGTAAGCCAACTCCAAGGTATGGAGGGGCGATTGATTTTTTCCTATAAAATTCCTGAAAAACTTCTTAAAGAACACTTAACAGAATACTATAATTACCGAGATTTAATTATTCTGGATCGTTTCCGTTTAAAATCTCAAATTGATGCCGAGAATTATAAACTGCTTTCGCGTGAGATAGAACTTCAAAATCAACTTACTCACCTTCAAAATCTTGAAAAAAAAGATCTTGAAGTGTTTTTGAAAAATAGAACACATCATTATCAAAATAAAGTGAATTTTTATAAAAATCGTTATGATGCGGTAAGAACACAAAAAGTTGCTGACAACATTACGAGACGTTTTCATACGATGGAGTCTCAGGATCTAAATAAAAATCCAAATGTGAGTCGAAATCCTTCACAGAATATTTCCATAGAAGAAATGAATTTTCGTCAAATTAATGATTTTTCTTGGACAAATAATATTCTTACAGAACTGCCTCCTATGATTTCCTCGGAAGAAAGGGTGAAAAAGCTTCGCCGACATTACAAAACAGTCACTATGGAGAAGGTACCTACCCCTGATCAAGGCCCTAAAGAAACTTGGGTGAGCGACAGAGAGGTTTGGAAGAAAAATCATCGTGAAGTGTGGCTAGAACAGAATGATGTATGGCGTCAACAGATTGCGCAGATTATTGGAGAGGATCGTTTCAATGCTCTTAACAGTAAATGGCAAAAAGTTTCGCAGCAGGTTGCACTTCGTGAGGCGGCTCGTGCTTTTAACGAAGGTCGTTACGATGAAGCCTTGTATCTTCATACGCATATTTCTAACGATAGAGCGTCTATTTTGATGCTTGGACGTAGTTTTTATGAATTAAAAGCGTATCAATATGCCTATTCGGTTTTTATTGTTGCTTATAAAATGGGACTCCCTGAGTCCAAACGTTGGCTTGATTTATCAGCCGAAAAACTCCTCAATCGCAAGATTGTTCAACATTAATTTTTCTAAGAGAGGTCACGATGAGAAGAGACGTTTCTGTCAGTCAATTTGATCGTTTGGTAAATAAAATGATCGCTTCCGCTGCTATTTGTGTGCTATTTTTGTCTTCATTAGCTTTTGTGGTTTTATTTTTCTACAAAGATATCAATATGAATTTTGCTAATTTTAAGCAATCTTTTCGTGGCCCTCAACCTGTGTTTGATTCTAGTGTTGTTGAGTCTGTTAAATCAACAATCAAAAATGACGCAACGATTCCTCGTTCTCAAAACGAGCAGCGTGAAGCCGATAAGATTTTTGTGGCCTATGAACTTGGGGATACAGCACTTGCTTCCAAATTAATCACTGATTTTATTGTCGATTTTCCTGAAAGTCAACTCCAAAACGCTGTTCGCATCGTTGGGGCAAAAATCATGAGCGATAAATCAGACTTCAGCGGAGCAATGAATTATATTCAAAAGATTCTTGCTTCCGAAAACATCTCAAATAAAGATTATACAGAAGCCGTACTTTTATTAGGTGAAATCGCTCGAGAGAGAAAGCAGCACGACAGCTATATCCAATCCTTCTTGGAGCAAGCCTTCTTTAAAGCTCAGGAACCAACGAAGTCTAAACTATCTTTTTATCTCGGCTATCTCTTCCTTAATAAAGGCGAACACAGCACAGCTCTGACCTATTTCAATAATGTTATCGGTGAAGATGGAGTGCTCGGTCGTGCCGAAGTCTATGAAGCTCAGCTCATGGCTCCTGAATCAATTAACTCTCTTGAACACTTTCTTGAGCAGTACCCAACATCAAAAAATTACGATTATGCTCGAACAAAGTTTTTGGATCAAGTTTTTAGCTATTCTAAATCACTCACCGCTCGTGGATATTTTGAAAATGCAGAGCGTTCTTTGAAAAAAATCACCAAATTATTTCCAACTTCTGCAGATGGTGATAAAGCAAGATTCGAAATCGCAAAACTTCATCACGAGAAAAAAGAATTTGAGCGTGCAACAAAACTTCTTGTAGCTATTATCGAAAATACCGACTCCACTTATAATGCGGATGCACTCTTTATGCTTGGGCAAATTTCTTTTGAGAAGAATGATCAAGAACAAGCTCTCACCTACTTTAGGACTATTATCGAGGACTATCCTAATCATAAATTGGTTGGAAAATCGAAACAATGGCTTGACTTAATTTCTCAAAGTCTCCGTCACTAGACGTTTCAAGGACATAATCATGGCAAAAGATTTGATCATTTTTGATCTTTATAATACATTAATTACAGACGATGAGTCTATGACAAGACGAAAATATCGCATAGATGCGATTTGGAGTATGCTTGAAAAAGAACAACTCCCTATTCGTTTCAAACAGATCATCGAAGCTTGTGAAGAGACTCACGAGTATTCCATAAATACATTAAGAGAAGAGCATTATAGTTATAGTGTTTTTGAATTAGTGCGTTATTTCTGTGCAAAACTTTCTTTAACCGATATCGCGCATTTGAAGAAGGTGCATGATATTTGGGCATTTGCAAGTCTTCAAATTCCTCCTACTTTACTACCAAATGTAAAAGAAGGTCTTCAAGATCTTAAAGATGCAGGTAAAAAAATCGCTTTGATCTCGAACACAGGTTTTACTCCAGGAATGTCTTTAAGATTCTTTTTTCAAGAACAACGAATCTATGATCTTTTTGATGACCTTGTGTTTTCTGATGAATTTGGAATCAGCAAACCTCAACGAGCTATTTTTGACAGAGTATTAGACAGGCTTAAGATCTCTCCTACAAACGCCCTTTTCGTTGGAGATCATGAATTTTATGATAAGAAAGGTGCTAATAATGCTGGTATGGACTACCTCCATATGTCCCCAGATAAAGATTTTCGTGCTGTTGTAAGAGAAATTCTTTCTTTATAATATCTAAAAGCATCCATTAGGGTGCTTTTTATTTTGGATAATTATTGACATTGAGAGAGATATCATTCATAATATTGGTAATTATTTTCAGGAGATACTTATTAATGTCTTACCAAGAAAACCTTAGAAACTTTTGTATCATTGCACATATTGACCATGGTAAATCTACATTAGCTGACAGAATGTTGGAATTAACAGGATTGATGGATCCTAATAAAGCTGGTTCACAGGTTCTTGACTCAATGGAAGTCGAGAAAGAGCACGGCATCACCGTTAAAGCTCAAACCGTGTCCGCTCCCTACACATCCAAAAAAGACGGTAAAGCATATCAATTAAATCTTATCGATACTCCAGGACACGTGGACTTTTCTTATGAAGTTTCTCGTAGCTTAGCTGCATGTGAAGGTGCTCTTCTTCTCGTGGATGCAACTCAAGGTATCCAAGCTCAAACACTTTCTACCTTCTATCAGGCTTTTGAGCATGATTTGGAAATTATCCCTGTCTTGAATAAAATTGATCTTCCTAACGCACGTGTTGACGAAATTTTGGAACAAATCGAGAGAGATCTTGGTTTGGATCCTGCTGATGCGATTTGTGTTTCTGCAAAAACAGGACTCGGAATGGATGATCTTTTTGAAGCAATTGTTGAACGTATCCCCGCTCCAAAAGGCGATCCTGCTGCACAACTTAAAGCACTTGTATATGATGCTTACTATGATATGTATCGTGGTGTTGTCGTGAAAGTTCGTGTTATGGAAGGGACTTTGAAGAAAGGTCAAGAGATCCTCTTCATGCACAGTCAAACCAAATACACAGCTGATGATATTGGGCTTATGCAGATTGCGTTTAATGCCAAATCCCCTCTTGTAGCAGGTGATGTAGGTTATATCACAGCTCAAATTAAGAGTTTGCAGGATATTAAGATTGGTGATACGATTACGTTGTCATCCAATCCTTCTCAAGAAGCTCTTGCTGGCTATAAAGAACCACAAGCCTTTGTGTTTGCAGGACTTTTCCCTGGCGATGGGGAAGACTTTGCAGATCTTGAGCAAGCTCTCCAAAAATTAAAACTTACAGATGCTGCGCTTCGTTTTGAAAAATGGAATTCAGGTGCTCTAGGGATGGGCTTCAAGTGTGGATTTCTTGGACTTCTGCACCTTGAGATCATCAGAGAACGCCTAGAAAAAGAACATAATATGTTTATTATTTCTACCGTTCCTTCTGTGGAATACCTTATTCATCCTATGAAGGGGGAATCTTTCTTGATCGAAAATGCGACGGAATATCCTGATCCTTCTCAGATCAAGTTTGTGGAAGAACCTTTTGTTAAGGCGACAATCATCACTCCTAACGAATATATGGGGACTCTTTTGAACCTTGTCCAAGAAAGACGTGGAATTCAGAAGAATCTTAGTTATATTGATACAAAACGTGTGCAGATTGATTGTGAGCTTCCTTTGGCTGAAATTATTTACGATTTCTTTGATAAGCTCAAAAGCTACTCACGTGGTTATGCTTCCTTTGACTATGAATTCCTTGAATTCCGCCCAAGTAAGGTTGTTCGAATGGATATTCTCGTTGGAGGAAATCCTGTTGACGCTCTTGCTCAAATGGTGTTCGCTGAAAATGTACGTGCTAGAGGCACTGTCATTGTCAAAAAACTTCGTGAATTAATCCCAAAACATATGTTCCAAATTGCCCTTCAAGCGGCGATTGGCTCAACAATTGTTGCACGTGAAAATATTTCTGCTATGCGTAAAGACGTGACCGCGAAATGTTACGGTGGTGATATTTCCCGTAAGCGTAAACTTCTTGATAAACAGAAAGAAGGTAAAAAACGTATGAAGATGATTGGTAACGTGAATATCCCTCAAGAGGCATTTATTGAAGTCCTCAAACGTGATGAATAATCAAAACAAAAAAACACTCCGTAACAGGAGTGTTTTTTGATTGTGTTATTATTTTAGGAGAAACCCAAATCCAACATTCGCAGCAATGAAGAGCGACGTATCTATATAGAGCCCCATCGTGAACAGAAACATGTTATATTCGAGAATAATCTGAGGATTAAAGCCGATATACCAATTTCGATTGAATATTGGGTTCTGGTCAAGGACATATCCGGCACTAAATTCCAAGAGATAACCAAGATGCACTAAAGGGTCATTATATTCGTTTATTTCTTGGATGGGAAATAGTTGCCCAAAACCAAGATGCCCACCAATTTCTCTTGCAAAGTTTCGGTATGAGATAATAGAACTATGAGCATCACTACAGTAATTTGTTGTCGTATAAGGGATGATAGATTTATTTTGATCAAAACCAAAACTAATAATATAGTTGTTTTTATTTGCCATGTAAAAAGATACGGGAAATGTAGAAGTATGTAACGCAGATCCTATACTAAGAGGAGCAACTTTCATTCCAAAACGATCAAATCTTGATGTGTTTTCTTCTGAAAAAATAGGGCTAAACCCTAAAAGTAAAAAGATCAGTAGATACAATGTGCTAGACCTCAACTCTTATTTTTAAATCAAGAATCCAAGCCCTATTGTTGGTGTGATAATCAAAGATGTATCGATGTAAACACCAAGCGTAAACAAAAAGCTCTTTGTTTCAAGAACAAATTGAGGATGGAAACCAATGTAGAAAGGATACCCAATAATAGTCTCAGGTGCGTAACCACCACTGAATTCAAATAAATATCCCATGTGGATTTTATTGTTACGACTGGAAGGGTATAATTTCCCACCTCCAATGTAGACACCGTATTGTTTAGGGGTAGAATTATCCCAAAATTTCAAGCTTCTTGTTGAGGTTTCTAAACCAAAAGTAATAAGCGCATTGTTTTCGTTTGCAATAACGATGGATATAGGGAAGAGAGGTGTATTAGCACCAAAACCAAAACTCATAGGAAGAACAGTCATCCCAAATCTATTAAAAACACTCTTATTGATTGGCACTACCTCAGCAGCTTGGGCTACGTAATCATCCGGAAGTTCACGTCCAAATAAACTAGTCGTAGCAATTAAGAGAATAAAAAGACCCTTTTTCATAATACTTCCTTGTATAAAGGTATTTTAGCGAGTTTAGTCAATAAAATCAAGAAATTCTTTAACTCTGCTTGGATTTTGTAATTTTCTAAGCGCCTTGCTCTCGATCTGACGAATACGCTCACGAGTTACTTTAAATAAATAACCCACCTCTTCCAGAGTATGAATGTAACCATCCTCTAAACCAAATCTCATTTTAAGAACACGTTGCTCTCTTAAAGGGAGACATTCAATAATTTCTTTGAGTTTATCACGGAGCATATTAGACATAGTAGCACTAATAGGGGAGGTGATTTTCGTATCTTCGATAAAGTCACCTAAAGAGGAGTCTTCATCACGTCCAACAGGTGTTTCAAGGGACACAGGGTCATTTGCAACGCTTCTGATTTGACGAACGCGAGTTACAGACCAACCAAGCTCTTCACTAATTTCTTCTGTTGTTGGGGTACGTCCGAGGTCTTGAGTCATTGTTGTTTCAAGTTTTTTCACTTTGTTAATCTGTTCAATCATATGAATCGGAATACGAATAGTTCTTGATTGCTCAGAAATAGCACGAGTGATAGATTGACGAATCCACCAAGTCGCATAAGTAGAAAATTTATAACCTTTTTTGTATTCAAATTTATCAACAGCTCTGATCAGACCCATATTTCCTTCTTGAATAAGATCAAATAAGTGCACACCACGATTCATATAGCGTTTACCAATACTTACAACAAGACGAAGGTTGGCTTGAACAAGCTCTTTTTTATGCTGCTCGACAACATGACGAGCACTTTTGACCTGCATAGCCCAGTCTGTGATCTCTTGAGAAGAAGCTTTGAAGATATCTTCAATTCTACCCAAACGATCTTTTTTCTTCAAGATCAATTCAGCAACATTAGCGAGTTGTTCATTCTCAGGATTTTTTTCAGCTGCTGCAAGGATATCTTCAATCTTACATTCATTAACTTCTTCAGCTTTGCGAAGGTAATTTTGGAGACTTTCAATCTCTTGAGACATACGAAAAAGATTTTCAGCAGCATTGTCTTTGAGTTTATGATTAAGATCAACATCCTCAATTTCTTTAATAAAATTACGACGTTTCACACGAATTTGTTGGCGAACTTTATCCAAAGCCTCTTCGCTAGGATTATCTCCAAGACTATCTTCGAGTTCTTCACACTCATTGAAGAAATCATTTAAATAATCAGCAATTTTTTGGACAAATTTATTTTTTTCTTTACGTTCTTTTGGGTTGATATTGTAGATCTTTGGGAGGTTGAAAAAATGATATAACTTACCTTCTTCTTTTAACACTTCTTGAATTACGGCATGAATTTCAGAAATAAGAAATCCACTCTCAAATACAATTTCATTAATTTGAGCTTGACCAGATTCGATATTTGTAGCAATTTCGATCTCTTCACTATAAGAGAGGAGTTTGATGCGGCCAATTTTCTTCAAATAAATACGCAAAGGATTATCATTTTGCTCATCATCACTTTCAATCAGAACGGTGTCTACTTCAAGTGTCGGTACAATATCTTTATCAAGAAGATCCAACGATTCCTCGGTAATTTGAACATCGTTCTCTTCCAAGAATTTAATGATATAATCTATTCTATCCGGATAGGCAATAATATCTTCGGGCAGTTTTTCCAAAACCTCTTCGTAAGATAAGCCCCCTTTTTCTTTAGCTTGCTTAATTAAATTGTTTAGTTCAGGGAGTTCTAAAAGTTCTTCAATCATTAAAAGTTTCCTCGTGAATTTATTAAAAGGATTGTGGTTTCGTGAAAACCTATGTTATCTATTTCGGTTATCATGTGAAAATATCTTGAGTGTTTTGGATAGATATTTACAGATAATATAGATCATTTTTTAATTCAATGATCTGATTTTGTATCTCAACGATCTTTTGCCCTAAACTAAGATCTTCAGGGTGTTGATGGATCTGTTTACTCAACTCATCACGCTGAGATTTTAAGGAATCAATTTTAAGTCCGACAGCGTAGTTTTTGATGGTGCGGCTATCAGGCGCTTCAATAAATTTTGATGTGTGTTTGATGTAAGGGGAATTACCAGCTACGATAAGCCATTCTGTTGAGGAACGTTCAGGGTGGAAGAGGATTTCTTTATACATTTCTTGCATAGTTTCTGTGGGAAAATCTTCAAAGCTTATGATCTCCGCAATATTGTCCAAAAATTCAGGATACATAATCAATAGAGCTAATACCTCTTCAGCCAATCTAATTTCTTTTGAGACCTGCTCTATTTGAGCTTCATTCTCTGAAAAAGTCTCCCGTTTTTGATATTTTAAATACAAATCTTTAAATTTTCGGAATTCTAATTCAATCGCTGAAAAAGAAATGTTAATTTGTTCGGAAACTTGTTTGAGAAAGGCTTCTGTGGCAATGGAAAGTGTGCTCGAAATCACCGTACCTTCAAGTGATACAGCATATTCAAATACTTCTTGAAGGAATTTTTGAGTGTTTGGGAGGAATTTACTTGCTGATTTGACAACGAATTCCTCTCCAGAAATAGCTTTGTCTAACAATTGTGCAAAAGCTGTAGGCCCATTTGTTAACAAAAATGTATCAGGATCGTCCTTTTCGGGTAACTCCACTACAAGAGTGGGAACCCCTGTTTTTGCCGCAATTCCAGAGGATCTGTAGGCGGATTTTCGTCCAGCATCGTCCCCATCAAGACAAAGAATCATCGTATCAACTTTATTCTTTAAGTAGCTGACGCGATCCTCTGTAAGTCCCGTTCCTAGAGGTGCGACAGCATAGCTAAATCCGGCTTGAAACATCCTAATAACGTCAATATACCCTTCTACGATAATGATTTGACCACGTTCGTGAACCATTTCTTTTGCAAGATGCCATCCATAGAGAAAATGCCCCTTTTTGAAAATAGGGGTTTCGGGGCTGTTGATATATTTGGCAGGAGCTTTCTGATCGATCGCTCGACCACCAAAGGCAACTATGACACCATCTTGATCACAAATAGGAAAAGTAATACGATTTCGAAAGCGATCGTAGATTGTACCTTGATCAGTCTTTCCACAAAGTCCAGACTCAAAAATATCAGCCGCTTTGAAAGATCTTTCAGTGAGGAATTGGTAAAGTCCATTTCTAGCACTTCCTCCAAATCCAATACCAAATTGTTCAATAGTCTTCCGATCAAGTTTTCGACTTTTAATCGTGTGAATGGCAAAACGAGTGTTAGGATCCTTGAAATTAAGTAGTTGAGAAAGAAAATATTCTTGAGCCACCCCATGGATCTCTTTTAAAAGATTTCGGAGTGGAAGTGCGTCTTTATTGTCTTTGAGATATTCTTCAACATCAATCCCCGCAAATTTCCCCAATTCTTTGATCGCATCAATAAAATCAAGCTTATGATATTCTCTCATGAATGTGAGAGCATTACCCCCAGATCCACAGGAAAAACAATGGTACAAGCCCTTTTCTTCACTCACAGATAGAGAAGGATTGTTCCTATCATGGTGAAAGGGGCATAACCCTTTATAGTTATGCCCTGCTTTCTTTAAGGAAACATTTTGAGAAATAATCTGTACAATGGAAACTTTTCTTAGGATTTCTTCGATCACATCTGAAGGGATCATATGGGTATCCTTTTTTCTTAATTCGGTTCGCTAAAATTATAAAAGCTGTTACTAAGCCCCTTATTATCAGGGGTAAAATCATTTTCATTGAATA
Organism: Brevinema sp.; assembly: GCA_051647245.1. Lineage (GTDB taxonomy): Bacteria > Spirochaetota > Brevinematia > Brevinematales > Brevinemataceae > Brevinema_A. The sequence continues at coordinate 218,720 of JBOFDS010000011.1, forward strand.
AAGGGTTGATCTGGTCAAAAAAATCGTGAAATTTTCGAATTCTTTTCAAGACTTCTGGCGAGATCCCCATTTCTTTAGCTTTTTCTTCGTAGGTACGATGGAAACAATAATTTCGGATCTCAGGGCTGGACATTTTTGTGTAAATGTACGACATCCCTGATAAGGAGGCAATCTTACGGATTTTTTTTGTACCCACAATGACTTCAGCAATCACTTCTGTCTGAATGATTTGAATTTTATATTTTTTTCGAGCAATAATTTTTTGGTAGCGTTCGACAACATCGTTGCTAGCATTCCAAAAAGTCTTAATAACAATCCCCGAAACACGACCAAATGTCTCTAAACACTGAATCACAAGCTCCACATGTTGGCGTGGACTCACACCAAAATCCAAATAATTTTGATCAATAAAAAGTAAGTAATCAGGCTTTATATCCCAAAAATCATGATTTGAGTAGACGCTCATTTGTTGTTTATTTGAAACGAGGTTCTTTAATAAGAGAGGTTCAATTTTTTTAACATCGTATATTTTGGCGATTGCTTCAGGGTTTGTACAGAGACAACGATGAAAAGATTTGAGACGGAAAAGCATCCCTTTGATTGATCTTGAGAAAAAAAGTTGACCAAATTCAGGAAAAGAATCAAAAAATAGTAAAATCATCAAGATAAAAATATTTCTTTTTTTGTCCTTCTTTTTTAAAAGTAATACCGCTTTCTTTAAGGCGCTTAATCGGTAGGATAAGTTGCGGTGATTTGGGTCGTGAGAATAAAGGTATCGATAAGTGTTTAAGCCACTCTCATAGAGAGAGAGTTTGATATTATTTTTGTCAGAAATTGATTCCAGTAGTTGATACTCTTTTTCGGGATCCGGCACAAAAATCTCTTCAATCGCCAAGGCTTTTATCAATTCTTCCAAGCTACGTTGAGCCCTCAAAAGAATTTGTCGACCTTCAATAGGGTGCGTTTTCCAAATAGGTCTGTGCATAAAAATAATGTCTGAAAAAAGATTTTTATCTGCGTACTGAAGATGAAAAGTGAAGTCTTGAGGATTTTTTAGCCACAAGACAAGGTAAGTCTTCTGTTTATCTAGTTGAAGTTGAGAGACAATATTTTGTGTCTGATAGATTTCAAACATATTCGATGCAAAAAACATAGTATTCATCACTCAACTCCTTTATGATTTTGTTATTATCTTCCTATGCTGTAGCCAAGCTCTGTTTTTGTCGACATTGGTACCGAGGAAATCTCCCTGGAAAACTGTCCCAGCACTCCGTATTTATTTTTTGCTCTAATAGTAATGTAGTAAGGTCTGTTATTTTCAACACCTTCAATCGTATACGTGAGTTTTTGAGGGTATTTTTGTTTCACAGAATGATTAATCGGAGAATTAGGCGAAACAGTAGCCGAGCCAAAATAATAATCGGGGCTTGTTCCATAGAAAATCTCATAACTTTCTACAGATGATTCGGGAACCGCATCCCACGAAATTTCGATTTGTTGGTCTCCAGCGATAACTTCACGAATCTGTACCACTTCAGGTGATGGAGTTTCAATAAAAGAGGCTTGAATATCTTGTAATTTTAAATTGTCAAAAGAACGCTCTGACGCTTGTTCAAAGTATTCAAATCGCAATTGTAGGTATTTTCCAAGTTTTTTTGAAGGGGGAAAAACATTCTTTTTAGAATCAATATAAATCCAAGGATTTTTTTCCGCATCTGTTTCTGGTAAAAAATATTCATCTGCGATACGGTAAGCAATACGATATATGGTTTCTTTTTCTTGGTCAAACACAGGAGTAATACTACTCAACCAAGCCCCATTCGAAGACATTGTTATCACATCAGTCTCAAAATAGTGTTCCTCATGCTCTTCGTGTAAAGGTGCAGCAACATGCTCAACATCTTTAAGAATAGAAAAATAATCTAAAGAAAATAAAGCATTTCTCCCAATAATAAGCGGAATGGTTTGATCGCTAATCGTGCTAAAAGCGTGTAATAAAGGCTCTCCCAATCTCGTTTGATCGTCGGTAAGCACTCGCACCGATTGTTCTTTACCGTTTCGGTAGATCTTGATTACTTTTTTCGACATATCCACAACAAGAGCGTGATCCTCAAGTTTGTTGTCGTGTAGAGGTTCGTTTTCTTGGAGAGTAAAAGAATATTTTTTTCCATTTCTATCTGTGAAAAAATTGATGAATCGGTAGCTAACAATCCCTTTTGAAATAAAGATTGTAAATCCATATTCTAAACGAGAATCTTCAGAACTTTCACCTTGATAGGAGGCAATTAATTGAGCACCTTCACCTGTTGTATAAGGTAGGAGCGAGAATTGAATGGAAAAGCTCTGAAAAGAATCGGATTTTGTGTCAAGAACGGAATGACGATTTGGGAGCAAGATAATCTCATTCTTCACAACGAATTTCCCAAAAGTCTTATCTCCGATTTTTTTTGCTTCATAATTTGAGCTCACAACACGGTAATTGTTCAAAAAATCTTTCTCGCTAAAATCCAAGTGAAGGTCATACAAAGACTCCTCCCTCTCTTTTGAAGCAAATGTAATCACAGATCTATCGTTAATATTAGAAAGCGTAAGCCCCTTCGCGCGGAATACAGAGAATTGTGTTTCGTTAAGAGAGAGAGTCTTTAGCAAATCAGCCTCAAAAAGAGGAGAGTTTAAAACCGCGTGAACAGGAATATGAAGCGCTACAAGAAGAGTAAAGGCTAAAAAGAATAAAGTAAAGAATTGTTTGAAATGACGATTATCCATGATTTTTCTCCGAATGTTATCTCTTTTATTTTCGGATTTTTTCAGAATTCTATTAGGATTTTGGGACATAAAAAATCCCCCTAACTGGAGGGGGATTGGTTTTTAGGCGATTATTTTTGTGAATTATTTTTTGGATCAAATAAAATCTCTTTGATTCCCGAGAGAGAACCCATTAGTGCCGATGCTTCGTAAGGCATCATGATGGTTTTGTTTCCGGATGAGCCCATCTCTTTTAAGGTCTCAATATAACGTAAAGCAACAAGATATTGAGAAGGGTCGGTGTTCGTTTTAAGATTTTCAGCAATCAAACGTAAACTTTCAGATTCTGCATGAGCAATACGCTCACGAGCCATCGCAAGACCTTCTGCACGAAGAACCTCTGATTCTTTAAAACCTTCCGCTTCACGGATTTTTGCTTGTTTATCGCCCTCTGCAGAGAGGATGGCAGCTTGTTTTTCACCTTCAGCGCGGAGGATCATTTCGCGTTTTTCACGTTCTGCGCGCATTTGTTTTTCCATAGCAGCTTGGATGTCGGCAGGAGGTGAGATATCTTGAAGTTCCACACGATTGATTTTAACGCCCCATTTGTCTGTTGCTTCATCGAGTACGATTTGCAATTTGTTGTTAATTGTATCACGGGACGAAAGAGTTTCATCCAGTTCGAGCTCTCCAATAAGATTTCTGAGAGTTGTTTGAGTGAGTTTTTCAATAGCTTGAGGAAGATCTGCGATCTCATAGATGGCTTTTGGTGCGTCCATAATTTGATAATAAAGAACGGCATTAATCTGGATACCAACATTGTCTTTAGTGATGACAGATTGAGCGGGGAAGTCGTAAACTGTTTCTCTAAGATCAATAATAGAAGAATTTTGCTCTACATAAAAATATTTGTCATTACGACGAACGGGAGTTCTCCAACGAACCATACGCGGTGCATCTAAAAATGGAATCACAAAATTAAGCCCAGGATTAAGCTGGGTGTGAAATTTTCCCAAACGCTCGATGAGGACGGTTTGTCCTTGTTGAATGATTTTTACGGAAGCCACTAAATACATGATTCCAATCACCAACACAATCAATAAAACAATCATGAGATCACTCCTTATAATTACTATTTATTTAAGTATACTCCAAACCTTCTCTCTTGTCAAATGAGCTTAAAGAGTTGACAAAAAAAAAGAGGTGTAGTATAATTTCAAACTAATCAATATAACGAAATTAAGATTAAAGGTAGATTTATGGAAACATCAAAAAAACACAAACAAGTAGTGGTCCGTTGTGAGGTAGAACCAAAATTCATTGATGAGTATCTCACATTAGCGGAAATCTTTACCCCTCAGGTGCGCTGGGAAAAAGGAAATATTTTTTTCACCTTATTAAGATCATCTCAAGCTGATAACGTTTTTATTTTTTTAGGAGTTTGGGAAGATCAAGAAGCGTTACAAGCGCACATGGACTCAGATCATTTTCACAATTTTGTACCCCATCTAGGAGAACATGTTCTTAGCATGCAAACAGATATCTGTGATATCGCTATTTAAAAAAAAGATATTTAAAAACTATTGACTAAGTTGTTTAAATACCTTATAATATTTAGGTTATTTTACCATTTTGGGGATATAGCCAAGTGGTAAGGCCGAGGACTGCAAATCCTTTACCGTCAGTTCGATTCTGACTATCCCCTATTTTTTTTAATGTTAGTAATCCAGTAATATACTGAGCTCGGGTGGTGAAACTGGTAGACACAAGGGACTTAAAATCCCTCGCCCATTAGGGTGTGCGGGTTCAAGTCCCGCCCCGAGCAAAAAAGACCTCTTTAGAAGAGGTCTTTTTCTTTGTATTGGTGATTTTTAATCGTGTCCAGGGATCATAAGTTGGTAGTTTTTTGTCTCTTCGTCATAGAAAATCTGAGACGATTGATCTCCCATCATGAGATCTTCAAGATGTCTATCAATAGAAAAGTGTGTAAGCCATGTTAGGATGTTTTGAGCTTTGTTTCGGACTATCTTGTCGCTCTCAAGTGAGTTCACAATTTGCTCATTTTCATATCGTAATTGATTGATAATATCAGGAATACGAGCTCTATTTTTAGATGCAGCAAGTTCATCAAGGAGTTTTGTGATCTTACTTTCTTTTTGTTTTAATGTTTTTTTCTTGTAGGATGAACTATTGTTTCTTTCGCTGATATACAAAGGAATCACAATAATTAATAAGAAAAATGACGCTAATAATAGGAAAACAAAAGAATAAAAAATAAAAGCTCTAACGGTAATAACGTTCATAGTACCTCTGATTTATGATAATGTTTTTAAAAGATCAGTATTTAAATAGACAATTTCGCATTTTTCCAAAGCCTCTTCAATTAATGAGTCAAGAACTTTTGCTTCTTCGGTGGCTTTGAGATATTCGATGAGTCCAGGGATTGCTTCTTCTTCAGGGATGGTTTTTTCATCGTATTTTTTGATCAATTTTATAAGTACAATCTCTCCATCATCTGTAGGTAAAGATCCAATCTTGTTTTCTTCAAGATCCGCAAGCATGTCTTGAAGTGGTTCAGGAAGTTTATTGAAAGGAATCTCTTCATTCAAACAAGCTTGTAATTGGTAATGAGGTGCGTTTTGCATGATAGCAGCTGTATCAGAGCCACTCAAAAGTACCGCAGCTTCTTGAAGTTTTTCTTGAGAAGGAACTTCAATCTCTAAAAAAGTAAATACACTAGGATGCTTCATAAACTGAATATTTTCATGGTAAAAATTTCTCGCAGCATCTTCGTCCAAATGATCCAAATCCTCAATACGTGAAGAAACAAGCATATCCACAAGAAGATCATTACTAATATCATCACGGAGATTCTCGTCATCTAAACCTAAAACATCAAGATTCGATTCCCACTCAAACTCATCAGTGTATTCCATTTTTAATTCATAAATAATACGAGAAATCTCATCTTCATCAACTTGAAGTCCTTCAAATCTAGCTAGCGCAGTAAGTGCTTGAATCTCGATCAGTTTTTGTAAAGCCTCTGAATTTAAAAAGGTATTGTTTTCATTAGATTCTTTGTAAACAAAAGAATCTTTGTCTTCATTATCAACCAAAATACGTTTTTTTGCTCTGATAATTTGTTGACCAGTGATTTCTTTCCCATTTACTGTTGCAAATACTGTTTTTTTCATATATCCCTCAAATGGATTTATTTTCTAAATTATACTATAATATGTGAGATCCTTTACGGGATCCTCACTTAAAATTTTGTACGAGATATTATACACTATTTTTTGATTAACTTCAACAATGAGACGGGAGGTCGCTTTGTTCTCTTTACCTATGTTAATAAGAATCTATATCGTGTTTTCGATCATAATGATGGGAGTCTTTTTCGTCGCCTTAACAAGCGTAGACGTGATTCTCGAGCCAGTGTGGATGATGCTCCCAGAAAGTAACAACACCCAACACATCTTCAAACATCTCTATGTCGCTGTCATCGTTATGGCTTTGATCGCTATTGTTTATGGTGTTTTGATTTTGATTTTTGGTTATGATAGAGGGGTGAATAAATACCACGATCTTCTTCGTCGTGTCGAGGCAATGGATAGCAAATCTTATCTTCGTCCTAACTTCCTTCAATTCCCAAGTACAGATGAGTTTGGTAATTTAGGTCAACGCCTCAACACATTCTTAGCAAAAGTTGATTATTATGACCAACTAAAAACAGCACTTGCTAAAATTGAACATGATAAATTTACAGCCATTGCTTCTAAGGTTGAATTTGGGGTGCTTCTTATCGATACTGCTGGCAGTGAGCCTTATGTTCGTTATTATAATGACGCTTTCAGAAACACTTTCTTGAAAAAAAGTATCTTTATCGACGGCTATGGTAGACCTCAAACTTTGTATTATTCTTTTGAAGATACTCCCTTAACATTTTTTAGCCTCAAAAACGAAGCTCAAACACCTTTCTTTGATGAAAAACAACTGGAAAAAATCACCAACACTGCTGTCCTTCTTGAAAAAACTCAACTCTATCAAAATGTTGTGTTCAAAGATATTAGCGGAGAGAAGACTTATAATGTCGAGGAACTCTATTTTATTCCCCTCAATAATAGTATGGAAAAAGAACAACAACAAGTGTTATATTTATTTGTAAACGCAAAATTAGCAGAAACAAAGACCTCCATCCCTGAAGCAAAACCTGAACCGAAAATAGAATACGAAGATCTAAATTCCTACAATTAAGGAAACTTATATGAATAAAAATATGTTTTTATTGACTCTTATCCTCAGCGTGATCCTCGGTATGGTCGGAATGATCTTCTTCTCTAATTTAATCCTCGATATTATCTGGTACATCTCTCAAGGTTTTGTGCATACGGTAGTGCGGTTTCTTGTTTTCAAATGGATGATGATCCCGATCTTTGCAATGCTTATGCTAGGACTTATGTTTGCTTATCTAATCACAACAACTAAAATCCCTAAAGAAAAGTTTCCTTTATTAAAAGCTCAATTACTCGCGGTATTTATTTTTTCTTTGGTTTTTGAGTGGCAAACAAGAATGACACAACACCTTGTTTACGCACTTCTCGCTGGGATGACAGGTAAGCAAGATCTCCTTACGAATATGGATTTCTCAGTGATGCTTTTTTGGTTTCCTTTAGCCAAAAATGCGACTTTGTATTTCTCAGCATTTTTTATTATTCCTGTGATTTTTTCTTTTTTTCAGAAAAAATTCTCTCTCCCAAAATTATCCACAACCCTTTCAGTATGTTCTTTTATGTTGTTTGCAGCACTGGAAAGACTAGATCACGTAGGATCCTCTCAAACAAATGAATACATGAGCTTTATGGAAATTTATGGAGCTTTGTGGCCCTTCGCAATTTCTTTAATTTTAGCATTTTCTTTCTTTATACTTGCTTTTTGGATCTTCCCAAATAATAGCAAATTCCACCTTCTTGGAGGAGGAACGCTAGCTGGGATTGTTTTTATCTTAAATACGATTCTACCTTATGCTTTGGATAACTTTGTTTATAAACCAAATAAAAGTAGCTACCAAATCAAATACGCAGGAGTCTATGCTGATACTACACGTAAGGCTTTTGATCTTGATAGTATTATCAGAGGTGAAGATTTTCTCTATACCGAAGACGATCTTCCTTATATTTTGCAATATAATTTCTGGAATGATGAAGAGCATTTTGTTCAATCTGTCCAAAAAAACCAAGAGATTCTCCCTATTTTTCGTATTTCAGATGCCTCGGCAACCTTACTCACCACAGAAAAAAACACAAATCCTCGCCCTATGTTTATCGCGTCTCGTAATATTATTGAAAATGAGCGAGATGACTGGGATATTAGGCACTTTCGTAATATTTTTGGATATGGGGCTGTAATAGGTTCTGCGTCAGAGTTTGATTATGATGGGAATCCTCGCCTTTATCTCAAAGATCTCACAAGCCACTCCAGCAATCAGATTTCTCTTGCAAAGCCACAAATCTTCTTCAATGATTCTTATGATAATTTTGTGTTTTTGAATAGTTCTATTTTGATTCCCGATTTCTCTAAAGAACCATCCCCTCTCGTTGCTCAAAAATTTGATGGCGTTAAAGGGATTAAGGTGAATTTTTTCATTCGTCTTTTGATGGCTGTTGTTTATGGCGATCATAGATTCTTTTTAACAGATTATATTTCTGAGGATACAACTCTTCTCCTAAAACGAAAACCTAGTGAGATTGTCGAGACGATCCTCCCTATGTTTCATTTTAGCGAACCTTCTCTCATTATGAAAAATGGTGAACTGTGGTGGGCTTTAGATGGGTATAGTACCTCTGATAATGTGTTTTTATCCAAAAAAGTTGAGACTCCTTGGGGGAAATTTAACTGGGTTCGTTCCCCGATTAAGGCGTATTTGTCTGCATATTCAGGGGAGCTTGTATTTGAAATTATGGATCAAAATGACCCACATGTTCGAATTGTCAAGTATCTCTTCCCAAAATTATTTGACCAAAAGGCTGAGTTTCCTTTGGAAAGTTATCAATACCCTAAGCTGCTCTTTGATATTCAAAGTTCTTTATTGACAAGGTTTCACGATAGCGATCCAGCTAGTTTTTACGCACAATTAAATATCCACGAGATCTCTCGTCCTTTAAATAGCACCAATGCCGAAAATATCAAAAATGTCTTTTTAAGACAAACAAACCGTATCGCTTACCAACACACCTACACACCAAAGAATAAGAATATTTTTTCAGCACGTTTGTTAGGTTTTGTGGATGGGGATAAAAATTATAAACTTCATTACTACATATCTGATTACGGTTATGGTATTGCAGGGTTGGCACAGGCAGAAGCCTTCCTCAATCAGGATCAGGAATTTTCTAGTCTGACAACACTTTGGGATCAACGAGGCTCTAAAGTTTCTAGTTCTGACACTGTTTTCTATCCTATGAAGGATAAAGGAATTTATCTCCGTACTGTTTTCCTTGAATCTGAGGGGATTAGTATTCCCTTGGCGACAAGATTTGTAGCGATGAATAACGCGAAAGCTGTCGTCAAAGAACAGATTCAAGATCTTGTCAATAGCGTAAACACAATCTCTCAAACCGGTATCAAAAAACAATCCGCAATGGATCAACTAAAAGCAGTGCTTTTGGAGTCTTATCAATATTATATTCAAGCTCAATCTGCAAAAATGAACGGTAATGTTCAAGAATATAACGAAAATGTCGATAAAATAGGAAAAGCCTTGCAAAACGCAGAGTTTTAATTTGTTAAAAAGAGGTGTGATCTATGAATCATTCCGAAAAAGCAATGTTGCATCGTCGTGCAAATGAACTTTTCCAAAATAAAGATTATAAAAATGCCCTAAAGATCTATATGGCAATTTCTGATAATGAAGGTATCGGTAAAATTGCGAATGTTCTCGAAAAAGAAAAAAAAGATCGTGTCGCTGCATTAAAACTATACAAACGTGCCGGTATGATCGATAACGTTGATAGATTGGCGTATGAGATGGCTCAAACCGTACGCTTCCTTATTAAAGAAGACCAACGTAAAGAGGCACTCGAATCAGGTAAAGACTTTAATGAAGGGTTTAAGATTTCTGGGCAAGCCCCAACAATGCTCCCTCACGAAGCTGTCGCAATAGCAAAGGAAAAGCTTGGGATTTCTCCGGCTCGTCCAGCTTTCTCACCAGCTGAAGCTGATGGTCGAGTTGTTCGTTGGAAACCTATGGAAATCTCCCGTGAAGAAATTAATAAATTCAACAAAAATAAATAGGGAATTTTATTCATGATTAAATATCTATCATGTTTTGTACTTATTTTTGCTACACACACCACACTCTTCTCCCAATTCAACCCAAACTCTTTCCAGCAGTACATCACTAATAATGACAAAAGAGATTCTAAGGATGTCATACAAGAATTTCCAGAATTTCACGCTCATATTAACTGGAGTAAGGCGCAAGTCGTTACAGAACATCAAATCCCTGTTTCTTATAATGACCCTAATATCGGCCGAAACGTTGCTACCTTAACTCACCGTTTAAAACGTCAATTATCTGATTTTATGTACTCAGCTGTGAAAAAAGTCCAAGTGTCATCGGTGTTTTTTGTAGATGATTTTCTTAAAAGAGACCCTCAGATCGAAGTCAATATTATGTCACGCCTGTTAGCTTTAAATGTTCGTAACAATGTTGTTCGTGATTCTTATGTTCGTGGTCAGATGGTGTTTCCACTTTATGGGGCGGACAGTCTTTCAGAACCTTTTTATCAAAATATAAAACAAACACGTGTAACAAATTATCTCCAACGTGAAGCAGTAAGCTCCGTTCATTTTGATACCTTGATTATTGATATGGTGATGTTTGAAAAATTCCAAGCAACCCTTATGCCTAGAGTGATCGATCAAAACGGAAACCTTCTTCATGGTGTTGAAACTCTTGACCGTAATACTCTTAGTCGTCAGGGACCAGTTCATTATGTTAGTTCTGTTCGAGATGCTTTTGCGCACCCAGCTCGTGGGGAGAATGTTGCTTATATTTTGCCTGAAAACGTATCAGGATTCTTGAATTCGGATATTGTTCTTTTTAATGCAGATGCTCGTCGTATTTTCTCTCAACAACGGACAATCAATGCCTTACAAAAAGGGAACGTTATCATCATTGTTAACGTTGAAAAGAAAAAATAATGTTACTGCGATTTGACGGGCGTCATATCCGATCTTACAAAGCAAAGGACGATTTCCTGTCCTTTGCAAGGTTTGAAGATGAATTAGAACCGCTTGCTCCTTATTTATTTGCTCACTCGACAGATATCACGATCTCCCACAATACCCTTCAAAAATGTTACGCTCTCGTTAAGGCGCCTCGTTATACCCTTAGAGTCTTTCATTCTAATGAACTGAAAATTGTCTTCCAAAATCAAATTTGCTCCCTATCTGAGGAGCGTCTTTCTTTTTGGAAGGAGAAATTTGCTCATATATCTGATAAAGCAACTTTGTTTGAATTGTTAAATTTGCGAGGGCGCGCTCAAGAAATGCTTCAAGATTTCTTGGATGAGCTTGGATTGGTATTTCCTCAAGAATTTTTCTTACTTGATGTGATTTATGAAAAACAATATATTTATATTCCTTTTGAGTTTTTGAGTCAGCGATTTATAGCTAAACATATCGTCCCAAAAACTACCCCAAAACCAAATATTTCACCAAGATCTTTTGGAATGTTTTTTGATCCTGATCTTGAGGCTTCCTACCCAGAGTCTCTCAAAGTCTTGGAACTGCTTCAGCTTCGGCGATTAGTGCTTGATCAACAAAATCCTGATATTCTTTTTGTATCTGCTCACGGGCATATTCAAGATGGTGAGGCACACCTCGTTAATGAAACTCTTGAAGAAATAGTGAAGGATCTTGCTCCTGTGCTGACTGTTTTTAATTCTTGTCTTTTAGCTCGGGAGGAGAGAGGGATTTTGTCCCTTATCCTGGAGAAGGGTGGGGATGTCATTGCATCGCCATTCTATGTGCCTATGGAGAAGACCATTTTCCCTATATTTTTGCGTTTTTTTGTGAGAGAGGGGGATTTTTTTGAGATCTTTGCTTTGGCAAGTTTATTTAATCCTCGTCTTGCAAAATATTTTCGTTATATAACAACAAAAACACCCTCGTAAAAGGGTGTTTTATTTTTTATTGGTTGGCCTTGACTTCAATATTTTTGATGCTAAGATCGAGAAGTTGTTGTTGGTCGACCGTAGAAGGTGCGTCCATCAACATACAGGTTGCTTTTTGTGTTTTAGGGAAGGCAATCACGTCTCTGATAGAATCCAATTCTTGGAACATCATGACTAAGCGATCCAATCCTAAAGCAATACCACCATGAGGTGGAGCCCCGTAGGCAAGAGCATCAAGTAAGAATCCAAACTTCTCTTGAGCTTCTTCCTCAGAAATGTTAAGAAGTTGGAAAATAGTGTTTTGTAATTCGGATGATGCGATACGGATAGATCCGCCACCAAGCTCTGTACCGTTACAGATCACGTCGTATGCATTGGCACGGACAGCACCTGTATCTGTGTGAAGTTTGTCAGCATCTTCTTCTTTTGGAGAAGTGAATGGGTGGTGGACAGAAGACCAGCGATTGTTTTCTTCGTCTTGTTCAAATAATGGGAAGTCAACAACCCATAAGAATGCGAATTGGTCTTTTGGTCTGAGACCGAAACGATCCCCAACTTCCAAACGAAGGTTTCCGATAGCATCGTAAACCACTTTATCTTTTGTGTCAGCAATAAATAATAATGCATACCCGTTGCTTGCACCAGTTTTTTCGATTAATTTTTGTTGGATATCTTCGGAGAAATATTTTACAATATTTGACTCAAGAACACCGTCTTTCATACGCATCCATGCCATGCCTTTGGCACCGTAATTTCCTACGTAGGAAATCAATTCATCGAGATCTTTTCTGGATAATTGATCGCCGTTAGGCACTGGGAGACATTTTACCATACCACCTTTTGCGGTAACATTGGTGAAGACGGAGAATTCACAATCTTTGACAACATCGCTCACATCAACAATCTCCATTCCAAAACGAAGATCAGGTCTGTCGACACCGTATTTGTCCATAGCGTCTTTATAAGTCATACGTTGGAAAGGAACTTGGATGTCTCTGTTGTAGACGTCTTTCATCATTTTTGCGAGCATATTTTCGATTAATGTTTGAATATCGGTCGCTGTCATGAAAGATGTCTCGATATCCAATTGAGTAAATTCAGGTTGTCTGTCAGCACGAAGATCCTCATCACGGAAACAACGAGCAATTTGGTAATAACGCTCAATACCACCCACCATCAAGAGCTGCTTGAAGATCTGAGGGGACTGTGGTAAGGCAAAATAAGAACCTTTATGCACACGGGATGGCACCAAGAAATCTCTCGCACCTTCTGGGGTGGATTTTGTCAAGATAGGTGTTTCTACTTCTAAGAAACCATTTTCTTGCATAGATGTTCTGATGCTATTTGTGATTAAAGATCTTTTTAAAAGGTTATCGTACATGAATGGGGAGCGAATGTCTAAATAACGATATTTGAGACGAGCTTCTTCATTAATATTTTCGTTGTGAATATCAAATGGAGGGGTTTTGGACTTGTTGAAAACAAATAATTCAGCACAAGCAAGTTCATATTTACCAGTAGCGATACGTGGGTTTTCCAAGCCTTCAGCTCTTTTGCGGAGGATACCTTTTGCCCCAACAACGTCCTCACGACGGAGTGTTTTTGCGAGTTCGTGAGCTTCCGATGAGTCTTTTGGATCGAATACAAGCTGGATGATACCGCTTCTATCACGAAGGTCAATAAAGACGAGGTCGCCGTGATCACGATAATGATCAACCCAACCATTAACGATGATTTCTTTGGATAAATATGTGTCTTCTGTTATTTCACCACAAAATATGGTTCTTTTGTTGTCTTGTGATAAGAGCATGAATGTCTCCTCCTAGATGTTTGAGACTATATTATACCATAAAATACAAGCAAATGCAAAAATTTTCTAAAAATTTCTTTTGATTTATGGACATATCTTTGTAAAGAGTTGAAAAAAAAGTGAAATTATACTATACTATAAAGATATATATTTTTAATTAGGTGTCATATTTTATGGATAAATTAATGCCTGTTGTGGCGATAGTCGGTCGCCCAAACACAGGAAAATCTTCACTTTTTAATTACCTCGTTGGTGAGCGTAAATCGATCGTCGATCCCACAGAAGGCGTAACTAGAGATATTATCTCCGGAACCTCTGCACACAAACAATACCCACGTTTTATGGCGTGGGACACTGCTGGTTACCTTGAAACCGAAAATACCATCGATGCCTTAGCACAGACAAAAATTGCTTATGCGGTGAAGCACGCTGATATTGTTTTGTTAGTTGTTGATGCTCAAAATCCACATCCTCTTGATGATGAGCTTGCTTTAATCATCAAAAAAGAAAATCGCGAAGCAATCATTGTAGCAAACAAAGCTGACAATAGATCTTTGGAACAAACTTCCAGTGAATTTTATGCCCTAGGTTTTGAGCAAGTAGTTCCTGTTTCCGTTGTCCAAAAACGTGGAATGTCTACTCTTCTTGAAACTATTGAAGATAAAATGTTTAATCTTGATGGCGTCTTTGCAGACGATTCCGCAGAAGCTGAAGAAACAGACGAAGTTCGTATCGCGATTATCGGCCGTCCAAACGCTGGTAAATCACAGCTCCTCAACACATTACTCGGTTATGATAGAATGATTGTGAGTGAGGTTGCTGGCACAACACGTGATGCAACAGATGAAATCATTTTTCATAACAATCGTAAGATTCGTATCACAGACACAGCTGGTATCAAGCGTAACGCAAAAATTAAAGATGATATCGAATACTACGCAACCGTTCGTTCGGCTCAGGCGATCGAGCATGCGGAAGTTGCGATTTTGTTGATCGATGCACACGCGTCTGTCGATGAGATTGCACGTCATGATAAGATCCTCGCAAGTATGGTTCAAGATAAAAAACGTGCTATGGTTTTTGCTTTGAACAAATGGGATCTCCTTAAACCAGAAGAAAATAACGGAAAACAAAACCAAGATTTGATGAAATTTATGGAAGATAAGGTTCGCCGAGCTCTCCCTGAATTTAATCACATTCCTTTGTGTTTTATTTCTGGACAAGAAAACTATAAAACCGATAAGCTTCTCGAAACCGCTATCAAAGTCCGTGATGACTTCCATTACCGTGTTGTTACAGGCACCTTGAATAAGTGGCTCTCCGAAAACTTTATCGAATATGAAGGTGAAAAAGCCGCTTCTCGCCTCAAGATCTATTACGGATCCCAAGTCTATGCAGCTCCACCGCGTTTTGTGTTTTTCATCAATAAAAAGGATCACCTTAGAAAAGATTTCCCAAGATTTCTTGAGAAGAAAATGCGTATTGCGTTTGAATTCTTAGGGGTGCCTATTACGATGACTTTCCGTGAACGCGATGAAGAACGTCCAAAAAGTAAAAGAACGGGATTTAGAAAACCAACCCATAAGAGAGGCGATCATGCTTAAAAAAGGCGACAAAGCACCAAGTTTTAACCTTCCCCAAAGTGATGGGACAATGGTATCTTCAGATGATTACAAAAATAAATGGTATATCCTTTATTTTTATCCAAAAGATAATACCCCTGGTTGCACAAGACAGGCTACTGAGTTTACACATTTAAAACAAGAATTTCAAGATCTTGGCGTCGACATCATCGGTGTGAATGCTGATTCTATGGAATCTCATGAAAAGTTTTGTAGCAAACACAAACTTGAAGTCATTCTCTTATCTGATTCTGAAAAAGAGCTTCTGAAGGCTTATAAAGTCTGGGGTGAGAAAAAATTCATGGATACAATCTATCAAGGCTTGATCCGCAGTACTTTTATCATCAACCCTGACGGGAATCTTGAAGAAGCAATGTATAATATTAAGGTGGCTGGCCATGCAGAACGTGTGCTCAAAAACCTCAAAAAAATCTTAGGAAAATAACTCGAGGATTCTATGAAAATCGTACTACCATTAGCAGGGAAGGGTACAAGACTCCTCCCTCACACAGAAAACACACCAAAACCACTGATGTATGTAGCTGGGGCAACAATTTTGGATCATTTACTATCCAAGTTGATTCCACTCAATCCGACAGAATTTGTATTCATCGTCGGATACTTAAAAGAACAAATTATCGACCACATGAAAACACATTATCCTGATCTCCCTGTGCGTTTTGTTGAGCAACCAAATCCTCAAGGACTCGGTCATGCTATTTATCAAGCACGTGATGCTTTTTCAAAAGATGAAGATATGATGGTTGTCCTCGGTGATCAAACTTTCGTTGTGCCTTGGGAAAAATTGATCGATTCTTCCGCTAATGTTCTTTGTGTAACTAAAGTAGAAGACCCTTCAAGCTTTGGTGTTGTTATGGTTGACGAGAACCATAAGATCCTCGAAATGGAAGAAAAACCTGAAAATCCTAAAAGTGATTTGGCGATCTCAGGGATTTATTACTTCCCATCAGCGCAGTCTGTCTTCTCCACAATCGCACATCAAATCGCTAAAGATATCCGTACCAAAGGCGAGATCCAAATTACCGATTCTATGCGTATTATGATGGATTCTGGTGAAGTGTTCAAAGCTGTCGAAATTCAAGAATGGAACGATTGCGGCAATCACACAGATCTCCTCTCAGCAAACCAAACTTTGTTGAAAGATCTTGCTGAGCATCCTAAATTTGATGACTCTGTGAAGATTATTGAGCCTGTAACCATTCATCCTAGTGTGAAAATTACAAATAGTACCGTAGGACCAAATGTTTCTATCGATGCTGATTGTATGATTTCAAACGCTACCATCTCCAATAGTGTCCTCAATCAAAATGTTCAAGTAAGCGATGCGGAAGTCCTAGATTCTTATATTGGGGCTGATGTAAAAATCACTAATACAAAAAACACCAACAATCATCTTGCTTAGGAATTTCAAAGGAAAAGACCTCTTTATAGAGGTCTTTTTTTGTGTTAAATAACAATACTGTTTTTGATGACTTGTAGTTTGAGAGGAGAAAACTCTTCCAAATTCTCTGCAATGTGGAGATACTTCTCGTAGAGGGTTTTGTCTTCTTTTTTGAAAGTAAGCAACGCCTTCTCTAAGGTTCTCACGTAAGCCTTGAGGATGTAGGCTTCTTTTCTTTTGGCAAGTGTTTCTTCATACAGCTTCAGTGCCTTCTCGAAATTCCCCTCATATTCCTCAAACTTTGCGTAGGCATAGAGATGGTAATAGGTTTTCTTCTCAATATTATCAAAATAATCTCGAGCCAATTCCTTCTCGCGCAAAGCATCGTAATTTTGAGCAAGCAAAAACATCTGATTTTTTCGGTACGATTTGTGTGTTGTTTTTGGTAAGAGATCAAGTAATAAACGATTACTCTGTTCAAACTCCCCAACTTGGTGCAAAAATTTTGCATAGTGATAGGCAATCTTGTCGTCTTTCTGCCAAAATTTAGGATTCTTTTCTAAAATTTGAACAGCAATATCCGGTCTTTTATCATATTTTTTAGGATCAAAACTCTCAGCCCAGATATTTAGAACAATCAAGTTACTGAGTAAAAATAAGATTTTCTGTATCATCAAATGCCACACTCACGATCTTGGAACAACCTTGCTCCTCCATCGTCACCCCAAATAAAACATCACACACTTCGAGGGTCGATTTGGAGTGGGAGACGACCACAAATTGGCTTGTCCCACGGAAACGGACGAGCATTCTTTTGTAACGATCGATATTCTCGTCGTCAAGAGGCGCGTCCATCTCGTCAAGAATAACGAATGGAGTCGGTTTTAATTCAAGAATAGAAAAGATCACCGCGATCGCCACCATCGCACGTTGCCCTCCGGAGAGGAGACTGACGTTTTGGAATTTTTGTCCAGGAGGCTCCGCCATGATATCGATACCAGAGCGGAGTGGGTCGGTCTTGTCCTTGAGGATGAGGTCGGCACGCCCTCCATCGAAAAGCTCGGAGAAAAGACGCTTGAACGCTTTTCGGATCTCTTCAAATGCTACGAGAAAGCGTTCTGCAGATTCTTTGTTGGTGTCATTGATGAGCTGTTCGGTATCTGAAGCAGCTGATTCAATGTCTTCTTTTTGGAAAATCAAATTAGCGTATTTTTCTTTTGTGCTTTGGAATTGTTCGATCGCGAGGAGGTTGACATTTCCGAGTTGATTCAGGCGATCTCTATATTCACGGATCTGATTGTTAAGATATTCTGTTGTTTCGTGACTTTCGAGGATGATTTCACCTTCGGATAGCTTGAATTGCTCGTAGACACTCTCACGAATCTTAGCAAGGGTGTCCTTTCTTTCAGCGATAGACGAAGCAATGTCGTCACGTCTCACCGTGAGTTTCGTGTATTGCTCGACAGAGTCTTTATGTGTCTGCTCAAGAATCTTTTTCGCATGACGGAGATCTGCAATTTCTTCAGCGTTTTGTTTCATTTGATCTTGTAATTTACTGAGTTCAGGTTGAAGTTCATCTTGCTCAAGCTGCAAATCGTCAATCTCTTCCTCAAGATTTGCGATTGTTTTGACAATATTTGCCTTATCTGATTCAAAATTTTGGATCTGACGTTGGAAGTCTGCGATACGATCTTCAAGAGATTTTATATCCGCTTTCAAGGCACGGGATTGTGTCTCAGCATTGTTGTAATTAATACGTGCGTTGGTGAGATCCTCTTGAATGGTGTTGTGTTTATGTCTGAGCGAACCGTGTTTTTGATCATATTCAGCAATAGCAAGTTCAGCTTTTTCAAGACGAGAAGCCTGTGTATCCATCTCTTTTTTGATCTGTTCAAATTGTGTAGTGGATTTGGTGAGTTGGTTTTTTGCATCCAATACAAGCTTTAGAGCTTTTTGATGTTCCCGTTCTGAAGTTTTGAAAAGAGATTGTTGTTCGGTTAATTGCTGGAAGATAGTTGTTTCTTCACTTGCAAGCAGATCAATTTCGCCTCTAAGAATATTTGTTTGAGCACGTTTTTCAGCGATTTTAAGTGAAATGTTATCGATCTCATTTGCGAAGGCGATTTTTTCAGAGAAAGCACCACCCTCTCCAAAAATATTCCCAAGCAATTTCTCGTAAGCTTCATCCGTCTCATTAAGGGCAGATTTCAGCTCATTTAAAGAAGAAAGATCCAAAACTTTCGCCGCTGAGGCGAGATTTTCGAGTTTAGACATGATGTGAGAGAGGCGTTCTTTGCGTGCTGGAGAGCCTTCGTTGAAGGTTTTGAGGTTTTCGATCTGCTCGTCGATACTTTTTAAGATCTTCGCATCACAATTCTTTGATTCAGCGAGAGCTTTGTTGAGATCTTTTTCTAAAGCTGCAATGGCACTTTCTTCGCTTTTTAGCTTATCGTTGACTTGATTTTTTTGAGTAGAAAGTTTATTCTTTTCGGTTTCGATCCCTGTGATTTTGTCTTGAAGCTTTTTGATTTCTTTTTCTTCTTCATCGGCAACGAGGCTTTTTGATTTGATTTCTTCATTAAGGCGGAGAATATTCGATTCTTCTACAAAAATTTGCCCCTTAAATTCAGCGATCTGCTTTCTCATGTGATCGATGTCATCTCTGGTGATGGTCTTTTGAAAACCAATCTCCGATGAGATTTTGTGCAATTCTGTCTCAAGAGCTTCGGTTTCATTTTTGAGTTCTTGTTGTTTTTCTTCTGCTGAATCAAGAATGCTTTTTGCATGTTGCTGCTTTTTCTCAGCGTCACTGAGCGCATCTCTTTTCTCTTCGACCGTGTCTTCCCATTCTTCAACACGCTCAAAGTCCTGCTTAGCACGGACTTCAAGTTCATAAAGACGAGACTTGTTATCGGCAAGATTTTTCTTCACCATATCAAGGCGAGTACGAGACTCAGCAAGCTCTTTTTCCAAACGGAGATGTTTGTCATTCATTTGGCCAAAAAGACGTTCTTTGTCCCCAAGAGATTCGTCATTCATACCTATCTGCTTTTCAATATCGTTTAGTTGCTGCGTAAGTGGGGTGAGGGTTTCGATGATCTTCGTGACTTCATTTTCACGACGGTTGATCTCACGTTTCATATTTTCGACGCGAGAAACTTCAAATTTGACTTCAAGTTGGCGGAGTTCTGTGTTGAGAGCATTGTAATTTTCAGCATCAGCAGCTTGTACTTCAAGGGTAATAATATCTTTTTCAAGCCTATCTATCGTTTCTTGGAGACGCTCAAGATTTTCACGTGCTTGAGCAAGTTTTTTTTCAGCTTCTTCTTTGCGGAATTTAAACTTAGAAATCCCAGCAAAATCTTCAAACAAAACACGTCGATCTTCCGCAGATTCTGAGAGCAAACGGTCAATTTTTCCTTGTTCAAAGATCGCATAGGAATCACGCCCAACACCTGTGTCCAAAAAGAGCTCCGTAGTATCTTTGAGGCGGGAACGGACACCATTCACGAAGTACTGCCCCTCACCAGAGCGGAACACACGACGACCAATGGACACTTCAGGGAATTCAAGGGGGAGCCAATTTAGTTCATTATTGAAAGTGAGTGAAACGTCAGCCATTCCTGCTGCAGAACGGTGTTTTGTCCCAGCAAAGATAATGTCTTGCATTTTTTCACCACGAAGGGAGCGAGCACTTTGTTCACCAAGTACCCACTTCATCGATTCGACGACGTTAGATTTGCCACAACCATTAGGCCCGACAATCCCCGTAATCCCTTCGGAGAATTCAATATATGTTCTTTTTCCAAATGACTTAAATCCAGAAATTTCCAACGATTGCAAATAAACAGCCATACGACCTCTTCAGTTTAGAGTATGCATATTATACTATAAAAAATAGAGATTTGTAAAGCGGAAATTTTTTCTAAAAAAAATAATTATTTTTTTGTAAAGTGTTTTCATAACTCTCCGAAAAGTACATATAATATATTATAAATTTAGAGCATATTGAAAGATAAAACCTATCTATATGTAACTTTGTGGAGGAGTCCATGGAAAAACTTTTCTTAGGGACAATGAGAACCCTTGTATTCGTTTTTGGCGTGTTGTTCGCGAGCAACGCCATTAACCTTTCCCAAGCAACGTATGCTCAAGAAGCAACACCGCAATTCTTATACGGTATTGCTGCTTGGTATGGGGATGATTTTGCAGGGAAACAAACAGCTAGCGGAGAAATGTATTCTCCAACAGCACTAACAGCAGCACATCGCTCACTACCTTTTGGTACGAAAGTCGAAGTTGAAAATTTGAGCAATGGCCGTAAAATTCAGGTTATTATTAATGATAGAGGGCCTGCTGCTCAAAATCGTATTTTAGATTTATCGAAGCAAGCTGCAGAAGCTTTAGGAATGCTCGAAGATGGGACAACATTTGTAAAAGCAACAGTTGTTGAGCTTGGTTCTTCTACGCCAGCTCCTGTCCAAGCTCCAGCAAATCCAGTAGGACAAGATATTGTTCCAGCATCTCAAGCATCTCCAGCCACACCTGTTCCAACACAGGAAACACCAGCTCAAGCTACACCTCCTGCTGCTGCACCTGTAACTAGCAATACAGCTTTATTAGATCAAGATCTTACAGCTTTATTTGCGGATGCAGATCAGGAACTTGCATTTATGGATGATGATGAATTTTCCACACAGCCTTCAGATATTAAAACTCAAGAATTACCAGGAATGGGTCAACAGTATCCAAGTGCAGCTAATGATGTTATGATCAATGACCCTTTGGCTGACCTTTCTATTGGTGAAGAGGACGAATTTGTTGCTGCGCAGCTCCCACCTGAATCTGTGCTTAATACAGCTCCAAAAGCTTTCAATACTAACACCCCTGCTGAAGCAGATCCTTTTGCAGATTTGTTTGATCAACCAGCAGATCCTGCAGCTTTCCAAAGAAATGTAGTCGCGCAAAGAGAAACCGTAACGGTAACAAATTACTTAGCTCCTATTACTAATGTTGTAACACTGCCAGCGTCTGAAGTTGTTTTGACAAACTTCAATGCAAGTACACCTCCTGCAATGCCAAGTCAATTGCAAGGTGATAATTTTATTGTTCAAGTAGGCGCCTTCTCTAAACAAAAATTAGCGATGGATGTCTATGAAAAACTTAGACGTGCAGGACTTAATGCCTTTATCACTGATGTGAAAATCAAAGGTAAAAACTTAATCCGCGTACGTGTTGGTTACTTCAAAACAATGGATGAAGCAGTAACTGTCTCTCAATCTGTTGCAGATCAATTCCAACTCGAAAGTCGTATCATTAAAGTCGAATACTAAATCAAAAAAATCCCCCAGATAGGGGGATTTTTTGTTGTCTATTTTTTTGTGATGAAGTTGACGATTTCTTTAATCGCATCTGCTTTGATAGGATCAAAATTCAAAATATCATGTCTGCTTCCAGGAACATCCGGACTGAGTGGTGTGGAAAAAGTAACACGTTCAACATGAGGAATTTGTGTCATGATTTTATCAGAGTTGCTGTAAGGAACTGTTTGGTCGTATTTTTCGTAAACAAGTAAAGTAGGGGTGTCAATTTTGTGGAGATTCTTAAAAGTACGTCTAAGACCAAGTTTGAAAGAGTGAATTGTTAAGGCAAAATACCAATCCTTCAAGGCAGGGTCTGCTTGATTTGTCATCGCAATACCATGTCTTTTATTAAAATGCATGAATCCTGAAAAGATAACTTGGAGATTTTTTTTGAAGCCAAGATCTTTATTCACAAGACTAATAGGGCTGGCAACAATTACAAGTTTCTTCAAAAATGGAAGACTAGGAGCTAAGGTCATCGCTAAGGAGCCACCTTGGGAGTGTCCGAGAAGAACTACCTCATCATAAGTACCACTATGTGCGAGGATCTTTTTCAAGGCCACTCTCAAAGAATCATCCCATTGATAAGGATCTTGAGCCATGAGCTCTTCTGTGGTAAGAGCAGAGTTTGGGAGGGTAGGAGCATAGAAATCGTAGCCTTCTTTAGTGATTTCTGGAACAAGATGTTGATAGACTGTTGGATCACTATACATTCCATGAAGTGCAACAACGATTTTTTTGTTACCTTCTTTTTTGTACCAAAAATCTTCTGTAGAAGAGTATTTTTTATCAAATACAGCTTCTGTAGATTTTGGGTAGAAAATCATGGTTTGAGTCATAAGGTAAAGAAAAATAGCCGTAACTGCGGCTGCGATACTATAATACATAGTGGCTCCTTTTATAGATCTGACCTGGTTTCTGCGTGATCAGACCTCCAATCTCCATCATCGTAAGGATGGCAGTGAGATTAGAAATATTTATTTGCATTGCTTCGGCAATTTCATCAAAATGCATATCCTCGCCTGTAAGTTCGAGGATTTTTTGTTGTTCGGGAGGAAGATTTGGATCAATTTTTGGAGAGGGAGGTGGGGTGCTTTTTTTTGCGACTCTTTCTATCTTCATCACATTAGGATTTTCTTTGAGCACACTTTTGACAATCTCCAGAGGATCAAGTGCGATCTTGGCTCCTTGCTGGATGAGGGAGTTTGATCCTTTATATTCTTTAAACAAGGGGTTTCCAGGCACGACATAGACGTCTTTTTGTTGATCGATCGCCATCTGCACCGTAATGAGCGTCCCAGATTTTTCGGGAGCTTGCACAACAAGGACAGCCTCAGACATCCCACTCACGATGCGATTTCGACGTGGAAAACGCCATTTTGTTGAGGCAATGCCAGGGGGATATTCCGAAACAATCGCGCCAACTTCTTTGATTTCGTCATAGAGTTTTTTGTTTTTTGTTGGATAAACTACGTCAATAGCAGTCCCCAACACACCAATAGTATAACCCTCTTTTTTGAGAACGCTTCGTGCGGCGATGGAATCATGCCCATCCGCAAGACCGCTCACCACTCCCAAACCATATTCAACAAAGGTCTCACAAAAGTGCTCGTTGATCTTGATGGAGTCGGGAGTGGCACGTCGTGTGCCTATGACGCCCATCAGAGGGACTTTTGGGTGGAGTTTGCCTTGCACAAATAGTAAATACGGTGGTGAAGAAATATTCCTAAGCGATTCTGGAAAATCTTCATGGTCTTCGTCGATGAGTTGGATTTGTTTTTTCGCACAAGTATCCAAAACAAAAGATGCAAGATCCTTCATCTTAGAAAGAGTTTTTTTAGAATGCTCATTTTTTAGATTCAAAAAATTGTATTGAAATTCTAAATCGCAATCCAAAAAATCCTCTAAGTTGGGAAAATGTTTTTTGATTTTTTCGTAGCGATTCGAACCAATAAGATCTGTCGCCGAAAACGCAACAAGGCTAAAAAGTCTTTTGTCCATTATTCTTCCAATAATTCATAAATGATTTTGAGATTGTTTCGGATGACGGTGAGTTTTCGATTGAGCTCGTAATCATGGTTTAATGATTTGCGTAGGAATTTTTTACGAGAAATTTGCTCTAGGATCAATGCCTCAGATTTTTCGTAGATGTTTTTGGATTTGGTGAGTTGATTTTGTTCAAAGTAAATACGTCCCAAACCGAGCATCGCATTGATGTTTTCTGGAGAAAAGACGAGAACCTCTTCAAAATATTGTTCAGCCTTGTCGAATTGCTTCAGATCCGTATACACCAAGCCCAAACCATAAAGTGTATCAAGATGCTTCGGATTGTCTTCCAAAGCAAGCAAGGAATAGTGAATGATCTTCTCACTGATCGCCTTTTTCTCGCTGTCGTCGGTTTTGGTGCGATAAAGCGCGATATACGCCGTCGCAAGAGACTGTTTCGTGGAGATGTCGCGAGGCATGATATGGTACGCTTCTTCGAGATGTTCGATCGATTGAAAAACCATCCCATTTTGCAGCTCAAGAAGACCAAGTCCATAGAGATAAATGTGTAAGCTATGATCAATCAGAACTTCCTGCTTTGCAAGCTTGATGAGCTCTTTCGCATCTTTCAAAACAGTGATGCTTTCATGTTTTTTTTCTATTTTATTAGTGATATTTTCAAAGTATTCTTTTTGTTTTTTGGGATTTGCACGAACTTCATCTTCTAATGTTTTGTAAGGAGAAAAAAGCCCAAATAGGTTCCAAGATCCACCCACACGAAGAGATCCAGCAGTGCCGGCTTTGCGATTGATTTCTTGAGCTTTTCTCATAGCAAGGTCAACAGAATCAAAACTTCGCCCAATCATGACCCCAAAAATTAATCCCAAAACAAAAATCCCTCCAAAAAGGAGTGGCTTAGCAAAGGAGCGTTCTTTTTTCATAGGTGCCTACCGATTTTTATTAATAAAATCTATAACGAGATGCATGGGCGCACCTATAATGGTGTCCATACTACCTGATGTTACGATGACGTTGGTGTCTTTTTTTTGGATGGCGTATCCGCCAGCAAATCTCGTGACAGGATGTGTTTGAATATAATGGTCTATATCCGTTTGATCCATCTGAAGAACAAGAACAGCGTGATCGACTCCAGAGAATAATTCTCCTTCATGTGCAATCGCGTACCCTGTCCAGACGATTTGCTCTTTGTTATTCAAATGTTCAAACATCTTGCGTGCGTCATCAAGATCCACTGGTTTTCCAAGCACCTGACCTTCACATTCAACCATCGTATCAAACGCACAAACAAAATCATGAGGACGATCTTTGGAGATGGATTGAGCTTTTCTTTCGGCGAGGGCTTGTACCATTTCTTTAGGGGGGAGGTGGAGTAGGTCATCCTCTTCACACCCAGAAACGATTACTTCGAATTCTTCAAACTCCCGCTCAAAAAGCTCTCTTCGTCCCTCAGAACCAGACGCTAAAATGATATTTTTCATAATTTATCCTAAATCGTGTCGATTGATTTGGAGAATAAATCCCCTTGGATTCTCCGTGAGTGTGTACTCAGTAACACCAGCTTCTTGTAGTTCAGAGAGGACTTTGTTGCCTTTTAGGAGGAAGAATTGAGACGTATTTGGGGCGTGTTGTTGTTGCCAAGAAAGAATCTCTTTCACCGAAGCAAAAGCTCTGCTCGTGATGATACATTCTTCTTCAAAATAAAACTTTTTGTCAACCTTCACCACATCAAGATTCAGATCAAACTTCCGCCCACACCACTTGAGGAAGGCAATTTTTTTGTCTACGATATCTGTGGCGATAAATTTTAGGTCAGGACGATGTTCTTTTGCCCAAAACGCAAGCGGGATGACAGGAAAACCGCCACCAGACCCAATGTCAATAATGTTTTTGATCTCAAGGGACTCGAACAAAGGTATCAGAGACAAAGAATCTTCAATATGTTCGTCAATATTAGAGATTTCGTTTTTTGCCATGAGATTATGGGTGTTGTTCCAGAGAATGAGATCTTCTGTGTATAGG
Source organism: Brevinema sp. (assembly GCA_051647245.1). Classification (GTDB taxonomy): domain Bacteria; phylum Spirochaetota; class Brevinematia; order Brevinematales; family Brevinemataceae; genus Brevinema_A. The sequence goes on from JBOFDS010000011.1 coordinate 244,864, forward strand.
GAAATATTCATTGTTTTTCCAAAAAATTATTTATATATTATTGTATCACATTTTAAATTTATTGACAAAAAATATAATTATTTATTCTATTTTGCAAAAAACCCACCGATTACAGGTGGATTTTTTTATCTTTTTAAAAGTTGTATAATAGGAGTGTTTCTTTCTTTTTTAGCGTAATCTAGAGCAGTCATTTTTTCTTTATTGACGATGGTTTTGTCAGCATTTGATTGAAGTAAAAGAGCTATAGCAGCAATCCGTTCAAATTTAGCAGCAATGATAAGGGATGAATTCCCATCCAAATCAACAGCATTCACGTCAACACCGTTCACCAGGAGTTTTTTCAAACTTTCAAGTTGATTGTTTTTGATAGCGTGAAGAAGAGCGGTATTTTGAGACTTGTCTTTTGCTTCCATTTGACAACCATACTGTATGAGATCTTGAATATTTTGATCACTACCGTAGGCTGCCGCAATCATAAGGGGTGTCATTCCATCTGCATCAGTAGTTTTAGGATGCTGATTTGAGATGAGCTCTTTTGCAATTTTAGGGTATCTTCTTTTTAAAGCAATCGTTAAAGCAGTATTGTCAAATTTGTTCACAAGAGATTGATCAATTGTAAAGTTCTTGAACATATAACGAACAATATTGAGATGGCCATTAAAAGCCGCATACATAAGTGGTGTAAAGCCTTCTATTGAAATACTGTTGATGTTATCTTGGGTAGCAATTCTACGAAAAATCTTCAAAAATCCATTTTGACTAGCATGGTGGATTGCAGCTCCAACGCTATTTTGTTGGTTGATGTTACTTACTCTTGGGAGTATTAATTCTAAACTGCGACGATGCCCGTATTTGGCAGCTAAGATCAAAGCTGTATCTCCATTTAAGTCAGTTACATTAACATCTGCTCCAAGCTGAATCAACGTGTCAGCTCCATCACTGTTTCCTTCTGTCAAAGCAATCATTAATAATGATGAAGCGTTATTGTTTGTTGCATTGATGTTTGCTCCTTCAGAAACAAGATATTGAATTTCCTTTTTAGATGCTGTTGGAATGATATTCATAAGTTCTGTATCTATTGTATCTGAAAAGCTGAGTACAGGTGATACCATAAGGATAAAAAAGATCCAATGTTTCATGAGACCTCCCTTTTTATTTAAAGGCGTTGATTGACTTCGTAAGCAACAATGCTAAAAACATTCCCCACATTGAGGGAGTTTTTTTTGCCGACCAAAGGAAGACGAACCACATCATCACACAGAGCCAAAATAGACTCAGTGATGCCAAATTCTTCGTTCCCAAAGATAAATGCACAATTCTCAACTGTTTCGAGATCGTCCATCGTTTTAGAGGGTTCAACCACTTCCAAGCCGATAATACGATAACCAAGCTCGCGCGCCTTTGCGATGGCATCTTCTGTCTTGTCAAAATATTCGTAAGGGACAAATTCCTCAGCACCTAGTGCTGTCCGAGAAACTTTAGGGTTTGGGGGGTGGGGTGTGATCCCTGTAAGATACAATGTCCCTGTCCCAAAACCATCAGCAGATCGGAAGATCGTCCCCACATTCATCGGAGAACGAAGATTGTCGAGGATCCCAATCCAAGGATGACGAACAGCCTCTTTGCCCAGTTCATCAAACTGGATAAAAGAAAATTTCTTATCTTCGTCAGCTTTTTGTTCTAAAATCTCTAAAAGATTGTGGTATGCAAAATTCATGGCTTTGATTTGTTCTTTTAAAGGAAGATCAGAACTAAGATTGAGGATAGGATCGATAATCTCCAAGGCACGCTGGATTTTTTGACCTTCTTGATCGCGAATAGTGTCTGTATAGGCGATCGTTTTCTGAATATCGAGAGGCTCGTTATTTTTGAGAGCCATTTCCATACTTCTGATTGTCGATGCGATCTTGTAGATTTTTTGTTTTGTACCAAGTTGGGCAAATTTTCGAGGATTGATCATCTTTGTACCTTATTATTCAATATTTAGCGTGTAAGGGTTAGAGGAGGGTTTGAGCTTGATGAGCTTTTCGCCATCCCAGTGCCAGCCATATTTCTCCAATGAACGATCAAGCGCAAAAAGCCTCTCGTGAGCCATGAAGAGATATTCTTCTATCATCATGAGGAACATTTTTTTATGCTTTTCGTCAGTAACAAAGATTGCTTGCACGGTATTTTCTTCCACAATACAAGATCCAATTATTCCATTCTTATCTTCTATAAGATAACAATTTTTCAAATTCGTCGACCAACCTTTTTCTTTTAATTCTAAGAAATCCGTTGTTAATGCTTTTCGAAAGAACATTGTTTGTCCTATTTGTTTTTCTTTTCTAATTCTTCCAATAATTTATCAAAAGCTGGAGGATTTGGAAGGGTGAATTCCATCTTTTCACCTGTTGTAGGATGGTTGAATCCCAAATAACATGCAATTAATCCCATTCCAGGAAGGTGTACACGTTGGCGGGAGTAGAGTTCATCATTTACAATTGGGTAGCCTTTGTGGGATAAATGCACACGAATTTGGTGAGTGCGTCCTGTAAAGAGCTTACACGCGAGGAGGGCGTGCTCTTTGAAATATTTTAAGACTTTAAAGTCTGTACGTGCATCTCGTCCACCTCTTCGCACAACAGCCATTCTTTTTCTGTCATTTGTGGAGCGACCTATCATGTCTTTAATAACACCGTGTTCGGCAGGGTGCCCTTTCACAAGAGCCTTGTAAACTTTTGTGATTTCGCGGTTTTTGAAAGCATCACTGAGAGCACGATGTGTTTTTTCGTTCAAAGCAATAAGCATAAGTCCACGAGTGTCCTTATCCAAACGATGCACAATCCCCACGCGACCTTCGTCACCAAAACTGTCGTCGATATCTTCTTCTTGAAGGAAGTGAAGGATACCATTCGCGAGGGTACCTGATTCATGGCCTTTAGCTGGATGGACTACGAGCCCCCAAGGCTTATCGATCACCATCAGATCGTTATCACGATAGACAATCTTGAAGTCAATTTTTTCTGCTTCGTAAGAAATTTCAGTATTTTTTTTCCAGAAAGCTTCAATTTTTTCATTAAGACGGACTTTATGAGAGTATTTGGACTCTTCTCCGTTGACGTAAAATACACACTCTGCTGTCTTCAAAGCACTTCGAGATGTGTCGGGATAATGATGCACGACAGCTGCGTCGATCCTCATTCCGACAGTTTCTTCATTAACTGTGAAAGAAATTTCGTGGTATTCTTTATGTTTTTCAAAAAATTCCGATAGATAAGGCATGAGAAAAATCCTTGTATTTGTTATATTTTGTCTGAGTTCACCTGTGACTGCAAGAGTGTCTGATTTTATGATTCAACCAGTTCCAAAGCGTCTTGATACCAAAGAAGATTTAATCAAGATCGATACGGAGACATTAAACTGGAATGAAAAACAAGACACCTTGGCACGTAATATTTATTTTTTAGAGCTCGCATTGGTGATGCCGTTTGATCATCCGATTAAGGCCTTGATCCGCATCACAAACGAAGATCAGTACGAAAAGTACAAAATGGCTGTCGACGCTTATCTTCATAGACGTCTCGCTGACCAATATGTCCAATATGCGAATTTGTTTTATAAAGAAAATGTCTACTTTTATAATGATGATTTTTGGGAAGAATATCTGAACGGATACGATGTTGCCGAATTTTACTACAAATCTGCACTTATCTATCGTCGACGGGCTCAAAAAATCGCTCAAAAAGCAGGCAAGATCTATGGCGATCTCAATCCAAATCGTGATCAAAGTTTGATTGATTTTGATCAACACTTGTATCACCTACAGGATGATCCTTTGGATTTTGAGGAGGTGTACGAGAACAGACTCATGCGTCTCCAACTCAATCGTGAGAAGGTGCTTGCCTTAAAACAAAAACGTGATGGTACCAATCAATAAATATATAATAGGGGCGATGAGGCCCCTATTTTTTATGATAATGTTTCGAGGAGAAGTAATTCTTGGCTGGTTTTGAGATTTTCGAGTAATTCATCAAGGTCTCCAGCAAGGATTGCTTCTAATTTATGTAAAGTTAGTTTGATTCTGTGGTCTGTTACACGATTTTCTTGGAAGTTGTAAGTTCTGATTTTTTCAGAACGATCTCCCGACCCAATCTGCGCTTTACGTTTTTCTGATTCTTCGTTTTGACGTTTTTGTTGTTCAATATCATACAAGCGTGACTGTAACACCATCATCGCAGAAGCTCTATTTTGAATCTGAGAACGACCATCTTGACAAGTTACCACAAGACCTGATGGAATATGTGTGATACGGACAGCAGATTCGGTTTTGTTCACGTGCTGACCACCTGCACCAGAAGCGCGGTACACGTCGATCTTGAGATCTTTTTCGTCAATAGTAACATCTGTTTCATCCGTTTCAGGAAGCACAGCTACAGACGCTGTCGAAGTATGAACACGACCACCAGACTCTGTTACAGGGACACGTTGAACACGATGCACACCACTTTCAAGCTTGAGAAGGCCATAAGCACCTTTACCAGAAACGGTAAAGACAATCTCCTTAAAGCCACCAACTCCAGCCTCACTGGAGGAAAGGACTTCGATTTTCCAACGCATTTTCTCAGCATAACGAGAATACATACGGAAAAGATCTCCCGCAAAAAGAGCAGCTTCGTCACCACCTGCACCACCACGGATCTCTACTAGGGCACTTTTGTCCTTCATAGGATCTTGAGGGATGAGGAGAAGGAGTACAGCTTGGTCAAGTTCTTGGAGTTTTTCTTTGAGGGAAGGGAGCTCTTCTTTTGCGAGTTCTTTGAGTTCTGCGTCAGAAGAAGAAAGCCATTCTGTATACTCAGCAATATTTTGTTCAGTAGCTTCATATTCATTGTGAATGCTTAAAAATTCATCATAGGAAGCACGTTCTTTCGCGACTTTCCCAAATTCTTTATCACCAGGACTGAGAGTGTTCATTTTTTCATCGAGTGATCGTATCTGTTTTAGCTTTTCGCCAGCTTTAGGGTGCATAACACTTCCTTAATTTATGTAATATTATTTTTTGTTATTGAAGAGAATTTGTTTTTAATTCGTTGATAAAGTGGGTCTAGTTTTGTATTGATACTTTTCCAGAAGTGATAGTCTAGTATAGCGATCGTAAGGGCACCGATGAGTGTTAAGAAAAGTGTAAGAAGTACAAATTGATAACCTCTTAGACCTGCATTGCTCAACAATTTTTGAAGAGTGTTTAAAGTGACGATGTGCCAACCGTATACGCCAATGGAGTATTTTGCGAACACTTCAAAGAAGGAGTTAAATTGTTTTCCTATTTTTGTTTCAAGGATCTTGTCAAAATCTAGTGATCTGATGAAGATGAAAAAAGAGATCGATTGAGATAAAACAAATACGCCTGAATCGGAAAAAAATCTTTGGTCTCTTGAAGGGTTTAAATATGATTCACAGAATGCTATTGTTAGTGAGCTTATTATATAGAGAGTACAAAATAAATAGGAGTAGTTTCTGTGAAAATTAATTTGTCCTAAAGAAAATCCTAACATAAAATACAAGAACATCTTATTTAATGAGTAGTGTGAATCGATATTAAACGGAACTGTTTTAATAGCTTGTGTGATGAAAAAAATAAAAATTAATAGAGCGGTAAATTTTATGTAAAATTTTTGATCTTGATTTTTTGGCAGAGAGATAAAGGGACTTAAAGAGTATAACGGTAAAATAGCGAACATATACCATAAAAACCCTCTCCACTTCCCATCTGTATCATCATTAAAAAAGATATTTGTAAAATGATAATACCCTTTGCCTCTTACAATATCTACAAGATAGTAGACCAATCCAAAATAACTAATAATTTTAAATATAGACCAAAAACGTTTCAGCGCTAATCCTAAAGAAGGTTCAGTTGTTCGAGCCCATAAGAGGTAGCCACTTATCATCGCGAAAATAGGCACACATAAGCGAGTAAACGAATTAATGGTGTTCCAAAATGTACGCAGTGTACTAGGCTCTTTATGGTACTCCACGCTCACAGCGTGGAGTATAACTACCATAATTGTTGCAATCGCTCTAAACCACACGATACTTTGATCTTTTGTTAGTGATTTATTCATCATCAACCTCATAACGCTAAGTGATTCGTCTTGCTTTCATTATATAGTTTTAAATTATACCATAGAATGTTTTTTTTTTCAAGGAAAGAAGCAGGGCTTTGAGTGTTTTTTTTGATATGAGTTCTTGATGTCTGAAGAGGTTTTTATTCTATAAAATCACAGAATTTTTGGAAAATTCATTTGCAATTTTTTTTGATATTCGTTATAATGTTTTATAAGATAAATGAAATTGACTTACCTCAAAAAACAATCTTTTTATGGAGGCCACAATGGCAAAAATAGCTATTAATGGTTTTGGTCGTATTGGTCGTTGTACCTTACGTGCTTATTTAGCAAACTATGCTAACGATTATGAAGTCGTTGCAATTAACGATCTTACAGATCCAGCAATGCTTGTACACCTTTTCAAGTATGATTCTACTTACGGACCATACCAAGGTGATGTGAAATTAGAAGGAGACTATTTAGTAGTTTCTGGTAAAAAAATCAAATTACTTGCAGAAAAAGATCCTAAAGCTCTTCCTTGGGGCGCAATGGGTGTAGATATTGTTATCGAATCCACAGGTATCTTCACAAAACGTGATCAAATGCAAGCTCACATCGATGCTGGTGCGAAGAAAGTTCTTCTTTCTGCTCCTGCAGCTTCTGGTGATGATGTTGATTTGACAACTGTTATCGGTGTTAACCACGATAAAATCACTAAAGATATGAAATTCATCTCTAACGCTTCTTGTACAACCAACTCCATGGCTGGTGTTACAAAAGCTATTAACGATGCATTCGGTATCGTTTCTGGTTTCATGACAACAATCCACTCTTACACAATGGACCAAACACTTCTCGACAGCCCACACAGAAAAGGCGACAAATACAGAGCACGTTCTGCTGCTGAAAATATCGTTCCTTCTTCTACTGGTGCTGCTAAAGCTATCGGTCTCGTAATTCCTGAATTATCTGGAAAATTAGACGGTGGCGCTTTACGTGTTCCAACACCTGTTGGATCCATCACAGACATGACTTTCGAAGTTTCTAAAGCAACATCTGCTAAAGAAGTTAACGAAGTTATGAAAAAAGCTGCTGAATCCTACTTGAAAGGAACAGTTGAGTATTCTGAAGAAGCTCTCGTTCTTAAAGATATCGTTGGAAACCCACACTCTGCTGTGTTCCACGCTGACCTCACAAAAGTTGGTGGCGTTGAAGGCAAAACTGTTAAAGTATTTGCTTGGTACGATAACGAATGGGGATTCTCCAACCGTCTTGCAAACCTTTGTAAAATTGTTGCACAATCACTCTAATCATTCAACTAATCAAAAGCCCCCGATTTTGGGGGCTTTTATTTTCTTTATGATTTTTCATTTTAATTATTCATAGATAGATATAATGAATCAATCTATACGAAAAGGAGGGTTTTATGGCTCAAAATATGGAAGCAAGATTTTATCAACATATTATCGCGATGCTCTTGAACGAAGGGTATCACGTTTTTCAAGCACCTGTGAAGGGAGAAGGTGCCGATCTCATTGTCAGAAATATCAACGAAGATCAAACTCCTAGCTATATCGAATTGCAAGTTCTTTCTCGTCGTGAAGAGTACGTAAACCCTATAGCAGTACCTGTGAAACCAGATCAAAAAAATCACTTTGCGTATTTTATTCTTTATTCTTCAGGAATGCAAAAAATATGGCTTCTTAGTGCTGAGGAATTGATTTCTCTTCGTGAAGAAGGATTGGATGACAGGGATACAAGTCCTTATTTGGTAAAGAATTTTGACCGTTTGAAATCTCCAGAATTATCCTTGTCAGAATTTAAAAAACTTGCTAAGTAATTTGAATTTTTGTGATTTATTTCTTTGAAATTTGCTGAAATTAAGTTATAATATGTAATATCTGATGAAAAAGGGAGTATTCAATGAAGATTGCATGGGTTATGCAAGCCTATCAAAAACCAGAATTAGTTTTGGAGATCTTGAAAGAGGTTTATCGAAAAGGGGACACTATCCTTCTTCATTATGATAAAAAATCTCCTAAATCAGAATTTGAGTGGCTTAAAAATGAATTATCTGATCTTTCTGGTTCTAAATTGTTTTGTTACCAAAAATATCCTGTATTCTGGGGAACTCATTTAGTTATATGGGCAGAAACTTTTTTAATCAAAAAATTACTTAAAGCAAAAATCCCTTTTGATTATATGATTACTTTGACAGGTGCCACGATTCCTATTAAATCCCAAGAAAATTTACGTGGATTTTTACAAACAAACTATCCAAAAAGTTTTTTTAAAGAAGAACATGGTGGTGAGTTGAAGTATGGAGAGAATGAGGTACAAAATCACTGGCTGAACACACATCACGGTATATTATCTGAGGTTTTTAATCATCCAAGGAATTCTTCACGACCAAAGCCAAATTATCTTAAGCTAGTAATTTTCTTGAGAAAGATTGTTTTTGCTATCAAAAGGCGGTTGCCTAAAAAATTTCTCAAAATCTTCTCTTTCCCAAAAATCTATCGTGCCTCCACTCATTGTATTATCTCTCAAAAACACTTAAAACATTTTTTCAAAGGCTGGCGGTTTCATTTGTATTCTTATGAAATTATGTTTTTAACTATTCCTGATGAGCTGTTTTATTATACCTTGGTGAGAAATTCCACCATTCCTCTTGAAGAATTAGAAATGAAGAGCCATTATACTTATATTGATTGGGCTAATCCAGGGTTAGGTGATCCAGCAGTGTTTGATAAAACTTATCTACCTATTTTATTGGAACAGCGGCATTTTTTCGCTCGAAAATGCGAGGATATAGTGCTATTTAAAGAATTGCAAAAATTATATCATTAAAAATATACTTATTTTAAGGAGCTTTTGTATGGCTATTACAAAAAAAACCATCAAAGATATGGATCTTAAAGGTAAATCCGTTATTATGCGTGTGGATTTCAACGTTCCTATGACAGGCGACGCTGCAGCACGTACTATCACTGACGACACCAGAATCAAAGGAGCATTACCAACTATTCAGTATGCTTTAGATAATGGTGCGAAAAAACTTGTTTTAATGAGTCACCTTGGCGATCCTAAGAAAGAAGAAAAGAAAGCTTCTGAAAAAGAAGGATTTGACAAAGCTAAATTTGATGCAGAAATCAAACAAAAATTATCTCTCAAGCCAGTAGCAGAACATCTTGCAAAAATGCTTGGTAAAACTGTGAAAATGGCTCCTGCTACATTTGGACCAGAAGTGGAAAAAATGGTTGCAGAACTTGCTGATGGCGAAATCTTGATGCTCGAAAACACACGTTTCAACAAACAAGAAACATCCAAAGACGCTGCAGAGCGTGCTGAAATGGGTAAAGAGTTAGCGAAAGGTATGGATGTTTACATCAATGACGCGTTTGGAACAGCTCACAGAGCTCACGCTTCCACAGCTGCTATCGCTGAGTTCTTGCCTGCTGCTGCGGGTCTTCTCATGGAAAAAGAATTAAACTTCTTAGAAGATAAAGTCCTTAACAGCCCAGAACACCCATTCGTGGCGATTGTTGGTGGTGCGAAAGTTTCCTCCAAAATCGGTGTTATCGAAAACCTTCTCTCCAAAACAGATGCTATCGTTATTGGTGGCGGTATGGCGTTTACATTCTTCAAAGCTATGGGTTACCCAGTTGGTGCTTCCTTAGTTGAAGATGATCAAATTGAAACAGCTAAAAAAATCATGGACGCAGCGAAAGCGAAAAACGTTCAATTCTTACTCCCAGTCGATGTTGTTATTGCTGATAAATTTGCACCAGATGCAAATGCTCAAACAGTTGACGTAACAGCAATTCCTGATGGTTGGATGGGATTGGATGCAGGTCCTAAATCTATTGAAGAAGTTGTTGAAGTACTCAAAAAAGCAAAAACAATTTTCTGGAACGGACCTTTAGGTGTGTTTGAATTTGATAAATTTGCTGATGGTACAAATGCTGTTTCTAAAACACTTGCTGAATTGCCAAACGCATTGACAATCATCGGTGGTGGTGACTCTGTTGCTGCTGTCAACAAAGCAGGTCTCGCTGATAAAATGACCCACATTTCTACTGGTGGTGGAGCTTCTATGGAGCTTATCGAAGGTAAAGAAATGCCTGGTGTTGCCGCTCTTAACAATAAATAGGGCTAAATCTATAAACAAGGTGCGACCGTTGAAAGAATTTTTATTTGAGTCCCCTCGTTTAGGATTTCGTTTTTGGGAATTAGAAGATGCTGATTTTTATGCTTCTATGCTTGCTGATCCTGATGTTATGAGATTCTTTGAAAAAACATTATCAAGAGATGAAGCTCGAGGGGAGATGTTTTATAAAGATGGACAACTTCGAGATAATGGATTTGGATTTTGGGCGGTAGAACATAAAGAGAGTGGAAATTTAATCGGGCAAATAGGTTTACAAAATATTCCTCTTGATATTTATTGTGTTCCTGCAATAGAAATAGGTTGGCGTCTGCATAAGGATTTTTGGCATCAAGGTTTTGCTACAGAAGGTGCTGAGCGACTTCTTAATTTTGCAAAAGAACAAGAGATCTCAGATAGTATTGTAGCTTATACAGCAAAAATTAATCTTCCCTCCCAGCGAGTCATGGAGCGTTTAGGTATGACCTTTGAGTCAGAATTCAAACATCCTGATTTTGAGACGAAGCATAGATTGTCAAATCATGTCTTATATCGTATCAATCTTTAGCTCAATAACAAAAATTTAAGGAGAAATGCTATGAAAAATTTAATGGCTGGAAACTGGAAAATGCACAAAACCATCGCTGAAGGTGTTGCATTTGTAAATGAATTGAAAACACAAGTTAGCGAAAAAGCTGATCGTGGTGTACTCGTATGTGTACCTGCGACAATGATCCACGCTGTTGCAGAAGCCGCAAAAGGTTCTGCAGTGATGGTGGGTGCTGAAAATATGTTCTACGAAGAAAAAGGCGCATTCACAGGCGAAATTTCCCCTCTTATGGTGAAAGATGCTGGTGCGACCTTCACATTGATCGGTCACTCTGAGCGTCGTGTGATCTTCGGAGAATGTGATCAAATGGTCAACAAAAAAATGAAAGCAGCAATTGCACACGGTATCACACCAGTGCTTTGTATCGGTGAAAGCCTTGAAGAAAGAGAAGGCGGCAAATTAGAAGCTGTCCTCAACACCCAAATCAAAGGTGCTTTCGAAGGTATTTCTGCAGCTGATGCACAAAAAGTTGTCATTGCTTATGAGCCAGTTTGGGCGATTGGAACAGGTAAAACTGCTTCTCCTCAAGATGCTGACGATGCACACGCAATGAGTAGAAAAATTGTTGAAGGTCTCTATGGCGCGTCCGTAGCAAACGAAATGGCAATTCTCTATGGTGGATCCGTAAAAGCTGACAACGTTGATGAATTAATGGCTATGCCTAATATCAACGGTGCTTTAGTTGGTGGAGCTTCTCTCGAAGTAGAAAGCTTTGCACGTATCGCTAACTACAACTAATCAACTCAATCAAAAAAACACGCTCATATCGAGCGTGTTTTTTGTTTTAAATTTGGTTTAGATTCCGTTATCAGGGGAGTGACCTTTTGTAGGAGCTTCACCTTCTGGCTTGGAAGGCTTGTCTTCACGTTTGCGATCATCTTTTTTGAAATCTTTTCTGTCTCCACGGTGCTCACGACGATCACCACGTTCTCCGCGGTTTCTGTCAAATTCACGGCGTTCGCGTTTTGGTGGTTCGACATCTTTATTGATTTGGTAGACGTTCATACGTTTTTTATCATCAATATTTTTGAAGAAAATCGTTACCATATCGCCAATTGCGTAAGGAAGAGCAGGATCTTTCATCTTAGAAGTATGGAGGAGCGCTTGAGTTCCAGGAAGAACCTCGATAAAGACACCAAAAGGCTCAATACGTGTAACTGGCCCTGTGATTTCTTCATCTTCTTTAAATCCCTCGCTCAACTGACGGATGATTTTAATCGCTTGCTGCATTTTTGCATCTTCTGATCCACAAATGACCACTTCACCAGTATCTTCGATGTTGATTTCTGTTTTGTAATCAGCCATGATTTTTTTGATGACGCGTCCACCAGAACCAATAACAGTTCCGATTGTTTCAGGGTTGATAGTAATTTTTTGTAATTTAGGTGCTGTTGCAGCAACGGAAGTACGTGCCTCTGTGATTGTTTCGTTCATAATACCAAGGATATGCATGCGACCTTCTTTGGCTTGAGAAAGAGCGATCTTCATGATATCTTCAGGAAGTCCAGCGGTTTTGAGATCCATTTGAATAGCGGTAATACCATCTTTTGTTCCAGCAACTTTGAAGTCCATGTCGCCATGGTGATCTTCAAGACCTTGAATGTCAGAAAGAACGGTGTAGTCGTTAGTTTCTTTATCCCAAACAAGACCCATCGCGATACCTGCTACTGGCGCTTTTAATGGAACACCGGCTGCCATCATGGATAATGACCCTGAACAGACAGACGCCATAGAAGAAGAACCATTAGATTCGGTGATTTCGGAAACAAAACGGATCGTATAAGGGAAAACTTCATGATCTGGAATCATCGGAGCTAAAGCACGCTCAGCAAGGTGACCATGTCCGATCTCACGACGTGAGAGTCCACCAAGACGCTTCACTTCACCCACAGAGTAAGGAGGGAAGTTGTAATGGAGGAAAAATCTTTTTGTGAAGACTTCTTTACGTTCCACGGAATCAATGAGCATTTCGTCTCTAGGCATACCAAGAGTCGTTACTCCAAGACTTTGTGTTTGACCACGTGTGAATAACGCAGATCCATGAAGGCCTTGGAAGAGATCGAGTTCGATCTTGATAGGACGAATTTCTGTCAACTTACGTCCATCTGTGCGGACTTTTTCGACAAGAATCTGTTCACGAATGATGTCCACTTCAATATCTTCAAGTAAGTTTTTCGCTTCTTTGAACCCTTCGTGTTCAGGTGTAATCTCAAAATGAGTCAATGTTTCTGTAAAGACAGCTTTGAGGTTGGTAGAGCGACTGTGCTTGTCGTTATCGTTGGAGACAGCTTTAATCTTAGGATAAGCAAAATCTTTGATCGCTTGCTGCATATCAGCAGAGAGAAGAGGATCTTTGAGGACAACTTCCATTTTGCTTGGGTTGACTAATTTTGTAAACTCTTCAACCATAGCGATTTGTTCCAAAATAGCTTCTTGGGCAAGACGGAGTGCTTCGAGTACGATTTCTTCGGAAACTTCTTGAGCTCCACCTTCAACCATACACACGCCTTCTTTTGTACCACCAACAAGAAGATCTAAATGAGATTCTTCTACTTGTTTGATGGTTGGATTGATTTTATAACCCCACTCTGGGTGCCATACAATCTTCACACCACCAGCAAGCTCAGCCAAAGGAATAGGAGAAATCGCGAGGGATGCCACAGCTCCGATGATTCCAAGACATTCTGTGTTGTACTCGAGATCAGAATCAAGCAAAGTAACAATAATTTGAACTTCATTTTTGAAGCCTTTTGGGAACAAAGGTCTGATAGGTCTGTCGATTTGACGAGCCATCAAGGTAGCGTTGTCAGAAGGTTTTGCTTCACGACGGAAGAAACCACCTGGGATACGACCTACGGAGTAGAATTTTTCTTGGAAATGCACTGTGAGAGGGAAGAAATCCCCATCAGAGGCATCCGGAGACATACACGCAGTCACGAGCATCGCATTGCCAGCGTAACGAACGATCACACCACCGTGAGCTTGACGAGCGATCTTACCAGTTTCGAGTACGATTTCGTGCTCTCCAATCTTACGGGAGATAGTTTTGACATCAAACATGATATCCATCCTTTAGAATATTTTCTATGAAGGATGTCTCCACGGGTAATAATAGCTGATTAGAGCATCCTGAAATGAATTAATCAGATATTTTTACTCAGCAAAAACACCTCTTATAGAATTGATTGTTAATCATATTTTACCATTTTATGCAGACTTTTTCAAGTCTTTTTATCTTCCTACCTAAAACAAAAACACCCTAGAAAAACTAGGGTGAATTTTTGATAATTAGAAAGAAGCACGAATACCGAGTTCGGATACCACTTTGTGGAAACGAGCAAGGTCTTTGCTGTGTAAGTAACGTAAAAGACGTTTTCTTTGTCCAACTAATTTTAAAAGACGACGTTTTGTTTTGTGGTCTTTTTTGAACTGCTGTAAGTGTTGGGACAAGTTAGTAATATAAGCAGTTGTAAGTGCAATTTGCACTTCAGGAGAAGCTGTATCTGTTTCGTGGGTACGGAACTTCTCAATAATTTCACGTTTCATGTCAGCTGTGATCATGAATTCCTCCGCAGTCAATTGGTCATCATAAGAGCCAATTCTGTATTTTACAATCTCTTAGTTGCGAGCCCTAAGGATATCTGTTTATAATTATACAACATTTCTGTTAATTCTTCAAGTGATTTGAACTTTTTCTCGTCAGAAATTTTCTCCAAAAAGCTCAATTCAAGATTTGTGTCTTTCTTCAAATCAAATTTAAATTCTTCCAAAATATGCGCCTCAATACGAAGATCCAAACCATTCACCGTAGGCCTATTTCCAATATATGTCATCGCATGATATGTTTGATTTAGGATGTGAATGCTTGTGAAATATACCCCGTTTTGAGGGATGACTTGATGGTTGGGAGTGATATTGATAGTGGGAAAACCAATCTGTCGCCCCAGTTGATCGCCGTGTTCATTCACAGAATAAATCGTGTAAGGACGCCCTAGTAGTTTGTTTGCGGTGATGATTTCGCCGTGACGTAGAAGTTTTCGGATTTCTGTAGCGCGGCAGGGACGACCTTCGAAAGATAGCTCTGTTTCTTTCACGTAGGAAATGCGATCTCCTCCATAAGACTCCCCATCAAGCGCACCCAAACGAAAATCATCTCCAGAATAAAAGGTGATGTGTTTACCCTTGGCGAGAAGCGTTTCGATAAATTCTTTTTCCGACATGTGTCTTAAAATATCAAAATCAGCAACAATCACATGGTCGGCATGAAAATTGTTCAGAAATTTTTTCTTTACAGGAGCGGGGGTTAAACGACCAATAAAATGTTCGTGTTGGAAAAATTCTTTGGGTAAGGGTTCAAAAGTAAAAATGAGAGAAGCTTCTTCTTTGGAGTGAGCGATCTTAACAGCATCTGCGATGATCTTTTGGTGGGCAAGATGCACCCCGTCAAAGGCACCCATGATAATGTGTAAATGATCATAGACAGGGAGATCTTGTATCAATTTTCTCAGCATATTTATTCCTCAGAGACGGTTTGGTACCTGTTTCTTAAAGGGGAAATTTTTAATACATGGGCAACAAGACCAAAGATCACACATCCAGCAAGAAAGAGACTTGTACCAATAATGAGGAGCAATAATGGGGCTGTTGTTGTGATGTACCAAGTGTGGAGAGGTTTTAGGGCAATCCAAATCACAGCACTAACAATCGTAAACAGTAAGGTTTGTCCAATCATAGGCATGTAATCACTAGCTTTATGTTCTAAGGTGCGGGCAATAGCGATCAATCCTACAAAAGTAGTTAACCAACCAGAGATAAGATCGCTGTAAACGAGTCCGAAACTTCCCCAACCGTAGATTTGAGAGAGTTTGTAGCCTGTGATGTTGGTGGCAAAATTAATCAAGATCAGCATCAGTGGCATACGAGGTTTTTCGATGGCGTAGAAAATTCTTCCAATCAATACCGTCATCGACCAAGGTACAATGATGGTGCCAAGTATTTGAACGGATTTGATGGTGAGTCCGAGTAACTCTTCTGTCATACGTCCTGTTGACCCTGTAAAGAGCAGAGAAATATCTCTAAAAATGAGGTTGACGATCACGTCAGGGTAGATACTGCAAAAGAGACAGATAGGAATAGAGATAAACATGAAAAACAATAGTCCTTGTGTCCATGCTTTGGAGAGTTCTTTTTTGTTGTCTTTAACTTTTGCAAAGATAGGGAAGATAGCTGTTGATATAGCAACACCAATGAATCCGACGGGTGCAATCATAATTGTGTTAGCATTTCTGATGAAGGTCATAGAACCTTTTGGTAAGAAAGAAGCAAAATAGCCTAACCCAATGGAAATTCCTGATTGTGCAAGGTAATTGAGCGATGTTGGGAGGAATAGTTTCCAAAATTTCTTAGAAGCTGGGTCGAAGAAATTGAGTGTGAAGCTATATTTGAACCCGACAATATAAAGTTCAATCACTTCCATCAGAGCTTGTAAAAATGTTCCAATTACCACTGCCCAAGCAAGAGACATGATGCCGAGTTGTTTGTATGTTAATAAAGGGAAGAAAATAAAAACGAGATTCGCGACGATAGGTGCGTTCGCGGATGAGAAAAAACGCTCGTGGGCGTTTAGGAGACCCATAGCGACGGAGAAAAATGAAAAGAAGACCGTCGAAAGGAGCATGATAGAGGTTTGTCCAACGACTTCATTGAAGGCGATAGGATCGTCATTAAAGCCAGGTAGGAAAAGTCTTGTCCAAGAAGGCACAGCAAACCAACCAATCCCAATCACGATGAAAGAGACAATCATGATTTGGTTGATGATATTGGATGCAAACTTATCAGCAGCGACGGCGTCTTCGTTTTTTTCTTTACTGAAGACTGGGAGGAAGGCACTAACGAGAGGCCCTTCACCTAGGACTTTTCTAAGGGCAAGGAGATTGGCATTAGCACTGTGGAAAGTGTCGGCACTTGCTCCGAAAAGGAAGTTGACGACGTTGAATTTAACAATACCTGAGATCCGAGAAAGAAATGTCCCAAAACTGTTGATTAAGGTATTCTTCAAAGGAACATAAGAAACTTTTTTCATATAATGGCCTTAATATCATCACAGATAACGAGTCCCGTATGGAACTCGTTTCTGGAATGAAAGGGAAATTTATTAGTTGCTTGTTTGAGCTTGAACAAGGGTCAATGCAGACACCACAACGATATCTTCGACAGAACAACCTCTGGATAGATCGTTGATAGGTTTGGATACTCCTTGAAGGAGAGGCCCGTAAGCTTTGGCACCTGCGAAACGTTGGACTAATTTATAACCAATATTTCCTGCTTCAAGATTAGGGAAGACAAGGGTGTTCGCATGACCAGCAACGGTGCTGTCAGGAGCTTTGAGAGAAGCTGTGGATGGATCGATAGCTGCATCAAGCTGTAATTCTCCATCAAACTCAAAATCTACGCCACGATCTTTCAAAATTTGGACAGATTCAATGACTTTTTCGGTTTCTGGGGATTTTGCAGAGCCTTTTGTGGAGAAACTTAACAATGCGACTTTTGGTTCTACTTTGAGGAAGCTTCTTGCACCCATAGCACAACCAGTTGCAATATCAGCAAGTTGCTCAGCCGTAGGATTTGGTACCACACCACAGTCTCCAAAGATCAAGGTGCCGTTTACGCCCATATCTTTGACAGGGGTTTCCATAACGAAAATGCCTGAAATTGTTTTGACGAATGGCTTTGCGAAGAAAATAGCTGCACGGATGGTTTTGGATGTTGGGGAGAAACTCCCTGATACCATCGCATCAACAGTGCCTTTTGAGAGAAGTTTCCCACCAAAGAAGACATCATCTGTCATTTCTTTGAGTGCTTGCTCTTCGGTAACACCTTTGGCTTTGCGTTGTTCATAATATTCATCAGCAAATTCTTTGAGGCGAGGGTCGTTTTTGAAATCGATAATCTCTATCCCTTCCAAACTCACTCCTTGCTCTTGAGCAATTTTTGATAATTCAGCAGGATCACCAAGCACAGTAACACTAGCTGCAATTTTTTCTTTAAGGATGATCTCAGCTGCCTTTAAGACACGAGGGTCGTTTCCTTCTGGGAGGATGAGGCGTTTTGGGTTTGATTTGGCCTGAGCGATCATTTGTTCTGCAAAATTCATATAAATCTCCTTAATCTCTATTATTGAGGATCATGAGAAGTCTGAGGAGTTGTAATAATGCCATCAACGCACTTGCAACGTAGGTCATCGCAGCTGCGTTTAAGACTTTTCTTGCTCCTGGTAATTCATAAGTAGGGTCGAGGTAACCGTCCATTTCGAGGGTAGCTAAGGCTCTTTTACTTGCGTCAAATTCAACAGGTAGGGTAATCGCAGAGAAGAGGAAGAATGCTGCAAAGAAAATAACACCAACTTGTAAGAGATTTGGGATGCTAAAGAAAATACCTGCGATCACAAGAAATGACCAAGTGTTTGACATAAATCCAACAATAGGTGCAAAACTATTTCTAAGCATTAATGGAGCATATGCTCTGTCGTGCTGGATAGCATGCCCAACTTCATGAGCTGCAACTGCGATAGATGCAATAGAATTGCCATAGTATGTTTCTTCAGAAAGACGAATAACTCTAGTACGTGGATCGTAATGGTCGGTTAAAGAACCCCCAATGCATTCGACAGGAATATTGATTCCATTATCGGCAAGAATATTACGTGCGACTTCTGCGCCTGTATGACTTGCAGATACTTGAGACCATTTCTTGAAAGCTGATTGTACTTGAATCTGAGCAAATAAAACCATCAAAAATCCTGGAACGATCAAAATTAATGTATCATCCAATCCTAAAAATATACCAGCAAACAAAATAAGCGCATAAATAATCATAAAGAACATTTGCATAATACTCTCCTTAATATATCTATCAATAGATCTTTTTTTTATTATACCATAAAAATTATCTTTTTGGTATCGATTAATCTTATTTATTTGAGAATTTCATCTGCAATGCTTCCAAAACAACAGGAGAAACTTTTTCAGAGATGTTTCCGCCTAATTTGCCAATTTCTTTCACAGAAGTAGAACTGAGAAATAGGTGTTTGTTTTGTGCAGTGAAGAAGACTGTATCAATATCAGAATTAAGTTCTTTGTTAAGGGAAGCAATCTGCAGCTCATACTCAAAATCAGAAATCACACGTAAACCCCTGACAATTACTTCAGAACCATATTCTTTAACTGTATCGACTAACAATCCAGAAAATCCTATCACTTCGATGTTGGGTTGATCTTTGACAATTTCTTGCCACATAGAAACTCTTTCTTCAAGCGAGAAAAGAGTATTCTTGGATTGATTATTTCCTACCGCTACGATCACTTTGTCAGCAATCTTTAATGAGCGAAAAGCAATATCTTCATGACCTTTTGTTGGTGGGTCAAAAGTCCCTGGGTACATAGCGATTCTCAATGTTTTCTCCTATTCAATGACAATATCTAATTTTTCTAAAGAATCAATTTCTTTAGGGAGCTTAATAAATGAGGTGTGAATTTCATCCGTTGTAAGAGAAATATTTGAGACAATTTCATGTAATAATTCTTCGTTTAACATGATAGTAACACGACTCATAGACCAAGTTTTTTTGTTTTTGTTACGAAATAAAAGAGACATGCCGTAGCGATTCTCTTGATTGATGAGAGAAGTGGAAATCTCTTGATTTTTAGAGAAGGTGAAAGTTCTATGTTCTTTGTCGTAAGAATTCCATTGTTTGCTGTCGTCTGTGTATTCTAAAAATTTCATCACTCCAAAAAAGATCACCATAAGCACCAAAAATATCATATAAGAAAATCTACTACTGCGTAGCGCTTTCCCCATTTGTTTTCTGTTACAATCAGGACAATCGGCAGGGCCTTGTTGAGAAATACGCTCTCGACGAGAGACACGGGGCTCAAGAGACGGAAGTTCTTGATATAATAACGAATCTTCGTTAATGGAAAATTTTTCTGACATAAGGGTTCCTTGAACTAGAAGTCCTCACCAGGCTCTTCAATCGCTTCAAATTTAATAATATCATTACTGTCACTAAAGTGGATCATGTTGTAAATACCAAAACTCTGATCAGAAGAATCCAATTGAAATCCTTCTTCGCTTTGGATCTTTTCTTGATGTGATAAAATCGATAAGCCAACCTCATTAAGATCTGCTAAGGTCTCAAAATTAGAGATAACACCTTCGTAATTCGTCTTCCAAGTATTACCTTCAAAAAGCCACATTACAGGCGCAAAGATATTGGTATTGTTGACTGTTTTAATATATTTTTTGCGAAGGATAGTGATTGTTTTGATCTCGTTCTTGTCAAATCCAATATCCGGAAGAACATTAAAAGGAAGATTGATGATGTAGTTTGTGGAAAGAGTGTAAGCCTTGAACGTTTTTGAACGTTGTATCTGGTAAGGCTTTTTGGATTGTGCGAAAGACAAGGTGGGAAGACTCAATAATAAGATGTAAATAATTTTTTTCATAAAGCTTGCTCTCAAATTTTATTTCAGGACTACCAATTATAACAAAAATACTCTTTTATTTCAATTTTTCAGCATTAAGGTACTTTAATAGTTGTAATTAGGGGCTATTTATATTATAATTTATATATTATTCTGTAAGGAAAAGTTATGAAGAGTGTGATTTTATTGGGAGGGGAAAACCCTGTTTTCATCAAAGAAACGCTCCACAAAATCCTAGATCCTATCCCAGAAATGGACAAAACCATCTATTATGGCGATGAGCTTGATCTTGATACTTTCTTTTCGGATTTAATGACAGGATCTTTATTTTCTGCTCAAAGAACTATCGTTGTGAGGCAGGCTGAGCTTGCGAAGGGGGACTTCGAAAAAAATCTCCTTAGCTACCTCAATCAACCTTCCGATAGTGTTTGTCTTATTTTGGAATATCATAAAATCCCTGCGAAGGTTCTTAGTGCTGTTGATAAGCTTGGGAATACCATTGCTGAGACTCATGTTTTCAAAAAAGCATGGGCAAATGATCAAAAAAACTACCTCCAACGAAAATTTTCCGAAAAAGGAATTGCGATACAAGCTACGGCGATTCAGTTGCTTATCGAAATGGCTGGTGATGATATTGAAGAGTTATCAGGCATGGTCGAGAGACTCTTTTCCTATCTTGGCGATCAAAGAACCGTTTCTGAGGAGCAGATCCGTTTCGTGCTGGAACGTGCACAAAATGGTTCTATTTTTGATCTTATCGATGCTATTTTTCAGAGAAATACCCAAAAAGCTCTTGAAACTTTTCAGGATCTCCAGTATGCGGGTGAATCTTTTCCTGCGATCAATGCGATGTTGCTCAGGGCAACCCGTATCATGTGGGCGGTCAAAACCTCTCGTAATGGACAGATTCCTCAAGGTTTCGCCGTGTCACCTTATGAGTGGAATAAATACCTTGGCATGGCAAAGAATGTTAATTTGAAGTTTTTGTCAGGATGTTTGGAGACGATTTCTCAGATTGAGTTTGAATCAAAAACCAAACCCGAAATTTTTGCACAGACAACTTTTGAAAGTTTCTTATGCACCCTAAATTAAAACCAATTTTTTAAATAGAGACCTCTGTTGTTGGGAGGTCGAAAGGAGTGAAGCAGTGGCTACATTAAAATTAGGCAAGGGAGAATTTGCACTGAATGGGCAAGTAACTTTTGCAGAAGTACTCAAAACACTACGCGATGATAGAGATCTCGCGAAATCCCTCGATGTGAACGATCAGCTCGATCACGCAATCGCCGTCCTCGCTGATGGTCAAGAAAAAGATCTTAGCACAGAGATCGGTGCCACCAAAGAAATCACATTTTTAACCCCATCGGATGAGCAAGGTTTGGCAATTGTTCGTCATTCCACAGCACATTTGATGGCACAAGCGCTCATGCGTCTTCGTCCTGGCACGAAAGCGGCGATAGGGCCTGTGATTAGAGATGGTTTTTATTATGATTTTGACATTACAGGGGAATTCGGTGAATCCGATCTTCCAGCACTCCAAAAAGAAATGGAAAAGATCACTAAAGAAGCGCTTCCTATCGTGAGAGAAGTTTGGGCGAAAAAAGATGCGATTGAATACTTCACTCAGCAAGGTGATCTTTATAAAGTAGAAATTTTAAATGATATCATCAAAGGCGATGAGCCTGTAACCTTATACCGTCAAGGGGAATTTGTTGATCTTTGTCGTGGGGTTCACGTACCTAATGTACGTGCGCTCAAAGTCTTTAAACTCCAAGCACTTGCTGGTGCGTACTGGAGAGGCGACGAAAAAAATAAAATGCTTACCCGTATCTACGGTACGGCTTGGGCAACAAAAGACGAGCTCAAGACCTATCTTGATAATATCGAAGAGGCAAAAAAACGCGATCACCGTAAGCTTGGTCGTGAATTGAAGCTCTTTGGTTTTCATGAAGAAGGGCCAGGATTGCCGTTTTGGTATCCTAATGGGATCATCCTCAAAAACGAAATGCTCAAATTTATGCGTGAAGAATTAGATCTCCGTGATTATATTGAGATCGAAACCCCAACCATGCTCAAAACAACACTTTGGGAAACTTCCGGACATATGGAAAATTACCAAGAAAATATGTTCTTCTCTTCTACTAAAGAAAACGAAACCTTTGCTCTCAAACCTATGAACTGTCCTGGTGGGATTATTTGGTACAATAATGAGCCGCACTCTTATCGTGAACTCCCACTTCGTGTGGCAGAATTCGGTAAGGTGCACCGCTACGAGAGATCTGGTCAATTGAACGGACTCATCCGTGTGCGTGGCTTTACGCAAGATGATGCCCATGTTTTCATGACACCAGAACAGATTGAAAATGAAATTGTCAATGCGATGGAGCTTGTCGATAAGACTTATTCTACCTATGGATTTGAGTATGAAATTGAATTTTCCACTCGTCCTGAGAAATCTATTGGTTCCGACGAAATGTGGGAACTCGCAGAACGTTCTTTGAAAGCGGCTTTGGATCGTTTTGGAAAGAAATATACGCTTAATGAAGGTGATGGTGCTTTCTATGGGCCAAAAATTGACTATCATTTGAAAGATGCGCTTGGACGTACTCACCAATGTGGAACAATCCAGCTTGATATGAATCTCCCACACCGTTTTAATATGACCTATACAGGATCTGACGGTGCTGAACATGTGCTCGTGATGATTCACCGTGCTATCTATGGAAGCTTGGAGCGTTTTGCGGGTATTTTGGTGGAGCATTACGGTGGTCGTTTTCCACTTTGGCTTTCTCCTGTGCAATTAAGAATTCTCCCTGTTTCTGAAAAATTCAACGACTACGGCGACAAAGTCCGTGCTGACCTCAAAAAACACGGCATCCGTGCTGAAATTGACAAATCTAACGAAAAGCTCGGTTATAAGATCCGTCAATCTACGCTTGATAAGGTGCCTTATGTGGTTGTGATCGGTAAAAAAGAAGAACAAGAGGGCACCGTGGCACCACGTCACTTCAGCAAAGGTGAAATGCCTGCTGTCTCTCTAGAACAATTAATCAAAGAACTCACTCAAGAAATTGCAACTCGTCAACGATAAATAATCCAATAATACACTCCTTTGGGGTGTATTATTTTGCGAATTAAGGAAATATTATGCACAATCTCAAATCAAAATTGATGCGACTCAATAAATGTAAGTATCATTTGTACAATAGTTTGTTGGGGTCTTATCAATTTGATGACTTTAGCTTGAATATCGATCAGATCCAGCCGGATCCTTTTGCTCCACCGTCCAAAGCGACTATTATTGTCCCTCTTAAGAATACAAGATTTTCTAAAAAATTGCTTTCTTCTCCAACACGCGAGTATGCGTTTTGTGATGCTATAGGAAGGATTTTTGCGAAGAATATCCGCACCTTTATTAAAGAAGATAAAGGATCTGGAAATGGTGGTATGTGTGTCATCCGTTATGGTATGCAAAAAGTTATGGAAAGTAACGCTGTCATTATCAACGATGATGCGATAGAAATGAAAGTATTGCTTGGTATGCCAGGTTATGGTCGTTCTATTGCGGGAAAAGAAGCTCAAGAGTTTCTTTTGGAAGAAATCCCTGCATTAGTTCGTGCGTCTCTCATCAAAACTCAAGAGCATGAAGAATATCTTGAGGAATTTGTTACTGTAGTCGAGCGTCAGCATTGGCTCCGTGAAGAGTGTAAGCAAAAAGGACTCATATCTTTTATCGCCAACGGATCGATCTTAGCACGTGCTTCTTCTATTAATGACAAACCAATGTCTCATCAGAAAGCGGTGGCTTTTGAGTCTCCTAAAGAATTTTTGACAACAATTACCTTGCCAGATGGCTTCAAATTACACGGTATGGGCATCCCAAAAGGGATCACCCTCATCGCTGGTGGTGGCTTTCATGGTAAGTCGACTCTTCTCTCTGCACTCTCTCATACAATCTACAACCATATTCCAGGAGACGGACGCGAGTACTGTGTAACCGATGAAAGTGCTGTGTTCCTCAGATCTGAGGAAGGGCGTTCCGTCATGGGAGTGGATATTTCTCCATTTATCCATCATTTGCCAGATTACAAATCTTCTGTTTATTTTGAAACAGAAAATGCTAGTGGATCTTCTTCTCAGGCAGCAAACCTTGTTGAATCGCTGGAGATGGGCTCGAAATTATTACTTATCGATGAAGACGTCTCTGCAACGAATTTCTTAATCCGTGATGCACGCATGCGTTCTTTGATCCCTGACAGTAAAGAAACGATTACCCCCCTCATCGCACATATGAAGAATCTCAAAGAACAAGGTATTTCTCTCGTTATGGTGACGGGTGCTCTCGGCGATTTTATGAGTATTGCTGATAGAGTGATCGTGGCAGAAAATTATCACTACCACGATGTTACTGATCAAGCGAAAAAAATCATTGCAGAATCTCCTGTTACTCCAATTTTGGCAAAGAAGTTTGATTTCAAATCAAAAAGAATTATCTCCAATACCTCAGCTGATTTTCTTGGCAAAAAAGGGAAAGCGATCATTGATGGGGAGAAAAATCTTGTTAAAATTGGACGAGAAGTCATTGATCTCAGGGATTGGGAGCATCTTTATGATTACTCTCAATTTGCAACACTTGCTGCTGTCATAGCTTATGCAAAAAAACAAAATTATTTTGGTCAGCAACCAGAACAAGTCTGGGAAGCCGTACAACGTGATATCGATAAGATGGGTTGGGATATTCTGTCTGATGTGGGCTTTGATCATTTCTCTCCTCGTGAAGAAAAACGTAAATACAAACAAAATCAAGATAAGCTCGATAATACCAAAAATTGGCGTTATATTGTAAAGACCAGACCTTTAGATTGGCATGCGGCACTTAGTCGTATGCGAGGACTGTCTTATGAAAGAATGGGTGTTGACAAATAAACGCTTATCCTTTATAATAATAACCGTGTGTTTAAGGAGTATTTATGGACTATTCATCTCTTTTTCGTAAAGTTAACGATTATCCTATCCCTGGAATCGTATTTGAAGATGTAACTACCTTCTGGAAAGATGGAGCTGCATTTGCTTATAGTATTGATAAAATTGTAGAACATTTCAAAAATAAAGGCATCACCAAAGTCGTTGGATTAGAGGCTCGTGGTTTTGTTGTTGGAGCAGCTGTTGCTTATGCTTTGGGTGTGGGTTTTGTCCCAGTCCGTAAGCCTAAAAAACTTCCTGCAGAAACAATTTCCGAATCTTACAGCCTTGAGTATGGTGAAAATGTTCTTGAAATGCACCTTGATGCGATCTCTGCAGACGATAAAGTCCTCATTTGTGATGATATCCTTGCAACAGGTGGCACCCTCGAAGCGGCGGAAAAGCTTGTCAAAAGACTTGGTGGCTCATTAGAAGGGATTGCGCTTTTATCCGAACTTGTATTCTTAAATGGACGCAAAAGATTGACAACGGAAGATATTTTGGTACTTTATCAAGTGCAAGAATAATTTCTCAAATTTATATCAAAAACACAAACAAAAAACCACAGCGTTCTGCTGTGGTTTTTCTTATTGATTTTCTTTTATGGATGCTTCGAGATTGTCCAAAATCCAAGTCATGATCTCCATATTGACATAGCCCATATTCCCAATTCTGATAATCTTGTTCATCAGACTGCCTTGGCCATTCGCGATGATGATGCCTTTGTCACTCATCGACTGAATGACAGCAGGAGCGTTCTCCACGAAATAGGCAATACACGCTGGAGAGGCGAGATACCCTTCTCCGACGACAGGCTTTAAGCCGAAGTTTTTGAGTCTGTTATTAGCATAGTCGGCGACTTTTTGATTGTCTTCAAAAATCTGAGAAACAGGTTTTTGATTGAGGATTTCTAAGGCTTTTTGGAGTGCAATAATATGATGAATATTTGGTGTCCATGCGCTAATGCCCTTTACTTGAGAGGCGATTTCTTTTTTGAGGTCAAGATAATATTTTGGGATGCTTGAAGTCCGCATCGCCTCTTGCACTTTATTTCCTGACAAAGAAACAAACGCCAATCCAGGAGGAATCATAAATCCTTTGTGCCCCACTCCGAGACAGACATCAATCTGATTTTCATCTTGATTGATTGCCACAGAAGAAAGCGAACTAATACAATCGAGCAAAAAGAGTGCTTTGGTGGGGGCGATGATCTTCGCATAGTCTGCGATAGGAGCAAGTACCCCCGTACTTGTTTCGTTATGACAGCAAAGCACAGCCTTTGTATCGGGATGAGCTTCAAGGGTTTTTTGCAAGTCCAAAGGTTGAGGATAAGTTCCATATTCAGCAGGGATGACGATTACTTCGCACTGATAGGCTTCTGCGATCTCACGAAAACGCTCGGAAAACTTCCCAAATTCTAATACAACAACCTTATCTCCAGCTGAAAGTGTATTGGCGACAGCTGCATCCATAACAAAGGTACCTGACCCGCTCAGGAGGAGGGGAGTGTTTTTGGTGCCAAAAAACGTAGCTAGAGTAGATCCTATTTCTAAGAAAATTTTTTCAAACTCAGGAGTACGGTGATGAGTATTGTGTTTCATCGCATCAAAAATAATATCAGGGATATGTGATGGCCCTGGTGCTGCGTTAAAAGGTGTTGGGAAAGTCATCATTGTCTTCCTAGGGTTTTGAATTGGTTGTGTCTGCGTAAAAAATATTTACAGGACGATTTTGATCATTGAGGTATTGTTTTCTATTATTTTCATCAAAACGCCAGTTGCCGTCTTGCACAAAAGAATACATATAATTTTTCTTAGGGACAAGCTCAATTTCAATAGTATATTCACCAACGCCATTATCTTTCATTTGGTGAGAATAAGGGTTCCAATTATTGAAATCTCCAGCGATGGAGACGTTCTTTGCATTTGTGTTGGTGTATTTGAAAACATAAATATTGTTTGAGACCCACATTGGGTATTTTTGGTTGGGAAGAAATTCTTTATCAAGTATTAGGATTGATAACTTTTGACGAGCAGAATCAAAAACAGCATGAGGATTGCTTGGATCAGCAATCCAAAATCCGTCAACTTTGAGTCGATATTTGTACTCACCTTTAGGGAGTCTGTTTGTGATAGCGAAGGTCCAAAGGTTGCTCTTTGCTTCTTGCATAATCCAGTTATCTTGCCAATTATTAAATTCTCCAGCAATCATTACTGATTTTGCTTTTCCTTGATAATAAAAGAGAATATAATTTTCGAGAAGGATAGGGGTCTGAAACTGCTCGTTTTTGTTGAGAAGTCTGTCGATCGTTTGGACATCAATGAGCTGTTGAGACTGTGAAAAAATAAGGTTCTGTGTTAGGAGAAAAATTCCTAAAATAATTTTGTTCTTCATATTCAAATTATACAATCTTCTGATAAAAATTTCAACATTAAGAAAATTGCTTATACGGAGAAATTAAGCTACAATATATAGTAATTATCATATTAAGGACGATTTATGTTATTTATTTTGATCGACACCATACCAAAAGAATTTTCTCAAAAATACCCTACTCAGCTTAAAGAAATCCATCAGATTCTTTTGAATAAATTAATCGCTCATGACGTGTTAGTGATAGGTGGCGAAGAAAGTGCCGTCGCTCAACATAAATTTAAAAACGCCAAAACCGCCTACCAGTTCCTCGCAAAACAAAACCAAGATCTGCTCCTTATCGACGCTTATGCAGCTTTTTTGTCTCTTCAAGAGTCTGAGGCGATCTATCAGTACACCCAAAAGGGTCAGTATGATATTTGTCT
This sequence comes from Brevinema sp., assembly GCA_051647245.1. Classification (GTDB taxonomy): domain Bacteria; phylum Spirochaetota; class Brevinematia; order Brevinematales; family Brevinemataceae; genus Brevinema_A. The sequence goes on from JBOFDS010000011.1 coordinate 272,955, forward strand.
CATTGAGAATCTTCCTTTAGGGATTGTGCCAGCTGTGATCAATAAGGACTTCGCTAAAGATCTTCCTGAATTTATTGAAGACGAAACGCCTCTATCTTCAGAATTAAATCTCCTCGTGAATTGGGAATATCAAGGTATCGATGTCGGGGTCTATCTTTCACATAACAAAACAATCCTTCGTCGCATCGATTTTTTACCAACAAATAAAAGTGCTATTAACTATATCTTGAATTTGGCAGAAAAGTCGGATTTGACGCTTGATAATATCGATCAATTCATTGACAATAATCAGCAACTATTACGTAATGCTCCTGCTTTTATTGCTCTTGAACTTTCTCCTAAAAATGATCATTTCTATGCTCGTGACTTTTCAAAAAATACTGATATGACCTTACATCTTTTCCAAAAAATCCAATCCGAATTGAAAGCCCTTGCTCCAGAAGCTATTTTATCACTTGGAGTGTGGGGAGAGCCTTTGGTGAATAAGGATTTTGAAGCGATTTTTGATTCTTTAGCTGATCAAAGGGTTTTTGTGGAGACCAAGATGATGAACTTGGATCGAAATCTATTTACTAAAGTTCTCTCCAGACCAAATACAGAACTTATTATAGATGTAACTTTTACAACAGATAGTTCTTTTGCGGAACATAAAAATCATCCGCATTCTCTCTCAGAAATTAAAAATTTTATCAACTCTCTTCCTTATAAAGAGCAAATTTGGATTCGTTTAGTGCGTGCACCGGAATCCGAAACGCATATTAAAAACTTTTTACAAGAATGGCAAGACTTCAACCCTCGTATTATTATTACTAAGACTGATTCTGTTCTGGGTGGACAAGTTGTTGATCTGTCGCCTATTACTAGACATGCTTGTTTGGCACTCCGTCGCGAATTAACTATACTTAGTGACGGTACTGTTTTGATATGTCGTCAAAGCAATATTGAGGAATCTCTTGGATCTTTGGTAGATCAAAATCTCGAGACTTTGTGGAACAAAAATCATCAATCTTTCCTCGATCAAGAGCAAGGTAAGTTTAGCTCTTGTTCGTTTTGTCAAAAATGTGATGATTGGTGGGTATGGAATTAAAAAAGCTGAGCTATTATCCTTAATAAAATCAAAACACTTCCGATAACCTAGTATCAAATAGCTTTTTCGGGAGACTTACCTTGGATTTTAATTATTTTCATATTCCCACCCGTATCATACAAGGGTACGAGAGTTTTACTAATCTTAATGAGCTGCCAGAATTGTCAAAAAAACGCGTTGTCATCGTGACAGATGGGAACCTCATCAATATGGGTGCCACGCAAAATCTCAGACGATTTGTGGAGAATACAGCTTATGGACTGATTTTTTATGAAGCTCCATCCCATCTTGGTGCAGGATTTACAAATGAAGGTGTGCAGATTCTGATCGATGCCTATGCACAGACGGTGATAGGTTTTGGTACTACTAATACTTTAGCAATTGCTCGTGCCATGGTACAAGAGGCGTCTGGTCGTACAGGTAACAAAATTTCTTATATTGAGATCCCTACTTTACCTTGTTTTTGTACAGGGTTGATGGATACTTATTATGTAGCAAATGAAATGAGCCCCCTCAAAAAACCACATCAAGATCTTAATTCTAGAGCAGATTGGTTGTTTCTTGATTCTTCTCATACAGAGTCTTATAGTATTTCTGATATTTTAGAGAATGCTGTTTATAGTCTTGCTTATGCGACGGATGCTTTGTTTTCACGTAATTTATCTATGTTGAGCGAATCTTATGCATTGAAGGCTATAGAGTTGATTGCGCATGCTGGGTATCGTTTACCAACAGAACCAACCAATGTAAAGTTAAAAACCGAATTAATGTTGGGGGCTTTGCTTGCAAGTTTTGCTGTTCAAGGTTCAAATCTTGGTATTACCGCAGGACTTGCGATGAGTATGGAAAGCTCGTTTATTATGCCAGAATCCGAAGCAGCCGGAACTGTCTTAATGAGCTCTTTAGAATATTCCCTTGTTTCGAATCTTGATAAACTTCAAAAAATCTATCGTATTCTTGGTTTTGGTAAGGAATCTTCTTCTCTTGATGATGGCATTAAGGTTTTAGAATATTTCAAAGATCTTTTAGTCCAGATGGAAGTCCAAACCCTCTCCACTTATAATATTCATCCAAAAACTCTGGAGACTGTCGCAAAACAAGCCTCTCGCTATAATTTTATGTTGGATCTTTCTCGTCCAGCGGGCGTCTATGAGTTCCAAGAAATGTTAAATTCTGCGGTAACAAATGGTTTTGAGCTTTCGCCTAATTTGGGACATGCACAAAACGAATCTATAGCGCTTTAATGAAGTATATATTTTTGATTCTATTGTTGACTCCAACCGCTTCTTTTGCACAAGTTCAAGGCAAAGAAACTCTTCGGATTACATCTTTCCCAAATATCACGCCTCAAGACACCTTTCGTGTGAGTGCGGGTGAAAAAACTATAGAATTTGCTTTCCCAGTCGACCTCTCTCCTTTTGCTGAGGTGGAAGTTTTTGGAAAAAAATACCATTCTTTGCTTATTGTACAAAATAAAAGAGATTTGAAGGTTTTATCTGAGAATTCTTTTTTAAGACGATTCTCAGATTTTCGGAACAAATTTAGCTCCCAAATTCTTGAATCATTTCATCAAGCACCTCTAATTCTTGCTTTAATTTTAGGGAACAAATCTTTTCTCCCAGAAGAATTTCAATATAGTGTGCGTATTGTTGGTTTATCACATATTTTTGCTTTATCGGGTTTGCATTTGGCGATTTTTCTTTCTTTTTTCTACTTTATGTTTCATTTGCTGAAGATCCCTGCTCGATATCAGGTCTATTTGCTGCTTGTACCAGCTCTTTTGTATGCATTTCTTGGTGGCTTAGGAGTATCTCTACAACGATCATTACTGTTTTTTCTCATTGGATTGATTTTGCTTCTTATAAGAGTGCCTCTTTCCTTGTTCAAGGTTTGGCTTCTAGCTCTTTTGATTCATCTTTCCATTAGTCCAAACCTGCTGTTTACTCCATCTTTTCTTCTGAGCTATACCGCTATTTTAGGAATTGTAGCGTCATTAAGATGGCAATTTTTCCCAAAATATCTAGGGTGGTATTTCGGAGGTATTATCCAGACAAGTTTGGGTGTATTTTTATTTATCACGCCTGTGGTGTTACATTTTTTTGCTTATATTAATCTAGGATCTTTTTTTGTAGGTATCTTGATTTTACCAATACTTCCAATTATTATAGCATTATGTTTTTTTGCTATTTTGATGCTTATTTTAGGCTTTGAAGTATTTTTGATTGACAAAATACTTGAACTTTGTTATAACTTAATATCAAGATTGTCTTTTGAAGTTTCTTCAAGCATCCCAACTATTTTTTTTACAGAACAAACAAAACAAACGGTGATTATTATTTGGGTATTAGTTTTGATCTTGCTAATGATTTTCCAACACCAAAGGGGTGTAAAATGTGGACAGACAAATATTTAGAAGATTTGTTTACTGTGATTGATAATGCATCCGAACTACGAGTTGCCCCTGTTTTTAAATTTATGAGCAAGGTTGGCGATGGTCCTTTTAGGGTTTTGATTGCAACAATCCTGAGCTTGCGAACAAAAGACGAGACTACAGGCCCAGCAAGTAAAAGGCTATTTAGTGTGGCGGATGTGCCAGAAAAAATAATTACCCTAGATGTCGAAGAAATAGAAAAATTAATCTATCCAGTAGGTTTCTATAAAAATAAAGCAAGGCAGATTAAGGAAATAAGTTATATTTTGCTTAATCGTTATGACGGACAAGTTCCAGATGATTTGGACTTATTGTTAGAGTTACCTGGAGTGGGGCGAAAGACAGCGAATCTTGTTATTTCTGTTGCTTTCCAACAACCTGCCGTCTGTGTTGATGTTCATGTACACCGCATTTCAAACCGATGGGGCTTTTGTTCCACAAAGACACCAGAAGAAACGGAATTCTACATCAGAGAGCATGTTTCTCGAAAATTATGGAGTGAATTTAACAGACCTATGGTCGCTCTGGGACAGGTTATTTGCAGACCTATCTCCCCAAAGTGTTCGATTTGTCCCGTCTATTCATACTGTAATCGTAATATTTAATTGAAAATTGACAATACCTTTTAGAGGACCTTGTATAGTGAAGATACTTTTAATATCAGAAAATCCTGCTACTATTGATCTTGTCGAACAAACTGGAAAAAAATATGGCTTTAATTTTAAAGCTGTTTCTTATGCAGATATTAGTAAATATTATGACCAAAGCATCGAAAGTGTCTCTTTGCAAAAACATATTTTTAAAACAAATTATGATGTGATCTTAGTTGATACTATAGCTTTAGATTACGTTAAAGAAAAGTATATAATTTTTAATGAAGATGATCTTTCGTTATCACCTGTGATTCTATTAGTTGATGATTTCAAGACATTGGATTTGCTTGCGGTGCAAACACTCCGTATTTTCTATACACTTAATCTCCAATGTTTGAGCGAAGAAGAACTCTACGCAAACTTTACCCTATTAAGAGAAAAGCTTTCAATTAATAAAAAGGCTTCTTCCTGGGCATTAATGGACTCCTTAACCAATGTGTTCAATCGTCGAACTTTTTACAATCATCTTGAAAATTTAGTAAGTGAATATCAAAATCAACCATCAGAATCGATTTGTTTGTCTTTTTTAGATATTGATTATTTCAAATTTATTAATGATACTTTTGGGCACAATGCCGGTGATGAAGTTTTGAAAGTTTTTGCTAAAATCTTATCAGCAAAAACACGGGATAGTGATATTGTTGCTCGTGTTGGGGGAGAAGAGTTTGCAATTATTTTCCCGAATACTTCTTTAGAGGCTGCTAATAAGATTTTAGAAAGAATTCGTGAAGTAATGGTCCAAACAACAGATCTTGAAGAACACTTAAAAGTGACGTTCAGTGCTGGTCTCATAGAGATTAAAGGAGGCACTACTCTTACTATAGATGAGCTTGTTGGGGAAGCTGATATGCTTCTTTATAAAGCCAAAGATATGGGGAGAGACAGGATTTGTTTTTAAAGTAAAAATTTAACATTTTGTAACAATTTTTAACATTTTTTAACGACTAATATTATGTACTGTTAAAAATTGAATTAACCCCAATTCCATACACCATCTTATTTGCAGCACGTTTATCGTACTAAAAATAAGGTGGTTTTTTACAAATTTAATCCATAAAAAAAGCAACCTATAGTAGGTTGCTTTTTTTTATTCTGAATCGATTAGGATAATATATTCTTCAAATTTCTTAGGTGTTGCAAGTTCTGGATAACCAAATCCATCATAAATATTAAATTCAATCACTTGTCTCTCATCCACAACGATGGCTCTTGAATTTTGTTCTCGATAGCTAGTCATACCACTTCCGTTGCGGATCAAAAACTCATGCTTGCCATCAAAAAAATATCCTCCACCAGAGCCATTTTCAATGATGCTGGTGGTGATGTCTGTATTCATGATAAGACGTGATTTATTTCTTGAAGAAGCACTATAAAACCATCGTCCTGTTATGAGTAAAAATTTATGTTGAGTTGCATTGTTCTTGCTTTCTGAAAGATAATCAATAAAAATTGACCCAACGCCAATCAAACGAAGTAAACTACCATCTGGTAATTCCATCGTAATAATGCTGTCTTTACTATTTAGTCGGATAAAATTTTTCTCACTAATTTTCATCCCAGTCAAGATAGGGATCCACATTTTTGATTGATGAGATTGGTATTCTGCATCACCTGTAAAATCTTTGATAATAACTTCTTTGGCATGCGCAAAAAAAGATATAAAAATTAAACAAGATAACAGAATTACGGATTTGTTTTTCATGGTAACAACCTATTTATTTTTATGATAGGATAGGACAATTTCTTTAGGATGAAGCGAAATATTTTTCGCAACAAAACCTAAGGAGATTTTTTGGGATAATAATCCTCTTAGTTTTCTGGCAAGATTGGATGCTGAATCAGCACAAATGATTTTTTGAGTTATATTTTCGAACCCTGCAGATACAGTGCTTCTGATATTGAACACAATCCTCCATGGAGTTACAAATTCTTCAGCATCGAGCGGTGTATAATACCACTCTTCGTTATAAGGGGTTACGTCGCCAATACATGTGGCAATTGCATGTGCGAGATCACTCATTGCCGAGATCTCTGCTTCTGAGTGTTCAAAAGGCCTGAGGTGAGAGGATTTGGAACAAATGGTAATAAATCCTGACTTTGCGCCGACTTCGAGATAGGCCACAGCGTGCTCATTCTCCGCAATTGTTAAATCATGTTCTAAGGCTGTATGGATTGCAAATTCTTCATAGATGCGAGGATTGTTTTGAAAGAGTTCTTTTTCTCTGTCTAAAGGCCTTCCCCAAAAATCAATAGCAAGGATTTGCTTATGCCAATGACTAAAGGACGCACCAGCAGCATACATCCAATTTTGAAATATGGAAATAAATTTAATATATTTGTTTCGGGCAATCATATCTTGCATGGTTTCACTCAGCATTAAGTATGAAATGCGGTGCTCGTCAACGCTCATGCTCGCAGATGAAAAGAGCCTTCCATCTATATGCTCCGATGAAAAATGAGAGCCAGAGGTGAGGAGCTCGTGAAAACCTGAATATAGGGGTTTACATTCTTCGATCAATAATTCTTCATTTGATAAGTCTATGGTTTTGTTGAGTCGAGAGTTTTTTAATTGAATTATTTTTTTTAAGAAATCTCGATGCAATGGATTGGAGAGGTCTTTTTGAATTTGGGAAAGTTCTTGCGGAGATGAATCGATCTGGTAGCTTTTCTTCCAATAATCAAAGGAAAGAATCTCAAACAGATTTGCTTGTCTTCTAAAGAGTACCGTTTCGTTTTGACAACGATCTAAGCGACAAAGCTCTTTGCGTTTCAAAGAACCATCACAAGCTCGAGATATTCTAAATTTTTCAGGAGTAGCTTGATCAATATTTCCAATACAAAAAGCACAGTAATCTTCCAAATATTGAGGCTTTAGTGGTGTTGTTTTTTGTCTTTCAGATGAGAAAAAAACTGTCGCCGTTCGATCTGGACTGTATAATGATTTTAGATCAAAAAATGGGTGAAAGTATTCTTCAAAACCGTTAGAGTGTTTTACGTACCACGGTGCCATGCTTACCTCGTTACTTTATTTAATTTGAGATAGAAGAGAAAGCTGACCAATAAAAGCCCTGCCCATAAAAAATACGGTGCAACAGGATCCATAAAGGGATTTTTTATGGTCGATAATTCGTATACAAAAAAGAAAGCTGAAAAATTCATCAAAATTAATGTAATTAACATTGGATTTTTGAATGTTTTTTTAAGAGGAGTTTGCACTTTTTTATCTTTTTTCATGATCAATCCTTCAGATTTTTGTTTTAGATGACGCGTTTTTTATCATAACCAGAATCTGGATAAGGTAATAAATCAGGATTTTTGAAAGGCCAATTTGGATTTGGTTCTTGTTTCGGTTCACCTTCTGTCTCAAAAGTAAATCCTGGTGATTCTAGCAAAGCTACCGCCCTGACAATAGCGTCTCTCTCAGGGCTTTGTACCGTGTTTTCAGCCAGATATTTCTTCCAATAAAACAAACTATTTCCCTTATCCTTTTTAAGGTAAGCAATGGAGCCCATCATTCGAAGAGCATCAAACATCTGATTGTTTTGATCGTAAGCATACCAAAACTCTGTCGCCGAAGATTCGTAAGCACCCAAAGAAAATAAAGATAAAGCCCTGTTATAATGAGCGATCGATCGGTGTGGATTTTCTGTCTCACGGGATAAGAAAAATCCATACAACTCAGCTGATTTGATATAACATTTCGATGAGAGATAAAAACTAGCCAATCGAAATAACTTCTCCTGAGAGATATCTTCGTTTAGAAATTCCATACGGAGATCGATAATCTCAGGTAAAGTCACTTCGTTAGTAGGTAGCTCTCCCAGTTCAGCAGGATCAGTTGGTAATTCTACTTGCTGAGCAAAAGACAAATCTATCAGTCCCACAGTCAGAAAAAATAATAGAGTAAATCTAATTTTATTCAAAAAAGATCCTTAAATTAGGCTAAGAATAACTAATTATTGGTTTTGTGCACTAAAGAATGAGTGCATAATGATATTCTTTAATTCATCTGTTGAAGAAATATTTGCAAGAGCATTTACGAGATCTTTGTCTTCAGATGTCTCAACGATCATTTTGAGCATTTCAAGAGGTTCTTGAGGAGCGGCATCTTCATCAATCATTGCTACAAAAAATAAATGGGTTGGAAGATTGTCATAAGCTTCAAAATCACTGCCTTCTTTTGTATAAAATACAGCAATTTTGATACTACCAATACCCTTCACACGTGCATGTGGAATAGCTAAACCTTTACCAAGCCCCGTAGAGCCCTTTTCTTCTCTAGCCCATAACGCATTGAAGACAGTATCTTTATCCATATTGTAAACAGATGCAAAGAAATGAGCCATTTCTTCGACCATAGATTTTTTGTCTGTGTTATTAAGCCCCAAGGCAAAGGCATTGTCATTAAAAATATCTTTAAGCATACAGATCCTCCGATTGATCGTGTCAATATCTGGTTAATAAAAATTATTTGATTTTATTTTGAATAAATGTCAAGGCAGCCTTCAAGGCATCAGCAATCGCTGCACCATTTTTACCACCCGCAGTAGCTTGCTGAGGTTTTCCGCCACCACGCCCATCAACGATAGGTGCAATGTGTTGGATCAACTCATTCGCAGAGATTTGCTCCAAGAGATCCTTTGTTACAAAACTAGAAAGCGTTGCGCCGCCATCATCTTTCTTTACGCCAAGCACGATCATTCCAGAAGACACATGATCTTTGAAATGTTTGATGATATATTCTATATTATCGGAATGATCGAGCTCAGATATAATGATTTCATGATCTTTTATTTTGTGAGCCTTGTTTTGAAGATCTTTAAAGAGGTTAATAGAGAGTTCTGAGCGAAGTTGTTCAAGCTGTTTGTCTTTATTTTTGGAATCTTCTATCAATTTTTCAATGCGTCCCACAAGCTCAGAATCAGAACATTTAAAGAGTTGACAGAGATCTCTTTCTAAGGACAATTTTTGATTGAGACGGTCTAAGGTATGAGTCCCTGTGGTCGCTTCAAAACGTCTTGTTCCAGCAGAAACAGACCCATCTCCAATAATGCTCACAGCACCGATTTCACCAGAAGATGCAACGTGGCTACCAGCACAGAATTCTTTAGAGGTGCCTATGGTTACAATACGAACGATATCGCCGTACTTCTCTTCGAAGGCTGCAACAGCTCCTGTTTTTTTCGCTTCTTCTATAGGTAATTCCATAATCACTGTTTCGTGATTTGCAAGAACTTTTTCGTTGACGATGGATTCGATTTTGCGCATTTCTTCTTGTGTGAGGGCAGAAGGGTGTGTGAAGTCGATTCTGATACGGTTTTCGCTGATGAAAGAACCTGCTTGCCCGATATGACTACCAAGAACTTCGCGGAGTGCTTCGAATAAGAGGTGAGCCGCAGAGTGATTACGTGCGATTTCTAAACGACGAACGGTATCGATTGCTGCGGAAACTTTTTGTCCTTCTTTAAAAGAACCGCGTACCACTTTCCCTAAATGAACAAATTTTTCTTCAAAGATCTTTGTGTCAAAGATCTCGATGATGTTCGCATCGGAAGTGATCGTGCCAGAGTCCCCGATCTGTCCACCTTTTTGTCCATAGAACGGTGTTTGATCGAGCACGAGAGCAACTTCATCACCTTCTTCAACAGAGGAAGTTTTTTGATTGTCTTTAATCAATCCGATGATGGTTGCTTCGCTTTGGTCGCAATCATGTCCGATGAAGTTGGTTTTTGCGACATTACCAAAAGCTGAGAAGTTGATCCCTTCTCCCTTCCAAGAAGCACGAGCGCGTTCTTTTTGTTCAAGCATGAGCTTGTCAAATTCTTCTTTATCAAAAGAAAGATCTTCGTCTTTGAGGATTTGTTCTGTAAAGTCAACAGGGAAGCCCATCGAATCATAAAGCACAAAAACGTCTGCACCAGAAATTTGATTTTTGTTGTTGGATTTGGCAGAGGAGATGAGCTCTTTAATCTTGTCAAAACCTTTGTTCAATGTGCGGAAGAAAGATTCTTCTTCGGATTGGATGACAGATTTAATAGAAGATTGACGCTCTTTGATTTCTGTGAAATAATCCCCCATCATATCGACCACAATGTCAACGATGTTGTATAAGAAAGGTTTTGTGTAACCAAGCTCACGCCCAAAACGAATCGCACGACGGAGGATTTTTCTGATAACGTAGCCACGACCGTCGTTTGCAGGGATAATTCCATCACCAATCGCAAAGGTTAAGGCACGGATGTGGTCCGCGATCACACGGTGAGGAGTGCCTTGAGGGCCTTCTTCGTAGGTGACGCCGCTTTCTTTAGCAAGATGCTCAATAATAGGTACGAATAAATCGGTATTATAGTTGGAAGTTTTTCCTTGAAGGACAGCAGCAATACGCTCAAAGCCCATCCCTGTATCCACATTTTTTGCAGGTAATGCAGCAAGATCACCATTTTCTTGTCTATTGAACTCCATGAAAACAAGGTTCCAAAGCTCAATAAAACGAGGGTCGTCTGCATTCACGCCTTTTGCGCCAATACTTTCAGTAAGATTAGGGGTGAGATCAATGTGGATCTCTGTACATGGGCCACAAGGACCGACGGCACCCATCTCCCAGAAATTTTCTTTGTCGCCACATTTTAGGATGTGATCGTGAGCAATATCAGTAACTTCTTTCCAAAGTTCAAAACTTTCTTCATCGCTATAATGAACCGTTGCATAAAGTCGCTCTTTTGGGAGAGCCCATTTTTCTGTTAATAATTCCCAAGCCCAAGCAATAGCTTCTTTTTTGTAGAAATCACCAAAACTCCAGTTTCCGAGCATTTCGAAAAAGGTGTGGTGGTAGGTATCGCGTCCCACATCGTCGAAGTCATTGTGTTTTCCTGAGACACGCATCACTTTTTGCGTATCAACGGCTCTTTTATATGGTCTTGTTCCTGTGCCTAAGAAGACGTCTTTAAATTGGTTCATGCCGGCATTGGTGAAGAGTAATGTTTGGTCATTATCTGGTACTAAGGACGCAGACGGTACAAGAGTGTGCATTTTTGATTCAAAAAATTCAAAAAATTCTTGTCTGATTTGTTTGGAAGATTTGAAGTTGGAAGACATAGTGAGGGCTCCTAAAATTTATCCTATTTGTAAATGTGCTTTTGGGGTTTGGATGAGGCTTTTTTGGACAACGTTTTTGCCTAAAAAAGCCAACATCACGGTGGTGGCTCCGACCCTTCCAACGATCATTGTAATCGAAAGGAGGAGTTTTGAGGTGCCAGAGAGATGGGGGGTGATCCCCGTTGATACACCAACAGTAGCAAAGGCGGAAAATGTTTCGTATAAAACTGATGATAAAGGCAAATGTTCAACATAGCAAATGATCAGTGAAACGAACATAATCCAAGCTAAGGAATTAAATACCAATCCCCATGCCTGATGGATCATGGACATTTCGAGTTGACGTCCGTAGATTACAGGTTGATAGTCGTTTTTCATTGAGGCTTTAAAAGAACTAAAAAGAACGAAAAAAGTGGTAGTTTTGATCCCACCGCCTGTTGATCCTGGTGAGGCACCGATATACATTAGCACTAGTGATAAAAGACGTGAGGTTTCGCTTGTTTGTGCAATATCGATAGAATTAAATCCTGCCGTTCTAAGATTTACCGAAGCAAAGAGCGAAGCAAGTATCTTGTCACCAAAAGATAGCATGTCAAGACTGTAGTAATATTCTGTAACAAAAAACGCTATTGCTCCACCAAAGGTTAAAATAGCAGACATTGTTAAGGCAATGGTTGTTGTTAGACGAAATTGTTTGTGGTCTGTTTTTTTTGTGAGGTGTTCGTAAATGTCTTGCCAGACAACAAATCCCATCCCTCCAATAACAATCGCAGCCATAATGGCAAAATTGATAAGACCGTCAGACTGGTAGTCGATTAAAGAATTGGAAAAAAGTGAAAATCCTGCATTACAAAATGCAGAAATTGCATGGAAAATGGAATAAAATATAGCTTCCCCAAAGGGCATGAGTTTTTGGAATCGTATTAATAACAATCCCGCAATCAAAAGCTCAACAATCACCGTAAAACTAAGGGTGAAGGTAAGGAATGTTGTGAGACTCGAATCCCCTTTGAGCGAGCTTACACTGTCTCTTGCAGAAATTCGACCAGACATAGAGAGTTTTCTTCCAAGTAATGATAAAAAAACTGTTGTGATCGACACAAGCCCTAAGGCACCAATCTGAATTAGTACAAGAAGAACAATTTTCCCAAATAAAGAGAAGGTCGTCGATATATCCAGAACCGTCAATCCCGTTACACAAACCGCTGAAACAGCTGTGAAAAACGCATCTATTGCAGAAATTCTAAGAGAGGGATTGGTTATAGAAATTGGTAACATTAAAAGAGCTGTGCCGACAGCAATCACAATTAAAAATGAAAGAAGAATCAAAAAACGTGATCCAATACGAACTTTATCCAAAATATTAAAAGCAACTCGGCAGTTTTCATAAAGATAAATTCCCAACACACCTGCCGTTAAACTACAAGTAAGGGATTGGATATGGTAGGTGTTGTTAACCATAAATATCTCAAATTCTGATAATTTGATAAACATAATCCAAAAAAATGTAGCAAACATAGAAATAGAAATATCAGGATTCTTATAAGTTTGCATCCTCATATAAGCTGTGATCATATTGAGAATTGCTAAAAACATGACAATACTTAATAAAAAAGGAAGATACGGCACAGACAAATGAAAAATTCCTCTTACAAGAGAAGCAATCGTAAGAGACAGTGTGACGATACGCGTGATAGACAAAATTTTATATATGATAGATGATGGTAACACCACGCTCTCCTTTATCTTTATTAATAAATTATAACATGAAAAAAAATAAATTACAATTAGAAACCTTCTGAAAAGGTTCATTTGCGAGTAATTTTTTGAAAAAAATCGGATAACACTTGCAAGTATTTAAACTTTATAGTATAATATAATTTCATAAGAGCGATTTATCAGCGTTCTGTGCTAAAATTAGATAAACACAATACAATAAAACGATGTCTTTTTTAAGATATTGTTGGAGGTACTAATGTCTGATACTTTTAATAAAGTAAAAGAATTAATTGTTGATAAACTTAATGTTAATTCAGCAGATGTAACAGAAGACGCTTCTTTTGTTGAAGACTTAGGAGCAGACTCCTTAGATATCGTAGATTTCGTAATGGCTCTCGAAGATGAGTTCGGAATCGACATTTCTGATGAAGATGCACAAAAAATTAAAACAGTTAGAGATGCTGTTGATTTTATTGATAAAAATTGCTAAGTCAATGTAATAAAAATGAGCAGGCTGGAACTGCTCATTTTTTTTATTTTGTCTTTTTGTTTAGACGAAAATCTTTTTGATAACATCATATCAAAACACAACGAAAATCTTTCTAAAAATAGAATATTTGTTGATAGATGGTTTATTGTATGGTATAATTTTTTATATACTATGGAACAGAAAAATGGAGTGTCCTTGTGGTAAATGTTGTAAAAGTAAAAACATTGTTTGACTATTCATTAAAATATTATAGAATCAATGACGATATAATGTTAAAAAAGGGCATGCATTTTGTTGCGTCTACAAAATTTGGTGATGATATGGTTGAAATACAATGCCCAAAGCGTATTTCTATGACTCAAGAAGAGTGGGAAGATACCCTCAAAAAAATGGGTATTACAACAGATCAACAGAGTGCTCGATTTGCCTTTGAGCCTGTTTTACGGCATCCAGCAAAAGAATCTGAGATACAGTTGTATAACGACAATTCCCAAAAAGCAGCAGAAACTTTACCGTTATTTAAAGAAAAGATCCAGCAACACAATCTCCAAATGAAAATTATGGGCTTACATTTTACTCTTGATAGAGGGCGACTTGTCTGTACTTATACGGCTGATAGTCGTGTTGATTTTCGTGAGCTTGTGAAAGAACTTGGTGTAATCCTAAAGCATAGAATAGAAATGTTTCAAATTAGTGTGGCAGAGTCTATGAAGTTTGTTGATACTTGTGGATCTTGTGGGCGACAACTTTGTTGTTCAACAGGTTGTACAGTGGGTATTAACAATGACAGAAAAGGAGCTAAGGCGTCCAAGTTTCTCGGAGTGTGCGGTCGTACTAGATGCTGTTCTTATTTTGAGAATGAATAATAAAATAAAGAGTATGTGCAATAAAATTGCGCTTTATATCATAAAGGATAAGTGATGAAAGAAGCTTCCACTTCAGATACTCCAATTCTTCTGGATATGCCGGAAGGGCCAGATTTTTCAATTATCATTGATGAGATGAATGTTTGGGAACGTTTGGTGAGATTGTTTTATTCCCTTTTTCGTAAAGATCAATTACTAGAATTTTATACACATTGTGGATTGAAACATATTGAGAACAAGTTCATTAGAAACTCCTCTTCTTGGTACAATCAAGAACATAAAGCATTAGATGTTGCTTTTGCAGATACTTTGTTTCATTTGGTTCGCTCGCTTGATGTCCTTGCGCCTATTTTGAAGCCGATGATTCTGAGTAATAATAGCAATTCAGCTCATGCAGCAACCACAAAAGAAACACCAGAGATGATAGAGGTGGTTTTCCATTCTATTCATACAGGTCAATCTATCCAATCATATCCATTCTCTGCGATGAAAATGCAAACCCTCTTCGAAGGTGTGCCAACTTCCCAGATTTTAAAGAAAAAAGATCATTTTGTGCAGGAGTATATTGATACGATTTCACAAAATGAGTGGATCCGCATGGATATCAAATATTCTAATTTAATGGGTGTGGTTCGTCTGATGGAGTTGCCTTTATTGGATTTTCTTCGTCGTTTTGCTTTTGATGTAGAAATTCACTCCAAAGAAAAAATGTATTGGGATCTTGTAACTATTTCAGCTGTTGATTTTTATCTCGAAACCTTATTCAATGTTGTTGATAGTTTTGATTTATCCAGAAATGATACCGAGGTGATTCTTTCTTTGCAAGAATCTCAGAAGTTTTTATTTGAATTACAAAATCCTGCTACTCCTCTTACTAATGAAGAGATTTTAATCGCTTGGAATGAGTTGATTGATTCTCTTGATAAATTAAAAGAAGAAGATACACTTTACAGTTTACTTTGTCTTGCAAAAAAACAACCTCTCCTTCCTCGAGAAGAAAATAGCGGTGTTTTTTCTATTAAAGATAGATTTTGCACGGTTCTTCGTAAGCGTGTTTCTAGCACCTCTAATACAGTTATTAAAAATATTTTGAGCAAAAAAATCGACTCTCTTTTGGGGACTATTATTCTTCAAAAACACCATATTGCAGTTCCTTGGGGTGTGTATAATATTGACAATCATAAAAAAATACAACGCATTAGTAATGAACGTTTAACGCATGTGTTTGGTTTGTCGGCGATTTATGTGTTTTATTTTGATTCAGCACAATCTTGGCTCAAGAGTTTCTTAGGATTTCTGATGGTTAATGCTGAGTTTGCAGATCCTAAGCAGATCGATAAGTTAGAGCAATTATATAAAAAATTGAATAAATTTATGGTTAAATTCCATTCTTTCACTCAGGAATTTGCACCAAAATCTCCAGTAAGTAAGCGTATGCAAGCTTTCTTGGATGGTACAAATACCCAATTAACAGATGAACAAGTACGTATTTTGAAGATGTTTATCGATTCCAAAAACTCTCAATCCGGCGTGATGATCTCTCAATTCAATGAGTTGTTAACTGCTTTGATTCCGTTTATGGTTTCTGTTACTGAAGAAATACAACATGAAAGTCAAAAATTCATCCCTAATATTCTTGCTGTGAAAAAAATGTTTAATAAGGGTGAAGCTGATCGTATTATTGATTTTACAGGATTCTGTCAAAACACAGAACGTTTGATCGAGCTCGAGTATCAGCTCAATACACTCAAAAATTTAAAAGAGGACTAAATGACCCCTATACAGGAATCATATTTTCTCGTCGGACTGAAGTTGCCTAAGGATGATCCACAAATTATCGAAGACTCTATGAGTGAGTTGGAGGGTTTGGTGGAGACAGCTGGTGGTAAGGTTGTGGGTTCCATTATTCAAAATAGATCCTCGATTGATCCTGTTTATTATATTGGTCAGGGGAAACTTGACGAAATTGATATGCTTTTTGATCGAAAAGAAGGTGAAAAAGGGGCATTGATTTTTAATGCATCTCTCAGTCCTTCTCAAATTAGAAATATTGAAGAAAAAATAGAGTGTCGCGTGATTACGAGAACGGAGTTGATCTTAGATATTTTTGCTCTGCGTGCTCAATCTCGTATTGCTAAACTTCAAGTAGAAACCGCTCAACTTTCTTATCTTCTACCGCGTCTTGTAGGTAAAGGTGCCACGATGTCTCGTACAGGTGCTGGTATTGGTACAAGGGGCCCTGGTGAAACAAAGCTCGAAACAGATCGTCGTAAGATTAATAACAGACTCGCAATACTCAAACGTGAACTAAAGCATCTCGAAAAAGCATCCAATGAAAGGCGAAAATCACGTGATTCTGTCTTTAAGGTTGCTGTAGCGGGTTATACGAACGTTGGTAAATCTTCTTTGGCGACACACTTAGTTCAAGACTCTTTCCATGCTGAAAATAAGCTTTTTGCCACGATCGATACAACAACTCGTCGTTTATCTCTTGGTGGTATTGAGGCTGTTATAACAGATACGGTTGGATTTATCCGAGATATCCCCCATGAATTAATTGAAAGTTTTAAATCGACTCTTGCGGAAACGATCCACGCTGATCTTATTTTGCATGTGGTGGATCTTTCTTCACCTTTCTTCCTTAATAATATGGAAACCGCTCAAGAACTCTTTGAAGAACTATCTGTTGAATCACCGACCATTCTAGTTTTTAATAAGATTGATCTAATTGATGCAGAGCAACTCCTTCAAGCTAGGATCAATTTTCCAGATGCGTTTTTTGTTTCTGTTAAGGCAGAGAGAGGGATTACTCAACTTCGTGATATGCTCAAGGACGAAGCGATCAAATTTCTTAAAAGCCAAAATCGTGAAATCCCAGACTGGATCCAGTATCAAAATCACCAATAAAGCTCCCACATAGGGAGCTTTTTCTTTTAACTGAATGATTTTATTCAAGATTTGTTATTGAGATAGCCGACATTAACACTATAAGAAATCTGAATTGTTTCAGTATTCTTTTGATCTGAGGAAATTTTATGAAAAATATTTCAAAAAAACTTTGTCTTTTGGCCTTGTTGCCTATTTCGCTCCATGCTATGTCTTTTGATCAAGCTTCTTTTCAGGTTGGTCAACGATTTTTTACTCAAGAACTCTATACAGAAGCAGAGATCAGATTCTTAGATATTGTTAAAAAACATCCCGATTCTTCTTATTATCGTGAGGCTCTTTTTTATCTTGGGCAGACCTATGCAGCTCAAGGGAAATATAAATCTTCTCTCCAATATTATAAAATCTTGATGAGCAAGGCGCGTAATGCTGATGAGCGTCAAAAAGGACTGCTTGGTATTGCGAAAAACTGGCTTCAGCTCGGAGATCATAAGCAAGCAGCAGAATTTTATACTCTTTATGTAACTCAATATCCAGAATCCGAACATGCGGCAACGGCTTTGTATTTTGCTGGGATTGCTTGGGAACGTCAAGGTAACAATCCTGAGGCAATAGAAAAATTTCGTGCTTTAATTGATCAATATCCTGATACTCCTCTTTATGCGAAATCTATCGAAAAGCTAGCTCTTTTGGATACAAAAAGTGCCGACGAAATGTTCCTTGCATCAGCCTCAAAATCACCACAAAATTCTAATTTCACGAACACAGTACCACAGATTCATCTTTTTGATGAGAAAGAATTAAATATAGCTCCTATACCTAATAAAAGTAAAGTTGATTTTCGAGCTCAAGAAATTAATCTTTCTAATCAAGAACTAAACGCAGCTCCTTCTATTATGACGCAAACGATTCTCCAACAACCATCCATCATCACCCAAGAAGTTATTCAAACAGTTACTCAATTTGTTGAGAAAGGGGCATCAGCTCTTACAAATTCTTCAAAGGACAGTTCTGCAGTGGTACATTTGACGAATGGAGAGTATGTTCCTTTAGAGACTGCTGAACAAAAGGCACGTCGTGAAGAGCTTGAGGTTTATAAAAAGTTGTGGGAAGACGAATATAAAGCAAAACTCAAAAATAAAGAACTCGATGACGCACACGAATCAGTGAAAAGTCTTATGCAATTAATGCAGAGTAAAGCGCAGGTATTATCAGTGAAAGAAAGTACCTTGCAAGAAAAACAAAATGAAATTAAAGGCCTAATTTATAAGGATCTTGAGCAGATTTCATCATCTTCTGTGAATGAGTCGGCACCTTTGATCCCTGTTGGGGGCATTGTTAATACTGATTCTATAACCATTAAGTCAAACACCCTACTTAAAAAAGATCAACCAGCCCCTGTTGCTGAGGTCGTATCTGTACCTGCTGAAGAGATTGCTCCTGAAGATGTGATTTCTGAAGAAGTAAATGCTCTCGTTGAATCAGCAGAAGGCGTTCAAGAAAACTCAACGAACCAATAAATTTAGTATTGATACCCAAGGAATGATATAATGAAAATCCTCAAATTAGCTTTTCTTTTGCTAATCATTTTTGCTCATAAGATCTCTCTCGATGCCCGTGAAAGTTCCAAACTTTCTTTTGCAGCTGGTAGTTTGTTGATGAGTGTTGATCAGTTAAGTGGTCGTTTTGGTCTTAGAGATACAAAAGTCTCGGAATTTGCACTGAGCTCTTTGCTGTTTGACCCTGGTTTTCCTACTTCTTATATTGAAATAACAATAAACGGTACGCCTTATAGGCTTGATCAGTTAAAAGCGATTTATCCTTTAGGTGTTGCTGTCGGCCATCAAATTGATGCAGTGTATCAATGGCAGAATGATCTTCATATCGAGCTGGGATATTTTGCTATGGATGTGCAGAGTAATTTTGATGCGATGGGGATAGCGGTAAGAATTTCCAATATTTCTACGATGCAAGATCACCAAGTGTCTGTCAAATTAATGTTAGATACTGATGTAAGCGAGATCCATCGACAACCCTTGATTTATCTCGATGATGGAAGTCATATCGCTGAGCCTCAGATCTTACAAGGTGAGCTACCTCGTTATTTCTTTCTTGGTCAACAAGATGAATCTGAAGAAACCGCAGGTGTCTATCTCTATCCAAGCATATCAACCAACTCACCCACTGCCATTGTGATAGGTAACTGGAAATATCTTACAGAAACGGTGGGGATTCCTTCCGAAATAAAGCCATCCTTCACCCACCATAATAGCGAAAATCTTGATATTGGTTTGGGTATATATTTTGATAAAAAAACACTGAGATCTGGTCAACATTATGATGTTGTAGCTGCGATTTCTTTGAACAAGCACGAATCTGATTTTATTTTGAATGATATGGCAATGAATAAAGGCGTTTTTGCGTCAGAGCGATTTGAAATAGAAGAATTACTAAATTACCTTCCGAAAAATCCACAAATGATGATGCCTATGTATAATTCTTCTCAAGCGCCGCAACAAATGAATACTTATCAAAGACAACAGTATCGTCAGCAAAAACTTCGTATGACCCCTCAAGAAATGCGACAAAATCCAGAGAAAACCTCGGAGTATTTTGGAGACTTGGTGGGCACAGATTCTATCTGGAAGCACCTGTATAAAATTAATGGTAAAATGGAAAATCTAGAAGAAAAAATAAATAAAGCGATCGAACTAAATTATTAGTATAGAAAGCATATCTGTAAAAAAAAATGAGAGAATGTAAAATTCTCTCATTTTTTTTTGGATAAAACCGATAAATTAGAAAATGATCAAAATAGTACCGATATTTATAGGTCTAATAAAGGAATGACACTATGCCATATTGTATTTTTGATGCGATTTCTTCTCTTGAGCAGAATTTGTCATCGGAAGAACTTAGTATCCACGAAATAACACTTATGCTCTCTGAAATTGTCGAAAAAAGTCGTAGCAATAATAAGCTACGTATCATCACTCAGTTTTTAGTGATCCTTCATGCTTTGTCTGATGAGTTTCAAGAGGAAAAAAATGCCGACACAATCCTTTCTGTAAAGGAACTGGTTAAAGATTCCTTGGGTATTATTAGAGGTATGGTTGATGGGCAAATCACTCATGCTACAGCTTTGAGTTTGATTGAAGAAAAAATCTCAAAGATTTCTTCTTATTTTAAACATAAAATGGGCACAGATCCTTTTCTTAAAAATAGTATCCTTATTGAAGAGCTTGGGAATGAATTGAAAAAGGAAACAGGGACTTTGAAAAATCTTGCTGATCATGTAGATGCTTCTGAAAATCCTGTTCAAGATCAATTTTTTGTCATGCTTTATCATGTGAAGCGTCTTTTATCTTTTGTTGATTTGATAGGGGTACAGATCCTTAGTGATAAACTTCAACAATTGATAAAATTTATTACAGAGCAATATCAAAAAGATCAGCTTGCTTTTTTAAAACACAATAAAAGTTTTCAAGATTCCTTATTTCATTTTTACCATGTGGGTTCGGAATTATTAGAATATTGTCGAGATGTGAATAGATTAACTCGGTATCTTGATGGATTACACTATAGCCAATTCCCTCAACTTAATGAATACATACCAAATTCAACAGAGCAACAAAATGCACAGGAAGTCGCTGAAGAAGTTTCTGAGGTTATTGCTGAAAAAATGCAAGAAAATGTCCGTTATACAGCACTTCTTAGCAGTGAAGAAATCAATGCTCTGATGAATAATGATGATGATTTTCCTTTAGTACATTTTGGTGAGGAATTCAATCCTTTTGATTCAGAGATGATCAAAGAAGCTTCTCAAGAAATTAAAACATCAAACCATCCACAAAAAGAAATTACCTATAATGTTCCTCTAATGGAAAGTATCCAAGACGAAGATAAACTCTTGCATTTGACAGGTAAATTGTTCTTGAAACAAGAGCATATCAAATCACTTATTGCACAAGACGATCGTATGATGACGATGGATATGACAGAGCTTGATCAACTCACTAGCGAAATCAAACAAGTTCTTTTTCAACACTACTATGTATCTATGAAGAATTTGCTTGGAGTGGAGCTTCGTGAATTTATTCGAAAAGAAGCCAGCGATCATGGTAAAAAACTTCGTCTAGGTATCAAGGGTGAGGATGTAGAAATCCTTTCTCGTGAGAAGAATTTTGTAAAAAGCATTGTGTTTGATTTGGTTGCGTATTCTCTTGGTCGTAGCATTGAGACACCATCTCGCCGTAAGGCTTTGGATAAAAATGAATCTGCTTGTCTCTTGATCGAATTTATGGACAATGGAGATCATCTATCAATCTATATCCGAGATGATGGACGTGGTATTTCAGATAATGCTGAAATTTTGAGCCGTATTCAAGCTGATATTGTTGCAAAATATGGAACAATGGATGTAGAAAGCGAAGAACACGAATACCTCAAGATCCGTATAACTCTTCCAATGAAGAAAATGATCATCAAATCTGTCGTCGTACAAAATAAAGATACCAGACTACTTTTTAATAGCAAATCCGTCTCACAAATCCTCACCCCTAGTGAAGCTGCCGTCATGCTCAAAAAGGGAGCTTGTCTTGGACAGATTGCTTTGAGTACGGTTACAGGAATGGATAGATCGCCTGTGAATGCTTATTTGCTTTTTGTTTCTGGAAATGAAAAAATCCTCATCGGTGTGGAAAAAATCCTCTATCAAACAGAGGCATTAATGGAAGAAGTGAAAGTGCCATTGATTCCTTGTGCGAATAATGTTGTTGTGCTTCGAGATGGAGCGATTGGTTTTGTAATGGATGAGAGAAAAGTCTATGCAGAAAGTAAAAAAATGATAGAAAAACGTGCTGAAAAACTTCTCGAAAATATGATAGGTTAAGAGGTCTAATATGCCAGTAATAGTGCCATTTATGGTTGGTGATTCGTGGTTTGGTTTGCCACTGGATCACGTAAAAGGAATCGAATCTTGTGGAGATATCTCCTTAATTCCTAATTCTCAAAAGCCTCTTGTGGGCTTGATGCATAAACATAATAATATCCTTCCTGTATGGTCGGTTACGCCGACAGTGCTTGATTATCAAAGCCCTATCCAAAGCCGTATGTACTACATTGATGTGACTTATCAAGATCATCAGATCGCTATCCCTGTCGATCAGGTTCAATCTGTAACAGAGGTAACTCACGGTTGGGTGGGATCCGATATTGCTGGATTGACCGTTTATAAGTCTTTGGCAAAGAGTTTGTCAATAGAAGTTGAAGAAAATACTCCTGAGATTAAAAAAATCTCCAGTGTAGCCTTCCTCAAAGATGCAAATTTATCTGCTTTCTCTATGGAAGAAATTTAAATCAAATAATCCCCCTAATCTAGGGGGATTTCTTTTATTGTTTCGAGGATAAATCGATGAGGCTTTCTTGGAGACGTGTGATTTCTTGTTGTGCTGCTTCAAGAGTAGCAATGGATAGTGCGATTTTTCTTCGATAAAAAGACATATCTTGAGGGAAATCGATTTTTGAAAGCTCTCCAATCAATACTCTATACTTGCGATCCAAATCTTCTCTTTCTGTTTGGTTAGAGGCTTGAGATTTTTGAGCCCATAAAAGCATTTCTGTTTCGACTTGAAAAAGAAATTTTGCATAGTCTTTGATCGAACTCCGACGTCCCTGAAGAGTCATTAATTTGGGAGTTAGGAACAAAAACACTTCAAGCTTGCTTAAATCTGATTTCGCAAGCTTAACTTTTTCCTCTATACTTAATTGAGCAGCAGGATTCATTGGGTTAACCTTTCCGAAAAAATCCATAGTAGGAATAGCGTAGGATAGGCCTTTATTTCCCATAACATGCGTCGAAGTAATTTGAAACATTGTCATATCACACTCGATCTCAAGAAGTTGATGATTGTTCATAGAAGGCGCTCTAGTAATGTAATCTTTATATTTTTCTTGTAAACTGATCAATTCTTTTTGGGTCCAATCAAATTCCCGAGAAAAAAGCGGACTAAAACTAATCATCAATAAAAATAAAATTCTCATAAGAAATCCTTAAAATGATATCTCTATTATAACCTAAAATATTTAAAAAGTAAAAAACTTGAGATAAAGTGATTTTTCTAGTACAGTATAATTAGAACATATGAGGAGAACATCATGAGTATTAAAAAAGGTGATGCGGTTAAAGTACATTATAAAGGTTCCTTGGATGATGGTACCGTTTTTGACAGTTCTGAAGGTAGAGAGCCTTTGGCGTTTACTGTCGGACAAGGTCATGTCATTCCTGGATTTGACAATGCTATGGAAGGTATGAAAGTTAACGAAACAAAAACAGTCCATATTCCTTGTAAAGAAGCATACGGCGAACATTCTGAAGACAATCTATTAGATGTTCCTGTCGGACAACGTTTATTTTTATTACACCCAGCAACAGGTCAACCTGTTCCTGTGAAAGTTTTGAAAGCAGAAAATGGAATGCTCACTCTCGATGCAAACCATGAACTTGCTGGTCAAAACTTAAACTTTGAGATCACTGTTCATTCTATTGGTGAAGTAGAAGAAGGTGGAAGCTGTGGCGACGGTTGTGGTTGTGGCGGTCATTAATTCTTAAAAGAATTTAAATATAAAAAACTCCTCTATATAGAGGAGTTTTTTATTTTGTGATTGTTTAGAATCTGAAACCGATCACACCACCAAATGTAAAGTAGTGAATAAGTTCCATTTTGTCCCCAAGATAAATCCCGCTAATATGGAGATTTTCACCTGTATCGTAGAGCGTCAAGGAATATCCAAGGTCAAAACCAAGTACTAAAGCACTGTATTTTGAGAAGTGGAAGTTGTAGCGGAGCATTAATTCAAGTCCCCAAGCTACATAACCAGGAATATCTTCTGGTTTGAAGTATTCATTGTGGATATTGATGTCAAACGCCATAGCTGTTGTGATCATAAAAGATGAACCTACACCAGATACAGGATCAACTTTCCCAAAACCATAACCACCACCGAGAGAGAATCCGAGTTTGGATGTTTGACCATAGATGGTATTAACAGATGATAGTTGACTAAGCATATCTTCTTTTGTTAATGGGGTTGTGAAGCGAAGAGCTGAATAAAAATTACGGCGATAGTTTCCGTAAGTGAGCTCTAAAAGAGTTGTACTGATTGGTTCAATTCTGCTAACATCGTTGATGAAACTTTGTCCAGAAAATCTATTCAAAACATTCACACCAACTCTTGGTGATGTTGCATCTTTTGCGGATACAAGAGTAGGGCTAACGGTTAATGCAATCATTAATGCAATTAAAAATCTCATGATTTCTCCTATATAAACACTTTGTTTATAATAAATCTATAAATATCTGCTATTATTATGCCTGTAATTTAAATATTTTGCAAATTATTTTAATAGTTTTGCAAAAGGATTGTGTGTTGCTTGTCCAGAATCATTTTTCTTGATTTGGGTACTTGGAGCTGATTTTTGAGCAGGTTTTTTGAGTGTAATTTTTCCTTTGCTTCCCGCGACAGGTTTCGCGTCTTTTTCAGCACGTTTAGGGGAAGGTTTTGCGTTGGTGCCTGATTGAGATTTCATAGAAAGCCCAATACGACGACGCTTTTCATCCATATCAATGATCGTCGCTGTTATCATATCACCAGCCTTCACGACGTCCATCGCATGAGCAACATAATTATCACTCATTTCTGAGAGGTGGAGTAGGGCGGTTTCTTTGATTCCAAGATCAACGAAGGCACCAAAATCGACCACATTTTTGATCTTACCTGTTACGACCATGCCGACACGAAGATCTTCAAATGTCTTCACGCCTTTTTGCATGATAGGTCCTGGGAAGTCCTCTCTAGGATCACGAGCTGGTTTTTGTAGCTCGAGGATGATATCTTCGATAGTTGCCTCACCTATATTATATTTGAGCATGAGGGCTTCTTTTTGGTCTTTAGTTGGTTTTCCAGCTGAAAGAAGGGTCAAAATTTCACGAGCTACTTCATAGTTTTCAGGGTGTACCCAGGAATTGTCCAAAATCTCATCAGAGCTAGGTACTTTGAGGAATCCTGCTGCTTGTTCGAAAGTTTTGTCTCCCATGCCAGCGACTTTAAGGAGTTCCATTCTACTATTAAAAGAACCGTTTTTATCACGATAAGAAACGATTTTCTTCGCAAGGTTTAATTTAATACCAGAAACATATTTCAAAAGAGAATAAGAAGCGGTGTTTACATTCACGCCTACTCTATTCACCACAGATTCCACAGTCTCATCGAGTGAGTCACTGAGTGCGCTTTGATTGAGGTCGTGCTGATAGAGGCCTACCCCGATGGATTTAGGATCAATTTTTACAAGCTCTGCTAGTGGATCTTGAAGGCGTCTACCGATGGAAATAGCTCCACGGATACTTACGTCAAGATTTGGGAATTCTTCTGTTCCGATTGGGGACGCAGAATAGACACTGGCACCATCTTCCGCAACCACTGTAAATGGGATGTCGATATTTGCTTCGGTGATAACATTAGCTACGTATTCTTGGACATCGTAGGTACCTGTACCGTTTCCGATAGCGATGAGGTTGATGTCATATTTTTTGATGAAACCTGTGATTAAGGTTTTGTACTGAGGATCATTTTTGTGTTGGTAGAAGGTAAATTCTTCGAGGAATTTACCATTTTCATCCAAAGCCACTACCTTTGTTCCTGTACGGATACCTGGGTCAAACGCCAAGATTCTGGTGCTTTTGATAGGGGATTGGAGAAGGATATTTTGAAGGTTCGCCGCAAAAAGCCCAATACCATGCTTATCGGCTTCAGCGGTGAAGTTGGATCTGATTTCGCGGAGGACAGCAGGAAGGAGCAAACGCTTCATCCCATCAATGATCGCTTCTTTGTGGAATTTGTTATTAATTTTGTAACGAGAAATCACGACATTATAAACATTTTCTTCTTCAATATCGATCTTTACTTCGAGCTCTTTCTCATTCTCGCCCCTGTTGATTGCAAGGATTCTATGTGGTTTCACGGTAGAGAGAGCTTCTTTATAATCGTAATACATCCCATAGACGGATGTTTCTTTATCTTTGTTTCCTGTGACGGAGAGTTGAGCGTGCTTGAGGATGTAGGTGCGGGTTTCTGTTCTGTTGTCGGTATCCTGAGAAATACGCTCCGCAATGATGTCCATAGCACCTTGGATTGCGTCGTCAGCAGTTAAAATACCATGCTCTTTGTTGAGGTATTCAGGTGCCGCTGCGAGCACAGCTTCTTCATTGGAAGAAAGCATCACTTCTGCCAAACCTTCCAAACCAGCTTCCACGGCTTTCATACCACGAGTTTTTTTCTTGCGTTTGTATGGTGCGTAAATATCTTCAAGCTCTGTTTGTGTTACGCAACGTTCAATATTTGCAAGCAATTCTTCAGTGAGAAGACCTTGTGAAAAGATCCCTTTTATGATCTCAAGACGTCTTGTTTCGAGATTGGTGAGAGATTTATTCAAATGCTCAATCGCACGAATCTCAATCTCATCAAGGTTGCCTGTTCTTTCTTTTCGGTAACGAGCAATAAATGGCACCGTACAATCTTCAGCAAATAAATCAAGGGTTGCTTTGATCTGAGTTTTTGTGATGGATAATTCTTCCGAAATACGTGTAATAATATCATCCGTGTCGACAACCAAAGATTCAATATATTCAGGTGTTAATGCCATAAAATGCCTCCAATAGTATACAAAATTATAGGGGGTATACATACCCCCTATAGGTCTCAGCCGAAGCTGAGGAATTGATCTCCAAATCTACAAAGCTCACGAAAAAGTAAAAATATGTTCACGAGCTAATCTTATTATAGAATAAAAACTTAATCTTGTAAAGTGTTCACATCAGTTTTTTCAAAAATTATTTTTTAAATTAATATTAGATAATAATTTATAACACCAAGATATATTTTATGATTATCTTTGATGTGTTGTATCACTTGAT
This sequence comes from Brevinema sp., assembly GCA_051647245.1. Taxonomy (GTDB): domain Bacteria; phylum Spirochaetota; class Brevinematia; order Brevinematales; family Brevinemataceae; genus Brevinema_A. The sequence continues at coordinate 300,153 of JBOFDS010000011.1, forward strand.
TTTTTCAGTTTTCTATTGTAGAATAAATACTATTACTGAATCTTTCATGGAGAATCACAATGAGAATTATTTATATTGCCCTCATCTTAATGAGTGTTTCTTGTTCTAAAAATGTTAAACAAGAGAAATTCCATATAGTCACAGGAATTCAACCTATCGCCTCTTTAATCCAACAAATTGGTGGGACACATATTAAAGCAACTGCTATCATCCCTGCAAATGTAGATCCTCATACTTTTAGTCTTAAAGTATCAGACGGAATGATGGTTGCTAAGGCAGATATGTTGATAGCTTTGCATGAGCATATCGATGGAGCGCTACTTCAGATTGCTGATCAAACAAATACAATCGTCTTAAGACAAGATCATGAAGATTTTCTTGAGAAGAAGGATTTTGATCATCATGCTGAAGAAAAACATAGCCACGCACACGCTCACGAACATGGATCTGATAATAGTCACTACTGGCTTTCTTATACAGAGTCAATGAAAATAGCCTCTGAGATTATGGCGATTTTACAAAAAGCAATGCCTGAGCATAAGGATGTTTTTGAAAAGAATTATCAAGAAGTAGTGGCTGCCTTAAAAGCCGATTTCAAAACATATCATGATAGAAAATATGATTTTGTAGTCATTCAACGTCATTCTGCGTGGGATTATATCTTTGACGAATTGCATATTCACCAAATCGCGGTGCTTGAAGAATTTGAAAATCAACAAACATCTTTCAAAAAAGTTGGAGAATTGCTAGCTCTTATTAAAAATCAAAACAAACAAGTTATTTTGATTGATGATGCTTTTTCGACGCCATCTACTGTTTTTACAGAGCTTGAAAAGGAAACTTCAGCTAAAATTGTGAGATTAAATCCTATTCAAACAGATAAAAAATCATCTAAAATTGTGGATCTTTTACGTTATAATATTGAACTATTAGCAAAAGAATAATTTCAAAAATTGTATGGTTGGGGAACTATCGCAATAAGAGTGTTTTAATATTATGAAATTAGATGAAAATAGTGTTAAGTCAATTTTGGAAGAATTCCAAGAAAGTCGAGACATTGATTATCTACGCAGATTTCAAGAAGAGGTCTGTGATTTTATTGAAAATTGGGTACAAGTCACCTATAAGTGTTCTATTGATATTGCACGAGATTTTCTCGTTTATGTATTGGAAAGGTCTGAGCAAATTATGCTTTCCTGTCCTCAGAACTTGCAAGTGCTCTTTAAAACATGGTTTGTAGCTGTCCTATCAAATAAATTCGCAGATTTCTCGAGATCAAGAGAGATTTTTTCTCCTTATTTAACTTGTGATCTGGATTTCTACCAAGAAACAATATCAGAGCACGACCCTTCTCTATCTTTGGGGTATCCTCGATTTTTGGAGATTTTGCAGCTTTTGTCCTTTGAAGAGCAGAGTCTAGCGACATTTCTCTACATGCCTCTTGATATTAGTGTTGATCATGTAAATGTATTATCTGAGATGACGCAAAAGCCTATTCATCAAATCATGCGTGCTTATTATGATGTGTTACAAGTACAAGAGCTTGCGCTTCAAAATCAAGAAGGTATCCAGGAACAAAAAGATAAGATTTCTCAAAAAATCACGTACTTAAAAAAAATGAGTAACAAAACAGATCCTCAACACGAAAAACAATCTTTGGAGACAAAAATTGCTTATTTTGAGAATCGACTTTACAAATTATCACTTAAAATGAAAACCAAAAAGAAAGTTCTATTGAAAATCTTTGAAGAATTGATGGGCGATTATCAAACTGCATACACCTTGATCCGTAAAATTGAATTGAAAATCTCGCTTCTTTCTTCAGATTGTGAGCTTGGAGACTAAAACCGATGCAGCAAATGCTTTTATACATCGAAAACAAACTCTCTCCCTCGGAAATGGAATCTTATTCTGCTTTTTTACAGGAAAATCCTGAGGAAATGCAAAAAGTATTACAGATTACACAAGCCTTAGCTCTTTATGATGTCAATAATTCACCAATTCATCGTATAGATATTGTTGAAAATCCTGCAACCTCATTGGAATTTATTCTTGAAGGGGTGGTTCGTTTCTTTAAGAAGAGGGAACTTGCATTCAGAGGTCAAAGCTCTGTAACTCTTTATCGATTTGAATTTTTGGATACAGCTTTTGAGATTATTCAAAAAGATCCTACGAGTGTAGAATTACTTGTAAGTGAGGGAAGCGGATTGGAGTGGCTTGACCTTGCTAATAGAAAAAATCAAATCATCACTTCTGGTGATAGTGTATTTGTTTATAGGGATGAAACTTATCTTATTCGCTACCAAAATCAATATCTATTCATTTCTTATTGAAATATCTAATGAAAAACCCCCTGTAATTAGGGGGTTTTATTTATTCTTCAGGGGTGATTGTTTGGGACATAACAGGATCAATACCGTAGGTATGACGATAAAGTTGCTCAAAATTTCTTAGTAGACCCTCGCGTACAAGCAAGATCTTAGAATCAGAAATCGATGCCTCACCGGAATCTTTATTAACGTATTCAACAAGATGCTCTTCCAAAAACTCGGATTGAGCTTTCAACTGAGAACATAGCTCTTTAATATCAGCAAGTTGCTCCTTACTATGATTTAATGCGGAAAAATCAAGGCTTGGGATTGCTTTTTGAGGGACTGTAGGGCTAGTGTTTTGAGATTCAGGCATTCCTTCTAAGATATTTTTTGCTACAGCATAAGATTTTCGGATGACAAGATCCGCATCTTGAAGCTCTTTAATAATCGCTTGTCCAATGTTAGAACTCTTCTCCGCAAAACTCTTCACACGATCCGAAACAGCCATGAATGGTTTTCCTGATTCACCAGCTTTTGATGCTTCGATAGATATATTTAGTGCTAGAATTCCTGCTTGGAATCCATTATCCGATGAAGACTTAGCAAGCGTAGACGCACGTTCAGCTCTTGTAAATAAACGGGAAAGCATTTTCTGCATGATAACGATCTTGTCTTTTAATTCAGGATTTTCAGGATCTTTGGTGACAGGGGTAGATGAGATAGATACACTTGTCGTTTTAGCTTGTTCGATGTAGCTGGAGATGCCGTCTTCGATAGGTTCTATTTTAGAGAATAATTCTTCTGTATAATGAAGAAGTGGATACAAACGGTTCATGTCAATCTTATTCAAATTATCTACAGCCTTTGGTGTTTTCCAATCAATAGATTGTAATTCCTCCCAAATATTCTCTAAAATAATAGAATTTTTTGATACAATAGATCGGGATAAAAAAGCAGCACCATGTAAAGTAACAAAAATACAAATAAATAATAAACCAACATACCCAGGTAATACAATTTTTGTGAACGTATGAATATAGGAACTTCTTATAGAAGAATTTACAAGACGCTTAATCAATTCAATTTGATCGTAAAGCTCCTGAAAAGTAGCTGATTTGAGTTGTTCGTTTTTTGAAGAGAGAGATTGGTAGAACTTCTCACCAACTTCTTCTAAATAGTTTACTTCTACAGCAAGCGTTGGGATCGTTGCTAGGAATTGTTTCTTGTGCAAAATATTCCAAGAGCTGAGGCTGGTTTTAGATGAGTCTATCCCAACATCGTTATTTAAAAGCAAAGACGCTTCACTGCTGATCTCAGTAAAGTAAAGAGTATTTTTATAAAGCAAAGTATGTTTAGTTACTTTGTGGAAGTAGAGCAATCCACCTGCAATCGTGAGAATTGATAATAGAAGCCACATAGCAATGGTTTTGTGAGAGTATTTAGAAATAGATGAATTGATATTATCGTATGCCATTAGGTCATCCTCCATCGAAAAGACAAATAATATCAAAATATCGGTACAATCAAAAAAAAATTTAGTATCTCTTCTAAAAATCTCTAAAGTATGCTATGATAGTTTTCAGGAGTTTATATGATTCGGATTTTTAACGAAAAAGATCTAAATAATGTTATGCAACTTTGGCTTGAAGGGAATGTCGAGGCTCATTCATTTATTAATTTGGAATATTGGCAGGATAATTATGATTTTGTTCAAGCACTTATACCATCTGCCGAAGTTTGGGTGTATGAGGCTGAAAATAATATATTAGGTTTTATCGGATTAGGGGAAGGAAAAATATATGGTCTTTTCGTAAGAGCTTCGCATAGGTCGTGTGGTATAGGAAAAAGCTTGCTTGAACACGTTAAAACAAAAAGTGATAGCTTAGAATTGAGTGTGTATCAAAAAAATCACAAGGCTTTTCAATTTTATCAAAGAGAAGGATTTGAAATCCAATCCCTAAGCGAAGATATTTCAACAAAAGAGCAAGAATACACCATGTGCTGGTCGAGGAATTAACATGATTCAATATAAAGAAATTTTGTGTAAATCAGCTTTAGTAAAGTCAAATATCCCTGAAGCTGACTTTGTGATAAATCCTTACACGGGTTGCGAGATGGCGTGCGTGTATTGTTATGCTTCTTTTATGTGTCGATTCGTTGATATGCCTCAATCAGAATGGGGGAATTTTCTTTATCCTAAGGTAAATATTCTTGAAGTTTTGAATAAGGAACTCTCCTCAAAGCGACGTGATAAGACGAAGAAAATTTTTATGTCCTCTGTTACGGATCCTTACACCTATTCTGAGAAAAAATACCAGCTTACTCGAGGTATTTTAGAGAGCCTGCTCAAACATCAGTGGGAGGGAAGGGTGTCGATTTTGTCCAAAAATCCTTTACTTCTTCGTGATTTGGAGCTGTTTCAAAGTTTTCCGGACTGTCAAGTTAATATGACTATCACCTCCCATGACAATCTTTTCTCCAAAATACTCGACAACAGAGCTCCTTTGGTTTTGGAGAGGATAGCAGCGCTAGAAACCTTAAATAAAAATAACATTCAAACTAGTGCTTTTATTGGCCCCATTATTCCTCAATATATGAATAATATCGATTCATTGGAAGAATTACTTATTCGTCTTAAGGATGCAGGTGTGAGCGATGTTTCTGTTGAAATTATGAACATGGCTCCGAGAGGGCGATTTGTCCTTGAGGCTATTAGTAAAGAATTAGGTGTTCAAGTGGCTCAAGATTTTCAAAATACTTTAAGGAATAGAGCGAAGGTTGATGAAGTAAAGAACAAGATTTTGAATTTGCTTGATAAGTATTCGCTTAATTTGAAACTGGACGAGATTTTTGAACATCAAGAATATACAAAAAAACACCAAAAATAACCCCCTGAATAAAGGGGGTTATTTGATTTAAATACAAAAAAACACCATCGGGAAATGGTGCTTAAATTTTTGCTGTCCGAAGACATTGGGCGTTGTAGGAATCGAACCTACGACCCTCTGCTTGTAAGGCAGATGCTCTAGACCAACTGAGCTAAACGCCCTTAATGAATTAAGTATAATATTATAGGTTATTTACTTGCTTTTGTCAAGGCTTTTGAGAAATAAATTCTCAAGATTAACAGTTTTCTAAATCAGAAACGAGTGTTTCAGGGCTTTGATCCTTGAAAAAACCGCCTCCCATAACAAACCAATCTAATCCAGCTTTTTTACAGATTTCCATGTTTTCACGAGAAATCCCACCGTCGGCTTCAATGATAATATTCTCTCCGCAGATTGTGCGTGCTTCACGGATACGTTCTACCGATTCAGGAATGAATGATTGAAACGAAAAGCCTGGTTCCACGCTCATGATCAGCAAGAAATCAAATTCTCCAAGAAACTCTTTTATAGCAGAAACGGGTGTTTTTGGTTTTATAGATAATCCTGCCAAAACACCCTTGGAACGGATATCCCTAAGGATCTCCTTAACTAGATTGGGCTCACCAGCTTCTAAGTGAATAGTCAATACTTCTGGTTTGAGGGCAAGAAAATTCTCATAATGTCCAGGAAGTGAGATCATGAGATGAATATCTGCTTTCATGTCGGGGGTAGCCTTCATGACTTGCTCAACAAATTGTAATCCAAAAGACATATTTGGTACAAAATGGTTGTCCATTACGTCGTAGTGGATTTTATCAATAGAACATTTACGCATTAATTCTAAAGAAGATTTTACATCAGCAAAATTCGACGCAAAAATCGATGGTAATAATTTACTCATTGTTATAAGATCTCTCAGCAATGATTTCATCATCCGCAAAGACGGTTAGTTTTGCTTTACCGTAGGCTTTGAAGGCACGCACGAATGATGTTCCTTCAGCACCTTGTTTTTCATAGATGACTTGAGCTCGTCCAATTTCATCCTCTAAAAGAGCTTTGTAAAAACGTGCTGTTGGTGCATCAGGTGTGATGATCTCATTGGTTTCACCTTGCTCATTGACGATGACTTCAAATTGTCCACTGCTTTGAGCTTTTGGGATATGGAAATTAATCGCATACCAGCGAAGTTTTGTGCGTTCGCCTGTATCTTGTGCATTCAAACCAACAGTGATAATAACACTACTGTTTTTACCAAGCTTTTCGCCTGGAGCGATGTTTTGTCCAAGAACAAGCCCATCTTCAGCATTGGATTCTACATTTGATGAGACAAGAATTGGGTTGATATGATTGTTATAGAGCGTTGTAACAACGTACTCAATAGGTTGATAGCCAAAATCTTCCATTTCGAAAGAGTCGCTTTCTTTCTTCTCAGAAATTGTTACAATTAATGAAATATTTCTATCAGCATGCTCACCCGGTTGCATATTCATAGCCATAACAGTTTCAGATTCGTTGGCAGCAGCAGGAACAGTCTGGATGGTATAAGGGATCTTTCTTTCTTTAAGAATTTCTAAGGCAGACTCTCTAGGGAGACCACAGATTTTTGGCACTTCATAAACATCTCGACCAAGACTCACAGTCAAGGTGATCTCACGACCTTCACGAGCAATCACACCACCGCGTGGGTGTTGGCGAATCACTTCATGCATAGGATATTTATTGTCATAACGAGTCTCAAAACGAACTCTAAAATTTTCAGATTGAAGAATATTGATCGCATCTAAAACATTATGGCGAGAAACATTAGGTACACGCGTTTTAGGAGATCCTGTTTTGACAATAGAAAATGCAACCATAAAAGCAAAACTAATTCCAATAACCATCAAGATTAAGGTAACCACCAAAAATCTGACCATACGAATATGCTCTTGTGGATTTTCAGGAAGAAGATAGTCCTGCCAAGTAGATAATTTAGTCCATTTTTTGATAAATGCAATAACAATATCTTTTGTGATTGCAGCTTTTTCAGTAATATCTGATAATTTAATCATATTGATCCTACTATAAATTATATATTTAGGTATTTTGCTTTGAGAATGGAACCTTTCTTGAGATGGTTTCCATTACAAAAATCTCTACCATGCAGAGGTTTTTTACTTGGTAATTGTACTTTTTTGAGGAGAAGGGATCCTTCATGACAAGATACAACAAATCCCTCTTCGTTGATGTCTAAGATCTCACCTTGTTGCTCGCTCGCAGGCAAGTCCGATACTGCGCAATCGAGCACTTTCATATCGCCGATCTCGAGCGGAAAATAAATTCCAGGTCTCACGATAAAAGCTCTAAAAGTATTCACGATGTCTTCTGCTGCCATCGAACAGTCCACGGCTCCATCTTCTTTGGAGATCATTTGGGTGTAGGTGGCTTTATCGTGATTTTGTATAATACGTACGACAGATCCATCTGCGATCTGTTTTAGACATGTTACCAAAAGTTCTGCTCCCGTCGCGGAGAGTTTTTGTTCGAGAGTTGTGTAATTATCTTCGGCTGCGATAGGTACAATATTTTGTCCAATGATATCGCCTTCATCCATTTTTTCGTTAATGAATTGCACCGTGTTACCCGTTTCTTTCAAACCAGTCCAAAGTGCATACTGAATAGGTGCCGCACCTCTGAGATATGGTAAAAGCGATGAGTGGAGGTTGATTGTTTCATGTTTTGGAATGGAGATCATATCTTTAGGGATGATTTTTCCATAAGATACGATCACAAAAATATCCGCCTCAAATGCTTTTAATTCATCCATGAAGTTTTCATTTTTTCTTAATTTTTCGGGTTGAAGAATAGGGATGGAGTGCTTTTCTGCAAGTTCCTTTACAGGATTTTTGCGGGAAGTTTTTTGTCCACGACCCACCACAGAATCGGGAGCTGTTACGACAGCTTTGACTTCAAATTGTGAAATCAGTGTTTCCAGAGGTTTGACAGAAAAGTCACTGTTTCCAAAAAATACAATTTTCAATAGTTTCTCCAGATCAGATTATTCCATGATTTCAGGAAGATTTTTTTTATTTTCAGCAAGGAGCTCTTCTACAAAAGATTTGCTGATTTTTGTGTCATGTTCATTGAAATGATCGATGAACAAAGTCCCGTGCAGGTGGTCGTACTCATGCTGCAAGCAACGAGCAAAAAGCCCTGTTGTCTCGATGGTACGAGTTGATCCAGAAGGAATCAGTCCTGTCATTTTGATCTTGATAGGGCGTTCTACGAGCCCACGAACCTTAGGAAAAGACAAACATCCTTCTTGGTCAATATCTGTTTTTTTTGATGTAAAGGTAATTTTTGGGTTGATGAAGACCACTTTTTGATGAGCATAACGAGGCTCACGCATCACTGACAAATCCGCGATGAAGATTTGTTTTGAGATGCCGATCTGAGGCGCTGCAAGCCCAAGACCACCGATGTCTTTGAGGGTGTCTTTCAGGTCTTCGATGATTTGTAATATTTCGTCGTTGATCTCTGTAACTTCTTCTGCTGGAAGTCTGAGGGCTGGATGCCCATAAGAAACAATAGGTTTAATAGCCATGAAATCCTTCTTGATCTATTCAGCTTTTTCGTCCAAAAGGGTGGTCGATATGATTTTTCCAGCTGCATAGATGTAGTCGTTTTTATAAAATACGGCAAATTGCCCAGGGGTGACAATTTCTTGAGGATCGGAAAGGGTAACTTCCGCAAGATTCTCACTCAAAAACCGCACCTTGCCGTTGATGCGTTTTGAACGATAACGAATCTGCACATCCCAATCTCCTTCTCCAAATTTTTCGGAGAAGATATTGAATTCCGATACAAGGAAGGTGGTGCTTTGAGGTTTATTACCAAGGACAAGAGTGTTTTTTTCTGCATCAATTTCACGAACAAAAACCTTTTGCCCCAACGCCACACCAAGTCCACGTCGTTGTCCTAAAGCGTAAAATGCGACACCTTCGTGTTCTCCAATGACTTTATCTTTGAAGATCATGGAGCCTTTATGCTCTTTAACGCCATCTTTACGCAGGTAATCACGATAATCGTCGTCGATAAAACAAACGTCTTGACTTTCAGATTTGTTACCATTGATAGGGATGGTGGACTGAGCCACAATCTCACGTATCTCGGATTTTTCTTTTTCTGCTAATGGAAATAACAAAAAGGATAAAATTTCAGGTTTTAAGAGAGCAAGGAAGTATGATTGATCCTTTTGAGCATCTTTTCCCGCTTTGAGGAGATGTTCTCCATCCACTTCTTCCACGCCTGTGTAATGCCCCATAGCCACATAATCTGCACCATTATCTCTTGCAAAATCTACCAAAGCTCCAAGTTTCACATAACGATTGCAGAGCATACAAGGATTTGGTGTTTCTCCAGCGAGGTAGCTTTGAGTGAAAGGATCGCGGACTTTTTCTTTGAACACTTCTGCGAGATCCAACGTAATATGCTTGATCCCGAGGTGATAACAGACGTTTTTTGCGACGATCACTTCTTCTGAGGAACAGCATTTTCGGGAGGGTTTGCCAATGAAGGCTCCACGCCCTGTTTGAAGTTGTTTTTGTTCTCCACCTAAGCCGACAAAAGTTACGCCTGTAACCTCGTAGCCTTGTTGTTGGAGAAGAAGAACGGTGGCAGAACTATCGATACCACCACTCATGCCTACAAAAACATGTTTTCCGTTCTTGGTCATATATATCTCTATTTTTTCTTTAATTGGTCGACTTTATCGCGTAAAAATTCTAAGGCTTTCTTTGGTGTGCCTTCTGGAAGTTTGGTCAGCAAGTCCACAAACTTCACGTCTTCGTCGATAGCGTCTTCTTTATTTAATTCGATAAAGTCAATAGCCTCTTGGTCTGTAATTTTATCAAGCAAACGGAGACCATCATTGGACAATGAGACCAAATAGTAAAGGGTACCCAGTTTGACGATCAAAAAATAAGAACCAAGTCCTGCAGGAACCGTAGCAATGATCTCTAAGCTTTTATTGGCACGAGTCATGGAGATGGTATTTCTTCCGAAGAAAAACTTCACCACGATCCAAATCAAAAATCCTAAAATCCCAGAAATAAACAACAAACGCAAAAATGCCCAACCAAAGGATTCATTTTCCGTTTCGGCGACAGTTGTGGGTGCACCATCGTAATAAGCACCAAGAAATTCCTCGGCAGGAGCTTCTTCTGTGTCGACGATATTGGTGTTATCAATATTATTAGAGATGTTTTCTTGAGCAAAACTAAGAGAAATTGTCAAAATCATTAATAAAGTAATTATTTTTTTCATGTTCATATCATATTATAAAAAAAGAAATATGTCAAATACAGAGCAAGCTTGTTTCCTGAATTATTTTGATTTTCTATTCAATTTTTTTGACATAAATTCCGAAAATTGAGATAATCATATATAATTTAATATTTCCTGTTATGGAGGCACTGATGAAATTTTTAAGCTTATTAGTTCTTTTTTTAATTCCTTTGACATTTTCAAGTAATATTTTTGCACAAGAGTACGAAGAATCAGGCTATTATGAAGAAGAAATTCCGTCTGACGGCTATGAAGATGATCCATCCGAAAGTGACGAAGACCCCCAAGAATAATTAAAATGCTAGCTTATGCATAGGAGTCCCCATGCCTGATAAAGAAATTCCACCTATTGTTGATAGCCCTGGGTATTCCTTAACTGATACATTTGAGGAGATCATTGAGGGTCAAGTCGGCTATGCTTCGAGCTTGATTAAGAAAAAAGCTTGGGCACGTCTTGGGCAGTTCCTAAATGAGTCTGACCCCCATGAGGTTGCATCAATTGTTCAGTCTGTTGATCAGACTGATGCTGTGATTTTGTTCCGTCTTTTAGAAGAGTCTGTTGCTACGATTGTGTTTATGAATCTTGATGCTGATCAGCAAGAAAAATTACTCTATGCTTTTAGTGATATTGAGGCAGGGTCGATTTTGACAGCTATTGATCCCGATGATAGAACGCGGTTACTTGGAGAATTGCCACCTGATGTGGTGACCAAAATGCTTAAATTGCTTCCTATGGAGGAGCGGAAAATTGCCAATACTTTGCTCAATTTTCCTGAAGATTCTGCAGGTCGTATGATGACGACGGAATTTGTGGCTTTTTCTCCTGAGTTGACAGCAGCTGAAGCTATGTCTATGCTCAAACAACAAGTCTCCCAAAAAGAAACAATTTATACATCATATATCATCGATGAGGCAAAACGTCTGATCGGTACGATTTCTTTAGAAGAACTTATTCTTGCACCAGAAAAAAAACGTCTTAAAGATTTTATGAAAGAAAATCCTGTTGCCGCATCAACAGGGACAGACCAAGAAGAAGTGGCACGATTGATTAATTACTATGAATTGATTGCCTTGCCGGTTACAGATAGTCAACATCGCTTGGTTGGTATTATCACCCACGATGACATTCTTGATATTGTTCATGCCGAAACAACAGAAGACTTCCAACGCTTTACGGGGATCAATCCTTCTGAAGTGAGCTATCTTTCAGGATCGATATGGTCTCTTGTTTTCAATAGATCTATTTGGGTAGTGGTGCTGCTTTTGATTTCTGGTCTTTCTCAAGATATTGTCCTTCGTTATGGTCAATTACTACAAAAATACTGGATGGAGTTATCCTTATTTTTCACCATGCTTGTAGGTGTGGGAGGAAATATCGGAAGTCAATCATCTATTCTCGTAATCCGTGGACTCACGACAGGTGAAATCACCAAACAAAATACCAAACAACTCATGTGGCGTGCTATTACCAGTGGATTTTTAATTGGTTTGGTGCTCGCTACAGTATTACTGGGAAGGGTATATATTTTTAGAACAGGATTCGATGTACGTTGGATTGCCTTTTTAGCTATGATAATACTTGTTTTGGTATCAAATTTTGCAGGAGCGATGCTTCCAATTTTCTTAAAACGTCTCAATATTGATCCTGCTATTGTCTCAGCCCCATTAATTGCAACTATTATGGATCTTGGTGGGCTCTTGATTTACCTTGAATTGGCATTACATTTATTACCGCATTAGAAAAACCCCTAATCATTTGACTAGGGGTTTTATTTATTTATTCCAAAAATCTATACACTTTATAAGAGTTTTGTCCAGAATTTTTTGGTAGGATGGATCAAACAGATATGACCTATCAAGATCCCAAAAATTTTGACCAAATACAAAAGATTTTTGAAATGCCCAAATTTCATGATCAAGAATTTTAAAATGATCTGTTCTTTGGAGGATTTGATTCCAAGAAAGAGACATAAATTCTGTGAGAGAAAATGAAAGGTTTTGATTTTCAATCTTGACTTTTGATTTGATTAGCCCAAAATGACACCAAATAAATCCAACATCAACACTTATTCCTGGAATGTTTATAGTTTCATAAGTGGCCGTTGGGTGTTGTTGATAGCGTGTGTTAGCAGTTGGAATCCAGAGCATTGTGTCGCCAGCACATCCATTAAAAAAAGAGATTTTGTTGTGGTCAAATGCTACCAGTGCTGTGGATAACTGATTCTCTTTCAACCATAACTCCACTCCACCCATATTTAGAACAAGACTTTCTTTATATAAAATATGCGCAAGTATGATCTCAAAAGTTTGATTGATTTTCGAGAATAAACGACGTAGTATTTTCAAAATTATACTGAAAAATGGATTTTTGTTATTAATGTTTTTACCAAGTTTAATACCTAATTTTAAGGTTTTTTTTATTTTCATAATTTTTTTATGAAAATAAATTTGATCTCCATCAATTTTCATATAGTGTGAAAAACTAATCTTTGTGTATCCGAAGTTATAATAATTAGCGCTGTTATGTATATTATCACTAGAACGAAACTGATCAAAATTTTTGTGATTGTGCTGAGTAATTTCTCTGTACGTAGCTGGTGCCACCCAAGGTTTGTAGTGATAAAGCTTGATTTTATCAGGGTATTTTGCGGCATATTCTTTGAGAATTTCTTCAGTATTGTCTTCGGAATCGTTATAAGTAATAATCAGCTCGTCCAGTGCATCAATACAAGATTCAATACATTCTGCAACAGTAAGAGCTTCATTCATGGCACGAAGATGTCCTGAAATACCAAAAGGTCTAGGCTGGTTTAATTGTAAGAATTCCTCTTCTGGGATCATGTAGTCCTGAGGATTGTAGGAGCCTTTTTGACAACGCTCACAGGTACAAATAGTCTTATTAATCATAATGATTCCGTGTTATATTTATTTTTCTAGTATTGTTGCAATTTTATTGATAGCAGTGCTGAGATTCTCTTCATTTTGAGTGAAGCACGCACGTACAAATCCTTCTTTTCCAAGACTTTCTCCACCAGAAAGAAGAACCCCTGTCTTACGGAAGACAATCTCAACAAAATCTTGAGCAGTCTGAGGAACTTCGCCACCCACTTCATTTCCAAGGTAGTATTGGATATTTGAGAAAGCACACACACCACCTTGCGGTTTTTGAGTACGAAATCCATGGAGTTTGGAAAGGTGGTTAAACAATACATCTCGGCGATGTTGGTTGATGATATTTTGTTGTTTGATCCAAGGTTCTAATGCATCCCAAGACGCATCTAAAGCATATTGGGCAATACTGTGAATACCACCATTGGTACAGCATTGAATAGCATCGATCTTCCCAATCAAATCGGGCTCTGCCATCACCCAGCCTACACGCCAACCAGGAATTCCAAGAGTTTTAGAAAATGCACGGACAATAGCCAAATTCTTAAAAGAACCACGGACTTTTGCCATAGAATGAAAGTCAATCCCGTCAAAAACGTCGACCATACAAACCTCATCCACTAGCACAAATACATTTTTTTTCTCCGCCCACTCAAGGATCTCTTTTAAGGTTTCTTTACCCCAAATCACACCTGTTGGGTTGTGGGGATTGTTGAGAATAATCATTTTTGTTTTAGGGCTGTAGATACGATTTAATTGGTCGATAGTTGGATGAAAAGCTTCCTCTTCGTCGAGATTTAACATTTTTGGAATAGCACCAACGAGCTTGATGATGTTTGTGTAACCATTCCAAAAAGGAGCTGGTAAGATAACTTCGTCATTAGGATTGAGTAGAGCTTGAATCACAGCCGCGATACCACCTCTAGCACCTGTTGTTGTGCTAACATTTTCTACACCAACAGAAAAGCCATAATCAACAGTTGCCCATTGAGCAAAACGCTCCCTTAGGATCTCTATCCCACATGTGCTAGTGTATTTATTTAGGTCTTTATCTCTTAAGGCACGTTCAAAAGCATCAATGAGTTGGTATGGGGGCTCAAAATCTGGTTCAGCAAGAGAAAGATCGATAACTTCTCGTCCTTCGGCTTGAGCTTCAGCAAGCATTTGTTGTTTTTTTATGGCGGAAGCCATACTCAATTTATCTGCAAAATGTGAAAAGGTCATTTTCAGGTCCTTGTGATTTTTACTATAATGTTATAACATTATAGACGATCTTATAAACTTGGTCAAACCCTCGTCTTAATAATTTTATTATTTGAGTTTATTCACTAAAAATATTATAATTAGATTCATAACTCTTAATAAAGTGGAGATTTCTGTGTTATTTTATTTATTTTCAGGATATATCAATATTATTCGTTACCTCACTTTTAGAGGATTGGCTGCGGCACTTACGTCTTTTTTGTTTGTGATTATTTTTGGGCCCTTTTTTATTAAGTGGCTTCGGGAAATGAGATTTGGGCAACAAGTCCGAGAAGAAGGCCCTCAGGCTCACCTCGCAAAAACAGGAACTCCAACAATGGGTGGCCTCTTTATGTGGGGGGCAATGCTTTTTGGTACTTTGCTTTGGGCTGAATGGAACTCTTTTGTTTTGATTACTTGTTTGTCTGTTATTTTGTTTGCTGGGATTGGTTTTATCGACGATTACGCCAAAATTAAACAAAAAAACACCAAAGGTCTCTCTCCTAAAGGAAAGATTTTTGCCCAAACCTTCTCTGCTTTACTTTTGTTGGGGCTTTTATATACAAATCCTGAATATCATAAAACTTCTCGGAATATGCAGATTGAAATTGGCAATAACCAAAATAATACCATCATTACTAACCAATTAAATTTGATGGAACCAACGTGGGAATGGACGATGCCTTTACCTTCAGCTGAGAGTAATCAACGCTATTATATCATTGCAAAACATCTACACCCAGACACATCCAAGACTAATGCTATGTCTGTATTTCGCTTTCCTATGGATTTATCACCAACAGACGATCTTCAGAGAATTTCGTATTCATTGATTAGTAACAACACCCACCAATTATGGGGAAAACTGACTCGTAGCCAAGTATTACAAGATGGTTCACTCCTATCTCAAGAGGAATATCCATTTTGGGTGAATTATAAGTCTCGTTTGTTCACGGCGCAGTTTATTCCTTATTATACGGAAGTTCTGTGGTATTGGCCACTGGCTTTGGTTTTATTGTTTTTTATCTTTATCATTATTGGCGTTTCAAATGCTACAAACCTTTCTGATGGATTGGACGGGCTTGCTACGGGGATGGGGGTTTCATTCTATGTTCCCTTTGGGATTTTAGCCTATATTATTGGAAATGCCGTCTTATCTAATTACTTATTTTTCCCATATATTCAAGGTACAGGTGAATTAGCAATCTGTATCGCCGCTGCGGTGGGTGCTTTTGCAGGCTTTTTATGGTACAACGTACATCCAGCGTCCATATTTATGGGTGACACAGGATCCCTACCAATGGGATCAACAATCGCTATTATAGCAATTATGTTAAGACAAGAAATCTTACTTGTAGTTGCGGGATTTATGTTTGTTTTGGAGACTTTATCTGTCATTATCCAAGTTCTATCCTACAAAAAATTCAAAAAACGCGTCTTCAAGATGGCACCTATTCACCATCATTTTGAGCTTTCTGGCTGGGAAGAAAATCAAGTCGTTGTTCGCTTTTGGATGATGAGTGCTGTTTGTGCGATGATTGCGTTATTATCAATTAAGGTGCGTTAGATGAAAGTTATTGTTAGAAGAGTGCTTGAAGCATCTGTTCAAGTAGATCATAAACTTGTATCTCATATTAGGCAAGGACTCCTATTGTATGTAGGTTTTGCCAAAGAAGACACTGTTGAGATGATTGATTATGCGGTTAAAAAAATTGCAGGATTGCGGATTTTTGATAGTGGAGAGAACGAAGTCTCTGTTCAAGAAATTAAAGGTCAAATCCTCTCTGTGAGTCAGTTTACCTTGTCAGCTGATGTAAAAAAGGGGTTTCGTCCTTTCTATGGCGGGGCAATGCCTTCAGCCGAAGCAAAAGAATTCTATGATCTTTTTAATAAAAAATTACATGAAGAATCTTCTATCGAAATCAAAACAGGTATCTTTGGTGCGGATATGAAAATTTCTGCTATTGACGATGGTCCTATTACGATTATTATTGAATGTTAATCAAAAAACTCCCCTAATTTCAGGGGAGTTTTTATTTTAGTCTTTTTTCAAGATTCTTGAGAAGAACACGATATTTGCTGTTAATATGAGTGTCCAGCTTACGATTAAGAAAAACCAGCCACCAAGTGTCATTTTATATTGAGGTGCTTCGGCTGTTTGAGCGAAGAGTACCATTGGAGATGCCAATAATAGCAATAAAAATTTATTCATGGATAGGATCCTCAATTTTCATATTTAATCTGTCATCAAGTTTTCTTGTTTTCCAAGCATAAGCAATCAAGATATTCATGATAACTACGATCGAAAGAAGTAACATTCTTGTTACAAAGACGGTTGGTCTTTGTTCAGAAGCATAAGCTTCCATACTGAATCTTGCTGGTCCTTCGATGATTAACCATGATCCTAAGATCACAAGTAAAAGAGTAGGGGTGACATATTTTAGAATGATACGATAAAAACCAGGGATTTGGATTTTTGCGCCACGATGGAGCTCTTCCCAACCCTTTTTACTGTCTATCATTAGAGCAAAGAGCACCGCTTCCATTGTTCCAAAGAGTAATAAGAAGAAGTTTCCTCCCCAAAAGTCAATTTCATCAAGTCTTGTTAAGCTTGAATCGAGAGCGACATAAATACTTACAGCAGTTGCTAAACCAACAACAATACCGAAGCTAGCTTTTTTAGGTAATTGTAATTCATCTGACCCAAAAGAAATCACAGGTTGAAGCATGGATAAGGAAGATGTGATTCCTGCAAAGAACAATAGTAAAAACCAGATTGTCGCAAAAATCTGATCAAAGGCAATTTGAGAAAGCATCGCTGGCATAGTAATAAAACCAAGCCCAAATGTTCCACTTTCTGCAATGCTGTGTAATGCCGAGGTACCAAGGATCGCTGCAGCTGCAGGAATAATGATAGATCCCCCGATGATGACTTCAGCAAATTCATTTGTAGCGCCGGCAGCAGCTGAAGATAAGACCATATCATCTTCTCTTTTTAAGTAAGATGCATAGTTTGCGACAGAAGCCATTCCCACACTAAGTGTGAAGAAAATTTGCCCCGCTGCTGCAAGCCATGTTTGAGGTTTTAGGAGGTGACTAAGATCTGGATTCCACATAAAAGCTACACCTTGCATTGCCCCAGGAAGGGTTAATACTCGAATAGATAAAATCACACCTAATAATAAAAGCATAGGCATGAGAACTTTTGCTAATTTTTCAATCCCTCTTGCAACACCAAGAGAAAGGACAATCACATTCATACAAATAGTAACACCTAAGAAAAATAATGCTGCAGGTACACCAAAGACTTTTAGTTCAAAACCAAGATACATTCCAAAGAATTCAGCAGACTGGCCATTTTTTGCCATCTCTGTGAGTAAGCCTGTAATAGAAAACCATGCATATCCAAGGAGAATAGATTCAAGATATAGGTAATAAAACGCAACAAATAAGACAGATAAGACACTGATAGATGCGGCATATTTTGCCCAAGGTTTTCTGAATATTACATTAAATCCACCGATAGGGGATCCATGTCCAAAAATACCCGCATAGCGTCCCATATTCCATTCAAGCCACATAATAGGAAGTCCAATAAGGAAGAGAGAGATAAAGTAAGGGATTAAAAATGCCCCACCACCGTTTTGTGCTACTTGCCCTGGGAAGCGTAAAAAGTTACCTAAACCAACCGCAGAACCAGCAACAGCTAGAATGACACCAATTGATGATGCCCAAGATTCGCGTTTTGCATGCTGCATACTAACTCCAAGAATTTTTATACAATCAATTTTTAGTAAAATGATTGTTGTTACTGCTATTTTACTATATATAGCCTTGTTTGTCAATTATTAAAACTGCATTAAACTCCACTCTTTTGATTTTTCATTTTTTCTTGAAAATATTATTAAAAAAATATAAAGGTATTATTTGAATTTCCGATCTTTCTATTAAGATATCCTATTCAAGAGGATATAATTAAGAAAAACAAAAATAATATAGTTACATGACCATTGTTGTCAAGAGGAATTCATTATGGCAAGAATTAAATTTCTAGATGTTCTTGAAGAAACCAAAGGCGGAAGTCGCTTTGAGCAAGAACAATCCTACGCACAAAATGATAGGGATTATGGTGCGGTTCAGAACCGTTACCCTATTAAAGAACGCGCATACGACCAAACAGAGTTAGATCAAGCTCCAAATTATAACGCAACACACGCTGCTCCGGCGAGAGAATCTCGTAGAGCACCTGAATACAATCCAGCTCCGAGAGAATCTCGTTTTTCTTTTGATGGTGGTGCAGGGGCACATCGTATCCCAGATTCTCCTATGAAGTCCGCTCCTTCCTTGGATCTTGATGATAGTAGAACTCTTTGGACGGGTGCTTTATTTGTCTTTTTTGGTGGTCTTTTGTTTATTTCTGGTTATTGGTTTGGAAAAAATGTTACTGATAGAGTAAAAGAAGAAAATGCACAAGTTGTTCAAACTTCTTCCAAAGAATTTAAACGTCAAGAATTGAGCACCTTAAATGTAGCTGAATTACCTGTTGTAACACCTGTGGCAGCAGCAGATGTCTTACCAGTCGTTGAACCTGCTCTCCCAGTATTGCCAGAACTTCCTAAAAAAGAAGTTGCAAAACCTGCTGCAGCAAAAAAAGTTGCTCCAAAGATCACCCCAAAACCTGCTCCAATCACTAAAGAATATGTCATCCAGGTGTCCACTCATTCAACAATGGACGCTGCTAGAAGAATTGAAGACAGTCTTAGAGGGTCTGGTTTTTCTGCCTATATTTCTGAAAATATTGTTGGTAATGTCGTTTATTTCCGCGTGAGAATCAGAGGATTTAACACCAAAACAGATGCAGAAAGAATACTTAACGATGTCAAATCCACAGGCTTTGGCGCTGAAGGTTATGTATTAACTCTTGATTAATCTTAAAATATTTCAAAATAAAAAAGCACAGAATGTTCTGTGCTTTTTTTGATTTATAGGTTTTGTTCTAAAGATAAGGACATTGTTGCGAGATTGATTTCATTATTTGAGAAACCAAGGCTGAGCAGCTCTTCTCGAGTTTTTTCTTCTTTTAGATATTGAAGAAGCGTTTCGTGTTGTTTTTGAGTAGATTGATGCTTTTTGATTTTTTGTACAGGGACGCCTTCAAAAAGTACAGAATCAGCCGAATCTTCTTTGGCAGGATCAGGTTCACTAGCAATAATTACATCCTCTACCGATGCTTCCAATACTTTTTCTTCAACGATCACTATTTGATCCTTTGGAGAAACAGACCGTTCAAAAACATCTTCCACAGCTTCCGTGTCGACCACTAAAGAGTGCTCTTTTTTTGCGATTTGCTCTGATATTTCAGCTAGCAAGGTTTTTTTCTTCTGACGTTTTTGTTTTTGTTCAGCTTCTTCGGGAGCATCTTTCAAGTAATTAATTTTATCAAACTCTTCGAGACGCTCTTTCAAAGTCGAATCAATCTTCTGTGCAATACGTATTTTATGATCAAGTTCTTCAATTTTGTCATCAAGGATAGAAATATTTCTAGTTGTGATACGATTAAACTCCACCATAACCTTCTCCGTCTCTATCTTGAAAGCGGAAACATCTTGGTCAAATGGCTTAGTGCGTCGTTGTTTAAGTAAGAAGTACAAATTAATGATGGAGATAGTGCTGGTCAGCAAAATAAGAATTGTCATATGGATCCTTTAAGATTCTCTTTCTTAATGATAAAATATCATACAATAAATTGCAACTATCATAATTTTCTTTTTTTGGGATTTATGTTATACTAAGACAATAAATTCAAGGATTTGTAGCTATTTATGAGAAAAATAATTTTCATCTTTCTTCTTATTACTGTTCCGCATTTCGCTCAAAGCACGCTTACGTCACTAAATATGAAGGCTGGTAATGGAGTCGCCTTTATTATGCCTCAAAAAACACTCCTTAATGATGACTTCACTGAACTAATGACAGAACTGCAAAAACTACGCTATCAGATTTCTAGTGTGGATGGGGATTTGAATTTAAGTCTTTTGAATAGTCAAAACAGTCCCTTTGTGCGAGATGTTAATTATGTACTGAGAGTTTCTATTTTGAATGAGCTTGTAGATTCGATTTTATCTATACAAATAGAATTACTCGATCTTAAGAGCACGAAGATCTTGACAAGAGAAATAGGTGTTCCGAGGACAAGTTTCAAAAATATCTCCAAAGATATTGATACAATGCTTCAACAACTTATCCCACAAATCGAAAACAAAGCTCTTCTTGTCGATAATGTGCAAAAGAGTCGTTTTTCTTTCACGAATAATCTTAGAGGATTGAGAAAGGGTGATGAAATTCGTGTGCAGTATAGGCTCCCAAGAAAAGGTTTTACAGAGTCTCCTTCTATTGTGATGAGCGTCTCTTCCAATGAAATTATTGCAAGAGATCTTATGGGATTTGTTGAGATAAATGATACTGTTGTTCCAACCAGTCCCAAAAGAAATCGTTTTTCTTTAAATGTCCATGCGATGTTTCCCGCGCTGGGAGATCCATATTTGAGAGGGACTTTGGAAGGCGAAAATTGGACAAGTAATACCAAGCGTTGGCCAGCAGGATTCTCTTTAGAAGCTGAATACGAAAGGTTTCTTCCTTACCAGCTAGTTTCGACGACGGTGCTAGGTATTGATGTGGATGGTGCTCTAGGGACGCATCTGATGACAGGTCTTGGTTATAGAGGGCTTTGGGGGTCTTGGGAATTTATGCCTTATCTGAGGTTTGGTTTTATGTATAACCCTCTCAGCTTTAAAAGTCCTAGTAACTCTGATCCTATGCAAGGACTTACAATACGCGTAGGTATGGATGTTGGGATGAACATAATGAATAGAATTACTGATGATATTTTTATTGGTATTGATTTTGGTCTTCGATGGTATTTTCATGATTTTGTTGTTCTACAAACTGCTGGTGAAAAAGTACAACCATCTTGGTCTCAGAATAAATTTCCTTTAAGTCAATTTTATCCTTATCTTGGTTTCAAAGTAGGGTGGATTTTCTAAAGGAAATCTCAAAAAATCCGAAAATCATATACAATCATTAAATATACGTGAGTGATAATTATTTCCTAAGAGGTCAAACATGGAAATTACATTATGGGGTGTGAGAGGGTCTATGCCTACTCCTGAAGCTGATAAAATCAAAACAGGTGGAAATACTACTTGTCTCGAAATCCGCTTAAATGATGGGTCTATTGTTATTATTGACGCTGGAACAGGACTCATTCCTCTAGGAAAAAAATTGATTAATGAATTTAAAGGTAAAACATTTCCAAAAATTTACATGATTTTG
Source organism: Brevinema sp. (assembly GCA_051647245.1). Classification (GTDB taxonomy): domain Bacteria; phylum Spirochaetota; class Brevinematia; order Brevinematales; family Brevinemataceae; genus Brevinema_A. The sequence goes on from JBOFDS010000011.1 coordinate 322,120, forward strand.
ACACATATTCATTGGGATCATATCTATGGATTTCCATTTTTTGGTTTGAACTTTATGCCAGGAGTTGAGATTGATATCTATGGCCCTGTGCAACAAAATATGAGCTTGCGTGATTCTTTGGTAGGTAGTATGGATTTTCAATATTGTCCTATTAAATTTGCTCAATTACCTTCTACAATTAATTTTACAGAAATAGCCGAAGGCAGACATACCTTCATTCCTAATATCAATCTCGAAGTTTCTTCACATATTCATCCTGGTGGTGCGTATAGTTATCGTATTGAGGGTGATGGTAAAGTGTTTGTCTTTAATACGGATGTTGAGCATTACCACTCTCGATTAGATCCACGAGTTGTCGAGATTTCTAAAGGTGCGGATTTGATGATCCATGATGCTCAATACAAGCAGCAAGAGTTAGTTAATTATGCTGGTTGGGGACATTCTTCCTGGGAGCAAGCTGTTGCTGTTTCCAAAGAAGCTCAAGTAAAGGTTCTTGGGTTGACACATCATGATACGAGCCGTACGGATGAGCAAGTTGATGTCTTAGAACAAGAAGTAAAGGTAGCTTTCAATAATTCTGTTTATTGTCGTGAAGGTATGACTTTTGTCCTAAATCAAGGGGAAGATGTTTTAGTCAAGTTTAAAGGCACGGTGAACGTTTTCCCTGACTTGAAGGGATAATTCTTCAAGAGGAATGTCTCTCAGGTGAGCAAAATATCTATAAGTATGCTCTACATATTGAGGGTAATTTGCTTTTCCTCGGAATGGAACAGGTGCCAAATATGGAGCATCTGTTTCAAAGAAAATCCTATCTAAAGGTATTGTTTTAGCAAGTTCTTGGAGTTCTGTTGATTTTTTGTAAGTTAGGATCCCTGAGAAAGATAGGTAATTATCTTTCTCCAAGATGAGATCTGCTTCTCGTTGACCATAGCTAAAACAATGGAAGATAACTGTTAATTCAGGAAAATCTTTCAAAACCTCATAACACTCGTCAAAAGATTCCCTAGAATGAATAATCACAGGAAGATTTAGTTCTTCTGCAAGCTCTAATTGTTTCCGAAATAAAATACTTTGATCTTCGAGAGCCCCATAATGTTCATGTTTGAGGTCGATGCCGATCTCTCCTAGAGCTACGTGTTTGTAGTTTGTGAGGATGGATTTCAATTCTGTTAGGGAATGTTCCCAATTTTGATTAGCGATGTTTGCTTGATCGGGGTACAACCCTGTCGCAAAAGCAACATTTTCCAAATGATTGAGTTTGGGATAGTTGATTTTGAATTCTTGCGAATCTAACGAAATATGAATCACAAGCTCTAATGAACTGAGTGAATCTTGAAGTTCTTTTTGTTCTTCATCTTCTGAAAAAAAGGACTTATCTAGATGAGCGTGGGTATCGATAAACATACAAAACCTCTAAAATAGAATCATAATTTTAATGATATTGTATTTATTGTCATATAAAGAGTGATTTTTTTCAAATTTTCACTACTTGGAAATTTATTAATTTTGATAAAAATTTTAAGATAAAATCTTGACAAAACCGAGAAAAAAGCATATAGTAAAAGGTCTACTATTCAAATGTAGAATACTTTCTACTGAATGTGTTTAAAAATGGAGTAGTTCATGGAACGTCAACGTACAAATAACACTCGTCCGCAGAATAAAATGGATCTCAAATATTTCGATAAAGATGCCGTACAAAAACATTTGGGCTTACGTGTGAAAAAATTCTTTTTAGAATTGAAGGCAAAAATTCATAAATTTGGAATCTCCCGTTTTTCTGTGATGATCATCCCTCATTCTAATAGTAAAGGTGTGAACATTCATTTGTCTAATTACGTATTGATGTTTTTTGGTCTCATTATGAGTATTACTGCCATTACATCAACGGTTATTCTAGCTTCTGGTCAAACTAATTCACGTATAAAAGTTCGCTTGGTTGAAGAAAATAATGCTTTAGAGCAACGTTTCTACAATGTTTCTCAAACAGTTGAAAATCTTACTCAATATTTTGCTCAATTTCGTTTAGAAGTTGGCTCCATAGTGAACTCCCCTATTGAATCTACTTCCGCTTCTCTTAATGACCCTGAACTTTCTATTATTTCCAACAATAATACCACAGAAGAAATCTATCAACTTCAAGTTTTACAAAAAGAATTAGATGTTACAAAAGAAAAAATCTTTCACCTTGGTAATTTCATGAGTGAAAATAAAAGAACCTTAAAAGAAATTCCTTCCATATATCCTGTTGCAACAAGAGCTCGAATTACATCTCGTTTTGGTGTACGTAAAAATCCTTTCGATCAAAGAGGGGTTGAGGCTCATGATGGTTTAGATCTTGCTACATTACCAGGTACTCCAATCTATGCGGCAGCTGATGGTGTAATCTCCAAAGCTGGTGTTCATGGTGGTTATGGAAATCTTGTGGAAATTCAACACAAATATGGTTTCTCCACACGTTATGGTCACTTACAAGGTTTTGCTTCTCAAGTTTATGCCAATGCTCGTGTTAAACAAGGTCAAGTTATTGGTTATGTTGGTGCGACCGGCCGTGTAACTGGTTACCACTTACATTATGAAGTTCTTATTGGTGGAACAAGAGTCAATCCAGAGCCATTTGCAATGATGCTCAGGTAAAATTTTAAAAATTTAAGACAATAAAAGTAAAGAATTCTCTATTATTTTATACAGAATTCACTTTTATTGTCTTTTTTCGTATACAAAATATAAATTCGCTGCTTAGCAGGGAGCTAAAAATGGCTAATATCTATCTAGGAATTAATGAGTCCGATCTTTACGTTGTTGTAGAAGGTCGTGGTACTGCTGAATATTGTCCCAACTTAAATGATAAATTTGATTGCGTTCTTCAATCAATGAATATCCAAAACATCTTCTTCGATGTTAAAAATGCTGACTATGTAGATAGTTCATTTATTGGGTTAATTTTGTGTGTGAAGAAAAAATTCAAAAATCAACACGTTGCTCTTCTTAATCCAAATTCTTCGATTATTGAAATTTTTAAAATCATGGGCTTAGATTCATTTATTTCTATTCATGAGGATCCTTCAAAAATCTGTACTAATTCTATTTCTCAGATAGATCAAAAGTTTGAGCATTCTATCTGTGATATCAAACTCTTGCTTGAGTCTCATCAAGAGATCATGCAGACAAGTCCAGAGAATAAAAAACGCTTCGCTCTTGTTGAGAAAGTTTTTGCACAAGAGTTACAGAAAAAAGCGTCTCTCTAATTTTTATAAAACAGGAATTTTATGAGTAATATTTCTCCATTAGCCCAAATTTCGCCAGAAGTCAAACTAGGAAAAGACGTGTCCGTTGCGCCTTATGTCATTATTGAAGGTGATGTTACTATCGGTGATGGTACGGTAATTCATCCTTTTGTCCACATTAAAGGTCCTGTCGAGATTGGTGCCTTTAACCAGATCTTCAATAATGTTTCCATAGGAACCCCACCTCAAGATCTGTCGAATAGACCGTCTCCACATAAAATCATTATTGGTGATCATAATATCATTCGTGAATCCGTTACGATACACGCACCTGTACTCTATGACGATTCTACAATCTCACCAAATACAATGATCGGGGATCACTGTCTCTTGATGGTGGGTTCTCATGTTGCTCATAACACGGTCCTCCGTAATAGAGTCATTTTTGCAAATGGTGTATTACCAGCAGGGTGTTGTTTCTTTGATGATGGCGTGTTCTTATCTGGAGGGGTGCTTATTCATCAAAATGTACGTGTTGGTGCTTATTCAATTATTTCTGGTGGATCAAGAGTAGGACGTGATATTCCTCCATTTTCCTTGGTTTCAAGTTTTTATGGACTCATTAGTGGGATCAATTCGATTGGGCTTAGAAGAGCAGGATTTACTCTTGAAGAAAGAAATACAGCTAAGGATATCTTCAAGATCTTCAAAAAAGAAAATTCTCTCAATCCAGCAATATCAAAAATTAAAGAAACTTATTCTGATCAACTTGATAATCGTGTTGTAAAAATGACTCTTGAGTTTCTTCAAGAATCTAAGCGTGGCATTTCATCCTTTGGTGAAGGGAGCGAAGCTAAAGATTCTATGATCTAGTATCCTAAAGTAATTATAAAAAAACCAGTAGTATTTTAATACTACTGGTTTTTTGTGTACCCTTGTGGGGTAGCACAGACCATTATTGTTTATTTTTTTGTCCATTTTTTTGGATACTTCATCCCAAAGTTAGTTGATGTGATTAGGGTTTTGTCGTTGTCCTCAAATTCAAAAAAGTTGGGAAACGCCACCTCTTTGCCATCATCAAAAAATGAAAAGGCTGGAAATGATTTGATAGTACCGACTTTGTATGTAAAGTTTGTTGTTAAAGAGCTAGAAGGCTCAATAATTTCGATTTCTACACCATTGTTCGCATCAAAGATCATCGTATATGTTGCTGTAGTTCCAGCTAAATCAATTGTTGTTTCATTCTCCCAGCTTCCTATTAATTTATCTGCATAATTATCAGGGAGAACTTTACAAGAGCTAAGTAGTAAAAATAGCAAAAGATTTTTTTTCATAATAAGCCTTTATAATGTATTTCTATCTTTTTCTAGAGTGATTCGGACACGGCGTAGTTCGTTTTGAGCAGCACGATTTTTTTCATCAGAAACACTAAATTCTGCCCTAATATTTCTCGCAGGGATGCCTTTTCTTACAAGATAGGCTTTAACAGACTCAGAACGTAGGATAGCGAGGCGGTTTGCTTCATACTCGCTATCTAAGGCTTCCACCAAATAACTTCCTGTCTTAATGACTAGTACATCAGTCGGATAATCCTTTGTCAATTCATAAATTTCGTCAAGATAGGAGAAAATATTATCTTCAAGGATGCCTTTACCTTCCGTGAAGTACCCTCTGCTATCGCTTAGGATGAGATTTTTATCTGTATTATCTAACAACACATCTATCTTAATGCTTGCAACTCTTGTTTCGGAGCTGTTTTTGAGCGTGTCAGTGATGCGGAGATCAAGATAAATGAATTGAGCGGTTTTGAGAAGTCCTTTTTCAGGGTTCCATGAAAGGACACTCTCTAATTCTTTGCCTGAGAATTCTTTAAGCGTTTCGCCATTGTCATTTCTTACAGAGATGCTCCATGATTCGACACCTGTAACATCCTGAGCCATGAGTAAAATTTGAAGATCATCGTTGATACCGTCTTTATCTGGGCTAAAACGTTTTGGCATGTAGTCAATTTTATAAGTTGGGGCAGTGTTATCAAATTCAAAAATCAAGGGATCAGAGTGGAAAACTTGATTGTCATCATAACTATTTTCTAAAATAAACAAGTAAGATCCATCAGCGATGATTTTTCCAGAAGGATCTTTTCCATCCCAAATCATTTCTGCTGGCATATTTGAAATATCAAGATTTGTGCTTTGGAGGATTGCTCCGGCACTATTATATAATATAAATTTTGAACCAGTGAGACCTACTGTGGCAATTTCCCCCAAAGAAATCTTCATTCCATTGGTGTTTTGTTTTGCGGAGAAGGCTTTTTCACTTGAGGTGAGTATAGGCTTTCGGGGTTTTGTTTCTATACCGATGTTTGTAACAATAATGGTATTGCTATTACCAGCTTTGTCAATTGAGGTCGCGATATAAGAGTAGGTTCCTGAGGCAACATTCACACGAGCAGGATTTTTGAGCCCCCATGAATTCGTGAGAGGTGCTTCGCCTTCGTTCCAAGACCATTCTCCAAGTGCACTGTTATCGGATTCATCTACAAATTTCACTTTCCAAGCATCAGGAGACATTTCTTGGATAAACTCCAATTTTTTTGTAGTGTCATCACCGAGATATAGGGTTTTGACATTTGGAGTGATTTTTGCTGTAGGGGCTGTATTGTCTACGAAAATGATATTACTTTGTGAAGTCGTAATCTGATCTTCGTTGTAGCGAAGTTGTAAGGTTGCCACATAGACACCATCGGGCACGACTTGCTGGTTTCTATCTTTTCCATCCCAAATAATACGTTCAGGAATGATAGTAGATTTGCTTGGAATAAAATAGGCTTTGAAGAAATCCGCAACGGAATACGAGTCATCAACGTTCTCAGGACTTTGCTCGACAACTTTCACGACTTGTCCGAGTTCGTTTTGGATATTGATACGCCATGCATTGATATTATTTGTCTCAATAATAGAAGGTAGAAGCGTAAGGGTATCCTCAACTCCATCTCCATTAGGTGAAAAATAATGCAAAAGATTGCGATTATTATTTACAAAAAGCGTTGCTCTGACATTTTTCTTATTCTTTTGTCCAAAACCTAGCTCCATCCCAACCGTATGACGATATTCGAGCTCGTCAAAGAACATATCTGCACCAAGGTTGTAACGTAATTTCATAGAGAAAGAGTCCCACTCATAACCAAAAGCCGTTGAGAAGGTGAATGGTAAGATTTGATTTGCACCAAATCCTAAATTATTGTTTCCTAAAATAGTCCCAACACCGATTTCCCAGACATTCCAGAATGTAAAACTTGTCGCAAGGGAAAACCATGTGAGAAAGCTCACGCTATTTTTGTTTTGTAAGGGAGCCACACCAAGTGCGTAATCGGCAATGAATTTCCATTTTGCCTTACCATAGTCCATAAAAGTCGCTTCAATACCATTTTGAAGAACAAAATGAGGGGCAGGGTTGTCGGAAATTCCTGAAATAGGGAAAAATACCAACTTCATCTTGGAACCAAAAGAAAAATCTGCAAATCCCCAACCATTTTTGATAGGGAGAGGATCTTTAGGGAGCCACAAAATACCAAAACTAAATCCGCCACCAATATGGAATCTTGCAGGATCGTTATGAAAGTTTAAAATTCCTTCCATCCCCAATGCAAGATCAGAGCGAACTTTTTTACCATAACCAACCCTTGTGAGAGCTGTTTGGTCGTAATGTAGATATTCTGTTGATGCGTAAATTGTTCCCCCTGGTGAAGTTGGAGAAGCAACGCCAAGCATGGCGCTGAAGTTTGGTGATTCTATAGAGCCTGAACTGAACATACGAAAGTCTTTGATTGTAGCGGCAGTGGCTGGGTTAACAGAGGTGAAGAAGCCAGAATTTTTGGATGCAACACCACCAAAGCCTTGAGAAGACACCCCAGCATCAAATCCAGAGTACCATAATGTAGACCCTGCTTGAATTTGAGCAAAGTGAGGGAGTTTTCCTAAAAAGATAAGAATAAATAAAGAAAGAATTACACGAAAGTTTTTCATAAACACCTTTAAGATCTTTGTTGTTACCAAATGATAATTAAATTTCGGAACCTACCTAAAAATCTTAATATGATTTCAAAAATATATTTTCTGGTAAATTCGATAGTCTAGATAGTTGACAAAGATCAATAAAGATAGCATAATATAAGTATATATTTGTATGCATACAATGAGGTATTATGGGTTTTTCAGAATATTATGTTTTTGGGGTCAAAGTGACCGATATTTCACGCAATGAATGGCGTAATTATCTTTATGATCAATTACATCACTCGAAGTACGCACGTATTGTCATCTTAAGTGAGAAAAAATTATTCCAAGCAATCTTCAATAGAGAACTTATGGAGACCATTAATCAAGCTGATGTTGTTCTTTGTTCTTCCAGTATGATTTCTTGGTTAATGTATCGTCTGCACAATCACGCCCTCATCAAGCCTGCTCTTCCTGTCACTTATATTCTTGATGCCTTTCAAATTGGTTCTGAATGTGGCTCCACTGTAAGTTTTTATGGTGCCACCAAACCTGTTCTCTTTGGTACCGTCAAAAAAGTGATGAAATCTTTCTCTGGACTTCGTGTTGTGAGTCATTATCCAGAAAATATTCCTCTTGCTGATCAAGCAAAAATTTTCGTTTCACTTCGTAAGAGTGCTGCGAAACTCGCTCTTTTTAACCTTGGAAATAGTAAGTATCAAGAACTTTGGATCAACAAAAACTATGAGATCTTCAAAAAAGGTGTGACGATAGGTGCCGATGATAGTTTCCAAGTCATTGCTGGTGCGAAATCTGTGCCATCCCTTGCAATGCAAGAGAAGGGTTGGCTTGGACTCTATGAATTGATGAGAAATCCTTTTAATATTGCAAAAATGTTCCGTTGTACGGTATTATTTATTTTCTATTTAGTCGAAATGATGAAAAATAAAAAAGCTCAATCCTAGTGATTGAGCTTTTTTGATTCGTTTAATGCCATTTCGGCAGCGGATAATCTGATATAATTTGGGAAGGCTTTGTCTAAACATTCTTGGACAGAGCCTATTTTTTTTGGGACTAGGTCGGATAGATGATCGAACGCTTTTTCTGAGAGAGTTACTTCTTCCTCATAACTCACCTCTTTAAGATCAATAAAATCTTTAAGCAAATTCGCTCCAGACCCTATGACCTTGATAGGGGTATTGTGATGAGAAGAAATTTCCAACAGCTTTTGAGCCAATTCTTCAGGCAAGAGATCACTGTCTTCGAGGAGAGTTTGTCCCTTGAGTGAGATGTTGACAAATACACGTTTCATCTTTGCATCCACACAAGGAACAAGGATCCCTTCCCATTCATCCCCATAAGATCGAGTAAGCAGATCTAGAGATGACACTGTAAAAATAGGCTTTTGGTGAAGCCACGCCCATGTGCGGATCACCGAAAAACCAAGCCTCAAACCCATAAAAGATCCAGGCCCTGCTCCAATGATGTATGCATCGATGTCTTTTAGGGTTATGTTGCATTCGTTCATTGCGTGGTCGACGTGTTCGATGAGTTCTGATTCGAGATCACTGACAGTGATTTTTTTCTGGTATTTTTGGCTAGATGTTTCGAGAGACAAGAGAAGCGTTTGAGCAATAGATGTGTCAATCGCGAGAATATTGTTGATATTCATGATCTATCCTATTTTTTTGAAGTAACTAAGCGCCGTGTCGCCATAATATTTTGTGTGCTGGTATCCAGATAAAGCCTCAAGATCGCTTACGAGAGTTCTTTTACCATGCTCCAAAATAAACAATCCATCTTCTTTTAAGAGTCCCATCGCATTATGGTGCAATTTTTTTAAGAAATTTGTGATGTCGGGATAGAAAGGATCTGCAAAAACAATATCAAAACTTTCTTCAGGGAAGAGGTTAGGTACCTTGTCCACATCTGCACGATATGTTTGATACTGGGATCTTTCGGCAAGATTGTCCAAGTTCAAACGCAAAGAACGATACGTATCCGAATCTCTTTCCACAAAACCTACGAAAGACGCACCTTCGGAAAGGGCGGTGATGCCGACAGATCCAGATCCTGCAAAAAGATCCAAAAATCTTGCTCCTGTAATTTCAGTTCTGATACTATTAAAACAAGCTTGTCTCACTTTATCAGATGTTGGTTTTAATTTACCTTCTGGTGCGAGGATGTTACGCCCTCGCCAAATTCCTGAACTAATTCTCATATTATGATACCAATGTTCCTATAGATTGACCACTTAACAATGCAGTGATATTTTCTGCTGTTAATTCAGTGACACGGATAGGGAGGCTTTGCTCCATGGCTAGTGAAATAGCAGTCAGATCCATCACATGAAGTTGCTTTTCGAGAACTTCTTGATAAGAAATGGTGTCATATTTCACAGCATCACTGTGTTTTTTCGGATCTTTGTTGTATACGCCATCTACTTTGGTCGCCTTAATCATAAGGTCTGCCCCAATTTCAAGCGCTTTTAGCACGCCTGCTGTGTCTGTTGAGAAGAAAGGAGCTCCTGTTCCACCTGCAAAAATGACAATAGTGTTCTTCTCAAATAAATCTTGAACGAGATCGGGATTAGCTTGATCAAACATTCCATCGATAGCAAAAGATCCAAGAACACGGCTTTTCACACCAAAATCTTTCTCAAGACAATTTTGAAGTGCGATCGCATTGATCGCTGTACCAAGCATTCCAGCGGAATCAGAACGAGTACGATCTAAAAATTTTGTTGAGGATCCTCTCATAATATTTCCAGCACCGATAACAATACCGATTTTGACATTGTGTTGGGAGGCTGTTTTGATGATGGATGCCATTTCCATGAGAGAATTGTGGTCGATGCCACCCTGTTCTCCAAGCATCTCGCCACTAAGTTTGATTAATACACGTTTCATATTTGCTCCAAGTGATAAACTATTTATATTGTAGACGAAAAAAGGCGTCTTGTAAATCATTCAAGCCCTTTTTTGTAAAAAAAGCCTTCTCTATTGAAAAGGCTTTTCTGTTAAGTATCGAAATAATACGGCAGCACATCCTGCAGCACTTGGTGCAGTCAAGATTCTTGTGCCAAGACTATGACAACTTGCTCCAGCTTTGAGAAGGGTTTCGACTTCTTTTTCGGAAAATCCCCCCTCTGGGCCAATAATAAAAGCAAAGTCTTTCGTCATATCTATTTTTTCGAGAGAAGCACTTTTTGTATCGTCCAACTCCCAAAAGAGAATTTTTTGATCGAAGGCACTCAAACGATTGGGAAGATTTTTCCAAGATAGTGACTCTTCTACAACACAATCATACAGTCCACCGACTTTTTTGATCGCCTCATGAGCAATTTTTTGGCGTCTATCTTGTTTTTTTGCGACTTTAGCATCATATTTTGAGATAGATCGTTCCGAAAAAAATGGAATAATGCGTTGTATTCCTTGCTCAGCGAGAATTGCGATAGAATCATCCATTGCGTCGGATTTGAGTTCGCTAATAAAAGCTGTGGCACGAAGAGGAATCTCACGACCCTGCTTTTTGTCTAAAACCTTGAGTAGGACTTGCTCCATAGATAGTGAGACAATCGCAATCGTGTACACAAATCCAGTACCGTTGCTGGCTTCGAATTGGTCCCCTTCTTTCATGCGGAGAACTTTGGTGAGGTGTTTGACCTGCTCACTCGGAGCTTCAAAAACGTCCCCAATCTCAGGAATTTCTGAAAAATTAAATCGTCTCATCGTGATCCCTTTGATATTCTTCGACGATACCTCGCTCTGATGCCATTAAAAATTCATGGAGTATAGCTTGAGCGGCGTATTTGTCGAGATCTTGTTTGAGTTTTTTACCTCTTTTTCCTGACCCAATTAAGAAATCTCTCGAGCTTTTTGATGTGAGAGACTCATCTTGAAAGTAAATAGGGAAAGGAAATTGAGCAGAGAGTTTTTTTGTGAAGTGCATCACAGGAGTCTCAAAAGAATTTTCACCATCGTGAACAGGTTTACCAACCACAAATCCGTCAATACGATAGTCTTTGACAAGTTTGTCGAGAAAAGACCAAAGCTCAAGGGTGTTGGGTATTACCTCAAATGGAGAAGCAATCATCCGCAATTCATCCGTCATGGCGAGTCCGATTCTTTTGGATCCATAGTCAATACCAAGCAAACGAGCCATTAAGCTTCCTCACGCATAAGATAATCTGCAACTCGCTTAATACTGTCTGTCGGCCCGAGAACATCAGAAAGCTCGTTTTGGACGGAATTCATAAGGTATTCGAAAGATTCTTGGTTGTAATGTTTGATATTTTGAAATTCTTCGAAAATACGTTGGCCATTAACTTCATCTTGAAGAAGCTCTGGAAAAATACGTTTTTGAAGAAGCACATTAGGTAAGCCAAATAAAGTATCATCAGGCAATTGCTCAGATTTTCGTAAGGCATTAAAAGTGAAGTTACTCAATTTATAAGCAATAATAGGGTACATTTTCATCATCACGGCTTCAATTGTGATCGTACCAGCACTGACAAGACCAACACGACAATGGTGCATGATCTCTAAGCTAGAATCTTTGATAATATGGATCGCATGGGCAATAGAAGTCTTACCAATCAAATCAAGAATATTTTGCTTTAGCCCATCGTGCGCAATAGTCATCAAAAATTCACTTTGATATTCTTTATGGATCTTTTCCGCTGCCTCGAGAAAGGCAGGAAGCATCTTCTCAATTTCCTGTTTTCGAGAACCAGGCATCAAGGCAATGTATTCTTTTTTGGGATCAAGATCATGTTTATTGAAGAACAAAGGATTCGGCACAAAGGTTTTTAGTTTTTTTGATAAAGGATTGCCAAAATAGAAACTCTTTTGATTAAATTCAAAATAAATGTCCTGATCTGGTTGCATATAGCAAAATAATGCATCACAAAGACCTGCAATCACAGGAGCACTTTTCCGTCCCCACATAGAAACACGAGGAGGAATGAAAAAAGAAATCTCGACTTGATCTTTGAAATATTTACGGATCTCTTTGGCTGCCATAACACAAAAAACTTCATGGTCAACAAGGATTACTTTTTTGATTTTGTGTTTTTTGATTGCTGGAACAATTTTACGAAACATATTAATATGCTTAAAAATAAAACCAAGAGATTCAAGGATCCCAATTGAAGAAAGAAGAGAGTTATCTGCCGCTAAGGACTCGAGATTTTGATTTCGCATGTGAACACCACCAAAACCGATAAATCGGGTTGGTTTAATAGCGTTCATATTTGACATAAGTTCAGCTGCAAACATATCACCAGAGACTTCTCCGGCAATGATAAAAATAGGTTCTGAAGCTTGTGTTGACACCAAATCCATCCTGTCGTGCAATGCACTAAATTTTTTCTAATACATGTTTTTTAAATTCTGAATGTAAAGGTTCTAAAGAAGTTTGTTTAGGGATACTTTCATCAAAAACCGTCGTACGATTTCTGACATTTGGACGAGTTAATACGCCAATATTGTATTCCGTAATGTTATAAATATTTCCAAGTTGATCTGCTAAGTTTTTAGCTTCATAGAAGTTGAGTAGGGCTTGGCTATCAAAATAATCTTTTCGTCCAGGGTTGGAACGACCGTAATTTGCGTTAATCACACCGACGTTGTTATAAATTTTTGATAACTGTGTAAAGACTTCTTTATGACGAGGATTGGCGTAATTTATTTCACCGATCTTATTCTTCACATCCTCAAGTAATGAGGCAGCTTCTTGGTATTTTACTTGGGCAAGACGAGGGTTGCCGTCTTTATAAAGCATGGATCCCATAGCATAATTCAGAGCAGGGTTGTTGGGAGCATTCTTGTAAATATCACTAAGTAGCTCTAGAGCTTCTTTTTCATTACTATTTTTGTGCTCAAGCCATGATAAATTATATTGTAATAAATAATTCAATTCATTTGTAGGCATCAAGGATTTTGCAGTGCGATAATGATATAAAGCCGTGCTATCAGCAGCGGATGGAATGTTAACTTCATTCCCCCAATAATAGTTCAAATGTCCTAAATTAATGTGAGGTTTGTAAAAATCAGGGTTCACATCCAGTGCTTTTCTAAAGAGAAGCTCCGACTCACCAAAACGGTTAGGATGCCCATCACCCATAGCAAGAATAGATTCTCCCATGAGATTGTAGCTTTTTTCGTTGCTAGGATTGAGGATGATAGAATTACTGAGAAGTGAAATCGCACCCATAACATCTGATGAAAGCATCTTATAACGAGAAATTTCATAGTAGCTTTCAGCAAGTAAATTCGTGATTCGTTCAGGTCTGATATTATAATTTTTTTGTAAGGCTTTTTGTAGGCTAGGAATCTTTCTCACATGCCCGTCCAAGAAAGGAATCATTTTTTTGAATATTCTTGATGCAGCGTTGAGATTTCGTTTGTTGATGTAATAGTCGGCAAGCCTGTTTAATACTTCAATGTTGAGGTATTTTGGGTTTGCTTTCATAACAAGATCCATAATGAAATCAATATGAGATTCGTTATTGAGCTTGATGTAAACGTCAATCATCTTATAGTAAGGTGCCATATTTTTTGGATTTCGTTTAATGAATTCGTGGTAAATATTAGCAGCTTTGAAATACAATTCTTCTTGTTTTTTCAGATCGCGAGGGAAGAAGTCAGCGTAGTCGATATGAAGATTTCCATAGTAATCCCAAACTTCAAATTTATTTGGCTGAAGATCACTAATATTTTTCATCACAGCGATAGCATTAGTGTAGTAAGATTCACCCATATTGGTATAGAAATCTGCTACGTGCACGCTTAAAGGAATGCTCTTTGGTGCTGCAGCAATACCCGCCAGGTACTTTTGTTCAGCAACCTGAATCATTTTTTTATTTGCGTACTCGTCTCCGTATTTCATAAACCACTTTGGAACGGGTTCTCCAACAATTTCGTGGGCTTGATTGAATAAGGTTTCGGCAACAGTGAAATTATTATCTTTTAGCTCGGCGAGACCTTTCTCAAAGACACTATTAACACGTAGGGGCTGTGCAAATCCAAACCAAACGATCAATCCCATAAGTAAGGAAATAACCCCATAAATACTCATGCGTTGAAGAATTTTTCCAAACTCTTCTTTAAATTGTTCAAAACGGAGTACATCTTCTGCATAGAATGTTGCAAAAGATTTTTCTTCCGTAATATCTGTGTATTCAGGTACAAAACCATCATTATCAAGGTGCTTCTTCAAGAAATCTGTCACTTTTTCTTCAGGTGTGTCAATCAACAATAAAGAAATTAATTCCTGAATGTAGTTTTTGTGATAGATTGGGTCTAAGAGAATATTTCTAAGATTGAAACGAGTCTCTTTGTTTTTGAAGCTGTTAATTTTCTCACGAATAGCAAAAATTTGCTGTTCGCTTAATTGAAGGGATGTTGCATCTTGTAAAGCACTGGAGTTTTGACTATCTCCCCATGAATCAAAGTCACGAAGACCTTGAGAGCTACCTTCGTAAGCAGTCGGTTTTAAGGTCTCGGTAAAGTCCATACGTTCTTCAGCAACATTAGGTCTAAAGTCTGTTTGAGAGAAATCAGGCATACTCATCGTATCATCAGAACCAAAATTGCTATCAAAATCGGAAGAAGATTCTATTTGAGCATCGCTAAGGGCACGATTTTCGGATTCAAGATCGTTTGGATCTTCAATACCGAATTCAAAATCATCATCCAGATCAAAGGCAACATCGTTACCACCACCGACTTCATCATTAAAAGAAATATCTTCAAAGTCGTCGTTAAATCCGCCACCTTCTCCATCATCGAAAAAGTCTGACATATCAAGATCAAAATCATCATCACCACCCATATCCGCAGGCGGACTAGGCACTTCTGCAGCAGGAGTGTCGTTATTTAGGCTGGATATATCTTCAAAGCTATCATCAAAAGAATCAGAAACATCAGAATTGGTAGCATCGTCAAAAGAATCCGTGTCGAAATCCATGAAGCTGTCGTCAGAGCTATCAGCAGGTGTTTCGTCAAATTTGAATTCATCTTCGGAGTTATCCTCAAAAGAAAATTTATCATCGTTGCCAGATGGTGTTTCAAAAGTATCTTCAAAACTATCAGTAGCTGGTTCGTCAAAATTCAAATCAAAATCATCAGCACCGCTATCAGCAACAGCTTCATCTTCAAAATTAGGAGTAGGGTCTGGATCACTGTTTAGTAGACTATTCATGAAATCGTCATCAGATTCTTCGGTCGCGGTAGATTCTTCGTCCATATTAAAGTCCTCATCCAATCCAGATAAAGCATCTAATACATCATCCGACACACCACCAGTTGGTGTTGTTGGCTCGGAGTTTGTAGTTACGGCGGAATCGTCCCCTGTATTTTGGGAAGAATTATTAGACATTGTTTCAGGTGAAAGGGTGCTGGCAAATTCGCTAATTTTAGAAGCAACGTCAGCATCAGGGGCTTTGTTTACTTCCAAAGCGTTGGCACGCTCGGCGATGTCAGCATTAGTAGAGTAGGAATTAAAAATATTGCGGAAATCCATCAATGGTACTCTTTTTCAAGGTATTTTGTATAAAAAATTATCTCTTTGTTTATTTTCGGATTTTTTTCAAAAAAATGTATATTTTTTGTATGAAAAATATCTCCTATCAATCTCTCGCAAAACAAAATGCATTAACATTGTTGATACCAGATTCTTTTATGGTTCTAATCATATGAGAGATTGTAGTGCCTGTGGTAAAAATATCATCAACCACAAAGATTGTTTTATTGTTAGGTTTTATCAGGTCTTTCTCTCTGATTGAAAAAGGATTCGAGCGTGATTTCCGCTCTTCTCCTGAGAGATGTTTTTGAGAGGGAGCAGACTTATCTTTCACTAAAATATCAGAATACTCGATTTCTAAGTTATCTAAAATCCTAGCCACAGGATTAAATCCAAGACGTCGCCTTGTTTCTTTACTACAAGGAGCAATAATAATTTGAGCTGATTTTAGGGTTTTGGTATGGGGTTTTAATAATTTTGTGAGATCTTTTTCAGCGAGCAAGGAGTTATGGAATTTATATTGTGAGAAAATCTCTTTAATCAGGGGATTTTGATAAGGAAAAATAATAGTCAATTCCTGCCAATTATGATCCAAGTCGAGACAGTTTTGACACAGATCTCCCTCAAACCAACTATCAAAACAAATAGGACAACGAGTTCCATCTTCATTTATTGTGCTGATATTTTTAGTACATTTTTTACAAATATGAAAAAAATGCTCATTCGCATGGATTTTTTGACAACCAACGCACCGTCTGTTAATAAAAAGTCGCCAAAAAATTAAAAAAAATCGCATCAAAACTACCTATTTTATTAAAAATTTGTTATATTCTATATTATACATGATTTTACTATTCTCGTCTAAAATTTGGAGTTTTAGTTTCCTAATTTTAGATCTCGCTAATCATTGGGTGCTTTTTTGCCGATACTACGATAGCCATTTTACTTTTACGGGAGGGACTATGCGTAGGTGCACCCTGATTTTGAGTATATTAATAATGTTTTCACAGACATCATTATTTGCTAATGTTGAATTTCAACATATCAAGAATAGACGAGTTGCTCAATTTGAACTTACTGAAATTATTTTAAATTTATCTAGTAGAGATTCTTTATATTTATTGGATCGTTGGCGGGAGATTAGTCCTCGTTCTTTTAGGGGATTGGACTTTACAAAAGCTTATCTCGTTGCTGCAGATCGTGTTCTCGAGAATCAAAATACCAATACAGCTCTGCAATTTTACATCAAATCATATCAAGCTCTTGATAAAAATTACTTCGACAAAGTAGTTTCTGCGTACAAGGCATCTCTGATCCTCTATGCTCAAAAAAAACGTCCAGAGGCTTTGTTTTATATTAAAAGAGCTACTTCTCAATTAAAACATTTCAAAAAAGAACCACATCCTTTTCAATACAAAATTGCGTCTCTAAAACGTCGTATTGTTTGGCGTTATTTTTCTCGTTTGGAGTATTTGCCTGATAATGCGATTAGTGCGATTACCTTTGATGGAGATGATGTGTGGATAGGTATGTGGTCTGGTGGTGTAGCGCGGTTTAGTCGTTCTAGTTCCCAGCTTGATCTTTTCCATGTCCGTAACGCAGCAATTCCTTCAAATTACATTCGAGATATTTTAGTACAAGGCGATAAGGTTTGGGTGACAACAGATCGAGGGATGTCTTTTTATCAAAAAACGACAGGTACTTGGAATAAGGTATCTTTCTTTAATGGATACAAACTAAAACGCCTTATTTATGATGGTCAACATATCTATGTAGCCACGCTCTTTAGAGGTGTCTTCCGTAGTGCTGATGGTGTCAATTGGCAGAATGTAATCCCAAAACAATCGGTTTTGGATCTCCTAAAAATAGACGATGAGCTTTATATTGCTACGCCCGAACGCGGTGTGTATCGTATGGTGAATGGTGTTACAGAGCAATTCTTACCCGAAATTTCTGCTAAAACAATTGTTACAGATATCAATCCAAAATTTCTTTGGATTGGAACCTACGGGCAAGGACTACTAAGAGTCAATCGCGCAACGGGAAAAATTGTTCAAACATTCACAAGAGAACAGCTTGGTTCAGATTATATAGAGAGTCTTCTTGTTGTTGATAAAAAATTATGGATAGGGACGCTTGAATCTGGGGTAAAAGTCTACGATCCAAGGTCTAAGGACTGGGAGTCGATTTCTCTACGTGAAGGTCTTCCGGGGCTTGATATCACTACTATTACCAAAGAAAATGACTATATTTGGTTTGGTACATTGGCTGGAGGGATTGGTATCTATCTTTTCCAGGATAAAGAAGGTTAAACGATGATGACTAGAGCTTTTGAATACGAAAATAAATTACGAGAAGCTAGCAAAGACGCGCTCTCACTTATGAATCATGGGGATGTATTTGCAAGTGTTTCTCATTCTCAATCTGTTTCTTTTGAATACGGTAAATTACAAGCTGTAGATGATGTTTCTCATTCGGCATTGGGGTGTCGTATTTTTGAAAATGGTCAAGTTGGCAATGCCTTCGTTAATGACCCACTTCAATATCAAAAAATGATCTCTGATGCAAAAGAATCTTCTTTATTTGGAGACAAAATTTCTTTTGAATTGCCGACGAAAACTTCCTATAAATCATTAGATTGGTTATACTGTGATAAGAATATGTCCTACTCAAAGCAAGATCTCAAAGATCTCGGAGCAGACCTTTTACAAAAAATCCAAAAATTTGCTCCAAAATCAAAGGTATCTGTAGATGTTCATCAAAGTTTTTCTCTTTCTATGCTTCGTAATACAAATGCTTTTGAGGGAGAGTACCAAGAATCAGCATTAACGATCTATGGTGGATTATTTGAATTGGGTGTTGATGATTCTTTTATTGAGCTTTACGAAGGACAAACTTTCTACACAAATCAGCTAAGTTTTGATAAAATATTAAAATCTCTCGAAGAACGCCTCACAAGATCTCAAAAAAACTCTTCCTTTTCTTATACAGGAGAAATTCCTGTGATTTTTGCACCATCTGCTTTGGATAGTATTTTGGATCCTATTGAGATCGCCGCAAATGGCAAAACGCTTTATAAAGATCTCTCGTTATTTAAGGGACGTATCGCTGAGAAGATGTTTGATCAAAAGTTCCAATTTGTGGATGATCCTTTTTATCAATTTGGCTCTGCATCGGTACCGTTCGATGACGAAGGAACAATCCCTCAAGTACGAAATATCATCAAGGATGGGGTTTTTGAACAATTTATTTATGATTGTGCCTCTGCATCTAAGATGAACACCACCTCAACAGGTCATGCCAATCGTAGTACGGCTTCTTTACCATCTCCCGCTTTTTCGAATCGTCTGATTGGTGCTGGGCAGCATGCTTTAGAAGAAATGATAGGATCTATTGAGTTTGGATTGCTTCTGGAGTCCTCTCTCGGAGAAGGCCAATCCAATGTTATTGCCGGCGATTTTTCTATTCTCGCTGACAGTGCTTTCCTTATCAAAAATGGTAAGCTTGAGGGGCGAGTGAAGGATGTTATGTTATCTGGGAATGCGTTTGAGTTACTTAAAAATATTCCTATGATAGAAAATCAAATACATCATCGATCGTCATTATTTGCCCCGCATATTATGCTAGATAAAGTAAACGCAACTACTAAATAATAAAATTAGGAAATAAAGATGTCTGGACAAAAATCAAAACTACAAGAAATGCAATCTCGTTTAAAAGTTGAAGATCTTTCTCCTGCGGAAAGGGATGCTCTATTCAAAGACCTTCAAAAAGCTGGTGGTAAGATTGTTGAATTAACAGAAGAGGATAATCCTTATAATCAATTCAAAAAAAAATCACAAGCCTATAAAGAAATTACAGGCTCTGATAGACCTCCTTCTAATAATGAAAAAGCTCGTTTGAAAAAAAATGATGGGGATGAAAAAGTAGGTGGACACGATATCCGCCCATCTGCTGACTCAGCAAATCCTTTTCGAGCAGTGAATGTTGTTACTAAGCCTAAAACTCCACAAAAATCTCAAAATCAAACTATGCAATTGAGACATGAAACCTCAAAAAAAATTGGAACTCCAGGAGATTTGTTTTTACTTTGGATTAGATTTAATTGTTTTATTGGTGGTTTGACAAGATGGAGCGGTAAGACCTTTACAAAAAGTTTTACCAGACGTATGACAGTAACCAACCGTGATCAAATCATTAAGATCAAATCAATTTTAGACCCTTTATTTAGAGAACCAACTCCTGAAAATCTTAATTTTCGTAAAAAACTTGGAAAAGAGAATCGACTGATTGATCTTGAATTAGCATATCATGCATACAATCTTTTTGATCTCCAAGATTTTTCTAAACTTCAGAGAGAAATGAGTCGCTCAGTTCTTGAATCCGAAAAAACCTTGAAGAATATTTTCACTACATTGTATCTTTTTAATCGCCATCAAACACAATTAAAGGTGTCTACAGCAGGTATTTTAAGACGATTCCGTGAGCTTTATCCTGATGTTTGTCCTCCAAATGCTGATCGTGTTTTTGATGGGATTTGGGATCTCTTGGTTGTGCCTATGTACTTTGATCTTGAGCAGATGATGGAACTTTATATGAACCAAGCAAATGTTCTACAAAAAACACTTCTTTATAAAACAATGGACGATTATTTGCAAACAGCAGATAAGGATGTAGAGGTTGGGAATTTAGCACGTGAGTGGCGTGAGCAAGATCGCTACCAAGCTGAAAAACTTAAAGAAGCTATGGACACTGAAGCTGAGGCAGATCCTTCCGCAATTTATCCAAATGAACAAATCCAACAAGATGCAGAATTTTTATTTGAGTGTTTGGATTACCCTAAGCTATTAGAGTCCTTCAAAAAAAGCTCAGATTTTCGTGTACACTTCACCCCTGATGATAAACTCTTCTATACTTATGTGATTTTAGACTTCTTTGATAAAGAATTTTCTTCTTTATGGGTAGGAGATTTGATCCAGTATTACACCGTTGCGGACGGGACAAGTGTTGGGCGTTTTGATTCTCGAAAAGAAGTAGTTGCGTTAAATCACAAACTTAACGGCGCTCATGAATGGGTGAACGACTATCTTAGAAGAAAAGATCAAACTCAAAAAATGATTGCACGTACACCAGATCAAAAAAGTATGCTGGTTCAACAGCACTTAAAAGAACTTTCACGAAGCTCTTTCACAGTACGTCAAAATCTTCAAACCATCCTCTATGATTTTACACAATTAATTGGTCGATTGGTTCGTAGTATTGATGAGAACAACCCTTTGATAGGGGGAACAGACCAAGAGATTGTTCTTCAAAAATCTTTCAGTGATCGTATTATCAATGGTATGACTGGTAAAGATGCCCTCATCAAGGCTCACAATCTTATGGCAGCATTGCTTTGGATGTTAAAATATGGTGATTTGTCAGGGCTGAGTGCTAATATGGTCGGTGAGATCAAATTTAAAGGAATGAATTCGTAAATATTAATTTTCCACAATTGGGAGCAAAAAATCTTATGGAAACACACAGTATTAGCGTCGATCAGATAAGTATTCTGATCGAATCAAATCAATATGTGATTCTATTCCGGTCGGCCTGTGGGATTTATGAACATCGTGTGGATATGGTTTTGGGGAAACGAGTTGAAGCACTACTGAATAGGTCGTCTGAATCGACACTTAGTCAGATCATGAATTCTTTGGATGTCTCGGAATGTCTTTGTCGGATTAAAAAGTCCGAGCAGCCTGCCATTGCTGAATTACAAATTAACGGTGAAGTGCATTCCGGCACGATCAATGAAATTTTACCTTTAGCAATTGAGATGGGTGCAAGTTTTGAGATAGATGTTCAATGTTGTCTACTTGACTATGTTTTTGATCCATACCATGAGCGAGAGGTTGAATTGATGGTCTATAGGGAGACGATGTCTTTTATGAATACACGTCTCAAAGAAGTTGAGGAACAAATTGCAAATGCTGTTGAAGAAGAACAGTATGAATATGCAGCTCAATTACGAGATCAAATGAATCTCTTAATTAAAAACAAAAACAACTAACCTGGAGCTAATCCAGGTTTTTTGGTGGCAAAATGAATAAATCAAAACAAGAATTACGAAAAGAAGCCCTCATAAAACGATCTTTTTTACAAGGTGAAATTTCTGAGGATATACTTGAAGATGTAAAAAATATTATTATTATAAAGAAGAGAGTTATCGCTTTTTATTATCCTTTGAAGGGAGAATTGAGTCTCAAACCTTTATGGGAGTATGCTTTGGAGAGTGGTGTTGAGGTTTTGTTTCCTAGAGTTATGGGAGAATGCGAAATGGTGATGTGCCGCGTCTATTCAGAAAGAGATTTTGAAGAGGGTGCTTTTGGAATTATGGAGCCTAAAACCCTACCTTATAAAGGAGAAATTGATTTGATCTTTGTCCCTGCACTGATGCTGGGCAAGGATGGTTCGAGGCTTGGTTTTGGAAAGGGGTACTATGATAGATTTCTTTTTAAGCACCAAAGCACGATGAAGATAGGTGTTGTTTGGGATGAGCTTTTGGCACAAAAAACCCCCATGGAAGCACATGACTTCTTTATGGGGGCGATATTGACAGAGAAACAATTATTTTTTGTGGAATAAATAAGATATGAGCATGAATTTTGTTACACCTTCTAAACGATCGATCAATTCCTCAGAGATTCTTGCAAAACTCACGGTGAGATTGCTTTCTTGAGAACAAAGTTCATAGCCTTGTATCTGATCTAAGAAGTTGTCTTTTGGAGTTTCGAGTTCTAGGATGAATGGGTGTTGCTTGGAATTTGAGAAACCGGGACTGACGTAGATAGGTTTTTCTTCTGTAAATTTATAGAACGAAAACTCAAGATCTTTGAATTCTTTAGTTTTAGGATCCAATACACAAAGATGAGCTTTATTTCCATCTACAAAGAGAGAAACTTCCTCAGCAAGTTCACGGATTGTTGCTTCACGAGGAGAGAGGTCTGTCTCTTCGATTTTACCCATGGGCATTTCTGTGGTGATTTGGTTGATGACGGGGCGGAATTGTTCGACAAAGATCGTGTATTTTTGATCTATGACAATAAAACAAGAAATGAAGGGTTTTCTTTCGACAAGGAGATATTCTTTTGATAGTTCGGGATTTGCTAATATTTTAATATTTGGGAAGCTTGTGATATCTTTTTCTTCAAAAGGTCTGATCATAGGACTCTCCTTTTATTTTATAGATTATCGTAATTTTAGAAAGAAATCTAAACTATGGAGCTCTTTTGATTTTAAAAGTGTTTAGAGTAAGAAAATTGTCTGTGAAAAATGATGAAAAAGATTGACTTTTAATATTGATTAATTTATAATATATCTCGTATATTACAAATTCTTGCCCACATAGCTCAGCAGGTAGAGCACTTCCATGGTAAGGAAGGGGTCATCGGTTCAAATCCGATTGTGGGCTAGGACTTTTTTAGGAGTTTCACTAATGGCACAAATCATTACATTAGAATGTGAAAGCTGTGCAGAACGCAATTACACAACGACAAAAACAAAGAAAATGGTACAAGCAAGAACCAAAGTCGAGTTGAAAAAGTATTGTCCACGTGAGCGTAAGCACACTTTACATAAAGAGATTAAGTAATATTGATCTAAATTTTTGGATATAGGGTAGTAGCTCCAATGGTAGAGCAACGGTCTCCAAAATCGTGTGTTGGGGGTTCGAGTCCCTCCTGCCCTGAGGCGAAGTTTTTCGCGAAATTGTAAATGAGGAAGAGTTATGGGTAACTTAGTCAAATTTCTCAAAGGATCTATTGATGAGCTTCGTAAGGTAACTTGGCCAACAAAAGATGAGGTTGTTAGAGCTACAATCGCAACGGTCATTTTTGTGGTCATTTTTGCGTTGATCTTGTTTGGTGTTGACGTGGCTGCTCGTATTATTCTTCAAGGATTGATGAATGGCTAGAGGTTGGTTTGTTATTCAAGTGCAGACCGGTTTCGAGAATAAGGTCTATTCCCGTCTTCTTGAAAAGAAGAATGGGGGCACTCTTCGTGATGTCTTACTTGATGTTCGTGTTCCTGAAGAGGAAGTGATTGTTGATAAAGGTAAGAAAAAAGTTGTACAAAAGCATAAGCTTTATCCAGGTTATGTTCTGGCGGAGTTAGATCTCCCTGAAGATGAAATGGCTTGGAAGGGTGTTTATTCTGATATTAGGAATATTGGTGGTGTGGGGATGTTTTTAACTGCCGGTGGTGGTAATAAAAAACCTGCTCCATTGACCTTTGAAGAGGTTCGTTCTATTTTTGAACAAACTGGTGATATTGCTGGTAAAGAATATATGCAAGAGGGTGACTCTAATTGGGTTGTTGGTGATAAGATCCGTATCAATGATGGTGCTTTCAAGAATTTTGAAGGTGTTGTTGATGAGGTCAATCAAGATAAGGCGACTGTTGTGGTCTCTGTAGAAATCTTTGGTCGTCTTACTCCTATGGAATTAGAGTTTACTCAAGTAAGTAAAGTAGATTAAATTTTTTGAGACCTTGATGGATGCTTCTACCGGATGGGTTGAGAAAGATAGTTGCTCAAATGTCTTCTACCGTTTGATGTGACAAAAATATAGACTATTTGGAGTTTATAAATGGCAGCGCCTAAAAAAGCTAAAATTGAAAGCGTCGTTAAGCTTCAGATTCCTGCTGGTCAAGCAAATCCTGCTCCACCTGTTGGTACCGCTTTAGGTCCAAAAGGTATCCAGTTGATGGAATTTTGTAACCAGTTTAACGCTGCGACAAAAGATAAAGCTGGTTTTGTTGTTCCTGTGGAAGTTACTGTTTACAGTGATCGTTCTTTCACATTTGTTCTTAAGACACCACCTGCATCTAACCTTATTTTGAAAGAGTTGGGTGTGGCGAAAGGTTCTTCTGAGCCTAACAAAAAGAAAGTCGGTACTCTTACTAAAGAACAAGTTCGTAAGATCGCCGAAATTAAAATGCCTGATTTGAATGCATTTACCGTTGAAGCTGCAATGAGAATGATCGAAGGTACAGCACGTAATATGGGTGTTGAGGTGGAGGCTTAATTATGGGAACATTGCAACATAATGGAGTCCAGTACAAAGGGACAAAAAGACAGCTTGACAATATTAAAAAGTTTGATTTGACTCAAGCGCATTTATTAGAAGATGCAACTAAGATGGTTAAAGAATTAGCTAACGCTAAATTTGATGAAACAATTGAGTTGCATTACAACTTAAACATTAAGCAAAAGCACAACATTCGTGACACTATCGTTATGCCTCATAACGTTGGTAAAGAAGTGAAAGTTTTGGTTTTTGCTGAAGGTGATCATGCTACAGAGGCTAAAAACTGTGGAGCTGATTTCGTAGGATCTGACGATCTTATTCAAAAAATCAAAGATGGTTGGTTTGAATTTGATGCTGTGGTCGCAACACCAGATATGATGCCTAGATTGGCTGTCGTTGCTTCTGGTTTGGGAAGAAGAAAGTTAATGCCTTCTCCTAAAACTGGTAACGTAACAACAGAAATTGCACGTGTTGTGAAAGAATTTAAAGCTGGTAAAATCGAAGTTCGTGGTGATAAAACTGGTAACTTCCACGTTGTGGTTGGTAAAGGTTCAAAACCTGAACAAGAACTTATCGAAAATATCACTGCTATTCACCAACTCATCATCAAAAATAAACCAAGTGATCTTAAAGGTGAATACATCAAGACTCTTACACTTACTTCAACAATGGGTCCTTCTATTCGTATTGACCATAAAAAATTGACGGTTTAAGGAGAGGATTATGTTGAAAAAAGCTGATAAGATTGAATTGACAAAACAAATCTCTCAGGCAATCGCTGATGCAGATGGTTTTGCTGTTTGTTCTTTCCAAGGATTGACCGTATCAGATATGAATGAACTTCGTGCTGGTCTCTTTGAAGTCAACGCAAAAGCTCATGTCATCAAAAATCGCCTCCTCAAACATGCTTTACATGAAAATAAAATCACAAGCATGGATGAGCACTTAAAAGAATCTACAATGATTGTTTTTGGTAGAGAAGATGCGATGGCTGCTTTAAGAGTTTTAGGCAAATTTGCTAAAGCTCATGAGCAATTATCTTTCAAAGCTGGTGTAGTTTCTGGAACAGAATATTCCAAACAAGAAATTGTGGAATTATCCAAACTTCCTGGACGTATCGAGCTCATTGCTATGGTTGCTGGTGGCTTAAATTCTGTTCTATCCATGTTCAATGGCACACTCGAAGCGCTTGCTGAGAAAAAAGAAAAAGAACAAGCTTAGTTCTCACCATACTAAATGGTGTTTTGAATCAATAGGATTTTTATCCGTGTTATAGGAGAATAAAATGGCTGATAACGTAACTAAAGTTTTTGATTTAATTAAAGATATGACAGTGTTAGAACTCAACGATCTTCGTAAGAAAATTGAAGTTGAATTTGATGTTCAAGCAACTGTTGCTGCTGCTCCTGCTGCTGCAGGCGGCGGCGCTGCTGAAACTGAAGATTCTACAGTTTCCGTATTTGTTAAAGATGCTGGTGCAAGTAAAATCGAAGTGATCAAAGTTATCCGTGAAATCACAGGTCTTGGTCTTAAAGAAGCTAAAGAAATGGCTGAAAGTGCTGGTGCAACTGCTCTTAAAGAAGGTATTGAAAAAGCTGAAGCTGATCAAATCGCTGAAAAACTTAAAGCTGCTGGTGCAACCGTAGAAGTTAAATAAGTCTACTAATAGATATTATTATCAAAAAACAATTTGTACATACCCCTATCATCGATAGGGGTTATGTGCATATTTTTGTCTTTATTATAAAGTAACAATTCCCTTACCCAGAAATGATTAAAGTTTCTCGGTCAAATCTTATTCCAAAAACTGGAGAAAAAATTATGGCACAACAACACACTGGTCGTGTTTCATTTGCCCAATTCCAAACCCAAACTGATGCGCCAGATCTCTTGGCGATCCAATTAGATTCTTTTGATGAATTTTTGCAACATGATGTTGATCCAAAACATCGTGAGAAAAAAGGTCTCGAAGGTGTATTTCGTTCTGTTTTCCCAATCGAAAGCACAGATGGAAATATTGTTATCGAATATGTGTACTACGAAGTTGGTGAAATGAAATACTCACAAGATGAGGCTTTCGACAAAAACTTAACTTATGGTGCTCCTTTGAAAGTAATCTTCCGTCTTATTGACAGAAAAACAGGTGAAATTAAAGAAAAAGATATTTATATCGGTGACTTTCCTATAATGACTGAAAGGGGAACCTTTATCATTAATGGTGCAGAACGCGTCGTAGTAAACCAGATTTATAAATCACCTGGTGTACTTTTTAGCGCAAAAAATAAAGAATATGCCGCAAAGATCGTTCCGGAAAAAGGATCTTGGTTAGAATTTATGATTGATTCTAAAAAAGATCTCATGTACGTTCGTATTGATTCCAGAAGAAAAGTTCTTGTAACAACATTACTTAGATCACTTGGCATGACGGTAGAAGATATTGTTTCACGTTTCTTTGATATGACAGAAATTCAATTATCTCAAGATTCTGATGCAATCTCCAAACTTGTTGGTCAATATATTGGTGAAACTATCGAAGATGGTGATGGAAATGTCATTGTTTCTGCGATGGATAAACTTTTCCCTAATACTGTGAACCAATTATTTCAAAAAGGTATTGCTACCATCAAGGTTATCAATCCTGAATCCTTAAATCGTAATAGAGCTTTGGTAAATACGCTTGAAAAAGATGACACTAAAGATAATATTCAAAAAGCGGTTAAAAAGATTTATAGCATCTTGCATCCAGGTGAAGCTGCGCCATTCGATGTGATTGTACGTGATTTGAACAATATGTTCTTTAATAATCGTTATTATGATCTTGGAGAAGTTGGTCGTTATAAACTTGTGATGAAACTTTACCAGCAGCTTGAGAAACAAGATCGTGATGCTTTACTTGAAACATTTACTCTTTCTTTTGAAGATATTTCTGCAACACTTACTCATTTGATTTCTGTGGCAAACGAAGAAAATCCTATTGATGACGTTGACCATCTTGGAAACAGACGTGTTCGAAGTGTTAGTGAATTGATTGTTGATGCAATTGCAGCAGCTTTCACTACTGTTGAAAAATCTATTTACGAAAAATTGTCTACCCGTGAGATCGAAGATCTTTCTCCTCAGAATATCATTAGCATCAAACCTATCATTTCTGCTATTAATGATTTCTTTGGAATGAGCCAATTGTCTCAATTTATGGACCAAATTAACCCTATCTCTGAGCTCACTCACAAACGCCGTCTTTCTGCGTTAGGACCTGGGGGACTTTCTAGAGATCGTGCGGGATTTGAGGTTCGTGACGTTCACTATACTCACTATGGACGTGTTTGTCCTATTGAAACTCCTGAGGGACCAAACATTGGTTTGATTGTTTCCTTGTCTATTTTTGCACGTGTGAACCATTATGGATTCCTTGAAACACCTTACTTAGTCGTTAAAGACGGTCAGGTAACAAAAGAAATCGTCTATCTCTCTGCAAATGAAGAAGAAAATATGTACATCGCTCCGGTTAACGTGCAAATGGATTCTACTTTCCGCATTAGCGAAGAATTCCCACGTGTGCGTTATAAAGGTGAATACGAACTTATTCCTTCTAATAAAGTTCAATTGATGGACGTATCTGCCCTTCAATTGCTCTCCGTATCTGCTGCCTTGATTCCGTTTATCGAAAACGATGACGCGAACCGTGCTCTTATGGGATCAAACATGCAACGTCAGGCGATGCCTCTTCTTAGAGGATCCTCACCTATCGTTGGAACAGGTATGGAATACTATGTAGCACGTGATTCACGTGCAGCATTGTTGGCGAAAGGTGATGGTGAAATCATCAAAGTCGACTCCAAAAATATCGAACTCAAAACTAAAGATGGCGTAATTCCTTACAAACTCTCTAAATTCAGAAGAACCAACCAAGATACCAGCTTCAACCAAAAACCAATTGTTAATGTTGGTGATAAAGTGAAGAAAGGTCAAGTGATTGCTGATGGATTTGGTACAGATCAAGGGGAACTTGCGCTCGGTAAAAACGTTGTTGTGGCATTTATGCCATGGAATGGTTATAACTATGAAGATGCTGTCTTGATGTCTGAGCGTCTCATTAAAGAAGACGAATTCTCATCCATTTACACAACAGTCTTTGAATGTGTTGCTCTTGAAACAAAACAAGGTCCAGAAGAAATCACTCGTGAAATTCCAAACGTTGGTGAAGATGCATTACGTAATCTTGACGAAGACGGAATCATCCGCGTGGGTGCTTATGTAAAACCTGGTGATATCCTTGTTGGTAAGGTAACTCCTAAAGGGGAACCTACCGAAACTCCAGAATTCCGCTTATTACATGCGATCTTTGGTGAAAAAGCGAAAGATGTTCGTGATACTTGTCAACGTGTTCCTCACGGGGAAGATGGTGTGGTTGTTGACGTTAAAGTCTTCACTCTCAAAAATGGCGACGAACTCAATCCTGGTGTTCTCAAATTAATCAAAGTCTACTTGGCGAAGAAAAGAAAAATCAAACCTGGTGATAAAATCGCTGGACGTCACGGTAACAAAGGGGTTGTCTCCAGAGTGATGCGTGAAGAAGATATGCCATTCTTGCCAGACGGTACTCCTGTGGACGTTGTGTTGAACCCACTCGGTGTTCCATCACGTATGAACCTTGGACAGCTTTTTGAAACATACCTTGGTATGGCTGGGTTGAAGCTTGGTGTCAAGTACCAATGTGCTGCCTTCCAAGGAGCTTCTTTAGAGCAAATTGAAGAGCAAATTGACTTAGCTAATGATAAAATCCTTGCTGATCTTACAGAAGAAAGAACCAAATATGGTGAATCTAAAGAAGAGATCGAAAAGTATTGGAAAGAAGTTCAACTTACAAAAACAGGTAAATACAAACTTCGTGACGGTAGATCTGGGGAAGCTTTCCACAAACCTGTCTTTGTCGGAGTGATGTATGTCCTTAAACTGAACCACATGGTTGACGATAAGCTCCATGCTCGTTCAGTTGGACCATACTCCTTAGTAACACAACAACCTCTCAGAGGTAAAGCAAACTTTGGTGGACAGCGTTTAGGAGAGATGGAAGTTTGGGCACTTGAAGCGTATGGCGTTTCTAACCTCTTACAAGAAATGATGACTGTGAAGTCAGACGATACCGAAGGACGCACACGCGTTTATGAAGGTATCATCAAAGGGAAACGTGTATCTTCACCTAATATCCCTGAATCATTCAATGTTCTTGTTCAAGAGCTTAGAGGTCTTGCTCTCGATATCCAAGTCTATGATAAATCCGGAAAACGTGTCGCTCTCAATGAAAAAGAAAAAGAAATGCTTGATATGAGAGTACACCTAATCTAGGAATATTTATTCCAAGACTCAAAAAAAGGGTGCATTACCCGTGTTAGAGGATGACAATTATGAAAGGAATGCAAGGATTCGGTTCAATCTCCGTTAATCTAGCAAGCTCAGAGTTAGTGAGATCACTTTCTCATGGTGAAGTTTTAAAACCTGAAACAATTAATTATCGCACACTTCGTGCAGAAAGAGATGGTCTTTTTTGTGAAAGAATCTTTGGACCTACAAAAGACTATGAATGTTCTTGTGGAAAATTCAGATCAATCCGTTATAAAGGAATCATCTGTGACCGTTGTGGTGTTGAAGTTACTGAAGCAAAAGTCCGTCGTTATAGAACAGGGCATATTGAATTAGTGGCACCTATTGCTCATATTTGGTATTATCGTATTATCCCTTCTAAGATTGCGATTTTATTAGATGTAGCACCAAGTCATATCCAAAGTATTTTGTACTTTGAAAAATATATCGTTATCGATCCCGGCGAAACAGATTTGGCTCCAAACCAAGTCTTGACCGATGAAGAATACGATGAATATCGCGACCGTTATAAGGAAGCGTTCACTGCTGGAAGTGGTGCTGGTGCAGTAAGACAAATCCTTAGAAATATTGATTTGGATTCCTTAGCAGACGAACTCAGAGCAACAAGCGACTACCAAAACAAAAGCGATAAAAAAATCATCAAACGTCTTGAGTTAATCGAAGACCTCAGAAAATCCAAAAACAAACCTGAATGGGTGATCTTGGATGCAGTACCTGTATTGCCACCAGATCTCCGTCCAATGGTTCCACTTGAAGGTGGACGTTTTGCGACTTCCGATATCAACGATCTCTATCGTCGTTTGATCAACAGAAACAATCGTTTGAAAAAACTCAAATCAGTAAACGCTCCTGATATCATCATCAAAAACGAGATGAGAATGGTGCAAGATGCTGCAGATTCCTTGTTTGATAACTCCCGTCGTGCACATCCTGTTACCGGTGGTGGCGATAGACCATTGAAATCCCTTTCTGATATTCTTAAAGGTAAGCAAGGTCGTTTCCGTCAAAATCTCCTCGGTAAGCGTGTTGACTATTCTGGTCGTTCTGTTATTATCGTTGGACCAAACCTCAAATTACACCAATGTGGTCTCCCAAAACAAATGGCTCTCGAACTTTTCAAACCTTTCGTGATGAAAGGTTTGGTTGAACGTGAGATTGCTCCAAACATTAAAGCTGCAAAACATTTGATTGAGATTGAACATGAAAGAGTTTGGGAAATTTTAGAAGACGTAGCTCGTGATCACCCTGTTCTTCTCAACCGTGCTCCTACATTGCACCGTTTGGGAATTCAGGCATTCGAACCAATCTTGGTCGAAGAAAAAGCGATCCAACTTCACCCACTCGTATGTCATGCCTATAACGCTGACTTTGACGGTGACCAGATGGCTGTTCACGTACCTATTTCTCCTGAAGCACAAATTGAAGCTTGGATTTTGATGCTCTCCAGTAGAAACCTCCTCAACCCTGCAAACGGACACCCAGTGGTGTACCCAACACAGGATATGGTTCTCGGATTGTACCACCTTACTAAGCCAAAATTACATAAACCTGAAAGAATCAAAAAATTTGATGATAATGCTGAATTGATCTTTGCTCTTGAAAGTGGCAACTTGGTCTTTGAAGATTGGATTCAATACAAGCTTAATGGCGAGTGGATCGAAACAACTCCTGGACGTGTCAAGTTTAACGAAGTAATTCCTTCAAAAATGGGATTCATCAACGAAACACTCACATCTAAAAGAGTTGAGAAATTACTTGCTGATTGTTACAAATTATATGGTATCAAAGAAACTGCATTCCTTGCAGATGATTTGAAGTATATGGGTTATACGCACGCGACAAAATTAGGGGTAACTATCTCTATTTCTGACGTGAAGATTCCACAAGAAAAATATGAAATCGTTGCGAAAACCGAAAAAGAAGTAGAAAAAATCGAGGACAATGCACGTCGCGGTTTGATTACTTATGAAGAAAAATACAACCAAGTTATCGACTTGTGGGCAAGTGCCAACGAACGTATCAAAAAACTCGTGGAAATGCGTCTCCGCGAAGATGCCGATGGATTCAACGCACTTTATGTGATGATGGATTCTGGTGCTCGTGGTTCTAGAGAGCAGATCAGACAGCTTTCTGGTATGCGTGGATTGATGGCGAAACCATCTGGTGAGATTCTTGAAATGGCGATCCGTTCTAACTTTAAAGAAGGATTGTCTGTGCTTGAATACTTTATCTCTTCTCACGGTGCTCGTAAAGGTCTTGCCGATACAGCGCTTAAAACAGCCGATGCTGGTTACTTGACACGTAAATTGGTTGATATTGCTCAAGACGTTGTTATTACAACAGAAGATTGCGGTACCCTTCGTTATATGGAACTTGAAGCTGTTCGTCAAGGGGAAGAAATCATCAAAACATTGTCAGCAAGATGTCTTGGACGTATTTCTGCAGTGGATGTTTTTGACCCAAGAAACGGTCAGTTGATTGTTGCAGCAAATGAAATCATCGACGAAGAAGCTGTACGAAAAATTGAAGAAGCTGATATTGATAAGATCCGTATCAGATCTGTTCTCACTTGTGAAGCTTCACAAGGTGTTTGTGGAAAATGTTACGGTTGGGATCTCTCTCAATTACAAAAAGTCAATATCGGGGAAGCTGTTGGTATTATCGCTGCCGAATCTATCGGACAACCTGGTACTCAGTTGACCATGCGTACCTTCCATATTGGTGGTACCGCTGCGACTTCCTTAGAAGAAAACCAATTAGCACTTAGCTATGATGCGTTTGTTCTTAATGTTCCTGGAAACGTTGTTGAAAAGCAAACAGAAAATGGTCTCCAAAGAATCATCACCCGTAAAGGTGTGATCGAAGTTCAAAAAATTCTTGTTCAAATCCCTGTCAGCGATCTTAAAGATCCAGCTGATGCAGACCGTTTGAACGGAATGGATGTTGCGGCAGAACATATGGTAGCCCTCCTCAAAGATGGGGAAGAGCTTCGTTTCGGACGTCGTGTCATCATGAGAAAAATTGGTGATCAATTACTTGCTCTTGAATCCCAACGTTATTCTTACCCAGTACGTGTTGGTTCCCAACTCAAAATTTCTGCAGGAATTATCATTCCTCGTTCTACAACGATGGTGGAATTTGATCCATATAACGAACTTTATGTTTGTGAATTTGATGGACAAGTTCGCTATGCTGAGAAAGAAGTTGATGGTGAGATCGAAAAAGATAAATCTATCTTGCTCGTTTTAGATGCCGATGGAAATGAATTAGAAAGATTCATGATCATTGCTGGTGTGTCCTTAGCTGTCGAAGAAGGTAGCCAAGTGATTGCCGGTGATACCATTGCTCGTCGTCCTATGGCGAAGAGAAGAACCAAAGATATTATCGGTGGTCTCCCACGTGTTACAGAGCTCTTTGAATCTCGCCAACCTAAAAATACAGCAGTCATCGCTCTCTGTGAAGGTATTGTTGAAAGTATCGAACAGAAAAAAGGTAAGTACAATGTCATCATCCGTGCGATGAATGGTAGAACATTCAGCCACGTTATTGTTTCTGGTAAAAATATCTATGTCCGTATTGGAGATAGAGTTGAAGCTGGGGAACCATTGTGTGATGGTGTTGTAAGTCCACACGATATTCTTCGTGTCCTTGGGCAAAATGCTGTGGAGCAATTCTTACTTGAAGAGATCCAGGCTGTTTATCGCCTCCAAGGTGTGGAAATCAACGAAAAACATATTTCTATCATCATCCGTCAAATGCTCCGCAAGGTAGAAATTACTGATCCAGGTGATACAGAATTTATCATTGGTCAGATTGTTGACAGACATCATTTTGGTCGTGAAAATGAGAATGTGATTAATCAAGGTGGACAAGCATCTAAAGCAAGACCAGTTCTTATGGGATTGACGAAAGCTGCTTTGGTTACAGATAGCTTCTTATCAGCAGCATCCTTCCAAGAAACGCCTAAAGTGCTTTCTGGAGCAGCGTTAAGAGGAGCAGTTGATACTTTACAAGGACTCAAAGAGAACCTTGTGATTGGACAATTGATCCCAGCTGGTACAGGTATTAAGCATTATGAAGGCTTGAGAATTCTTGGTAGAAAAGATCAATCAGCTGAATAATTTTACAAAAACAAAACAGGAATCGTGTTATGCGGTTCCTGTTTTTGATTTTAAATCTTAAAATGGCGTACAAATGATTGACAAAAAGCTTTAAAAACATTATACTGTCTCTAATCCAAAACTTTTTAAATGAAAGTTTTTGGAGATATTGTTAAATTTTTTTAGTCCTTTGTGACTTTATAATGCAAATTGCTTTTAGAGGGTATTCTGGCACTGTCTACTAAGAGCCTTTTCTAGTAAATAACCTACTAGAAAAAAAGAAATCATTTCCAGAAATTGTGCGCTTGAATTTTTGAGGAAAAAGTTGAAAATAATTGGTGAAAAACCTGTATTTTCCACATAATGCATTGACAAAGTGTTGTCATATGTATTATAATATATAACACCTGTGAAATAAGGTGTTAGTTTTAACGTTGTCTACTTATAAAAATATAAAGTAAGAATTATTAAGAAAATAAAGTTTGAAAAAACTTTTAATTTAAGGAAGAGGTTGCCTGATGCCTACAATCAACCAATTAGTGCGATTTGGCCGTAAGACAGTAGAGAAAAAAACAAAATCTCCTGCTCTTCGTGCTAATCCTCAGAGAAGAGGTGTTTGTACTCGTGTAACAACGATGACACCTAAAAAGCCTAACTCAGCTCTTCGTAAGATCGCTCGTGTGCGTCTTACAACGGGTGTAGAGGTTACCGCGTATATTCCCGGTATTGGGCATAATTTGCAAGAACACTCTGTTGTTCTTATTCGTGGTGGTCGTGTGAAGGACTTACCAGGTGTACGTTACCATATTATTCGTGGTACACTCGATTCAATGGGTGTTGACAAGCGTAAACAAGGTCGTTCCAAATACGGATCCAAACGTCCTAAGAACTAGAGTTCTTCTAGTTTATCATGCTAGTTAGTCTAGCAAAAATTATATGTTTCTGAGTAAACGACATTTTGTTGTTGAAGCAGTTTGCATATGCAAATACAGAAAGAGGTTTTTATGCCAAGAAAGAAAGCCAAAGGTCATTTTCGTCCTTTACTTCCAGACGGAAAGTACAATAGTCTTCTCGTCACAAAAATCGTCAATCGCATTATGCTTGACGGTAAAAAAAGCTTAGCGACATCTATTGTTTATAGCGCTATGGACTTTTTAGCAGAAAAAACAGAGCTTCCCGCATTAGAGGCTTTGGAAACTGCAATTAACAATATCAAACCTCCGGTAGAAGTTCGTTCAAGACGTGTTGGTGGTGCTACATACCAAGTGCCTGTAGATGTTCGTCCTGAAAGACAGTTAGCGTTAGCATTACGTTGGCTTGTTGACTATTCTAGAAAAAGAAGAGAGCATTCTATGGAAGAAAAACTCGGAAAAGAGCTTTTCGATGCATTCAATGAAAGTGGATCTTCTATCAAGAAACGTACTGATACCCTTAAGATGGCTGAGGCTAACCGTGCCTTTGCTCACTATAAGTGGTAAGGTCTAAAGAGGTTATCACATGGCTGAGAAAAAATTTGCCAAAAATAAATTAAGAAATATTGGTATTGCGGCTCATATTGACGCTGGTAAAACTACTATTACAGAGCGTATCCTCTATTTTACAGGAAAAACTCACAAAATTGGAGAAACCCACGAGGGTGCTTCCGAAATGGACTGGATGGAGCAAGAGAAAGAACGTGGTATTACCATTACTTCTGCTGCTACAACATGTTACTGGGATGATATTAAAATTAACATCATCGATACACCAGGACACGTTGACTTTACAGCTGAAGTTGAGCGTTCCCTTCGTGTTCTTGATGGTGCTGTTGCGGTTTTCGACGTTGCTGCTGGGGTTGAACCTCAATCAGAAACAGTTTGGAGACAAGCTAACAAATATAACGTACCTCGTTTAGCGTTCATGAATAAAATGGACAAAATGGGTGCTGACTTTATGATGTCTGTTGACTCCATGAAGCAAAAATTAGGTGTAAGAGGAACTCCAGTTCAATTACCAATTGGTGCTGAGAATGACTTTAAAGGTGTTGTTGACCTTGTTGAGATGAGAGCGTTGCTCTGGGACGATAAAGATGATAACCTCCAATACACTGTTGCTGAAATTCCTGCTGAAATAAAAGAAGATGCAGAAATTTGGCACCACAATCTTGTAGAAGTTGTTGCTGAAGCTAACGACGAATACATGACAAAATTCCTCGAAGGTGAAGATCTCACAGTCGAAGAAATCAAAAATGGTATCCGTACTATGACTGTTGATGGACGTATGTACCCAGTATTCTGTGGTGCTGCTCTCAAAAACAAAGGTATCCAACCACTTCTTGATGGTGTAAGAGATTACTTACCATCTCCTATTGATATTGCTGCTATCACAGGTGTAACACCAGATGGGGACGAAGAAACTAGAAAAGCTGATGATAAAGAGCCTTTATCAATGTTGGCCTTCAAAGTTATGGTTGACCCTTATATCGGAAAATTGGTGTTTGCACGTATTTATTCTGGTACTCTTGAAAAAGGATCTTATGTTTATAACGTAAACAAAGGAAACAAAGAGCGTATCTCTAGAATCATGCGTATGCACGCTAATAAAAGAGAAGAAGTTGATGTGGCAACAGCTGGTGATATCGTTGGTATCGCTGGTATGAAAGACACAATTACTGGTGATAGTGTGACTGCTGAAGGTAAAGCAATTTTCTTAGAGGCAATCGACTTCCCAGAACCAGTGATCGCAGTTGCTATCGAACCTAAAACCAAAGAAGATGTGGATAAGCTTGGTGAAAGTCTTAGAAAACTTCAAGACGAAGATCCAACATTCCGTGTTTCCTCAAACGAAGAAACAGGTCAAACCATCATTGCTGGTATGGGTGAGTTGCACTTAGAAATTCTCTGTGATCGTCTCAAAAGAGAACACAAAGTGGAAGTTAATATCGGTAAACCACAAGTTGCTTACCGTGAAACAATCACTACAAAAGCTAATGAAGACTTCAAATATGCTAAACAGTCTGGTGGTAAAGGTCAATATGGTCACGTTGTCATTGAGATCGAACCTGCAGAAGTTGGTGAAGGATTTGTCTTTGTTGACGACATTAAGGGTGGTAAAATTCCTAGAGAATACATCCCTGCTGTTGAAAAAGGTTGTGCGGAAGCACTTGCAAACGGTGTTCTTGCTGGATATCCAGTGGTTGACGTTAAAGTTCGTCTTTATGAAGGATCATACCATGATGTTGACTCTTCTGAACTTGCGTTTAAGCTTGCTGGTTCTATGGCTATGAAAGCTGCTATGCAAAAAGCTAACCCAATCATTCTTGAGCCTATGATGAAAGTTGTAGCAGTTGCTCCTGACGGATACGAAGGATCCGTGATGGGTGACCTCTCTGGAAGACGTGCTAAAATTACTGGTACTGAATCCAAACACGG
Source organism: Brevinema sp. (assembly GCA_051647245.1). Taxonomy (GTDB): domain Bacteria; phylum Spirochaetota; class Brevinematia; order Brevinematales; family Brevinemataceae; genus Brevinema_A. Next base: position 359,828 of record JBOFDS010000011.1, read on the forward strand.
TGCGAAAGAAATTGATTGTCATGTACCATTAGGAGAAATGTTCGGATACGCAACAGATCTTCGTTCTATGACCCAAGGTCGTGGTACTTACTCAATGGAATTCTCTCACTATGAGCCACTCCCAAGAAACTTCTGGGATGATCTCAAAAAGAGCTAATATCTAATTATAAGCAAAAAAATAGTTGTGAAAAACAACAAAAAACTTAAATTTATGCCAAATAGGCTGGAGGATTTGTATGGCTACATTCGATCGTTCTTTACCTCACTTAAATGTGGGAACTCTTGGTCACGTTGACCATGGTAAAACAACCTTGACATCTGCGATTACAACATACCTTGCTTCAAAAGGTAAAGCTGATGCAAAAAAATATGAAGATATTGACGGAGCTCCTGAAGAAAAAGCTCGTGGTATCACGATTAACACAGCTCACGTTGAGTATGCTTCTGACAAACGTCACTATGCTCACGTTGACTGTCCAGGACACGCGGACTATATCAAAAACATGATCACTGGTGCTGCTCAAATGGATGGTGCTGTTCTTGTTGTTGCTGCAACAGACGGTGTAATGCCACAAACACGTGAACACGTTCTCTTGGCTCGCCAGGTTAACGTTCCTTCTATCATGGTTTTCATCAACAAAGTTGACTTGATCGACGCTGCTGATGCTGAACTCATCGATCTCGTTGAAATGGACGTTCGTGAGCTTCTTAGCTCTTACGACTTCCCAGGAGATGATGTTCCTGTGATCCGTGGATCTGCTCGTGGAGCATTAGAAGGGAAAACAGAATGTATCCAAGAACTCGTTGATGCAATGGATACTTACTTCCCAGATCCAGTTCGTGAATTGGACAAACCTTTCTTGATGCCAGTTGAAGACGTGTTCTCAATTTCTGGACGTGGTACAGTGGTAACAGGACGTATCGAACGTGGTATGGTTAAGATCCAAGACGAGATCGAAATCATCGGTTACGAAGATACAAAAAAATCAGTATGTACTGGTGTGGAAATGTTCCGTAAACAACTCGAACAAGGTCAAGCTGGTGATAATGCTGGTATCCTCCTTCGTGGTGTTGATAAAGATGCTGTACGTCGTGGTATGGTTCTTGCGAAACCTAAATCTATTACTCCTCACAGAAAATTCAATGCTGAGGTTTATGTTCTTAAAGCTGAAGAAGGTGGACGTAAAACTCCTTTCCATAAAGGATACAGACCACAATTCTATATCAGAACTGCTGACGTTACAGGTAACATCGTAGACATCAAAGGTGCTGACATGGTTATGCCTGGGGATAACATCCAGATGACTATCGAACTTATCGTTCCTATCGCTGTTGAAAACGGAATGCGTTTTGCTATTCGTGAAGGCGGAAGAACTGTTGGTGCCGGTGTTGTTACAGAGATCGTAGAATAATAATATCAAAAGAGGTTTCACATCGTGAACAGAATCAGAGTGAGACTAAAAGCTTATGATGTTGCCTTAATCGAACAATCTGCAACATCTATAGTAGAGTCAGTTAAGAGTAAAGGTGGTAGGATCGCAGGTCCTATCCACCTCCCTACTCATATTAAAAAATATACAGTGTTAACTTCTCCACACGTAGACAAGAATGCAAGAGAGCAATTTGAAATGCGTACGCATAAAAGGCTTATTGATATTTTTGAACCTACAGCGGAGCTCATTAACGCTTTATCCGAACTTCAATTACCATCAGGTGTTGAAGTAGAAATCAAGCAATAGCATTTACGAGGATACAAAATGAAGGCTAAGAACGTCGGAATTATCGGAAAAAAACTCGGTATGACCCAGTTATATGATGATAAGGGTGCTCTTTGCGGAGTAACCGTCGTTGATTTTTCTGATACAGATGTATTAGGATTTCGTACTGTTGAAAAAGATGGTTATAATGCTGTTATCTTAGGTTGTGGATTCAGATCAGTAAGAAAAGGAAAAGGTAAAATTGAAAAACCTAAATTCATTTCTGAAATTCGTGTTGAAAACACAGTACCTTATCAAGATAAAAGTTACGAAGAAATTCTAAGTTCACTCGGAAGAGTCGATGTGAGCGGGATTATGAAAGGTAAAGGATTCCAAGGTGCTATGAAGCGTTGGAATTTTGGTGGTGGACCTGCAAGTCACGGTTCTAAAACACACCGTAGAGTTGGTTCTATCGGCCAATGTACCTTCCCAGCTCGTGTTATCAAAGGTAAGAAAATGCCTGGACATATGGGTGCTGAAAAAGTTACAGTACTCAGTCAAAGACTTCTTCGCGTTGATGCAAACAGAAAACTTTTATTTATCGAAGGTTCCGTACCTGGCAGCAAACAAAGCTTTGTTACTGTCCGTGATGCAGTGAAGGGGAAATAAATGAAGTTTGATGTATTTAACGCAAAGAAAAAAGTTCGTGAAATCGAACTCTCAAACATCTGGGACAATGCTTCCGGAAAATGTGTTCACCAAGTTATCGTAGCAAGACTTGCTAACGAAAGACAAGGTACACACTCAACAAAAACTCGTGCCGAGGTTAAAGGTACTGGTGCAAAACCATTCCGTCAAAAAGGTTTAGGTAGAGCTCGTCGTGGTTCTTACTACTCCCCATTGATCAGAGGTGGTGGTGTGACCTTCGGACCGAAACCTAGAGATTATTCACAGCACATCAACAAAAAGCACAAAGCTAACGCTTATCTTTATGTTTTGGCTGATTTGTATCGTAAAGGTGCATTAAGAGTTGTTGAATCTTTGGAACTCCAAGATGCAAAAACAAAAAGCTTTAAACAGCTTCTCGAGAATAATTTGGACTCAACAAAAGGACGTACAGTCGTTGTTGATTTCGATTACAATCCTGAAATGCTTAAGGCAAGTTCAAATTTACAAAAAACACATTATTTTGGTGTGAATTTTGTAGATATTCTTCCTTTATTCTATGCTCAGCAAGTTATCATCACAGAAGCTGCTTTGAAAGCTTTTGATGAAAGATATGCAGGCATGATTAAAGTAGAGAGAGGTCAATAATGACAGTTAGTGAAATTTTAGTTAGACCAATCTTAACAGAAAAAAGTTCTTTGCTTTCTATGAACAACAAATTCGTATTTGAAGTCGCAATTGACACAAATAAGATTGAAGTTAAGAAAGCAGTAGAATCATATTACGGTGTTGAAGTCGAAAAGGTAAACATTATTATTGTTAAGCCTAGAGAAAAAAACTTCCGCACAAAAAAAATGTCACGTCCAGGTTACACAAAGCGCTTTAAAAAAGCAATTATTACGTTAAAATCTGGTACGATAGACTTCTTGAAATAGAGGCTAACAAATGGGTATCAAACGATTTAAACCAATAACCCCAGGACTTCGCCATAGAGTAGCATTTGACTACTCTGAAATCACAAAAACTGAACCTGAGAAATCCCTCATTACAATGACCCTTCGTGGTAAAGGTAATGGACGTAACAGTCAAGGACGTATCACAGTTCGTCATCGTGGTGGTGGTAACAAACAGTTATACCGCGCGATTGATTTTAAGCGTAATAAATGGGATATAGAAGCAAAAGTTGTTTCTATCGAATACGATCCAAATCGTAGTGCTCGTATTGCTCTTCTCCATTATATGGATGGACAAAAAGCCTATATCTTAGCTCCTAACGGATTGAAAGTTGGTGACCGCTTGATGGCTGGAATGCAAACAGAAGTGCGTGTTGGTAATGCAATGCCTCTTGAAAACATTCCTGTCGGTACATTGGTTCACAACATCGAGATGAAACCTGGTAAAGGTGGGCAATTAGCACGTTCTGCTGGAACAAGTGCAAAACTTGACGGTAAAGAAAACGGCTATGCCTTCTTGAGCTTGCCATCTGGTGAGATCAGAATGGTTCTTCTTCGTTGTATGGCTACAATCGGTGAAGTTGGAAATGCTGAGCGCTTGAATATTGTTCACGGTAGTGCTGGTGCTAAAAGACATTTAGGCTGGCGTCCTACTGTTAGAGGTGTGGCACAGAACGCACACGATCACCCACATGGTGGTGGACGTGGTAGACAGAAAGGTTATAAGAGACCTACATCTCCTACAGGCGTACCTGCAAAAGGTTACAAAACTCGTAAGAAGAACAAGACTTCAAATCGCTATATTGTTTCTAAGAAAAAGAGATAGGCTGGAGGAAATATGGCACGTTCTATTAAAAAAGGGCCTTATATCGACGCTTCTTTATATAAGAAGGTTGAATCGGTTCAAGATAGTATTGCATCAGGCAATTCTAAACCAATCAAAACCTGGTCACGCCGATCCACTATTCTTCCTGAAATGATAGGCTTGACATTTCAAGTACATAATGGTAAAATGTTTGTACCTGTATATGTAAATGAAAACATGGTCGGACACAAGTTAGGAGAATTTTCACCTACTCGTGTGTTCCGCGGACATGCTGGTTCTAAAAAAGCTGGTAAGAAATAAGTTAGGAGTGACTAATGACACAAGCTGCTGCTATTGCAAAAGCAAAATCCTTAAGAATTTCTTCCATGAAGCTTCGTAAAATTGCAAGACTCGTAAAAGACAAAAAAGTTGATGACGCTCTTGCGATGCTTAAACACATGCCTCAAAAAGGCGCAAAAATGATCTACAAAGTAGTTCATGCAGCTAAAGCAAACTTTCTTCATAAGAATCCAAATCAAGAAACAGCTAACTTAAGCATTTCTACAATTTTTGTGAACGAAGGCACTGCTTTTGCTCGTTTTAAGCCTCGTGCAAGAGGTAGAGCTGATCGTATGTATCGCCCTACATCACATTTGACCTTACAATTGAGCAATAAGGAGTAATTCATGGGACAAAAGGTACACCCAGTAGGATATCGTGTTGGTGTAAGTAAACCTTGGGAATCTACATGGTTTGCAGAAAAGAATTTTGCTCAGTATTTGTTCCAAGATTACAAAATTCGTACTTACTTGAACAAAGAATATAAAAGAGCTTTTCTTTCTACTATTGAAATTGCTCGCTTCCCTGGACAAGTTAACGTTACTGTTCATTCCGGTAAACCTGGTATTTTGATCGGACGTAAAGGTGCAGAGATCGATGTAATTGCCAACAAACTTTCAAAACTTCTTGGTGGAGAAAAAGTTTCTCTTTCCGTTAAAGAAGTAAAACAAGGTGAACTTGATGCAGCAATCATCGGAGCAGATATTGCTTCTCAGATTGAGCGTCGTGTTGCTTACAAAAGAGCTATTAAACAAGCTATCCGTAACGCAATGCGTGCTGGTGCACAAGGAATCAAAATTCGTATCTCCGGACGTCTCAACAATGCTGAGATCGCTCGTAGCGAAGAATTTAAAGAAGGACGCATGTCCCTCAACACTTTAAATGCTGATATTGATTACCGTCTTACAGAGGCTTTAACTCAGATGGGTATCATTGGTATTAAAGTTTGGCTTGCGAAATAATTAATGAAGTAAGCTTTTTCAGACAACTATGCGAGGTGAGTCGATATTTCTTTGGCTCTCCTTGTTATATGTCAAAAAATAAGCCGAGGAGAAATCTCCCATGTTGATGCCGTCCAAGGTTAAATACAGAAAACAACATAGACCTAAAATTAACAATTCACCTGTCCATGATGGGGAAATGGTTTCTTTTGGTGATTATGGTCTCGTTGCTTTAGAAGCAGCGTGGATTTCCAATAGGCAGATCGAATCTGCTCGTATTGCAATCAATCGTTACCTTAAAAGAGGAGCGAAAGTTTGGATCAGAATCTTCCCAGATCGTCCTTACACCAGTAAAGGTGAAGGTGTACGTATGGGTAAAGGTAAAGGTTCTCCAGATGGTTGGGTCGCACCTGTCCGCCCAGGAAAAGTGATGTTTGAAATCACTGGTGTTGATGAAACAAAAGCTAAAGAAGCTTTTCGTCTTGCAGGACACAAACTTCCTATTAAGGTAAAATTCGTCAAGAGAATCGAGGGATAATATGTCGACAAAAGTCCAAGAACTTCGTTCCTTGTCAGAAGGTGAACTTCTTTCAATGAAAAAAGAGTTGCAAGATAAAATTATGCATGCTCGTTTTCGTTCAAAAATCGAACCTCCAAAAGATCTTATGGAAGTTCGCAAGATGAAACGAACCATCGCAAGAATTAACACTTTGATCCGTGAAGCGGAACTAAAGTCAGAATAGTAAAACCGGAAGGAAAGCAGAATGACAAAGCAAAAAACCTTTACCGGAGTAGTCGCTAGTGATAAAATGAATAAATCACGTACTATAGTAATTACAACGCATGAAAAACACCCTTTGTATAAAAAGTATGTTCCAAAGCGTAAAAAAATTATGGTACATGACGAGCAAAACACTTCTGCTCTTGGTGATAAAGTGCTTATCGGAGAATCTACTCCACACAGCAAATGTAAACGCTGGGTACTTCTTGAAGTCCTAGAGAAACACCAGGACTAAAGACAGGAGGAATTAGTTTATGATAATGCTCGGAACACGATTAGATGTCGCTGACAATAGCGGTGCTAAAGTAATCGAATGTATTCATGTTGTAGGAAGTACTCGTCGTAGATACGCATCCGTTGGTGATGTGATCGTAGCGGCGGTGAAAAGTGCTGCTCCTAATGCTCCTATTAAAAAAGGAGATGTGGTAAGAGCTGTAGTAGTTCGTACCAAAAAAGAAATTAACCGTACTGATGGTTCAGCTATTCGCTTTGACCGTAATTCTGCGGTAATTGTGAATAAGAAAAACGAACCCAGCGGAACCCGTATTTTTGGACCCGTAGGACGGGAGTTGAGAGAAAAAGACTTTATGAAAATTGTCTCTCTAGCTCCTGAGGTATTTTAGTGGGAGGATGCCGTGAAAATTAAGAAAAATGATGAAGTTATCGTAATTTCCGGTAGAGATAAAGGCAAAAAAGGTGAAGTATTTCACGTCTTTCCTACTAAAAACACTGTTCTTGTCCGCGGTGTCAATCTTGTAAAAAAGACTATAAAGAAAAATCAAGAACATCCTAATGGATCTATTCTTGAAAGAGAAGCACCTATTCATGTTTCCAATGTTATGCTTTTCTGCCCTAAAACTAATGAAGGTGTTCGTGTAGAATACGTGATTGATGACAAAGGCAACAAAAGACGTAAAGCGAAAGGTGTTGACCACTTTTTCGATAATTAAGAGGCTGCGTAATGGCTGAAGAAAAAAAAGTGAAAGCTTCTACTAAAAAAGTAGAAGCAACAGAAGAAAAAGCAGTTGCTAAAAAAGCACCTGCTGCTAAAAAAACAACTGCTGAACCTGCAACAGAAGCGAAAGCACCTGCTGCTAAAAAAACAACCACTAAAAAAGCAGAAACAACTGAAGCACCTGCTGCTAAAAAAGCTCCAGCAAAAGCTAAGAAAGCTGCTCCTGCAAAAACAGGATACCAAGCTCGTTTCAAAACTCGTTTTGAAAATGAAATTGCTCCTGCTTTGAATAAAGAGTTCAACTATAAATCAGTCATGGCGATTCCACGTATTGAAAAAATCGTGATCAACATGGGTGTTGGTGGTGCTGTTGCAGATAAAAACATGGCTGATGCAGCTCAAAACGACCTTACTTTGTTAGCTGGTCAAAAAGCGATGAAAACAATTGCTCGTAAATCCGTATCTAACTTTAAATTACGTGAAGGTATGGCTATCGGTGCGAAAGTTACACTTCGTAAAAATCGTATGTATGATTTTCTTGATAAACTTATCTCCGTTGCTCTCCCACGTGTGAGAGACTTCAGAGGGGTTAAAGCAACAGGATTTGATGGAAGAGGTAACTTCTCTTTAGGTGTTACAGAACAAATCATTTTCCCAGAAATCAACTTCGATAAAATCGACAAAGTTCGTGGTATGGATATTACCATCGTAACAACAGCTAAAACGGATCAGGAAGCAAAAAGTTTATTAACTCATTTTGGTTTTCCTTTCCGTACTAAGTAAGCGGAGGCTACATCGTGGCAAAACAATCTATGATCCAACGTTGGAAAAAGACGCCTAAGTTTAGCGCAAGAGCTTACAACCGTTGTAACATTTGTGGACGTCCTCGCTCTTACATGAGAGATTTTGGTGTATGTCGCTTATGTTTCCGTAAACTTGCCTCTCAAGGTCTTATTCCAGGAGTTACTAAGTCTTCTTGGTAATCACTACTTTTTGGGAATTTGTTCCCAACTTTAAAAAAAATTAAGGCGAGGAAATCCTATGGATATTATCGCAGATAGCTTAACGAAAATAAGAAACGCTACAATGCGTGGTCTTGCTAAAACTAGCGTAAAAAAGACTAAACTTATGGAAGAGCTTCTAAAAATTATGAAACGCGAAGGCTATATCGAGAACTATAAAGATAGTACTCAGCCATACATGATCGACGTAACTCTTAAGTATATCAATGGCAAATCAGTTATTGATGACTTGAAGCGTGTAAGTAAACTTTCACGTCGTGTTTATGTAGGGAAAGATTCCATTCCTCGTGTTTACAACAATTATGGAATCGCTATTTTAACAACATCAAAAGGTGTTATCACCGATAAAGAAGCTCGTTCACTAGGAATTGGTGGCGAAGTTCTTTGTCATATTTGGTAGGAGAATCAAATGTCTCGTTTGGCAAAAAAATCCCTGCCTATTCCTAGCGGTGTAACCGTAACGGTAGAAAATGGGATTGCAACTTTCAAAGGTGCATTAGGCACCATCGCTCAAGACTTCGACAGCAAGCTTATTGCTCCTGTTGTTGAAGCAGATGGAATCTTGGTAAATCGTACTTCTGATTTAAAAGAAGCAAAAGCGAAACAAGGTCTCTATTGGGCATTATTCAGAAACCACCTCACAGGTGTTTCCACAGGTTTTGTAAAACAACTCGAAATTCAAGGGGTTGGTTACCGTTGGGATGCTAAAGATGGTAAGAATCTTAACGCTACAGTTGGATTCTCACATCCAGTATCTTACACAGCTCCTGAAGGAATCACTCTTGAACAACCATCAGCAAATATTGTTGTGGTTAAAGGTTTTGATAAGCAGGTTGTTGGTCAAGTGGCCGCAAACATCCGCTCAATCAAAAAACCTGAACCTTACAAAGGGAAAGGAATTCGCTATGTTGGCGAAGTTGTCCGCCTCAAAGAAGGTAAGAGTGGTAAAAAATAAACTCTAAACTAGCATATCAATGGGAGTGAGAATCCTTGCTCCCAAAAGATATTGCACTTAATGGCATGGTTGTGGATAGAGGGATGAAAATCACTTCTAGAAAAAGCACCTTGTTATAAGGAGAATTTGCATGATTAACATCATGACTGATAAAACTAGACGTTTCCACAAACGCAAACTCAGAAGTAAAAAACACCTTCGTGTGTCTGCAGATCGTCCTAGAATGACTGTTTTCAGATCTAAAAAATACTTGTATGTCCAAGTGATCGATATGAACAATAACACATTGGCATCATTCTCTTCCCTTTCTAACGAACTCGGAAAAGAAAAACTTGGAAATAACATTGCAGCTGCAACAATTATTGGAACCAAAATTGGTGAAAAATTGAAAGCGCTCAAAATTACTAAGGTCGTATTTGACCGTAACGGTTACCTGTACCACGGAAAAGTTAAAGCTCTTGCTGATGCTTGTCGTGCAACAGGAATCGAATTCTAGGGCTAAGGACTAACTATGGCTGAGAATCAAATCAACCCACAAGCTGAGCAAAAAGCTCCACGTGGCGAAAGAAAAAGTAACCACAATAACAAACGTCAAAACAACAGAAAAGACCGCCGTGAAAAACCAGAAGTAGTGGCATCCGAATGGGAAGAAAAAGTTGTAAGTCTCAGACGCGCAACTAAAGTTATTCCTGGAGGACGTCGTTTCCGTTTCAACGCGATGGTTGTTGTTGGTAACAAAAAAGGAAAAGTTGGACTTGGATATGGTAAAGCTAACGAGCTTGCTGATGCTATCAAAAAAGCAAAAGATAAAGCTATCGCTAATGCATTGCCAATTCGTTTGAAAGGAACAACAATTCCTCACGAAATCTTGGGTGAATATAAAGCTTCCCGCATCTTGATGAAACCTGCTACTAAAGGTACTGGTGTTATCGCTGGTGGTGCTGTTCGTCCAGTTCTCGAACTTTTAGGTGTTCAAGACATCTTAACAAAATCTTTGAGATCCCCAAATGCTATCAACTTGATTAGAGCAACATTTAATGGATTGACAAGACTTTACAATATTGAAGATATTGCTGCAAAACGCGGTAAAACAGTATCTGAAATTTTTGAAAGCAAATAATAGGAGCGCAAAATGGGTCACTTAGAACTCAAACCAAATGAAGGCGCTTCAAAGAAGCGTAAGCGAGTAGGTCGTGGTACTGGTAACGGTACAGGTAAAACCTGCGGAAAGGGACATAAAGGGCAAAAAGCTCGTTCCGGTGGCGGAGTGCCATTGTATTTTGAAGGCGGTCAAATGCCTCTCTATAGAAGAGCTCCAAAACGTGGATTCAAAAGTATCTTCAAAGTTTATAACAATGTTGTTAACTTGGAATCCTTGAACGTGTTTCCTGATGGTTCCGAAATTACTGTGGAAATGCTCAGCATTGCTGGACTTGTTAAAGATAACGGAAACCCGGTTAAACTCCTTGCAAAAGGAATGGGTGAAGTTGAGTTCACAGCAAAAAATCTAAAAATCCACGCACATAAAGTATCCAATCAAGCTAAAGCTCTTCTCGAAAAATCTGGATCTTCAGTTGTTACGCTCGCGTAAAAATTAAGAGGTAAACATGTCTGTTGTGATCAATATGTTTCAAATTCCAGAACTTCGTAAAAGACTTTTCTTTACATTAATGATCATGGTAGTCGTACGCGTCGGGGCACAGATTCCTGTACCTGGCGTGCAACTTCAAAATCTCCTTTCTGCTGTAGGTACTGACACTAACAATTTTATTGCTTTTGTCAACCTACTTAGTGGAGGAGCATTAGGAAGGGCTTCCATTTTTGCTTTAGGTGTGATGCCTTATATTACGGCAAGCATTGTAATGCAATTATTGACTGTTATTGTTCCAGCTATCGAAAAAATGGCTAAAGAAGGTCCTGAAGGGCGTAGAAAGATACATCAATTATCTCGTGTTGGCACAATTCTCGTGGCAGGTGTGCAAGGAATGATCTTTGCTAACTATCTCGCAAGTTTTAATGCCCAAACACCTATTCCTTTTCTTTTGTTGGACACCAATTTTTTTGTTTTCTTATTTACTGTATCAGTTATTACTGGTACCTTATTGCTTATGTGGCTCGGAGAACAAATCACTGAAAAAGGTCTTGGAAATGGTATTTCAATGATTATCCTTAGTGGTATCGTTGCGCAATTTCCTCCTGCGATCTATACGACGTTCAATCGTCCATCAGACCCAATCATCACTCTTTTGATCGGACTTATGTTTTTAGGTTTTGTCATGGCTGTGATTTTTGAAGAAATGGCACTTCGTCGTGTTCCTGTTCAATATACTGGCACAGGTTCATCAATGGGGAATGCTACCTATCTTCCTTTTAAAGTCAATCCAACAAACGTGATCCCTGTAATTTTTGCTTCTGCCGTATTAGCATTTCCTGTTCAATTAGCGCAATGGTTTGGTTCAAAAGCGCCTTGGTTACAACAAATGTCTTTGGCATTGCAACCAGGTCAAATTTGGTACTCCGTTGTTTATTTTGCTCTGATTTTATTCTTTGCATTTTTCTACATAGAGATTGAATTAAATCCCCATGATATTGCAGAAAATCTAAGAAGACAAAATGCTTTTATTCCTGGAGTAAGACCAGGATCTGAAACTGAGGAGTATATTTCGAATACATTGTATCGTTTAACACTCCCTGGAGCTGCGTTTTTAGGTGTGATTGCGTTATTACCAACCTTTGTTGTAAATAGATTGGGTGTTTCCAGTGATATCGCATATCTACTTGGTGGCACATCACTTATTATCTTAGTTGGTGTATCCTTGAATACCTTGAGACAAATTGAATCATTCTTAAATATGAATCATAAAGACGGTTTTTTAAGTCCGACGAAAAGGACATATTAGATTATGAATAAAAGAATTGTATTTTTAGGTTTTCCAGGTTCTGGGAAAGGAACTCAAAGTACCTTATTAAGTAAAGAATTTGATATATTTGCTCTTTCCACCGGAGACGCATTTCGTCAGATGATTAAAGAGGGAACAGGACAAGTTGCGGAACAAGTCAAATCCTGCATTAGTGAAGGTCGTTTAGTATCTGATGAACTTACTTTTGAAGTAGTGAAGTCAGCTCTACCTGAAAATGGTGCTTGGATTCTTGATGGATTTCCTCGTAATTTGAATCAGGCTAAAATTCTTAATGAATTTTGTCCACCAACTGATGTTATCCTCGTTGACGTCGACGAAAATATCATTTTTCAGAGATTGACAGGCAGACGCCTTGCCAAAACTTCTGGAAAAATGTATAATATTTTCTTTAATCCACCTAAACAGGATGGCGTGTGTGATGAAACTGGAGAAGCTTTGATTCAACGTGAAGATGATCAGCCCGAAACCGTTCAAAAACGACTCGATGTTTATCAAGCAGAAACAGCTCCTCTTATAGAGTTTTATCAACAACAAGGTATACTTCATCGTGTCAAAGGCGACGACGATATTAACGAAGTATATCAAAATCTAAAGGAGGTCTTAGGACTCTCATGATGATGGATAAAGAAGATGTTATCAAAATTGACGGTATTGTTCTTGAGCAATTGCCAAGTGCCGTCTTTAAAGTAGAATTAGAAAATAAACAGCAAATTCTAGCACACATTTCCGGTAAAATGAGAATCAATCATATCAAAATTTTAGCCGGAGATAAAGTGAGTATTGAGCTTTCTCCTTACGATTTGAGTAAAGGAAGAATAGTATACCGTTATAAGTAGAGAGGCTATTTCATGAAAGTGAGAGCATCAGTTAAACCTATGTGTGAAAAATGTCGAATGATTCGTCGACACGGAATTTTGAGAGTGATCTGCGAAAATCCTAAACACAAACAAAGACAAAAAGGTCAGAAAAGAATCTAGATGGAGGTCATCTATGGCACGTATTGCCGGTAGAGAGGTACCAAATAATAAAGCAGCATGGATTGGACTTACTTATGTTTACGGTATCGGCAGACATTCTGCTTTGAAAATCGTTGAAGCTGCAAAAATTGAAAAATCTAAAAAAATTGGTGAACTTTCTGAAGAAGAGTTGAATCGTATTCGTGAAGCGATCGATGCAGGCTATAAAGTAGAAGGTGATCTTCGTACAGAACTTTCAATGAACATCAAACGTCTTATTGACATTGGTTGTTACAGAGGACTTCGTCATAAAAAACGACTTCCGGTTCGTGGACAAAGAACACGTACGAATGCACGTTCTTGGAAAGGTGCTCGTGCTAACGCGATCAAAAAGAAGTAAGAGGTTGAACAATGGCCGCTAAAGCAAAAAGTTCTAATAAAAGAAGAAAAGAGAAAAAGAATATTGTTGAAGGGATTATTCATATTCAAGCAACCTTCAATAATACCTTAATCACAGTTACTGATATGAACGGTAACACAATTTCTTGGGCAAGCGCTGGTGTTGGTGGATTTAAAGGTACCAAAAAAGGTACTCCATTTGCCGCTCAGCTTGCTTGTGAAAAAGCTATGGAAGGAGCAAAATTCCATGGTTTACAATCTGCACATGTTCGTGTAAAAGGTCCTGGACCTGGACGCGAATCTGCAATTCGTGCAGTTGATGTCGCTGGTGTAAGAGTAAAAAGTCTTCGTGACGTAACTCCTATCCCTCACAATGGATGCCGTCCTCGTAAAAAGCGACGCGTCTAATCATACATTATTTAGGAAGGTAGATTATGGCGCACAGAGAATTACTGAAAAACTTAATTCTTCCCTACGAGTTAAAGTATGAGCATAGCACATACAATAACAACTATGGAAAATTCTACATATACCCTTTTGATAAAGGGGTAGGTGTAACAATAGCGAATTCACTTCGAAGAACTCTTCTTAGTGCGATCCCTGGATATGCTTTTACTTCTGTAAAAATTCAAGGGGTCAATCATGAGTTTGATTTTATTGAAGGTGTTAAGGAAGATATCACTGATATTACGCTTGCTTTGAAAAAAGTAAGATTATTCCTCAACGATCAGAGCAATAAGAAAAAAATTCATATTGAGAAGAAAGGTCCTGGGCACTTAACTGCCGCTGACTTTATGGTTGATTCTACTATTGATATTGCAAATCCTGATCTTGTGATCGCAACTTTGGGTGATAATGCTCATGTTGTTATGGATCTTGAAATTGAATTTGGAAGAGGATACCGTTCTGCAGAAGATGCTCTTGCTCAAGTTGATGAGATTTCTGTTATTCCTATTGATGCTATTTTTTCACCTATTGATCGTGTGAACTTCTTAATCGAAGAACACCGTGTTGGTGAAAAAACAGACTGTGAGAAAATTGTTTTAGAAGTTTGGACAGGTGGGGTTATCAATCCTATCGATGCTGTCGGTGACGCATCATTCATTCTTCAAAGTTATTTCTCTATGTTTGTTAATTTTGAACCTGTAGAAGAAGTGGTAATGACAGGATCCTCAGAGTCCTTATCCGCAGAAGATGAAGTGTTGATGAGAAGCGTTGAGAGCTTAGATCTTTCAGTACGTTCTCTCAATTGTTTGCAGAGTGAAAACATTGCAACAATCGGTCAATTACTTTCTTACTCTAAAGAAGAACTGATGAAAATCAAGAATTTCGGTAGAAAATCTCTCACAGAAATTGGTGAAAAATTAACCGAGTTCAATTTAGCAATTAAAGAAGACTAGTTCTTCTTAAGAAAGTGACTTCTGTCACAAAACATCCCAAGGAGCTATTGAATGCGTCACGGAAAGAAAGTTGCAAAACTTAGCCGCACAAGAAGTGCTCGTAGTGCTCTCTTTAGAAATCTCGCTCAATCATTATTCAAATATGAAAGTGTAAAAACTACTCTTACAAAAGCTAAAGCACTCCGTCCTTACGCGGAAAAACTTATTACAAAAGCAAAAACTAACGATTTACATCACAGAAGATTGCTCATGGCAAAAATCTATGATAAAAGTGTTGTTTCCAAATTAATGGATGACATCGCTCCTCGTTTTGCAAACCGTAATGGTGGATACTTACGTATCGCTAAATTAGGTCAAAGACAAACCGACGGTGCTGAAATGGCAATCATCGAGTTCGTTGAAAACTAATTTCAATTTATAAAAAAAATTCCCTCTTCGTGAGGGAATTTTTTTGTTTTCTTTACTATTTTTTTTATTTGTGTTATAATATAAACTAAGTAAATCTCATTATTTTGGAGCATGCTATGAGCTATGAAGCTGTCATTGGATTAGAAGTCCACGTTCAATTAAATACAAATACTAAAATCTTTTGTTCTTGTCCACTAACTTTCGGATCAGAACCTAATACTGCCGTTTGTCCTGTTTGTCTTGGATATCCAGGAACTTTACCTGTGCTTAACAAAGGTGCTTTACAAAAAGCTATGTTGGCAGGATTGGCATTGCATTCTGAAGTAAATCTTTTCTCTCAATTTGATCGTAAAAATTATTTTTACCCAGATCTTCCTAAAGGATATCAAATTACCCAAAACTATTTTCCTATCTTGACTGGGGGTTATATTCCTATTCATTTGAGCGATGAAACTCAAAAAAACATTCGTATTCATCACACACATCTAGAGGAAGATGCGGGTAAATTGATGCATAATGATCATGAAGACTTTAGCCGTGTGGACTTAAATCGTGCTGGCACACCTTTGCTTGAGATTGTTTCTGAGCCGGATATGCGTTCTTCTGAAGAAGCTTACTACTACCTTCGTGAACTCCGTACTTTGATGAAATATATCGATGTCAGTGATGTGAACCTTGAAGAAGGCTCCCTCCGCTGTGATGCGAACGTTTCTGTGCGTAAAGTGGGTGCGAAAGAATTTGGAACAAAAGTAGAAATCAAAAATTTGAACTCTTTCAATGGTGTGCGTAAGGCGATCGATTATGAAATCGAACGTCAAATTAGCGTTATTGAAACAGGTGGCGTTATTGAACAAGAAACAAGACTCTACGACGCAAACAAAAATATCACTCAGAGCATGAGATCTAAAGCAACTGCTGCTGATTATCGTTATTTCCCAGATCCAGATCTTCCTCCTGTTCATATTGCTCAAGAGTGGGTCGATGAGATCGCAAAGACACTTCCAGAGCGTCCTTACGAGAAAAAAATGCGTTACCATGCCGAATTTGCGCTTCCTTTAAAAGATTGTATGGTGCTAGCGGATGATCTTCAAGTGGCAAACTATTTCGAAGCAACACTTCAGCACACATCTCAAGAACCTAAAAAAGTCGCAAACTGGGTGCTTACGGAAGTAATGAGCCGTATGAACGAAAATAAAGTCTCTGCAGATGAATTTGCACAAAAAATTTCTCCAGAATATACTGCGGAATTGTTACAACTTGTCAAAGATGCGGTTATTAGTGGAAAGATTGCGAAAGATCTTTTTGATGACATGCTCGAAACAGGTAAGAAAGCTTCTGTATTGGTTGAAGAAAAAGGTCTTAAGCAAGTTACTGATTCTAGTGAATTGGAAGCAATTGCAGATCAGATCATTGCAGACAATCCTAACCAAGTAGAACAGTACAAATCCGGTAAAGATAAACTCTTTGGATTCTTTGTGGGGCAACTCATGAAAGCAACTCAAGGTCAAGCGAATCCTGAACTTGCAAACAAAATCTTCAAAGATAAGCTTGGCTAAAAATGATGATTGCTATTGATATAGGCAATACAAATTCAAAATTTGTATTCTTTAATGCTCTTGGAGTCATTGTCAACAAATACACTATAGAAACTTCTCACTTTCAAAGTCCAGAATCTTGGAGAAAATACTTCACTTTACTCATTCAAAAAAATCCTAATTTTGCTAAGGCACAATTAAAGATTTCTTGTGTGAGTTGGAAAGTTTTTCTTGTATTACGAGTGATTTTTGATGAAGATTTGGAAGAAAATTTTAACCTTGATACTCCTTTTGATGCAGAGTTATTAAATTTCTCCAAAAAAGTACCAGTTGTGCGAGAGGAAGATATTCCTTTAGATTGTTCTCATACGGAAAATTTGGTTGGTACGGATAGGGTTTTAGCAGCATACGCGGCCTATCAAAAATATCATCGATCTACTGTTGTGGTTAGCTTGGGCTCGGCAACGGCGATAGATTTGGTTACAGATGAGGGTGTTTTTTACGCAGGCTTAATTTGTCCTGGTTTGGAGAGCTCTTATCAAGGTCTTTTGCATCAGGTGCCACATCTTCCTTCGATGGACTTTTTATCCAAAGATCATAATAGCGCACTCAATCAGGATGTGCTAGGGTCTTTATCTTCGGGTTTGTTTTTGGCACATGCTTTAATGGTTGAAGCTGTATATATCAAGCAAAAAGCTATACTAAATAAAGAAGCCGAGCTTCTTTTGACAGGTGGTAATGCTTTAGCAATCAGTCCTTATATAGCCAATCCTCATAGTTTTGAGGATGATATGGTAGCCTACGGATTGTTTGCTTTGTCTAAGAATAATAGTTAAAAATAGGGGAGATTGAATGAAGTTTTGCTTAAGAATAATGTTTTTTGTGATAATAACACCTATATTTGCCGCAAATGAAAAATTTATTGATCCAACCACATACACAAACTCAACTCCAACGAACAACGTTGCTGTAGATACTCCCCAAACTAATGCTGTTCTGCTTCAAACCAATAGCTCTGATAACGAGGTACTTCCTCAAACTTCTTCTGTATCTTTTGTGCCGATTGATGCTATAGTTTTAGATGCAGGGCATGGCGGTAAGGATCCAGGTGGGGTAAGTAACGGGATTCAAGAGAAACATCTTGTATTTAATATCTTGAAGAAGGTACATACGCTTTTTCGTAAAGCTCCTAGTAGAAAAGTTAACGTTTATGTTACACGAAAAAATGACCAATTCATCTCTTTAGAAGATCGTGTTTCTAAAACAGCACGATGGTCAACACGAAAAAATGTACTTTTTGTCAGTATTCATGGAAATATCGCTTTCAACTCTCGTGTTGAGGGATTGGAGATCTATACACTCTCAGACCGTGCGAGTGATCCTGAAGCTTTGGCGACGGAACGCATAGAAAACGCTGGCTTCTCATCTCAGGATATTGAACAAACAGATTCTTTGTATTCGATCTTGGCTGACTTAATTAGAGACAGTACAAGGAAGCAATCAGAGTGGCTTGCGAAGTATGTGTATGAAGACATGATGAAGTCGTCTGGGGCACATGGAAGAGGCTTAAAAAGAGCTAATTTCTTTGTTTTGAAGTATAATACGGTTCCATCTATTTTGATTGAAGTTGGATACATGTCAAGTCCTTCAGAATCCAAAAAACTGAAATCAGATGATTATCAAAATAAATTAGCGATTGGAATTTTCAAAGGGGTATCTCGTTATATTGAAGAATATAACAGAACCGAAGGATTCACAAAATGATAGTTCAAAATATTAAAACATTCTACCAAAAATTTCCAAAAATTATCAATCTTTCTCTTTTAGGGATTGTATCAGTGATTGTTTTGTCGAATGTGATTTCATTAATGACAGCGAAAACATTTTATTATATTGATAAAGATAGCGGACGATTGATTGAAGAACGAAAACATATCAAAAATATAAAACCTCATAGTTCAATTCAAAATCTTTTGAGAGAATATTTAGATGGATCACTTCAATATAGAGGGCATCTCCCCTTCAATCACGTGACTCAACTTTTAAATGTCAATCATAATGCGAAAAAAGAGCTTCTTGTATTAAATTGGGATGTTTATTTTGCTACAGCGATGGCATCAAGTCATTTTGATGAAGATATTTATTTCTTATTAAAAACCATTCACGCTAACACATCTGTAGAAAAAGTTTATTTTTTAATGAATGGAAATCAAACTCCTATTTATTGGAGACAAAGAGATTTATCTAAAGGTATTTCTTTAGAGAATTTTAAGTAAGATCTATTTACAAATATAGGAATAATAAGCGTTAGGGGAAAATGAGAAATTAAATCACTTTTTTTTGTTTTTTCATTAAACTTTTGCGGCGCTAAAATCCGATGAAATAATATTCATATAAGTTATTTTTACTTGACAATATGTCAAAAAAATAGCAAAATAATATATAATTATATTTTTGGTATTATATAATAACATGAAATTTCCTAAGGAGAGGATTTATGAGACAAGGAAGAGTATTTTTATCTTTATTGTTGGTACTTGGTGTTGCGGCACCCGTCAGTGCGGCAGAGCATGCCTTGATTGATTTTACAACCTACAATGATAATATTGCACAGGTTGTTCAAAAAGATCAAGAACTTTATGACCAAGCTATTGCTAACGCGCCAGAATTGGATATTCGTCAAAACGGATGGCCTGAATTTGCGTTTGAAGCGAGCGATTGGAACATTGATAATTGGAGAGTTACATTAAACGCTTCTGCTTCAACCGTAAAAAATCAGAAGAAGTCTGTTACCAAAAACGCTCCAAGCAAGCAGTATGGTAATGTTTTAGGTGTACGTGTTCAATTTCACCCATGGGAGAATTCCTTCTGGGCAAAAATCACAGCACCTTACTTCTTATCACCAACTTATTTAGATGGTAGCTTCATTTCTGAAGACGAAAATAAGAAAAACAATGGCATGGCTATTGGTGTTCTTGCTAACGTAGGTCAGATCAAAAACGTTAAATCATGGGTTTATGGTTTAAATTATGACTACTTATACGGTGTTCGTATTGTTGATAACTTCGACAAGACATTTGAATATGGTTTAGGTAATGTTTACTATGAAGGTTGGAGAAGATTGGTTTGGAACAACGACTATTATGTTGAAGATCCAAAACATTGGAATCCTTTAAAATTACCTTTGTATCCTTCTGCTGTTCCATTCATCAAGTTTGATGGTGTAACATTCTACAAAAAAGATGGAAACAGAGATCCTAATTTCATTGGTTATGTTAAAGACATTACAATGGATTATGACTATGCTGTTGTTATCGAAGATAAAGATATCGACGATGAAGGCGTTTGGGGTATCTTGGCTGAAAAATCTATCGAAAATAGAGTAAGAACTGTTAAAATTGCTGCTGAGCAAATCTTAACAAGAAGAAATCTTATGAAATTGAAAGATGCTAACGACCAAGCTGCATCAACAACTCAAAACGCACCAGCTGCTGAATAATTTTGAAAATAATTTATTTAAATAAAAAAGAGTACCGTAAGGTACTCTTTTTTATTTGTTTCTTTTTATAATAATGTTCTGATATCTGTTATAGGTCCATTTTTTGTCATTTCAATAATAACAAAAGAAATATTTTTACCACTTTGATTTTGTAGATTAAAAGACATATATATTTTATTATCTACTGTGCTTGTTTGATTCCAACGCCAGCGAAAACTTCTTAATTTACTTATCAATTCCCTATGTTGGGGGGTCATTGTCCATTTTTCTAAACGATTGGCATTAATATCCTTGCTTAATTTGATTCCTATTTGGTCTTTTTTCAAAATGTTATCTGCAAGGTTACTTTCTAATAAATCAAGAGGCGACACAATACTCACTTGATCGACAATCCCTATGATATTTGTTTCCCATATTGTATTTTCGGCAACACGTACTGGGACGACATTAGTTGAATTTGTTGTCATTAGTAGTAGATTTCCTCTCCAAGTTCCTTGTAGATTATGTGAAATTGTAATCATATTATCTTGTAAAGGGATAGAAATCCTACGTTTTTTATTAGTAATCGTAACCGTAATATTAGTTGTTTCAACTTTTAGTTTGGCATTAAATGGAAAAGAATTGTTTTTTCTTAGTATTTCAAGATGTGAGGCTTCTTTTCTGTCGTGAGCATATCTTTCATCAAATTGAATGATGGTATCAATAAGGTCTTGTTTGGACATCTCGATAAAACGATATTTTTCGATTAAAGTATCAATGAGTGTAATGCTATCAATATGATAATAATTAAGAGTGCCTAACAGCTTCATTGTTTCCAATAAAAAATTATGTAAGAGATTATTTTTATTTGCTTGATTAAAGAAATTTTGCATGAGAAAATGACTACGGCGAGAAATTCGTTGTCCCCAAAGAGGATCAATTTGCTGGATTAAATCCCAAGTTAGGTACTGAACAAAACTTTCCATAAATAAGGAATCCGCTTTTACGTGGGTTATTTGTCCAGGAAAAAATGCATGGTATAGCTCATGGATGATAGTTTCTATAATACGTTCATCGATCGATCCTGATTCAAAAAAACTTGATTTTGGATTTTTGATGTATTGGGCAATCATTTCTTTATTTAGAAGAATCAGATTCCCAAGAAATTCACCATCAGCAGTGATTTGATCAAGAGGGTTGTCACTTGGTAAAATGTGGATCTGAGATAAGGGAAACTTTTTATGTTTTGTTGAGAGAAAACTCCAAAAAGGTTCTAATTTCTTGTACAAAAATTCAGCAAACTGCTCATTGTCTGTATAAACATGTAAAAAATCATGCTGTCGCCGAGGCTGATCTGTAATGAGAAGAGACATACGAGGAGATAGACTTGGAAGCTCACTCTGCCACGTAGTTATACGTCGATCAACAATAATAGCATCATTTTGCAGCTTACTTCCAATTACCCCATGCAAGGCTCGAGGTGTTTCAATGGTTATTTCAGAAGAAACCAAATGATCATCATAAGGGTGTGGAAACCATAGTTTCCGAGCATCAAGAAAGACATGATCGCTTTTGATGGTGAAACGAGGATCTGAGCTTTGTTCGGTCAAGGAAAATTTGATGAGAATTTGTTCTCGTGAGTTTGGTTTGATTGGTTTTGGAAGTTTGATCGTAATAGCACGAAAAGAACTTCCATTTTGAATCGTAAAAGGAGCCTCTTGACCATCTTCCTGAATCGATAAAATATTCACACCGTGGTGCACAAGTACTGTCCATGTGGCTTGAGCTTTATCTGAGTTGTTCCTTACTGTGTACCAAAATTCTCCCATAAGCTCACTGTCTCGGAAGATAACACTCCCTTTGATAGATAGAGTATCCTGCTCCACAAAAGCAAAATTTGAAATCGGAAGAGAAATTAGTAAAAGAAAAAGAAAAATCATAGTTATTCCTTATTTTTTATGGAAGATTCGCTTCCAAAGATCCCGAAAGAAAAAGTATATACGGTGGAAAATATTTTTATCAAGAGACTCTAAATGGCGACGATACCCTTCAGTTAGCTCCGTAATCTCAAAATCTTTTCGTGTGGTATTTTCTTCCATTTCAAGTTCAATCTCTTGGGAATAGCTTAGATCTTTGATAATAGCTTCAATATCTGTCCAGCCAAGCTTTTTAGCAGCCTCAAGACGACGCTCACCTGCAAGTAATTCATTTTTTTTGTTTACAACAATAGGAGAAAGTTGACCATATTTTTTGAAACTCTCCATTAAAGGTTCTAAATCCCCCAAATTTCGACGGATTCGATTGCTGACAATAATATCTTTAATCTTCATAGGACTCTCCTATTTTTATTTCCTAGTCTATGCAAGTTCACTTGCTAGGTATAATTTTTTGTAGTAGCTATTATTTTGCATCAATTCTGCGTGAGTTCCAATTCCAAGAATCTTACCATGCTCCATTACGGCAATACGATCAGCTTTTTCAATAGTACTCAGCTTGTGAGCAATAATGATGGTTGTTTGTTTACCATAGATATTTTCAAGAGCTGCAGTAATGTGTTTTTCAGAGTTATTATCCAAAGCACTAGTAGGTTCGTCTAGCAATAAAATTGCAGGTTCACGAAGAATCGCACGAGCAAGAATAATACGTTGACGTTCGCCACCAGAGAGATTGTGTCCATTATCACCGACATGACGATCAAAACCTTCTGGGTGTTCTGTGATGAAAGCGTAAGCATGAGCAATACGTGTTGCTGCGATGATCTCATCCATGCTTGCATTTGGTTTGGATAGGGTGATATTATTTAAAATGGTATCGCTGAATAAACTGGTGTCTTGTGTTACGATGGCAATATTTTGCCTGATAGAAGAAGCACAGTAGTCTGTAGTGTTTTTACCATCGATAAAGATCTCTCCTTTTTGAGGTGTGTAGAATTTTGGAATGAGAGACATCAGGGTACTTTTACCTGATCCACTAGCTCCTACAAGAGCAATCGTTTCACCTGCTTTAATATCGAGATCGATTCCATTAAGTGCATGAGCTTGCGTGTCGTATTGGAAGGAGACATTTTTCAGGGTGATATTTCCTTCGATTTCTCCGATGGAAGGTTTTTCGTCTATTTGTTCGGGGGTACTGTCGATGATCTTAAAGATACGTTCTGCAGAAGGCCCAATCTTACGGACAACTAAGATTAATTGATTGAAAGAAGAAATAGGCTCGGACAGGATGATTGCCATCGCAACGAATTTGGTAACATCTTCTTTGGTGGCGATTCCTGCTTGAATACCAAAAGCCCCTAAAGAAAGAATCAAAATAATCGCGGTAATTCCTAAAAAATCAGACATAGGCAAAGCAAGAAGTCTGATCTTGATCTCTTTATCGGCAAGGTTGAGTTGCTGACCATTAGAATTGTTAAAACGAGAGATTTCTGTTCCTTCGGAGTTGAATCCTTTGATCACGGTAATGTGTCTGATACTTTCAGAGAAAATCTTTGTGATTTGAGCAACATTTTCTTGCATAGATTTTCCAAGCTGTTGCACCTTGTTACCAATCAAACCTAATAATAAAATAATAGTAGGCCCTAGTACTAAAAAGTAGAGAGAAAATTTCCAGTTCATGATGAACATCGCTGAAACGATCGTCACCACGGTGAGCGGTTGGGCGATTAATTGTACCATAACGTTCATCAGGAATGTTTCGATCAGGGTAACGTCATTCGCTGCGACAGAAATAATTTCGGAAGAACTTTTTTTATGGAAGTAATCAATAGGTAGCTTGACCAATTTTCCATAGAGATCTCTACGAAGGGAGTGAGCCACACGGATAGCTAATTTTCCAGAAAAAAGATACATAAGGTATTGAGCTGCAGACCACAAAAATCCAAATCCAAATAAAATAATCACAGGTTTCCAGTTGAATTGGTAGTTTTCGTTGTTGTTGATAAATGCTTCACTGATAAATTCACCAATAAACAAGGATACCCCCATTCTTCCACCCACAAAAAGTAATGCGGCTATCAATGATATGAAGAGGAATAGTTTGTATTCTTTTAGTAATTGAAATAGTCTTTTTGTGTACACGAGGCACTCCTTGTAAAAAGTTTTTCTTCTTTAAATATATTATATATTAATACGAGACTTATTTAAAGAATCTTCACTGTATTTTTATAAATTTAAGAATCTTTATCCGAAGAATCAATCTTGCTTGATATATCTAATATAAATACACAAAATACCGATAATAAATATAACGTAAATAAAAGATCTGATGATCAAAAGAGGTGTCCTTTGTTGAGAAGAATGGGTATACTATTAGTGATTTTCCTGAGTCCTGTTGCTATTTTTGCGGATAAGGGTATGGCTCCTTATGTGCTGGATGGCTCTTTATTAATATACTTTCCTACTATTGGTGAAGCTTCAACGACTTTCCGAACATTACTTCAAAAAACGCTAGGGATAGAGTATGAATCTTCTCTTGTGAAAGTACAAATGCGTATTCGTGAACAAATGTCTGTCAATATTTTAGATCCTAATGAAGCTGCTCTGATCGGGATTGATCCTGTTGGGCCCGTGGCTTATGTTCATCTTCGTGAGAAAGTTGGATACACTTTGTTTCGAGTCAAAAATAAGAATCTTTTAACTCAACGTCTTAGTGAATTGCCGAATCCTGTTTATTATCGTATTTTGGAAGATAAATATGTTATTTTTACTGCGACTTCAGAAATTTTAGAATATCAAAACTTTAAAGGTATTGGGATTACGGATGAATTTCAACGTATTGCCAAAGCGACAGATTTTAATTGGGATAAGAAATTTGTGTGGGCGACTTCAGAATATTTTTACGAAAAGCACGCTACAGGATTAAACACCGCCTTCATACCCCAAGGTGACTCTGTTGGAGGGATTTTTGAGGTTACAGATAAAAATATGATTTTTAATCTTTACACAGTTTATCGTGATAAAATCACGAGAGACTTTTTAAAACAAAGCGTAAAAGTTTCTTCTCAAGATGCGATGTCTTTTCTTGATTATGAGTTTGGGAGTCCAGCGATAGCTGGTCATCTACATATGAATCTAGGTACTTTTCTTCAAGGAATTCAGCAGATAGATTTAGCAGATGAGTTGACGGTTAGTAAGTTTTTGAGAGATCTTGAAGCAACAGGTTTGAACTTTCAAAAAGATTTATTCCCTTATTTGGCTGGTCGTGTGTCCTATGTGGTACGAAGTTTTGATCGGGTTAATAAAAAAATTGATGCCACTGCTACTGCTCAACTCAGAAACAGAGGTGCTGTACGAGAATTTTTGATGGCTTTTATCCGTGAAATGAGAGCGAGAGGAATGAAAGTTGAACAGAAGTCACTCTTCACTCAAAATATTTATGGATTTAAGTTTAACGATATAAAATTATGGATAGGTATCGTTGAAAATCACTTTATTTTCTCAACCGATGAAGAATCTGTTTCTCAATTGATTCAAAATGTCTACAATGCTCGGAGAGGTTTTCTAAGCCGGCAACCGCGAGCTTTCACAGATTTTTTAAGTAAGAAAAGAGTAGGTGGACAGACGAGGATCTTGGTTTCACCTTTATTGAATAACATTCCAATCTATCATCAAGGCTTACCGTTTTCATTTGTTTCCACGCTTCGTGATATTTTGTGGACTTATTCTATTGATGTTGATGGTGAACGAGTTGGTCGAAGAGATGTTTTGATCTTAAATTTCAACTAAATTTTGTGCTTGTAGTAAATTAATTCTTAA
Source organism: Brevinema sp. (assembly GCA_051647245.1). Taxonomy (GTDB): domain Bacteria; phylum Spirochaetota; class Brevinematia; order Brevinematales; family Brevinemataceae; genus Brevinema_A. The sequence goes on from JBOFDS010000011.1 coordinate 385,792, forward strand.
AAAATCTTGCTTTTTTTTTTGAAAGACTATATAATAACATATATAGTTAGTCATTCGCTTTGAAACCCCTGTCTGCACTCCCTTATATGGTAGGTTACGTTATGGAAAGACAATATGGCGCTTTTGAGGTTGCTGGTGTTAAATATTGTATTAATATTATGGACATCAAAAAAGTTATCAGAGAACAATCTCTTATAAAAATCCCTAATTTTCCATCTTTTGTGGAAGGGATTATCAATCACGCAGGTAAGGTAATTCCTGTGTTATCTATCCAGAAAAAATTGGCATATCATGGTCTTTTTCAAGGAGATGAACGTCGTTTAAAGACTTCTGAAAGTACAGTAATTATCAATGAGAATGCTGTGGATCAAGAGTTTGAAAAACGTCGTGCGAATATTTTGAAAACTTCTTTTAAACTATTAATTGTTCAAATTGAAGAGACATTGGTAGGTTTATTGGTGGATACTTTGGATCAGATTATTACCGTATCTGATACCGATATGCAAGATATCTATGACACTAATAAACGTGACGCGAAGATGATCTCAGGCGTTCTACATGTTAATGAAGAAATTTATTACACTATTAATGTGATGGGTATTTTGGAAGGCGAAGAAAAAGACTTCCTTGATGACTATCTAAAACGACAAAACACAAAATAATAGATCAAAAATCATAGAGGGGATTCTCAAGATGAAAAAACAATGGCTTATTGCAGCTGTACTAATGATGGCTGTACAGACATATGCTCAAGATCAAACAACTGAACCGGTCGCTGCACAAGATCTCACCAATGCTACAGAAACAAATGCAGGTTCAACAATCGTTGAAGCTAACGCAGATAGTATGACTGTTGAAAATGTGGGTTACACAATTACTCAAGATGATGTATTCTTTGCATCACCATTCGCTCGTTTTAAAGTAGAAGGTGTGGATGAACAATCAGGCGTGAAAGATATTTTTGTTTCCGTTGATGGTAGTGCTTACAATCCTTATAAAGGTGCTATTTCTTTTGATAAAGAAGGCGAGCACAGCATCAGCTACAAGTTTGTTGACCATGTTGGAAATGTATCCTATTCCAAAACTTACGATATCGTTGTTGATGCAACAGCACCACGTATTCTCGATATCCAATTCTCACCAAAGCCTTATATTAGCTCTGGTTACACATTTGTTGGGCCAAATGCTCAAATTTCTTTCAGACATCATGACGATACAACAGGTGTTGCTTATGTTGAATTTGCAACAAACGAAAACGCTTCATTTGAGCGTTTTAGAAATAATGTAACATTCGCTCAATTAGGTGTTTCCAACACAACTCTTATGACACTTCGTTATAGAGCTTTAGATATGGTGAGCAACATTTCACCTATCAAATCAACAGCAGTGTTTGTTGATGCGACAGCTCCAACAGTAAGTATCTTTGCTGATAAAGTTTTCGAAAGAGACGGAATCAGATATATTTCTTCTAAGAGTACTATCTCTGTAACAGCTGTAGATGCTGAAACAGCAGTTGAAAAAGTTTTATTTGCAGTTAACGACAGTGAATTCCAAGAATATGATGATGCTATTGGTATTCAATTGAAAAAAGCTGGTAACTATGACGTTAAAGTAAAAGCTATGGACGTTGTTGGTAATGAAAGTGCTGAAGTAGTTTATAGTGTAGTAGTAGATATGCTTGCACCAACAGGTGAAGTTTCTTACCTCGGTGACCAAGAGTCTTCTAATTATGACCAAGCTTCTGTATTAGGAACTCAAACAGCTCCTATTTCTCAGTACGATGCAGCTCCAACTTATACACCAGAAGTTGCTGTTGAACCTACAACAAGCTCAGAAGTTCCTGCTGGAATGGACGCTCCTGTAACTCAATAATTTTAGATATATTATTAAATACAACCTGATAAGGGTGATCGGAAGGTCACCCTTATCTAATTTTAAGAACATTACTCCTAAGAGGTTTTTATGGCTGGACATAGTAAATGGGCAAATATTAAGCACAGAAAAGGTGCACAAGACGCAAAGCGTGGAAATTTATTCTCAAAATTAGCAAAAGATATTATTATTGCAGCTAGAGATGGTGGCGGAGATCCTGCAACTAATGTACGTCTTCGTGCTGCTATCGATAAAGCAAGAGGCGCAAATATGCCTAAAGACAATATCGAACGTGCTATCAAACGTGGTACAGGCGAGTTGGAAGGTGTATCTTACGAATCCTTCGTTTATGAAGGTTATGGACCTGGTGGTGTAGCGCTTATCGTTGATGTAACAACAGATAGTAAAAATCGTGCAGCTGCCGATATTAGAAAAATCTTCTCAAAATTTAATGGAAATCTTGGGGAGCCAGGATGTGTTGGTTGGATGTTTGATACGAAAGGATACTTGGTGTTTGAAAATGCCGATGCGGATGCCTTGATGGAAGCGGCTCTTGAGGCTGGAGCTGATGATATTGTCACTGAAGGTGATGTAACAGAAGTTTTCACAGCCTTTGAAGAATATGCTTCTGTTATGGATGCATTAAAAAATGCTGGATTTGAACCAACAAGCTCTGAAATTACAAAAATTCCTCAAAATAAAGTTGCACTCGATGCAGATAAATCAAGATCTTTCTTGAAATTAGTTGATGCCTTAGAAGACTGTGATGATGTTTCTAATGTTTCCAGTAATGCAGATCTTGATGAAGATGCTGTTGCTGATTTTTAATAGTATTTAGGAGTTTGGTATGAAATATAATAAAGTTGCTATTCAAGAAGCGGTCACTGCAATTAAAAAACACAATGTTTCACATGTTGATACTGTTGTCGTTTTAGGATCTGGATTATCTCATTTAGCAGATAAATATGAGAATGAAATTTGTATTCCTTTCTCCGAGATTCCCCACATGAGTGCTTCTAGCGTTGCTGGTCATAAAAGTCGTATTATTATTATTGAAAAACACGGAAAAATGGTGGCTTTTGTTCAGGGTCGTATGCATATGTACGAAGGGTATAGCGCTTTTCAATCGGCGTTTACTGTCGCTGTGATGGCGGAACTTGGTGCAAAAACATTAATCGTTACTAATGCTGCTGGTGGTTTGAATCCAACGTTTAAACCTGGTGATATTATGATGATTGAAGATCATATCAAAACTCAATTTTTCTCACCACTTGAAGGGATAGAAGGTAATGAGCGTTTTGTCGATATGCAGAATGCTTACAATGTTTCTTTATTTGATGAGTTGAATCAAAAATTCCAAATCAAAAAAGGCGTCTATGTTTCTACATTAGGCCCTCAATATGAAACTCCTGCAGAAGTTCGTCATTTCCAACAAATTGGCGGAGATTCTGTGGGGATGTCTACCGTAATGGAAACTATCATGGCTCGTTTCTACAAAATGAACGTTTTTGCGTTTTCAATGATCACAAACTGTGCTGCGGGATTACCAGGTGCTGTTCTCGAACATAGCGATGTTGTTCATCAAGCTAATACAGCTGGAGAAAAACTCGGTCAGATCATCGAATCCATTTTAGAAAAATAATAAAAACACCCTCGTATGAGGGTGTTTTTTTAGCTAAACCAATAATATTGAATGAAGTTTTTATTCAGCAATGAAAATAATTTTTCAGATCTGTGCACTGTATAAAAATTTGGGCTACGAAGTGTTTTGATAGTACTTCCTGATGCCAAATGAAATACTAATTTTGTCTGCGCGTCAGCACGATGATCTTGTCTACTGAGCTGTTGTAATTCTTGAGCCCATTGATCAAAGTCGTCGGATCGGTTTTGGTTTTCTAAAATAATATGCAGTTCTTGAGATCGTACCGAAAAACCATCGCCGACAGGCGTCAGCTGTGTGAGTTCATATTCTATCGTATCTTTTCTGCTATTTTTGCTGATTATCATCCTTGCCAAAACAAACATTCCTTCTTTGATGAATGTTTCAAATTGAGCAAGTTTATCACTAAATAAGAAGAAGGAGAAACTTTCTTGATCCGTATTGAGGATGAATTTTCCCCAAGAGCGTCGATTATTTGCAACAATATGCACATCGCTAATATAGCCTAGCGCTGATAATGGAGTCGAGATAGGGAGGCGATCTTTTAAGATGTCTTTATATGTGCTGATCACACCGACTTTTTTCTGTATCTCTTCAAAGATTTTTCCTGTGAAATAAAACCCAAAGGTTTTCATCTCATTTTGGAAGTCTTGCTCGAACGTGAGGGGGGTGATATGTTTGGTTTGGAGTGTTTCTGAGGAAGCAGCTTCGATCTCTTCCGAGCTAAAAAGATTAAAAGTATTCTCTTCCACTTCTTTTTTCTCAAATTTTTGATATAAAGAATTGAGATTATTCGAGTCAAGATAGATTGCTTTGTTAAGAAGAAGATCTCCATTTTGAAGTAAATGATCAAAAGCAGCAGCTTTGATTAAAATTTCAAGACAGGCCTTACGGATTTCACTTTGGTGGGCGGTTCTTTCTACAAAATCTTCAATAGATGTGAAATCTCCTCCCCAAGTGCGTTCGTTGACGATTTCTTTGATCGCCTGCTCTCCTACACCTTTTAAGGCACCAAGTCCATAACGAATCGCAAGACGTCTCTCACCGTTTTCCCAGATTTCTTCTACACTAAAATGATAAAGGCTCTTATTAATGTCTGGAGTGAGGATTTCGATGCCGAGCTTTCGCACTTCACCGATATATTTTTGTATATCCTCATGTCTTCCCATATTTGAACTCATTAATGATGCCATGAATTCAGCTGGGTAGTGAGCCTTAAGCCAAGCAATTTGATATGCTAAGATCGAATATGCGGCAGCGTGTGATTTGTTAAAGGCGTAGTTAGAGAATGGAATCAATTGCTCAAAAAGGTGTGTTGCCAACTTTTCGTCATAACCACGATCGACAGCTCCACTTACCCATTGTGGGCGGATTTTTTCAAGTTCATCAGGTTTTTTCTTTGCCATGATACGACGGACAATATCCGCTTCACCAAGCGAGAAGCCTGATAATACCTGAGCGATCTGCATCACCTGTTCCTGATAAACAATAATACCGTAGGTGTTTTTGAGGACAGGTTCGAGATTTTTGTGATAACAATCAATTTCTTCACGACCCTGTTTTCGATCAATGAAGCTAGGAATATTATCCATAGGACCAGGACGATAGAGTGCGTTCATCGCAATGAGATCTTCGACGGATGTCGGTTTTAGTTGTTGTATGTAGTTTGTCATGCCAGCAGATTCAAATTGAAAAATACCTGCGGTGAAACCAGCACTAAACATGTCGAATACTTTTTCATCATCGAGAGGGATTTTATCCAAATCAATCCAAACTTGGTGATTCTGATAGATTTTTTCTACACAATCACGAATGATGGAGAGGTTTGATAATCCCAAAATATCCATTTTGAGCAAGCCATTCTCTTCAAGATATTTCCCTTCAAAGGAAGTTGTCGTTGTATTGGAGCGGTCTTTGAAAAGTGGAATGACGTTGCTGAGGGATTGTTTTGCAACAATCAAGGCAGAAGCATGCGTGCCAAGGTTTCGGATACGGTTTGTTAATTGAACAGAATACTCTATCCATTGTTTTTCTTTGAGGTTGGATCCTTCGACGATAGCTTTGAGGTCGGCGATCTTTTGTACTTGATCACCGAGATATTCATTTGCCTCTACCATACCTGAGATCTGGTTCACACGAGGGAGAGGAATCTCAAGCACACGACCTACGTCTTTGAGGACGGCTTTCGCCTTGTTATAACCAAAGGTAACGACATCTGCTGTTTTATCATTTCCGTAGTGAGAGCGTAGGTATTCCTTGACCTCATCACGTCTGTCGTCTTCAAAGTCAATATCAATATCGGGCATGGAAACCCTTTCTGGATTTAAGAAACGTTCAAAGAGCAGATCATAGCGGAGAGGGTCAACGTTTGTAATACCAACAGCGTAACTAAGCAAGGCTCCTGCTGCCGAACCACGACCAGGCCCTACAAGGATCCCGTTTCGTTTTGCGAATTGGACAAAATCACTCACCACGAGGAAGTAGTTTGGGAAGCCCATCTCACAGACTGTATCCAACTCCCAATCGAGACGTTCTTCGTATTCTTTTGGGAGTGTGCCGTTTAATTTTTCAGCTAGTTCTTTTTTACTTTTATACCTAAGATACTCGCCAGCTGTCATACCTTCTGGGATAGGATAGATAGGACTCTGATCCTCGACTTCAGGAAATTCCACATGACACATGTCGGCAATTTTCACGGTATTTTCTATCGCTTCGGGGATGTTTTGGAATAATTCGCACATCTCTTCTGTAGAACGAAAATAATAAGGCCCTTCATTTGGGGTTTGATCCGTGATAAAGTCTTTTTCTTTAATACAAGAAACAATCTCAAGCAATTTATGATCTTCACGGTTGATGTATTTGACAGGATTGGTGGCAACAAGAGGGATATTTCTTTCTTTGGCAAAGGAAATCAAGATATTATTCGCAATTTTATCTTCGCTGATATTTCTATCTTGAATTTCGATGAAGAAGTTCTCTTTACCAAATGTCTCTTGATAGAATGAAACACACTCTTCCATCTTTGCCGTATCATTTTTCAACGCATAATGATACAATTCGCCCGTATGATCAGAAGAAAGTACAAGAATATCTTCAGGAAACTTTGCGAGGAGAGTTTTGTCCACGCAGAAACGTCCAAAAAATCCATCATCATAACCTTGAGATGAGATTTTTAGGAGATTTTGGTATCCATTAATGTTTTTAGCTAGAAGGACAATGGTGAATTTTGTGATAGGTGGGTCTTCTTTACGTTGAGAGGAAAAACGAGATTGTTGCATCACGTCGAGAGTTACCCCAAAGATTGCTTTAACTTTTTTGGATTTCTTGCGGAATTCAGGCACAGCAAACATATTGTTGTAATCGGTCAAGGCAATAGCTGGTTGTTCATTTTTTTCAGCAGCATCAATTAACTCATCGATTGTGGGGATAGCTTGAAGAACAGAATAGTGAGAAAAAGTATGAAGATTGACGAAGTGATTCATAAAACCTCTAAAATTAGAAGAAAGGGAAGACGATGCTTCCCTTTCTGGTTGAGTGTTGAATGTAATGATTATTTTGAGTAGTACTCGATGATAAGTGCGATGTCACCAATTACAGGTACTTCAGCACGTGTTGGGTAGTAAGCTAATTTAGCTTGCATTTTGGAAGTATCTCTTTCGATGTAAGCTGGGATCACTACGGAACCGTCGTTAGCAGCGTTTTGGAAAACTTCTTTATTTTTAGACTTTTCTTTTAAAGAAACAACGTCTGTCAATCTCAAACGGTAAGAAGGAATATTGACTTTTTTACCATTAACCAAGAAGTGACCATGGTTAACAGCTTGACGAGCAGCATAGATTGTTGGTGCGAAACCAGCTCTGTAAACAAAAGCATCTAAACGACGCTCGAGAAGTTGAGCTAAGAGTTCCACAGTGTTTCCGTCCAAACGTGTTGCTTCTTTATAATTATCTCTCATTTGTTTTTCAGAGATATTATATTGAGCACGAACTTTTTGTTTTTCTAACAATTGTGTTTTATAGACAGACATTTTACCACGGAATTTTTTGGTTGCGGCAGCTTGACCTGGTCCGTAAGGCTTTTTTTCCATGACTTTAGCAGCTTTTTTTGTGATAGCAATCCCTAAATAACGAGAGATTTTGACTTTAGGTCCATTTTTACGCATTCAGATTCTCCTAAACTTTTTGGCACATTATCAATTTTTGTGCAGCCATACAAAAAATTAATAATTCGTAATATCTTTGTATTATACAGGATTGTCTGAAAAATATCAATCCTTTGAGGTAAATTATTTGAAAAATTTTATGAATCAAACAATGAATCATCAGATTTGTCTTCTTTCAATAAATGATTCATTTTGAGATGATCGTAAGCCTTGAACGAGGCAGATCGTCCGCGAGGCGTACGTTGCAAGTATCCTTTTTGGATCAAATACGGCTCAATCACATCCTCAAGCGTCTCAATTTCTTCATTCAGCGTTGCAGCTAATGCTGACACACCGACAGGCCCACCATGATAATATTCTATAATGATTTGGAGCATTTTTCTATCTATGGTGTCCAAACCTTCACTGTCAATTTCAAGTTTTTCAAGCGTGTCTGCAATGAACGCATCATCAGCGGTTTCAATGTTCGCGACGAGGGCAAAATCCGCAACACGCCTCAACAATCTATTCGCAATACGAGGTGTGCCACGAGATCTTCGCGCAAGCTCATGAGCACCAGAATCATTAAGTTGAATATTCAAAATGTGTGAAGAACGGGTGATAACCTGAGATAGCTCTTCTTCGTTATAAAATTCCATACGTTCGATAATCCCAAAACGAGACCGAAGAGGTGCGGATAAGGATCCAGCTCTTGTTGTTGCACCAATTAAGGTAAAACGAGGAATCGCAAACGATAAGGTTTTGGCACCAGTCCCTTCCCCAATCATAATGTCAACCTTAAAATCTTCCATCGCAGAGTATAAAATTTCTTCAAGAGTTTTTTTGAGGCGATGGATCTCATCTATAAACAACACTTCGCCCTCTTGTAAAGTCGTTAATAGTGCCATGAGATCACCTTGTTTTTCCAGAGTAGGGGCAGATGTGATCTTGATGGGAGCGTCTAATTCCGTTGCAATAATATGACTAAGCGTAGTTTTCCCAAGCCCTGGAGGCCCATATAGAAGGACGTGATCCATAGCTTGATTTCGTTTTTTTGCTGCTTCGATGTAGATACTGAGGTTTTGTTTGATTTTACTTTGTCCGACAAACTCTGCTAATCGCTGAGGACGAAGGGAATCGTCTTTGTCATCGGATTGTTTATTTGGGTTGATGATGTTTTCTTCTATCAATGGAACTTCTCCCAATTATTTCTCATAGAGTACATATTATATGAGATCTGCCTTTTTTTGTCAATTTGCCCATACCCCCTTTTTCGTTGCGATTTTTTTGAGCTTATTTTATAATGTAAGGGTATATTAATATTTTATCCTATTTTTTGGAGAGGCAGCTATGTTATTGTCTTTATTATTTCCTGGTGAAAAAATTATGCAAGATCGTGAGATTCTTGATATTACTAATGATTCTCGTAAAGCATCTGAAGACACACTCTTTATCGCTTATACAGGTTTTGAAAAGGATCTCCATCAATATATTTCCAATGCTTATGAAAATGGATGCAGAACTTTTTTAATCGATGAAAAAAGAGCTACTGAATTTCAAAATCTTGAGGGGATCTTTTTTACTGCAAAAAACCTTAAACAAGAATCTGCCCAATTAATTCACAAATTTTATGGTCATCCTGATCAAGAAATGTGCATTATCGGTGTTACAGGGACTAATGGAAAAACCACCACAGCCACCCTTATCAATAAAGCTCTCCAAAAACTTGGTCATGAAACATTATTTTTTGGGACTGTGGAGTGGAGCATTGGTTCTGTAAGTGTTGAGGCTCCAAATACCACCCCGGATCTTATCGAATTAATGAGTTTCCTCAGAAAAGCTGTTGATCAAGGGATCAAATACCTTGTCATGGAAGTAGCTTCCCACGCTCTTAGTATGGGGCGTGTAGAAGATGTTTCTTTTGATGCAGTGTGTTTCACCAATCTTACTCAAGATCATCTGGATTATCATGGAGATTTTGAGTCATATTTTGCTGCGAAAAAATATTTGTTCACTCATTTATTAGCTAGATCAACTAAGCTTAATAAAAAGGCTTTCATTAATGTCGATGATACTTATGGACAACGTCTCGCTGATATTCTTATGACAGATAAGATTCCTTTTGCTACTCTCTCTATGGAAAAAACGGCAACTTGTCGAGTTGATAATATTATTCAAAGCGTTGAAAACACATCCTTTACCATCCAGCAAGATAATGAAATCCTTGATATCGAGTCCGACTTATTAGGCCTTTTTAACGTCTACAATCTAAGTATGGCAATCATGGTCTTGATGCATTTAGGCATTGAAGAGGAGGCTGTTCTTGAAGCTATAGGCGGGATCACTGTGGCTGGCCGTTTGGAAAAATATATTTCTCCCAATAATGTTACCTTCTTAATCGACTATGCTCACACACCTGATGCTCTTGAAAAAGCTGTCGAAACCGTGCAAGCAACCCTCTCCCCAAATAATAAATCACTGATTGTCTTTGGAGCGGGTGGGGATAGAGACCCTATCAAACGCCCTCTCATGGCTCAAGCTGTCGCAAAAGGTAATATCATTATTGCCACTTCCGACAATCCTCGCACCGAAGATCCTGAAAAAATCCTTGATGATGTGATGAAAGGATTTGCAGATTTGACCAATGTTCATCGAGAAATCGACAGAGCCAAAGCAATCAAATTAGCTTATAGCCTTGCCAATTCTGGTGATGTGATCTTGATTGCTGGAAAGGGTCATGAAAATTACCAAATCATCGGTAAAGAAAAAATCCATTTCTCTGATTTAGAGGAAGCCAAAAAAGTATCTGAGTAGGATGAGCATGAAAATATTAGTCGTTGCAGATGATAAAGATATCTTAGCACTAAACAAAATTAACCACGTTCAAGATTTATCAAAATTAACAGGATCTGAGACCAAAATCTGTTTTCTTTCTCAAGAACCAGAATCCGAAGAACTCCAAAAACTCCAAGAAGAAGGATTTCGAATTCTTTCTCTTTCTTCTTTAATAAAACAATCGCTCGTTGTTTCTCCTCCAAAATTCTCTGATATTGTTTCAAGGGAAGAAGCTCCTAGCTCCGTCCCAACACTTTCACATTTCTATCAAGATCAAGTGGTCTTCGTAACGGGAGGGGAAGGATTCATCGGATCACATCTTGTGAAGCATCTTTTGGATTTGCCTGTCAAAAAAGTTGTTGTCTATGGTAATGGCGAAAATAGTGCCCATGATCTCATCAAGGACTACCGTACTAATGAGCGTTTTCAATTTATTTTGGGCGATATTAGAGACGAAGAAAAGATCACTTCCGTGATGAAAACTGTCTCCCCAAACATTGTATTCCACGCTGCAGCACATAAGCATGTCCCTATCTTAGAACACAATCCCGAAGAAGCCATCAAAACAAATATTATCGGCACTTATAATACAATCAAAGCATCTTGTGAGGCGAAGATCCAGCAATTTGTGTTGATTTCTACTGATAAGGCTGTCAATTCTAGCTCCACACTAGGAGCTTCCAAACGTATCGCTGAAAAGATTTGTCTTTCTATGGACTCTATTCTCCCTGAAATCAAATTTTCTACGGTGCGTTTTGGGAATGTTTTTGGATCCACGGGGAGCGTCGTGCCTACCTTTATCGGGCAAATGGCACAAAATCTTCCTTTAACAGTTACGGATAAAAATATGATGCGTTATTTTATGTCCGTTGATGAAGCTGTGGAGCTTGTGCTACTTGCTGGTACAATGAAAGAAGGCAATCTCTTCTCCCTTGATATGGGCTATCCGATTTCTTTAGATACGATCATTCAACGTTTATTTGATTTTGCTGGGGCGAAAATTACTCCTAAAGATATTCAAATCATCGGTAATCGTGGTGGGGAAAAATTCTCCGAAGAGCTTGTGCATTCCTTTGAAAAGATTATCCCATCTCCTTACGAAAAACTGATGATTTTGTCAGATGAGAGCCCTCTTTGGTCTCTTGAAGAACTTCAACACATTATGCAAGATTGTTCCGAAAAAGCCAAAACAGGCACCAAAGAAGAAATAATGAAACTTTTTGATACCTACGTCTCTCGTTACGTATCAATCTCCAAAAAATAGGCACTGCTATGAAAAAAAATATTCCTTTTTCTCCTCCTCATGTTAGTGAAGATGATATTCAAAGGGTAGTCGATGTTCTGCGTTCTGGGTGGATTACTACAGGGAACGAGTGTGAGCAATTTGCTCAGGAACTTACTTCTTATAACAAAGCGCATTATTCTCATCTTTTTAATTCTGCGACAGCAGGGCTCTTTATCGCTTTAAAAGCAATGGGTATAGGTGAGGGTGATGAAGTGATTACGACGCCTTATACCTTTGCGGCAAGTGCTAATGTGATCCTCCACGCAGGTGCAAAGCCTGTTTTTGTCGATGTGAAGAAGGATTCATTTTTTATTGATCCAGAAGAAGTCTACTCCAAAATCACCTCTAAGACAAAAGCCATCATGCCTGTAGACTATTCGACAGCTTTTCATTATCAATGGGATAAATCACGATTATCCCAGCGCTTTTCTCCTTCCAATCAATTTCAAGAAGCTCTTGGTCGACCACTCATTTTGGTGGATTCGGCACATGCCCTTGGATCTCGTTTTTTGGATTCGGGAGTGGACATGGCTGTATATTCTTTTCATGCTGTGAAAAATCTCACTACTGCTGAAGGCGGTGCTTTATCTATGAATAGTTTTGGAGATGAGGCTTTGGATATTGCTTTTCAACAACAACTCAAATCTCTCTCCCTTCACGGTCAAAATAAAAGTGCTAGAGATAAGTTTTTAGGTAACCAGTGGGAATATGATATTATTTGTGCTGGGTACAAATATAATATGACAGATATCGCTGCGGCATTAGGTCGCTCACAATTAGCACGTTATGGAGAAATTCTCCAAAAACGTCGTTCTCTCTTCAAAAAATATCAAGAGTTGCTGGCTCCTTATGATCAATTACTGATGAAGGATGCGGAAATCTTTGAGCATGTAGATAGCTCTAGTTGTCATCTGTTTCCTTTACGAATCAAAAATTTTGACACCACAAAACGAAATCAACTCATGGATCACTGTTTCCAAAACGGCGTTTCCGTGAATGTGCATTACAAGCCCTTACATTTGATGAGTTGTGCAGACTATCATGGACAAGGGGACTTCCCTCATGCCGTCGCTCAATATCAAAATGAGATCACCTTGCCATTGCATTTAGGATTGAGTGAGGAAGATATTACTTATGTCGTTTCTACCTTAGTTAAGGGGCTTCAATCATGAAAATAGCAATCAATGGGCGATTTCTTTCTCAAAAAATGACAGGCGTACAACGTGTTGCTTACAATATGTCAAAAGAACTTTTCAAAGATCAACGTTTTGATCTCACAGTCTATACTCCTGAGGATCTTGTAGAAAGTTATGAAAAATTTCCTCATCAAGAATTACTAGCTTCAAAAAAGCCTTATAATATTTTTTGGGAGCAGATTGCTTTGCCTCAAAAAATCACTCAAACAAAGGAATTCTTACTCAATTTTGGTAATACGGCACCGCTATTTGGGGCTAAAAATCAAGCTGTCATGCTTCATGATGTGGCGTTTTTGTCCTACCCCGAGTGGTTCAGTAAAGCTTTTGTCTACTACTATAAATTTCTCATCCCAAAAATTATCAAGAAAAGTCGTTTTGTGATGACAGTGAGTGAATTCTCAAAGTCTGAAATTGTGCGTTATCTTGGTATTGATCCTCAAAAAATCCTTGTGTTGCCTCTTTGGCTTGATGAACAATTTTTAAACAAAATTCCTCATGTGCCGAAAACAGAATCCGATAATCCATATGTTCTTTCTGTTTCGAGCATAGAACCAAGAAAAAATATCTCTTCTTTAATAAAGGGATTTGTCGCGAGTGGCTTAGAAGATACTTCACTCTTTTTAGTGGGGGATAAAGGTAAGTCATTTGCTGATATTAATTTAGAAGAACACCCTCAGATTCAATTTCTAGGTCGTTGTGCAGATGATGAGCTTTTGGCACATTATCAAGGGGCACTTTTCTTTGCGAATCTCTCGTTTTATGAAGGTTTTGGTCTCCCTGCTTTAGAGGCGATGAGTTGTGGTTGCCCTGTCTTATTATCGGATATTCCAACGCATCGAGAGGTTTGTGGAGATGCGGTACTTTACGCCGACCCTCACGATCCTCAAGATATTGCACAAAAAATAAAGCTCCTTTCTCAAGATAAAGATCTGAGAAAAGAGCTTTGTATCAAAGGTAAAGAAAGGGCAGCACAATTTTCTGTGCAAAGAACAATTCGCTTGTTAAGTGCTAAGCTTTTGGAGATTTAAATTTTACTTGATAGCTGTACCCCAAAATCATAAACATCATCAACGAAAATCGCAACACAAAGAGCCAACCATCGACTAGCCCTGCTGTGAGAATGCCGGCTAAAAAACACAAAGCAAAAAGGCGTTCTTTTTTCCAGAGTTTTCGCGCTAAGACAAAGATAGCAATCAAAAATAGATACAATCCTATCGCACCAGTCTCGACAAGCATGCTCATATAGATATTATGCAAAAATTCCACACGACCATGCCCTGGACGAAGTTTTTTGATGATAGGTTCACCATACTGATCGTAAAAATATCTAAAGTTTAAAAGTCCTACACCTTTAATAGGCTGTTCTTGCCAAAGTTTGAAGCCATATTGATTTTGGTGGATACGATCTTGGATCGTTGCCTGTTGAAGAGGTTTGGTCAAGGTTTCTTGCCATTTTGTTGATTTTGTCGCGAGTAATGGCATGAGTAAAATCGGCAACAATAATAAAATAAAGCGCTGTTTTCGGAATTTTTTGAAAGGATAATAAATCACAAAACTAAAAAGAAATCCTATCACAAAAAGAATTGCCATTCTTGTTTCTGTAGCAAGCATTCCTATCAAAATAATTGTAGATGTTCCTAAAAAGAAGAGTTGTCTGAAGATAGATTTTTGATAATAGATCACTGTGAAGCTTTGGTATGCCATAATTGCTAAACTCATCACAAGGAATCCAGCAGTGTTTGCAGGCCAATTACTCATAAAAGATGCGATTCCTGGATAGCCTTGAGATTGAATTTTTAATCCGAAAAGGTTGATGTCTTGATTGAGATTTTTTTGATAAAGTGCAAACAAAATCACCACATTGAGACTTACTGCAAATAAGCGAACGGCAATCTTTAAGAATTTTTTATCAATGTCCGCATGACGAAATATTTTAAACAAAACGCCGTAGCCAAATAAAGCTGCCGTCATTCCAAAGGACGAAGTCTTGTCGATTTGAGCAGAAAAAGAAACAAAAATACACCATGCTAAAAATACTGACCAGCTATAATCTAAACGATCATAGGAAAAGAAGAGTTTTTTAAGCAAGGTAGCGTCAATCATAAAAATAATAGCCAAACCTAAAAATGGCAGACAATAATCCCCAAAAGGACTCATCAATACCGTAAATACCAATGACACACCAAAAGCTTTTTCTCGTAATGAATATTTGGAGAAGAGTTTGATACTCAGGATTAAAATGGCAAGAACCGCTGTGATGATAAGTATCGCTGCAGGGACGCTTGGTATGTTGTGAGTACGAAGAGTCAGAAATTGATTTGATTGTACCACTAAAAATAACAGAGCAAATAAACTACTATATACAATAGATATCCAGAAAATGATTCGATGTTTCATTTGGGATCCTTAAAATGAAGATTTTTCTTATTATACTATATAATATTACAATCTTCAATATCATTTTAAAATACAGAAAGCTGAGGACTTTATTATGACAAAAAAAATAATTTGTGTTATTGCAAATGGCTATGCCGAAGAGATGATAGCTGCGAATCTGATGTCAGAAATCGTTAAGGAATTAAAAAAACACGGTAAAGATAACGAATACCAACTTATCGGCGGCTCTTTAGTGAGTTCTGGTAAGTGGTTCCAAGAGAAGGGCTTTGCGACTTTCTTTGCAGGGGGGGTTACTCCTTCAGGTGGTTTCCCAACTAAATCTTTGGGCGGTTTCTTTAACGATATGAATGCCGGAGCTTTCTCTGTGCCTTTCAAATTGAGAGATTACCTTGTGAAGTGGGGTAATTACTATCTTTCTAGTGTTATTGTGGTGGGGGATTTCTTGTTGATGATGATCGGTGCACACGTCTGTAAACAGCAAAAAGTACCTTTGGTCTTCATCCCAACTGCCAAATCCGATTATATTCAATCTCACTTTAGAATTGAGAAAAAATATATTAAAAAACATGCAACAATTTCTTATCCACGCGACCAAGTAACTGCTGATAACTTTAGAGAATACGGTATTAACGCTGCATATTATGGGAATATGATCCAAGATCTTTTTGATCCGAACACCACTCCTTTACAAAAAGACGACAAGATCGTTGCGCTATTACCTGGAAGTCGTGATGAGGCTTATAAAAATATTGCGATGATGTTACCTTTCTTTAGACCTATTGTAACAAAGGTGCACTGGGCTATGTTAATTGCAGATAGTTTGGATCGTAAAAAAGTAAATGCTGTTTTTGAAGCACATGATTGGACAGTAAGTAAAGTTGACGATAAAGTTTCTGTTGCTCGTAATGGGGGAACCGAAATCTATCTCTACCCTAATTCTTCATTTGATACTGTGATTGCCTCTTGTTACACTGCTGTAAGTTTGGCAGGAACAGGGACAGAGCAGATTGTTGGACTTGGAAAACCTGTTATTGGTTTCAAAGGTGCTGGCCCACAAAGTTGTCATGCACGTATGATTGCAAATCAAAAACTCCTTGGTGAGGGATTTGTTTATGTAGAAAAATACACTAACGTTGCTTCTGTACTTCAAAACCTCCTCCACAGCCCAAGTAGCCAAGAAAAACTTGGACTTCTCGGGAAGGAGCGTATGGGTGAAGCGGGAGGTTCAGCTCGTATTGCGAAGGATATCGTTGCAAAATTATTGCTTAAAACCGAATAAATTTAAAATATAAGGATTGATGGAGGGATTATGAAAATTGCATTTACAGGGACTCATGGAATTGGGAAGACGACTCTTGCAACATGGTTGGCATCGACGCTTGATGTTACTTACATTCCTGAATTTGCGAGAGAGTTTTTGGAAAACGGATTTCAACTCCATTCTCCAACAGATCTTTTAGATTTTGAAACGCAAATCCTTCGAAAAAAAATAGAGTGTGAGCAAAAAGCACTTTCTCTTAACACACAAATGGTAGCAGATAGGTCTTATCTTGATTATTCTGTTTATCTCAAGCATGGACTTTCAAGATTTCCTTATGAAGATATCAAAGATCTTGCCTACAAAAACCAAAAAGTAACTCATTATTTTAATGAATATGAAAGCGAATGTTTAGAACATAATAAGATCTATGACATCATCTTTTTTGTAACACCTTTTACGGAGTTTATCTCTCCTGAATTTGATTACCGTGAAAAGAATCCTTTTGCAACTAATATCATCCAAGATCTTCTTTTTAACGAATATCATAATGATCTCAAAACAGGAAATGTGGTTTTGATTAGAGAAAAGGATCTTTTGGAGCGCAAAAAAGTCATCATTCGTACCTTGAAAGAAAGAAGTTTTCTTCCCTGGAACAAAACATTTATTGATGAAGAGTTATAAAAATCGATTTTTATTGATTTTTTAGTAAAAAGTATTAAAGTCTGAGGCAAAAAGTACGATAATTAAATGTACTTGTTTTGAAAAGCAATGTATAAGCCTTGATAAAATAAAAAGCTCTGCGTAAGCAGAGCTTTTTATTTGTTTAAATGGAATTAGATATTTGCGAATTTATCCGGAAGAGACTCAAGTGAGATCTCTTGACTCATCGAAAGAACCACAGCTGTTTCGACGGCATTTTGGAGTTCTCTTATATTTCCAGGCCAGGAATACTCTTGAAATTTTTGTAGAACTTCTGTAGAAAAATGAGTAGCTTTTTTATCATATTTCTCTGAAAATTTCTTCAAAAATGTATTGGCAAGTAATTCAATATCCTCTTTTCGTTCACGGAGCGGTGGAATTGTCAATTCAATCACATTAAGACGGTAGTAAAGGTCTTCACGAAACTCACCTTTTTTGACAAGTTCGAGAAGATTTTTATTTGTGGCTGCGATAATGCGGATATCTGTAGAAATTGTTTCTTCGCCCCCGACACGCTCAAATTCTTTTTCTTGGAGAATGCGAAGGAGTTTGACTTGGACTTGAGGGCTGATGTCGCCAATTTCATCGAGTAAGATTGTCCCGCCGTCCGCACGTTCAAAACGACCTTTTCGTCTACTCAAAGCTCCTGTGAAAGCTCCTTTTTCATGCCCAAATAATTCACTCTCAAGTAGGGTTTCAGGCAATGCTGCACAGTGAACTTTGACAAAGGTGTTTTGAGCACGCTTACTTTTTGCATGGATCATCGACGCAAACACTTCCTTTCCAACACCGCTCTCACCAAGCAACAAAACCGTCGCATCTGTGGGAGCAATTTGGGTGGCTTTTTCTATCAAGGTAAGGGTTTTGGGTGCTTGCCCAAGGATCATATGATTTTGTTCTTGAGAAATTTCTTTAGGACTCAATTCAGATGGAGTACTGGACGAAATATTATCGCTTATAGCACGTGCAATAATAGGAAATAACTTATCCAAATGCACAGGCTTTGTCAAAAAATCATAAGCACCGAGTTTCATCGCGTGAATAGCATCATCAAGACCTGCGTGTCCCGTAAGCATAATAATCGGAATTTGAGGGTGTTTTGATTTGGATTGTTGAAGAAGATCCAATCCATTCATGTCAGGCATCTTCACATCACAAATCACCGCATCAGGCATCAATACTCCAATCTTCTCAAGACCAATTGTTCCATTTTCGGCACTTTGAACGTTGTAGCTTTCACTTTTTAAGCTTAAAACAAGCCCGTTTCTAATATTTTCTTCATCATCAATAACTAAAACCATTTTCTTCGACATAATATTTCCAAAGGTATTTTGTTTAGTATATATCGGCTATGACTAAAAATCAAGATTTATCATCATTAATCATATATTGATTTTTATGGGGATTTGTTCTATACTGTTATTAATATAATTATTAGTATTTACACTTTAAAATTGTAGGTGATTATGATCTTAATTTTAGGTTTCACCAATCGAACCTCATTTTCTTTGGCAAAATTTTTGTTGAAGAAAAATACGGTGATTATCTCTGATAAAGTTTCTAATTCTGAAAAAGTTTCTCTCCTCGATCAATTAAGCATCGATGGGCAAATAATCAATGAATTAGGCAATCAAGAGACTTCTTTACTTGATAAGTATCCTATTACTCAAATTTTTCTCAGTCCTGGAGTTCCACGTGCGATTCCTCTCATTCAAGAGGCGTTGAGACGTGGAGTTGAAGTTTTAAATGATATTGAATATTTTTATCAATGTTTTCCAGATCGTCGCTACGTAGCGATTACTGGTACGGATGGCAAAACCACTGTTACGACTTGGCTAGGGGATGTTGTTTCTCGTCAACAAAAATGTGTTCTTGCAGGAAATATCGGCACGCCTATTTTTGATTTTGCTGATGATGAATATAAGGATTTCATTTTTATTGTTGAATTGTCGAGTTTTCAGTTGGAATCTACTAAGCAATTTCACCCAGAGATTGCACTTCTCACGAATATCAGCGAAGATCACATAGACCGTTATTCCGGCATGGAAGAATACGCTAATGCAAAAAAAAATATTTTTTCGAATCAAAATGCTAGTGATGTGGCCTTATTAAATAAGCAGGATCTTTTGAGTCAATTAGACACTAATAAATTTTCTGTTACCAAAAAGTATTTTGCTTATGAAGAAAAAGCCGATTGTTATTATGAGGCTGGATTTATTTTTGTCGATGATCAAAAGTTTTTCGATGTGACACGTCTCAAAGTTCGTGGAAAACATAATATATTGAATGCTTTGTTGATTATTTTAGCAGCAAAGGCTTTGCAGATTCAAGATAAATATATTATTGATTCTTTAGAACAATTTCAAGGTGTGCCGCATCGTCTTCAATATATAGGTACGCATCAGGGTGTCTCGTTTTACAATGATACCAAAGCTACCACACCTCAAGCGATGCGTCTTGCTTTAGAGTCTTTTGATAAGCCCGTGATTTTATTGGCTGGTGGGCAATCTAAAGGTGTGAGCTTTGATCATTTGAAAGATCTTGTGCAAGGGGCAACAAAAAAAGTCTTTTTATTTGGTGAAATGGCTGAAGAATTTCATCACAATTGGGCTTGTGGCACGATATTTGCAACAATGAAAGAAGCACTTTATGCCGCAATTAGTGCTAGTGAAAGTGGTGATATTATTCTTTTATCTCCTGGTGGAGCTTCCTTTGATGAATTCAAATCCTACGTCGATAGGGGAGAAAAATTTATTCAAATGGTTGACGAATATTATACATTATTAAAATAAAAGTTATTATATTTATATGGTGAGTATAATCAATCAGTAGAAATACGATAGGGTTATGCTTAGGAGAGAAAAAATATGTTAATAAGAATTGTTCTTGGGCTCTTGTTTATGCATGGGCTTGCTTTTTCTCAAGACTTACCGCAGAGTCTATTCCTCAATACAGAATTTACAGATCTCGAGACCTTACTTTCAAAGAACGAGCCTGTAAAATTTTCACAGGCTTCAGAAACAAATCTCATGACGCTATCCAATGTAATCGAATTAGCTGTATTGAATAACAAAGAGCTTGCTCAGTCGAAAAAAGAGCTTGATAGCACAAAAGCTTTATATATAGGTTCTATTCAGGATTTTTATGTTCCTGAATTGTCGGCCACCTTTGGGATGAGTTTGACAGATTATTTTGGTTCTAGTAATGCTTTGGCTGACAAAGGGATGTATATGAACTTTGTCTTGCCTTCTATTACTTTATCAAAAACAGTATTTAATGGTTTTGGCACTATGTATTCGCACAAGATCGCAAAAGAAAACTATTTAGCTGCTCAAAATTCTTATACGAATAAAATTCGTGAAGTGGTTTTAGATTCTGTAACTCGCTACTACGACCAAATCCTCAAACAAGAAGAAGTACAACTTGCAGTGGATCGTTTGAAACAACTAAAATCTCAATTAGAATTTGCCCAAATTAATTTTCGTAACGGTCGTGTGTCAGATTATGATGTCGCTCAAGCTCAATCACAATTTTACGCTGCACAACCTGAATATTATCGTGCAGAAAAAAATCGCTTAGTATCGCAAGAGGATTTTTATCGTTATATTGGATGGAAAGAAAAGTTTGATGAATATTTGTTATTAGAGGGAGATATTTTTTCTGTGGCTGATATTCAGTTTTCTGCCTTTGATGAGCAAGAGTCGTTGAATTTTATTTTGACTAATGACAGTGCTTTATCCCAGCTAAGAACTTCTTTTGAGAATGCCAAAAATCAAAAAGGCGTTCAAAGAGCTGCTATTATGCCAAAAATTGATCTCAGTTTTAATTATAACCCAAATTATGGTGCGAATGTACCTGCTTCTGAATTCCGTGATGCTAAATATGAAGGTAATTACAGCTTTGGGGCATCTCTTAGAGTGCCTATTTTGGATTGGATTCCAGGAACTGGCGCTGCATCCAAGGTTAAATCTGCTAATGAACAAATCAAAAAAGCTGAATTTGCCTTATTTGACGCAGAACAACAAAAAATCATTGAAGTTAAAAGCAATCTTCTGACCATTAGAGAATTAAAACAAAGTGTAGAAGCATTAAAAGTTAGTGAAACACAATCGAAGCGCGCTTTTGAGATTGCACAACGTCAATATCGTAACGGTCGAATTACTTTGATCGAGCTCAATCAAACTCAAAATGATTATAATAATGCTCGTAGTGAGTTGTTATTGGCTGTGTATAATGAATTTAGTGCTAAACTCTTCTTGCAATCTATGATTAATAATTTGCCTCTATTTGTGGAAGAAATTCACAAAATAAGCATTAAAGAAGAACCTGTACTTCTTCAAGAATAAAATAATTGAAAATTTCGCATTGGCTTACCAGTCCTAAAGGAGAAGTCTCGATGACAAAGAAAAAACTTATCATCATTATTGCTGTCGTATTACTTGGGGGATTTTTATTCCTTCGAGGGACTTCAGGCAACAAATCAAATAAACAAGATAATACTCTTAGAACCACAGTTTTGGTGAGAAGTGCCAAAGCTGGTACCTTAAAGAAATATTTGGATCTCTATGGAGAGATCAAAGCTGAGAACGAAGTTGAATTAACTTCTCCTGTAACAGGGAAAGTTCTCAGATTCAACCGCCTTGAAGGTCAATCGGTAGGACGTGGTCAAGCTGTTGTCTCTATTGATCGTTTTGAAGTGGGTGCACGTTATGCTGCTGCACCAATCCTCAGCCCTGTCTCAGGTGTTGTTACTCGTATTTTATTATCTGAAGGGGCCGACGTTACTGTTGGTACTCCTGTTGCTGTGGTTGGTAATATTGACCGTCTTGAAGCACAAATCCAAGTTCCTGAAAACCTTGCTCCTGAAGTGAAAGTAGGCCAATCGGTTTACTTTAAGAGCCGCTCAATTCCAGATCGTACTTTTGAAGGAAAAATCACACGTCGTGATCTTTCTCTAAATCCATCTACTCGTTCCTTGACTGTTAGAGCCATGATTCCAAATAGAGATCGTGGGCTTTTCTCTGGAATTTTTGCAGAAAGTTATGTCTTCGTAGAAGAAGCAACAAACGTCTTTGTTTTCCCAGATTCATCTCTTACTAAAACTAAAGAAGGTCTTCCAGCTGTGTTTGTCAACCAAGATGGACGTGCTGTCCTAAAACCAGTTACGGTAGCTCTCGCTTATCGTGATGAAATTGCTATATCTGATGGGTTAGTTGAAGGTGATGAAGTGATTGTGTTTGGTAGAGAATACCTTAGTGAAGGTGCTGGTATTCAGGTTATTTATGAAGATGGCGGTAATAATGATGACACTCCAGCAGTTCCTCAAGATAACCCAAATACTACTTCAGAAGAAGCTTCTCAAAATACCGAAACAGAAAGCTCTAACTAGTTATTTTCAGATACGAAAATAGCTACCCAAGGGAGAAATAAATATGTCTATTATAGAAACTTCGGTCAAAAAGCCTATCGCAATGTCGATGTTGCTGATGATCGTAATGTTTGTCGGTATGTATGCAAGCTTCAATCTACCAGTGGACTTCTTGCCTGATATCGACAATCCTGTTATTAGTGTGAGTACTGACTACACAGGAGCAGGCCCTGAAGAAGTTGAAGTCTCTGTAACGCGTCCTTTAGAGGATGCCTTGTCCACAGTTGAGGATCTTGATGAGATTACTTCAACTTCTATGGAAGGAAACTCCACGATTCGTCTTAATTTCAAATGGGGTATCAATCTTGATACAGCTATGTTTAATGTTCGTGAGAAAATTGACCTTGCTCGGGATAATTTGCCAGATGAAGCAGATTCTTCCCAAATCCTAAAATTCTCTACTGATATGATTCCTGTCATGGGTCTTCTTATATCAGGGGTGGACGACTTAGGAACTGCTTATGAACTTGCAGAAAACCAAATTAAAAAAATCTTAGAACAAGTGCCTGGGGTTGGTCAAGTAGATGTGTCCGGTGGTCTCGAAACAGAAGTCCAAATCGAACTCTACCAAAATCGCCTCCAAGCCTACAATATTGATGCTGAAACTGTCGCACAGATTGTCGCAGCAAATGACGTTTCTATGGCTGGTGGCTATGTATACCAGGGTGTGAAAAAATTTGGCGTCCGTACAGACAGTGAATTAAAAACACTAAGAGATTTTGAAAATATTGTAATTACCTACCGTGAAAATACACCTATCTTCTTAAAAGATATTGCTTCTATTGCTTATGGTGGTAGTGATGACAATCCTCTCATGTACGTGACAGGGCCTGAAATCGAGGATGAAAGTCCAACCAAGAAAGGTCGCGGTGCTGTGATCATTGAGATTGTCAAATCTTCTGGTGCTAATACGGTAGATGTTGAAGAAAGAGTACAGAAAAAATTAATCGAATTGAAGCAAACACTCCCTTCAGCTGTCGTTATCTCTGAAATGTTTAATACAGCTACTAATATTAAAGATTCGATTTCTAGTGTTTCCAGCTCAGGATTGCAAGGTGCTTTCTTTGCTCTTCTCGTGATTTTCTTTTATCTCTGGGATCTTAGGTCTTTAGTTGTTATTGGCTTGGCTATTCCAACTTCTATTATTACGACATTTATTGCGATGTTTGCCTTCGATACAAGTTTTAATATTATTTCTATGGCTGGTTTGACATTGGCAATTGGTATGATGGTTGACTCTTCTATTGTTGTGCTAGAAAATATCTTCCGACACAAAGCCGATGGAGAATCTGGGGTTCAATCCTCAATTAATGGTGCAAAAGAAGTGGTCTTAGCGATCACAGCTTCTACGCTCACAACGATTGCTGTCTTTGCTCCTATTCTCTTAGTTGAAGGGATTATGGCAGAGCTCTTTAGAGATCTTGTTATTACTGTTGTGGTTGGTTTGATGGCGTCTCTTATTATATCTGTAACTCTTGTGCCAATGCTCTGTTCTCTCTTGATCAAAGAAGTTTCTATGGATGCTTTTGAATCAGGAGATCTTGATCCTCAAGGACATGAAACAGCTGCTGATATTGAATATTTGACTCAAGGGATGGCTTTCAACGCAAAAATCTTATTTACCATTGATGTTTATTATAGAAATATCCTCGAATGGTGTATGGTCAATAAAAAACTTGTGGTTTATGGTGGTATGGCTGCGGCTGTAACGCTCTTGATGCTTTTATTGACGATTATCCCAAAAGAATATATGCCAACTTCTGATGACGGTCGTCTCAGAGTAACTTTAACCTATCCTCTTGGATCTCGAGTGTCCTATAACGAGGCAATGTCTCGTGATATTATGGGACGTATTAGAGAAGAAATAGGTGATAAAAATTTAAAATTGATTGGTTTGCAAGTTAAGGACTCCAAAGGTTTCTTTGGTGCCATTCAAGAACACACAGCTGAACTCAATATTACACTGGTCTCTCGTTCTCAAAGGGATGAAACTCTTGATCAAGTAGTTGCTCGGATCAGACCTATTTTGGGACAATATCCTGTGAAAAATAATATCAGAATTGGTGGTGGTATGGGAGGCGGATCCGGTGGTGAACCTATCGATATCCAAATTCAAGGTAATGATCTTGAAGTCACCAAAAAAGTTGCCGATCAGTTGATTGCCTTATTATCAGAGATTGAAGGTATTGAAAATCCACGTAATGAATCCGATGACGGTGTTCCTGAAATTTCTCTCAAACCAGATCGTGTTGCTCTTGCGAAAGCAGGTCTCAACCCAGCAGAACTCTTTAATATGATTCGTACTGCTTTTGGTGGTAGAGTTGCAACTCGTGTGCTTAGCCCAACAGGAAATGATATCGATGTCCGTGTTCAAGTACGTGGAGAAGATAGAACTTCTATTGACTCCTTATTGAATTTGAATATTCCAACACAAGACGGATCAACAGTTCCATTTAGAACTCTTGTTGAAGCTCAAGAAAAAGCTGGCCCTTCCGAAATCAAACGTGAAGATTCTACACGTGTGGTTAAGGTTAAAGCTGGTACCAGTGGAATTTATGCAAAAGACCTTACAGGTGCCGTAGCAGCAATCCAAGCCCAAATGAACGAAAAAATCTTCTTACCTTCAGGGGTTCGAGTGGTATTTAAAGGAGACTTTGAAGATACTCAAGAAAGTATGTTAGCACTTTTAGGTGCCTTCGCTGTCGGTGTGTTTATCGTTTATGCCTTGATGGCAGCTCAGTTTGAGTCTTATATTGCTCCATTTGTGATTATGGCTTCTGTGCCTTTTGGTGCTCTTGGATCAACCTTCCTTCTCTTAATCACAGGAAATTCTTTCAACGTTTACTCGGGGATAGGAATTGTGATTCTGGTCGGAATTGTGATCAATAATGGTATTGTTTTGATTGACTATATGAACCAACTTCTAGAGAAAAAAATGAATATTGATAACGCAGCAATCACTGCCGGTGTACGAAGAATTCGTCCCGTCTTCATGACTACATTAACAACAATCCTTGGTATGATTCCAATGGCTCTCGGGCTAGGGGAAGGGGGAGATACCTATGCTCCTCTTGCGACTTCCGTGATTGGTGGTCTCTTCTTATCAACGATGTTTACTCTTTTAGTTGTTCCAACAGCTTATGCTGGAATTAGAAAACGATTCCCACTCATTATCAGAGAATAAATCAAATAATCCCCCTAAAGCAGGGGGATTATTTAGAGAGGATCCTATGAATAAACGTAAAACATTAGGTGTCAATATCGACCACGTGGCTACCCTTCGTCAAGCACGAGGGACGCGCTATCCAGAGCCTCTTCAAGCCGCTTATATCGCACAGAATGCTGGTGCTGATATTTTGACTATTCATCCTCGTGAAGATCAGCGTCATATCCAAAAAAGAGATGTTTATTTGATTCGAGAGGCGTGTTCTTTGCCTTTGAATGTTGAAATGGCATTGTATCAAGATATTATCAATGTAGTATTGGATATTGCTCCTGAAGAAGTCTGTGTCGTTCCAGAAAATCGTAATGAAGTTACTACAGAGGGTGGTCTGGATGTATTATTGTCTCAAAAAAAATTAGAAGATTTCATCCCTAAAGCTCAAAACATCGGCACAAAAGTGAGTCTTTTTATTGATCCTGATCTGGAAACGGTACGTCTTTCGCATGAGCTTGGCGCAAATATGGTGGAATTTCATACAGGAACTTATGCCGATGCCTTGACAGAAGATGAGCGTCAGAAGCATCTTAAAGACTTAATTGAAGCGGCACAATATGCTCATTCTCTTGGTCTGGTTGTTAATATGGGGCATGGGCTTCATTATGAGAATGTCCACGATATTGTCGCGATTCCTGAAGTTCAATGTCTTAATATTGGGCATTCTATTATTGCAAGAGCGGTATTTGTTGGCTTAGATCAAGCAATCCGCGATATGAAATCCTTAATCAATCCCAAATACTAATCAAAAAAGCCCTTAATCATTAAGGGCTTTTTTTGTTTTTTCTTGATATGTGGAAGAACTGTGTCCCCAAACAGGAGCTTTAGTCACGTGTTCATTGAGGCCTTTTTCGCCTTTGAAGCGTAGTACAAGCGAAATAATATGCACGGCAGCAGGGCGGATGCCTGGTACTCTGGAGACTTGTCCCAAAGAATGAGGCTTAAGCTGGGTGAGTTTTTCGATTTCTTCGAGCCTCAAACCAGAAACCCTATCATAAGGGAAATCATCAGGGATCACACAATCTTCAATAGATTGCACGTCTGCGATACGTTTATTTTCATCGGAGATGTATCCTTGATATTTGATTTCGAGGTTGACTTGCTCTTCTTCCAAAAAGCTAAGAACAGGTATCATAATCTCAGAATCTTCTAATGCTTCCCGAAGATTGCCGACATTCACTTCCGGTCTTCTTACAAGTTCTGTCAACGATACTTTTTTAGGTGGGATAGGGGTCTGGAGTTTCTCAAAAATATGTTGATTTTTGTCCGAAGGAGTAAGGGCATTTTCTTCCAGGAGCTGTATTGTCTGTTGGATTTTTTGTTGTTTTTCTTGGCACGCATCAAATGTTGCCTGCTCAACCGTCCCAATTCGGTATCCTATAGGTGTCAAACGTTGGTCAGCATTATCTTCACGTACGACCAAACGATGTTCAACGCGAGAGGTAAACATACGATAAGGCTCAACCGTCCCAAGCGTTGTCAAATCATCTATCATCACACCAATATAACTTTCTGTACGTTTGAGGATGAGTTCGTCTTTGCCACCAGCTTTGAGGGCAGCGTTAATCCCCGCTACCAAACCTAATGCACCAGCTTCTTCGTAGCCAGTTGTTCCGTTAATCTGCCCAGCAAGGAAGAGATTTTTGATTTTTTTGGTTTCGAGCCAAGGCATTAATTCTGTTGGATCGATATAATCATGCTCAATCGCATAAGCAGGACGCGTCATGATTGCATTTTCCAGACCTGGAATACTACGCACTAGATCTTCTTGCACATCGAGTGGAAGAGCATTGGAAATACCATTAGGGTAGATTTCACCAGTGAAGAGACTTTCTGGTTCTAAAAAGACATGGTGCCTCTCATGGTCAGGAAACTTCATCACTTTATCCTCGATAGAAGGACAGTAGCGGACTCCTGTTGCATCGACGTCACCTGAGTACATTGGTGCTTTATCGATGTTGTTTTTGATGATCTCATGAGTCTTCTGCGTGGTATAAGTTAGGTAACAAGGGTGTTGTTCTGGATTGAATGTTTCAAGCTCTGTGCGAAAGGAAAACGGTCTAGGATGCTTATCACCGAGATGAGCTTCTGTTTTTGAGAAGTCTATACTTTTAATGTCCAAACGTGGGGGGGTACCTGTTTTGAAACGATATGTTCTGATGTTAAGATCTCTAATACGCTGTGAAAGACCAATAGATGCAGATTCGCCCATGCGACCAGCAGGGAAAGATTTATCTCCAATACGTATAAGCCCATTCAAAAAAGTCCCTGGGGTGATGACGACGCTTTTGGCGTGATATTCTACACCTAGAGCGCTAATAACACCAGTAACCTTATTGTCTTTGACGATAATATCTTCAATAGAATCTTGAATGATCGTTAAATTATCTAATGTAAATAGTTGTTGTTGGATGAGATGGCGATACATTACTTTGTCGGTTTGTACACGTGTTGATTGGACGGCAGCACCTTTTTTGGTATTAAGACGACGGAATTGCAAACCAGATTGGTCGGCGATGATCCCCATGAGTCCACCGAGTGCGTCTATTTCTTTGACCAGTTGTCCTTTACCGATGCCACCGATAGAAGGATTACAAGGCATATGCCCCATAAGGTCGATATTTGAGGATAATAAGAGAGTTTTTGCTCCGATTTTTGCAGAGGCGTTAGCTGCTTCAATACCAGCGTGTCCACCACCAACGACAATTACGTCCCAAAAATTTTTATTTGTCACAGTTTATTCCTTAATTTTTTTTCAAATTTTCCGATAATTAGGATAGGATTCAATAGATATTATATTAGAGAATCGCTGATTTGTAAAGCAAAACAAACATAAAATATAGGTACTGTATGAATATGACTACACCACAATCATCAAATTTTGATAAGAAGCTTAAGCGTCAGATTGCACTTGCTCTGGGGGCTGTTGCCTTAACGACCTACTTGGTTTTAGGGTCAAAAATTAACTTTTTATTTTTCCAACATCCTGCTGGAAAAGTTACGGAAAAAGTTCTTGATGATATTAAAAAACACCAAGAAGAATTTATTAATCAAAATTATTTGTATACAGAAAAAAATAACTATAAACATTTTGAACCGATTGAAGTTTTTGTAAAATTAGAAAAACAATACTCTTCGAATTCTGTATTAAATCTTGTTGTGAGAGATGATACGGGAAAAGTGACAAGAAATATCTTTAATGACACTCGTTCGAAATTATCTTATATTAGCAATGCAGATGTCTATCATATTTCCTGGTACCCAAAAGACACTACTTACCAAGGTGTATTAACACTAGAAGTTGAAGCTACACTTTCTTTATTCAATCAAAAATTTATTTTAGATAAGTCTGTCTATGTTTCGCTTGATCATGCTGACTTTAAGCTTCCGCATGCCTATACTTTTTTGGGTATGGATTCTAAGGCTGAGATTGTGGCACGAAGTATTCTTTCTGTAAAAGGAAAAGCTGCCTCCAAGAACGATCTTGTTGATTGGTTTGATTTGTATAATAATGATGCGGTGGTCATGCCCATGGCTGTAACAAAGACTTTTGACACCGATCCTACTCGTCAAATTAATATCTGGGATGTTGGTAAATTGAATGAGAATCTTGCTTTGATCAAGAATTTCTCTTCAAAAAAAATCAAATCCGCAGTATGGATCCAAGCACTTGAAATAGATGGAGCTTTCCGCCGTCAACTGGGTTATATGGAAAGTATTCGCTCTAATGCCCAGCAAACTAATGTTAGTTGGATTTCTATTAGAGACAATAAAAGACGCCAAGATATTAAGAAAATGTTTGGAGAATTGTCATCCAATAATGATATTTCTTTTATCGGCTTTAGTAAAGCTTTGTTCTATAAAGATTTTCATAATGGTTTGAGGGAAGAGTTTGAGAATACTTTTTCAAATATTATTCCTCTTGCTCCAAATGCTTTTGAACAATGGAAGCAGTATCAAATAATTGAGTACTATCGTGATATTCTAACAGAGAACAAAAAGAAAAAGCCTATTTTCTTTATTTTTAGTGGTAGAGAATTGCTTGAGAACCCACAGATGATGGATATGGCATTTGATGTGGGAGCTGATTTTGTTATGCTCGATATTCAGACAACACTTCCTCAAATTTCAAAACAATTGGAATTGATTAAAAAACATACATCTTTTGATAAATTTCATGATAAAATAGTTTTGTCTTATCAGTTAGACCATAATAATGCCTTTTCAGGCAGCGTTTCTTCTTTGGAGAATTGGGTGCATGAGAATCTTCGTCTCCTCTCCGATGAGCATGTGAATAGCTTGCGTATTCAAGATTTCTATAGGGCTCTGTTTGGGAATCGTGGGGCTTATCCTGCGTATCAATGGATGTTGATGATTGGTGATTTGATTTCAAAATGGAAAGAACGTCAATTTGTTTTCCCACTGCAGCATCGAATTATTCCTGATAAAACAGAAATATCAGATCATGTAACTTTGAATATTGAGTTTTTCAATAGATCCAACGAGCCTATTAAGAATTATCACATTGAACTTCTTCCTGTGGCAAAAGTTTCAAACATGACAACCATTATCAAGTTACCTACGATCAAAGCAAGAGAAGTAATACGGACAAATATTACGCTCAGTAATGTAGAGTTTGATCGAGGTGCGCTCAAAAGACGTACTCATTTTATAGGCCTTGTGAGTCAATATGACACCAAAGGATTTAATAAACTAAAACAAGTACACATGCTTCCGTTTATTGATACTAGTGTGACTACTGATATCGATGTGATTGAAAATACTGCAATGTCTGATATTCCTGATATGAGTGAAGCTGTTTTTGAAGAAGAAAGTGTCGAGTTAGAACCTATTGAAGATGTTGTAAGCAATACTAATGAAGTGAAAAAGCCTGAGCCTGTTGCTACTCCTTCTACGCCAAAACCTGCTCCTAAAAAAGAAGAGCCTAAGAAGGAAGAGGAAACAAAAAACCCAGCAACAAAAGCACCAGCCAAAGCATCAAGTAAAAAAGAAAAGGTAGAAGAGGAAAAACCTGATCCAAAAGCAAAGAAAAAGCCAGCTCCTAAAAATCCAGCCAAAGAGAAAAAGTAAAGAAAAATGGTAAAATACTTGACTTTGTTTTGGGATTAAGGTTATAATATTAAAACAATATTAATTTCCTATAGTTAACTTGGAGGAGTCTAAAGTGCCTAACATCAAATCAGCTAAAATTAGAGTAAAGCAAAGCGAAAAAAGACGTATCAGAAATAAAGCGATTAAAACTTTTGTGAGACATCTCAGAAGAAATACAATCAATGCTTTAACAGAAAAAACTTTGGATGGAGCAGCAGCATCTGCAGCTCTTAACGAATTCAAAAAGCAAATTGACAAAGCGTGGGCTAAAGGAGTATTACCAAGAAATACTTCTTCCCGTATTAAGTCTTCCATGGAATTGCTTTACAAAGCTAATTACAACTAAACATAAATGGATATTTCCGAATATCTTTTATTGATAATAAATCGGAGTTGTGGGTATGGGTAAAAGCAAATTGACCAAACTAGATCTTGTAGATTTAGTTCATTCACATGATGAGGTTTCCGAACTCGGAGTTACCAAGTCACAGGTCACCGTAGTGGTCTCAAAGTTCATTGAAACATTGAGAAAAGAAATCGAAAAGCTAGATCAAGATGAAAGAATCGAGCTTAGAGGTTTTGGTACTTTCGGGGTTAGAAAACGAAAAGCTCGTATTGCTAGAAATCCTAAGACTAATGAACGTGTAGATGTACCTGAAAGAAAGTCACCTTACTTCAAATTAGGTAGACACCTAAGATCTATCAATAAATAAATATCACAAATGTCAATTAATTATAAAAAGGAGCTAAATATAGCTCCTTTTTTTTGTTTAAAAACCTGTAGGATGGTCTAGAAATTGGTATGTTAGATGTGGGTATAGAAATTTGAGTTGATTCATTACCGCCCTAACGCCGAATGTTTCGGTTGCATAGTGTCCAGCACAGATCACATTCATTTTTAATTCTTTTGCATAATGATAAAGTAAGCTATTTGTTTCGCCACTAAATAGAGTGTCTGCACCTTTCTCATGAGCTTCAAAAAGCGCTCTGAGATCAAGAGCAGCTCCCCCTGAACAGATTGCAACACGTTTGATTTGGGTGGAACCGAAATTCATTTCGGTGATATTTGAGCTGACGAGACTAGCTATTTTTGCCTGAAATTCTTGGTAAGGAATTGCTTGTTCGTATTCGGCAAAGTAACCGACCTCAAAGAAGATCTCCCCTGTATTTTTCATACCTAATGTATCAATCAGTATAGCATTGTTTCCAAGCTCATCGTGAAGGTCAAGAGGAAGATGTGAACAATAGAGATTTATTTGATGATCAAAAAGAATCTGAAGACGTTTTTTATCAAAACCTGCGATCTTATTTAATCCACCCCAAATCAAGCCGTGGTGCGTGATCAAAAAATCAACCTTGTTTTTTGCAGCAGATAGAAGGACTTCTTCAGAGACGTCAACCGCACAAGCAATCTTTAAGACTTCTTCTTTTCCTTCAAATTGTAAGCCATTAAATGTATGATCTTTAATTTTATGAGGCTCAAGCCACTGATTGAGTTTGTGTACGAGTTCATGTTGTTTGATCATTAGCGACCTCTTTTATAATCAACCCATTTTCGCACAGCAGCATTGTGATCTTCTAGGTTTGAAGAATAAGTGTGTGAACCATCCGGATCTCTGACAAAATATAAAAAGTTATGCTCAACAGGATTCAAAACAGCATCAATAGCATCTTTACCTGGGCTAGCAATAGGATGTGGTGGTAAACCTCTACGTGCATAGGTATTATAAGGTGAAGGCCAGGGTGGACGTAGGTGTTTACTTCTAATATTTCCACGGTATTCATTATCAAGGATCAAGGCATAGATTAATGTCGGATCTGCCTGCATACGCATATTTTGGATAATACGGTTACTGTAAACTCCAGCAACTTCCGGCATTTCTTCAATACTTCCAGCTTCTTTTTGGACAATAGACGCAAAGACAATCAAACGATGTAAAGACATACTTTGTTGAGCGGCTTTTTCTTCGTAACGTTGAGTTTTGACAACTTGTTTGAAGCGTTTTGTCATCGTATTAACAACATCAAATGCTGACATATTTGACTGTAAATGATAGGTGTCTGGATAGAGATATCCTTCGATCATGGGTGGTGCAGGGTAGGGAGCGGCAAATTTATGTCCATTATAATCAGAGAAACGATGGACGGTTTGGATAGGCTCAGAAGCTAAAGTAGGTATACCAAATTCTTGAAACCATTTTTTATCAGAGACTTCAGCAAAGAAATCTTCAGCGCCAACAACGCCTTTATCTTCTAAAAGAGCTGCGATTTCAAATAAATTTAGTCCTTCTTTGATAATAACAGAGAATCCTCTGCCTTTTCCAGAACCAATGATTTTTAAAATATTAGCGTAAGAAGTTTTTGCGGGAATAACATATTCTCCGAACTTCACACTTTTCTCTTTGCCTGTTATTTTGGCAATCAAACGAAATTTGAATGCATCTTTAATGATTTTTTGTTCTTCTAAATTTCTCGCGACTTTGTGGATGGATTCTCCTCTTTTGACTTCAAAAGGTACAGCATCTTTGTTAATAGATCGTCCACAAGAAACAAAAAGTAGAGTTACACTAAGCAAAAGCAATTTTCTCATAATGAGCCTCCGTTGCATAATCCTCTATATTATAGCATAAATTTCAAATTAATGAAAAAAAAAGCCTCAAAAAATGAGGCTTAATTTTTTATTTCATGTGTTCTTTACATGTTTCTGCATAAGGGATAGCTTCTAAGCGTTCAAACTCAATATAATTTTCACATACTGAGCATTTACCGAAGATTCCATCTTCGATACGCTTAATTGCGCGATCGATTTTTTCAAGTGTTAATTTTTGAGAGGAAGTCAATCCTTCACTCACAGAAACATAGGTGACAGCTTCAGCTTTGTCAGCAAGGTCTCCAGAGACATTGAAGGGACTCTTTTCGTCAGCGATTTCGCCTTGAATGGTTTCAACCAAATCTTCTCTTAGCTCAAGTAATTGAGCGTAAAAAACTTTTGTTTGTTCATCGGTAAACATAGTTGCTACCTCCTTTTGAGTATTAGAGGCATTTATCATACAAATATTATTAATTCATTGTAAAGATAGTTATGCCAATTAGCTTAGTTGCTTGCAGCAATTACACTAACGAATGTTCTTCCTCTTTTGTGAGAGAAAGATACCACTCCATCTTTAAGTGCGAACAAGGTGTCATCGCCACCTCTTTGCACATCAATACCAGCATGATATTTGGTTCCGCGTTGACGGATGATGATGTTTCCGGCTTTAACCACTTCACCACCAAATTTTTTCACACCAAGTCTTTTCGAAATACTATCGCGACCGTTCTTGGCCGATCCACCAGCTTTTTTTGATGCCATTTTAAAATCCTCCGATTTCTAAGGTCAATTCTGTGGGGTATTGTTGCTTCAAGGATTTTAATCCAATCATAAGATGAGTTACAAGTATTAAAGAAACCTCCGTTTTAGGAATCGTCCCTTCAAGCACTCCTTCCCTATAAGGAATGTTTAAATCTTCAAGGGCTTTTTCTGTCAAACGAAATGTCTCAGCAAGAACAGACACACCTGCGCAAACAATACTATTTCCTTTGGTTCCACTATGACCGATAACTTTAAGATAAAAGTTATCTGAATACTCTTTTAGAGTAACCTCTATCATTACTTCTTGATGTCAAGAATCTTGATAAGAGTGAATTTTTGTCTGTGACCAGTTTTTTTGTGATAATTTGTTTTATTTTTATACTTAAAAACTGTAAGTTTTTTGCCTTTTACTTCAGGTTCTACAATTTCTGCTTCAACAGTAGCAGATAAGTACGGAGCACCGATTTCTGTATTACCATTATCATTGATCATGGTAACTTTGTCAAAATCGACCTTTGCACCTTTCTCGCTAGTCATTAAATTAACAAGAAATTCCGAACCTTTTTCAGCTTTGTGAGATTGTCCACCAATTTCGACGATTGCGTACATTTAAATTCTCCTGATTTAGGTTTCCGCTAATTATTAATGAATGGAAAATAATTAGAGGGATATTCAAAGCAAATTATAGAACATTTCTATTGTTTTGTCAATATCTAAACCCATTTTTTTAATTCAAAACTTATGATTTTTCTATCTTTGCGCAAGAAGTCTATCCAAAATACGATACTGTAGAGACTCACTGATGTGAATCTCATTAATCGTTTCTTGATTGTCGAGATCAGCGATCGTGCGAGCACATTTGATGATCTTGTGGTAAGATCGAAGGGAAAGATTTAATTTGTCCATTGCCATTTTGAGGATCTCTTTTGCAGTGTTTGTTAAGGGGCAATATTTCTCGACCAAGCTTGGTGTCATCTCAGAATTTAAGGAAATTGTTTCATCCTTAAAACGTTCTTCTTGGATCTGACGTGCTTTTTTTACACGTTTCAAAATCATCTCTGATGCCTCCCCTTTTTTGGAGGCGTCAAGCTTGTCATAAGGAACGTGCCCGACTTGAATGTGCATATCAATCCTGTCAAGAAAAGGGTGTGAGAATTTCTTAATAAGACGCTCCATAGCATCTGCATCCCAAGAATCTTCCATATTGCCTTTGACCCCTTTGGATGGGTTCATTGCTCCGATAAGCATGAATTTTGCAGGGAATTCCACCGCTCCTTCTGCACGAGAGATCACAATCTTATGCTCCTCAAGAGGTTGTCGAAGAACTTGCAATACAGAACTATGAAACTCCTGCATCTCGTCCAAAAATAAAATCCCATGATGTGCCAAACTAATCTCACCAGGCTTAGGAATACGTCCCCCACCCACAATGGACACATCAGATGCGGTGTGGTGAGGAGCTCGGAAGGAGCGTTGTTTACGGAGAGGTGCTTCACCAAGCATCCCACTCACGCTGTATATTTTTGATACTTCGAGAGATTCTTTGTGACTCATTTCAGGCATAATCGATAACAATCTCTTCGCTAACATTGTCTTACCTGTTCCTGGAGGCCCCAACATTAACATATTATGACCACCAGATGCAGCAATTTCCAAAGCTCTTTTTGCGCTTTCTTGCCCTTTAACATCACTAAAACAACCTAGGTGCTGTTTTTCGTCTCTGATTTGAGGAAGAACAATTTTTTGAGGACTAGCTGTTCCAGATAAAATATCAAAGGCCTCTTTCAAGCTGTCCACGCCAATGATTTCGATCTCGTCCATAAGGGAGGCTTCAGGAGCATTATCCATAGGACAAATAAACTTCTTAAAGCCTTGTTCTTTGGCATGACCTGCAAGTAATAAAGCGCCATTGATCGCTCGTAATTGACCATCTAAGGAGAGCTCACCTACAATAAAAGTATCTTTAGAGATTTCGAGATCTGATTCTTCAGAAAGGATCCCCAAAGCAATCGCTAAATCAAAAATTGTCCCAATCTTCTTCACCCCAGCTGGAGCAAGGTTGATGATGATCTGTTTTCCAGGGAAATGAAATCCTGAATTAACGATGGCTGCTTCGACACGTTTTGTGGATTCTTTGACAGTAGTACTGGGAAGACCAACAATCTCAAAACTTTTGAGTTTGGATCTAATGTCTACTTCAATTTCTATAGATAGCGTCTCTAAGCCCAAAAATGCTCCTGAAAATAAACGTGTCATAAAGCGATACTCCTTGATTTGTATTGATATTATAAAAGCGAATGGAATTTCCGTCAATCCCAAAAGTCTATCTTATTTTTCTTTTTTAAAGAAAAGAGTGAAAAAAATCTTGACTATTTTTATGAACTAAACTTATAATGAACAAATGTTTATTTTCATGTAAAAGAGATGAATAAGTTTATTTGTTTGTTATTTAATGATTTATGAATAAAATGATATTCAATCTGTAGGCAGGAGAAAGTTATGGCTACCGCAAAAAAGAAAGCAAGCTCCAAAAAAACTTCATCAAAATTAACCAAACTTATCATTGTCGAGTCCCCATCCAAAGCAACTACACTCAAAAAATATCTAGGCTCTGCCTATACCGTGAAAGCATCTGCAGGGCATTTGATCGATCTCCCAAAATCAACAATGGGGATCGATACGGAAACTTTTGAGCCTCGCTATATTGTGATGCGTGATCGTAGCAATGTTATGAAAGACCTCGTCGAGGGAGCAAAGCATGCTTCCGAAATTTATCTTGCATCTGACCCTGATCGTGAGGGTGAGGCGATTGCGTCTCATTTGAAAAATTATTTTGAAGAAAAAGTCTTACCAAAACTCAAAAGGACTGTTCCCATTTATCGTATCCGATTTAGTGAGATCACGAAAGACGCTGTTCTCAAAGCTGTTTCTGAGCCTTCTGAGATTACGACATCTCTTGTTGATGCGCAGCAAGGGCGTCGTGTGATCGATAGACTTTTTGGTTATAGTCTTAGCCCACTTCTTTGGAAAAAGGTCAAAGGCAAACTTTCCGCTGGTCGTGTGCAATCTACCGTGCTCCGTCTTATTGTTGAGCGTGAAAAAGAAATCCAAAAATTCACACCACAAGAGTATTGGGATTTAGAAGTTTCACTCACCCACCAAAAAAATAATTTTCTTGCATCTTTGAACAAAATCGGTGATAAGAGAGT
Organism: Brevinema sp.; assembly: GCA_051647245.1. Lineage (GTDB taxonomy): Bacteria > Spirochaetota > Brevinematia > Brevinematales > Brevinemataceae > Brevinema_A. The sequence goes on from JBOFDS010000011.1 coordinate 423,456, forward strand.
TGTTTCTCCCTCTGAATTTGAAAAAGAAAATCTTCATCATGTGATCCGCTCTCAAAAAGAAATGGACGCTATCATTGCAGATCTTTCTAAGAGTCAATTTATCGTCAAAGAACATAAGGTCTCCTCTTCTTTCACGAAGGCGGCGGCACCTTTCATTACCAGTACGTTACAACAAACGGCAAACAATCTCCTCGGCTGGCCAACCGCTAAAACAATGCGTGCTGCTCAGGAATTATATGAAGGTATTGATCTTGGGAAGACGCGTACAGGTTTGATTACTTATATGCGTACAGACTCCACAAGGATCTCTCCAATCGCTGCCAAAGAAGCAAAAGACTATATTCAAGAGAATTTCGGTAAGGAATATCTTCCAGAAAGTCCTAATTTCTTTTCTAATAAAAAAAATTCACAAGATGCCCACGAGGCAATTCGTCCCACAAATATAGCTTTGTCTCCTGAAGATATCAAAGAATATCTTTCTGCAGACCAATATAAGCTTTATAATTTGATTTGGCGTCGTTTTATGGCATCTCAAATGACAAAAGTCGAACGTGAAGTACAATCTCTCTCTCTTGAAGCTCAGCAATATCTTTTTACCACTTCAGGATCTCGTGTTGTGTTTGATGGCTTTCAAAAAGTATGGAATTTTTCTTCCGACAAAAAAGCCGACAAAAATCCTCCCAATCTTGAAGTAGGGGTTGCAGTAACTTGTAAAAAAATGGATCCTGAGCAAAAATTCACACAACCTCCAGCACGTTATTCTGAGGCTTCTTTGGTCAAGACGATGGAAGAGCTCGGGATTGGTCGCCCTTCTACCTATGCTCCAACAATTATGACCTTGACAAAACGTTACTATGCCAAGAAAAATGCCAAATCTCTCGTTCCTACAGAGCTTGGGATTGCTGTGAATAAACTTCTTACAGATAATTTTGATGATCTTATTAATGCCAAATTCACGGCACAGATGGAAGAAAATCTTGATGCTGTTGAAGAAAAAGAATTGCCATGGAAGGAAGTCGTAAAAGAATTTTATCTTCCTTTTAATAAGAAAATCGAAGATGCCTTTGAGAAGATTGATTCCATCAAGGGAGCTTTCGATGAGGCAACAGACCAAATTTGTGAAAAATGTAACTGTCCTATGGTGAAAAAACTTGGCAAGTACGGATATTTCCTTGCTTGTTCTGGTTGGCCAAATTGTTCCAATGCACAACCCATTCCTTTTGGAACTTGTCCAAAATGTGGAGAAGGTTCTGTTGTTGAAAAACGTGGTGGGCGTCGTGGAAGTTTTTACTCTTGTACCCGTTACCCAGAATGTGATTTCCTCACAAACTCCAAACCATCAGGTAAAGTCTGTCCTAACGATAAATCTCCATTGTTCTTTGATTCTGGATCTAAGGGGATGATAAAATGTCTCAAAGAAGGCTGTGAACACACAGAAGTGTATTCAGAAGAATAATTTTTCTAAAATGGTGACCTATGGTATTAAGAATTAGCTTTTTATTTTTGATGATTTTTATGGGGACTGATCTTTTTGCTTTTCTCCCAAAAATTGATCGATATAGCGTTAGTATAAAGGACGCACCTGTCTATGCTACCCTCAGAGGAGAAAGACAAGTTAAGACGGTACCTTTTGGGATGCCTCTTTCTATTATTAGTGAAAAATCGGGACGTGCTCAATTCGAATTAGAGGGGCAACTTCTTTGGATTTCAAAGACTCATTTGAGTCCTATTCATTTTAAAACTTTTACAACAAGTTCTACTTTTTTTATTCCCTCTGAAGTTATGTCTACAGGTGAAATGTTTTTTATCTACAAAAATCAAATGTACTCTTTCAATGTAACAAATACAGAAACAAAATTCACCTCCATCGCTAAGATCCCAGATCTTCTTGATGCAACTCCTTCTACGGATAGAAAGTTATGGTTTTTACTGGGTGAAGTTAGAACAGATGAAAGTGCGCGGTTGAATGTGGGGTTGTTTGATACGACAAGAAATAAATTTTCTGAATTGACTGTGTTTTCAGGAGATGTAACTATTGAATTAGCAGAATTCTCTCCCGACAATCGATATTTGGCACTTTTTGTTAATAAAAATGACGCAACACATCTTTATGTCTTTGACACGGAGCAATTAACTCTTGTGATGAAAGATAAGGATGTTACAGGATTTGTTTGGGGGAGATCAAGATTTTTGGTCTACCATGAAAAATCTATTGTTATGTATCGTTTAAATTCTTGGGAAAAAATTGCGGTAAAGAGTCCTGAACCTCTTAGCAGCCCTTCAGGCACAAAAATCAAAAACGAGTTTTTGGTACAAAATAAAGATAAAATTTATGTGCTTACTAATGAAACTTTGGTGCCAAGTAAATACAAATCTCTGGATCGATCCCAAGATGGAAATTTTGAACAATATCAAAGTGCTAATCAGACAATTACTACGTACAAAAATAGTCGTATTCTCAATTTAACAGGTCAAAAGCCACGTTGGTCGTTTATATCTTTTATTGATGATAGATATTTACTTTATAAGCAACAAGTCGATGCCTTAACCAAATTGTTTCGATATGATGCGGAAGCAAAAACCAGCCAACCTTATTATTGGATAGAAGATCCTTACAGCACGTTTGGAGAAGGTATTTTAGTTGACATTGCGACAGAAGGTGAGCAGATTTGGATTTTTATCGAGTCTCCGATCGCGAAACCCAAAATATTAAAACTTAATGAATTACTTTAGGAGTCTCTTATGTATATGTTTGTTAGCTTTTTAGGGATGCTAGTTGTCCTTGCTTTTATCGTTGGATTGGTGCTAGTGGTACTGTATGCCATCATCAATACTATCATTAACGGACGTACTTATCATTCTTTTCCTCGTTGGCTTAGGAATGCGTTGGAGATGTTTGTAACATTTTGTGGAAATATGGGGCCTTTCTTCTTAATTTTTTATATTCTTGGCCAACTTGTCGTAAGCTTGCTTAGACCCTTGGTGATGTAAAAATTTCTTCAAAAGAATCAAATGGCATGGTTTTTGCTATATAATATTATGAAAACAAATAAATTTATATAAAGGAGTTTCTTTATGGCAAAAGATTTACTTTTTTCTGGTGAGGCTCATCAAAAGATGCTCACTGGTGTGGAAAAATTAGCTAAAGCTGTTGGAACAACATTAGGACCAAGAGGACGTAACGTTGTTATCGACAAAAAATACGGCGCACCACATATCACTAAAGACGGTGTAACTGTTGCTAAAGAAGTGGAGCTTGAAGATCGTTTTGAAAATATGGGAGCACAACTTGTTCGTGAAGTTGCTACCAAAACTAACGATGTTGCTGGTGATGGTACTACCACTGCAACTGTTCTTGCCCATGCAATCATTAAAGAAGGATTCAAAAACGTAACTGCTGGATCCAATCCAACCCTCATCAAAAGAGGGATGGATAAAGCATTAAACGTGCTTGTTGATGAAATCAAAAAACTCGCTAAAGAAGTAAAAACTTCTGAAGAAATCAAAAGCGTTGCTACTATTTCTGGTAACAATGATCCTGAAATCGGTGCATTGATCGCTGAAGCAATGGATAAAGTTGGTAAAGATGGTGTGATTACTGTTGAAGATTCCAAAGGATTCGAAACATTCGTAAACGTTGTTGAAGGAATGCAATTCGACCGTGGATACCTTTCTCCTTACATGATCACAGACCCTGAAAGAATGGTTGCCGAACTCGAAAAACCATACATTCTTCTTTGTGATAAAAAAATCTCTTCATTAAAAGATATCATTGGTGTCTTAGAAGCTGTTTCCAAACAAGGTGCCTCCTTAGTTATCATCGCTGAAGATGTTGACGGAGATGCGTTAGCTGGACTTATCGTGAATAAACTTCGTGGTGCCTTGAATGCAGTGGCAGTTAAAGCTCCTGCATTTGGTGATCGCCGTAAAGCGATGCTTGAAGATTTGGCTATTCTTACAGGTGGACAAGTTATCAGCGAAGATGCAGGAATGCTCTTAGAAGAAACCTCCCTCAACATGCTTGGTCGTGCGAAAGTTGTTCGTGTTGAAAAAGAAAATACAATCATCGTGGATGGTGGCGGCGATACTACTGCTATTGCAACACGTGTGAAACAAATTGACGCTTTAATTCAAGAAAGTACTTCTGAGTATGATATCGAAAAATTAAGCGAAAGAAAAGCAAAACTTGCTGGTGGCGTGGCTAATATTAAAATTGGTGCAGCTACTGAAGTGGAGCTCAAAGAGAAAAAAGATCGTGTTCAAGATGCACTTTCTGCGACAAAAGCTGCTGTGGACGAAGGTATCGTTCCTGGTGGTGGCTGTGCTCTTCTCAAAATCCAATCTGCTCTTGATTCCTTACAAGGAAGCAACGAAGAGGAGCAAGTTGGTATCAATATCATCAAAAAAGCAATCGAAGCTCCAATGAAGAAAATTGCTGAAAATGCAGGATTCGATGGATCTGTCGTAGTGATGAAAGCTCGTGATGCAAAAGAAGGACAAGGCTTCAACGCTCTTACAAATGAGTGGGTTGATATGCTTAAATCTGGAATTGTTGACCCAGCGAAAGTAACAAGAACAGCTCTTCAAAATGCAATTTCTGTTGCAGGACTTCTCTTAACAACAGAAGTTATGATCACAGATATTCCTCAAGAAAAATCCGATGCAGCACCAATGGGTGGCGGTATGGGAATGCAAGGAATGATGTAATCCTCTCCAAAAATAAAAAAAGCACCATTAATTTGGTGCTTTTTTGATATTAATGATCTATAAGTGCTAATTATCTTCGACTATTAATTATTTTGTTTTCTAAATATATTGTCGTGATATATTGTCGTGGAAATTTGTTAAAATTTGTTGTTGTGATCTTAATTGTGTTTTTTAATGCTATTTTTGTCTGAAAATTTGGAAAATGCTTGCAATTTTTCAAAAAACATTGTAATATAAAAACACTAAAATTCTTTCGAATTTTGGTACAATTATTTTATATCTAAAAATTTGGAGATTTAACGATGAAATTTCATGTTAATAAAGATGAATTCCTAAAAGCGCTTATCACTGCGGACTCTATCATCAATCCACGTACTCCACTAAGTATCTTATTAAATGTTTATCTTGAAGTTCATAATGACGGTCAAATGATTATTCAAAGTTACAATGGTGATCATGGAGTCAAAATTGAAGCATCTGTTGATGTTCAAGAAGCTGGTCGTATCAGTCTTTTGTCTAAAAAGCTTTTGGAGATTGTGCGTAATATTCCAGGCGATCGTATTAGTGTCGAGCAAGCTGAAGGCTCCCTTGAAACTATTATTCGCCCAGAAGGTAAGAAAACTCCTACTTTTCGTTTGAACGGTGTTTCTGTGGATACCTATCCAACATTTAAAGAAGTGAATTGGGATAATTATCTCAAACTCAATCAAGAAACTTTAAAAGGTCTTATCGAAGCGACAGAATTTGCAGTTTCTTCAGATCAAGCTCAGATTGCTTTTACAGGGACTTTTATTACAGAAAGTGCTGAAGGGATTCTTTCCTTTGTTTCAACGGATGGAAAGCGTTTGGCAGTGATTTCTAAGCAGATTGAAGACAAACAAGGTCAAGTACCTATGGATGTCATTGTTCCTCAAAAAATCATGAAAACCGTTAGCGATACTTTGACAAAAGGAGAAGTTTTGTTCTCGGTACACGATGGGCAAGCTTATTTCAAAGTAGATAACGTCTATATTTTCACCAATCTCGTAGAAGGAAAATTCCCTAACTATCGTGATGTGATCCCAGCTCAAAGTGCTTCTACTATTGAAGTGGATGCTTCTGGACTTGCTTCTTGTTTGCAACGTGTTGCCATCATGTCTGATAACGAATCCGGACGTGTGAAATTACAAGTTGAGAACAATCAATTGGTTGTTACTGGTGCTACAGCACAAGGTGATGGCAGCGACTCCATCGATCTTGATGAAGTTACAGAAGGTGAAATTGCAGTTGTAGCAATTAACTATAAATCACTCACAGAATTCTTGAAAATTCTACAGGGTAAAAAAGTTTTGATTTCTATTAATTCTTCTGGAAGCCCACTTTTATTGAGACCCGCTGGTGAGCATGATTACGAATATATTATTATGCCAATGAAGGTTTAATTTAAAGGAAATTTTACATGGACGATCCAAGTTGTATACAGGGTAGAGAAGATTTACTAGCGCTATTTAGTACTCTCGAAGCAGAAGATGTTTTGAATCCTATTTCTGCGATCACTGTTTTTGATATTGATACGCCGTATCAAGAAATTATTGACACAGTAAAAAATAGCTCCTATTATTATTTTCCAATTTATGAAGAAAAGATTGACAATGTGGTGGGCTTGCTAGATCTGCGTGATTTGGTTGGGCTGAGTGAGAAGGATTTTAATCTCCCATCTTTGCTCAAAGCTCCTTTTTTTATCTCTGAAAATATGCGTATTGATGAGCTTTTTATTCAAATGGAAGACAAAATGGACTTTGTGCTTGTCGTTGATGAACACGGGTCTGTGCGTGGATTTATTACTTATAATGATATCCGTGAGGCGATGTTTTCTCATAAGAGCACACAATCTGTAGATTCTGCTATTATTAGTTTTGATAGTACAGAATTTATGATTAGTGCGAAAATGACATTAGAGGAATTTAACCAAAATTTTAATCAACAACTCACTAGTGATGAGTATGATACTATTGGTGGTTTTGTTATTGAACAATTAACCTATGTTCCTCAAGTTGACGAAATTCTTAGCCTAGACGGATTGACTATCACCGTCAAAAAAACAGAAGGCGCGAAGTTATTAGAACTAGCTGTGCGTCTGGCATAAAATAGAGGAATAAATGAAGATTCTTTTTTCAAATGATGATGGTTATGAAGCTGTCGGAATCCAAACTATATACAAGGAATTTTTTCCTCATTTTGATGCCTATATGTGTGCACCTCTAAAACATAAAAGTGCTTTTAGTCACGCAATTAATTACTACGATTATCTCAAATTAGTACCACTTACTGATGGAATCAAAGGGTTTGCTCTTGATGGGACTCCTGCTGATACTGTTCGTGCTTCATTTTTAGGATTATTTGATGAAGAGTTTGATCTTGTCTTATCTGGGATCAATTATGGTGTCAATGCAGGGCAAGATGTCTTCTATTCAGGTACTGTCGGTGCTGCTCGTGAAGCAACTTTCTTTAACAAATTGGGAATTGCCTCTTCTTTGGATTTGGAAGGTTCTAATAAAACACATTTACTCAACCTTGATATTGAAAAATCTTTTCAATATGCTGCGAAGATGATGAGAAAATTTGTTTCAGCGTTGACTCCCGAAATTTTAGCTTATCAGGGATCTGTGATTAACATCAATTTCCCCGCTTCTTATCCAGCGACGGGTATAAAAGTTGTGAAGCCTGGTCATTTTGATTATGTTACAGAGCTTGATTATAAAAAAGTTGGTGATGAAGTTAGTGTGAAAATTGACACAGTCGGTAAATCTGTCGCAAAAGATCAAGAACACACAGACGCGGAATACTTATCAAAAAATTATATAGTGATTACAGCACTTTCAAGAGGTGTTGTTTGGGATGAAACACTCCACAACATGATAACATTTTTAGAAGATATTTCTATAGATGTAGAAATTTAATTTTGTATAAACACAAAAGACTGCCATAGAGCAGTCTTTTTTTGTTTTAAAATTGTTCCTAGATAAAAAAATGAGGGCAAAGATCAGTGAAAGTCTTTATTTCTGTCTGAACATCAGATATGTGGTGTTCAATAAGGTATAGTAATTCTTCCATATTTTTATTTTTGATACTTTCTAGAATAGCGATATGCTCTTTGAGGATTTGATCCTCTTTTTGAAGGTGCTGTAAACTAAGTATTCTCAATCGAAAGTAATCATGATTGTGAAGATTTACAAGATCCCAGGTAAACATTTTTTGGCTTACTTGATAAAAAATCTTATGAAATTCAATATCAAAATTAATAAATTCCTCAATTGATGAGCTTTTCTGAGCTTCAGATATATTTTTTTCTAAAGATTCTATGTCAGTCTCGTTCAATAAAGGCAAAGCATAACTGACAATTTTTTTCTCTACTACTTTTCTGATAAAACTTCCTTCCATGACAAGATCTAAATTAATTTTAGCAATAAAGGTGCCGGATTGGGGGATAACATTCATGAGTCCATCGTGAGATAATTTAATAATAGCCTCTCTTGTAGGTGTACGATTGATTTCTAAAATCTTCATCATATCAGGTTCTGAAACTCTTTGACCTGGCTCAAACTCGAGAAATAGAATTTTTTCTTTGATTTTATGGTATGCATAATCAGATATATTGCGAAAAGAGTTATTCATTGTAAAAAATTCCTTGAAAATATTAAGTATATTATAGATAAATATCGTTTTTATTTCAACTTTATAACTATTTAGGATAAATTAATATACTAGTCTGTCACATATATTTTAACAAAGTTTTTCATATGTTTATTTTAAATACTTATTTTTAATATAATTACATTAAGTGATCCTAAATTTGGAGATGTGGTTGATTTATTTCATCTTTTTTTTATAATAAGATATACCTTATACTAGTATATCAATAAAGGTTGCTTTAATTAATATAAAAAACATTCATAGGAAAAATATATGAGAAAACTATGCTTATGTTTGATGATTTGTTTAACATTTAATGCATTTGCACAAGAAGATAGCGCAAAAAAAGAAGAGGTGAAAAAAGAAAAGCCCGTTTATACAATGTTCCATATGTATTTAGAGTACGCTAGTGGTGAGATGTCTGGAGATCCAGGATTGAGAGCCTTATCACAATTGGATAGCAAAATGACTTTTATGCAAAACTTTAGAAATGCGCCATGGCTAAGTATGGGCGTTATTGCACAAGTTTCATGGAACTACGGAGCGGCTCGTTTGGGTCAAAAGGCCAATATTAAAAAACTTAACAATCCTACAGATATTACTCTGACGGCAAGTATGGGATTTTGTAATATCTTTTTTATTGGAGCGGGATCGGATGGTATTATAAATCCAAATATCTACCATATCCAGAAATTACCTACTGTAAAAGGCTTGTATGATCATGCATTCACTTTTATTTTTAGCCCAAGCTTTTATATGCTCGGGAATCAATTTGCTAATGGTGTGATGACTCAGGGTTGGTTTGATAAATTAGAAATGCGTATCGCTTATCAAATGAAATTTGTAAAGTGGTTTGCTTTGAAGCCTGAATTTTTATTGAATATTATGGGAACTCCCCTTGTTTCAGGAAAATCCATTGGCGAAGCATTCATGTTCCGATTTAATCCTCGTTTACAATTTTTCTATGAAGAATTTTCCTTCTTTATTGAACCTAGATTTTATTATGTAGGTGACCCTACCTTCTTCACAAATAAAGAAAGATTCCAGTGGGAAATTAAACTAGGATTTGATTTTACAAAATTATGGTTAAGATAACACTTATTAAATAGAAGGAGCGGTCAATGTTATATCCTATTATGACAGAAAGTCGTCAAGTACTTTCATTGAATGGAATTTGGAAATTCAAATTAGACGAAAATCAAAATTTAGAAGGAAAAGGTTTTTCACAAAAATGGTTCGAAAAACCTTTAGAAAATACACTTAATATGGTTGTTCCAGCATCGTTTAATGATCTTCATGAAGGTGTTGATTTTAGAGATCATGTTGGTTGGATGTGGTATGAAACAGAAGTCTCCATCCCCGCATCTCTCTTAAAAGAACGTCTCATCTTAAGACTCGATGCCGCAACTCACACAGCCAAAGTCTATGTGAATGGGAAATTAGCGACAGAGCATAAAGGGGGATTTGTTCCTTTTGAAGTGCTCGTCAACGATTTTATGGTTACAGGAAAAAATAGAATCACTGTGGCTGTGAATAATGTTCTTGACTGGACAACCATCCCTGCAGGTGGTTACAAAGATGTTACTTTAGAAAATGGTAAAATCATTAAAGTGGCTTCAGGTATGCCTGATTTCTTTAACTATGCTGGATTACAAAGATCAGTTCGTTTGTACACTACTCCTAAAACTTATATCAAAGATATTGAGATTGATACCAAAATCGATGGCACAGTAGATTATGCGGTATTCACAGAAGGTGTGGGAAATGTTAGTGTTGAAATTTTAGATGAATCAGGGAAATCTGTGGCACAGGGATCCGGAGAAAAAGGTTCTATCAAAGTTTCAAATCCAACTCTTTGGGAGCCTGGTGCTGGATATATGTACACGATGAGGGTTGATTTTGATGGTGATATTTATGAAGAACCTTTTGGCATTCGCACGGTCGAAGTCAAAGAAGGTAAATTTCTCATTAACAATAAACCATTCTATTTTAAAGGATTTGGTAAGCACGAAGATGCCCATGTGAATGGTCGTGGATTAAATGAAGTAATGTATTTGAAAGATTTCTCTTTGATGAAGTGGATCAACGCAAACTCCTTCCGCACCTCCCATTATCCTTATTCCGAAGAAATGATGCGCCTTGCCGACAAAGAAGGTATTGTTGTCATCAATGAATGTGGTGCTGTTGGTGTGCATATGGGATTTGGTTTTTCTCTTATGGGATCAAATGAACCTAAGAAAAATACTTGGGAACATATTCAAACAATGCCTCAACATCGTCAAGCAATGGAAGAACTCGTAAAACGTGATAAGAATCACCCTTCTGTCGTTATGTGGAGTTTATCTAATGAATCTGCAACAGAAGAAATCGGTGCAAAAGAATATCATCAAAAATTGTATGATCTTACTCGTGCTTTAGATCCTCAAAAACGCCCTATCACTATTGTTACGCACATGATGAGTACACCTGATAAATGTCAGGTAGCTGATATTGTGGATGTTTTGGCCTTGAACCGTTATTATGGCTGGTATGTCTTAGGTGGCGAATTAGATCGTGTCGATGCAGCACTTTCTGCAGAAATGGACGCTTGGACTAAGCGTTGTCCTAATAAACCAATCATGTTTACAGAATATGGTGCGGACACCGTTGCTGGGATGCATGACACGACTCCAGTGATGTTTACAGAAGAATATCAAGTGGCTTGTTTGGATGCCAATCACAAAGTATTAGATCGTTATCCTCATTTTATAGGAGAGCAAATCTGGAACTTTGCTGACTTTGCAACATCACAAGGAATCTTCCGTGTTCAAGGGAATAAAAAAGGCGTCTTTACTCGCGATCGTAAACCTAAACTCATTGCTCACCATATGAAAGATCGTTGGGCAAAAATCTCTGACTTCAATCATAAAAAATAGGGTAGGAACCAAAAATGACAACAACACGTAAATTTGGTTTTCGTGACCAATTAGGATACTTCTTTGGAGACTATGCCAATGGGCTATTCTTTTCACTTACAGCTAGCTATCTTACTTTATTTTATGTCGATGTTTTAGGTATTTCTGCTGCTTCTGTCGGCATGCTATTGCTCGTTGCAAGAATTTGGGATGCTATTAATGATCCTTTGATTGGTAGATGGATTGACCGTAGACCGACTGACCCTGTGAAAGGCAAGTTTCGTCCTTGGATCCTCTACATGACTTTTCCTGTGATCATTTTTGGAGCACTATCTTTCACAGCGTTCCCGTTGATTGTTGCGGCACCACTACATGTTAAATTAATCTATGCATACATGACATATATTGGGTTTGGAGTTAGTTATACCGCTATTAATATTCCTTATGGATCTTTAGCTTCTACAATGACAGACGTGGAAACAGAACGCACTTCTCTTTCTATCTTCCGATCTTATGGAGCTTTAGCTGCGGGATTGACATTGAGTACTTTGATTCCTATGATTGTGTTTGATAATAACCATAGGCCAACTGCAGAAGGATTTATGAAAGTGGTTGCTATTCTTGCGGTGATTGCTAGTTTGTCCTACTTCCTTTGTAACAGATTAACAACAGAACGGATCATTGCACCTGCATCCGCAGATCATAGTGATCAAGATAAATTATCCTACACACTAAAAGGACTCTCAGCAAATAGACCTTTATTAATTCAAATGCTAGTCGGTATGCTTTCTATAGGAATATTTTTGGTGCAGTCATCATTATTGCCTTATTTGTTCAAAGATTTCTTCCACAATGCCAAGGCACTTAGTTTCAATGGATTATTATTAATGGGAACGACCATTCTTGTCAGTTTATTTATGAAGCCTTTAGTGGCTAAGTATGGTAAAAAAATGGTAGCCGTTGTTGGGGTGGGTGTTTATGGTATTACCTGGGTTATTTATTTATTATCACCTTTCAGGGATATTTTATCATACTTTATTTTCTCAGGGATCGCTCAAATGGGTATGACAGCCTTAACACTCGTTACATGGGCGTTTATTCCCGACTGTATCGACTACCAAGAATATGTAACGGGAGTCCGTGAAGAAGGAACGATCTATGCGATCTATTCTTTCTCTCGCAAACTCGGACAAGCTGGAGCTGGTTTCTTGGGTGCATATACCTTGATTTATGTTGGGTATGTTGCTGAGCAAGTCAATCAATCTCCCGAAACAATTGAGCAGATATTCTTTTTGTCTCGTTTTATTCCAGCGGTTTTTGGTATTTTATTAACTCTTATTCTTTATTTTGGGTATAATCTGAATAAAGAAGATCTTGAAGTAGTTACCAAAAGCTTAAGAGAAAAACGCACTTTCAATAAATAATTCTCTCATTTAATAGACAATCCATGCTTAAGAGTGTGGATTGTCTCTATGTTTAATATAAAATATCAATAAAGAGACCGCCATGAAATTATTCAAGATTCTTTTATTATCATTGATTGGGATAGGGTTGATTTCCTGTACCAAAGATCAAAATTCATCAAAGACACAAATTTTAAAACTATCTAACAACCATGCTGATGACTATCCTGTGAATATTGCTTATAAAAAATTTGGGGAGTTAGTTCAAGCAAAAAGCGGGGGTCGTTTTAAGATAGAAAATTATCCTAGTGCCCAATTAGGTGATCAAAGATCCTCCGTTGAATTGGCTCAATCTGGAATCTTAGAGTTTGCTAATATTAATTCTGCTGTTATCGAAGCTTTTGATAGTGTGTATGCTGTCTTGAATCTTCCTTATATTTTCAAAGATTACGATCACTTTCAAAGAGTTATGAGCAGTGAGAAAATTCAAGAGATCTTTCAAAAAAGTCTCCCCTTGGGATTTATGCCTTTGATTTATCTCGAAGGTGGAGCGAGAAGTTTTTATACAAAAAATAAAGAAATTAATACTCCAGAAGATCTTCGTGGTCTTAAAATTCGTGTGCAAGACTCGCCAACATCTATTGAAATGATCAAACTGATGGGGGCTACTCCAGTGGCTCTAAATTTTGGAGAAGTATATACGGCTTTGCAACAAGGTGTCATCGATGGTGCTGAAAATAATACTCCTTCTTTGATTACAACAGGGCATGCAGAGGTTACAAAATACTATACCTTAAATAATCACATGCGTCTTTTAGATATATTAGTCGTGAGTGAACCGTTTTGGAATTCTCTCAATGAAGAAGACCAAAAACTTTTTAAAGAAGCCGCTCATGATACGATGGAGATTTTCCCAGAAATGTGGGCTAAACATGAACAAGAATCTTTGGCAGAAGCTGAACAAAAATACCAAATCAAAATTATCGAACCAAACTCTGAATTATTTAGACAAAAAGTATTAAGTATGCATGATGCCATGGCTAAAAAAGATCCTAGAGCCAAAGAATTAATTGACTATATTAGATCTGTAGAAAACTAGGAAGTATGTTATGATACAACAAATAAAACAAAAATTAGATAGGATTTTACTTGGCGTTTTATCTTTCCTATTGATTCTTATTTTTTTGACTATCGTATGGCAAGTATTTTCTCGTTATGTATTAAAATTTCCCGCAACTTTTACGGAAGAAATTGTTCGTTTTTTATTAATTTGGTTAGGGCTACTTGGTGCGTCTTATGGATTTGGATCAGGTAAGCATTTGGCTTTAACACTATTTTATGATAAATTAACAGGCACCAAAAAGAAGTACCTCTCTTTCTTAATTCATAGTATCGTGATCGTGATGGTGGTCTTTATATTTATTTTTGGTGGAGTATCTCTCATGTTACTCGCCAAAACACAAGTGTCATCTGTTCTTGCAATTCCTATGATCTATGTATATTCCGTGTTGCCTCTGAGTGGTGTGATTATTATTCTTTATCAATTATGCCTTATATTCGAATCAAAATATCAAGGAGGTAATCGATGAGCTTACCTATTATTACCTTGATCATACTATTCATTGTCTTCTTGGTCATTGGACTGCCGATTTCCGTGACAATTGCTATGGCATCTTTATCTGTTATGCTGTTTTTCCAGCCTATTGATAAATCGCTACTCACAGCAGCACAGTCTATTATCAATGCGATGAATTCTTTTTCATTATTGGCAATTCCCTTATTTATTCTTTCCGGTGCAATCATGAATACAGGTGGATTAGCGGTTCGATTGATTAATTTTGCCAAGTTATTTATTGGTTTTCTTCCAGGGCCTTTAATGCATATCAATGTTCTCTCTAATATGCTTTTTGGTTCATTATCAGGATCGGCAATTGCAGCTGAAGTGGCTGTAGGGCGTATTATTGCTCCTCTCCAAAAAGATGAGAAATATGACCCAGCTCTATCAACCGCTGTCAACATCGCTTCTTGTCCTACAGGATTACTTATCCCACCGAGTAATACATTTATTGTTTATTCTTTAGTAAGTGGTGGGACATCCATTTCAGCATTGTTTCTTGCAGGATACATCCCTGGGATTTTAATGGGATTGTCCGTGATGTTTGTGGCATTATTTTATTCGATAAAATTGCACTATCCTAAACAACCCAAAATTCAATGGAAACAAAAAATGCGTATTGTTTGGGATGCGGTACCAAGTCTTTTAATGATTATTGTCGTTATTGGAGGAGTGGTTAAAGGTGTTTTTACTGCTACTGAAGGATCTGGAATTGCTGCATTATATAGTTTGATTCTTTCTCTAATGTACAAATCTTTAAACAAAGAAAAATTTATGGAGATTATGACAGAAACTATTAGTTTATCAGGTATGGTGTTATTTTTAGTTGGTTGTTCATCTGTCATGTCTTGGGTACTGTCTTTTTCACGAATTCCACAACTTGTCGCTGACGGAATGTTAGCTATTTCTTCCAATCCTATGGTCATTATGATGATGATCAATGTGATTTTGCTTATTGTGGGCACTTTTATGGATATGACACCTGCTATCCTGATCTTTACACCTATCTTTCTGCCAATAGTTAAAGCAATAGGAATAGATCCTGTGCATTTTGGGATTATTATGACTTTTAATTTGTGTATAGGTATTTGTACGCCGCCCGTGGGGAGTGCGTTATTTGTTGGGTGCAGCATCACCAATATTAAAATTGAGGATGTCTTTATAAAATTGATTCCTATATTTTTCATGATGATTATAAGTTTGTTAATGATAACCTATATTCCTGAGATTTCATTGTTCTTACCGAGATTTTTTGGATTAATTTAAATACTAATGGAGAATACTATGTTTGAAAAATATATATCAGTACCTATCATTCCTGTAGCTGTCGTAGAAACAGAAGAAGAAATCCGTCGTATTGCGGATCTTTGTATGAAATATCTACCTGCATTGGAATTGACGATGCGAACAGACTATGCTTATAAAGCATTAGAAATTCTCGCAAAAGATTATCCTGACCTTCCAAGAGCTGCAGCTACGGTTGTTTCTACTGAGCAAGCTGATAGAATCTTATCTTTAGGAACAGATATTTTGATTAGTCCTGGATTTCAACCTAAACTCCTAGAACATGCTCAACAAAAAGGTTATCACTATATTCCAGGTGCGGTAACGGCAGCAGAGATCGAGCAGTGTTTGGGTTACGGACACCGTCACATTAAGTTTTTCCCAGCTTCTGTTTTTGGAGGGGTGAATTGGCTCAGAGCGATGAAACCTGTGTATTCACATTTGGGGGTTAAGTTTATGCCTCTTGGTGGCGTGAAGCCTGAAAATGTCGACGAATACCTTCGTGAAAGTAATGTTTTTGCTTGTGGTGGTTCGTGGCTCTGTCCAAGAGATGTTCTTGAGAAAAAAGATTGGGAAGAATTGGAGCGTCGCTTCAAAGAAGCCTCGGATAAGATTAAATAATTTTAGAATAAGGAAAAACTATGAAACAAGTCGTTACACTTGGCGAAGTAATGCTTCGTCTCTCTCCTCAAGGAAATTTGAGATTCAATCAAGCAAGTAGCTTTGAAGCAGTTTATGGTGGTGGTGAAGTTAACGTTGCTGTATCTTTGGCTAATTATGGACACAAAACCCATTTCGTGACACGTTTACCAAAACATGAAATCGGTCAAAGTGCTGTTGAATTTATCCGTAAAATGAATGTCAATACAGATTATATTGTTCGTGGAGGCGAAAGAGTTGGTATTTATTTTTTAGAGAATGGAGTTTCTATGAGACCTTCAAAGGTCGTTTATGACAGAGCACATTCAGCAATCTCCACCGCATCAATAGAAGAATTTGATTTTGATGAGATATTTAAAGGAAAGGATTGGTTTCATTTTACTGGGATCACACCAGCATTAAGCAAGGAATCTGCTGAATTAACTGCCTTTGCTGTCAAAAAAGCAAAGGAGCATGGCTTGAAAGTATCTGTCGATTTGAACTATCGTAAAAAACTTTGGACTCCCGAAGAAGCTCAATCCGTCATGGTGCCTCTCATGAAATACGTCGATGTGTGTATCGGAAATGAAGAAGATGCCGAGAAAGTCTTAGGCTTAAAACCTCAAGGATCTGATATTCATAAGGGAGAATTATCTTTAGAGGGATACCAAAATCTCTTAAAAACGCTTACAGAAACATATTCCTTTGAATGTGCGACCTGTTCTCTACGAGAAAGTTTTTCAGCTTCTGATAATGGCTGGTCTGGACTGGCTTACGATGGTAAAGAATTCTATCACTCTAAACACTATAATATTCGTATTGTGGATCGCGTAGGAGCTGGTGATTCGTTTGCTGGTGGCTTTATTCATGGTTTGATAACTAAAAACGATGCCCGATATGCGATAGAATTTGCAGCTGCAGCATCCGCTCTTAAACATACAATTTTCGGCGATTTCAATCTTGTTTCTATAGAAGAAGTCGAAACTCTGATGGGTGGTGATGGATCAGGCAGAGTTCAAAGATAGGAGAAGATTATGAAATTACCATTTAAAGTAGATCTCAAAGATCAAGTAGTTGTCATCACAGGCGCAACAGGAGTTTTGTGTAAAGATATGGCTAAAGCTCTCGCACTTTGCGGTGCCAAAGTAGCTATCTGTGCAAGAAAACTTGATGCAGCAACAGAAGTTGTAGAAGAAATTCAAGCCTTAAACGGCGAAGCTATGCCCTTGATCTTTGATGTTCTTGATAGGGATGAAACAATCAATGCTAAAAACCACATCCTAAAGACGTGGGGACGTGTGGATATTCTCATTAATGGTGCAGGCGGAAATTCGCCTCTTGCCACAACGACAATGGAATACTGCACAAAAGAAACAGTTACTAAAAAGAAAGATGGAGAACAGAGCTTTTTTGATTTATCTTTTGAAAATATGAAGTATGTGATGGATCTCAATCTTTTTGGGACGGTTTTGCCTTGTCAGGTTTTTGGTGAAGAAATGGTTAAAGCTCAAAAAGGAAACATTATTAATATTTCTTCTATGAATGCATTTATCCCTCTAACCAAAATCCCTATGTATAGTGCAGGAAAAGCGGCTGTGAGTAATTTTACACAGTGGTTGGCAACACACTTAGCACCCTCAGGGATTCGTGTTAACGCCATCGCTCCTGGATTTTTTGAAACAAATCAAAACTACAAACTTCTCCATAACGAAGATGGTTCTTATTCTGCTCGTGCTAAAAAAATCATATTGGGAACACCTATGGCGAAGTTTGGAACATCACATGATTTGATTGGAGCTATTTTATATTTGGCTTGTGATGAAGCGAGTGGCTTTGTCAGTGGTATTAATCTGCCAATTGACGGTGCGTTTTCTGCTTATTCAGGTGTATAGGAGATATTTATGTATATGACATTTCGTTGGTATGGACCACAAGATCCTATCAGTTTAAACTATATTCGTCAAATTCCAAAAATGAAAGGTATTGTCAGCTCTCTTCATGATGAAGCAACAGGAACTTTGTGGGATCTGGATAAGATCAAAGCCTATAAAAAAAATATCGAAGATCATGGGCTCAATTTTAAAGTGATTGAAAGTGTGCCCGTTCATGAAGATATCAAACTAGGTCGATCCAGTCGTGATCAGTATATTGAAAATTATATTGGAACACTGAAGAATCTTGCTGAAGCAGGACTTGAAGTTGTCACTTATAATTTTATGCCCGTTTTTGACTGGACGAGGAGCTCTTTGAACACGCCTTTTCCTGATGGATCAACCGCTCTTACTTACAAACATAAAGATATCCTTGCAATGGATCCGACTTCTCCAGACTTAAGTTTACCTGCTTGGATTAAGTATAGTAACAAGGAACTTTTAGATCTTTTAGAAGCTTACAAATCCATCGATACAGAGGGACTTTGGCAAAATTATGAATACTTCCTCAAAGCCATTGCTCCTATTGCTCATGAAAATCGTATTAAACTTGCCTTACATCCTGATGATCCACCTTGGTCAATCTTTGGATTGCCTCGTATCATGACAAATAAAGCAGCATTGGAGCGGGTGTTGTCTATTGTGGATGTTCCAGAGAATGGTTTATGTTTTTGTACGGGGTCTTTGGGAATTTCTCCAGAGAATGATTGTCTTGATATGGTGAAAACTTTTGCTGGCAGAAAACGTATCCATTTTGCGCATTGTCGTAATGTTTCTATTGATGGGGATCATGATTTTTCAGAAGTGAAACATACCAATGATGTCGGTCAAATTGATTTCGTGAAGATTTTGAAAGCTTATCACGATGCAGGATTTGAAGGGCCAATCAGACCAGATCATGGAAGAATGATCTGGGGAGAAGAGGGGCTCGCAGGCTATGGTCTTTACGATAGAGCGCTTGGAGCAACCTATCTTCAAGGGATTTGGGACACTCTGTCTCAAAAATAATATTCAGAGGTCTGTATGAAAACATTTATCACAGATGATTTCCTTCTCCAAAATAAATACGCAAAAAAACTCTATCATGATTATGCTATGGAAATGCCTATCATTGATTACCATTGTCACTTGTCTCCACAGGAAATTGCAGAAGATAAACATTATCGATCTATCACAGAAATGTGGCTAGATGGAGATCATTATAAATGGAGAGCAATACGTACCGCTGGTTATACTGAGAAGGATATCACAGGATATATTGGGGATCCTCGTCATGATAAGGCTCGCTTCGATATATGGGCACATGTCTTACCAAAAACAATAGGAAATCCTCTATATCATTGGACACATTTGGAATTGCTTCGTTATTTTGAGATTGATGAGCTTCTTACATCTGAAACCTCTGATGAAATTTATTTCAAAGCAAATGAACAAATCTCAAGACCAGATTTTTCGGCACGTTCTTTAATCAATCAATTTCAAGTGAAATTCATTGGGACAACGGATGATCCTATTGATAGTTTAGAATATCACGAAAAGATCTCACGTGATTCTTTTGAGTGTAGGGTGGCGCCATCTTGGAGACCTGATAAGGCTCTCAAAATAGAATTATCAAGCTTCAAAGATTATATCTCTGCTCTTTCTCAAGTCTCTAATATTCCTATCCAAAATCTCAGTGATCTTGAAAAAGCCTTAGAAAAAAGAATTGAATACTTTGCTGGGAAGGGGTGTTGTATTTCCGATCATGGTTTGGATGAGTTTGTTTTCACACGTAACTTTCATAATGCCTCAGATGTTTTTGATAAAGCGATGCAGGGTAATGATTTAACAATATCGGAGATCACTTCTTACAAGAGTCATCTTTTAGTATTCATGGGTCGTCTTTATGCAAAACACCAATGGACGATGCAACTCCATATAGGAGCTCTTCGAAATAATAACACGCGTATGTACCAACTTTTAGGAGCTGATGCGGGATTTGATTCGATTAATGATAATAATTATGCGCCTATGCTTTCAGCTTTTTTAGATACTTTAGACAAAGATAATCTCCTTCCTAAAACGATCCTATATTCACTCAATCCTCGCGATAATGAGATGTTAGGAACGATGATTGGAAACTTCCAAGGCAATGTTCCTGGAAAGATCCAGTACGGATCAGGATGGTGGTTTAACGATCAAAAAGATGGCATGCTTCGTCA
This sequence comes from Brevinema sp., assembly GCA_051647245.1. Lineage (GTDB taxonomy): Bacteria > Spirochaetota > Brevinematia > Brevinematales > Brevinemataceae > Brevinema_A. The sequence continues at coordinate 443,802 of JBOFDS010000011.1, forward strand.
ATTAACCACCTTATCGAGTCTTGGTCTTTTACCTTATTTTATTGGTATGCTGACAGATTCTCGGAGTTTTCTTTCTTTCTCAAGACACGAATATTTTAGACGGATTTTGTGTAATCTTATAGGATCTTGGGTAGAAGCACGCGAAGTGCCTGATGATATGAGGTATCTTGGGAACATTGTTCAAGATATTTGTTTCAATAATGCTAAAAACTATTTTCAAATCTAAAAAATCCCCCAATGATTGGGGGATTTTTATTTATAGTATAGACGATGTTTTTAATTCAGAAATATTTCTTTTGCCCATCAAAAGCATTGTCTTAGCAAGATCATTCTTCAAATGACAAAGATAGGCGTTGACAGCATCTGCACCGCCACCTACGGCGTGGTAGGCAGCTGGACGACCGATAAGCACAGCGTCTGCGCCGAGGATAATGGCTTTTGCTATGTCAGATCCAGAACGAATGGCACCATCGATGAGGATTTTTGCCTTACCTTGAACGGTCTGCACGATTTCTGGAAGCACGTCGATAGGCAGAGGGAATGCTTCGTTGATACGTCCACCATGCGATGATACCACAATATGCGTTGCTCCTGCATCGAGTGCTTTTTGAGCATCGTGTGATGTCAAGACACCTTTTACGACAAAAGGTACAGGATGTGATTGACGTAATTCTTGTAATTCCGTGATACTTTTTGGTGAAGCTGTTTGTTTTGCGAGACTAAATGTTGCCAAGCCAATCCCATCGATATCCGTACCTAGTCCAATAATACCTTGTGATATTGCTTGATGATAGCGATGGATGATTTGTCTTTGATCACTTCGGGGTTTACAAATCAAAATCCCTTCTCCAAAATTGCGTAGGATGACTTCTAGTATCTCATCAAAAAGCTCTGTCGGTGCAGGATCTGGGATAAATGCCATCGTGCCAGCCATTCTTGCACCTTTCATAAAGGCATCTTGAAAGGCGAGTTCAGAGATAATGTTATCATAATTAATATAAGATCCGCCGATAGGAGCCGTGAAGACAGGCATGGACAATGTTCTACCAAACATCTCAATAGAAGTATCCACCTCACGAATTTCGTGGATATAATTTGGGATGAGTTTGATCGTTCGGAACTTTTCGTAGGCTTGAATAAAGCCCTCACCTGTGCCTACGCCACCAACTCCAGGGATCTCACCTCTGCAGGCGACGCCATTACATTCACGACACACACGACAGCTTTTTAAGACAGATTTTGCGTGTTTTAGACTTTTTTTGATGATGATATTTGGGTCTTCTATTGGTGTTGTGTGGATTTTGATCTGAGAAATTGCCTTGTTGATCGCCTTAATAGCAAGCTCACGAGTCGGCGCACAAGCAATGATATTTCCACATTTGTCAACGTTGTTTTTTGGTGAAATAATAACTTGTCCGATTTCTGCACGAATGGAGCAATGTTTGATATATTCTTGTTCGAGGAGATTTTGAGGTACTTCAATCGAAATAACTTCTCCAGCAGGAGGAATGATCGCTCTTTCTACACTCACCCAATTTTTGGTTTCGATGATAGGTTCTAGCTTTTCTCCAAGAGCAAGTTTGACCATCAATTCATGCAAATACACATCGCTCGCAAAGGGATAAGTATGTGATGACATGAATCCACCAGAAAGACGACCTGCAATTTCAATGATCCACGCGCCGTCTTTGGAGACTTTGATATCGCCTTTTGCTGCCCCATGACTCAATCCCAAAGCCTTGATTCCGTCTTTGAACGCGGACAAGGCTTTTTCGATAAGCTCTGGAGGGAGATTGGATGGCAAAATATGACCTGTCTCAACGAAATAAGGGGCATATTCAATAATACGATCCGCCACGCCTGTGATCGTTACTTCACCATGATGTACGAGAGAATCAATACTGAGTTCATGTGTGTCGATATATTCTTCGATTAAAAATTCTGTTTGGTTTTTGGAGTGATCTCTCGTCAATGCAAACGCCTGCTCAATATCTTCCAAGCGTCTTACCAAAGACGTACCTCTTGCGCCCATGTTATTCGTGGGCTTTAGGACGCAGGATTTGTTGATTTTTTCAAAGAAAGTTTTTGCTTCTTCGATAGTGGTGATTTTTTGAAATTGAGGAATGGACACACCTGCTTTTAGGAAGGCGTCCCGCATCGCAGCTTTATTACTAGCTTTGAAGGCAGCTTCTTTTGTATGGCCTGCACAAGAAAATTCCTCCGCAACACTGGCTACGGTGAAAGACGCATCGGTACCGGCTGTTGCGACACCATGGATGGATCCATGTTTTTGGGTGAATTCTTTGACTTTAGTGATGGTTTCTGCAGGATCCATTGTGTTTGCAATGATATGAAAATCTGCGTATTCGAAACCAAGAGCCTTAGGATTTTGATCACTAGCGAGGACTCTTAATCCCAAACCTTTCGCAGCCTTGATGAGAGGAATTTGTAATTCCCCAGCACCAACGACAAAAAAAATCTTGTCTTGGTATGACATATGTGCCTCAAATTTTATAAACGTTCAGGGATAACAAGTCTAGAAAGATCGAAATATTCTTTCTGAGTAGGATCAGTGATAGATGCATCGATTACATAAGCATTAACAAGCTCAATGTTTGGGACACGTCCAGAGAGATGCCCTACAGATCTTGTTTCAGAACTATTGGTAATGGTAATCTCGGAGATCGCTCGGAAATTTTTATCAAGAATACTTAGTTTCATATTGTTGGTGATTTGATGTTGAGTTCCTAAAGAAATCTCAAAAGCCCCAGCACCGAGACGTTTTTTGATAAAGCCAATGTTTGGAACAAGACTGTTGATCTGTTTTGCGTAATTGAGGACGTTATCAGTGAAATTTTGCTCGGATAGAGGTAAGGTCATGTTTTTGATAGGCATGCCTTTATAATCGTAACTTGTGATTTTAAGATTGTTAAAAGAATCAAAATTAATAGAAGTAATAATCTCAAAGTCTTTGTTATTCTGAAAAATACTGGTGCTATTCTGTAAAAATGATGTATTTACTTCGATACTGGATCGGATATTTGGATAGAATTGTTCCACAGTCTGGATCTCAGATCCCAAAATCTTATGCAAAAGATCATAGCGTGGTTCGATAAATACAAGGTGCTTAAATTGATAAGTCGCAGCAGGTTCGATATTTAAGCGTTTTGTTTTGATCAAGTGATTGCGGAATCGTATCACATCTTGGATCTTTGATTTTTCGGTTTGGATCTGCCCAATTTCACGAAGAACACTGTCAACTAACTGCCCATCTTTGCGGATTTTTGCATATTCGAGGAGCTGGTCCTTCACCACAATATTCATAGGATCAAGCAATGAAGCTTTTTGAAGAAGGGAGACGTAAAAAAGACTGATACCTTGATTTTTCTTCTCAAAGGATAGTTCTAGAAAACGATTTGCTGCACCTTTTCTTTTTTGGGAATTGTTATCTTGTGTATTTAAGAGAAAATTATAATAGGCACTTTGATAGAGTTGTTGATTTTTATTTATGGCAATAGCATCAAGGATCTGTTTTTCGGCGGCAGTTAGGTCTCCAGTAATGTAGTACAAATTAAATAATTTCCAAAGAATTTGAGAGCGATTTCGTTGTAAATAAGGAGGAATAATTTTCTGAGCTGCCAAATAATTTTCTAGTGCATCTTCATATTTTTTATTCGCAAATAAAATATCTGCAATTAAGCTATTTTTTTTAGAAGTAGCTGAGAATCTTTTGTTTGCTTCTTTTAGGAGTGCGATGGCTTGGTTTGGTTGATTGAGTTTAATGTATATGTTTGCGAGTTCAATGATGAGATCTTCTTCGCTAGGGAATAGATTTACAGCATCAAACAAGATCTTTTTCCCTTCATCAAGCTTATTTTGTTGGACAGCGATCTTAGCTTTGATGAGATAATTTTTCCAAGAACTTGTATCAAAGTTTTCAGCCAACTTTAAAAGTCTTGTCGCATCCAATAATCGACCAAATTGAGCATTGAGGATTGCGTAATCATGATAATTATCAATACTATTTGGATCTAATCGCACAGCTCTTGCATAGGCAGCAGATGCGTTAGTGTAGTCGTTCATAGCTCTGTAAATGTTCCCAGCAATCCGATGATTTTCAGAATCTGCTTGAGATAAAGTGATGGCTTGATTAATATTTGTTAGGGCTTCGCCGTAATTTTCAAGTTCCAAGAGAAGTTCTGCATAAAGACGATAGACGTGTGTATTGTTCGGTGTGCGAACCATTTCTTCTTGAAGAAGAGCAAAACTTTTAGCATAGTCTTGAGCATTGATACTTTGTTGTATTTCTAACAGCGAGTTTGACAAAGCAAAGTTCAAATTCGTAAGTAAAAAAGTTAATAAAAGTAATGAAAACTTTTTATTCATTGGCATCAGCCTCGTTTTCGATTTCGTCAGCAATGGATACATCCATGCCTTTTGCTTCTAATTCTTTGAGGAGGTCACTTGCTTCGATGTAGAGATTTTTTGAGTGTGAAACAAGGATACTAGGCTTATCTCTATTTGATTTTCCGACGCCGAAGATCTTTGAAAGGACACGTTTTGCTTGACCTATTTTGATGATTTGCTCGGAAGGGTCAAAGGTATTTAAGTGCTTAACGCAGAGGTATGATGTAATATAGAGAAGTCCGTCATATCCGAAGTTCGTGTCAATATCTGGCCCCATCCACTTGAAGCCATCGAAGGATTCTTTTCCTTTGATCTGAAGTTCGATAGCTTTGTCATAATTTATGTATGCTTGATAATACATTTCTTCGCTAAGTTGTTTAAAATGTTCGATTCCGCTTTTCTCAAAGATATCATTTGCAATCCAAGCTGCACGAAGTGAAAAAAGTCCACGTCTTGCGGTTGGGGAGGAATATTTATTAATGTGAATTGTCGAAGCAAAGCCCAATAGATAAGATGCCAATCCCGTGATATCATTACGGTAATCACGGAAGTTCAAATCTCCCCCAAAAATAGAAATAATTAATTTCTTTCGATTTTCTGTTTCTGCTGATGCAGACTGAACAAAAGCTGCATCAGGTGTTTTTACAAAGTCTGTTTGGAAACCTGTAAAGTAACAATCTGGACAAACAATAAGAGGATAAATAAGAGGATTGATAAGACCGTATTTTTGGGTTGGAATATATAGACGGCGTAGTTCTATGGTTAGATCTCCAGCATTTAAGCGACCACGTCCTGTTTGTAATTCTTCTTTTTGAAAGACAGCTTGACAACAAGGGCAAGTAATTTCGTTTTTGGAAAAAAATGTAGTTCTTGGTGTACCCACGGATAAACTCCTTGAAATAAGGGATGAAATTTGAGATGAATTAAAAAAAGTTTCCCATTATCCTTTATTGTACAGTATTTTTAAATTTTTTTCAAAAAAGAACCCCTATACTCTTTAAAAAATCTCAGATATTACGAAAATCAATATAGGGTTTTATTATAATCTATAAATTTTTATTTTGGAGGGAAATTATGCTATGGATGCTAATTTTTATCGCTGTTGTTCAAGGAATTACCGAATTCTTACCAGTTTCTAGTTCGGGACACCTTGGTATTGTTGCCTATTTCTTCCAATTTTACACACCTGAGACCTTACTTTTCTTTTTAGTTGTGCATGCTGGAACGGCTTGTGCAGCACTTTATTTTTTTAGGGAAGATATTCTAAATATTCTTATAGGTTTCAAAGATTTCTTTCAAAGAAAAGACACTCCTCAAAAAAATGATGCTTTTCAATGGACATTACTAATTATTACTGTGTCTATACCTACCGCTATTGTTGGTATTTTGTTTAAAGATTTTATTGAAGGGATTCCTGAATATTTTCCAATGATTATTCCTGTAATGTTGATGGTTACGGCATTTATTCTTCTACTAACAAAATTTGTCAAAACAAACAATAAAGGCCTTCACGATTTTACTTACAAACACGCTTTTGTTGTTGGCTTAGCACAAAGTTTTGCGTTGTTTCCAGGTATCTCTAGATCAGGTTCTACTATTGCAGCAGCATTACTTATGGGTGCAACACCTTTTTTTGCTGGGAAACTATCGTTTTTAGCGTCTTTTGTGGCTATTTTTGGAGCATTACTTCTTGAAGTACTCTCCTTCCTCAAAGATGGGATGATAGGATTGCCATTGTATTACTTTGCTATTGGATTTGTGGTGGCATTTTTAGTTGGGCTTTGGTCATTAAAATTCTTAATCAAAATCTTAAATAACGGTAAAATTTACTTCTTCTCAATTTACTGTTTTGTTGTTGGTTTATCGTTATTGATATTCCACCTCGTAAAATAAGGAAGCTTCATGTTTAAAGGAATTATACGAGTTATTGTCTCCTACGTATTTATTTTGCTCTCAGCGTTATTGTCAATCTCCTTAGTGGGCTTTTCGTTTTCTGATCTTATGTATCTCACTACCGATTTCAATCCAAATCCCCATAATTGGTTGGGAGAATTTGGATTGAACTTTGGCTCGCCTATTGCCTTATTTTATGGCTATGGTGGGATGATCTGGGCATTTTATTCATTTTTGACAGGGGTTAATTTGCTTTTTGGAATTACGCCTCTTGATTTGATCAAACAATTTATCGTAGTCCATATTTTGGCTTTTTTATTGTCTATTGCTTGTTCTTTGTTTGCAAACGACCCTTTCATGGCTGGGGGAATTTTGGGTTCTTTAGCCGCTTCCAAGATGCTCACTTTATTCCCAAACACCATTTGGATTCCTCTTTTACTAGGAATGTTCTTGATAGCACTTTCTTTTATTAGTGAAATCCCCCTTCGTGTGATTGATAAAAGTCGTGGTTTTTTCCACCCACCTCAAGACCATTACCCCTCTGCTGTCAGTGATGGATGTATCGGACAAGATACTGATTATCCCATGATGGATGAACGTGAAATAATGGATATTTATTCAGAAAACACAATCGACTACCAAATTCCAGGATCTGCACAAGTACATGACCCTAATCTTTTTCGGGGTCAAGATGAGTATGTTGCCTTAGAGGATCAACCTGAAACAATGAGTGTTCCAGAATTTTTGAAACGCTCACGTCAAGATGAGGATTGGAATGAGTCCCCTATGCACCTATCTTCAAAAAGACTCACTCAATCAGAAACTCCTTCTTTCCTAAAAGATGTGGACTTTGATTTGATTTCTCCTTACCGCGAACAGAAATCGACTTCTTTTTATGAAAAAGTTTCGGAAGCTCAAAAACTTGATGATGACATTGCTGAGCTTGATGGAATGAATTATGCTCCTTATCACCATATTAATACAGAACTCCCAGAGCCTATGGTAAAAAGCAATGTTCTAAAACGTTTATCCTTTGATCTTTCTGAAAAAATTGATCGAAAAGATGATGTTAAAGAAATTGTCCAAGAAACAATTGCAGAAGCATCACTTGAGCAAGAAATTGTCCCTGAAGAAAATATCCAAGAAATATCAATCCCAGAGCAAGAGATCGAGACCGAAGAGACTGTATCCGAAATCTCTGAGCATGAGGCACAAATTACTGCTCAAGAACTTCCTCAAGAAGAAGTTCTTGATGCCATTGACAAAGAAAGAATCAAAGCAGAAATTGCGAATCTTGAAGATCTGGAAGACCCTCAAGCAGAACAAAAATCCGAAGAAGTCGCTGAGCTTAGCCCAGAAGTTATCCCTGTCATTCAACATAGCAGTAAATTTCCCCCTGTGGCTGATGCGGATGATGAAGTGGGTGTTATTCTTCCTAAATTGGTAACGGATTTGGCTTCTTCACCTCTGAAAACAGACGGAGTTCCTCTTTTCCTTGAAAATAGCGATCTCTCTGATTCGGAGCGACTTTTAGTTGAAGGATTAGAACGTACCCAAGCTAGGGAGAAAGAATCCCAGGCCTCTATTAAAGAAAAATTACAAAGCAAACAAAAGCAACTTGCTCAATCTTATTATGAAGAATTTGGGCATTTAAATTTTGATGCAGGAGATCTTTCCAAAGAAATCTCCAATTCTCAAGGTGTAGTGCTTGAAAATATCCAAACTCCAACAGATGAGCCTTTAGTTGAAGAAGTACAGCTTCCTGAACAAAGCAACATGGATAGTAACGTTGCTTTTAGATATCTCCAAGATGAAATCTCTGAACTGAAAAAATCAACTTCCGCACCGAAAACCATCCCAAGCATTCTTGAGCAAAATCCTTTTGAAGATATTTTTGGTAATTCTAAGTCAGCATCAGTAAGTGAAACTAATTTCCCAAAAACTACCGATGATCTCCAAAAAGAAATGATGATTTTTGAAGAAGAAGATCATATTGTTCACCCTCCCGTTGAAGAGGTTAAGACACCGATAAAACATATTTCAACACAGGAAATCGTACCTGATCCTGCTCCTCAAACAGAAGTAAGCATGCCTACTTTGAATAATTTTGATGAATGGGACGTGGCTCAAGAAAGTATAAAAGAAGAAAGTATCTTCACTAATCATGAACCAAAAGAAATAATTGCTCCACAAAGTATTAAAATTGCAGAACATAGTGGTTTTGCTGAGGATGCGTTCGCTGACTTAGTGGACGATGAACCGCTTACAGAAGTTGAAACTCCTACGGCTACCTTTGCTCCTTCTCAGAATAATACTCTTATCGAGGACGATGATGATGTGATAGCCGTGCCTCAAAACGCACTTGATCAACGCCTTCAACAAGAAGCTCTGCTTGATGATGATGATTTTGAGGAGTATGCTCGAGTGGTCAGTGTTACTCCTGTAGACGTAGATTTGGCACAAGAAAGTCCAAAACCAAACACTAATATAGAAGATCTGTCAGAAGATTCTTCTGATGATAGTCTTCTTGCCCATGATATTGGTAATGAAATCTTTGACACACCGGCTTTGGAGGAATTACAACAAGTAGAACTTCCTTATGAAGATGAACCTAAAGTACAAATCGCTCAAATTACAGACCTTGACCAACAAGACGCTTCTCTCATGCCAAGTATCAACACTCAAGGTCATCTTGTTAATAATCCTCTTGAATTTTTAGAGCTAGAAGACGATTCTTTTAATCAAAAAATCGAAGAAATCTCCGTAGAACCTAAAAAACATATCCCTCTCGATGATGAAGTCTTTGAAGAATTGGAGAATGAAATCAGCGCAGAACTACCTCAAGAGATATATGCAGAAGAAGATACACCGATCCATCATATTTTGGATGAAGATGAAGCTCTTCCTTCTACAAAAGAGAAAGAATATATTTTCCCTCTTGTAGAATCTCTTGAACCGAATACGGATATGATTTCTGCCGAACAAGAAACAGCGGAAATCGAAGAAACCATGAAGATGATCGAAGATACCTATGAAAGTTTCAATATCAATATGCAAGTCATCGATTACAGTCGAGGGCCTACGATTACTCGTTTTGAAATGGAACCTCCTTCTGGTCTCAAACTTCGCACTATTTTGAATCTTCAAGATGATCTTGCGCTCCAAGCTGGGACTTCTAATATTCGTATTATTAGCCCTGTGGAGGGACGTAGCTGTATCGGTATCGAAGTACCAAACAAGATCCGTCGTCATTTCTTGTTAAGAGAACAGATAGAAAGTGTTCTTTTCCAAGAATCTCAAGCACAACTCCCTCTTATTCTTGGGGTTGATGTTGCTGGTAAAGAAGTTGTCGGCGACCTTGCAACTACTCCTCACTTGCTTATTGCAGGTACCACAGGAAGTGGTAAGAGTGTCTATGTCAATGCATTAATTATGGGGCTTCTGTACAAACTTTCTCCTGAAGACCTTCGTTTTATCATGATTGATCCTAAAATGGTGGAGCTTGAGCCTTATCGTGGTATTCCTCATTTGCTCGCTCCAATCATCACAAAACCTGAAGAAGCAATGGTTTCTTTAGCTTGGGCAGTAGAGGAAATGGATCGCCGTTATAAGATTCTTTCTGAGCTTGGTGTGCGTAATATTAAAGAATATAAAGCTTTAGCTGAGAAATCCCCATTGAATGTTTATGAAAAACTTCCTTATATTGTGATTATCGTTGATGAATTTGCGAACCTCATGCTTCGTGCACCTAAAGATACGGAGAAAAATATTTCTCGACTTGCGTCTATGTCGCGTGCTGTAGGTATGCACCTTGTCCTTGCTACACAAAGACCTTCTGTCGATGTTGTTACAGGCGTGATCAAGGCAAATTTCCCAAGTCGTATCGCCTTCCGTGTTAGCTCCAAGATTGACTCTCGTACGATTCTTGATAAAAATGGTGCTGAAACCTTGCTTGGGCGTGGTGATATGCTCTTTATGTCCCCTGATTTCATGGATACAATGCGTATTCAATCACCATTTGTTTCTGGCGAGGATGTGGCACGAATTGTCAACGAAATTAAGCAAAACGGTGAGCCTGATTATTTAGTCAATTTCTCCGAAATGCTCGAAAAAACCGAAGAAAAGTCCGCAAGTCCTGATGCAAATGCCTTGACCGATGCTGTTTCAGATCCTTTCTTTGAAGAGGTGCTGAGATTCGCTGTCGAGAATGGTGATATCTCTGCTTCCGGCGTGCAACGTCGTTTCCGAGTAGGATATAACAGAGCTTCTCGAATCATTGAGACGATGAAAGATCTCAAGATCATTTCCCCACCTCCAAGTGCTGGAAAAGGTTGGATCGTCAACATCACTCCTGATGAGATCGAGGACTATCTACAATAACAAATCAAAAAAGACACCTAATATTAGGTGTCTTTTTGTTTAAGGTTTTGATTATAAATCTAATCCAATAGTAAAATCTTCAAATTCATCCTCATCTTTGTTCGGTGCTTCGAAGATGATTTCTTCTTCATCCGCAGGGATGGATTTCCAGAAGTTAAAAAGTTCTTTTTTGAGTTCGTTGAGTCCTTCACCTGTACCCGCACTTCCAAAGAATACAAGAATTCCTTGTTTTTTGAGGTCGTTGGCAAATTCTTCAACTTCTTCCGTGATCTCAGGCATGAGGTCAATTTTGTTAAAATATACAGCAAATTGTCTTGCCGCAAGGATTTCGGAATATCGTTCTAATTCACGTCTGAGAATGAGAAATTTTTCTTTAGGAGCGTCCGTGATGTCCAATACAAAGAGCAATAGCTTTGTACGTTCGATATGTTTCAAAAACTCTGTACCGAGTCCACGACCTTCGGAGGCACCTTCAATAAGTCCTGGAATATCCGCAATAAGAAGACCATCACCGAAAGTTTCAGGAATCATCATCCCGAGATTTGGGACGAGAGTCGTGAAGGGATAATTTGCGACTTTAGGTCTTGCATTTGTGAGACGAGACACCAAAGACGACTTCCCAGCATTAGGGAATCCTGCAAGCCCAATATGAGCGATGAGCTTGAGCTCTAAACTGAGTTCTTTAGTTTGACTTGGTTTACCTGCTTGAGCGTATTGAGGACTTTGTTTTACGGCAGTTTTGAAGTGCACGTTTCCTTTACCGCCACTTCCACCCTTTAAGACAACATATTCTGTATATTTTCCAGATAGATCCATGAGAATCTCTCGGGAGCCATCTTCATTAATAGCAGAAATAATTGTTCCAGCAGGGACTTCGAGAATCACATCCTTTCCCTTCTTCCCAAAACATTTTTCGCCTTGACCATCTTGACCGTGTTCGGCCTTGAATTTTTGACCAACGTGGTAATTTGCGAGGGTGTTGAGCTGATCGTTCACGCGGAAGATCACACTTCCACCATCTCCACCATCACCGCCGTCAGGTCCCCCATTAGGGATAAATTTTTCTCTGTGGAAAGACACACAACCGTCTCCGCCTTTACCAGAGGTAACGACGATGTCTACTTCATCTTTAAAAATCATAATTTTGTCCTATTTTTTTCTTAAACTAATCCTGTACTGCCAAATCCACCCTCACCTCGTGATGTGTCGGAAAGTTCTTCAGTCATCTCAAAGTTTGCCTGTGTGACTGCTGCCAAGACCATCTGTGCAATACGCATCTGTGGGGTAATGATAAAATCTTTACCGCTAAGATTCAAGAGTAAGATCTTGATTTCTCCACGGTAATCTGCATCAATCGTGCCTGGAGCGTTTGGGATGATCAAACCTTTAGAAGCAAGTCCACTGCGAGCGCGGATTTGTACTTCAAAGCCACTAGGAATCTCAAAAGAAAGTCCTGTTGGAACCATAGCAATTTCTCCATGAGGAATCACGAGATCTTTGCTTAATAATGCACAAAGATCTGCTCCTGCAGAGTCTTTTGTTTGGTAGGCAGGGATTACTGCTTCGGAATGTAATTTTTTTATTTTGATTGTCATGAGTGGTCCTTAATCTTTTTCCAAGTTTCTAAATTCTAAGTATTCATTGATGAGCTTCGGAATTTCTTTGTCTTCTTGTGCTTCCGCAAGCATAAGAGCTGTTTCTTTGTTTTTGTCCTCGATTAAAGGATCAATCCCTAATTCTGTAACAAAACGAATAATTTCAAGATTCCCTCCTTCCACAGCGTGATGGAGTAGGGTGCTTTTGAATTTATCTTTTAGGTAGATGTTTGATCCGCGTTTGATGAAATAACGGAACATGTCATAATTACCTGAATTGGCTGCCCAAAGAAGAGCTGTGATGCCATTTTTGTTGATGTAGTGCATATTAGCACCATGTCGAATCAAAAAATCTACAATATTCAGATTATCGACCTGAAGACCATAAAAGAGAGGGGTAGCTCCCGTTTTTTTATTCCCGAGATTGATGTTTGCACCAGCATTGAGGAGTGTTTTTGTGAGCTCAACACTCTCTACTTGAATAGCGATGATAAGAGGCGTATCCCCAGCTTTATCGTGGCTGTTGATTTTTGCTCCTTTCTCTATCAAGAGGCTTGTTATAGCGCGGTTTTTACGATTGATGGCATATCCAAGAGCTGAATATCCGTATTTATCTCGAAGATTAACATTGAATTTTGGGTTTTTGTTCAAAAAAGTTTTGAGTGTTTTGACAGAATCTTTTTTGACAATATTAAAAAATCGCTCAGAGCTATTTGAAAAGAGCAAAGAGCTTTGAAAAATCATGACAAGAGCAAGAGAAAGTTTTAGGATGTGAGTCATTATTTTCTCCTAGTTGCATTTTTCATAAAGAATTGATAAACGCCTTCTAAAATCTGTTTTGGTGAGGAATAGAGCGACTCTGCAGGTAATGCTGCGTTGACGAAGTTCCGTCCGTAGGATTTGGAGAAGATCCGTCCATCCAGTACGATCAACACTCCTCTATCTTTTTTTGAGCGGATCAGGCGACCGATACCTTGTTTGTATTTTAGTACGGCACGCGGCACAGAATATTCACTAAAAGGATTTTGTCCATTTTCTTCCATGATTTTGAAGATTGCTTTGTTTAGAGGGTTACTCGGGCTGTCAAATGGTAATTTGTCGATGATTACCAATCGAAGGTTATCCCCAGGAACGTCTATCCCCTCCCAAAAACTTGAAGTGGCAAAAAGGACGGCATAATCTTTACTGCGTATGGTGTTGAGTAGGTGATCACGAGAATGGTCGCCTTGCTTGACTGGGAGCAAGCCCGCATCTTCAAATTCTTTGGCAAGGAATTGATAAGCTGCATTCATGGTTTTGTAGGAAGTGAATAGGATTAGTGTCCCACCCCCAGCAATAAATACCGCTTCACGAACGAGTTCCCACTTTTCTTTTTCTTGCTGACCGAAGGCGATGTGATTTTCATTGACCACAAATACTTTCATCTGATTTTTGTAATCAAATGGGCTCGGAAGTGAAATAGAATCAACGCGATTTGGTTCTGCATATTCTAGTCCAATATTTTTAGAAAAGAAATCAAAAGATTTATTTACGGAAAGTGTTGCTGAAGAAAGAATAGAAAAGTCTTTAGGTCTGAAGACATGTTTAGATAAGAAATCTCCTACCAGAGCAGGCCCTGCAGAGAAGGTAGCCTGCCTAAACCCAAGCTCCATCTGACGAACAGCAAGATGTTCATTATCGAGATCTTCAAAGATATTTTTGAATGTTTGTCGGATTTCGTTGAGGGCTTGGTTGTGGATATCGATCACGCGAAGGATCTCGAGAACACGTTCTTCCTTAAAAGATTCCTGCGCTAGACTGAGTAATTTGGTGATATTCATATCGATATAACGCACTTTGTCGAAAACTTCTTCGAGAATCTTCAAGCCCATACGCCACTCTTGTTTCATAAGCTCGGCTTTGTTAATTTCTAGGGATGGAGTAGGGCTGTTTGCAAATAATTGCATGAATTCTTCATCTTTTACACGGATTAAACTATTCAAATCTAAAATCTCATGTGTTGCTTTGTGAAAGAGCTCAAATAAATCAGGATGCCTCTCCAAAGCCGTTCTATCGTGCAAAAGACTGAGCTGACCGAAGGTTTTGTTACCTCTTTTTCGGTACAAACGAGATAATCGCCAAGTGATAGACCCAAAAGAAAAACTTTGAGCCATGGCGTTGAGGGTGATCTGAGGTAGGTTATGAGCCTCATCCAGCACCACTCCAGAAAAATGAGGGATTGTCGTCATGAAGCCTGAATTGTCGTCAATCGCTGCAAGCAAGAGAGCATGGTTCCCAATAATAATATGAGATGCCTCTGCCGTCATACGAGCTTTATAATAAAAACAATCTGTATAAAAGGGACATTCTTTACGTGGGCAATTTGGTGTTGATGCAGAAAGTTCTTCCCAAAGATCATTAGAGATCTGTTGAGGGATTTCGCCTCGGAGACCTTCTTCTGTTTGATGTGCCCAAATCTTTACCATATCGATTTGATGATCGACAATAGATGTGTCGTCGAAGAGAGACTCTTTTTTTTCTTGATCATGTTCGAGGTCATCAAGTCCTTTCAAACAAAGATAATTGGATCTTCCCACCAGTACCGCAAAACGAGGTCTTATCCCTGTAACACGCTCAACAAGCACACTCACAAGCTCAGCGTCTTTTTTGGCGATCTGACTTTGTAGGGTGATGGTGTGTGTCGAAATAAACACACGTTTATCTGATAACACTGCCCAAATTGTCGTTGGGATAAGGTAGGATAATGATTTTCCTGTCCCTGTACCAGCTTCTGCGAGGAAGATTTTATCATTGTTAATGGTATCAATAATCTTAGAAACAAGCTGTTCCTGCTCTGGACGCTCTTCATAGCTACCGATTAGTTCTTGAAGAGCACCATCTTTTTGAAAAATCGAGAGGACTTGTTCTTCTTGAAGGAAAACACGAACTTTAGGTTTGTAGACGATGTTGACTTCGCTACAATCATTATTAATAATATAAAATCCGAGCTTTTTTGTGGCAAGGAGCGATGCTATATTAATATCGGGATTAGATGCACGGAGGTCGCCTGATGGGTGATTGTGAATAACGACGTCGCCTTTCAATCCATCAGCAAGAGGTGCGGGGACGGACTCGTCATTACCATAGGCAATGGGTTCAAATTCCGTAATTGTGCCGTTTCTATCTACCCAGCCAATGAAGAAAACTTCTGCTCCACCGTGTTCGGCAATGATTTGAGACATGGATTCTTGTACAGAGGGATGAAAAAAGGATGAGGTGGATTGGTTCAAAAGTTTCTCCTTAGAAATACCAAATATTATACTATATTCTGTCACTTGTTACAAGTTGACGGCAAATAAAATACCCTGTCTTAAGACAGGGTATGGGGTTTAATTAGAAGTGAGCTGAGAAGAGAATTTCCAAGCTTCCATCACGAAATCATTTAAATCGTGGATGGTGATTTTTAGGTCATAACATAGAGCACAAATGACTTTATAATCTTTTTTCTCGTGAGCCTCAATTAATGCTAAAATATCTCCAAGAAGACCTTTTTTGGATAAGATTGCATCACGTATGATTTGATCTACATTTACTTCGTCAAGTATTTCTTCAATGGGCATATGCAAAACAACAGATGCCATAGACAGAAGACCTGTTAAAAAAGCCTCATCAACATGCTGTCTAGCGATGGGGTTAGGACATTTTTTGGCAATAAGTTCTGCTATAATTGCTCGCTGAGAAGCGGCTAAAAATATAGGATCTGCTTCCATTGTAAATTTATGACGATTCTTATTTTGAGAATAAATTGTCAATAAAAGCCAATTCATGATGGTTTTTTTCCCTAAAAGAGAGATGGTTTGCCTGATAGAAGTGATCTTTTGGACAGGGGCAACACTGGCAGAATTGATGAGTTTTAATAGCGATATAGAAATGTCTGGGAATTTTTTTATTTCCGATTCTATTGTATTGATATCAGCATCTCCAAGACATAAACGATAAAGATCAATCACGCCCTGCATATTTAAAGGCACTCCGCGACCTTCTACAATTTCTGGGATCATAAAGAAGTATCCCTGGAAGTAATCAAAATCCATATTGAAGAAAGTTTCAAACATTTCTTGATCTTCTACTTTTTCGGCGAGCAATCTTACGTTAAATTTACGGAGTTTTTTTAGACTTTGTTGGATATTTTCGATACTGTTTAGTAAAACGTCGATTTTAACAATATCAACTTCTTCTAGTACAGGTGCCCAATATTCAATATTTTGCGGAGTACAAATAAAATCATCCAAGGCAAAAGTATATCCTTTTGATTTGAAGTCACGAATTAAAGCGACCATTTCCTCTGAGGGTTCTTGATTTTCTAAAATTTCAATCACAATTGATTTTGGATCTAAAATACTCAGTAAATCCATTTTGAGCATATCGATGCCAATATTGATAAATCCTTTCTTGTTACCGAGAATTTTTTGGGAATCAAATATAGACAATAAACTAGACACAACGCTTGCAGTTGCTTTGGTATCTGAGACAACCGTATCCTTATCAATAGAACGGAACAATAGTTCATAAGCAATAACTTTTTGTTCACGATCAAGAATAGATTGCTTACCCAATATTACGTTCATTAGAGCAGCCTCTTTTCTAAGACAAATTATTAAAATAATAATTTTATTACTCATATTATATACTTATTTTAGTAAATATATCAACACTTTGACTTGTATTTTTTAAAAAAAATTATTCTTTTTTCAAGTTTTTAATTTAGATGACGATATATGATATAATGATCATTTTAAATCTTGTGGAGTCTGTGATTCGATGCCTTATAAAAAACTTTTAGTGATTCTTATCTACATTTCTGTTGGCTGGATGATTGTCGGTTTTGTTTTTGGTAATTCTGGTATTCTTTACAATATCAAACAGTCTCAACGTATTATTGATCTTTCAGAAAGGGTTTGGAAGTCACGTATTGAAATTGAGGAAATGACTCGAGAGTATGCTGAGCTTGTGGAAATGAAAACCCCTTCTCAAGCATTTTTAATTGATCAAGGGCGAAAAACAGAAGATCTATTGGTTTTCAAGATCAAAGACCCTATCACCACCCCTCAAAAAAATAAAAAAATCTTACAAGTTTTAGAAGAAGATAAAAAATCTTTTATATATGCAGGTATTTTTGCTGCATTGTTTTTACTTGTTGGTTGGATAGCGATCCCTCACATTGTGAAAAATCGTAAAACTTTAGAATCAGGAGACTCCGATGATCGTCTATAAAGTGATAAGATATTTTATGTTTGTTTTTTTAGCTTTATGTTCTGTTCTTTTTATCCTTAAGGATACTGTTCAGCCTATTCCTAGTTTTGCAGAATTTTTCCAAAATATGGAAGACGCATATGACAAGAAGATAGGTATCGTCAAAGCAAGCAACTCCAAAGATCCTCAACAAAATGCAAATGACGTGAAATATATTTTTAATCCCTACCTCAGAATTAATGAGTCATTTTTGTCAGATCTTCGCTTTCCATCTGCTTTAGCAGCTGCGTCAAAGTATTATTTTAATGATTTTGAGTATTTGGTTCAAGAATACTATCAAGCAGTACCGTATTTTAGAGATTTTATTCTTTTTAAGAACGACACTGCTATATACAAACATAAAAATTTTTATGCACCACAAACATTAAATTTTACTTGTGTTTTGGATGAGTCAGACAAAACATACTTTCAATTAGTCTATGATATTCAGATTTTAAACGATCTCACCAAAAACCACCACGAACCGATTGTGATCACTTATGACAATAAACGCTACCAATCTTCGGCATTAAAAAGTCTTGCTTCACGGATTCGTTCTAGAGAAATGAATGTGCTTTTAAGTACCAATGAAGGCCTTCATAAGATGTCAGGTACTCGTTATGTGAACACAGTTGTCTTTACAAATATTTCTTCATCACCTGTTGTTGTGTCGACGATTGTTGAAAAAAATATGAATTTTAATTTAATGAAACTTTTGTATCATTTCTTCTTGCCATTAATGTGGTTATTGATTTTGTTTTTAGATAGGTTAGTGTTGCGTCGTTTATCCTTCCAGAAAAAAATGAATCAATACAGAAAACAATTTCTCACTTCTGATCAAGATTTGAGTCATGATATTGATGAGTCCTTAAATTGGTTTGATCGATTTATTAAGATCGAAACCATTAATGAAATTGATACCCGCGTCTCCCACACAAAACACAAACCAGAATAATTTTAATCAAAATACATAGAGAGTTTGATGAAATCTAAACATCTTTACTTTTCTTTACTTTTTTCTGTGCTTCTCATATCTGTCGATCTGCATTCTCAAGTTTTTTCTTGGCACCATAAAAATTTATCCTCGCTTAAGGTTCTTTCCAAAACAGATATTGTCCAATCAAACTGCTCTTTTATGGCAACTAGCGATGGTGCGATGTTCATAACGGAAGATACTGTATTACAAGATACTCAAACTTTCAACAAGATTTTTGCTCGTTTCACAAAGACTTTACTGAGTTCTCATGTGATTGTTTCATTAATAAATTCGTACACAGATCAAGAAATCCAATCTTGGACTTTTTATGAGAATGGTAGTTTTTCTATGGATGAATTACCATTATTATCGGATCGTATTTATTTCAAAATCACTATTTTTGGAGAAGATCTTCAATTGAGGACTGCTGGATTGACCTTAAAAGAAAGCAGCATTGCAAGTGAAAAAGATCTTAAAGTTTCGAACCCTTCTCTTCATACAGACACCGATTTCTTAACACTTGATCTTGCTCTCAAGCAAGAGGCAAAAGTCTATCTCTATGTCTATGATAAATCAGGAAGCATTGTTCAAAAAATCTCTGACGGACAGATATTAAATAAGGGATCTTATCAATATCACTGGGATCCTGCTATTTCGTTGGGATTTGATAGTGGTGAATATTATTATATTTGGACAAAACTCGAAAACCTACGTTCTGAAACCGTTGAATTCACAAAAAATATCTATGTAATGCCGAAAGATCGCTAAGAGGTCGGCTATGTTAAATTCTTTTTTACCATCATTTATAGATCATATCAAATTTGAAGGAAAATCTCTCTCAAACACGATTCGTGCTTATCGTTTTGATATAGAGGAGTTTATTGATTTTCTTGGAGATCAAGAACTCTCTCCTACCACGATTTCTGAGTGGTTGGAATTCCTTCACAAATCTCAAAAGTCTCCCAAGACTATTTCCCGTAAATTATCTTCGCTGCGTAGTTTCTTTCATTTTCTTGTCCAAAATAATCTTGAAACAAAAAACTACTTTGAGCTTTTTTCCTCACCAAAACAAAATCAACACGTTCCTTACGTGCTTCCTCCTGAACAAATGATCGATATGTTATTGCATTTACCCGAGACAGATATTTTAGAGAGACGTAATAAAGTGATGCTGATTTTGATGTATGGAACGGGAATGCGTTCTGAAGAGCTATGTGGATTGAAATTATCTGACTTTGATCCTTATAATAGCACCATACGCGTGCTGGGTAAAGGACAAAAAGAAAGGCTTGTGCCTCTCATTTCTTTTGTTCAAAATTCTTTGATTTCGTGGTTGGATGAACGTTCTAACTTGGACAAACACGATGATCCACATCTTTTTCTTTCAAAAAATGGCCAGATATTGACTACTTCGATGATTAGAAAAATTGTTGATAGTATATCGAAAAATCCAAGGTATAAAGACCTACACCCTCATGCATTTCGTTACTCTTGTGCAACTCACCTCCTTGATCAGGGAGCAAATCTTCGTTATATTCAAGAATTACTTGGACACGCAAGTATCTCTGTAACACAACGTTATACGAAATTATCACTTAAAAATTTGAAAGAGAGTTATAATAAATTTCATCCTCGAGCATAACTTGATTTTTCGATTGACTTTTATGGAATAAAATTTTATAATATATATAATAGAATATATTTAATTTTAGGAGCTGTGTCGTGAAATATTCAACAAAACATCATGATAAATATATCATTGTAAAAATTGAAGAAAGTTTGGTTAACGATCCCATTGCTAATGAATTTAAACAAGTCTTATCTGATTTAATGGATAAGGGCGAAAAGCATATCGTGATTGATTTTGCTGGGATGGAGTTTATCGGAAGTTCTGGTATTGGTAAGCTTCTTCTTGCTTATAAAAGAATGAAAGATCTTGGTGGTTCTTTAACTGTCATCAATCTTCACTCAGATATGAAAGACTTATTTGTGGCCTTTAAATTACAAGAATTTTTGATCATTAAGGATTCTGAAGCTGACTTATAAAAATCCATGCTATGTCTTTTTGATTGACATATTCTTATCAGGAATGAGGTAACTATGTGGTTGTCGATACCATTAGCGATTGGTGTTTTTTTATTTTTCGTCACGATGAACTTTTTAGGACAACCCATATCTAGTGTCTCATTCTTGGCAGGGATTTTTTGTACTGTCATTCTTTTCTTTTCTAAACGCATTTCTCACTTTTTCAAGTATCAAATTTCCACTTTTTTTTCAAGTGGAATCCTCAAATACTCCCTCGGTATGAGAGGAGTCAATCAATTCCGTAAGAACCTTCTTACTCACCTTCCTTCTCTTCAAGATTACCGCACTTTTATTATCCAAAACAATCAAGTGATTTCTTATCCAGATCGTCATAAACCTTATTCAAAATCTATGTTTATGGAGATTGAACAAGTATTTATGAAGGCGCTGAATAAGCCCTATCAACTTGCTCAGGAACAAATTACTTTCACAACACCGCAAAAAAACTCTATTTGTTATGCATATGCTTATCAGTTACCATTTTTTAATAGTCGGGTGTTGATGCTTGCGTACTTTGATCGGGATACGCTTGTCACGCCGATTTTGCATGAACAGCTGCATACGGCTAATGATTTGGTGGCGAATCTTTTGTTTTTCTCGGAAGTTGGTGGGGAGACGAATGGTTTGATGGAGTTGTTACAGGAAGTTTTCTGGCAATCACCTTTTGCTTATGGAATCACCAATCCTAAAGGTGAGCTTATTATCGGTAATAACGCTCTCTATCAACTCTTCAAAGGTAACATTCCAAACTTCCTCGAATTTGTTGATCCACAAGTGTTTATTTTGCTCTTGGATGGGAATAAGATCGGTAAGACCTTCCATTTTCAAGGCCAAAATATCCATCTTGAAGCTTTTCCTATGAATAATAAAAATTTCATGGTAACAAAATGTCTCTTTATTTTTTATGATGTTCAAGTAGAACATAAAAAAGACCAGCTTGTCGAATCAAATAGTCTAAAACGATTTACCTCGGAACATCCATCAATTGGTACTGCAATGTTTACTGTTGAAGGAAAACTCTTATATTCTAACGAATCTTTCATCAATCAGCTCTCTATTGTAAAGGTTCGTGAAGCAAAACAAAAAAATATCTTTGATCTTTTTAAAATATCTGAGGAAGAATATCAAGCTATCGTTCAAACAGTTCTTGCCGGAGAAGAGCAGACCCACAACTTTATGAGTCTTGAAACTGAGCATGACTTCGAAGTGAGATTTAAAGGACTTGTCTTTGGGGATCAAACTATTGTTGAGTTGATTTTACAAAATTATACCGTTTTTTCTGAGAACTCTTCATTTTTAGATTCTGAAACCCAAGAACTTTACCAAGAACTACAAACCGCTCGGAGTGTTCAGGAACACATTCTTGCCTTACCTCCTATTTATAGACCTGGTGTATCGGTAGATACACTTTATATGCCATCTCGTCAACTGAGCGGTGATTTTTATACTCTGATTCCTTTTGAGGATGATCAGCTTGGTATTTTGATGGCAGACGTATCGGGGCATGGTGTTTCTGCGTCTTTGATTACTGCTGCCTTAAAGATCTTAATCGAATTTGCCCCAAATGATCCTAAGAATCTTGCAAAAATTATCGAATATTTTAATGCATACCTTGCAGATATTCTTCCCGAAGGAAGTTTTGTAACTCTGTTCTATGGTATTATTAATTTTGAAGACTATACCCTCAAATATATCAATTGTGGGCACCCTTTCCCTGTTGTGGAAGATCTTGATCAAAACAAAACTATGATCCTGGAAGGGATGGGATTTCCTTTGGGAGGCTTATTGAACGTTGCCTTTGATGAGCTTATCTATACGGTTCAATTACCTCATAAATGTAAAATCCTTCTTTATACGGATGGTTTGATCCAGCATTTGTCAGGTACTGTTAGGGATAGAATTCTGAAGGCTTGTGATGTGATGCAAACCTACAAAGCCGTTAATGATAAGCAAATGCTTGAGCTTTTATTCAAGCATCTTGTTTCCAGAAATACTCCTGTTGCTGAAGATGATGTAAGCATGATGTTGATTCATCTTGATAAGGAACAAACAAAACGACATCACCTCTCTATTGCCTCGACATTATTAGAAGTCGATAAGGTGATCGTTGAAGTGACACACTATATTCAAAAAGAAGTTGCCGCTAGCTCTAGTCTGCTTTGGAAGATTCGTACTTGTCTTTATGAATCGCTGCTGAATGCTGTCGTTCACGGTAACAAATACAACACCCAAAAGCGTGTTTATATCGATTATCGTATTTCTGATGATATGATTGCGATCCGAATTAAAGACGAAGGGAATGGATTTGAATACCAAGAAGTTGAAGATCCCCTCAATCCTGAAAACCTACTCAAAGATTTTGGTAGAGGGATCACAATGGTGAAACACCTTGCTCATAAAGTGAAGTTTAATAAAAAGGGCAACGAAGTTATTTTATTTTTTATGTTAGGATCAAACTCATGACCATTTATCACACACCTATTTTAGCCGAAACTATTTTAGAATTTCTCGATATTAAAAAAACAAGCGTTGTTGCAGATTTAACAACAGGAGAGGGTGGACATTCATCCTTGATGGCGCCACTTGCGAAGAAACTTGTTTGTTTGGATAGAGATAGAGAGATTCTTGCAAAGGCTCAAGAACGCCTCAAAGAATTTGACAATATTGAATTTATTTGTGATACCTATGATAACATTGCGTCTGTTCGTGAAAGTCATAAATTACCGTTATTTGATGGTATTTTGGTGGATATGGGTGTTTCTATGTTTCATTTTAAGGGTGCGGATAGAGGCTTTTCTTTTAATGATGACACTTTAGATATGCGTTTGAGTTTGGATTCTGATTTGACAGCAGCTACTGTTGTCAATACTTTTTCTGAAAACGATCTCGCTGATATTTTTTATTATTATGGTGAAGAACACCACTCCCGAAAATTTGCGAATGTTATTGTGAAGAGACGCCCTTTTTATTCTGCTCAAGAACTCTCTGAATATATTCTTCAAGCAGTTGGTCGTCATGGTAAAACCCATCCTGCAACAAAAATTTTCCAAGGATTGCGTATTTTTGTAAACCAAGAGTTGGAAATTGCCGAAACTTTCTTAAAGGAAATAGTTTCTCAATTGGCTCCGAATGGGGTGCTTTGTATTTTGACTTTTCATTCTTTAGAAGATCGCCTTGTTAAGAGGGCATTCCAACAATTCCAAAAAGATGGACTTGGAACCTTGCCTATTGCAAAGCCTTTGGCACCTTCTTTTGAAGAGATTAAGAGCAACCCAGCTGCGAGAAGTGCGAAACTACGTGTTTTTAAAAGGAACGGATAAGATTATGCATGTAGGAAGATTTTTATTTATTTTGACCCTTGTTTTGGGCTATGGTCTTTTATTTTCAGATCAACGTATGGAAGCCCGTGATAAAAAACTTCAAGTATATAAACTGCAACAAGAGCTTGAGTTGCTCAATGCGCGTAAGCAAGAACTGAATGCGTTGATTGAGCAGGAACGAGCTCGTCTGGTCAAACAATCTCAAGGAATGGGAAAACATCTCTCTCCAAAAGATATAGTTATCGTTGAGTTATAATGGATGTGTGTTTATTAATATGAAAAAAATCACCTTATTATTTTTTCTTCTTGTTGCTCCTCTCTTTGTCCATGCAAAATATGTTTTCATAGATAGTAATCCTTCTGGTGCTAAGGTTTCATTTATTGATCCTGACAATCCAGATGCACAAGCTGAAAAAATTGGGCAAACTCCTTTAAAATTAGATGCAGCTCGAAAGGGTGAGATTATTCTTGAAAAAGAAGGTTATCAAGTTACAACTAATCGTATTTCTGATTCTCAAAAATTACAAACAATCCGTGTCCCTCTTATGCCTATTACTTTTGCTGTTGAATTTCCTAGTATTCAAGCGAATTTTTGTTTGGATAGTAAGCCTGTAACTTCCTTTGATGGTACAATGCTTCTTCCTTATGGAAATTATGATATTTCTTTTGATAAAAAAGAAGGTACCTTAAAATTAGATTTTTATAGTCCCGCAACTCCTTACGTTGCTTTTTTTGGAACAATCACAGGTATTTCTATTGTAATGGCAATTCTTGGGGGAGCATTGGCGACTAGCTCTTATAAAAAATACCAAGCTGCTACCACAGAAGTAGATGCTTTCAAATATGCAGGTTGGACATCTTCGTGGGATGCTGTGATGTGGTCTGGTGTTAGTATTGGTACAGCAGGTCTTATTGGCACAGCTGTTGCAGGATATTATGAAGCACGCGACAGAAAGCGGATGCGACGTTTTAATGATCTTAACAAGCCCGAAACAGTTTTGACCCCCTTACAGGAATATCAAACAATCATTATGACAGCTTCAACGGGTGATCCCAGTAAAGTGATGAATAAAATGAATGCATTTATCAGAGCTTATAAAGAAAGTCACCCGGCATGGGTTGGTGATGTCTATCTGAGCAGGGCACAGCTATATCTGTCTAATGGCGATCAAAATAAAGCGATTAGTGATTTGAAAAAACTAATCGATGAGTTCCCAAGTATAGAAAATTTTGAAACAGCGCAAAAACTTCTTGGTGATATTTATACGTCTCAGCAGAAGTATGATCTTGCGGTGATACATTATGAAGAAGCTTTGTCTATTGCTAAAATTTATTCTAAAGAAACCTTAAATGCGTTACTTCTTGAAGTACGTAGTAAATAGTTTTTAAACACAAAAAACCCTTCCGTTTGGAGGGGTTTTAATTTTATATTCGAAAGCTAACAAAAAACTCTCCCGAGTAGGGAGAGTTTTGAAATTAACGTTTTGAGTATTGTTCTTTTTTACGTGATTTACGGAGACCGTATTTTTTACGTTCAACCATACGATCATCTCTAGTAAGGAATCCTTTAGATTTGAGGATAGGTCTATATTTGTCTTTGTCGAGTTCGTTCAAAGCGCGAGCCAATCCATGACGAATAGCTTC
This sequence comes from Brevinema sp., assembly GCA_051647245.1. GTDB lineage: Bacteria > Spirochaetota > Brevinematia > Brevinematales > Brevinemataceae > Brevinema_A. The sequence goes on from JBOFDS010000011.1 coordinate 469,373, forward strand.
AGCTTGTCCATTAACTCCACCACCTTTTACAGTACAGTAAACATCAAATTGTCCAGCTGTTCCTGTCAATTCAAAAACTTCAAAAATTTGAGTTCTGAAGAATGTTGGGAAATAATCAGCGGAATCTTTTTTATTTACAGTGAATTCACCTTTTCCATTTGGAGCAAGGAATACACGAGCAACGCTAGTTTTACGGCGTCCTGTTGCATAGATGCGATTGTCTTTCATGGTATCTCCTTAAATCTCATGGCGGATGATTAATCCACCGTTTGCATTTTTAAATTCAGGCCCTTCAACGATGATGAGTTTTTTGAACATACGTCTTGCAAGGCGATTTTTAGGAAGCATAGCTTTAACAGCTTTTTCAAGTGGGAACCAAGGTTTTTTCTGCATCATTAATTTATGCCCAACTTCTTTGAGTCCACCCATGAAACCTGTGTGGTGTTTGTAAACTTTTGTATTTTCTTTTCTTCCAGTTAAAACAAACTGATATGCATTAACGATAACAACGAAATCGCCATCATCTACGTGAGGTGTATAGGAAGGTTTGTGTTTTCCTTGAAGAATTCTTGCTGCTTCAGCCGCAATACGACCAAGAGGTTGCCCTTGAGCGTCAATAACACGCCATTTACGGGAAATCTCAGGAGCTTTAGTGTAAGTAGTTTTTAAAGTTTTTAAGCTCATACTTATATCCTTGTTATATTTTTATTGAAGGTCTGCAAGGAGGTGCAGATTGTCTTCACATGGGACTTGTTATTATAACAAACAATTAATCAAAAATCAAGACCTAATACACTTTTTTTATATTTTTTTTCTGGAAAGTAGTAAGGAATTTACAATAACAGTCAAAGAACTAAAAGTCATCGCAATTTCTGCAACAATAGGGTGTAATAATCCAGTAAATGCCATCGGAATAGCCACCACATTGTAAGCAAATGCCCAAAAAAGATTTTGTTTTATTTTTGCAAAGGTGTGGAAAGCAAGCTTAAAACTAGTTAAGAGAGCTGAAAGAGACCCTGATACAAGCACAATATCTCCAGCAGCATTGGCAATATCTGTCCCTGTTCCGATAGCAATCCCCACATCCGCTGCTTCTAATGCAGCAACGTCGTTGATTCCATCTCCAACAAAGGCAACTTTATAACCTTGTTCTTTTAGGGAGTTGATATTATCTAATTTTTGTTTTGGGGAGGCTTCTGAAATGACAGAGTTGAGGTTTAGTTGGTTACCAATATTTATAGCAGCGTTCTTGTGGTCACCCGTAATCATAATAATACGTTTCCCCATTTGTTTTAGTTGTTTGATAACATCAATTGCTTCTGGTTTGATACTGTCAAAGAATGAAAATACAGCTTTTGTCTCTTTTCTTGACAGATCAGATAGACAAATTAAGGTCTCCCCTTTTTCTTGACTTTCATGAATATAGCTCTCTAATTGAGCAGGAATGTTAATCCCAAGCTCTTTCGTTGCTTTTAAAGATCCACAAAACCAGTCCGTATCTTCTAGATGTCCTTCTATTCCTTGACCTGGAATATCTTTGATATGAGCGAAAGATCTCATTTGAACTTGTTTTTCTTTTGCGTAATTCATAACGGTTGCAGCTAAAGGGTGGGTTGAAGATTCTTCTAAACCACTGAGCAGCTCCAAGGCTTCGGTTTCTGAAATACCCTCTGATGTCATAGCAATTAATTTTGGTTTCCCTTCCGTCAGGGTTCCTGTTTTATCTAAAGCAACTACTTGGATGTCGTTTAAGGATTGAACAGCAGCACCTTTTCGGAGCAAGATTCCTTTTTTTGCTCCAAGAGAAGAACCGGTAACCAACGCCATCGGAGTAGCAAGTCCTAAAGCACAAGGACAAGCAATCACAAGGACAGCAATTGCTGCAGAAATAGCATCTGAAAGACGATCTCCATTTTGAAAATCAATATTAAAAAAGTTTAAAAAGCTTGGAATAGAGTCCGGAAATGCAAACCATATCGCAAAACTTAAAAAAGAAATAGTAAGAATAATTGGTACAAAAATCTTTGTGATATTATCCGCAAGAATTTGAATAGGTACCTTTGTTCCTTGAGCCTCTTGAACGAGCTTGATTGTTTGTGCAAGGAGATTGTTTGTTGTATCTTTTTCCACACGGATTTGAATCACACCAGATACATTAATAGAAGCTCCATATACATAATCTCCTATTTTCTTTTCAACAGGAAGGGATTCTCCAGTAAGAAAACTTTCATCCGTAGAGGTGTGTCCTTTAATAATGATACCGTCTGTTGGGATTTTTTCACCAGCTTTGATTCGGATGATGTCTCCTATTGCTAATTGAGCTACAGGAATGACTTCTATTTCATTATTTTCTAAAACCTTATCAGCTGTTTTTGCCCCAAAATTCGATAGAGCAAGAACGGATGCAGAAGCACGACCACGAGCTGCGTCTTCAATAAAACGACCAGTTAGATTGACCGCAATCAACATTGCTGCAGTCATGGTATAATCAGAAATCTTCACTCCAAAAAGTGGGAAGAAAATACTTGACCAAGCCGTGAACGCGCCCAATGCAATGAGTACATCCATGCCCATAATACCATTTTTTAATGAAACAATGGCTGTTTTGAAAATATTATATCCTGAAAAATATAATACTAAAGAAGAAAGAATGATTTTTGGCAATAAAGGAAAGTGAAAATGCGGGATAAACATATGCAAACCAAGCACTAATGTAATCACCCAAGCAAAAATCATTTTCCCAAGATCTAGTAACATTTCTTTATTTTCGAGGATTTCGTCTCTTTCTTCGGAAAGCGTGAATCCTGCTTTTTTACCAGATTCGATGATGTCTTTTGTAGAAAGCTTACTCGAATCAAAATTTATAACAAGGCTACCTGAAGCAAAATTAACAGAACATGAAGAAACTCCGTTTACTTTACTTAGAGATGCCTCTAATCTTGCGGCACATGAGGTACAACTCATACCACTGACCTGAAAAATTGATGATCTATCTGACATAATATCTCTCCTTTTTATCTACTATCACTCAATAAGACAAACTATTTTGTGTGAAAATTTTAGAAATCCTAGTCGAGGTGACGATAAAAACAATATGATTTATTTTATTTTATTTGTCAAGTATTTTTTGAAAAATATTTTAAAATGAATCTTATGAACGATATTTTAAGGTAGGATAATGTATATTCGATTGTCTATGATTTTTCAGCTTGTATTTATGTCCTTTAGTTATTTCTTCGTTGTTATCAGCCTTTGGCAGACTATGGGCTCTTATGTGATGCTTTTTGCTATTATTCCTATAATGGTTAATGTTCTTATTTTTTCTCATGTTTTGCTAAATTATTTGTCTATTATGATCTTCACTTTTTTAGCTCTTTATACTATTAGAGTTCCTCTTGATTATATGTTTTATGAATGGGCGTTTTGGGGAGTTCATGGCATTATCGTGATGGTTGCGGTGTGGTGTTCTTTAGTTAGAAGATTTTTGATTCCATCCTTGCCGGCATTCCAGAATTCTTGGATGCAAAAATTTATCCTTAAGTCTGACCATATAATGGTTCAATACGATGTTAATACAGAGACTATTGTCGATCTGAATGCCTCTGCTTGTCGTTTGTACGGCTGGACAAAAAAAGATCTTCAGCGACATTCTTTAATGATGATTCACCCTATTAATTTTCTTCAATCCCCTCCTTATGATTTCATGGAAAAGATGAAAGAAGGTGTGTCTTGGCATGGATTTTTACCTATTGTTAATAAAGAAGGTAATGTTTTTGAAGAGAGAGCTGTTTATAAACCTGTATTTGACGCACATAAAAGGCTTACAAGTATTGAGAAAACCGTTATTGAAGTGGTTCATCAAGAAGGTGTTCTCGAGCATCATGATTTGTATGAATATTTTTTCTCTTGTTTGGACAAGGCTGCTGTACTGATTGATTCTTCTTGGAATATTGAAAACGAAAACGAGCTCTTTACCCAAAAAGTACGATCCAAAGCAGGTAATATCGACAAAATTCTTGATATTTTCCCAAAAGAAATTCAACACAAACTTGTCTATTCTATTAAAAGAGCCTTTGATGGGAATAAGAGTTCTTTTTTTGCTCGAGTCGATGGTTATGGTTTTCAAATGCCTATCCAGTTTCTCTTTCTTCCTTATAAAAAGCAATACTCTGATTCCAAAAAAGCACTCAAGGTTTTTGTGATCCTTGATGAGGTTCTTAAAAATGAAAACTATGAATTGGTGGCTGATAACACGAAAGAAAGTGTTAATCTGTCAATTTTTCTTAAGAGTATTTTTGCAGAGATTCGTGATGTGTATGACAATGAAGCAAATGTACGACTTTTTAGCGGAGAGCTACCGACGGTTAATATTTCGAAAGATATTTGGTCGTCCTTATTCACAAATATTCTATTATTAGCAATGCGTCATGCTACTCCTGATGCACCTGTTTCTGTGGTGTTAGTTTGTTCAACTTCTTTTAACATTCACTTTTTTAAGGTCAAATACGAAGGCATTCCTTACGATGAGCTTTCTCAGTACTTCTCCGCCCCTTCCGACTCGACAAATACTTCATTAGAAGCCCGTAAAATCAAAGAGTCCTTAGCGTATCTTGCTATGGAGCCTGTGGTAATTCCAAGAGATGAGCATACTTCTATTTTATGTTTTAATTTCAAAGAAAACTAGAATCTATATAAAAAACGATTGCAAAAATAATAGAAATATGCTATAATTTATTTCTAAAATGGGCCTGTAGCTCAGATGGTTAGAGCAACCGACTCATAATCGGTGGGTCGAGGGTTCGATACCCTCCGGGCCCCATAAACCTTATAAATCATTTGAAAATAGTGGTTTATAAGGTTTTTTATTATTAAGTGATCCATTCTACCATCGTAAAAGCTCTCTAATGCGTTATGGTTTCCGTTTATTTTAGGTAATGTTTTTATTATTAAGTGATTTTTTGAAAATCATCTGCCATATACTGGGTGTTATGGTTTCCGTTTATTTTAGGTAATGTTTTTATTATTAAGTGATAGAGCCATCGCTTCAAACTCAGACTTTAGCGTTATGGTTTCCGTTTATTTTAGGTAATGTTTTTATTATTAAGTGATCTTCAAGACTTGCGTTCTTATGCCAGGAAAGTTATGGTTTCCGTTTATTTTAGGTAATGTTTTTATTATTAAGTGATTTCACATTTCAAAATAAAAGCTTCTTGCCGGTTATGGTTTCCGTTTATTTTAGGTAATGTTTTTATTATTAAGTGATAAGTTCGCGTGAGTTCGACGATGTGAACAAGTTATGGTTTCCGTTTATTTTAGGTAATGTTTTTATTATTAAGTGATGGCTCAAGTACTTCTTATGCTCGTAAATATGTTATGGTTTCCGTTTATTTTAGGTAATGTTTTTATTATTAAGTGATGATGGATCTTGTGTTACTTATTATAATATTGTTATGGTTTCCGTTTATTTTAGGTAATGTTTTTATTATTAAGTGATAGACTTGCTCTATTTACTTATAATACAATGATAAACGCGAAAAATCACTGCAAAAAAACGAGCTAAAAAGAGAGTTTATTCTTCTCTTCTAGCTCGTTTTTTGTTTTAAAATAAGAGTAATTCATCAGTATTTTGATGCTTTTTTGTTTCTTCAAACTTAGTCGTATTAATCATCTCTTCCATACTCTTAAATTGTCTATCCGTAATCGCAAGAGTCCTAATCGACCCTTGTGGAGGAATCATAAAATTCAGTCGTTTGCGATGCTTTTCCAATCTCACCCAATCGCCACAAGGTCTTGCATACACAGAATATTGAATCATCAAATAACCATCTTTTAATAAGGCTTTACGAAAGTGAGTTGCTCTTTTTCGTTCATCTTTTGTTGTAACAGGTAGGTCAAATAATACAAATAACCACATAGGACGATTTCCTAATACACTCATGCTATTCTTCCCTCCAATCTTGAGGAAGTCGGAATAAGCCAGCGTTATTTTCTTTTAATGCGATAATAAATGATTGACTAACTTTTCGACAGGCAACTGGAAACTTATTCCATGTATTGTCAATCTTTACTTGATAGGTAAAAATTTTTTGTAGCTCTCGCCTTATCTCTAAGCTAAGTACTTTATCGTTACTACAACGAAAATAATCTAAATATCTATGTACATGAGAATCAACAATCGGTCGAAATGGCTCTATCAAATCATCCGCGAGATTAAAAGCATTCGTCTTAGAAATATGGTGTATTCCAAGGTATGGGATAAGTCCACTCGCAACAATATTCCTAATTAATACAGCTCGAGCCAGTGCATAACAATAGTTAAGACCAGCATTCATGAGCGAAATATCTTTGTCGTAATACTGCTTTCTTAAGAATTTACTTTCTTGATTTGAAAATAAACAATTAAAATAAAAAGCACTACTAGAGCCTTCCAGACAAGAACTATCACCAGATTGTACTAGTTTGCTTTTTGCACATAATTCTTCATGTCCATCAATAGCTAATTTTTTCAAGCATAGTGCTTGGTTTTGTATTTTATGGATAATAATTTTTTGCCAACACCGTTTCTTTAGCGGTTCAGAGCTAGATAATTGTAATTCCAAAACTTCTAGCTTTTTATACTGTCCCCAAAAAGAAAGTAGCATTCCACTAGCAGCGTACTTAGGATCTGTGCTGATAAGAATCACTCCTGACTCAGCTAAGTAACTAAGCAAAGGGTGTGAAATTTCTATCTCTTGATTTTCCAATAAAACACATTCCAGATCCTCAATAGCAACTGTCTTTTCAAATCCCTCTGTCTTGAATACCAGTTGGGTATTTCTTAAAAATAATTTTCCCGCACTATCAATGGTTAGCACTCTCCATCCCATATCATATCCTTATTTATGCTATAGATTTTTCTTTTGTTTCCAGAGTTGTTCTACTTCTTTTAAGCTCAATCTTTTTTCTTCAGGGTTATCTGAACTCGCAATAAAGTGTTTCTCGCCTAGAATATTAATATGGTATTTTAGGATTTGATTCATTTTACTAACTGTTACACTATACTTTTGATTTTGATCATGTGTCATTAAAACAGTTTGAATAGCACTCTGATTGGTAGACCAATATCCTTCTATATGAGTAAGAGATTTGCCCAGAACAATAAAAGGAGATAGAGCATTCATCGTTAGATAGTCATTTTTATAGATTGAAAAGATAAATTGAGCTGGTTCGGAAGGTTCAGGCAAGAAGTTATAATGAAACGAATAAACAGGCACTGTAAAAAACTTACCCTTTACATTTCTAAAAAGATCAAGGCGGACAATATCGCCAGAGTCAATAGCTGCTTTACGTCTATCAGAACTAATCTTAGGTAATTGCAATGCGCTACTCGCAGAATCATATATTTTGATGCGTCTGATTTTAGGAACTATTTTCTCACTACCATCCGATTTAGGGATATTACTTGTTGGCATGTCAGGTGCATTTTCATTACTAAATGCCTCAGCCATCTTCCAATCAAATTTTTTAGCATGTTCTAAGATAGTATTATAAACACGTTGATTGCGATTTTTGTCTATCATTTTATCTAAGATTTTTTTAACAGATTCTTCATTCCATTCTTTCTTATCAATCTCATGTAGACGGATTGTTTTAATCACTTTTCCATCAGATCTTCTAGACTTAATAGTTTCTTTATGCATTGCTCCTGTAACTTTTCGTTTTCCCATACGTGAAACAAAGACTTTATCGACGCTTTCTATCGCATCTTTTGTGAAATTTTCCCATGGCTTTGGAATATCAAATCCAAATTTTTCAATATTATGGATGATATTATCGGTTGGCTTAATCCCTTGATTTTTATAATGAGATGCTGTTGTAATGAGGCGTTCCCAATTCTTAATACTATCGCCAATTCCAGCAATCAAAATAGCATCAAGCGCGTGGTGTTTATGAGATTCTTCTCGATTCTTAGTCGCCATATTCCATAATTTACGAAGTGTCGTGGTAGCTCTACCTGCGATCGTTTGAACATATCCAAATTTTTGAGAACTAGGGCGAATGCTTTTATCTATATGTTGACTTAAAGCCTTGGCAATATACCTAGTGTCGTTCAGGTGGCGACTTTTATATTCTTGTGACTTTCTCTCATCGAAATTTTCTAAGAGTAACCTTTCTTTTTTAGGATAGAGTAGGGTTTTGATACTCCTAATTCTGATCTTGTATTTTTCTAATTGATCATTCCCCTTGAGTTCTAGATATTCAAAAGCAGTTTGGTTCCCTTTTTGTTGGTTTTCTGAAGAAAAGACTAATACTTTGTTCATAAGACTATCATCCCCTGATCGAGAAAGTGGTAAGATGTGATCAATCTCAACTCTATTAAATTGTAAATCTTCTATGCCGATTTGTCTTCCAGAATATACACACTGGCAATCTTGCTCTTTCCACAGACGATACATGATAGAATTTTGGATATTATGTTCTTTAGACAGCTGATAATACTGTTCGTTTTTATCTCGATTAGCTTTCATTTCTTTATCTATCGCATCACGATCAGATTTGCTTTTTCCTAATCCACGAGCCAATTCGATATTAATCTGTTTGGGTTTACCATATAGTGAGATGAGCTTATTGATTAATAATCTACTTTGATTTAATGTTCTTCGCACGACAGGATTCGTAAAATTATCTTCATCAAATTTAGGGATATATTTACAGTCCTGAGAATCTCTATTGTTGAACGAATTTGGATAAACCTCTTCTAAGGCTTTATCATAGGTATATATTTCTTCAAGTTGCAAGTATGGTAATATCTGCCACATAGCTTGTAAACTATGCCCCATTGTTCCATCAAAAGAGAGAGAATCAAAAAGCGTTTCCCATATGTTGGATTCCCAATTTAGTTGATCTATCAAATCTTTGATAACTTTATCTTCTAATGTGTTAAAATTTTTAAATTCTTTAAGATATCCTATTACATATATAATCGCATCTAAAGTATGGATGTCGTCTTGTATGTTTTCCCAGAGATTATTTTCTTTTAAAACATGACTTAATTTTATATACGAAGAGAAATTTAGAGAGTTGACAATCTTTTTCATTTCTAAATTCATTAAGTATGTAACTTCTTCTTTTCCTTTATCATTTTCTCTTCTTATCGTTGCCACTTCAAGAATACTTTTTATTTGAGCTTCAGTTACTTTTTTGTCTTCTTTTGCTTTTTCAAAAGCTAAGTCAATAAGCTTTTTTCTTTTTTCTAAAGAAAGAGGTTCAGGGGAGTTATTTTCGCTAGTAGCAATTCTTAAATTATTAAGATCGTTCCATGCTCTGAATAGCGAAGCACTGATACTATCTTTAGGGGCTCTTCGATACTTGGGTTCTAATTCACATTTTGCGACTTTACTTTCAAAAGAAGGTAAGCCCTTACGATAATTAAAAATCTCAAGTAATTCGTTGACAAATTCATCAGTAATAAGACTATTCCCTTTTTCTTTTTGGATCTCTAAAATGAGTCGTAATTCTTCTTCATTAAGATCTTGTTTGATGAGATGATTGTAATTACTAAATTTATTTCTGATATTTTTATGAGCCAATCCATAGGTTTGATATAGATATTCTCCAATAGTTCTACTATTATTTGTTGCTTTACTTTCTTCAAAATCATCTACAAGAATTTTCATCGCTTCGTTTGCTTTTCCTAACTCTTGGTCGACTGAGCCAGCATCTTTTCGTGAAGACTTGAACCCTCTTGCTTTTACAATATGATAGATTACTCTAGATAGTTCTTTTGATTCTAAAGCTTCATCTAAAGCTTTGACACGTAGTTCCCAGATATTGCTTTCAAAAGGACTTTGAACATCTTGAGGATCAAAGATTAGCATATATTTTTTTAGCAATTCAACGGTTTTTTGCAATCTTACCCATCTGCGATATAGGCGTCTTCTTGTTAATCTAGCGGTTCTTCTTGGCTCTGCAAGAGATTTCCCATCTTTAGGGTTTTCGGCTGCGTCAAAAATACGTACTCCAGAGATAATTTCCTTGTTTTCTATATCTATACAAGCCCATCCAATAGAATTAGTTCCAAGATCTAACCCTAAAACATAATCTTTTTTCATTCTCATCCTCTACTTATATTTTTTTCATCTAAAACACTTGACATTGTATCCAAATGCATTGTATAATAGTTTACCTAAAATAAACCGATTCCATAATAAGTAATCACATTATTGTGAATCGTAATTAGCTCCTCTCGAAGGAGCTTTTTTATATATATATATATATATATATGATACTGATCAGTCATATTTAGCTTAGATTTTGATCATATGTGATGATCGGAAAAAAACACTTTAAATTTAGGATTATCTGTCATGCGTTTCCAAGCAATCACTATATAAAAGATAATATTTCGGACCATTTTTAATAGTAGATAATACGAGCTTTGCTTTTAAGCTTTCTTTCAAATTCTCTTACGAGATTTAATATATTTTCTGTTATATTCTTGACAATCAACAACTTTTTCTTTATAATATTATTCTATGTAAAGAGTTTATACGTGAAAGTAGTGACTATATTTTGGAGGGTCAATAATGAATCGCTTAACCCGCATTCGTAATATCATTCGCTGGCAGGAGTTGTACCAAAATAAAAGATCCATCTTAGCAATTTATGAAGATGATGAAACTAGATTAGAAAAGCTTAAAAATGATAGTCAATCTGGAATTGCCAATCAAGAACGTTTAGAGACACAACATAATGCATTAGCTGAGAAGATTGCATCAGAAGAAAGTCGTTTAGATGAGATTCTTAATAAGATCGAAATGATGGAAAAAGATCGTGATAACCTTAAAATGGCTCGTCAGATCAAATCTTGGGAAAAAGATATGGAAAAATATTCTCAAGATCGTGAAATTCTCGAAGCTCAATTGTACTATGATAAGTCAAAAATCAGTGATACAGCTCAAGAACTTGAAACTGTTGGTCAGTCTTTATCTTCTTCTTCTGAGACTATTGTAGAATTAGAAAAATCTCTTACCGCAGTCAAAGCTGAAACTGCAAGTCAAATGAACAAAATCGAAACAGAAATGCTTACAATTTCTAAAGAATTTGATGCGCATTTTGCAGAATATTTTGAAAGATTACTCTTGAAAAATAAAGGTGTTGTCATGGCAGTTGTTGAAGATGATTCTTGTTCAGGATGTAATATCCTTCTTCCAACTTCTTACCATGGAGGGGATACCTTACAAGACTCCGAGGACTCTGCATTGCCACAATGTCCAAATTGTTTCCGTTATTTATATTACTCAGAAGATGTGTAATTCTTATTAAAACAAAAAACTCCCTGATATCAGGGAGTTTTTATTTTTGTCTAAAATTTTAGTTTGAGATTTGCAAAGAATTCTTGTTTGCCAGGATCATAGTCCAAACCTAGATAAACTTCTTTACTATATAGGTACCAGCCCATGATACCACTCGAAACAATAGCTCCAGCAATTGCCGTATACAGAGTTACTTGTGATGCGATACTGTATTGGTCGGCTTTGGCACGATGGGAGTTTTTTTCACTTGTTGAGATCCCGTTTGCTTGTGAGAGACTTCGGTATTCGTCGGAAAGTACCTGTGTATAGATACTTGCGCCGAGAATCCCTAGTGTGGCGATCCATGAAACATAGGTTCCAATCAGGAGCCCTTTTTGATTTATGGCTTTATAAGAAGTTTCATAATTTTTAAATTCTACATCAAGATCAACTTTTGGTTTTTGCTCTGTCAAAGTGACACTCTTATAGAAAGAATTTCTATTACTGCTAAGATCACCCCTCGGATTTAATACTTCTACACGATATTTTTTGTTTAAGCTTAAATTAGAAATTGTCAGCGGTGTCATTCCTCGGAATTGGGCATCCAAAAATACTTCTGTAGGGGTGGATGATTTGATTACAAGAGTTCCTGAATTATTTCGTTGTGCAAGGTTAAAATTTAATTTATTGATTTTATCAGGCTTTACATCGATCAATACTTCTTCTCTTTCGTATCCATCTTTGATAAATGTTACTCGATGCTCCCCAAGAGGTGCCGTCGGATAGGAAAGAGGAGTCTTGCCAATATAGAATCCATCAAGGTACACAAGTGTATCAGGTGGGTTTGTATCAACCGAAAGACGCGCATAAGGGCGATTAATAAAGGTAGCGTGAAATACTTTTAACCAAGATGACATTTCAGTAGCAATCCGATTTTCTTTGGTTCGAAGTCTTAGAGAGTTGCCACCAGGTAGACCGGAATTAGTTTCAGCATCAGGTTTGTCCTCACGAAAATTCCCCGAATAAAGATCAAATTCTTCTTGAATGCGAGGAGCAATTTTTTCTTTCTCAAATGGTATTCGTAAAGACGCTTTTTTGAATGCATTAATGTCGTTTGTATCCATTCTTTGGATTCTTCGTAAAATCTTACTGAGAGCAGGAGGCTCTGTTTTGTTGTTGTTCACCCACCACTGTAAGCCAGAGCTTTGCATATCCGAAATCTGAAGACGAATATCCACATCTGGTGTCGCATAGGCATTAGCTTGAGCAGTTGTATAACTTCCTGTAATATGATACGTTAAATCAAAAGGCCTATCAGGGTAGCGACTTTTACGTTCCTCTTCAGCAATTTCTTCGGGCGTTGCTTCTTTATAATTAGGATCTTTTTTACGTTCTTCTTCTTGTTGACGCTTTTCTTCTCTCTTACGCTGTGCATCTTTTTTTCGCCAAGCAACAGGATCTTTTTGCCAACTCAAATAATCATTATAAGCCTCAATATCCTCATCAGTTGCACGCCGAATCTCAATAGGAATATAGCTGAGATAATTAATTAATTCTGGAAATTCTTCATATAAAAGAAGAAGCATATTAGTCGACGTAAGAACGTTACGTGTTTCTTCAACAAGATTGGTTAAGATTTCATTGGTTGTGGTCTGAAGGATTTCGTTGGATCGGTAGTTTGTGTACTCGTCTCCTGTTCTGAAAGTAACGTTTGTCTCCACACGGAAGTAATTCGTATTAGTTGTGAGACGGTAGTCGATTTGAGTTACTTGGACAGGGACTTCAATGAGATAGTTGCTAAGGTAACTAAAATAAGGCCTATGACGACCAGGATCAAGGTTTCTGAAGACATTTGTTTCGTTGGTGTCAGGTTTGACTACTTGCATCATATTTGAGAGTGATTCAGAGACGTAAAAAGGAAGATTGTCAATAGGAATATAAGCCAAAGTAGAACGCATAGGCTCCAGCATCCCCTCAATCACATCTGGAATAGCTCCACGAAGGTAGTTATCATTTGTGTTACGAGGCGTCAAATCAGCAAAAGGATGCACAACAATAGATAATTTTTTTGGGAAAGTCTTCACAATCTCATTTTCGAGACGATTTCGATATTGAATTTCTTCTTTGACAGGTAGTTTGGCACAGGATACAGCAAGTAAAAATAAAAAACTAATGATTTTTTTCTGAGGCATAGTCTTATTATACTAGTTTCGCTAGTTTTTTTCAATAAATTACAACAAAAAATCCACCCTTTAAGAGGTGGACTTTATTTTTAATTTTAAGCAATGAATGTTTTACTAAGCCTATTGTTAATAGTAAGCTCTGCAAAAAATATATCACGTCGGTGAAAAGGATTGTAAGAAAATTCTAAATGATCTGGATACACCGAAAGATCTACAATCAAACCAAATAACGCCGCATAACGAAAAATTTCATTAATATCATGATGAGAATAACTACAGTATTTGATCCCAAATTCTTCAGCACATTCTTTGTGTGTGTAAGAAATACTTACTTTTTCAGAGGATTGATAGCCATTAGGGTAGCTGTGTTGAGCTCTTTCTGCTAGAAGTCGAAGGGTACGTGCAATAGAAATGTGCGAATAAAGACCATAATATTGAAGACATTTATCTAGCATGGAAAGCTCCTAAATTTTCTATAAAATAAATTTTGTATCTTATTGTCCATATTTTTTGAATTTTTGTCAAAAAAATGAAAGATATTTTTTCTATTTTTTCTTGAAACTATCAAAAAATAAATTATAATAAGATATAATAAACAAATTATTCAAAATAAGGAGTCCCTCATGAGCTTACTTTTAGAATGTTGTGTGGAAAATTATTTCGGAGCGAAAGACGCTGAAGCAAGATCTGCAAATCGCATTGAACTATGTGACAATCTTGCTGTGGGTGGGACGACTCCTTCCCTTGCTACCATAGAATTCACACAAAAACATCTTTCTATTCCTCAGGCCGTGATTGTTCGTTCCCGAGGTGGGAATTTTGAATATGACACGATAGAGAGAGAGCTCATGTTTAGAGATATTGCACTTTGTGATCAAGTTGGTGTTTCGGGGATTGTGGTTGGTGCATTGAAGGGCAAAGAATTTGACAAAGACTTCATGGCGAAAGCGCGTGATCTTGCCAAAAATTCTCAGATCGTCTCCCATATGGCATTTGATTCGACAATTGATCTCAAAAAATCTCTCGATCTCTTGATAGAACTAGGATATGAAAGAGTCCTCACAAAAGGAGGACTCGGATCTGCGTCTGAAAATTTGGACAGTTTAAAAGAATTAATCAACTACGCTGCAGGACGAATTACTATTTTAGTGGGTGGTGGAGTAACAAAAGAAAATCTAAATTATATCGCTGAATATACTGGAGCTGTCGAGCTTCATGGGCGGCTTATTGTTTAAGTTTTTTGTCCATACGGCGATGAAGATGTACTTGGGAGAAGCGGTGGGACTCATCACGAACTCTCTGTAAAAGATGCAATACATCCGAATTAGAAGGAAGAATCGTACCAAATTTCTGATGAGCTTTAAAAATTTCTTCTTCTTTTTTGGCAATAGAAATAAGATCAATCTCTTCATCGAGATCAAGCGCTTTTAAGGCCTTTAAAGCAGAACTCAGTTGCCCTTTCCCACCATCGATGAGGATGAGCTGGGGGAGGGCTTCGTCGTTTTCGATGAGGTTTTTGCAGTGCCTTGTAACGATTTCTTCCATCGCAATAAAGTCATCCTGTTGATTTTCGGCACGTACATTAAACATGCGATAGCCTTCTTTGAACGGCTCTCCCCCCTGAAAACGCACCGCCACACCTGAAGCGAGCGTGCCATCGAGCTTTGCTACGTCGAATCCATCGATAATACTTGGGAAATTTTTGAGCTGTAGTTTTTCTTGTAAAGATGAAAGAGTTTCCAATAAATCAGGCTGTGAAACAATACGTTCCAAGTGCAGCATCGCATTTTTCTCTGCAAGCGAGGCTAGAGCTTTTTCATCCTCATGAGATGGTGTTTCGACAGTGATAGGGGTTTCATTATTGGCAAACCACTCTGTCAATCCCTCACAACTCCCTGCAAATTCATCATCAATAATGATTTTATCAGGAAGCTCTTCTACTTCAAGGTCAACATAATGCGAAATCAAAAACTCCTCAAGGATCTGTACCAAAGGAAAGTTTTCTGTGTTTTTTACAGTGAATCCTTGCTTCCCTGTGAGGCGTCCATTTCTCATCAGAGATAAGGCGATACCAATATTAGAGCCTTGCTCCTGTATGCCGATGATATCCGTTTTTCCTTTAAGAGAAACGTAAATGTGTTGATTGTTATCAAGGGCAAGAAGGGCGTCGAGCTGTTCTTTGTAGATTTGTGCTTTCTCAAACAATAACTCTGAAGAAGCTTCTTTCATTTTTGTTTCGAGAAGTTTGATCAAAGAATCTTTCTTGCCGGATAAAAATTTTATTGCTTTGTTAACGCTATCTCTGTAGCCTTTTTCATCTATTTTGCCAATACATGGAGCACTACAACGACCAATATGGTATTCAATACATTCTTTTTTTGGGAGGGTTTTACAAGTTCGGATTTGAAAAATCTTGTGTATCAATTCCAAATTTGCACGCACCGTTCCCGCACTCACATAAGGCCCAAAATACAAATTCTTATCATCTATTTTATTTCTAGTCATGATGATACGAGGAAATTTTTCTTTTTTGATTACTTTGATATAAGGGTAAAACTTCCCATCCTTGAAATCGATATTATATTTAGGGAGGTGTTTTTTGATGAGAGTCGCCTCAAGAAGCAGAGCCTCTTGTTCATTTTCCACCAAAATAATATCAATAATATGAATATTCTGCACAAGGAGATGTGTCTTGAGGTAGAGATGTGTCTTACTAAAATAAGACGATACGCGTTTTTTGATATTTTTGGCTTTACCTATATAAATAATCTGATTATCTTTGTTTTTATAGAGATACACGCCAGGAGATTCGGGAAGTTCGTTCCGTTGGTCGGGAGTGAAAATTCCCGAAATGGCTTTAGATTCTATTTTTTTCATGGAAAACTCACTATTGCTTAAATTTTTTATTTTTGTTCCGAAATTAAGATACTAATCTTGTTTATATCATAGAGCGACAATAAGATAAAATCAAGGTAATTTATAAAATTATTTTAGTAAAAAACATGATTTTTTGATAAAAATATAGTATGATAAGGATAGACGCATGAAAATATTACATACAGCGGATCTTCATCTCAAAGATAAGGAACATCTCTCAGTTCTGCAAGCAATAATTGATCTCGCAAATAAAGAACAAGTAGAATTGATTATCATTGCTGGAGATCTTTTTGATATGTCTGCGAATGGTCGTATTTTAGAAGCGGCTATGTTACCTATTTGGGAGCAGTTTTACGGATCCGTCTTAATTGTTCCCGGAAATCACGATTACAAATTTTTAAATAATAGAACAGAACTCGCTCCTAATGTAGTTGTAGCGCACCAGACACCATATTCTGTTGCTGAGATTGACGGGATTTATTTTGTTTGTGTTCCTTATCAAAAGGATATATCGCTTTCTGATATTGATATTCCTTTGTATGAGCCATCTGTGTTGATCTCTCACGGAACCTATGAAGGCGGAGAAAATTCCAAATACTTTCCTATTAGTGCTACAGATCTTTCTGGTCGTTATCGTTATGTTGCGATAGGGCATTATCATCAATGGTCTGATCGTTGGGTGGGAGGGACTTGTGTGGTAAACCCAGGTTCACCTCGTCAAACACGTAAAACAGATGTTGGTGTTCGTTATGTATCTATTTTAGATACTAATGCTTGGTTGACAGAAAGGGTAGTTTTGCCTATTGAATTTGTTGAATATCAAAAGGTTTCTCTTTCTGTAACAGATTCGGAACCTGCAATTCAAGAAAAATTACTTAGAGCCACGGCGGCTTTGGTGCAACACCCATTTGCAAGGATTGAATTGAGTCTGCAAGGGACATTAGTCTTTTCAAAATATTCTCTCTCTGAGCGTGTAGATACTTGGACATATTTTTTGGCTCAAAGAGGACGTAATATCAAGCAGATTACATGGGATTTGACCAAACTCACACAGATATCTAACAATGTAATGCAATCTCAATTTACAAAGTTAATGGTAGATCAGATTGCGGAGATTTCTCCAGAAGAAGTGAATGATTTAGCGCCGTTTTTATTTGAACGTTTGCAGCATTCTAATGAAAAATTTATTGATTAATTTGGATAAGCGGGGAGGCTTTATGACTCTAGTTAGCAAAAATGCTCCTGATTTTTGTGCTCGTGCCGTAGTGAATGGTGAAATTAAAGATATTCGTCTTTCAGATTTCAAAGGATCACCGATTTTATTTTTCTTTTATCCTTTGAATTTTACTTTTGTTTGTCCGACAGAACTTCATGCATTTAGTGATGCTGTTAAGGATTTTGAAAAACGAGGGGTTAAGGTCATTGCTTGTTCTGTTGATTCGGTGCATAGTCATTTTGCTTGGTTAAACACCCCTCGTGAAAAGGGTGGTATTGAGGGTTTGGCATTTCCTTTGGTCTCCGATATTACCAAATCGATCAGCCGTGATTACGGTGTGTTGGTTGAAGAAGAAGGCGTCGCAATGCGAGGGACTTTCTTTATTGATTCAGATTTTATTGTTCGTTTTGAACAAATATATAGCAAGGCAATAGGACGATCTGTTGACGAAACATTACGTGCTATTGATGCTTGGTTATTTTTCGAAAAAAATGGAGAAGTCTGTCCCGCTAATTGGCGTCCTGGTGATGAAACCATGAAGACATCCGCCAGTGGCTTAGAGATGTTCTTTAGTAAAAATCAAAATAAATAATAAACATCCATCAGCAAGTAATTCTAGGAGCAATTAAGCATGAGTATCTTTGATGCAGAAAAAACTGAGCGAATGACCACAATCCTTTCCGCAATGGTAAATCCAGTGAAAATTCTTCTATTTGTAGGGGATAATGAAAAAAGCAAAGAAACGAGACAATTTGTTTTGGAATTTTTGAACTTTTCCCCAAAACTTTCACTAGAAATTTATAATCAAACAGAAGCTGACAACACTTTCCAAGCAAGCCCTCTAATGATTCTTACAGATGAACATAAATCAAATAAAGGCGTACGTTTCCTCGGAACACCAGGTGGTTTTGAGATAAATTCATTTTTAATGGCTATCCTCGATCTTTCAGGTCAAGGGGAGGCTCTCAGTATTGGGGAGAAGGTGGTTCTTGACAGGATTAGAAAGCCTTTAGATATTTTTGCTTATGTATCTCTCAATTGTGCGAAATGCCCTAGATCAGTTATGTTTATCCATCGTTTGGCAGCCCAAAGTAATTTAATTAATGCCTATATGATAGAAGCTGATGCCTTTAAAGCAATGGCCGATAAAGATAGAATTAAGGGCTACCCTACCATTAAAATCGGCAATCAACTCCTTATTGGTGACAATGCTCTGGATATGGAAAAAATCATCCAAGCCATCAAAGACTCTCTATAAATCAAAAAAGCTCCTAAATTAATAGGAGCTTTTTTATATCTATTTTTTATCGACTAGCAAATTCCGTTAAGGTTCCCCATGCTAAGTTTGTATCAGATGAGAAAGCTGTTCTATACAGGGTTTTGTTTGATCGGACAATGCCTATATATTGTTCAGGAGCATAGTATTCTTGATAGATAGCTTCGATAGAGCTTGATCCGTCGTCTTTTGTATTGATAAACCATAAAGGGAGCTTTGGGGAGAATACAGATCCACTTGCCGCACCACAAATAGCAATGAGCTGACCATTAGGTTTGAACTCCAAACCAGCTTCTGTTCCCTTTCCTGTAAATGTGTGACCGTCCATTCCATCTAGAAATTCATTAGCCTCTATAGTAAAGCTATTATCAGTATTGGAACAAGCTAAAAAAAGTGTTAAAAAAAAGAGTAAAAAGATATTTTTTTTCATAGAAAGCCCCTATTTGACGTTAATCAATTATACATTATTTTCTGAGTATTGTCAATTCACTTTCGAATCGATCTTTGCAAAAATTTTTATTCTCCTTTATAATGAAAGAACAAAGATCAATCTTTATTGATTGGGAGGGACTGTGATTAGAAAGAGCCTTATTTTGAAACTTTTTGAAGGATTTACGATGCAACGCTGGAATGACCAATTAAGGCCAGCAGAATTTGTTGAAGCAGAGAAACAAGCTCATGCACTAAGTTTGTCGTATTTTCTTGCGAAGGCGGCGGAAAAATCAGAAGCCGTTGATATGCAGGAATTGATTGAAAAGACTATTTTTCGTTATCTTGAACGTATCATTATCACAGATATTAAACCTCCTGTGTTCAAAAAGATCACCGCTAATGAAAAGCAATACAAAGCCTTGAGGGAGTTTTTGAAGGATAGGATGTTACCTTATCTTGACGGGCTTCCACAGGATTTTATTGATCGTTTTGTGAAGTGGTGTGACGACATTAATGCACAGCCAACTCTTGTTGATAAAATTATGAGTATTGCTCGTGCGGATGCGACTTTGTGGGAATTTGATCTCCTTAAAAATGCCAATCCTCGAGCTTTTGGGCTTTTAGAAATTGAACAAGATATGAAAAGCCTTCATAACAAATATCTGGATCTTCGTACTGTACTAGTCTCCGAATTAGAAACAAAACACATTCGTCAAGAAAATCGAGAGGATTTGTTCACAGATGAAACCTATTCCTCTTATGATCAGCTTGTGAGTATGTTTGGACAGATGAGATTTCAAGTCAGGTGGGCACAGCTCCATCGTGAACCAAAAACCACTGTTTTGGGGCATTCTTTTTATGTAGCTGTGTTGACTTATCTTTTTTCCTTATCTACCAACGCTTCTAAAAAGTGTATCTATAATAATTTCTTCACCGCTGTCTTTCATGACTTGCCGGAAGTGTTTACCCGTGATATTATTTCCCCTCTAAAAACAAATATTCCAGGATTGGGAGATTTGATTAAAGATATTGAAAACGAAGAATTGAACAAAAAATTTAAGATGTTAATACCAGAATACCTCCACGAAGAACTTTTTTATTTTATTAGTGATGAGTTTGCTAATATTACTATTGAAGATGGAGATGTCGTTGTTCATGAAGGGGATATTCCACAAGATAAAAATCAAGATAAATTCAATCCTCGTGATGGAGTGATTGTGCGTCTTGCGGATCATCTTAGTGCTTTTGTGGAAGCGGATATGGCGCTTAAAAATGGTTCTACTGCTGTGGAGTTCATTAATGCAAAAACAAGAACAATAGAAAAATACAGTAAGAATAAGATTTCGGGACTAGATTTGAGACCCTTATTCTTGGATTTTCAATAATACCTAAATTTTAAAAAGGATACCCGACCTATGGAACTAAATAGACAAGCTCTTGAACTTATGGATGATGATGATATTGCGATGTGGGGCGAATATGCTGATCAAATTGCACAATCAGATGCTGAATTTGCTGAAGAGATATATCAAAAAATTCTTGGTATTGATCCTGAACATACAACAGCATTGTCCAATTATGCAGATTTTCTTCAAGAACAAAACCGTCATCGCGAAGTGAAATTAATCTATTCTCGCTTGCTTCAATTAGAAAACGATAACCCAAATCTTTATTTTAGAGTAGGGGCTTTTTCTGTTGATACAGGTGATTTTGATGCTGCTGAAAAGCATTTCATTCGTTTTTTAGAGAAAGAACCCTTTGCAGCAGAACGTCTCATGGACAAAGCAAATGAACTCGCTGAAAAAGAAAAGTTTCGATCTGCAGAATGGTACTATCGTTTTATGATGAAACAAATTCCAGATGATCCTTTTATTTTCAACAATTACGCACTTTTGATGGCGGATTTGGGAAGATTTGCAGAGGCGGAAGAATATTTCAAAAAATGTCTTAGTAATGATTTTGATGAGCTTGCCACTGATATTAGCGTTGAGTTCAATTATGCTAATTTATTATTTCTTTTGGATCGAATAGAAGAAGCGGAGTGGTATTATCACAAAGCTCTTGCGAAAGATCCGAAAGACGTACCTGTCTTGAATAACTATGTTTCTTTATTAATCAGAAATGGAGAATTTCGTGAAGCAGAAGAAACATTAAAAAAGATTTTGGTCATTACGCCTGCAGATATTACCGCTCTTCAAAATTATTCCAATCTTCTTGTCCGTAGTGGTCGTTTTGAAGAAGCAATTCATGTCGCGCAAATGTACGTGAATAGTTACCCTCAATACGCACCTGCGTACTTTCAATTGGCGTCTATCCTTGCTGAGGCGAGTCATCTTGAAGATTCTGTGAAGATGCTTGAGAAGTCTTTGGAACTTGATCCTGATTATATGGAAGCGACTACCTTATTAGCCGTTACCTTGTCTGATCTGGAGGAGTTTGATAAGAGTGAAGAAATCTTCAAAAAAGCACTCATGTCCAAAGGTGGAGATCCTTTGTTGAGATTTTATTATGCTGCGATGCTTTTTGATGCTGGACGTTATGAAGATTCCAAAAAATGGGCTGATGCTTTGATAGAAACAGACGCAAATCATGGTGAGGCATGGAGTCTTCTTGGTAGTATTGCCAATGCTGAAGGGAAGATTTATGAGGCTCGTAGTCTTTTTGAAAAAGCTGTTGAAAAAGATCCTTACAATCCAGAAGTGTGGCTGCAGATAGCTTTATTTTATCATCAAATTAGAGATTATCTTGAGTCGGATCAGGCCTTCAAAAAGGCTTTAGAATTATCTCCCGATGATTTTCGTATTATTAATGAGAAAAACCGCTGTGAAGAAGAGCGACAAAAATAAATGAATCAATCAACGATTAATAGAGCCTTGCTTTGGTTTCAAATTAACAAACGTGATGAGCCTTGGAGGGAAAAACCCACTCCTTATCGTGTTTGGATTTCTGAGATGATGTTGCAGCAGACTACTGTGGCAACGGTTAAAAATTATTTTTTAAGATTTATGAATCGTTTTCCTCGTCTGGATGATTTGGCTCAAGCATCGGAGGATGAAGTTTTACACCTTTGGGCGGGACTTGGATATTATTCTCGTGCAAGAAATATTCTTAAGACAGCTCAATTGATCCAAAAAGAAGAATTTTTCCCCCGAAAGAGAGATCAGCTTCTAAAACTCCCTGGGATAGGGCCTTATACCTCTGCTGCGATCACGTCTATTGCATGCAATGAGCCTGATGCGCTTGTCGACACTAATGTGGATAGAGTGCTGGGTAGATTTATGGGGATGATGCGTACGGAAGATCAATTTATGAAAAAAATTGAGATTATCGCTCAAGAGATCATGGATCAAGTTGCTGCAAATAAGCCTGAGGATATTTGGATCTGGAATCAGGTCTTGATGGAGATAGGGGCGTTACTTTGTAGTACTACGAAGGCTCAGTGTGCGGAGTGTCCTCTTGTTGGAGAATGTCTTGCTTTCAAATCTGGTAATCCTGTGGATTTTCCAGGCATGAAAGTTAAGCCGACCATCATTGAGATGGAAGAGATTTGTCTTGTTATCAAAAAAGGTGATGAGATTGTTTTGAGCAAGAATGTTGAAGGGCGACGTAAGGGGCTCTTCGATTTTAAAATTATTAAAGAAGTAAAAAATTACGAGATGCTAGGTCAATTCACGTACCGCATCTCAAATAATAAAGTCACAAGAAAGATTGTCATACTCAACGATGATAGCTATGAACTTCACGAGCACGAGGTGTGTGTGCGACCTGAAGAATGTCAAAAAAAATACCCCATCACTTCTAGTTGTAAAAAAGTGGTGGAGAACTTTATTTTCTCAAAAAACAAATGAGAATATTTGCTAAAAATCATTGACAAATTTCTGTAAATAGTATAAAATACTTAAAGTGATATTAAATCTGGAGGCCAATCTGTGTCAACCAATATTCGTTTAATGCGTATAGGTAAAAAGAAAGCACCTTACTATAGAGTTGTTGTAACCGATTCAAGAAATAAGCGCGATGGTGCTTACATCGAAAATTTAGGAACTTACAGACCAATCGAAGCTAAAGATCAAGTATTGATCAACGTTGCTCGTTTTGACGAGTGGGTAAAGCTTGGTGCTGTTGCATCCCCAACTGTGAAGCAGCTTGTTGCAAAGGCAAGAGTTGCTGGTTAAATCAGAGGTTTTGAGTGTCTATTGATAAACAAGAATTTGTCGAGATAGGACGGATCTTAAAGCCTTTTGGTATTAAAGGTGACCTTAGAATCAAATTTTACATTGATGAAACTTCCGATTTTAAGAAGCTTGAAGAGCTTTATGTCAAAGACAAAAGTCAATCTGCAGGCTTTAAGAAGTTGACGGTTTCATCGTTGAAGTTTGATGAGAATCCTGAAAATGCCAAAATTACTTTTGAAGAGATCGGAGATAGAACGAGCGCAGAACAGTGGCGTCTTGTTCCTGTTTTTATTTCAAAAGATCAACTAGTTCTACCTGACAGTGGTCAGTATTTTGTGCAAGATCTTCTCGATACGCAAGCTGTTTATCAGAATGCTGTTATTGGTAAGGTGTACAATCTTATTGAAGTTGCAGGTCAGGATATTTTTGTGATCAAGATGCTTGATTCTAAACAGGATCTTGCGGTTCCTTTTAATGATGAATATGTGAGTCTTGTTGATGTCGATAAAAAGGAAATTGTATTTCAAAATCTTGATCAATTATTGTAACGTCTATGAAAAAAATAAGTATCTTATCTCTCTTTCCTGATTTAATCCAAAACGCCCTCAGTTACGGAATCCTCAAAAGAACTTCTGACCATTTAGAAATTCAAAATCATGATATTCGAAAATGGGGTGTAGGCAATTTTAAGAGAGTGGATGATCCTGTTGTGGCATCAGGTCCTGGAATGTTGCTAAAACCAGATGTTTTAGCAAGTGCTCTTCAAGAACTCGATCCTGAGCGTAAGGCTCATGTGATTCATGTTTCGCCAAGAGGTATCAGGTTTACAGCTGATAAAGCAAAAGAATTATCTCAAAAACACAATCTTATTATTATTGCCTCTCGCTACGAAGGCTTAGACCAACGTTTTATTGATCATTATGTTGACGAAGAAATTTCTATCGGCGACTATGTTCTTAGTGGTGGAGAGCTTCCTAGCTTAGTGATTTTGGATTCAATCTTGAGAATGGATCATGATATCCTAGAATCAGATGCTCTAGAAGAGGAATCTTTTGAGCAAGGGTTGTTAGAGTACCCTCACTATACAAAACCCTTAGAATTTGAAGGTGAGATGATTCCCGAATTTTTAAGAAGTGGCAATCACGAAAAAATTCGACAAGAACGTTTTGTTCAAAGACTTTTCATTACATGGTTACGTCGTCCAGATATGCTTAGGGATTATCCTTTGTGTACTGTTGATGTTGCCTCACAAAATCCATTAACAAAAATCAAAAAAACTAATTACCTTTTAAAAAAGCGTCTTCAAGCTTTTGAAAATGTAATACAGGAGTACAAAAGATGTCTGAAGAAAATGTAAAGACACCTATTGATGAAACCTCTGCATCTGAACCTGTTCAAGAAGAAGCAGTAGCCGTCGTTGAAGCAACACCTGCACCTGCTAAAAAAGATGAGCCAAAGGCTAAAATCGTCAATACATTACACGATGTTGAATTAATGCTTCTTGATGAGCAAAACAACAACGATAAATTCCCAAAATTTGGTGTGGGTGATACTATCCGTATTAATGTACGCATCAAAGAAGGTAACAAAGAACGTATCCAGGCTTATGAAGGTGTTGTTCTCTGTTTCAAACATGGAATGAATAGAAAAACTTTTATGGTTCGTCGTGTGACAGCTGGAATTTCTATTGAAAGAGTTTTCTCTTTCCATTCTCCTTACCTTGCTTCTATCGAAATCGTACGTCGTGCGAAAGTACGTAGATCCAAGCTCTACTTCTTAAGAGGACGCTTTGGTAAAGCTGCTCGTCTTAAAGAGCTTGCACTCAAAAAAGGTGAAAACAAAAAAGTTAACCACTAAACGATCAAAACGCTGGCTCTGTCAGCGTTTTTTTCTATCTAAAATATTTGAGGAAAAGATGTCATTAACTATTCAAGATGATCTGAATATAGTCCGTCAATTTATTCCCGACTATCGTGATTATATGGTTGGGACGGATGAAGCGGGACGTGGGCCTATTGCTGGACCTTTAGTGGTTGCTGGGGTGTTGTTTGATTTGGAGACTCATATTGACCAAGTGATGGATTCTAAGAAAATCTCTGAGAAGATACGTTTAAATTTGGAGCTAGAGATCAAGGAGAGGGCTTTGGCTTACCACGTGGAGATTGTTTCTTTGGAGAAAATTGCTGAATTGAATATTTATCAAGCTTCCAAGTGGGGGATGATACGTTGCTTTGAAAAAATTCAAAAAAAAGTTGCCGTGTCCACCCTTCTTACCGATGCAATGAAAATTTCCCCTGTAGAATTACCTCACGCAAGGGTCATTTCACTTATCAAAGGTGATCAAAAAAGCTTTCATATTGCTGCGGCTTCTATCTTGGCAAAAGTTGCACGAGATCGTCTCATGTCTGAACTTGCAGAAAACTACCCTCAATATGATTGGCACAAAAACAAGGGCTATCCTACAAAAAGACACAGAGACGCCATCCGTGAATATGGGGCAACGCCTCATCACAGAAAAGAATTTAAGTTATTATAGGGGAATTATGCCAAAGATAGAGACTCATCCTTTAGAGCCTTTTCTCCCTCAAGATGCGAAGATGCTCATGCTGGGGAGTTTTCCTCCCTCTCAATCAAAATGGAAAATGAACTTCTATTATCCAAATTTTCAAAATGATATGTGGCGTATTTTTGGATTGGTGTTTTTTCATGATAAGGAATATTTTCTTGCGGAGACAAGGGATTGTTTTGATGAGATGAAGATACGAGCATTTTTGAGAGAAAAAGGAATAGCGATTGGTGATACGGCAAAAACGATTTGTCGATTGAACAATAATGCTGCGGATAAATTTTTAGAAGTCCATGAGACTGTGAACTTTGATGAGATACTAAACAAAATCCCCTCTTGCCAATTAATAGTGACAACAGGGGAACTTGCTAGTAAGATTGTTTGCGAACAATTTGATATACTAATGCCAAAAATTGGCGATAAAGTTGAAATAATATGGAACGATAAGACGATTTTCTTTTGCAGAGCACCGTCTTCTTCGAGAGCTTATCCACTTTCTTTGGTGAAAAAAGCTGAAAAATATGCAGAAATCTTGAGTATTTTATTTAACGACCAGGTTTTTGAGAAATGATTTTCCATTGGTTATCAAATTTTTCAAGCATGTAGCTTACATAGATTGTTTGAATTTTATCTTGTTGAGAATTTGGTACGACAACTTCATTTGGGAGAGGTTTTTTACTTGCTTTTACTTTCATTTTCCAAACAGTATTTACAATAGTCAAATTGCGACCATTGATCTGATGTTCTTCAACAGTCTCAATTTTCCAGGACTCAACCAAACGATATTGCTCAAGTAAATTATCTCTAGAAAATGTTTTGTCTTTAATAGAATCTACGATTTCTTTCGTTTTACGAAGCTCCGCATTTTCAGTTATAGGTATTAATTGTTCTACTTTTCCACTCATTAGCGCTTTAATTGCATAATTTACAACAGCTTTTGGGTCGTTAGGCACGTTTGAAAACATCATAGCAGGCATCGCTAAGAAAATAAGGATCCATTTTTTCATGATAATCTCCTAATAATTACTCTTTTTTATCGGAGTTTTTTTGAAAAGAATAAGTCTAAAAGAAAAACATTTTCTTTATTTGATTGAAATTTTTTTAATTCTTTGCTATGATATAAAAAAATTACTATAAAAAACAAGGAGTTCAAAATGAACAAAAATATGATTTTGATGCTTTGTGGTGCTGTTATTGGGGGAGCTGTTTTAGGTTCTGCTTTAACAATGCTTTTATCAAAGAACTCATCTGGTCAAGTTTCTAACCTTATGTCATTGACTGAAATTTCTTCTCTTTCTGACAAATATCTCGTGAAAGTAGAAAAGTACGGGATTTCTGTTGAAGAATTCACCAATGCTTTAAGTGAAGTGAAAAAAGGACTTGCACCTGAGCAATTAGCACAATTTGAAGCTAATGAAGCTCTCTTCAATGCAAATGTTTTTGAATCTTTAATCAACCAAACAGTCGTAGTTGCAAGTGCTATCGAAGAAGGGTTCTTAGAAAACCCAGAAAATATGAAATTATTCCGTAATGGTGTTCAACAAACACTCCTCAATCTCTATATCAGCCAAAATGCTCCTACAGATCCTAATGCGTTTGCACCATCAAAAGCTCAGATCGATCAAGCTTTCCAACAATTTGGTAGAGAATTCACAGCGAGAGGACTTAATGCTTCTCAAGCTAGAGAATATATTGTAGGTCAATTATCCCAACAAAATCGTCAACGTTGGACATTAGAATTTATGTCTAAAATTCGTGAAAAATATAGAATCGAAAGAAATACTAAAAAACTTGATGAATACAATATTAGCATGAGTCCATCTGGCCAAATGCCTATTCAATAGATCCTGGAGTATTACATGAGAAATCTTATTCTTTATATTGCTCAGAGTCTCGATGGATATATCGCGTCTGAAGATGGATCCATAGATTGGCTTCCTCAAGATTTTGATCCTCTTTTTGCTAAGCCTTATGAAGATCTTTGTGCTCGTGTTGATACTGTTTTGATGGGACGAAAGACCTTTGATCAAATAAATACAGAGTTAAGTCCTGATTTTTGGCCTTATGAGAATCACCAAAGTGTGATTTTCTCACGTAATACCTCATCAATGCCACCTAAAGATCGTTGTCGTTTCGAACAAGATCTTAGTTATATCAAAACACTAAAATCAGAAAGCGGTAAAGATATATGGCTTGTGGGCGGAGGAGCTATCGTTGAGTATTGTTTGAAGGAAGATCTTGTTGATGAATTTATCATTGCTACTGTTCCTGTCATTATCGGCAAGGGTATCAAATTATTCTCTCCAATCAATCAGCAGATCAATCTCTCTCAACATGAAATCATCTCAAATGATAAATTAATGCAGGTTACTTATAAAAAACTCTCATCCTAGGATGAGAGTTTTTATTTAGGTATTTGTTTCGAGTCTTTGGAACAGATCCAACCATTCCTCAGGCGTAATCGCGTCTGGTCGTTTTTTACAGATGGGATCTTGAGTGATAGGGTCATCTTTCCATGGGCTATTTGCTAGATTATTTGATAAGGTCTTACGTTTTGCGTGGAAACAAGCTTTGATAAATTGTGCAAATTTTGCTTGATCGAGAGTGGTTTCTTTTTTGGTGATTTTAATGACAAGGGAGTCAACTTTAGGTTCAGGGAAGAAATTTCCTTTGCCTACAAAAAATAACTTTTCGATTTTAAGAAAATTTTGTACGATCACAGATAAAGGCCCATAGTTTGAACTTGCGATGGAAGCTTCCATACGATCTGCAAATTCTTTTTGAAGCATGAGTATACCTACTTTGAAAATATCATGTTCGATGATGTGTTTGATCGCTTCACCTGAAATGGAGTAGGGGAGATTTGAAATAAAAATATACTCACCTGTCTTTGGGTAGTCGCTCCACTGCAGGAAGTCACCGTGAATATGCTCAAGATTGGGATGAGAAAATTTGCTGTGGACAAGCTGATGTACGCCTTTATCGATCTCTAAAGAAATGGTTTTTCCACGTTCTGCAAGAATAACGGTCAAAGCACCAAGCCCTGTTCCGACTTCAAAATATTGTTGTCCTTCTTGGAGATCAGGAGCTGCATTGACAATTTTTTCAGCGCTGGATCTATTGATCAAATAATTTTGACCACGGTTTTTGGATAAATAAAGCCCATTATCGTTGAGCAAAGATTTGATATTTTGAATACCAAAAGGATCGTATGACATAAATATTTCTCTAAATTGTATTTCTCTATATTGTACTTTCTTTTAACAACTTAATCAAGCATTTTGAAGATTTTTCTTGTTTAAGTCTTGATATTTTGCTATAATATGATACATTATTCATTGAGGGAATTATGGGCGAAAAAGTTACCTATCGATTACAACTTTCTTATGAAGGATCTGCATTCAAAGGTTGGCAAGTGCAGACAGAATTTGCTTCTGTTCAAACAACAATTAATGAGGTTCTATCCACCGTCTACAAAAGAAAAATATTTTGTTGGGGTTCGGGACGTACTGATTCTGGTGCGCATGCTTTGAATTATACGGCACATTATCGGACACATGATGATATTATTCCGCGTGATAAGATCGTGCAGGTCTTAAATGGCAAACTCCCGCCAACGATACGTGTTTATAGTGCCACGCTCGTAGATAATAATTTTCATGCAACTTTTACCTGTAAAGCGAGAACCTATTGTTATTTTGTATGGACGGGTGATATTCTCCCACCACGTTTCCACACTAAAGCCTATCACGAACCCATCAAGATGGATATGGATCTTCTCAAAGAAGCCGTAAAAAAATTCTCTGGGACTCAGGATTTCGCACAGTTTTGTTATGGATATTCCAAGGCAGAACGTGCTACGAAGACTACGGTGAGGCGTTTGGACTATTTTAGAGTCAAGATCTATAAAGATCATGCGATCTTTTTTATCCAAGGGGAAGGTTTTCTTCGGGGGATGATACGTACCTTGATAGGAACAAGTTTGTCCGTTGCAAAAGGAATTATGACTCTTGAGGATATAGATAGATCTTTGGCTGGAGAACCTCTCCCTCACAATCTTTGGAAACCTGTTCCCGCAGAGGGATTATATTTCAAAAGAGCACACTATTAACAAACAAAAAAGGCAACCATATGGTTGCCTTTTATTTTATGATTAACGACGATTATCAGCCAATTCTAGCATGATTTTGTCGATTTGTTTTTTGAGGTTGATATCGTTAGGGATCTTGTCTTCGATTTTTTTCGAAGAACGAATCACCGTGCTATGTGCCTTACCAAAAACAGATCCAATCTCTGTTGAAGTGTAATTGGTATGTTTCGAAGCAATAAACATCGCAATCTGACGTGGATGTGCAAATGCATTGAGTTTGCTTTCTGATTTGATGTCACTAAGCTTAATACCAAAATACTGTGCAACAGCTTTTTGGATTTCATTAATACTAAGATCTAATGGTACATCGATTGTGATTTTTTCACTCAAAATCTCTTTAGCAAGTTTTAAGGAAATATCCTTCTTTTTCAAATCTGCATACGCGATTAATTTGAGGAGAGTACCTTTAAGGCTACGGATATTATCATCAATAACTTCAGCGATAAAATCGATTACCTTATCATCAGCTTTGTGGTTTTCTCGTTCTATCATATCCAATAGGATAGCTTTTCTGGTTTCATAGTTAGGCTTTTTCAGCTCAACAGAAAGACCGCCGGCTAAACGAGTTTTGAGGCGATGCTTGAGGTCTTTTAGTTTTTCAATAGGTCTATCACTTGTGAAAACCATTTGAGCACCACGCGCAAAAAGTGCATTGAAAATATTTTCGAGTTCTTCAGATGTGGATTCACGGTCTTGGAGGCTTTGAATATCTTCAATAATTAACAAATCACAATGACGATACTTATCACGGAAATTATTCATGGATTTGTTTTGGATGTGTTTGATAAATTCATTAGTGAAGTCTTCACTTGTGGTGTAGACTGATTTTAAGTTAGGATGTTTTTCTTCAAATTCATGCGCAATCGCCTGAGCTAGATGAGTTTTCCCAGATCCTACAGAGCCTGAAATTACAAGTGGATTATACCTAGAGCTACGATCCTTTGCAATATTAAATGCTGCCTGATAGGGAAAATCATTACAATCCCCAGGAATAAAACAATCAAAAGTAAAATCTGGCACCAAATAATGAGCAGATGTTTTTTGAGTAGGCGCAAGACTGACGTTTTTGTCAGAGCTTTGGGAAGGTTTTGAGGTAGAGTTTTGAGCCAACTCAATACGAAAATCTTTTTGTATTCCTTCAGCTTCTAAATATTCGTGAAGCAAAGGAATACAGTTTTCTTCAAACCAACCCTTGGTAAATGAATCCTCAGCAACCAAGATAAGTAGTGAGTCGTTTTGACATTCTTTTAAGTGAACGCGCTGCAAGAGAGGTCGTGCAAACCCGCTTTCCAAAGAAGTCATTAAATGATGGAGCAAAGAATCCCATAACATCATAAGATAGTCCTGTAAAATAAATTTAAATGCAATATTGTGAAATATTAATTGACGCCGTTAAGAATGATTTTTCGGTTCGGTAGTGAAAATCATTCTTAATGGGTTTTTGACAGTAATGTGTTTATCAAACTTCTACAAAATGGTGTTTTTGAAATTTGTGAGAAAGCTTAGATGAATTTGCGTTATCGTCATCAGTATTATTATATTTTTTAACGCAAAAATCAAGCCCTTTTTTGTTGTTGGAAAAATAATGAAATGAATTGTGCGATTGTTTTTTAGTTCCTAATTATATATCGAAACTTTTGCACAATTCATGAGTATTTTTGTGTCTATTTTCTCAAATTTTCTACACCAAAATGTGCAAAATTTGAGCAAAAAATATTGCACAATCTAAGCTTTCATTGTGCAATTCTTTTGCAAAAAATCTTATTATTTTTTTATTTATTTTTAGTTTCGTCATTTTTAGTTCATTTTGTTTATAGATTGAATTTTTTTATTTTTTACGTTATAATGATAATCATTGCCCCACTTTTTGATAATAGAGTCGGTGTGCAATAAAAAGTTTTAAGGAATTTTTATGTCTTTTGATATCAATCGAATCTCCTCCTTAGCGTCTTTGGATCTTTTAGAAGAAGAAAAAGAACGTTTCTCTCAAAGTATGAACGATGTGCTTGGCTTAGTCGAAACTATTGCACATCTTGATCTTGGATCTTATACTCCGTCTGTTCGTAGTTATGATATCCCAACAGTAGTCCGTGAAGATGAAGTCAAATCTGGTCTTTCCCAAGATGAAATCTCCAAAAATGCTCCGAAAATGGATGAGTCCTTTATTATTGTCCCACAGGTGATTAAAAAATAATGCTATCCTTAGAAAACCACCATAAGATTTTTACGGTTGAAGATCAGGTTCAAGAGATCTTTCAATCTTATCAAGACAAAAAAGTCGCTATTGATATGGGGTGCGGGCATGGAGATTATATGCTCATGCACTGCCCTAAAGATACTTCTGTTCAATGGATAGGGGTCGATATTGCACGTAAAAGAGCCATCAAAACAGAAAATCGTCTTCTTCGTGAAGGTAATGAAAACTTCATTCTCTTTGCAGATGATGGTCAAGATGTTTTGTCTATCATGCCTCAAAATTTTGCAGATATTATCCATATCAATTTTCCAGATCCATGGCTTAGAGATAGACAATGGAAGAACCGTCTTTTTAGACCTTCTTTTGTGGCGGACATCGTACGTGTGCTAAAACCAGGTGGACAATTGTCCTTTGTAACCGATATCAGGGAGTATGCTGATAGTGTGGCACAGATCTTGAGTCAATATCCAAATTGGCAAAGTGTCTACGAGCCTGTTGTTCAAGAAAATATCTTTGAATCATTCCCAACTCTCTTTTATCGTAAAATGAGTCCTTTGCGTCCTATCTCTTATTTACTTTTTGAAAAAAAATAACACCATATATTGAGTGATCTATAAAGGAGGCTATTATGCCACATTTTATTGATGAAACCTGTATTAACTGTGCATCCTGTGAACCAGTTTGTCCAGTAACATGTATTAGCGAAGGCGATAACAGAAGAGACATTGACGAGTCTACATGTATCGATTGTGATGCCTGTGTATCTGTATGTCCTGTATCTGCAATTCACGTTCACTAATTAAGAGCATCCTTTTTGTAAAAATAATCCCCTCTTCATGAGGGGATTGTTGTTTTTAAATCATATTTTAAGAATTTTTCCTTCATGTTTAAGATTTCCTATAGTATTTGACGATACCTAAAAAGCATAGCTCTAAAAGTATTTATATAGGAGCTTGGAGACCACTGTGAAAAAATCGATCTTTATCTTAATATTTCTACCAAAGTTACTGTTTGCTCAAATTTCTGTCGACCCTAATGCATCTCTTGATCAAGCGATTGATCACTTATGGCAATCAAGTACCCCCAGTCCAGCAACTATTCAAGATGTAGGTCCTGAAGTACTCGGTAATGATCAAATGATTGCTCCTGTTTTAGCGCCTTCCCGAACAAGGACTTCTGTTCCTGGGTCCGACACTGTCTTGTTACCGATTGAGCAGTCTGGTGGGCCTCTTAACCTCTCTCCAAACGATTCTAAAGCATATATTCTTTACAATCGAGCAACTATTGCTTACCGTAAACAGGAATTTGAAAAAGCACGCGAGCTCTACCGTGAGCTTGTACGTCGTTACCCTCATTCTAGCTATACACCTTATGCGCTTTATACGTTATCTTTATCTGAAAAAGATTATCGTCGTAAGATCCGTATTTTATTGACAATCAAAGAACGTTTTCCAGATTTTTCAAATATGTCTTTAATTTTGGATAGACTAGGTGATGTTTATTATATCCTTGGGAGTTCCGATGCTGCTGCAGAGGTCTTCAAAGAATCCAAATCCACCTATGCACTTTATATGCAAGCTATCATTGCCTTAGATTCTCAAAAACCAAATCAAGCGATCAAAATCATCAGAGAATTCCTCAAGCGGAATCCTGATAAAGAATCTGCTTATAAGGCTTATATTGTGTACTCTGAAAGTTTACTCTTACTGAGAAAATACAAAGAAACAATTATGGTACTTGAAAAGTCCACAGAATTGCGTCCTTGGGCTTTTGATAATGGTGCAGCGATCTTGCTCAATGCAGGTAAAGCTTACTATCATAATAAACAATTTGCTGAATCTTTGTATGCTTTTAGTGTCCTTCGTCTTAGATTTTCTCGTTCTACTGAGTCTCGACTCGCTGATCAATATATCACCTCACTTAGTAAGATGAATGTGGTAGATATGAAAACGGTTTCTTGGATTGCGAAAGAGTTTGACACATTGATTAAAGAACAACCTGTAAGTCGTTTTATAGCACCAAGTTATCCAACAGCTAATGATGTTCGCTCTATGAATACTAATTTACCACGTACAGGGGTCAATGAACCAAGTCTTGCTGATGTTGGGTATGTTCCAGCGATGCCTGTTCCGTCTCCACAACGTTCTCGTCAAAATGTTCTTGTGCCTGCACGTCCTGATGGTTTGCCTTCTATTGAATTGATTTCTTTTACTAACACGGTCTTTCAAGAAGTAACGAATACGGTCAATAAAGTAATCACAAATCAAGTCTTTGCCATTATGACGAACCATGTAACTAATGAGGTAATCTCTGTCTCCAATATCTACCTCACAAATATTTTTACAAATATTATCGATATGAGAGATACTAATGTTGTTCAAACATACGAATCTGTTGTTGTTTGGAAGACTAACTATATCAATCGTGAAAGCACAAACTATGTAACTAAGATTCAAAATGATAGAATTACTAATGTGGAATTTGAAATTTTCCCACTCTGGCAAACAAATCTTCATACAAAAACAAATTTTATCACCAATATCGTCAATGATAGAATTACGAATGTTATGACAGAAGTTGTACCTATTTGGAAAACCAACACACTTACCTTAACTAATTATAAAACAAATATTGTTAATGGATATGTCACCAATGTCTTGACAGAGGTTTTACCTATTTGGCAAACGAACTATAAGCGTATCAATTTTACCAATTATATCACTAATGTCACTCAAAATGATAAAACAAATGTCATCGTCAAGGTAACCCCATATCGTCGTGAATTAGAAAACATCATGAATTTCACAAATCATATTACAAACGTCGTCAATGGCCAATTAACGAATGCTGAGATTGAGATTGTTCCTGTTTGGAAGACGAATGCTGGTACAAGAATGTTGACAAATGTCACCACAAACACCTATGAGGAACTTACAAATGTCCGTACCGAGATTGTGCCCCTCTGGTACCATCAGACCAATATCGTTAGCATGACAAATATTAGCACCAATAAAACAGAACGAGGCACCACTCTTCGTCTTGATGTTGCGCCGATCTGGAAAATTAATATCATGCCTCTTACTCAAGCTCAGCAGTACACGAATCTTGTGAGCCAAATTTCT
Organism: Brevinema sp.; assembly: GCA_051647245.1. Classification (GTDB taxonomy): domain Bacteria; phylum Spirochaetota; class Brevinematia; order Brevinematales; family Brevinemataceae; genus Brevinema_A. Next base: position 504,840 of record JBOFDS010000011.1, read on the forward strand.
ACTAATATGGGGATGGAGATCTTACCTGTTCTTCGTACAAATTATAATGTTGTCGATAGAGAGCAAGAACAAACAAATTTGATCCAAAAAATCATTACTAATAGCGTTATCGAAGTCCAAGCGCAGTGGATCACAAATGGTGCCAATATCTATCGAACAAATGATCTCACTAATACTATCAACAAAATCATTACTAATAACTTCACTGAGATTATTCCGAAATGGAAAGCTAGTTATGAAACTATTGATCAAGAACGCCTCACTACAAATCTGACTCAAAATATTGTAACTAATGTTCGTCTTGAGATTTTGCCATTTTCTTTGAATAATAAAGCCGTGTTCCAAAACGCACAAAATATCACAGATCACATGAATCATGTTATTACGAATACACGTTTGCAAGTTGTCCCTGTATGGCGTACAAATATTGAACTATTGATCGAGACCAATTCTTTCACAAATATGCGTAATCTTATTTTCACAAATGGAAATGAATTGATAACAAACAGAGTACCTGCATTTATCACAAATGTCGATAATGAAATTATTACAAATATCCTAAACTTCCCTATCACAAACACTGTAAATGAAATCAAAACAAATGTGATCAATCAAGTTATCACAAATGTTGCTCCAAGAGAAAATGTTCAAGCAGAGATTGCTCCTGTTCAGGCAACAATCACTCCCGAACCTGTAGAAGAAATAATACCCGCTATTGCTCAAGCTCAGCAAGAGTTCGTTGTATCTCCAGAAATTGAGAGGCTTCAAAAAGGTGCCAATCGTATTTCAGAGCGTGCGGCAAGTATCGCAGGAAATTACAGTATACCAGATAATAAAGGATATGTCCTTCGTATTGCGGAATTGAAAGATCTTTCAGTTGTGAATATTATGGTGCAAGATATCAATAAGCTTGGTAAGAATATTCCTGTTGGGATATTCTTCAGAGATGGAAGTTACTATCTTGAGGCTCGAAATATTAAAGATCATAAAACAGCTAAAGAAATGTCCCAAACACTTCAAAGAGCTGGCTACACTGAAGCACAGATTTTTGAGCAATTTGAAGTCGTTGAATATGACCAAAATATACGTTAATATATTGATATGATAGTATCCTCTTAATTTTAAGGGGATACTATTTTATATTTGATCTTCAGAATACATGATATAATATAGCTTATAATGAGGTAAACCGTGTCTACTACAAAAACCCCGATGGAGCAACAGTACGACGAAATCAAATCTCGTCATGAAGATAAGATCTTACTGTTCCGTCTTGGTGACTTTTACGAAATCTTCAATGATGATGCTCAAATTGCTGCGAATGTTTTAAATATTACTGTCACCAAACGTCATAATAGAGTAATGTGTGGTTTTCCATACCATGCTCTTGATCAATACGCTTACAAACTTGTTGAAGCGGGGCATAAAGTTGCAATTTGTGAGCAAGTTGAGGATGCTTCTCAAGCTAAAGGACTTGTTAAGCGTGATATTACTTCTGTTCTGACAAAGGGAACCTGGGGTGAAAATCCGCTTCTTGATCATTCTGTCAATTCTTTTCTTGCGATTTTATTTTTTGACAGAGGCGAATCTGTGCTTGTGTTTGCAGATGTAAGCACAGGGGATATCATTATTCGCGCCTCTCATGATGAGCACTCTATATCTTTTATCACGGATGAGATGAATCGATTTCTTCCTGTGGAGACTATTTGTAACAAAAATCTTCTTGATCATTTTCCTATTGATGAAGAACTAAAAATCTATCAAAACACTCTTCGTGTTATGGATGATTCCTATTTTCAACCAAATCAATTATACCGCGATTTTCAAGAACGTTATGAAGAATATTTTGTTGATATTTCTTTTGCCAAACAAAGTGCTTTGATGGGTCTTTTTGCATATCTCAATGAAAATCATCTTTCTAATGATTCTACAAAACATTTCAAACTTCCTTTCGAATATCCCAGTTCTGATGTTCTTTTTATGAATGAAGATACATTGAAGCATTTAGAACTTATTATTAATGCTCAGGATTTTAGCACCAAAAATACACTCTTTTCTGTTTTGAATAAAAATAAGACGATGCCAGCCTCTCGGAAATTGAGACGATTACTTGTAGCTCCTTCTGCGAGAAACTCTGAAGTCCAACAACAACTTGAAAGAACAGATTATTTTTATTCTTTGAATAACACCGCCACACAAGGATTAGGTGAGCTTTTAAAGGGTATGAGTGACTTAGAACGCTTGATTGCTCGTTTGGCTACAGGCAAAATCCTTCCTCGGGAAATCTTAGCTTTTGCGGATTCTATTCAACGTGCAGAGCGTTTGAAGGATTTCTTACTGAGTGCGCTGCCTTTTCAGCATTACATTGCTGGTTTGAAATCTTTTGATAATATCACAGATCGTATTGCACAAGAGATCAATCCTGAATGTTCTAATATGATAGATGGATCGGTGATTCGTTTTGGAGTAAATTCCGAGCTTGATGAATGGAAGTCTATCCTCAATGAAAGTAAGGAATACCTGATTAAGCTTCAAGCTCAAGAACGTATGGACACAGGTATATCCACACTCAAGATATCCTATAATAAAATTTATGGTTACTATATTGAGATTAGTAAAGGAGTAAGTTCAAAAGTTCCTGATCACTATGTCCGAAAACAGAGTCTTGTGAATTCTGAGCGTTTTTCTATACCTGAACTTGAAAGTTTCGAACAAAAAATGACACAAGCTGAAAACATGATAACTTCTTTAGAACTACAAATTTATCAACAACTCATTACCGACCTCCAAGTCTATTACCAAGATCTCTTGCCTTTGTCAGAATTTGTCACAGAAGTTGATCTGCGTCTGGCATTAGCGTATGTTGCTAAAAACAATCGTTATGTAAAACCAGAATTAACAGAGAAATTTGATTGGGATATTAAAGAAGGACGCCATCCTATTGTTGAGACTTTACTCAAAAAAGAACGTTTTGTTTCTAATGAGACTTTGATAGAACAAAAAGCTCCTGTTCTGATTGTTACAGGCCCAAATATGGCAGGTAAGTCTACTTATCTACGCCAAAATGCGCTTTTTGCTGTAATGGCACAGATAGGGTCTTTTATTCCCGCAAAATCTGCAAACTTAGGAATTGTTGATAAGATTTTCACACGAATTGGTGCTTCAGATGATCTTAGTGCGGGACGTTCTACATTTTTTGTCGAGATGCAGGAAGCAGCTTTTATTGTGAAGAACTCTACCCCCAATAGTCTCGTTATTATGGATGAGCTTGGTAGAGGGACATCAACAAAGGATGGCTTGGCATTAGCTTGGGCGATTTTAGAGCATTTCTTAATCAATCCTCAGAAAAAATGTAAGCTCTTCTTCTCAACTCATTATCACGAACTTACAGAATTAGGCAAATTAAACAATGTCAAAAATCTTTGTATGGCAATCGAAGAAAAAAATGGAAAAGTAACTTTTTTACGGAAAGTTGTTAACGGTGCCGCATCAAAAAGCTATGGTATTCATGTTGCTGAGATGGCTGGTCTTGACAAAACCATAGTCCAAAGAGCTTCTCAAATTATGAATGGACTTGAAAAGGGTGATTTTTTCCAAAGCTCCATAAAAAAAGCCTCGGAGCAAGATTTATTTTCTCCAAAAGAAGCTTCCTTTTCCCAAATAGAAATCATTAATGAGATTTCTGCCCTTAGTCCTGATGATTTAACGCCACTTGAAGCCTTACTGATTTTATCTGATTTAGTTAAAAGAACAAAAAATAGTTAAAAAGGAGTCCATGGATGTTTTTCAACGCTTTGTTCAGCCAAAATGCTCTTCTCAATAATCAATTAGCAAAAATTGGTACTCTATACGGATTTGAAATTACTTCTACATTATTTCTCAAAGAAAAAATTGATCCTAAGATCCACCATGTTGTTTGTATTTCTCAAAGTGATCCAGAGTACCGAGAGGTAATCCAAGATCTAAAATTACATTATCCAGATGTGTTTTTTGTCGTACTCATTGAAGAAAAAGATCAAATTTCTTTAGTTGATCTTCAAGATGATTATCTTATTTTTATTGTTGAAGATAAAAATGATGAAATGATGCATCACCAGTTTTGGCTTTGGCTTTTTAAGCTTTTATCAACTCGTTTTAAGATAACTTCCTCAGGTTCGGTTCAAATTGGACAAGGTTTTTTCTATCCAGTGAAAGCTACCTTTGAACGAGATGGGAAGGAATTTCATTTAACAGATAAACAAAATGAAATGATTAAAATGCTTGTGCAAAATCGAGGAAATATTGTGTCTCGGATTTCTTTACTTGAAAAGATATGGAATACGGATAAAATCTCTACTGATCGCGTAATTGATACAAATATTGTCGCTATTCGTAAGATACTTGGCGATAATTTTCAGCGAAAATACCTACAGACAGTTTCTGGTCAAGGATATCGTTTAAATCACGAATAAAAAAAGCCCCTACATTAGGGGCTTTATCTATATAAATCAAGAACTCTACTGAGTCTTTTATAGTCGTGGGATGTATGTTCTGGTGAGAAAAAAATAAATTCATCATCCACAATAACACCATTTTTTTTGCATGAAAGACGATCAATATCTTTATTTAAGATCCCATATCCTTCATAAAACGTAACTAGTTCGTGTTTGAAGGTGGGTACGTTTTTTTTTGTTAAGGTATTGAAATATTTAGCTCCTTCCAGTAGGAGTATTCCATCAGCAGGAGTGAGCGGTGTACTTGGATAGTTACCTGTCAAGACGACAAGATCTTTACCCCCAAAAGGTGTCGCATAAATGAGATGCTCATATTTGCTATGGAAAGTAATTTCTTTTCGTCGAAAAAGAAATCGTGAGTGGAATTGGATTTTTTTTGTTGCTTTGATAGAATCGATATTTTCCACAAGATGCGGTATTTCCTCAAAAATAAGAAGATCAACCTTATCACCTTCTTTCACTTCTGAAATATGAAAGAGATGATTGAAAGGTGCCAATTTTTTTATCAAATAGGAAGAATTTACGCCAATATGAATATCTTTTTTATTGAGTAATTTTGTGATAGCGAGGATACTTTCCAATAAATTTCCAAAAAAAGAGATCTCTGCTGCTTGGGTGTGTTTTTTCCAAAGATCAGAAGCCTTATATAGGAATTTCGAGTGAGCATTAGCATGGCCGATGCCATAAGATAGAGCATTTTTGATAAATTGGGTGAGTCTTTTTGGTGCATGAGTGTCAAAAATCTCTCCTGATTGTAAGGAAAAATCGGTATATTTATTTTCATCCAGATCATAAAGATAAACCCCTTTATGCTTTTTGAAAACATGTTGAGCTGTTGAATCAGAAATACGTCCGAGATGTTGTTGGGAAATTTGATCTGAAAAGACTTCGCTATTGGGAAAATGTGACATAGATCCTCATTAAGATATTAGCCCCCAAAATTTTGGGGGCTAATTCTATTTTTTGTTTTATTTTGCGTATTCGATGACTCTCATTTCTCTGATTAAAGTTACTTTGATTTGTCCTGGATACTGCATGTTTTCTTCGATTTTCTTAGCAATTTCACGAGCAACTAAGTAAGCTTGATCATCAGTAACTTTTTCTGCAGTAACAAAGACACGAACTTCACGTCCAGCCTGGATAGCATAAGCTTTTTCCACACCTTCGCAAGAGAGAGAAATCTCTTCAAGCTGTTGGAGACGTTTGATATAGTCATCAAAGGATTCTCGTCTAGCACCTGGTCTTGCGGCAGAAATTGCGTCACAGAGCATAACTAAAGAACCTTCAATATATTTACATTCTTCTTCACCGTGGTGACAAGCAATTGCATTGACGATTCTGTCAGAGAGCCCGAACTTACGAGCCACTTCAGCACCGACAATAGCATGGCTTCCTTCGCCGACAGCTTTGATTGTTTTACCAATATCATGCAACAAACAAGAAATCTTTGCAGATTCTACATCGATATTAAGCTCTCCAGCAAGCATTCCTGCAATGTTGGAAACCTCGATAGAGTGTTTGTATACATTTTGTCCGTAACTAGTACGGTATTTCAAGCGACCAATATAAGGGTAAAGCCCTCTTGGAAGATTGATTTTGAGTTCTTGACAAGCCTGTTTACCAGCGTCAACAATCTCAAGATTGATGTCATTTTGTACTTTTGTAACAACTTCTTCAATTCTTGTTGGGTGGATACGACCATCCTGAACCAATTTCTCAAGAGCAATTCGGGCAATTTCTCTACGATATGGATCAAAGGAGGAAATCACAACCACTTCAGGGGTATCGTCAATAATCAAATCAACACCAGTAATTGACTCAAACGATCTGATGTTACGACCCTCTCTACCGATAATACGACCTTTCATGTCGTCGTTAGGGAGGTTAACTGTTGTAATGAACTTTTCTGTTGAAATCTCAACAGCATTTCTTTCCAAGCTGGATAACAATATTGATTTAGCTTTTTGTTCCGCTTCTTCACGAGCATTTTCTTCGATTTTTTGGATCAAAGGTACAGCTTCTTGTTTAGCTTCATTAACAACAGTATCAATAATTTGCTGTTTAGCTTCGGCAGAGCTTAAATTAGCAACTTTCTCTAAAGCTAATAAATGCTCTTTTTGAGTGTTTAATAGATCTTTTTCAAGTTTCTCAATATCGCCTTCTTTTAAGGTGATATTTTTTTCACGCTTCTCAATGGTGTCCATTTTTTTATCTAAGGTGTCTTCCTTTTGAACCAATCTACGTTGCATTTGTTGAAGTTCGTTATGTCTTTCTCTAGACTCTCTATCAAAGACTTTCCTTTCTTCGAAAATCTTATCTTTCGCTTCAAGAAGAATTTCTTTTTTTCGAGCTTCGGCATCTTTCTCAGCAGTTTCTAAAATTGATTTAGCTTTTTGTTCAGCAGATTTTTTAGAATTCTGTGCAATGATTAATCTAACAAGGTAACCTGCAAGAGTGCCTATTAATGCAACAATAATCAGAAATAAAGGAGATCCTGTCATAGCTTCATTCATCATAAAACTCCATATGTTTAGTGACAGAGATATCTCTCTAAATATAGCGAATTTCGAGTTTTGTGTTTTACTATTGCCCGTAGTTATAATCACAAAATAAGAAAAAAGCTTTTGATATTCTTTTTAATATTATAGAACGATTTACCATTTTTTGTCAACACTTTTGAGGTATCAATTTTCATTATTATTTCTTTTATGATTTTTCTGAAAGCTTGATTTTTTATGAAATTTGATGCATAATATGATTCTAATATTATAATATTTGCAAGTCATCACTAAGGAAGGAAAATAATGCGTTATTTATCGATGTTTGGTACAGATGGTTTTCGTACATTTCGTGCGATGCTTAATGGTAAACTGATTTATGTTCCTGAGAAGTCCCCTAAGATTGATTCTGAGATTTTATCTCAGCATGATTTTTCCTTACGAGTTCAAACCATTTTAGCTCCGTTCACAGACAATCATCCCAAAATCAAAGATCTTGCGGCTATTTTATCACCTGATTGTGGTTCTTTAGTGGAGTTACATTCTAAGTTTGCGATTTGGCGACCAAAAAATCATCTCTCTTTGATGAGTATGAATATTATGGCATCTCTCTTTGAATTATTTGAAATTAAAGACGAGCAAAGTAAATTTCCATATCTTGCGAATGAATACGACTCTGCTATTGCCTTTGCTGAAGCCTTTTCTATAGAGCAAAAAGAAATATATGTGCCTGAATATTTATCCACTGTTCTTCCTTTGCCAGCAACGAATAAACAGACAAAAATCAATATTGTCACTCAAGATAAAAAAGAGTTTACAAAACTTGCACAGACATACCTTGATGAAAAATCTCACCGTGTTGACGGCGTGAATCTCTTTAAGATAGTTGGTCATATGGCTACTATTATTGAGGCACTCTATCAAGGTGAAAAGAAACATTTTGTGTTTTCTAATGATCCTGTGAGTATTGCTTTACCTGCTGATAATCTTGAGTATCTTTTAGCCGGATTTTATCTTAGCCAGTCCGATTTACCTATCAGACATATTTATGCGGTATCTTCTAATCATCGTATGGTGCACCAGTTTCTTGAAAAGGGTGAATTTGTGTTTAACGGCGAAATGCCGAGTCCTTCTTTTATGATTACGTTATATCGTTTGTTATTTGAGGCTTCAAGAGGATCAATCGAAAAAGTGACAAGATGGCGTCAAGAATTTTCAGCACAAGGTTCTTTCAAAGTTGATAGTACTACCTTAGAGCGTCTTAAAAGCGTATTCAAACCTGTCTTTACAGCGAAAGGTCTATGTGATCAGTCTCAAAAAGAATTCGAATCTACAAGCAATCTCAAATCATCAAAATTGGCCTTAACAATGATGACTCTTGCCAAAGAATCCTTAGAACCGATTCTTGCGTTTGAATTGGAAAATCCAGCACTAGAATCTAGTACTGAAGACTATCCTACAATTATGCGTTTACCAAAATAAAAACTGCCTTTATGGCAGTTTTTTTATTTATTTGTACGAATGAATTCTTGTGCATCTCGAAGAGGTTTGTGAAATAATCTCTCAAGATTTTTTTGAGATAGCCATTCTTTGGGTTCTACGTAGAGTCCTTGCACTAAGATTGATAAATGTAAATGATCTCCGGTAGATTGTCCAGTAGTCCCACTGATAGCGATCTGTTGACCAGATTTAACTTTTTGTCCCTCATCAACCAAAAGTTCCTCATTATGAGCGTACATCGAGTAAACACCTAAACCGTGATCGATATAAATTGTTTTACCATTGCCGCTATTCCAGTCAGCATAAATAACTTTTCCGTCCATCAGTGCGTAGATAGGACTGTTTTTTTGACGAGCAAGATCAAGCCCTCTATGAACTGAGGTACGCACAATTTTTTCTTGATAATAGTAGGTTCTACGATCCCCATAAGTAGCTGTAGTATAGGCATTAGGGAAGGGCATTGAAGGGTTTGAAAAATGTTCTGCTTTGGAAATAATTGTTTTTGCGGTGCTTTGGAAGTTTGTAGTTCTTGTGCATTTCCAGCGGTTAAAAGTTCTTGTAGATGCCAAAACCTTATTAATCGCGGTGATGTTACCTTCAAGTTTCTTCGCTTCTTCTTTAGAAAGAGAAAGTTCTTTGGCTTTTTGAGCAGCATAATTTTTAGGCAACATGATTTTTTTCTTTACATAGTCACGAAGGATTGGTTTGGTTTCGATAGGGAGTGTGGCAATATTTCCAGCCTTATCAATGGCAACAATTTTCTGACGAGAAAGTCTTGATGAGTGATCCGAATACCACGGAAACAAGATTACATAGTAACCGTCTTTTATGTAAGTTCTTGGGTAGAAAGGGGTGTCTTTTTCGTCTACAACACCAAGGAATTGAAGATTTTTCGCAAGTTCACTTTTGACGACTACAAGACCCGATCCACCATGTGTGATAGTATCTGAAATAGCGATCGTTTGTAATTGAGGGGTGGAAATTTTTAATTTTACATTAATCTTATAAGTTTTATTCACCCAGTCTTTTTTATGATCAATCACCGAAATACTAAATTTGGATTGGTTAGTGAGAGGTTCTGAGGGTGTGTATAGGTTGATGGTTTTACCATGATTTGTAATTAATTCACGCGTGAAAGTAACGGCTTTCCCATTTGCGATGGCTGTGAGTGTAAAATCTTTTTTTGTGGTGATTGCAAGAGGGGTTGTTCCGTTCCACTCCATGTTTGCAAGTTTCCCCCAAGTATTTAAAGGCAGAACTAATACTTCAGCTCTAGAAATAGCAGGGATTGAGAAAATAAGTAGTGTTAATAGAATTTTACGCATGGAATGACGTCCTCTTTGAAAAATGTGTTTCTATATTATCACATAATTTTTTATTTTTGTCCAATGAATTTTCTCAAAAAATCCTCTTTCTTTACAAGAAAAAGACTTGAATTTAGCTCAAGAATATGCTATAATATTGAGTATTAAGTTACGGGTGATTAGCTCAGTTGGTTAGAGCACCTGCTCGACACGCAGGGGGTCAATGGTTCGAATCCGTTATCGCCCAATATTATGAAACTCTATTTCGATGTGTGCCATCAAATAGAGTTTTTTTTATCTCATATTAAGGAGAACATTATGCCAAAAAATAAAGATTTATATTTTATGAGGCACGCGGAAGTTACTGCTTCTGCCTCAAAGTGTACCTATTTTCAAGTGGGTGCTGTTATCGTTAAAAATGATAGGATTATTTCTCATGGTTATAATGGAACTCCTGCAGGATATCCAGAAGATTGTCCTGATTATTTTTGTGGAGATCCTGTAACAAGAGAAGAGCATCATATTTTTTCTGAAAATACCACTATTCATGCTGAAATGAACGCTATTTTATGGGCTGCTCGTTCTGGTATTCCTATTGAAGGGAGTACTATTTATGTAACCTTGCAACCTTGTCATAATTGTACCAAAGCTTGTGCAGGTGCAGGGATTACTCGTATTGTTTATAAAGAAGCTTATGATAAATCGAATCCTTACTCTGTGGAATTTTGTCAACATGCAGGGCTTACTATCGAACAATTAAAGGATTAGATAATGGAAGTGTTAATACCAAAAACTTCTGGCTTTTGTCCAGGGGTAAAACGCGCCGAAGATGGCGTTTTTGCTCTAAAAAAAACACAATCTCAAGTGAACCTTCACGGCCCTTTGATCCATAATCAAAATTATATCTCTATGCTTCAAGAACATAATATTAAAGCTGTCGATCTTTCTGATATCGAAGAAGGTGAGACTTTAGTTATTCGCACGCATGGGATTTCTCGTTATGAGGAAGCAGATCTTGCGGAGAGATTTCTTCTAAAAGATCTTACCTGTCCTATTGTAAAACGTGTCCAAAAACATGTAGAAAAAGCTGCTTTAGAAGGATCTTTTGTGATTATCTCAGGTAAGGAGCAACATGCAGAAGTACAGGGTTTGGTGAGTTATGCTGAGCATTTCAAAGTGATTGAGGGACAAGATGATCTGGAAGAATTTTTGAAGAATTATAAAAACATCATTCCGAGTACCACGCAAAAAATTTTTATTATTTCTCAAACTACCCACTCTAGACCATTTTTTGAATTTTTGTGTCAAGAACTTCAATCGTATATTACGGAATTTCCTATAGAAGTGAAGGATACCATTTGTCCCATCACTGAAAATAAAGAAAAGGAATCTCTTGAGTTGCAGGAGTTGGTTGACTTTACGATTGTTATCGGCGACCCTCATAGCTCAAATTCTAAAAAACTCTACCAAATTCTTAAAAAAGATGAAACAGTGATTTTTACACAAAATTTGACACATTTACAAGAATTAAAAAGTAACTGGGATGGGATCCAAAAAGTTTTAGTGGTTTCTTCAACCTCTACACCGACCTTTATTGAGCAAGAGATTGTGCAGTACCTAGAAAATTATTAATTTGATTATTATCGAATAAGGAAAAGTTATGACCTTTTTTGAATATACAACCCAGCTTAAACCTAAACTCCTCTCTGAAATCCAAAGACAATGCTATGAACTTTCTCAAACTCCCCTTCCTAATGCGAAGCTTTTTGGTGATTATTTATTAGAGTTTACTTCTCGAGGGAAATTATTACGGGGAGCATTTGTATTTTTATCTGCGGAGTCTTTTGGTTTTCGCAATGAGCTTTCTATTAATACAGCTGCAGGAGCTTTGGAGATAGCGCAATCTGCTTTACTAGTCCACGATGATATTATGGATAATGATGATATTCGTCGAGGAAAAGCATCGATGCATAAGATTTTCCACGATCAAGGACGTGTTTCTGAACACTCTGGCAAATCAATGGCGCTTTGTCTGGGTGATTTGGCGATATTTTCTTTATTTTCTCAAATTTCTTTTTCCCCTGAACTAGTTACTTTATTTTCTAGAGAATTAAGTCGTACTGCTTTGGGACAAGCTTTTGAAATTGAACAATCAAACTTCTCTAGTGAACTTTCTCAAAAAGACATTTTGTCGATTATGGAATATAAAACAGCTCGTTATACTTTTGTTTTGCCTTTTATGGCTGGTGCGATTATCTCACAACAAGATGAAGCGACAAAAATCGCTATTGAAAAATTAGGGACAATAATGGGTTATTTGTTTCAAATTCGTGATGATGAATTAAATTTCCTACCCTTTGAGATCACCAAAAAACCATCTGGTGGTGATATTCGTGAGAATAAAAAAACTTTGATCCGTTTGAAATTGCTTGAGGAGTTTCCTCATTTGAAGCAATATTTTGGTAAGGACTACGGATTAGAGGTCGTCCAACAACACTACCAAAACTCCAAAACAAAACAAGAAATTACAGTTCTCCTCAATCAATATCATCATGATGCTTCTACATTACTTAGGGAGTTACCTATTTCTACTGATTACTTGATTATTTGGGAAGATTTGATTAATTATCTTTGGAATCGAGTGTATTAAAAGCAAAAATAAAAGGAAGCATTAAGCTTCCTTTTTGTTTATATACTATGTTAAGTTCGAGCGATTATTCATCGTCGTCATCAAAATCAACGAAATCTTTAAGATCATCCCAGTCATCGTCGTCCGAATCATCGTCACTATCCCAGTCATCATCTTCATCAAAGTCATCGTTTCCAAGCCATGAATTCTCTTCATCCCAATCATCATCGACTGATTTCCAGTTCATGTCATTAATTTCATTATTTTTAAAAGGCATATTCCCTCCAACTTCAAAAACACTTCTTAAATGAAATATAATATTACATATATTATTAAGCAAAGTTGCTTTCTTGTCAAGAATTTTTTTAAAAATTAGATCTAATTTTTTTTATTTGGTTTTAATTACTAAAATTGATTGATTTTTTTATCAAAATAGTGTAAAATATTGGGTACATCGTGAAGGAGGTGATGAATTCACACCTTGCAGGTTTTAGAATAATAAAGAGGTACATATGAATTCATGTATTTTTTGTCAAATTGTTCAAAAAAATATTCCTGCAACTATTATTTATGAAGATGATGTGGTGCTTGCTTTTCCAGATATCAATCCCTTAGCAAAGACTCATATTATCGTCATTCCAAAAGAGTGCTGTTTATTTTTTCACGATATTCCAGACAGTACAATCATCAGTCTATCTCATGCGATCAAAACCATAGTGAAAGATCTTGGTCTTGATCAGACGGGTTATCGCCTCGTCAATAATAATGGAGCTCATGGTGCTCAAAGTGTGCCTCATGCTCATATTCATATTATTGGTGGTGAGCAGCTTGGTCATCGTTTGCAGGGATAGCAAAAATAGAAAATTACAGGTTATTAGCCTAGGAGCAAATATGTTATTAGTCGAAGTTCGTGACGGGGAATCCGTAGAAGGTGCTATTAAGCGTTTTAAAAAAGAAGTAGAAAAAGATGGAATTCTCACAGCTGAGAAAAAACACCGTTTCTATGAAAAACCATCTGAAACAAGAAAACGTAAAAAAGCCGTTGTTCAACGTAAGATCGAGAAAAAAGTTCGTAAAATGAAACAAATGGAACGTTACGCTTAATCAATTTTATAAAATCAACAAGACCTCGATAGGGGTCTTGTTTTTTGTATCTATATCAAGAGTGAGGACTTGAAATATGAAAATACCTTTCATCAAAATGACGGGATTGGGAAACGATTATATTTATTTCAATCTCCTCCAAACCCCTGATCTTTCTGATCTTATCATCAAAAATGCTGTAAAACTATCTGATAGAAATTTTGGCATAGGTGGGGATGGTGTGATCTTGATTTTACCATCAAATCAGGCATATTGTCGTATGCAGATGTTTAGTGATAGTGGCCTCGAAGGCGAAATGTGTGGTAATGGTATCCGAGGACTTGCGAAGATAGTGTGGGATCGTCAGCTGATCGCGGAAAATCCGCTTACCGTTGAGACTTTAGCGGGGATTCGTTCTATTGAAATTACTTCTGATCAAAACAATCTCATGACCCTTGCAACGGTTAATATGGGTGCACTATATCTTGATCCGACCACGGTGCCTTTTTGTCCTCCTCAGATTCAAACTCAAAATGATATCTCTTTCTTCATTTATCATCACGACAATCTAGAACTCAAATTTTTTGTTGGTTGTATTGGGAAGGGTTCACGGCATGCAGTATGTTTTGCAGAGCAGGATGTCGATACCATTGATTTTTGTACAATTGGCAAATCTATTGAGCTTAATGAAGATCTTTTTCCTGATCGTGTTAATGTAGAATTTGTAAATATTCTCTCCTCAAATACCTTGAAAATGCGTGTTTGGGAGCGTGGCTCTGGTCATACGCTTGCTTGTGGTACGGGAGCAACTTTCGCAGCGGCGATCGCAAGTAAGTTAGGCTTTGTCTCCAGTCCAAGCATCGAAGTCCAACTCGAACGAGGCAGTCTCTTTATCTCCGAACAAAATTTAGAATATCTGATGCAAGGTCCTTCAGAATATATATTTGAAGGTGTGGTTGATCTTCTATAAATTTTTATTATTATATAAAATAAAAAGCTCCGATGTATTCGGAGCTTTTTTGATGGAATTTTTTAGAAAGTATTACCATTTATTTTTTTGGAAGAAGCCCGCTTTTTGTCGGCTGTTTTCACGTTTCATGCTTTTTCGTTCTTCTTCTTCTGCAATTCCGAGGAGATTTTCAATATCGTCACTAGAAATACTTTGAGATGGGGTTTGATCTTTTTGGTTCTGTTGATTTTGATTGCTGTTCTGCTGATCTTTTTCAGAAGATTTCTCATCATTAGGATCCTGACTCTCTTCGGAATCCTGATTTTGATCTTGATTTTGTTGATCTTTGTTTTCTGATTGATCTTGTTGTTCTTTTTTATCTTGTTTGTCTTGCTGATCGTCTTGATTTTCTTGGTCTTGCTGATCTTGTGACTGTTGAGCTTTAAGATAAAGATAATTATTTAAGGCTTTTTTGTAGATTTTTGATTTGAGAGGATATTCATTCATAATATTTTTATAAATTTTCAAAGCCTCGTCTGTTTTTTTTGCTTGAATTTGAGCATTTGCAGTGTTAAACAGAGCCTTTTCGCGGATTTTTTTGTTTTTGCTATTGGTCAAGGATGTGAAGGTATTCACCGCACGCTCACCTCGTTCCAGCTTGTATAATGTCGTCCCTTCACCAAATTTCGCCTTTTCATTTTTGGGATTTTTGATGAGGCTACGTTGGTAAAAACGAAGCGCCTTACTAAAATCTTGTTTTTGGTAGCTACTGTAAGCCTCATGATGTGCACCAAGAGCAAAGGTATTTCCTGTTAATGACAAGAAGATTAAAATCATCAATTGGCGACGGCGTTGTTCAGGGGTGAATAAGAATATCAATAGCGCAAACAAGGCAATCAAAATAAACACACGGAATTTTGGTTCTAAGAAGTTTTGAGTATTCGCACCGAAAGGATTGTTCTCGAGGTCATTAATTCTTGCAATAATCTGTACGATAGCGGCTCTGTCTGCATTAAAATAGTTTCCTTTGCTTTGGGAGGCGATTTTCTCCAAAAATTCACGATCAAGCTTGGAGACAACTTTCTTCCCAAACTCCGTAATACAGCCTCTTTTTTGCCCCTTTTCATCAAATACAGGAATGTTACCACCTTCAGGAGTGCCCATACCTACGATAAAAAGATTGATCTCCTGTTTTTTGAGGAGGTCGATCGCTCTATCGATATTGCCATCCAAGTTCTCACCATCTGTGAAGAGAATGATAGATTTGTGCGTTAACGCTTCTTCAGAGAAAGATTTGAGCGAGACGGAGAGTGCTTTTTCAAGGTCTGTACTTTGGGAGCTGAACATGCTTGAGTCGAGATCTTTGATGAATAAAGAAACAGCTCCGAGATCTGTGGTTAAAGGGAGAAGGCGATTCGCATCTGCCGCAAAACCAACCAATCCGACACGATTACCCACTAAAGAATCGAGTAATTGTTCGCTTAGTTGTTTTGCCAATTCTAATCGGGAAGGGGTTTCGTCTTGAACATCCATACTTCTTGATAGATCAAAAGTAAAAACAATATCGCTACCATTTAACTCCACATCAGACGTCAAAGACGCACCTCTTGGATCCAATAACGCCAAAGAAATCATGCTCAACGCCGTAATAACGGAGGCTATTTTGATGATGCGGATGCTTTTTATTTCTTTTTGACGTAATGCATTTTGTTGTTCAGAGGAAAACAAAAGATTGATCAAATGTTTTTTGCGATAAATTGTAGCAATGATCGCTCCAAGTCCAATCAAGAAAATAAATAGAATAAGTGGAAATTGAGATAAATTAACAAATAACATATATTTTCCTTTTTAGAATTTTGAAATTTTAAGAGATCTTATTTTTGAAGTCTTTAAGCATCAGCTCATGTGTTGTATAACGTATTAGTTTCTTAAGAAGAAGATGTCCCATAAACGCCATGATCAAAGTGATTAAGAGTGTCAGTAGGGGCTCAATCCAAACAAAACCAAACTGTAATTCATTAGGCATAAATCCTTTTAATTGCAAGAATTTTGGAATAGGAGTGAGATAGATGAGGTGAAGTAAATTTTTACATTTAGCGATCAGCATCCCAAAGAGCATACTCAAAATTAAACTCCAATAAGTTTTTATAAAAGGAAAATAGCTGTATCCCCAAATATAATAATATTTACATAGATTTTTGTTATATACACTTGCAATTCCAAGACCAACAACCATCAATCCTATCCCTAATAGAATCAAAAATAGCGTTTTTACTAGATTCATTAATAAAATATTTTGTGTAAGGATTTTCCATGGGTGATAGCTTTTATGAGATTTTTGTGCAACAATGTCTCCATTAATGAGGGTATTTGCTTCAGGAGAGGGTCTTAGTAATTGTAATTTTGTGATAGGATTTCCTGTTGATCTAATCAGATTATCTAATAAATCTTTGTTAACGAAAATAGAGTTATTGAGTTCTTTTGTTGGAAATTCGATTACCGTATCGATACCAATATCAATAGTCACTTCTGTTCCTTCGATATTTTTAATCACAAGTCTCACAAAAAGAGGGCGTTCTAAAATTTCTTCCATGCCTTTTCCAAGAACCACTTTATTTTCGTTTAGTTCTGCGATAAGGTCATTGTAAATACGTGAGTTGTTACCTGTTACCGCACGTATATCGATAGGGGTTTGAAATTCTTTTGAGCTGCTGTTTGATAGATCAATATTTTCTTTTACGATGAATCCTGCAATTTCAAGACTTGCTACATAAGATGCGTTTTTGGAAATCAATCGTCGTTCTAAGTCTTTTGGTAATTCAAACACAGGCTTTTGTGTATTCATATAGGCATGAGCAGGGTAGTTTTTATGAAAAATTGTTGTTTGTCCAAAATATGCTTGATCCCAAAATTTTTGACGTCCTTTATCTGCGCTGATATCAAAAAAATATCTCTCTGTCGCAAGATATCCAAAAGCGAGAAAAACCACTAAAGCAAAGCCGACCAAAGTCTCTTTACTTTGTTTACTGATCTCACTTAGTTTATTAGCGACGATCAATAAGGTACTGTACCCAACTAACGAGTAAAAGAGACCTCTAATCAAGAGCAATCCCCAATCCTCTAAGGCAATATGCACTCTAAAGAAGTAATCTACACTCATCCAAAGTTCTGGATAAAGACCTTCTTTAGATAGGAAGGGGGTGGCTGGGATGGGGATTCTTAAAAGACAAATCAAAAAACTCAACACCAAAGCACAAATAGAACTAAAAAAAATAAAACTCATACTACGAAAAACTAGTTGTCCATAGAGATTTTTGATGTGTAAATCGCCGTTTCGATAAGCAAAAGTTTTGAGATCGTTGTAATGGTAGTAATAATGAAAATAGTGCAACAAAAATAAAATCAATGCAAAAAATACGTACATGATAAGACCCCATTGCATTAAGGAATCTTTAAGAGAACTAAGCATATTGAGTTGGTATTCGATTTTTGTGCTAGGTGTGTCAAAGTTTTTGAGGTTGGGATAGAGAAATCCTGCAAAATTTGATACAAGTAATGACTGATAAGGGCTCGCTCGAAACCGAATATGATAGTCCGTGAAAATTTCTCCAAGACCAGGCAGAGAAGCCTTATCAATAAAGACAGCGTTATTATCAATAAAAGGATTTATTGTAGGGAGAACGTAGCTAATCACTAGAGATGGAAGTCTTTTACTAAGTGATGGTACTTCGATATTAATAATATCACCTTGAAAAAGCCCCATTTTTTGAGCAAGCGTAGCTCCAATAATAACAGAATTTAAAGGAATTTTTGGGTCACTAACGGGGTATAAATTTTTGTTAAAGACTTTGTGATCGTTTTCATCGACAATGGTCAGTTGAATTGCTTGTTGAGAGTCTGTGATGATTGCTGGGAGTGTGGTACGTTTTGTAATTCCACGAACATATTCTTCTTGAGCAATAATTTCCAGGCTACTATCGCTTTCTTGCCACCAAGAGCTTTGGTCATGAGCTTTGTTCAAATTAAAATTTTGATGCCTAATATTGAGATGAGAGCTGTGGTTTTTGGCTACATCCATGAGACTTGAAATTTCCAATCCTTTAATCACGGACAGAGACAAAAATAAAATTGTACATATACAAGTAAAAAAGACAAACAGAACTGTATTAATTTTAAGTGGAGTGTCCAAGAGACGTCTAGGCATACGCATGGTTTATGAGCTCTCTTTTCTAACAATTTTTCCGTTTTTCATATAAATAATTCTTGAGGCAAATTGTAAATGAGCAGGGTCATAGGTAGAATAAACCAATGTTCCTCCAAATTCTTTTTGAAGGGTAGTTAAGACATTAAAGAAGGATAGAGCTTCATTTGAGTGGAGTTTTTTTGTGGGATCGTCCGCCACAACGAGCAAGGGTTTTTTGATAAAAGCACGAGCTGCTGCGACATACATACGCTCGTAATATTGTAATTGAGAAAGATCAGTTTTTAGTTTTGCACCCAAACCCAACACGTCGAGAGTTTCATTGATAAGTCTTTTTTGTTCTTTATAAGGAGTCGAAAGACCTGACAAAGGCATAGAAATACACTCTTCGACAGTCATATTCTCAAGAAATTCTGGCTCAAATCCTATAAATCCCATATGTTTACGACGAATATTTGCAAGACCGGATTCTGGCATATTGCTCATTAGTGTTCCGTTGAAGATATATTCACCAGTCTTGATTGTTTCTAAGCCAGAAAGAGCACGTAATAGTGCAGATTTTCCAGCTCCAGACGTCCCGACAAGAGCAACAACTTCATTAGATTCTAAATTTATAGTAATATCATCTAATAGGGTGCGTTCAAAAGCACCATCAGCGATTTTTTTACTGACATTTTTGAGTTCTGCTAACATTATTTTTCCTCACTCTGATATAATACCTCTAAGAATCATTGATATTTTGAAGAAAATTCCGACACATAAGTATCGAGATAGATTGAGGTATATATGAAAACTTTTTTTATTCGTCTAAAAATATTTTTGAACCAGCCATCGGTGAAAGGTTTTTTAGATCGATTCATTTTAATTTTCGTTTTTATTTTTATGGCAACTTTAACAGCAACTGTTATGTATTTCCGCCATCAATCCAGCGAATCTCGTATGCAAAGAGAACTACAACGTCTATTTGAAGAGCCAAGAAAATTTCATAGAAATACAAGGGTGGAATATGATAATATTCCTTTGCATAGACTTCCAGGTGATCCGAGAGGTGTTGAACATTTTTGGGAGCCTACAGGAACTGATATTCGCTACACTCTACCAAAGCATGGAAAACCCACTCAAAATCTTAACTAATCCTTAAGGAATAAGAGGATTGCTTGAGACTTCTTGTCTTAAATGGATTGCATCTAAAATCATATAGAGTTCTTCACGTATTGCTTCCCATGTAATTTCTTTTTTATTATTTGATAGGGACAATGTGATCATTTTTTGTTTTTTACTGATTGCTGGGTTAACGGCTTTACCACCGACTGTTTTTGAAACATGGGAACCTGCTGATTCACGATGTTGCTTTGTGAGACTTGAGCCTTCTTGTCCATCACTCAAAATATCAAGCAAAGAGTTCATTTGAGCATCAAAGAGATAGGCATATCCTTTAAAACGATACTCTTGCAGTCCCTGTTCAACGGTGTTTGTGGTTTCTTTATAAGAAATCGGAATACGTACTTCTTTTCCAAGCGTGTCCAAAACCAAAAATTCTGGTCTGAAAGGAGCTTGATTAGGAGACATTTTTTCCTGTGTAAAACCTATCCATAAATGCAAATCCGCATTACCATTCACACTATGACGAGAAATACTTGGTTGAATGATAAGTGTTGAAAATCCTGTTTCTTTGCTGAAATTTTTTGCTTCAAAAGGCATGATGTCGTAGTGAACAAGCTTAGTCGTTCTGTCATAAGTTTCTTGTAATAGAAATGGTTTAGTGATGATGACAGGAGCTTCAGGTTTAACTTCTTCAACAATAACAATCTCCGGTAAAGGTTCAGGTTTTTTACTCATAGCATGGACAATATCCGTAGCTGAGAAAAACACAATCAACAACAAAATCTTTTTCATAGTTTCCTCGATATACATAGCTCAAATGGTCTAGTGCTTATAGACCATTTGTTTTTTTAGAGCCATCATTTCTTCTTCCGAAGTAAGCAGCTCTAAAACGAAATACCCCAGATCAAAAGATGCTCCAGCACCTTGTCCTGTGACAAAAGGAGGATCATAGACCACTTTTTCATCAATCCAATGAGGAATTAATTCTTTCATGGCTGGGAAACAAGTGGCTTTTTTATTTGATAAATATGTTTTAAGAACGGTAGGGCCTGCGCATATAGCAGCAATTAGTACATTGTTATTGATATGACGATCAATAAATAACATAGCCATTTCGGATTCTTGGATTAATTTGTGACCTGCTCCGCCTGGAACAAAAACTACATCGAAATCTTCATCTTTGATTTCGGAAAGAAGTTTATCTGCATGCATGATGATTTTTTGTTGGCTTGTGACTTGTAAAGAGTCGGAAATAGATGCTGTAGTGACATTTAATTTAGCTCTTCTCCAAATATCAATAGGAGCAAGCGCTTCCACTTCTTCAAAACTATCAGCTAATAATACAATAATATTTTTCATAAGATGATCCTATTTTAGTTTAAGATTTTTCTATCTTTGTTTGCAGCTCGTTCTGCTTTTTGTTGTTCTGTATTTTCTTGTTCTTTGGCTTGTCGTGATTCTTCTTCGGCTTGGAGTGTTTTTTTGCTTTTGAAGTGGCTTGAGAAGCCCATCTTGAAGGAAAGTCCAATGGTAAAGCGGTGATAAGTACTCGAAGTTGGGTGCGCATAACTATCAAGAGACCAACCAATATAAGGCTCTAAAATCAGACGAAAAGGAATTCCGCTCATATCTTTGAGGAGATCTCTCGACCAACGGTACCCAATGTAAACACCAAATCCATATTGAAAGAGATTCTCCCGATTGAAGATCAATTCCGAAGCATCAGGACGAAAAGGAATATTTTGTACGCCCATTCGCCCAACAATGTTCAAAAACATACCATTCCAAGTGTCGATCTTATTCATATAGACACGAAGCCCAATTTGTAATTCTCCAAAAAATATGTCTCCAAAAGAAGATAAGCTATTGACTTGACTATTAATCCCACCTACAAACCCTATATTCATAGATAGAACCTGTGCAAAACCAAGATCATAGTCTATCCCCACACCCCAAGGACTGTTCACGCCATTTTCAAAATAAGTCGCTTTAGCGTCCTGAGAGAATAGGGGGGATATCATTCCCATCAAAAATAGGACAAATATAAGGTTTTTTCTCATGTGATTTATTCCATAATAAAGACTTTTAATTCATAACCTACCAAATATTTCGAGTCAAATAGGTCATGAGAAGAAAAGATATTTTTTTGTTTTGTTATATCAAAATAATTAAGACATTGTGTATTTTCGGTTTTATTGATCACAAACACAATCCGTCCCATCATAGTATTTTTATTTAAAATTAAAATCTCATTTTCTTGATCATGTTCAAGAGCTGAAATGAGACCCTCTTTATTTAAGATAGGATACTCGTCGCGAAAGAGATTGATTTTTTTGATTAATTCTTCGAAATTGAGATTTTTTGTTTCTAATTGTTCGAGTGAGAATTTGTAGATATTTGCTTGCTCACGCCAACCCCATTCTGCACCCATAAAAAGCATCCAGTAAGAAGAAATCAAAGCCGTAAAAGCCATCTCTTGCTTAATTTTGTCAACATTATTATCAAATTCAGTTGCCATTCTCATTGTGTAGTGAGATTCTGGAAAGGAAAGCATTGCACTTTTAGGTGAAATTGTGTTATACTGTTCGAAAAACCACTCTTGCTCAAAATCCCAATATTTTGCACTGTTGACAATAATATCAAATTTTGATTCTGCTAATGTTAGGAGTTCTTGAGGGGTACAATGTAGACTTTCACCAATAAAAATAGATTCAGGGTATCGTTTTTTAGCTTCTTTGATGAGGAAAGCCCACAATTCTTTTGGAGCTTGGTAGGCCCCATTAACTCTGAATCCATCAAATCCCAAATCCAAGTAATACAATATCAAATCTTTAAAATATTCCCAAAGTCCCTCTCTATCGTGATTGGTCAAATGATCAAATTGAACTAATTCTGTTTGTTCTATCCATTTTCCATGTTGCCAGACTCCGGGACTATTGAGATTTCCATTTTTATCCGACAAATACCAAGAACGATGTTCCATTGTTAGAGGATTGTCTTTTGAGGTGTAATTAATAGTAATATCTGTTAAAACCTTCAATCCGTAGGCACGAGCTTCCTTGAGAAAATCTTTTAATTGCTCTACAGGTTCTCTGTGATCGAGCGAATCAATGAATAACGGATTGATGCCATAAAAATTTTTTGCAGCGTACATATTTCCACAGGAGCCAGTATAGTGGATAGGATTTATAAGAATCCTATCAAATCCCAGTCCCTTTATACGAGGTAAGTCATCTTGCCAACTATTAATATTTTGAAAATATCTTGGAAAAAGGTTGTAAATTTTCATTATTAAATTCCCCACCATTATAAAGAAGAAACTTTATCTTATTTACCCCAAATTTCTTTAAAAGATATAAAAGGATTATAGCATATTTTTGCAATCTTTTCAAAGAAAATACCCACTAAAATAATATTGCACCTTTTTTTAATATGTTCTATAATATAAATCAATCCTATATTAACGAGGTTTTTGTTGCCATTTAGTATCCGTTTGATACTTTTGCTTTTTTTGAGTCCTGTGTTTGTCTACCCTCAGTTAATAGATAATAGAGATTTGCCTCCTGCTGAATTGCAGGTGCGCCCGCCATTTGAGCCTACTTCTCGAGCAAGGGTTCGTGACGCAAATGAAAAAACCTTTATTATTCTTGACAACGCTGATGATATTACTATCCAAAATTTCCCTAAATCCGGTTTAATCGAAGTGGTTATGTTAGGGAATGTTCGTGTGCGTTTTGATGGGAGTTTTCTTAAGTCTGAAAAACTGATTGTTACCATTAAAGATTCTATGGTGATCAATGTTGGTGCCTATGGGAATGTTGAGTTCACTTTTAGTCGAAACAAATACCTCGCTGAAAGCGTAAATTATCAACCTGATATGGAACGTGGGGTTATGTACAATGTGCGTTCTGTTCTTGGAGCTAGTTTCTTGGGGCCAACCGACAAACCTTGGTTTTTCGAGGCTCAAAAAGTAACTATTCAAAGCACTACTCGTTTTGTTTTGGAAGATGTTAGTTTGACTACTTCAGATGTGAGATTCCCTCACTATCAGATGAAAGTCAGCAAGTTATGGTATATTCAAGATAAAATCGCTCTCGCTGCAGGAATGCAATACCTTGCCGGACAAGCTACCTTTTTCTGGTTACCTGCATATTTACAAATTGAAGGGGCTGGATCACTCAGAACTAGTTTGGGTAATGAAAGGCGTATTGGTTATTATTTCATTAACAATTATAAATTAGGGACAAAGATAGGCGATTTTCGTTTTGGTTTTGACTTCTATGAACGTCAAGGTCAATTTTTCACAATGAACTATCAAGCACCTCCAACAGGTATTCTTGAAGAATTAGAATTTCAAGTAGATCTTGCCAATGATAAACGTATCGTCAAAAACGGAAACTACTACTCGCAGTGGGTTCTCCCTCAAAATCAAATGGCACCAGATTACGAGCGTATCTCACAATTTGCTTGGCATTATAAACTGAAAACGCGTATTGGTACGGATGGGATTGGTTTGGAATTAAAATTGGAAGACCTGAATGATCCTTACTTCTTGTCGAAATACAGTTATCGTACTAGATTTGAAGATAGTACCAGTGTCAATTTTATGAATCTCGGGAATCCACTAGGACACTCTTGGTTTGATTATGGTGGAGATATCCAACCTAGGGTTGATACCTTCAATCAACATGTCATCTTTAATATGGATCGTTTTACCGCTGAAGTTTCGATGGATTATATTCGTACGATCAGACCTGGTCAATCCAACCAATTCTTAAATAATTATTATGATTATGAACTTCGCTCTCTAACAGCACCGGCTTTGTCTTATAATTTTGGAACATTTGATCTTTTTGAATACACAAACTCAAGCAAAACCAAAGTAACGGTGGTTGATTCTCGTGGAAGGAAATCCGAATTTAATAATTTAAAACAATATGAAGATTTTGTTGCTTCTTTAGAAAATAAATCTAACATGGTCATTACAAAGCAAGTAGTCAATGAAAACGGAAAAGAAATTGTCCGTCCCTTGACCAACTGGGAACCTATTACTATCACCAATACCAAAACTAATGACTACACCTGGGTGCGTGTGAAGGCTGATGCTTCTGCGAGTGTCCGCTTCAAAGCTGATCATACTTTTGGTACAAATAGCGCCTCGGCAACGAGTGATATCGATCAACTCACCAACACGAATAGACAATTGATATCAGATCTCTATCAACATACAGAACAAGGGAATATCGGTGTGAGCGTAGATGCTTTTGATGATTTGATGAAGGTGCGTAATAGTCTTGATTTTTCTTACCACGATCAGTGGTCGTCCTTTGCTTCCGATAAAACAAATAATCTCCGATCTTCAGGTATGGATATTAACTATGACCTTGGGATTACGCTCCAACCAAATAAAGTTTGGTTTGATGATGAATTTATTCGAATGAAAGCTGGCTACACTTCGACATTTGATTACATGTATCCTATTTACCGTATGAGACGTCTTGAAGATGGTTTAAGTCCTAAAGAAACAACAATGCGTTGGAAGAATGAATTTGCGTTTGATTTCTTACAGCATCGTCGACATACGTTATTGGGATTGAGTTTTGGAGTTGCTTTTGATCAGCGTTCAAGGGTTGTCAATAACTATGAGCGGGATAAAATCAATAATGATCCTAATGACTATTTTATGAACGATTTAACTTATCAAGAGGTTGATATTACAGCGAAAGCTAAGGTTTGGTGGTTTGGTGTGGGTACAAGTATTAGACTTAATACCCTTGAAACTGAAACAAACAGATCAATTTCCCAAGATTTTACTAATAGATTGGTTGGTGGGTATCCTCAGCTTCTCGTGGAATTTAACCCAGCAGAAGGTTATGATTATATTCCAAAACTTGCTTATCGTTACAATCTATTTGAAGAGTCTTATGACTTGGCTGATCCATGGACTGGTGAGATGCGGAAGGCTCGTAAGGATCAGAGTTATAATTTGGATGTGTTGTGGGATCTTCGCTTGAAGAATTATCATATTCCAGCCTTGTACCCATTCATCTATGAGCTTTCTGAATTAGGTTTTGTATTTAGGTATTATCAGGATTTTGTTAATATGAGAAACTCCTTCTTGCGTTTAGATTTTGTTATTGGATTGAAATTTACAAAATACCTTACATTCAGATTTAGTTCTCAAATGCTGAATAATAAAATTTATCTCTACTACCCTGGTGGTGTGTTTAATGGTCAACGTTATGCGCTGCCTAGCGAACAACCCAAAAACTTCTTTGAAGATTTATGGGATGGTTTGAAGATTTGGGATATGGATGCATTGAAACGATCTAGCTTCAAACTCCAATCCTTGAATTTTGAATTGATTCACGATCTTGACACTTGGGATATGAGGTTGATTTTTAGCTTAGGACGTGTAACCGATGATATCAAGCAAGTTGCTTATTGGGAGCCATTTGTTGGTATTGCCTTCACTATGAAAGGATCTAGCGCGATGAGCTTCTTCCCAGACTTTAATAAGAAGTTTGTTCCATCTGAGTTCCAGTAATAATTAAAATTTAGATAATTTTCAAGGAAAAATTATGCAAGATATGAATAAAATCCCCTTTACAATAGAAAAACAAGAAGGCTACGCTCGTGCTTGTACGATGGAGTTGCCTCATGGTACTGTCAAAACACCTATCTTTATGCCTGTGGGAACACAAGCAACGGTGAAGACGCTTTGTCGTGAGGAGCTAGAAGATATGGGGGCAACGATCATCTTAGCAAATGCTTATCACATGCTTCTCAGACCTGGTGTGGAGTTTTTCAAACAATATGGAGGACTTCATAAATTTGCAAAATGGAAAAGAAATATCCTTACCGATTCTGGTGGCTTCCAAGTTTTTTCTCTCGCAGGAATGCGAAAAATCACCGATGAAGGCGTAACATTCCAGAGCCATCTTGATGGGCGTTATCATTTTCTTACCCCTGAAATTATGGTTGACACACAGCAGGCTATTGGATCTGATATTATGATGGTACTTGACGAATGTGTACCTGGAACAGCTGATTATCAACAAACACTGAGAGCTTTGACCAGAACAACAGCTTGGGCAGAACGTGCGAAAAAAGAATTTCTTAAACGTGAAATCCAAGATCAATATGCTTTTGGCATCGTGCAGGGTGGCGTATTCCCAGAGCTTAGAAAGCAAAGTGCAAGAGAATTGGCAGATCTTAATTTCCCAGGATACTCTATAGGAGGACTTTCCGTAGGTGAAACTAAGGAAGAAATGTACGGAATGTTGGACGTTCTTGCTGATGAAATGCCTGTGCAAAAGCCTCGTTATCTTATGGGGGTAGGTGTTCCTGAAGACCTACTCGAAGGAATAGAGCGTGGTGTGGATATGTTTGACTGTGTCTTCCCTACGAGGGTCGCACGTCATGGATCTGGTTTTACTAGAGATGGGCGTATCAATCTTAAGAATAAACAATATGAATTTGACACCAATCCTATCGATGCCGAATGTACGTGTTATGCTTGTCAGAATTATGATAGGGCTTATATTAGACATCTTTTAAGAGCTGATGAAGTTCTTGGTGGACGTCTTGTATCTATCCATAATCTTTTCTTTTTAATTGAATTGACGCAAAATGCACGTCAAGCGATCCTAGAAGGGCGATTTAAAAGCTTTAAGAACGATTTTTTATTTCGGTACTTGAAAAGTAAGTAGTGATGTGGTTATATTTTATAGAAAGAACTCTTATGAGTATTTTTATAGAACACCTATGAATTTAGGTTTTACCATTGTTTTCAGATATTAATATTGTATTGAAAAAAATATTTAAATATTTTTCTGAAAACTCTTGATTTTTAAGACTCAATAATATATAATATATCTACGTTTGAGAGGAGAGACCAATGTCAAGAAAATGTGAATTGTCAGGCAAAAAGCCTATGTTCGGAAATAACATTTCTCACTCGCATAGAAAAACTCGTACTAAATGGGTTCCTAATTTACAGAAAAAAACATTTATTTCTGAGAATGGTGAGAAAATCACTCTCAGAGTATGTGCAAAAGTTTTGAAAACCATTGATAGATTCGGTTTTGATGCGGTGATGAAAAAATTTGCCAAAAAAGGTAAAATTGTAGCTAAGTAATTATTTTATAATAATTGTGTAAAAATAAAAATAATTTAATTATTTTTGAAAAAAGTATTGACAAAATGGAAACATATGTGTTATACTTTTAGCTCGATGAGGGATAACTTCTTCGAGAAAGAATAGAAAGACATAACAAAGGTGAGTGAATATACAATTAAGTTAGATGATACTAAGATTAGATTATAGATAAATTATTTATTATATAATATAATGGAGGGTTTGATTCTGGCTCAGAACGAACGCTGGCAGTGTGTTTTAGGCATGCAA
>JBOFDS010000012.1:0-340413 GCA_051647245.1 Brevinema sp.
AATATGTTGCGTTATTTGATATTAATGACTGTGTTGATTCTTGGAGCTTGTGCTGAGAAAAAAACTTCGGCTCAGACTAGTGAAGTGGCTGACAAACCTGAAATAATCACACCAGAAGAACGCGCCTCCATCATCGCTGGTCTCGAAAAAGGCGACTATACCGTATTAGATCGTTTTTTTACAACTAATGAGCTTTTTCCAGAGTTTATTGTGAAAGATTCTGATATTAGAGAATGGTATTGTGATCTAACCAACAAGATAAGTTTCCAAAATAAAGGTACTGTTATTTCTTATACGAATAGATATGGTATCTCTTTTTTAAATAGTGATGAATTAGTCTTAACTGAAGATGAACTTACTAATACTCTTATTCAACAAAGTAAATCTTTTGGTCAAATACACACGCTAGCTAGCTGTATCATAGAAACGAACATAGAAAGTATTACAAATATATTAGATGAAGATGTTTATGATGGAGGATCGACCATACTCTATATAAAGGCGGAATTTATTTTACACGAATTATTAAATTTGGATCAAAAAGAAAGAAAGTTGTTAGATATATACTCTCCTGAAAATCGAGATAAGTTGATTGCGTATTATCATTCAAGAATATTACCCAAAAATCTAGTTCAAGAAAAAATTGTATGGATTAATTACATCGCTTATTTAATGTTCCGTCCGATGGATGACTCTCATCCTTTTTTAAGTCTATTAATTTATAATGGTGTTGGCTAAGGCATAACAAAATGGTACGCATTTTCATCTGTTATTTCCTTTAATATATCCTTGATGTCGAAATAAGATAAAAGCTTTAATGAAAGCATCTTTATTTATTCTATTTTCTAGTTTACTTCCTTTTGGCCCTATATCAAATGTTTTTCCGTTGCTTTCATTCACATGCATAAAATATTTATTTGGATATTCTTTTAGTATTTGTACAAACTAATTTTGTAATATTTGCTCCAAGAAAATTTGCATAATTATACTCCGAATAATGTACCCACAAAAAGTACACAATCTGTACATGAAATACTCTTTACGATACAGATTTAAAATAAGAAAGAGCTAAGCTTGGTAATTCCAAGACTTAGCTCTTTACTGTTATCGGAGAGAGAGGGATTCGAACCCCCGGTACATCACTGCACAACGGTTTTCAAGACCGCCGCATTCGACCACTCTGCCATCTCTCCATTTTTGTTTAATATTATAACACAAAATTTAGGATTTGTCAACATTTAGATTAGATCTTGAAGAATAAGTGAAAATATAGTATAATCATTTGTATAAAATTAAATAAGCAGGTCAAAATGCAATTTACGGAAGAAACCCTAAAAAAACAATTAAACCGTTTCAAAAGCTCAAGCCTGTCAGAAGAACAATTTAAAAAAGCGAAAGAACTTGCTATACATCTAAAAGAGGAAATGCAAAATCTTTTAGTGATTATTGATATGGTCAGAGATACCCTAAAAGGTAGATATAAGCTTGATTTGGGGACTTTGAGTATGCTCGTAGCGGTGGTTGTGTATGTGATTAGTCCGCTTGATTTGATCCCTGATCCGACACCGTTGATTGGTTGGCTTGATGATATTGGGGTGATTGGATTTGCAATGAGGCAATACGCACCAGCAATTTCGCAATACTTGAGCGTTCATAAGTCTATCTCAAAAGCCGTAGATCAAGTTACTCATAATTTGATCGAAGAAAAAGTTATCGTGGAGCTTACAAAGATTAATAACACAATCTCTAAACAATACCAATCTCTTGGGAGAGAATTGAGTATTGAGATTTGCTTTTTTGTGGGGATCATCGCCTTGAAGCACTTTTACCCACCTACTCCTGCCAAATCAATCATTTTGGGATTTATTATTTTGAGAAGTTTGATTAGCATCTCACGATCAACGTATACACTCCACAAAATCCTTAAAGAGATTCATTTTTATAAAGTGAGTCATTTCTTTTCCTATTGGAAGTTGACAAAAAATTTCCACGATGCCTTAAAAATGGATGCAAAGAATTTTTACGACTACCACTATCAAGCGTTATTACATCCTTCCGCACAGCTGGCTCACAGATTTACGGCGTTTATTCAACTAACACCTAGCGATGAAGAGATATTTGATAGGATCTATCTTAGTCTTTCCAAAAATATTCCTATTATTATGAAGAAGAAATTTATCCGATTTGTGATGTTTTTCACTTTATATTTTATTTTTGTATTTGTATTGAGGCAACTAGCTCAATACGCCACCTAAAGTAATCAAAAACTCCCCCAGAATCCTGAGGGAGTTTTATTTTTTGATGAAAAATTTAAGCTTTGTTCGCTTTAGCAATTTTTGGGAAAATAAAGCCCAAACCAACTAATACAATCGGTGTGAGAATATTAAGTGTGATCTGGAAGAACCACTCTGAGCTAAACATTTCGATGTTTTTAGGAAAGATCCCCATAAAACACGCAAAAGCTGTAAACGCAAAACACCAAACACCAATAATAGTAGCAATCTTGTCATTTTGAACAAATTTAAAGGCTGAGTTTTTGCCCAATTCTTTATTTCTGAGAAAACCTCTAAGCGCAATATACGCCAAGAAAACCCACAAATATCTAAGCGGCATCACAATAGAATTAAGATCAAGTAACCAATTATAGAGTCCATTCATGTTTTTAATCCCAAATGCAGGAAGAATAATCAAAATACCAACCAAAATGGCTGTTAATTTATATCCATTGATAGGTGCACCGTGTTTGTTTGTTTTGGTGAAAGAAGCTGGAATAAAATCTTTGTTACCATCTCCAATCAAAATCTTAAGCGGAGCATCAATAGAAATCATTAACACAGAAACTTGACCAAGGGTATTCGCAATAGCATATAAAATAAGAAGAGCATTGCCCATACCATAGTACTCACCAAGAAGCTTAAATGCATAATACGCACCATTCATCTTCAAATCAGATGGAATGTTCTCATTACTAAACATAATCCCCATAGCAAAAGAACCTAATAAAGCTGACACAGCCACCATAATAGCAAGAGCTAACATACCTTTAGGGAAGTTCTTATTTGGGCTATCGACATTTGCCACGTAAGGAGAAATCTTTTCACAACCACCAACCGCAAAAACAAGCATTGAAATCGTCGTAAAGTAAGTAAAATCAAAGTTTGGAATAAAAGTCGAAAATGACCAATCAACCGTAGCCGGTGTAACACCTCTAATCGACGGCGCAGCAACTGTTAAAAGAATGTAGAGAATACCCATGAAAAACATCGAGGTTCCAGCTAGGGTACCAATGTTTTTTAAAGAATTCATTCCCTTTGATGCCAACCAAAGAAATCCTAAAAAGACAATCAAAACAAGGGTTTGTAATAAAAGTGGGTCGAATGTTTTGAGGGCATCGCCATTTTGAGTGAAAACCCAACTCAATGCCACAAGTGCTGCTTGAGGTTTTTGCGCAAGATAAGGAATATGCACAACCCAATACGTCCATCCCGCAAAATAAGCTATCGCCGGTGTATATGTCGATTCAATCCAACTAGACACGCCTCCTGACTTATTTTGGAAGACAGATCCCATTTCTCCAACCATCAATGCATAAGGTAAAAAGTAGAGAGATAAAATAAGTATCCATGAAAATACAACCGTTAAGCCCTGGTTGGCGTAGTTGTTCACAACATTACCAAAGCCCCAAACAACGGTAAAACCAATAGTAGCTAGCATCCGCCAATTCATTTTTTTTGAGTCCATATTAATACTCCATTTATTAAATCTCATCAGAAAAACCAATGAGCTTATATTATATCATAATTCACAGGAATTTACAAGGTTCAAACTAAAAATTAAGCCTCTAAAACTAGAGGCTTAATGTGATATTTATTGATACTGTAAAGAAGCTAAGTGATGTAGCTCTCCACTAGCGTTTTGAAGAGTGATCTTGTTGAAATCTTTGAGATAAAAACGACTTGTAAAGACAGTCTGACCTTGATCGGCAAAAATCTCCAAAGAGCTTTTGTCAACGAAAATACGGATTGTCTCTGTTTGTACAAAACGACGAGCATAGCGAACGGTTCCGTATTCTGTCCAAAAAGAATAGCTTTGTTCGGTGCGATCGAGCTTGTATTCATCACTATTTGCAGAGAAAACAATCTTATCGCCTTTGTCATTGGAGAAAGTCAATGTAAAGTCTCCTGCAACGTGGAGATCCAGTTCAAAACTTGTCTGGAGCAAGTCATGCTCCCCTTCTGCAAGATCAAATCTCTCCATCCTGAGAGATTCCAATTCTTTCAAGGGGCTTTGGATCAAAATATTATTTTTAACACTCAACTCCCTAGGAATTGTCAACATCTGCGACCAGCGGCTTTCTTCACCAAGAGGGTAGTAAACATCGGAGCAACCAAGCCACCCTATGAGAATACGACGACCGTCTTGATCTTCGTAGGTTTGTGGGGCATAGAAATCAAAACCCTTATCCATCTCAATAAAGTCGCCTCCGTAGAAACTCGGACTTGTAAGATTCATTGGGTCTGCGATACGATAGATCACATTATAAATATTTTGGTAGTCGTATTTGTTATTGCTTTTAATCCCTTGAGGACTGAAAAGAACCACCCCTCTATCCCCAAGCTCAAAATAATCAGGACATTCATACATAAATGCACCAGAATCATAGCCCAAATCAACATCCCCTACTTTCTTCCAATCATTAAGATTGTCCGCTTTGTAAAGAACGAGAGTGCCTTTTTCATCCTGAGCTCTCTGAGCACCGAGGATAAGGTAGTATTTTCCATCTTTTTTCCATGGTTTTGGATCACGGAAATGCCCCGTGTAGGCAGGATCTTGATCGATGATTTTGACTTTCTCACTAAGCGTGCCATCTGCAGACATTTTGAGATAGGCTTGCGCGGGGTGACGGACAAGATCTTGATCATATTTATTACAAGTATAAAATAATACAGCCTCGTCGCCATCAACTAAAGCACCACCACTAAATACACCTTGAGCATCCATATCTTGATCAGGACGAACAGCAATGCCATGGTCTTGATAATGAATAAAGTCTTTCGTGCTCACATGGTACCAATATTTGAGCCCATGCGTAGGGGCTACGGGGTGGTATTGATAAAAAATATGGTGCGCACCTGCAAAATGACAAAGCCCATTAGGATCGTTCAAAAGCCCAAAATGTGGAGCAATATGATAAGCAGGATAAAATTCTTTGTCGGATTGAACGGCTTGAATTTGGGCATCAATATAAGATTGAGGCATATCTTCAATACGACGATAGCGTTCTTCTCTTGTATAAATTTTTGTCATGATTTAACTCTTTTTTTCTGTTTTAAGGGCAATAGTACCAAAGATCAAACCTGCAAAAATACTCACAGCACAGATCATAATATACCAAAGCATATCAATACTTCCAATATACAAACTCAAGCCAGGAATAAAGGTAACTCCAAAGCCTTGAGCTTTTAATTGCATGAGACCAGCAATGAAACCACCCACAGCACCACCAAGCATCCCCGCAAAAAAGACGCGTGGGTTTGGTAAGGTCAATCCAAAGAGCAATGGCTCCGTAATTCCCAAAAATGCAGGCACGATCAAAGCAAGAGATTCACTTTTTTCTTTGGCAGTGGTTTTGGTATTACGAACGGCAAAACCCGCTCCGACCATTCCACCCATCGCAGCACTGACAATCGCGGATACAGGACTGTAACCAAGAGTATTGAGCAAAGTTGCTTCAATTCCTGCAAAAATATGGTGCAAACCTGTAATCACAAGAGCTTGCTGTGTGAATCCAATGATAATTCCACCAATCCCAAATGGTAAGGTTACAAAGCCTGTAATGAGATCCGCAATAGCATATTCAATAGTGTGAAGTAATGGACTCAAAATAATCAATCCCACAACCACAACAAAAGAAATCACCACCAATGGAACAAGAAGCATCGCTAAAATATCAGGAATGATCTGACGCGCTTTTTTCTCCACCATACACGCTAACCAAGAAATAAAGAGAGGTGTAATGATAGATCCTTGGAAGCCGACAAGATTGATCTTGAGACCAAATAACGCCAAGACCAAAGGCTCTGCACTACCACCAGCTACTGCCCAAGCATTTGGAAGGGCGGGAGAGATGAGAATCAAACCAGTCAAAATACCAAGAGCAGCATTGCCCCCAAATTTTTGAAACGCAGACCATGTGATAAAGACTGGTAAGAAAATAAACGCCGTGTCCGTTAAGATACCCGAAAGAAGCATAAATTGAGGTGTCAGCTCAAGCCCCATACTCTGAACAAGCCCACGAAGCCCCATAAAAAGACCCGTTACGACAATCACAGGAATAATAGGAATAAATACATCCCCAAAAATACGAGCAAATTTTTGAGAAGGAGAGAGATTTTCGTAGACAGCATCTTTGATTTTGCCATCTGATTCGACTCCTTGCTCTGTCATCTTTGCATAAACTTTATTTACAAGCCCACCACCAAAAATAATCTGATGTTGTCCTGCCTGAAAAAAATATCCCTTTGCATTTGGAATATTTTGAAGGGCATCGCTATTAATTAATTCTTCATTATGAAGCATCAAACGAAGACGTGTCGCACAATGCTCCATCGCTTTGATATTTTTGACACCACCTACAGCATCCGTGATCGCTGCAGAGATCTGATTCAAATCTACACTCATCGTATAGTCTCCTACTCTAATAATATTTATTAATCATTTATGTTACTAGTACCATAACAGTATAAAAGAAAAGAAATTCCTGTCAAGAGAAATTTCTTTATCTAAAAAATAATGTTATAAAGTCGTCGATCCTCTGCGGAGACGGACTTCTGATTGGATATGGTAAGATTCCAAAGGTTTTTTGTCAATCAATTTTTGGAGGGTTTGAACAGTATGTTGAGCAAGTTCCTCTATTGGTTGTTCAATAGTTGTCAAATCCAACATTTCCGCCAAATAACCACCATCATATCCTATCAACTGAATATCTTGAGGAACACGTTTTCCCATTTTTTTGAGAATTTTCAGACAAGTCGCTATAATAAAATCCACCGCAAAGATAACATCAACCCCGTCATATTTTTGTAGGATCTCGCTCACCCTCTGCTCATAGTACGCAAATCCAAAATTATTTCTCTCCATTTTTTCGGTAGAAAGCTCAATACGATGCTCTCCCAAAATCTGCTCAAGGACACGGTGCCTGTCATCAGCAGGAGTCGGAACGGTTTGAGATCCAGTAATTTGAAGGACGTGGTGGTAGTTTTGCTGAATAATCAAATCTGCTACCAACTCCCCACCTTGTTTGTGATTTGAAGAAATGATAGGGATCTGCTGATCAATAATACGATCCAGCGCCACCATCGGAATATTCAAGGCCACATATTCTTCTGTATTCAAGGTATGACTACCCAAAATAATCCCATCAACCTTATGTTTTTGGAGCATATCTGTGTATTCTTTTTCTTGGTTTGTTTGTTGGCTGGTATTGCAAAGAATGACCTTATATCCTATCTGATGACAGGCAATCTCTATATGCTTGACCATGGACGCAAAAAAAGGATGGGAAACATCAGGTACAAGCACCCCTATCAAAAAAGTTTTTTTCTGGAAAAGATTTTTTGCCAACTCATTTGGTACAAAATTCAGTTCTTTGATTGCGTGTTCTACACGATCTTTAGTCCTTGCTGAAACATAGCCCTTGCCGCTGATCACCCGAGAAACCGTTGTTGCAGAGGTCTTCGCAAGAGACGCAACGTCTCTAATATTTGCCATTGATATTGCCCTAGAAGTGGATTTATTATATTTTAGCATATTATGAGAAAAAATCAAGCCTGAAGAGCCTATTGGAAGGACAGTTATTGATAACAGTAGATAGTGTTTTACTTAGTCATAAAAAACACCCCACAATATTGCGGGGTGTTTTTTGATTTATTCAAAACTTTGGATAAGTCTTTGAAGACCATCTTCAACTTTAGATCTTGGACAAGCAATTACCATTCTTAAGAACGGTCTTTGCTCTAAATAACGATCCCCATCCATAATGGCGACCTTACCTTTGTTGATGAGGCGATCTTTGATCTCTTCAGAACTAAGATTCAAATCACTACAATCAATCCAGCCAAAATACGTAGCTTCGGGTATTTCCATTTTCAATCCAAGATGGCTCTCTGAGAGAGTTTTTTGGACAAAAAGTAAATTTTCATGATAATACGCACAAAGCTCATCCAGCCACTGACCTGAGTGATTGTACCCAGCAATGACAGACTCAATATGGAGACACATTGCAGAGGCGAGACTATCACGGTTTTGGAGGATATTCAAGTATTTCGCCTTATCTTCTTGGTTTGGACAGATGATGTATGCCCCACCTAGGGAGGATAAGTTGAAGGTTTTTGATGAAGAGGTGATGATTAAGACCTTGTCTAAATAATCAAACTTCTCAGCAATTCTTGTGATTGGTGTGAATTTTTTTGGCGCATACACATAATCCATATGAATATCATCGGAAATGATATAGACCTTGTGCTTTTTACAAATTTCAAGCATTTTGCTAAGTTCTTCTTCCGACCAAAGTTTTCCGTTTGGATTGTTTGGGTTGCAAAGGAGAAAAATTCTACTCTTGCTGATTTGTTGCTCAAATAAATCCCAATCGAGTTCATTTGTACTCATATGGATGGTATTCATTGCAAAATGATTTGCCTTGAGGATCTTTTCAAAACCATCATAACAAGGTGTAATCACGGCAACAGCTTCCCCTTGAGGATTGTGCATTTGAAGAAATTGAACAACGGCATAGATGACGTTTGGTGCATAAGCAATCCAATCGGACTCAATTTTCGTTGCAAAACGGCTTTGATACCAATGAATGATTGCGTTTTTATAATCGCTATGATCCCAACGAGTATATCCAAAAATCCCATGAGAAATACGTTTTTCAAGGGCTTTCTGAATCTCTGGAGAGGTAGGCATATCCATATCAGAGATAGTAAAAGGAAGAAGACCTTCTTTCCCGAATCTATCCTTGACAAAATCCCATTGTGTACAGTAAGTACCAAGTCTGTTGACAGGTTTATTAAAATCCATAGAATGATCCTAGTTTACATTAATTTGAGGAGTTGATTTTTTACCACATGGACTTGAGGCCCGATGATGACTTGAAGGTTGGTGTCGTCGAGTTTTACGATATTCAAAGCACCAGCTTCTTTGATGAGGTCATCATTGATGAGGCTCATGTCTTTGACCGTCATTCTGAGACGTGTGATACAGTTGTCTAAAGTGACGATATTATCTTTGCCACCAAGCCCTTGGAGCATTTTTTCTGCAGCATAGTTTTTGATGCTGGAAGGCTCATCACCCTCGACAGCGTTATCTTCACGTCCTGGAGTTTTGATGTCCCATTTGAGGATAGCCCATCTGAATACAAAGTAATAAGCCGCAAACCACATAGCACCCACAGGAAGCACGAGAAGCCATTTTGTTTGCAAGCCTTGAAGCATACCAAATACAACAAAATCAATAAAGTTTCCGTCTGTGTTACCAATAGTTACTTGCAATAATCCAAGCACCATCGCACCAAGACCTGACATTACCACATGGAAAAGATAAAGCATCGGCGCAATAAACAAGAATAAAAACTCAATAGGCTCAGAAATACCCGCTACAAAAGCAGAAATAGCACCAGAAAGGAGCAAGCTTTTAACAATGTGTTGACGTTCTTTTTTTGCTGTGTGATACATCGCTAAAGCAACCCCTGGCAAACCAAACATCATAAATGGCATTTTTGCTTGAGAGAGGAATCTTGTAGCTTCCGCAGAGAAATCGACACCAGCAGCTAATTGAGCATAATAGATATTGAGAGCTCCACTAATAAGCTCGTTGTTGACCATCATTTCGCCACCAACAGGTGTGAATCTTACTGTCGCCACCAAGATATGATGAAGCCCAAAAGGAAGTAAGAGACGTTCCGCAGAAATAAACAAGAAAGGACCAAAAGGACCAGCTTGTGCGATCATTGAACCAATGCCACGAATCCCACCATCAAAAATAGGCCAAATAAATGGAACAACCAAACCTACAACAGAAAGTGTTAAGGCTGTGATAATTGGTACAAATCTTGCTCCACCAAAAAAGGCGAAGGAATCAGGAAGTTGAATTTCATAAAAACGTGTGTGTAATTTGTACACGATTAAACCAACAATCACACCACCTAACACACCTGTATCAATACTTTGAATACCCATGATCATGGCTTGACCAGCTTCTTTTAATTGACCTGCTTCCGCTAAAGCACCGGTAACAGATAAAAGAAAGTTAATAGAGAGGTTGAGGACGACAAATCCCACATAACCAGAAAACGCCGCTACACCTTTTTCTTCACGAACCAATCCCAAAGGAATCGCCATCGCAAACAAAATAGGTAAGTTGATAAAGGCAAAGGCACCCACTGTAGAGATAAATTGGAAGAAGAGCTGCAATACAGGCATCTTCAAAAATGGTAACGAGTTAGTAATAGCTGTTCCTGTAAGGGAGCTACCAACCCCTAAAAGGATCCCCATCGCCGCAAGTAACGCAACAGGTAACATAAAGGTTTTCCCCAAACCTTGGAAAAAATCCCATAAAGACACTTTTTGTTTCATAAAGTTCTCCTGAAAATCATTAAGTGATGAAAATTCTTCAAATCCATCATATATTCCAATATTATAACCTATTATAGATTCTTGTCAAGAATAAATTCATTGTAAAAATAGCCCCCGAAAATAGAGTGCTATCAGCCTTGTTTATAAGGAAATAGAAGAAAAGATCATATCTACTATCTCAAAATTTTATATCCTTTATTTTGATTTTGAAGAAGAAATAAAAATACGCTTCCGAAGAGACGTATTTTTTGAAAATTAGAATTGTACATTCCAACCAACAACGAAAGAACGTTCCGGTTGATCTGTATCGCCATCAAAGTCCTTATCGAAGGTTGCTTCAAGAAGGTTTTTAGCTTCAAAGAATAAAACACTCTTAGAAGTTTTGGCTTTATTGAGGAAGATCTCCTGTGCAATACGAAGATCGAAAGTAGTTTGATTACCTGTTCTTCTGAGTTTGTAGGTGTTACTTTTTGAGTCAATAAGTTCATAGTTGTAAGCACTGTGGAAGTAGTATCCATAGAAGGAAAGGGATGTTCCCCAGCTAGGTTGGTACCAAGTAATATTCCCTGTAATTGTAACCGGTGGACGGTCTGCAAGCCATGGATTTTTGATCCCATTACCACTTTGGTCAAGATAATTCGCAGTACTGGAGGTACGTTTTTCTTTGGCAACAGTATAATCAACTGTCAATCCAGAGCTCAATGTCCCCACATAAGGCACATCAACAGCACCAGCAATAGTCGCATTCACACCCCAAGTATAAGCACGTCCGATGTTTGTAGGACGTTTCATTCCATACATTTCGCCGTTGTATTCATACTCTTCACCTGTGTATTGGAATTGGACTAAGTCCCAAATATCCATTCTATTAAGCCCGAAACTCATAAAGAGTCCTGAAAGAGGTGTATATTCAATTGTTCCACTATATCCCCAAGCTTTCTCATGGGTAATATCGGAGTTACCTCCAATAAACCATCCACTAGAAGAATAACGATCTTTACGGAAAGCAGTTTCAAGATCTGGAGATTTGAAACTATGTCCTACGTGAAGTTTAAGAGCCAATTCCTTGACAGGTTTCAACACAAAACTAAGCTCAGGCGAGAAAGAATGCGCATCTTTAGCGTTTTCTACGCTTGTTCCAAGTCCCGCCCCTTCTGTTACGTAGCGGTCGTTGTGTTGGTATCGTGCCCCAATCGTAAGATCAACATCCACCACACCACGATATTTATAGTCTCCGCCAAAGAAGAGAGAATTGTTAATAGCATTATAATGAAGGTGATCTCTAACCAATTCTTCTAATTGGGAACGTCTTTGGAAATCCAAAGCATACCCACCCTTCACAGCAAAATTATCATTAATCTGATAAGACAAAAGAAGCTCTGTCGCATTTGCTATATAGTGTTCTTTATCATAATCCCCAGGAGTCTCACTGAAAATACGGTGATTCTCTTCATAGTTAACACCGGAACTCAAAGTGATATCCAATTGATCTGTCGGATACACAGAATATGAAACCCCACCATGCACAAATTTCTGTGGGTTTCTTAGCTCTGTAATACCGTTATATTTACGTTCTTCATCAGAAAGGGGCGTCATAAGCTGGTCATAAGTAAATTTCATTTTAAGATTATGGATGTCTAAGAAATCCATGTCCGCACCCGTATACACATTAAAACTACCAAAATCTCTACGTTCGTTAGTTGTAATGGTGCCACTTTTAGACTTATCGTATAAAGATTTCCAGTTGTATCCATAGTCAAAGGAAGTACCACCATAGAAGACCATATTACCTGTAGAATAACTCAAATCTACATAAGGACGCGCATTGTGGTTGTCTTTATCAAGCTCAAAATTGTTTCCATAAGTAATACCAGCACTACCATGGAAACCTTTATTTTTTTTATCGCCTTTTTTGGTCTGAATATAAATCACACCAGCCATCGCATCTGATCCCCAAAGATAAGAACTAGGCCCTTTGATGATTTCGATACGTTCAATCTGACTAAGAGAAATATTCCTCAAAGCCAAGGTGGCATCTTTGACCCTTTGACCATCAATAATCACCAAAACATAAGCAATACTAAGTCCACGAACATAAAGAGCAGCACCTTTTTCAGTGGAGGTCGCTGCATCAAGGGCTGTAATCCCTGAATTACGGAGAACCTCTGTCAAGGTACTGGCACCTGTAGATTGAAAATCTTCTTTTGTAATAATAGTAGTATCGGCACCTGTATCGGAGACTTTTCTGTTAAACTTGGAAGCAACGACTTCCATACTGATTTCTGAATTATCTATTTGATCTAATTCATCCATAATTAATTCGGATACGTTGGCGTTTTGATTTGCTTGTGCGAAGACAAAGGGATTCGGGCAAAGGATAAGTACGAAAAATAATATATATAACATGAGAAACTCACTTGATTCTTTTATTCATCCAATCGAAAATCAATAGAAACATTGATCGTGATCGGTCTATCAACCTTATCTAAGGTTGGGAAAGGCACAGCT
The DNA here is from genome assembly GCA_051647245.1 of Brevinema sp. Lineage (GTDB taxonomy): Bacteria > Spirochaetota > Brevinematia > Brevinematales > Brevinemataceae > Brevinema_A. Next base: position 13,143 of record JBOFDS010000012.1, read on the forward strand.
TTTTGAACAGTCTGGAGAGCAGCCTCATCAAGCAAGTTATAAGCAGAGGATCTTCTAATATTCACATCAGAAACAGAGCCGTCTGGGTGTATTTTGAAAGTAACGGTAGCACTGCCTTCACGTCCTCTACGACGTTCAGATTCAGGATAGCGTTTGTACTTACCAAGGTGTCGAATCACATTTTTGAGGTAGGCACTTTGCATAGCCTTGTCCCCGCGTGAAAATTCCGAATTTTTCTCTGATTTACGCTTTTTTGCAACCAGTTGCTCTTCTGTACGGCGTTGTTGATCTTTGACGATCTCGATAATATCATCCTCCATGATCTGGACATGAAACTTTCGCAATGGCATATCAAGAGAACGACGAGAACGTTTTTGTGCACGAGAAGTGGAATGATCAAGACTATTAAAAGATTTGTTTTTAGGTTTAATGCTAAGAAAAATAATCAAGACAAGATGAAGAATCAAGACAATCGCCAAAGATTTTTTGAAAGAAATAGCCTTAGGCTGATGCACGGCTGATGGCAACATTCTTTACTCCTGTCAATTTAAGAGCATCAATCACTTTGACCAGTTGCTCAAAAATAACTGATTTATCACAGAAAAGCATCACCACAAGATCAGGATTTTCTTCAATTTGTGCAGCTATACGTTCCTGAATCTGAGGCAAGGTCAATTCTTCTTTATCAATAAACAAAGCTAAGTCGGCAGATATATAGAGATTGAGTTTCTTTTTAGGGCTTTCATCCTTCGTAGCTGCCACTGGTAATTTAACACTAATAGAAGGCTTGATAAAGGAAGAACTCACCATAAAAAAGATCAACAAAATAAAGATAATATCAATCAAAGACGTAATATTTAACTCAGTTTGAGAGGATGGAGGCTTTTTGAAAATTTTCATCGCCTACTCCTGACTGAATTGATGCTCATTGAGAACGGATACAATTTTGGTAAGCTGATTGCTTCGTTTCTGGACAATATTCTCGAAGACTTTTTGAGCAAGTACTGCTAAAATCGCAACAATCAAACCAGCTGCTGTTGTAATCATCGCCTTCCAGATTCCTCCAGCAAAGGCACTCACATCAGCATCGGCACCGAGAGTCGACATAATACGAAAAGAATCAATCAAACCCAAAACCGTCCCCAGAAGCCCAAGCAAAGGTGAAATAAAAGCGATTTGGGACAAAATCCAAAGATTTTCTTCCATATCTTCGACGAGGATAAAAGCTTCACGTTCGATCTTTTCATCGAAAGCCTTCTGCGAACGAGTGAAGTTGTTAAGATAGTAGAGAATCATTGTTACAAGAGTAGATTTTTGGTAACGAATCACGGACGGAGCATGGCTAACCTTATTAATGTTTTCCGTATCAAGAACATGGTGCAACTCGGAGTAAACTTGAGCAAAATGAGCACGACTATTCCAGAAAAATAAGATTCTCTCTAAAACAATCGCACACACGATAAAGTACATTGCCACTAAAATCCAAGCAACAACGCCTCCGTTATTTATATATGAAAGTATATTCATTTTTTTCTCCAAGGGATTATTTATTTTCTTGTTGGAAAATAAAGTCCCCGTATTTACAGATATGGCTATGAGGAACACACATTGGAGTTTTGAAAATAGGGCAAGTGATCACCGTATTTTCAATATCAAAGACTTGAGCAATGTTATCCGTAGTCATCACTTCTTCAGGAGACCCCTCAAACATCACACCTTGATTGCCAATAGCCACCAAGTAATCCGCATAGCGCGCAGCTAAATTCAAATCATGTAGAACAATCACAATAGAAGTCCCACGACGTTGATTGAGCATGAACAAGAGATCCAAAACTTCGATCTGATGAGTGATATCCAAGTACGTTGTAGGCTCATCCAAAAGAATCACATCCGTATCCTGTGCCAAAATCATAGAAATCCACGCACGTTGACGTTGACCACCAGATAATTCATTCAAAAATCGATCTGATAACTCAGACATCCCTGTATATCTAAGAGCGTTGTTGACGATCTTTTCATCTTCGGGAGTCCATTGCTGGAAGAGAGATTGGTGAGGATAACGACCTTGTTTTGCGAGTTGGAAAACTGTCATTCCTTCTAATGTAGGACAAGATTGAGGTAGAAAAGCCATTTCTTTGGCCAATAATTTGGAAGAAGTTTTTGTAATATCATGCCCCTTCACAAGAATAGTACCTTTGTCAGCCTTCATCATACGAGCAGTAGCTCGGAGCAAAGTTGACTTACCACATCCGTTTGCACCAATCATGATAGTGATTTTGCCCTTTGGAATTGAGAGGTTCAGATCCTTAAGAATGACGTTTTCGCCATAGGATAAGGTTAAATTTTTGATTTCGATAACAGACATTAGATTCTCCTACCCTCCATTTTCAAAAGGATATAAATAAAATAAGGGGCACCTATCATGGTGGTGAACACGCCCAAAGGAAACTCGTAAGGAGGATTCCAAGTACGCCCCAGAATATCAGCAAAAAGCGTCAAAATCGCTCCAAGCAAAAAGGTGAAAGGTAAAATAAAAAAATAATCCCTAGGAATGATTTTTTTTGCAAGGTGGGGAGCAATCAAGCCCACAAAACCCACAGGCCCCACATAAGCAACCGCAACCGTGCTAAATAATACAGAGATCAAAAGTAATGCTCTACGTTGCTCAGGAAGCTTTTCTCCCGCATTAACAACAATCTCATCAGGGTAAACATGCAAATTCAAAATCCGCGATAAAGGCAGAATCAAAAACATCAAAATCACAGAAATTACAAGCATAATTTGAGCGGATTGGCTGGACACACCATAGGTACTACCTATCGTCCAAACATAAAGAATTGAGCCCAATTTTTCATTTGTGTAGATAAGAGATGCCGTCGTTATCGCAGCAAAAATACTATTCAAAGCAAGACCTATCAAAATTAATCGAAAAGTCTCAATCTTATTTTTTAAGAAAAAAAGTAAAATCGCTATCGCCATCGCACTTCCCGCAAAAACAAAGATAGGAAAAAACAGAAAAGGCACAAAGCTTTGGAAGAAAAAGAGATAAAACATCGCTCCAACCGTACCACCAGAATTAATTCCTAAGAGGTCAGGTGAAGTAAGTGGGTTTTTAATCACAACTTGAACAATAGCCCCCGCCACCGCAAGCGATCCTCCCGCTAATAACGCTGTTATAGCACGTGGAAGTCTTAGTTCTTGGATGATGAATTGTGAAGTACCTTGTCCTTTACCAAATAAAGATTGTATAACATTGCTTAAAGGAATTACTTCAGATCCTAAAGCGATAGCAAGAAAAAAAAGCAGAATACACAAAATCCCTGCAATAGCAAGATAAAAGAACGGTTTTCTCTCAAAAATATAAGAAATGTATTTATTTTGAACAACGATCATGCGATCTTCCTTTGTTTAGCTAAGTAAAGTAAAAATGGTGCACCTATCACCGACATCGTAAGCCCTATTGGTAAGCTGGTACGAGGAACAATCAATCTTGTGAGGAGATCAGCTAGAAGTAAGAAGTTTGCCCCAAGTAAGATAGATGCTGGAATGAGGAGTTTGTATTCTTGTCCGAAGAGTTTTCTTGAGACATGAGGAATAATCAATCCTATAAAGCCTATCGCACCAGCAATAGCTACAGAAAATCCTGCAAATAATATCACAAACATAGAAAACACAAAACGCCATAAAAAGATATTTTGACCTAGTGCTTTTGCCGTATCATTGCCGAGAGCAAAGAGATTTAATTGAAACGCCATAAAAGAAACAAGCACAAATAACACAGTCACACCTAGCATAAAACGAAGATCCACCGCAGGTCTGTCTGTCAAAGATCCCGTTGTCCAACGAAGCACTTCTTGAGGATCACCACCATTATTGATGATGATAATAGAAGTAAGTGAAGTAATCAAAGCCGTCAAAACTATCCCTACAAGAGCAATCTTGACAGGAGAATAGTTGACCATATTAGCAAGGATCAATACAATAAACCCTGCAATACTTGCTCCGATAAAAGAAAATATCATCACTCCAACGAGAGAGAGATCTTTGAAAATAAGAATCCCAAGCACCACAAAAAAGCCTGCGCCAGCATTGATCCCAAAAATACAAGGCGATGCCATAGGATTTTGAGTAATTGCTTGAATGAGGAGTCCTGACATTCCAAGACAAGCCCCAACAAGAATAGCAATGACAGCACGAGGGATACGGATATTTTGGAGTATGTAGTGTTCAGGATCTTGAGCGTTATATTGCGTAAAGCTATCGACTAGTGTTTGAAATGAGTAAAATTGGTGACCAAATAAAACATTCACAATGCTCATCGTCACAAGTACAACTAAACACATCAACAGAATCAAAATTGGATTCTTCATGGCTATGCCTCTATTTTTTGAGGAAAATTCCTTCGATCTCATCTAGCACAAGCTGTGCTGCGATAATCCCGTAAGATTTATTCCAGATATTATTATTCACTTCATAAATACGTTCTGCTTTATGATCGAGAATTTTGAATTGTTCATTGGTAAGAAAATTCGTTGCAAACTGATATGATTGCTCAATATTCTTATCACCAAAAACAAAATAAAATGCCTGTTCCGCATTCATATTACTAATCAATTCTTCAGTTACTTCAAAATTAAATTCATTTTTATTGTGTCTCTTAGAACGCTTGAAGCCCAGATCATTCACAATAGAAGACGCAAAGCCAAGATTCCCATAGTAACGAGCCGTCTTCCCCGTAAAACGATAAAGCGCCGTCGTCCTATCGAGATCTCCTGACTCTTTCAAACGACCACTAAGCGTAAGCATATTTGTCGTCCAGGTGGCAAGGAGCTTTTGACCTTGTTTTTTGTAACCAAGAATATCCGACATCGCAAGGAAATCACGTTTCCAGTCTCGATGACGACGTCTTGAATTATCACCAAGATAAAGCGTCGGAGCAATAGCATTGAGTTGACTATAGGTATCGTCTTGACGTCCCTTCACCCCAATAATCAAATCAGGCTGAAGATCAGCAATTTTTTGAAGATCAACTTCTTTCTCATCGCCAACTAAAACAACACCTTGCATCTGATCAGCAAGATGGGGATACCAAGTCTCCTGCCAACAAGAACTTACAGCCCCAACAGGCTTAATACCTAAGGCAAGGAGCGTCTCCACAGCCTCACCCGTTAAAGCTACAACACGCTGAGGAGCTTTAGGAATTCTTGTATAGCCCATCGTATGCTTTACAAGCCTGGTATCAGAAGTATTCTCTCCACACGACACCAAAACTCCAAGCAATAAAATATAATTCAGTATCTTTTTCATAAAAATACTATTTTTTTAACATTAATGTCTCGATCTCATCTAATACAAGTTGTGCTGCAAGGATACCGTAGGATTTGTTCCATACGTTGTTATCTACTTCGTAGATTTCTGTACCTTTGTGATCGAGGTTTTTGAAAAGAGGGCTTGTGATAAAGTTAGTCGCATAATCATAAGCTGCTCGTGTATTTTGATCCGCAAAAACAAAATAGAAAGCTTGTTCCGCATTCATATCTGGGATCAATTCCTGAGTCACTTCAAAATTAAATTCATCTTTATCATGATTTTCAGGACGCTTAAAGCCAAGTTCTTTAACAATAGAAGAAGCAAATCCCAAATTTCCATAGTAACGAGCTGTCTTACCTGTAAAACGGTACAACGCTGTTGTTTTATCAAGCTTACCGGATTTTTTAAGTTTTTCACGCAGGGTGAGCATATTTGAAGTCCAATCAGATAAAATCTTTTCCCCATCCGATTTTCGATTTGCTGCATCAGCAACTAGCAAGAAATTCCCTTTCCAATCGCCGTAGAAGTTTTCGACATAGACGGTCGGAGCAATCTTGCTGAGCATAGGGTAAACATTCTCTTGACGCGCTTTAATCCCAACAATTAAGTCAGGTTGCAAAGCTGCTACCTTCTCAAGATTGACCTGTCTTTCATCACCAACAATCTCAACCCCTTCCATTTGATCCGCAATATGAGGATACCAAGAAAGGTCAGGTGTATAGGAAGAAACAGCACCCACAGGCTTAATGCCAAGAGAAAGCAAAGCCTCAGTCGCTTCGCCCGTCAACGCAACAATTCTTTGCGGGGATTTAGGTACAGCGGTTTTTCCCATTGCATGGGTCACCATTCTGGTGTCAGCAGAGGACACCTGTGTTTTATCCGTGCCACAAGCGGATAATAAAAGCATACACATCATGCTTAAAATATATTTCATAAAATACCTCTTTATGATAAAATAGTGTTTCCATAAAAATCAAAATAACCTAAATATAAGAAAAGAGCACCTAAAAAGGTGATGACGAGAATTTTGTTGAAAGAAATCTAGCGCAGTACACAGAAAAAAGTGGGAGGGTAATGATAAGAATAAATGAAAAGAAATAAACGATGTGGAGAATGCTCTTTAGAATAATTAATCAAATTAACGCATCGAGCGAAAGTAAATAGTAGTTACCAAAGTGTCTTTGATATACATATGTTTTTAAAATTTTTCAGCGTGAGGGCTAGAATTACCACCCACTATTTTTCGTGTCTATGTGAAGCTCTGTTCGACAGCCATTGCATTTTATCCCATTAATAAGACCAAGTTAAATTCACGTTAATGACAATGTACCGCTCTTTCGAACTGAGTAATGACATTATCATTATAAGATGATATCCATTTCTTGTCAAGAAAAATCCATAAAATATTTCATTTATTATTCTCCAAAAAATCTAGCCCTTGACTTTATTGAAAAACGTTGTTATAATTTGGTAACAGGTGAAATATTATGAATAACATCAATCGTATCGTAAATATCTCCGACTTCCTTATGGTGCACTTCACAATTTTCAAAACCCCTATCAACCTCCATGCGTGGTTTCTTTCCGCGTTCTGTATCCTCGTCTATTAGCGTCCTTCTTATTTTTCGTTATTTTGTACTAGTTCCGTGTTTAGCCGATCTTTAGATCAAACAAAAATAAGGAGTATCTTATGCATTCCGCAATAAGAAAACGTTTCACATCATTATATTATAAAATTATCACATTCTTTGGCGCAAAACCAGCCCAAAAATTCACCACATTACCTGAAAAAACGCTCATCAATCGTCGCCTTTATCGTATCGCGATGCCTTTATCGATCAACACACTCACATTCTATGCACTCACCGTAACCGATTCTATTTTTATTGGACATTACAAGCCTAACAGCCTTGACATCCTTAACACTATCATGATGCCTTTTATGACTCTAAATCAGCTGATCGATTACATGCATATGGGGACAGTAATCCCTGTGGCACATGCTCTAGGTGAAAAAAACTACGAAAAGGCTCGTCGTTTTGTTGAGAATGGATTTTTTGTCTATGCCCTTGTTGGGATTTCGTTTTGGCTCTTTTGGACATTCGCAGGATCGGCAGTCTACCGTATGATCACTCCCGACCCAGAAACACAACAAATCGCAAATAGCTACATCAAAATCGTAGCTTATAGTTATTTGGTGCAAGGTATTGGTTATAAAGGCCTTCAAGCCCTTTTCTCATCCACAGGATTTACGTATCCTTTTATGATTTCTGGAGCGGTTCAAGTAGTCGTCAATATGTTTGCAAACCGTGTCCTTATCTATGGAGATTTCTTCTTCCCAGAACTCGGAATTCCAGGTGCTGCGTGGGGAACGCTTCTCAGTAGCATTGTTGGGGCACTTGTCATGCTGTATTATTTCTTCCAACAAAACCACATCAAACCAACCCTCAAAGGCATCCTCACTCCTGAAAAATCCTATGCTTGGACAACAATCCGTATGGGATTCCCTGTTGGTATTGATATGATGCTTTGGGGACTTGGTGGCATCTTCCTTGTCTGGATGATCAACAATACAGATCCGTCTTTGAACAGGTTTATGTTCTTCTTTATCACCTTGCCAGAGTTTGGATTTAGAATCTATTCAGGGTATATCTTAGCAGTAACAAATCTAACAGGTAAAGCGTTCGGAGCAATGGATATTCCAAAATTGTTCCGCATTATGAAGTTTGGCCTCAAAACCACTGCTTTGATCGCATCGACCATTTCTTTATTCTACCTTGCTTTCCCAGAAATGATCGCCAAAGTCTTCACCACAGACACAGAAACGATCCACACCCTCGCAAAATACATCCCAGCTATGATCTTGATCGTGGTACCTCGTGCTTTTTGGGAGATCTTCAACGGCACCCTGCACGGGATGGGGATCACAGTATGGGGCATCTTCGTGCAAATGATAGGTCTCATGATGATCATGCTTCAAGCCTACTTCTTCATAGGGCAATTACACCTTGGAATCCTAGGGATTTGTCTTATCTACACAATAGACGAAGCGCTTCGTGTTGGATTTATGGGAGGAAGGCTCCTCGTCGCAAAACGCCGTATCACTGCTGGCAAAACCAACATCTAATCTCAAAACAAAAAACCACCCTACTTTTGGGTGGTTTTATTTATTAATTGAAAATAATTATGAATATAGTTTATTGATCTTTTTCAAATAACACCATATAGGAAGGTAGCGGAAAATATAATGAAACAGTAATCACAAATAAGAACAATTGAACTAAAATAAACAATGGATTCGAATTAGGTGGTAAGACAAATTTCACTTTCCATCCATCAATTGATTCCTGTTCCAATACTTGTTGTATTTTTGCCTGAGGTGATTGAAATAACCCTAGTAATCCTCCACGTAAATTAATAGTAACAACCTTACTTTTCATAAAAACTCCTATATTATCAAGTGCTATAATATAAGCACTATTATTTAATATAATTAGTCGAAAAAAATGTTAAAAGTTGTTAAAATTGTTTTAAAAATTAACTATTTTCAATAAAATTTTCACAACCTACTCTCCCAACCTTTGAGCCAAGACAAACCTCTCCTCTACAGATCCCCAATCATCAGCTTCTATCAGGTCTCTCGGTGCAAGCCACGTGCCACCACAGGAGATGACATTTGGTGCTTGGAGGTAGGTTTTGGTATTATCAGGAGAAAGTCCACCAAGAGGGATGAATTTCACTCCATAATGTTGGTAGACAGGCTCCATTGCCTTGAGCCATTTGATTCCACCAATTACTTCAATAGGAAAGGCCTTCAAAATGCGATACCCAGCAAGAAGACATTGCTCAATTTCAGATGGAGTGGACACACCAGGGATATAGGGGTAATTTTTATCTTGAGCATACTTAAGCAAGTTCGGCGTAAAGCCAGGACTAATAATAAGATCAGCCCCCGCACGCATAGCCTTATCGGCATCATCGGGCGAAAGCACCGTCGCCGCAGCAACCGTAATAGACGGATAATCTTTTTTGAGGAGGGAGATCGCGGTCAAAGCAAACTCACTACGAAGCGTCAACTCCAATGAAGGAGCGTATTTCACACATAGCTCTGCCAAGGCACGAAGCTCCTTTTCATTTTGGATGACAGCTACAGGGATGATTTTGGTGGTCAAAAATTTCTCAAGAATATTCATAAAGTCTCCTCAAATTTGATCATTACATTATAACAAAGTCCCCCAAATATAACAACAAAAAACCCTCTCCAAAATAGAGAGGGTTTTAAATATCTATAAAGATTAGAATGTATAAGGGCTCATGTTTTGAGTGTCGAGTTGTTCATCATCGAAACCAACTGTAACTCCCATGTTATCAGCATACTGACGGTAAAAATTAATACGTCTTGTAACTGTCTGATCTTTGAATTCAGCTCCACCTTCTACGGCACCTGATTCATAGAATCCATTCAACAACACAACAGCGTGTCCAAATCCCCAATTAGAGATATGAGTTGGCTTAAAGGTGTCTTTGTACATAACTTCATGGATAGCAGGTTTTGGCGCTTGTGGCATCATCCAGAACCAGATAGCAGACATCATAGCAAGTTTACCATCATCCAAGAGCATATCAGGATTCTTAAGAAGAACCTCAGGATCTCCAAATACAGCTGCACTGAAAGCACCGTAGTTGAAGTTCCATCTCAACTGAATAGGACCTCTTCCATGGTAGGAAGTAGTTGTGAAACGAATTTGACCAGCATCTTTATGTCCTTCACGGAAGAATGTTGGCGCTTGACTTGGAGCAAACCATGTGAAATTAGTATCTTGGTAGAAGTTAGTTGGCACACCCCATTCTGGTGAACGCTCATAAGCAAGCTCTTCACGATAGAATAATGGGTAAATAGTACCATCTCTAGGCTCAGCAACTTCGTGGGAAATATTCGCCAAAAACGCTGCAAGCTCACGATCCTTATCTTGTTCTGAAGCACCTGTACGGTTCGCGAACTGGGAGAAGTCTACTTCATAAACATACTCACCATCTGCTGGGTAACTGTAAATCTCTTTCCAGTCTTTATCTGTTCTTGTATCCATACGATAAACAGTAACAGTTCCTAACAAAGCTACCTCACGAAGTTTAATGTTACGCAATTCAGAAATCGCTGCAACAAAATTCTCGTAAGAATAATAGTCTTGTTCCATTGCTGGGTAGTAGGAATCTAAATTAGTATAAGTTTCCTTCCAAATTTGGCTTGTACCCCAACGTTGTGGAAAGAATTGATCCCACTGAGTTTCTGTAACAGGCACAGAAACCTTTTTTGCACCACAAGATGCGAGAAGAAAACAGAAAGCGGTGATTAAAATTCTCATAATCATCTCCTTGATTTATCAAATAAACAAACGTTTACTAAAAAATTTGAATATTATTATACTATAAGAAAAAATAATTTACAAGTTTTATTTCACTTTATTATAAAAAATTATTAGTAAAATTATCCTTGATAACACACTTGATTACTCAAATTCTCAAAACCTGGATCCATCTTCAAGCCCCAAGTACTCTTAATACCATACCAAATCCTAATATATTCACAATGAAATTCCTCATTAGGAGGCATCCATTCTGTGGGAGCTTTGGCACCCTTGGAACGGTTTTCTTTGGCAGAGACGGCGATGAGGTGATTAGGATCATCAAGGTAGTTCGCATAGAGCATCTTGACATCAGCATCCCACTCCGCACCACCATTGTCATGAGCGTATTTCAAAGGGACAATATGATCAATATCCAGCTCCTTCGGATCGGTGAAATATTCCCCCGTAAAAGGATCAAGCCAGCGTCCAGAAAGCACCCTCCCCCTCTCATCAAGCACGACAGGATCAAGACTCTCCGCAATAAGCACCTCTTGCCTGGTATTTTGGCCATCTTGATCGGCATCTACCCAATGCTTCCAATCTTTTCGATTGTAGTCGGAGACAATTTCGGTGATTTCTTCTTCAACAAAATACTTCGACCCCACCACGATCAAACCAACAATCAACAACTGTAAAAAATACTTCAACACTCTCTCCTTTTCTGGACTAAATATATTTTCGGCATTATCTTGCAGTTTTTAATAGCTCCCCCCTAATCAAAAAACTCCCCCTGAATTTAGGGGGAGTTTTGAGTTTTGTATTTATTATTAAGGAATAAACTACTTTACAGAACTAAAAAATTGAACAATCTTCGTAAGGTTAAGGTCTTTAGCGATCGCTTCGGCTGTTTTGAGTTTGGAGTTACGGAGTTTGGTATCGGCACCTTTCTCGACAAGGAACTTGACTACATCCACATTTTTCCCTTCTTGTACAGCATAGAAGAGTGCCGTTTCTTTATTAGAATCGACCAAATTGAGATCAGCACCTTTTGCTACGAGCAGCTTTACTGTTTGAAGATCGCCTTTTGCAGCAGCCATCATGAGAGCGCTTTGTTTTTTATTTGAGGTTTGAGCATTGATATCTGTAATTTTTTCAAGAATCTTTGCAATGCTATTAGATTGCTCTTCAATAGCAAACATCAAAATATTATAATTATTTGTATCAGAAAGATTTACATCAGCACCATTATCAATAAGAAAGCTCAAAATTTCAGCATGATTGATCGCACTAAAAAGAACTGTTTTGCCATCACGATGACGTACGTTAAGGTCAACATTCAGATCTTTGAGAAGCTTGACTTTTTCAAGGGATGCCCTACGAACTGCATAAGAAAGAGGTGTTTCGTCGTCGCTATCCTTCATGTTCAAGTCAGCATCATAAGTTGCCAAGAAACGAACGATCTCAATATTGTCATTGAGATAAGCATTCATTAATGCTGTTCTACCAAGAGAATCTTGAATATTGAGATTTGCTTTTTGCTCAACTAAAAACTTCGCAATATCGATATAACCTAAGCTTGCAGCTTGACTAAGAGTAGTACGTCCTTCGGAATTGGTGCTATTGATATCGATCTTAGTCAAGAGAGACTTCATCACTTCAAGATCAGCATCGAGTACAGCTTGCTCCCAAAGCGTGTTACCAGCAATGTTCGTGATATTAAGATTGACACGATAGCCTATCATAGAATTGAGGATATCTTTGTGTTTTTTATTATAGGCAATAAATAGGGCAGAATCACCACTATTATTAACAATATCAAGAGACGCTCCACTGACCATAAGATGTTTAACAATGTCAAGATGATCACGATAATACGCTGCCATCAAGGCACTATTACCATCTTCATCTTTGGAATCTAAGAATATCCCCTTTTTCACCAAACTCTTCACAATATCAAACATACCATTTTCAGCAGCAGAAATCAAATAAGTCTGATCATAACCATTTTTATAATCGAGGGAAGCACCCTTGGAGATCATATGCTCTGCTAATTCTGTGTTTTTAAGATCCAAGACTTTTGATAATGGTGGAACGGAATCCATATTGAGGTTGGCACCATTGTCCACTAAGATTTTAGCAATTTCAAAATTTGTGAGGGAGAGCGCATAAGATAGTGGGGTTAGGTCGTTATCATCTTTCATGTTGACGTTGGCACCCTTCTTGACAAGCATAGATACGATATTAGCATTGGTATTACTGATAGCAATAGAAAGTAAAGGCCTTCTATCTTTTGCAAGGTAATTAGGATTAGCACTTTTATTCAAAAGCATTTCTACAATATCATTAGCATTTTTTCTCACCGCAAGAGATAAAACTGTCGAAGTAGTATATTCATCGTAGTTAAACTCAATATTAGGATTGGCACCTTTATCGAGGAGTTGTTTTACGATATTGGTGTTCGTGATTGTTACAGCAAGATAAAGTGCAGTGAGATTTCTGGAATCAGCAATATTAGGACGAGCTCCATTTTCAAGGAGAAGCTCCACACCACGTTCATTTGTCGAAAATGTAGCATACATTAACGCCGTGTATCCGTCAAGATCTTGAGCGTTGATGATGTTTGTTGTGTTGGCAATGTACCATCCAAGCACATCCATATATTCATTTTCTGAAGCTACCATCAAATCTGTTACATTGTTCGTATTTTTCGCACCAGTAGGCACTCCACGTTCTTTTAGGTAATTCAAGACATTTGTATTACGGGATTTGGCAGCACTCATAAGGAGATTATTAGCATTTTTATCAACAAGATCAAGAGTATTATTACTAATAGCTTCAATAAATTTTAATCCACCCACGCTACCTGATTTTGCGAAGAAAAACATCAAAGGTCGCGCACTCGCTATCAGAATACCAAAAACCAAGATCAAACTAGCTACTGATATCCCAGCAATTTTAAGAATTTTTTGATTTTTCACCATATCCTCCAAATGGAACACCTAAAAAGGTTATTAAATTATTTATAGATATTATTTTAATATGGATCTCGGACTTTGTCAATAGTCAATAAAGTATAAAGAGAGAGCTTGACATAAATGCTAAAATAGGTATAAAATATATGAATATTAATTCAAAGAGGTTCTCATGGAATTTACACAAAACAAGTTTCTTTCATTCTTCCACACTCTCAAAGAAAAAGCCATCTCACACCCTTATATTACAATGTTTTTAACTAGTTTTTGGTTCTATTCGGTTTTTATGTTTTTAGAGTATAATCTAAACTGGGTTGGAGATCTTTATATCTATATTGAAATCGCTCAAAACCTATTCAGCGGTGGGGTTCTTTACCAAACTGCGATTGACACAAAAAATTCAGGCTTCTTTTTCTTTTTTTATTATTTGATCTACTATCCTTATGCTCTCTTCTTTGAAACCACTCAATTCCTCTTCCAATGGATCGCCTTCTTTATGACTATTTGGTATTTTGGGATTTCTCTCTTAATTTACCATATTTTATTACCAATTTATGGCGCAAGAAAGAGCCTATTCTCTGTGCTTGTCAGCCTCCTCTTCATGAATTATATTCAGCACATTATGTTCCTCAATCAACCTCAAATCGCGTTATTTTTTCATTTATTATTGATCTTTATCGTGATGAGAAGCTACCATCGTCAAAGTTATGTTGATTATTTTCTCTATGGAGTCTTGCTGGCGGTTTGTTTTAGCATTTCTTCTCCTTATGCTTATTTGGTATTAATTGTACCAATTCTTGCCTTAAAAGATTTCTTGCAAACAAAGAATTTTCCAAAGCTTGCAACACGAGGAATTGTTGCCTTTTTAGGATTCGTGCTTGTGCTTGTACCTTTCTTCATTTATTTCTACAAAAATAACGCTCTCGGTGATTGGTGGTACTGGAATCTTACCTTCCCAACATCAGAGTATTCCACACGCCCATCAACTTTTGGAGCACCAAGGGATCTTTCTTCGTTAGATAAATTAGGTTTGGGATTCGCAAGTATTTTCTGGAAATCGCTTGTCATCGGATATAGAAACATCCCTTCAGAGATCTCTCATATCATCTTATATATGACAACATTTGCTTGGATTGTGGTATTATGGCAAAAAATCAAGAATAAAGTTTCATTTTTCAAAGAAGAAGAACGCATCCTCTTCATCGTCTCAGCACTTTGTTTTATTTCTCGCTTAGGATTGATCCGTTGGTACCCTTCTTATAATATTTACATTGTTCCAATTATCGCCTTACACTTTCCTATGGTGATGAACGTCTTATCAAAATACACACCTCGCCTTAGCTCAGTGTATCGCTATATTTTGGTGTTTGGGATGATCTTTTCGGTGATCTACATGCCTTTCCGTTTTATCGGCTCTTACAAAACCAAATTATCCGATGAAATCATCACTTTGACAGATCTCAATCCAAATAAAAGACCTACATTTATTCTTGCTCAATGGGCTGGATATAGTTATTCCACAAGATGGGATCACAAATACTACAATTTTTATGCTTACTTGAGTGACGTCTTCCAAGAAAAAGTCTATGAACACAAACCTGAAGTATTGGCAATTCCTGATATCACATTCAAACGTCAATTAAATGACGATAAAGAATTTATGAGCTTTTTATCCCAAAACTATGGTCGTTTATTTGATCTAACAGATAAAATTCCTTACTCTGGTGATATCTTGCTCAGCTCAAAAAACATTTTCATCAGAAAAGACATGATCGATACTTGGCGTTTTAGCAAAGAAGATTAATTTATATAAATCAGAAAAACCCCTTCTATATGAAGGGGTTTATTTTGTCTGAGAAATTTATTTTAAGAGTTGATTTCTCTTAGAATGGAAACGAGCAATATGGTCTGGCAATTCTTTTCCAGAGAGATTGTTTGTTTCTTGAGCGATGAAGATAGGTCTATGCAATACTTGAGTATGGATACGAATAATATATTCTCCCAAAAGCCCAATACAAAACAGCATTAACCCCGAGAAGAAAGAAATAATAATAATCAAAGAACTCCAACCCGCTGTCGCATATCCAAGGAAATAAGAAACAAGAGCATAACAAAGCACGGCAAAAGCAATAAACATAGACGCTACACCACAAAACTGCACGAAGTGAATAGGAAAATGACTAAAAGAGAACAAACCATCTTTTGCAAGATTAAGCATCTCTTTCATACCAAATTTGGTCTCGCCCGCAGCACGTTCAGGTCTTTCAAATGGCAAAGCACATTGCTTAAAACCAAGCCAATTGACCAAGGCTCTATTAAAACGTTGGTGCTCACCAATCTGAACCACCGCATCCACAACAGCCCTATCCATCAAACGAAATTCACCTACATCTTTTGGAATATCTGTGTAGGAAAAAAGATTCAAGAGACGATAAAATAAAAAGGCACTGAAACGTTTGAAGATATTTTCTCCAGCACGTGTCATACGCACAGCGTAAACGACATGATTGCCTTCTCTCCACTTCTCAAGCATTGCAGGGATAAGGTAAGGAGGGTCTTGCAAGTCCGCATCAATCAATACAACCGTATCACCAGAACTGTAACACATACCAGCATAAAACGCAATCTGTTGTCCAGAATTACGAGCGAGAGAGACGTATTTGATTTTTGGGAAGCGAGCAGAGTAGTCTTTTAGAATATCCAAGGTTTTATCTTTGGAACCATCATTGACACAAATAACTTCGTAATCTTCGATTTTTGCATCAGCAAGATCTTTCATTAAGGTATTTAAGGAAATTTCAAGTACTTCTTGTTCATTATAACAAGGAATAACCACGGAAAGTAACATAAACATTCTCCATTTTTGGATTCAATTATTTACAAAATCTCAAATAATAATTATTTATTTGAGATTAATATAATTTTTATATCAGTTTTTAATAATGACATTTTTTTCAAAGCTTGTGGGGTATTTAATGGCAGAAAGTTAGCAATTTTAAGATCCTTTAACTGCTGATGAGTCATTTCGACTTCAGTAATACCCTGAGATTCCAAGTCTTGGAAATATTCTACCATTTTATAGTCAATACGATCTCTGGTTTCTAGTGTTTTCATTTGAAGGATTAAAGTAGAAAGAATCACTAAAAAATAAAAATAACGTAGGTGTGATGATCTGAATAAAACTATTCTTTTGATACCATGAAATCCAAAGACGTAAAAGAGCTAAGAATAAAAGCCAAAACGCATGTGGTGCATAAGTCTTAACAATCAAAGAAATCAATAAAGTTCCTATACCCGCTGCAAACAATGAAAAAAGATAGAATTCTTCATTAGAAATTTTTGAATCAATCTTATGTGCGAGTTTTTTGAAAATTTTTAGCCCAAAATAAATTAAAAAGAACAAAGCAAACAACGCAATGATAATGTAATAAAGCTTCCAATAAGAAATTCTTTGCAATAAAACATGTGGATCTAAAGATAGGTATTGTTTTGCAACTTCATCACGAGCACCTAAAAAAGTATTCCGAAATAAAGCAAACAGACATAAAAATAGATAAGATAAAGCACCAAAAAGAAGTAGTTTGTCTTTGGAATAATCCAAAGCTCCTGCTTCAAAGCGATGTGGGAATAAAATTCTTAATCCAAGAAAAACTAAAAACCACCCAAAAGCTTGCCCTATCAAGAAATAACTAGTGTCTTGGATCTGCGTCCCCATATAGGCGAGAGCAAGAAACACACCTAAAGACATAGCAAAGTGATCTTGGATAAAATCAGGTAAACTATTGTGCTTATAATAATAAATCACAGGAATAAAGCAGGACATAGCAAAAACAAGTCCACCTGTGTTAAAGGTAACTGCCGTATAATCCTTAAAAGTCATATCAAGCAAAATAACACTAAGCAATGCTAGAACTAGGTACAAAAAAGACGTGTGAGGTTTTTTGATAGAAGATGACACAAAAGGCATCGATACAAACCAAAACAAAACCATTATCAAAGTAGCACCTATCGCATGGGAAATACGTATCCCTAGCAAAGGATCATTTAAAATAACCCCTAAAGATGCTCCTAAAGTCTGCGGTAAGGAAGTGTGTATAAATTCACTGATGTTACGACCTGGATGCCATGCTTTTTCAAGAGTATAAGGCACAAAAGTTTGAAAATCAACAGAATATATCCAATCATCCCAAAAAACAGGATAAGATAAATGAAAAATAAATGTATAGACAATAAAAACAGCAATAGAAATAGAGGTAATTTTTTCAGTATTTTGAAAAAACGTTCTTTTTTGCATAATCAAACCCTCTTCAAAGAACCGTGATATATTTTTTATTATAAGGTATCACTATATCTTTGTCAAGTATATATCAGAAAAAGCAGTACATAAAGTAGCCTCTATTACCAAACAAATTATTGACAATTCTATTGAAATATTCTATCATTAAACAGTTTTTAATATAAAAAATGCCGATAAAGTGATATGAAACAAAAAATACCATTTCTTTTTCTAGTAATAGTCTTATTTACTCAAAATTCCTTTGCTCAAGCTTCTGTCAAAAATCCTCATCGTATCTCATTACTAACAAGTTTTCTTGTGCAAAATAGCCCCTTTGTAGAATTTGCAACATACCACGACAATCTCTGGTACGCAACTCACTACAATGTATGGAAAGCTGGTAATGCAGGGCTTGGATTTGGGATAGGATTTGCCTACGATTATTCTGTGAATAAATTTTTCATGCTCCGCCTGCAAGCTCAAATCGAAAGCACAGGTTGGGTGATGGGAACAACAGATTTTGGGTTTGGGATTAGGGCACCAATCAATAAAAAAGTAAACGTATCTCTTGAAGGGTATTTGTCCATTTCTCAAACAGGTGGCACCCTCTCTCAAATTGGATACATCGATCAAGACTTCCCTTTGGAAGAAAAACTTTATTTTCTACTATTTGGCTTTAAGACACGTCTTGCTTTTGAATTTGCAGTAGGAAAGAACCACTTCATCTCTCCTTATATCTCCTATGCAAGCTACCCTTGGCGTGTCGGCACACTCAAAGATATCTACCTCAATGGTTCAAAGGAATGGTCTATGGTGGATTCTTTGAATATAGGTTTGGAATTTGGATTGAAATTTTAGGGAGGATATATGAAAAAATTAACAATTTTATTTTTTATATTAACGGCATCTTGTACGGTTACTCCTGATTCTATCCGCGATCTCCTCGTAAACCAACAATCAACAAGATTAACCATAGAACAAAAAACTATGCTTTATCCGATGTTTGGGATAGGATTTTATGGTTTTGGCGCATCAGACACAGATCCTATATACGACGGTCCAAACGGTATGACAGAAGAACACAAAAGACGAGCACGTACCTTTAATGTAGTTGAAAAAAGATACATGCTGAGAAATTTGGATTTGATTAGATTTGTGGTGAATACACCAGAATTTGCCGATGCTCTCAGAACAAACAAAATGCGACTAGTCCGTGCAGGATCTGGCCCCTTAGGTAGTAATAAATCCGGAGATTATGCAGATGGTGATCGTGTACTTAATATTCTCAGGCATTTCTCTTACCAGTTACGTATTTGTAAAAGACCTCTAGCTAATGCCGAGGCTGCCGCACCCGTGGGAAAATATCGCTATAACCACGATCCAAAATCTTTCCCTACAAACGGTATTTCATCTATCTTTTTTCCAAGTCATCGCTACTTAGATCAAGATAGTTATGTCCAAGATAACTATTACCGCGCAGGAACAGTACTCCATGAAATCATGCATAATCTTGGTTTTACGCATGGAGGGGGCATTAGTACAGACGTTGTTTATGGAACAGCTGGTTCTTTCAAACTCTTAGCCAAAGATCCTGTGTTTATGGAAAAATACAAACACGAACTCGCACGATTTAGGCCTTATTATGAAGAGCGATTCTCTTTTCTCTTACAAAAAGACACCTACCTCAAAGATCCCCCTCCGCCAGGTTTTAACAGATCTGTCCATGTTCATAGTGAATCTGAGGATCCTTTCAACGACCCCAATGCCACTATCTGTCTCTTAAACGAAGATGGCACCTATACTGTAATGACAGTCCGAGAATACCAATTAAAACACAAACATAAGCATTAACAAAACCCCCTTCGAATTCAAAGGGGGTTTTTAGATTTTTATAAGAAAATAAATTAGAAAAATTGGGAAATAGGTCTTGTTTATTTGTATAAAATATAATATAATGTTTTATACACCATTTTCAAAGAGGGTCACTGATGAAGACACCAGAACTTGTATTAAATATGCGATATTATATTATCGACGCGATCAGTCATTTGGGATTTGGGCACTTGGGCGGAAGTCTTTCCGCTGTAGAGATGCTTTCAGTCCTTTATAATGAAGAAATGAACGTCGATCCCAAAAATCCAAAATGGGATAAAAGAGATTATTTCGTCCTATCCAAAGGGCATGCAGGCCCTGCTTTATACACAATTCTTGCGCTAAAAGGCTATTTTCCTTTATCAGTCTTACATACTTTGAATGGTCCAAATACCACCCTACCTTCTCACGTTGATCAAAAATTAACTCCTGGTGTTGACGCGACAAGTGGATCTTTGGGGCAAGGTCTTTCTATTGCGGTGGGTATTGCTCACGGTCTTAGAATACAAAATAAATCACAACGCGTTTATACCATCGTTGGCGATGGAGAAATCCAAGAAGGTCAATGTTGGGAGGCAATCAAAAACGCTGCTCATTTCAAACTCTCAAATTTAGTGATGTTTATCGATAAAAATAATTTGCAATTAGATGGCGCAACAGCAGATATCTGTCAAGATGAAAATCTCGCTGATGCCCTCAGAGCTCTCTCTTGGAATGTTTACGAAATCGATGGCCATAACCTTGATGAAATTAGAGAAGTGCTTGCCAATGCAAAAGCTTGTGGGGACAAACCTACCGCCGTTGTTGCCAATACCATCAAAGGAAAAGGTGTTCCTGAATTTGAAACAGAAGACTCTCCTCACCACGTGAAGCTCGACGACACAACAAGACCTTACCTTGTAAACGCTCTTGAAAACTTAAAACAGTATATCAAAGGAGATTCTCATGAGCTATAAAATTTTCTCTAAACACTCTCCCGACCCTAAAGAAATCAGAGCTGCCATCACCGATACCTTAATCGATGCCGCAAAAACTAACTCCAAAATCATGGTGGTTGATGCAGATCTCATGTCTTCTAGTGGTTTTGTGAAATTTCAAAAAACATATCCAGATAGAGCTTTGAATTTTGGTATTATGGAAGCTCATATGACAGGCGCTGCAGCAGGTCTTTCGATCAGTGGGATGATGCCTTTTATTCACAGTTTTGCTCCTTTTGCGTCTCGTCGTATCTTTGATCAGGCAGTTGTTTCTTGTGCTTATGCAAACAATCCTATCACTATCGTTGCCACAGATCCTGGTATCAACGCAGCTATGAACGGTGGTACTCATACAACTTTTGAAGATGTTGCTATGTTCCGTGCCGTTGCTAACACAAAAATCTACGAACCTTCTGACTCCGTACAAGCTGAGTGGATCATCAAAAATCGTATCGCTCACCCTGAAGGGCTTTGTTATATCAGAGCTGCCCGTCGTGGGATCAAACAAATCTACGAAGCAGGATCAACTTTTACTCCTGGTGTATTCCCTGTCGTACGCGAGGGACAAGATGTAACTATCTTCACCACAGGTATTCTTGTGTCTCAAGCAATCGATGCAGCAGAATTACTTGAGAAAGATGGAATTTCCGTACGTATTTTAGATGCGTTTAGCCTCTCTGAAATGGATATTGATGCTATTGTCAAGGCAGCGAAAGAGACTTCTTGTCTTGTAGCTATCGACAATCACAACGTCAATGGAGGGCTTGCTTCTGCTATTGCCGATGTTTTAGTAGAACATCACCCTGCAAAGCTTCATCGCTTAGGAATGACCACTTTCAGTCAAGTTGGTTCTTTGAATTTTCTCTTGGATCATTTTGGATTGTCAGGAGAAAAAATCGCTCAAAAGGTCAAATCCTTCCTCAAATAATCATCAATCACAAACAAAAATCCCCATCGTAAAGACGGGGATTTTTTAGTAAATTAATTTGCAAATATTTTTTACTATGTTATAATAGCAAAATAGTATTCTTAAATAAAATTGAAGTTAAAAGGAGAAATTCATGAAAGTGAACTTTCAAAAACTAGCGGACTCGATCCTCGAGCTAGTTGGTGGCAAAGAAAATATTATTTCTGCCGTAAACTGTATGACTCGTGTTAGATTGAGCCTTAAAAACATTGAAAACGCAGATCTCGAAGCTCTAAAGGATCTTGAGGGTGTAATTGGTATCTTACAGGAAGACGGACTCTTGCAAGTCGTTGTAGGTCCTGGTTCTGCTCAAAAAGTACGTGAATTAATGGAAAATCAACTATCCCTTAAAGACGCTGAAAGCATGAAAAACGAGGCAAAAGCCAAATACGGTACCAGCCTCGGAGCATCATTAAAGGTGTTGAGTAATATTTTTGTTCCTGTGGTGCCTGGATTTATCGCAGGTGGACTATTACTTGGAATCGCAAACATCTTCAAAAGTCCTCTTCTCGCAGGTCATATCGGTGAACAATTCCCAAATATTGTCAAACTTCTCGCTCTCATGGGAGGAGCTGTATTCTTTTATATGAATGCAATGATAGGTGCAAATACCGCTAAAGAATCTGGTGGAACACCTGTCATGGGGCTTATCATGGCTGCAATTCTTTCTCATCCCGACCTTAATAACATTTCTCTTTTAGGAATTCAGTTTGTAGCGGGACGTGGCGGGATCTTTGCGATCTTAATGGCAGCATATTTCGTATCAAAAGTAGAAATCTTTATCAGAAAGCGTATGCCAAACTCCTTAGATATTTTCTTTACTCCTATCGTGTCCCTTCTTCTTAGCACCCCCATTGTACTTTTAGTTATTCAACCTATTGGTGGGATGATGTCTTCAGGCATTGGATTTGGTGCGACAGCCTTGCTGGAAAATGGAGGCTTCTTCTCTGGATTTATTCTTGGCGGAGCATTCTTACCTCTTGTTATGACAGGAATCCATCAAGGTCTTCTTCCTATTATGACAGATATGCTCAATACCTATGGCGTAAATAGTCTTCTTCCTGTGCTCGCAATGGCTGGTGCTGGACAAGTTGGCGCAGCTTTTGCCGTCTTACTAAAAACCAAAAATACCAAAATCAAAGACACCGCTAAAGGAGCCTTAATGCCTGGTGTGCTTGGCGTGGGCGAACCTCTCATCTATGGTGTAACCCTACCCCTTGGGAAGCCGTTTTTATGTGCTTGTTTTGGTGGAGCTATCGGGGGCGGTGTGATCTCTCTCTTTAAAGTCGGAGCCTTGATTCCAGGAGGACTTTCTGGTGTCTTATTAACCGCTGCTATCGTTCCAGCTCAAATGGGTGTTTATCTATTTGCTGTGCTTGCGGCTTATCTTGCTGGTTTTGCAGCAACATGGTTTATTGGATTCGAAGATCCAAAAATCGGAGGAAACTAATGATTAATCTTAATTCAATCCCAACAGAACAACGCAATCCTAATAGTTTGATGCTTGATACCTTGAGTACCTTAGAGATTGTCAAAACAATCAACGAAGAGGACAAAAAAGTCCCTCTCGCTATTGAAAAAATTCTTCCGCAAATCGCCGAAGTCGCAGAACATATCGCCGAAGCCTTTCGTCAAGGTGGACGTCTTGTCTACGTCGGTGCCGGCACGAGTGGTCGTCTTGGAGTACTTGATGCGAGCGAGTGCCCCCCAACTTTCGGAGCTGATCCAAAAATGGTAGTTGGTTTGATCGCTGGTGGTGACAGGGCTCTTCGTCATCCTATTGAAGGTGCTGAAGACGATAAAGAGCAAGGGAAAAAAGATCTTAAAGAGATCAATTTTTCTGCTAAGGACGTTCTCGTCGGGATCGGCGCTAGTGGGCGTACTCCTTATGTGATCGGCGCTTTGGAATACGCAAATGAGCTCGGCGCTTTCACTGCTGGGATTTCTTCTTCGTCTGAGAGTCCTATTTCACAGGCAAGCAAGGTCGCTCTTCCAACAGAAACAGGTGCAGAAGTTTTAACAGGATCTACTAGAATGAAATCCGGTACAGCTCAGAAACTTGTCTTAAATATGCTCACCACAACAGGAATGATCTTGATCGGCAAAGTCTATGGCAACCTCATGGTCGATGTTCAAGCAAGCAATGCAAAACTCGTCGAACGCCAAATCAAAATCGTCATGGATGCTACAGAATGTGATAGAGAAACTGCTCAAAAAGCTCTTGAAGCTTGTGAACGTAGCTGTAAAATTGCTATCGTACATATCTTGACGGGAACTTCTCCAGAAGAATCTAGGCTCAAAATTGAAAACGCAAATGGCTTCCTACGCGGAGCTTTGTCCACAAAATAAATCAAAACCCCCTCATCTTAGAGGGGGTTTTTGTTGCAGTTTAAAAAGAAAGATGCTATAATTTTGAACAAGACGAGGTCATCATGAAATCACAAATCCAAAATTTATTCCGTGCCCATGCCAACACAGAGGCTGCTCTGTGGAGTGCGAAATATATGAAAAATCAGTTTGCTTTTTACGGAGTAATCCACCCCACTCGACGAAAAATCCTGAAAGAAATCTTCGTTCAAAGTAAAAAACTCCCTATGGATGAACTATTAGGATTGATTTTTGAATTATCTAAAGGAGAGTATCGCGAGGAATTTTACACCGCCATTGATCTTATTACTCAAAATGTAAAGCGTTTCTCATACGAAGAATTTCAAAAATTGTACCCATTAATAGAGCTGAATCCTTGGTGGGACAGTGTTGATTCCTTGCAAAAACCATTCTCTATGTGGATCAAAAACAATCCCGATAAGCTTGAAGAAATAACAAATTTTTGGAACGAAAAAGACTTATTTTGGTACAAAAGAATTGCCATGATTATCCAGCTCCACTGGAAATTAGATACAAAAACAGAAATCTTGAAATCCTTGATTTTAGCAAATAAGCATATCGATGAGTTTTTCATCCAAAAAGCCATAGGCTGGAGTCTTCGAGACTACGGTAAACACAACCCTCAATGGGTACGTGAGTTTTTGAATGAATATGAGTTTTCAAAACTTGCAACAAGAGAGGCAAGTAAATATCTTTAAACAGAAAAAAGAGTACCTAAGGGTACTCTTTTTGTATATTTTCAAATTTTAGAAACGTCCACCAATTTCGAGGTTTAGACCATTGACATCAGGACTTCCGACGTATTCAATACCAATAGAAAACTCACGGATTGGAGTAAATTGCATTCCAACCATAAAGTTCACAGGAAACTTGTCAAGACCAACATGGAAAGACTTCACAAGACCACCTGTAGAAGCACTTAAGTCTGCTCCTTTTGTTGCACCAAATAATTCAACATATTGAACACCTGTGAAAACATTAAAGATCCCTTTATATTGGTAACCAATACGCGGAGCAACGTACATAATAGGCTTTTCCACAAAGCCTTTCACATTATTAATATTATCATCTAAGCGTACATAACCACCTGAAAGCATAAAGGAAAGAAAGAATCCCTTATAACCAAACATAAGGTTCATTCCACCCATACCAACAAAACCTTCAAGAGAATTGACAACGTCAAAACCAATATTAAGATTGTTAATAGTACCTGATATTATATTACCACCAATCGAACCATCAGAAGTAGCTCTCAATCCATCAATTGTTGTTACTTGATCCATTTTTAAATACGCAGCAAGCCCAAAAATCTGCAAAAATGGAAGCAACATCACGTCAACTTTCGCACCAATCGCATGACTTTCAACAGACACAAAACCTCTATTCATACCGATAGATCCAATTCCAAGCGCTGAACCTGCAGGCCCAGGCTCACCTGTAAAGCTTTTAATAGCGTAGGACTCAGAGGTGTAGTTGTAAATAAAAGAAATACCAATAGGGTTTGGGAACATCCCTGTAGGGATACGGAATTGTTTTTGTAATAGTGGTAATACTTGAGCCGTACGTGTCGGTTTTGTATCTAAAAGAAAGCGTGAAGGCATCACGGGCACTTCTGCATCTGATAAATTTACTTTTGATTGTGCATGAGTATCAACTTGTAAAGAAGCAAATACCATGCTGGCTAAAAGAACTAGTCTTTTTGTCATAGGGTCTCCTATAGGATAGGTCTACTATTCTGTTTTTTTTTTACATTCTAAATAAGTGTGAAAACGATAAAAACATATAAATTAACTGGTTCAATATTTTGTGATATAGACGCTAATTATATCATATTAAACAAGGTCTGTCAAATATTATCGGATTTTGATTGAAAAAATAAAGCTTTAAACAAATTTAGTATTGATTAAAAAAAATAGTGGGTTATAATAAATTATATCAACAAATTGAGACTCAGCATAGGAGGTAAGCCATGAGCTTTAACAGTTTTATGACAGAAAAAATTGCACCAATCATGTCTAAAATTGCTCAACAAAGACATTTGTTAGCAGTGAGAGATGGTGTGGTGATGAACTTGGTGCCAGGTATGATCGGATCATTATTCTTATTGATTGCCGCTCTACCAATTCCAGGTTACGTACCATTCATCCAAAGTATCGGATTATTCGATGCCTTATTACTACCAATTGGAGCAACTTTAGATCTTATGGGGATCACTGCAGCCATCGCAATTGCGTATCGTTTGGCAGAATCTTATAAGGTAGATCCGCTTTCTGCAGGGATCATTTCTTTATTATGTTTCTTCTTGCTAACACCTTACAAACTCTCTCATGAATTGGTAGAAGGTGGTATCAATGGTGTAATGCCTATCATGTACCTCGGTTCAAGAGGCCTTTTCACAGCATTGATCGTAGGTCTTTTATCTGCAGAAGTATACTCACGCATCACCTTAGCAAAATTGACAATTAATATGCCTGAAGGTGTACCACCTGCCGTAGCAAAATCTTTCTCCGCATTAATTCCTGGTGGATTGACTATTATTATATTCTGGATTGTCCGTCTATTAATCGACGCAAGCGCATTTGAAAATGTACACTCTATCGTTGCTGATTTCGTCGCAACACCATTAACACATGTTGCTGGAAACCTTGGTGGGGCTATTCTTTTTATGTTCTTAGTTCATTTCTTCTGGTTCTTCGGAATTCATGGTCACTTGGTAATCGGAACAGTATTGGACCCTGTATTTATGGTTCTCCAAGATCAAAATAGAATGGCTTTCCAAGCTGGACTCGAAGTGCCAAACATCTTCACAAGACTTTGGTTCGATCTCTATGTTACTCTAGGTGGCTCTGGAGCTTCCTTAGCAGTGGTGCTTGCTTTAGTATTGTTTGCAAAAAGTAAACATCTCAATAACGTCGGTAAATTATCTTTAGCTCCAGGTATCTTCAATATCAACGAGCCATTTATCTTTGGATTGCCAGTTGTTTTCAATCCAATGATCTTTATTCCTTGGTTAATTGTTCCTGTGATGAACATCCTCACCGCTTATTTTGCTACAATTATCGGCTTCTTACCAAAACACAACGGAATCATCATTCCTTGGACAACACCTATCTTTATCTCTGGTGCTATTGCCGCTGGATGGAGAGGCGTCGTCATGCAAGCTATCAATCTACTTCTTTCTGCAATCGTATGGTTCGCGTTCATGAAGCGAATAGATAATATGGAATATCAAAAAGAATTAGAAAAAATTTAATAAAAATAACCAATAATACGCTTTTAAGGAACAATAATGTTTTACAATTTTCCCAAAGAATTCTGGTGGGGCGCAGCAAGTAGTGGCCCTCAACACGAAGGTGGAGCAGACCTCGGAGGTCGTGAACCATCCGTGTGGGATGAATATTACAAACAAAGCTCTCATCGCTTTTTTAACGGTGTAGGACCTTCCGTCTGTGGAGATTTTTATCATAGATTCAAAGAAGATCTCAAACTCTTAAAAGATCTCGGACTAAATTCCTATCGTCCTTCTATTCAATGGTCGCGTTTGCTCCCTTATGGTGCAAGCACCCCTAACGAAGAAGGGGTTCGTTTTTATCATGAAGTCATTGACACCATGTTAGAAATGGGAATCACTCCATTTATGAATTTACACCACTTTGATCTTCCTTGGTCTTGGCAAGAGAAAGGTGGCTGGGAAAATAGAGATACTATTGCAGGTTACAAAGAATTCGCAGAGACTTGTTTTAAGTTGTACGGGGATAAAGTACCTTATTGGTTTACTTTTAATGAGCCTATTGTCGTGCCTTGGATTGCGTATATGGATGACTATATGTATCCTAACGTGATCGACATGCAAAGAGGTATGACAGTAGCATATCACACAGCTCTTGCTCATGCTGAGGCGGTCAAATCTTATCGTGAACAAAATCTCAATGGAAAGATTGGCATTATTCTTAATATTTCTCCATCCTACCCTCGTAGTGAGCATCCAGAAGATGTGAAAGCAGCGTATTTGGCAGATTTGTTCCATAATGAATCGTTTAAGCAACCTTCCTTAACAGGAGAATACTCTGAAGAATTATTGAACTTCATGAAAGAACAAAATATGCCTATCACAACAAAACCAGAAGATAAAGAAACTTTCAAACACGGTATTGTCGACGTATTAGGGATCAACTATTACCAACCTCAACGTGTCAAAGCGAAAGAATATCTTGTCAACCCAAAAGCTCCTGTTCGTCCTTCAACTTTCTTCGACGGATACGAAATGCCAGGACGCAAAATGAACGTCCACCGTGGATGGGAAATCTATCCTAAAGGGATTTACGATTGTTTGACCGATATTCGTGATAACTATGGTAATATCGAAACATTCATCAGTGAAAATGGTATGGGCGTAGAAAACGAAGAACGTTTCAGAAACGAAAAAGGCTTTATCGAAGACGACTATAGAATTGAATTTATCAAGGATCACCTCTCTCATGTCCACAAGGCCATCGAAGAAGGGTGTAACTGTAGAGGATATCATCTATGGACTCTTGTCGATAACTGGTCTTGGCAGAACGCTTACAAAAATAGATATGGTTATATTGAGTTACAACTCCACAATAACCTAGAACGTGTCATCAAAAAAAGCGGATACTGGATCAAAACAGTCACCGAAAATTCAGGTTTTGACTTTTAAAAATTTTAATTAAAAACAAGAAGAAAGGGCTCTTATCTTAGGATAAAAGCTCTTTTTTGTTTGGAGATATTTTTAATAAAATAATATTTATATGATGGGTTTATATTTACATGAAATAGAGTGTTATCAAAACATTTGATTTTATTTTTAGTAAAAACAATTGATTTTTATGTCAAAAATATGTTATAATGGTAGACTTGATGAGAACAAGTTGTTTCAAAATTAGTACATTGAACAATTTTTCTTCAAAAGAATAATTAAAATATATTTAGTAAATTCTGATTTTGGAGAAAAATCGTATGAAAAAATTATTGTTATTATTTACATTTCTTGTGATCTCAGGACAAACATTTGCTGCTGTTGGCACACATAACTTTGTATTCAAAGCATCTGGTCAAGCTTCTATGGGTTATCACAAACCTATCAAAAACGCTGGCACTGCAGGTATTGACGGAAAACCTTACACAGACGATGCGTCTATGCTTGGTGGTGGTTTTAATATTGGGCTTGGATACCAATATTATTCTGAAAAAGGAAATACCATCCATGGTGTTGACTTTATGACAACTATCGGTATGGCTTATCACGGTATTGCAAATGGTTATTCAGCAAACTTCGTGGGAGCATTCGTAGATAATCAAGCTACTGATGCAAAAAGTTTCACACAAATTTACGGAACACTCAGTACCACTTATTCTGTAGGCCGTAAACTTGATTCTGGACGTTTTATGATTGATGCAGTTGGTTTGAATATTGCTCTTGGTGGAACATCTGTTAAAATGAAAGAAGATACAGGTAGTCCTTTATTAAACTCTATGCTTGGAATTACAGACACTAGTTATAGAAATTTTGGCTTTGGTAAATATCTAGGATTAGGCCTTGTCTTACCACTTGGTTTTCAGTATGTTGGAAATAATGGATTTGTATTTGGCGTACGTCACTCTATGACTCTTTTATTCCCTGTGGCTCCTGATAATATCACATTACTTGGAAACAACACAGAGTCCCACTTCTTAGCTGGTGAAAATGCTAACGGTAATAAAGTTCGTGACTTTGACTATTTTGATTACAAAATTGATATTTCCCTCGGCTTCATGATCGGAAAATAATTTACCCATAATTTGTAGCGTTATTAATGTTACATTTCCTAAATAAAACCCTCTCGTAATGAGAGGGTTATTTTTTTAATAAGGATCGGGTTTGAGCGAAGTGTTTTGAATAAAACTGTCAACGGTTTCAAAAAATTCTTTAGGCTCGTCAATAAAAGTTGCGTGGGCAGAATTTGTATAACTGACAAGGTGTTTTACACTTGATCCAAGAATAGCAAACCAATTCGTTGTATCATCAGGGGAAGCAATTCTATCCTTCACACCAGACATAACCATCGTAGGAATCGTGATATTTCCAACATTGATAGGCTTAGTGTTGCTTACAAGAGAACAATTCGCAATATCGAGATAAGTACGAATAGCCCGCTGACTATCATAATAACTATAAAATTCAAATGGAGAATTAAAGACCATTTTCATCGTAAGCTGCGCTGTAAGCTCATCTCGACGATCTTTTTTGACAACCATTCCTCCAGCATCATCCACATTATTGAAGTGATCTGTCACATCTTGCCCAAGATACACACCATTTTTACTCTGATACCATTTGATCATTTTTTCCCATTTTTTGACATCTTTGCCAGCGGAAATTTGATCTTTAGCGTAGTTGGTAACAAAAGTCGCACCGTGCTGCAAAGCATCTTGAATATCCCAAACCGCATTCAAATTGATAAATCCATCAAATTGAGTTTGTCGAGAAGAATCTTCAGCAAGATAGTATGCTCCAAGCATCCCACCCCAACTATGTCCCAACACAAACATCTTGCGAGGGGAGTATTTTTTTTGAACAATATTTACAATACCTTGCATATGATGCGCAAAATTAGAAATGGTAAACTCTGACTTATCAGGATTTCCAAAAGTCCCACCAGAGGAGAGTTGATCCCAGTAAACGACGCGATATTTTTTGTGGAGTTGAGCAACTTCGGGCATATCACCGTAGTAAAGTCCGGAAGAACCTGGCCCACCATGCACCCAAATAATAGTCGCATCAGCATTGGCATTCCCACGAACATAAATAGGAAAATAGGAATTACCATACTTCATATAAAGTAAATCTCCATCTGGAGCAACAGAACAACCCATAACAAAAAGACTCAATAACAATAAATACTTTTTCATGATCTATTTCCTCGCCAAATCAAGTAATTTGACATTAACACCAACTTGGAAGAACATATGACTGTTAATACCTAGATTCGTCGGTGCTCGTCCATTCCAACCAAAAGTCCCAAACAAACGAACAGGTTTATTGAACTTGATTTCAAAATCATAACCAAAATCCCATTGCGCAACAACAAATAATCGATTAAATCCAGGATCCTTGATCTCATCACCATACCAATTGTAAACAGGAACAATCATCCAAGAAGTATCCAAACCTAAACCCATCGATAAAGAGGTGAAAAAACCATTTTTCGGATGAACAAAACGATAAGCAAGCGAAGCATAAAAAGAAAGTGAAAAAGAATTATATGGAAACACAAAAAGTCTAATCGAAGGAAAAGTTACAGCAACACCATGACCTTTGGAGTTCATAAATTCCCAATCCAAAGCAAGAAGCGTCCCCGACTTAAATGAAGGTTCATACCAATATGTAATTTGCATCCCTAGACGCTTTGTTAAATCTGGTACTTCTTTGTTTTTTAAAGAAAATTCATCTTGAGCAAAGGAGATCGTCGTACAAAAAATCAAGTTCAAAAATAAGAATTTCAGCGAATGTTTGAGCATAAAATTTACCTTAATATTTATAATTTTTAATTGAGATATACAGTATATTACATCTCAATACTTAAAGTCAATTTTTTTTCGCAGAGACATTTTTATAATTATTTATACTAAAATAACTCAAAAAACATATTCAAATATTATCAAAATCAACCACAATCATCATTGACAATGATGTTATATTTTAGTATAATAAAACAATCTCATACGATTAAAGGAAAAAATCATGAAATTTTTATCGCTCTTAATAATTTTATTCTCTGCAAGTACTGTTTCTGCCTTGGAAATTAAAGGCGTAAACGTCAGCGACTCTATCAGTGTACAAGGAAAATCTCTTTCTCTCATAGGCGCAGGACTCCGTAAAAAATCTATCGTAGATCTTTATGTCGCATCACTTTACTCCGCATCTAAGCAGTCCTCAGATATTGCTGTGATCGATAATGTAGATCCTATGCTCTTGAAATTACATATTGTTTCAGGTTTGGTTGGAGCAAAACAGCTCAATCAAGCAATCATAGATGGTTTTAAAGCCAATCATTCTAAAGAAGAACTTGAGCAAATTAACTCAGAAATAGAAAAACTCAAAACAACATTCAGCACACAAAAAATCAGTACAGATAGTATTGTGGATTTTGCTTTTTCCGATGAAAACGTCAACATCTCTCTTAATGGAAAAGAGCTTGTGAGCTTTAAGAGTCGAGAATTCAAAAAAGCTTTATTGCGTATTTGGCTTGGAACAAAACCTGTCGACGCCAACCTCAAAACAAGTCTCTTGTCAAAATAATCCTTTAAAAAATAAAAACTCCTAAGAAATTCTTAGGAGTTTTTTGATTCTTTGATTATTAAATTTTATCCAAGTAATCCGCAAGATTCATCATTTCGATCGCAGTCATTGCACTCTCAAAACCTTTATTTCCAGCCTTGGTACCAGCTCTTTCGATTGCTTGTTCAATGCTATCTGTTGTTAAGACACCGAAAATTGTAGGAACATCTTCTTGTAAAGAAACATGAGCTACACCTTTGGTTACTTCAGAACATACATAGTCGTAATGATCTGTCGATCCCTTGATCACAGCACCAAGACAAATAATTGCACCATGTTTCTGCTTACGAGCTAATCTCTGTGCAGCAAACGGAATCTCAAATGCCCCAGGAACCCATACTAAATCTATATCTTCTGCATTTAATCCATGACGAATGAGAGCGTCTTTTGCTCCTTCAATGAGCTTTGAAACGATGAATTCGTTAAAACGAGCCGCAACAATTGCTACTTTTTTTGAGCTTTGTTGGACGATTAATGATCCTTCATAAATAGCCATACTACTCTCCTAAAATATCTAATAGATGATTTAACTTATTTCTTTTGGTTTCGAGATAAGTTTTGTTATTTTTGTTATATTTCAATTCCAAAGGAACACGTTTGTTGATCCGCACTCCGTAATTTTCGAGGACTTCCATTTTTTCAGGATTGTTCGTCATCAAATCTACAACAGAAACACCAAGATCATTAAGCATTTGATTGGCAATACTAAAATCTCTAAGATCCGCAGCAAAACCAAGTTGAAGATTTGCCTCAACGGTGTCCGCACCATTATCTTGAAGAACATATGTTTTGAGTTTGTTGATAAGACCAATGCCTCGACCTTCTTGACGAAGATAAAGCAAAATACCTCGACCCTTCTCTGATATATTTTTTAAAGCCGTATCCAATTGCTCACCACAATCACAACGTTGAGAACCAAACACATCTCCCGTCAAACACTCAGAATGCATACGCATAAGCACAGGATCCCCATCCGAAACATCCCCCATAACCAAAGCAATATGCTCCTGTTGAGTACGTTGGTCAACATAACCATAGATTTTGAAAGTGCCGTATTTTGTAGGAAGCGTCGTAACAACATTCTTCACAACAAATTGCTCCCTTTTTTTGCGATATTCAACCAAATCTTTAATGGTAACAATGGATAGTTCATATTTTTTGGCAAACACCATCAAGTCATCAACACGCATCATTGTGCCGTCTTCCTTCATGATCTCACAAATAATCCCAGCCGGCTTGAATCCTGCAAGGCGCGCAAAATCAACCGCAGCTTCAGTGTGCCCTTCTCTTTGAAGAACCCCTAAAGATTTGGACACAAGAGGAAACATATGTCCTGGACGACGAAAATCATCAGGCTTGGCATTGGGATTGAGCATTTCTTTAATCGTTAGTGCTCTATCTGCAGCGGAAATACCTGTAGATGTACGAACATGGTCAACAGA
Organism: Brevinema sp.; assembly: GCA_051647245.1. Classification (GTDB taxonomy): domain Bacteria; phylum Spirochaetota; class Brevinematia; order Brevinematales; family Brevinemataceae; genus Brevinema_A. Next base: position 47,033 of record JBOFDS010000012.1, read on the forward strand.
AACAGTAAAAGCAGTAGAGTATTGATCAGTATTATTGTAAACCATAGGCTCAATGTGTAATTTCTCCAGAAGCTGCTTTTCACAAGGCATACAAATCAAACCTTTCCCATGTGTTGCCATAAAATTGATAGCTTCAGGTGTTACTTTTTCAGCAGCCATAAGAAGATCGCCTTCGTTCTCTCTATCATAATCGTCAATTACAACGATCATTCTTCCTGCTTTAATATCTTGAATTGCTTGTTCAATAGTATTAAATCTATCCATATCTAATTCCTTAAAATCCATTTTCTTTTAAATATTCTATTGTGATCTTTGATTGTGGTTTTGAATTGTCTTGAAAAGTAAGCAAACGCTCTGTGTACTTAGCAATCATGTCATTTTCAAGATTGACCAGATCTCCCTCTTTTTTAAGGCTCAAAGTTGTATGTTCAAATGTATGAGGAATGATGCTCACAGAAAAATGCGATTCACCTAATTCACAAACTGTCAAACTAATCCCATCTATCGTAATAGAGCCACGAAGAATCGTGTACTTAAGGGTCTCTGTGGTAGCTTTAATTTTGATGAGAACAGCATTGTCATGTTGTTTGATTGATTCTATCACACCAACACCATCAACATGCCCACTCACCAAATGCCCACCAAGCCTCGTCTGCAAAGATAAAGCTCTCTCAAGATTGACTTTATCATTTATCTTAAGCAACTTCAAAGTAGTTACTTTCATCGTTTCTGGCATAACATCAACGGTAAAAGAATCGAATGTGAAACTAGTAACCGTTAAACAAATTCCACTCACTGAAATACTTGCACCAAGCTCAATATCTTCCATAATTTTTTTGCATTGGATTTGGAGTTGCGCTGAAACAGTGGAGTTTTTGATATTCTTAACAACACCTACTTCTTCAATCAATCCTGTAAACATCGTTTCTCCTTAAAATAGCCCTCAATAATAATATCTTGGGAGGCGTTATTTATTATTTTGTAAGAAGATAGCTCAAAAGCATCTTGAATAGAAGAAACACCTTCACCACCAACCAACGAAGGAGCTTTCCCGCCAAAAATTTTAGGGGCAAGGTATAGTCTTAATTTGTCTACGACACCTGCTTTCATAGCTGAAAACATCAATTCCCCCCCCCCTTCAAGTAAAATAGAATCTATCCCTCTCTCTCCTAACTTTTTCATCATGATATTGAGGTCAATATGGTGGTCTTTAAGAGGGGCTTGGAGTATTTCCACACCAAGAGAGGTATAAAGAGTCTGCTGATCGAGATTTTCGTTGGCAGTTACAATAATAGTAGGGATCTCATAAGTTGTCTGAACCAGTTGCGAATCGATAGGCGTCCGAAGCTTTGTATCAACAACTATCCGAATCGGATTTCTGCCATTTGGGATTCTTGCTGTGAGCATTGGGTCGTCAGCGAGTACCGTGCCTATTCCTACCATTATAGCAGTGTAGGCATGCCTTAAATGTTGAACTTCTGTGCGAGATTCTTCGGAAGAAATCCATTTTGATTCACCACTGACGGTGGCAATTTTACCATCTAAAGTCATTGCCATTTTTGCAAGGACAAAGGGTTCTTTTGTAGTTATATATTTGAAAAAAGTTTCGTTAAGAGCCTTGGCTTCATCTTCTAAAATACCCACAGATACCTGAACACCGTGAGCTTGAAGCTTTGCAATACCTGAACCAGCAACGAGGGGGTTTGGATCCAAAGAAGCTACAACAACTTGTTTAACCCCATGCTTTAGGATTGCATCAACACAAGGAGGGGTCTTCCCAAAATGACTACAAGGTTCAAGAGTAACATAGATGGTAGCATTGCTAAGATCAGTATTTTTCGGCACTCTGGCAAAAGCCTCTATCTCAGCATGTGGCGCACCAAAAGCTCTATGAAAACCCTCTGCAAGGATATGATTATCTTTAACAATCACCGCACCAACGTAGGGATTTGGGGATGGATTTCCTCTTTTTGCAAGCTCTAAAGCACGTTTCATAAACTCTTGATGCATTGTATTCCTCAATCTCTAAAAATAAAAAAGCCCTAGATAAACTTAGGGCTTTTATAATTGATGTAGAAAATAGACCGCATCCACGATCAAATAAAATATAAGTACACCTTCTCTCATCCAGACTATGACTGTCGGCTTTGGAATTTCACCAAATCAACTCTGTATTACACAAAGTTCGTGGGCTTTAACCACCGGTGGAGAATTTCACTCCGCCCTGAAGATACTTAATCGTATCAAAATTCAGCGCTTTTGTCAAATTTAAATAAGAAAATTTAATATATTTTTTTTGAGAATAAAACTTTTTTAGAAGATGGAGAAGATTCATTATTAGCGATTAAACTTAAAAGTGTAGATACAGTAAAATTAATAATTTGAGAGTTTGGTCTTTCTAAAACAACTAATTTGCTAGAAGAAATCTTGATATAAGATTTCCCCTCTTCCATAATAACAAAACCTTCAAGCTCTTCATGAAGAACATTTTGAATGTAGCTAAGAGCATAATCCCCTACAATAATCCAAGAATCCGGCTTCACAGTATCATAAAAACTCTGGATAATCTCTCCATCCTTCCGACTCTCATGCAATAAACAGAAATTTTGAGTAGAAAAAGGTTTTTTAAAGTATTCTTGGAAGCGTTGCCCAAAAATCTTCATGTAATTTTGAATATAGATATCTTCAAAAAGTAAATTAGACGTAACAATAGCTACATTGTCTTTTTTTTGCTGTTGGAGTTCGGATAAAATATCCTCAATATCAGACATAAAATCAAATCCAATGTCAATATTCTCACCAGAAGTATTGGCAGAAACAACAACCATAGGAATTTTAGATTTTTTCAAATTCATATGAATATCGTTGACCACAGCAACAATACCTTCAACAGGTTCTTTATTTGTAATTGCTTTTAATTGCTCAGCATAATCTTCTGCATTTTTATAACTAAAAGATATAGGGTTAAAATGATGTTCTGAAAATTTTTGGATAATAGAATAGGTAAAGGTACTGACAAATTGCTTAAGAGCTTGGTCAGCAGGGATAGCAATAACAATCAACTTAGACTCTGTTAAATGCTTAGAAGAAGGCGTATAACCAATCTCTTCAGCCACAGCAAGGATTTTTTTTCGTGTTGCTTCGGAAAGCTGGTAAGGTTTGTTATACGCTAATGATACAGCAGAAATAGATACCCCCGCCTTACTTGCAACATCCCTAATTGAAATTTTACCCATACTATTTACCCTCACTATTATTTTACTTAAACCCCTAATGTCCAAAATAAAATGCTTAATTCATGATTTATCATAGAAATGATTTCACAATACGAAATATTATATCACAGTTTTTGAAAAAAAACAAACGAAATTCTATTATTTTATTAAAATTTTTCAAGGAAAATAAACCTATCGGTGTGTTTTGAAAAAACTTTAAATATAACAAGGAGAAAAGTTGAAAATTTTGGAGCTTTACTTTATGATTTGATATTATGTAAAAATGTTTTTTGAAAATATTTTTGAAGACACTATCTATCAGGATTATTATGAATTACAAAAAATTCCTTATCGCTTCTGGAGTCTTGCTCACCGCAATGATCCTCCCAAGCCTCTCCTTCGCTCAACAGATCTCCATCCCAACTGTCAACTTCAACGTCGCTCAAGCCCGCACTCCTCAAGAAGTCTCCCTTGCTTTGCAGATCTTATTTATGTTGACGATTATTTCTTTGGCTCCGTCTTTGTTGATCCTCATGACGTCTTTTGTACGTATTTATATTGTGTTATCCTTTGTCGGGCGTGGTATCGGTACGCAAAACCTCCCTCCCACTCAAACCATCGCAGGACTTTCTCTCTTTTTGACGCTCTTTGTCATGTTCCCAACTTTGAAAGCGTCTTATGATGAAGGCTTAAAGCCTTACTTTGACGGTAAGATTACTCTTGAACAAGGTTACGAAAGGGGGATTGCACCGATCCGTCAATTTATGTTCCAAGAGACTTCAGAGCGTTATATTTATCGTTTTATCCAATTAGCAGGCGTCGAACGTCCACGAAACCAAAGCGAAGTCCCTACTTATGTTCTCATCCCTGCCTTCGTCATCAACGAAATCTCAATTTCCTTCTATATGGGTGTTTTGATCATGATTCCGTTCACCATCATTGATATTGTCACCGCTGGTGTTTTGATGTCCATGGGGATGATGATGGTGCCACCGGTAACGATTGCTTTCCCCATCAAAATTTTATTATTCGTGCTTGCGGATGGGTGGGATCTCTTGATCGACAAGCTCGTTCAAAGCTTTATCAGATAGGAGTAAACTATGTCTCAAGGGCTTATTTTAAGTATTGTAAACCAATCAATGATAGAATTGCTTGTGTTAAGTGTGCCAATCCTTGGTATCACCATGATTCTTGGATTGATCATTTCTATCTTTCAAGCAACAACCTCTCTCCAAGAACAAACACTCACCTTTGTCCCAAAATTCATCATCGTGTCTCTTTTACTTGCCTTTGCCGCACCATTTTATACAACAAGAATGCTCAACTTCACCGACGCGATGTTTTCGCTCATTGCCACAGCAAGGATGTAAATAAAAACTCATGTTATTTGAATATTTTCAACGAAACTTCCAGATTTTTCTTGTAATCTTTGTCCGAGTATTTGGACTATTGATCACGATGCCTGTCTTCAACACTAACGTACCAGCAATGGCTCGAGCAGGATTAGGATTTTTTGTTGCCCTACTCGCTTCTCCTATGGTCGTAGGAATGCAGTCTATACCTGTACCCCGCAACCTCTCCGAATTTGGAATTGTTGTACTAAGTAGCTTCATTGTCGGAATTGCGATTGGTTTTGTCATTCAAGTAACCGTATCAGCCGTGCAATTATCAAGTACCGTCTTCAGTACAACTATGGGACTCTCACTGAGTGAAACAATGGATCCCTTGACAGAAACTAGCATTCCAGCCATGGGTAACTTTCTCTCCGCAATGATGCTCCTATTATTCATCAGAACAGAATCTCATATCATGTTTATTGAAGTAATCATCCGATCTTTCCGTGAATTACCAGTGATCGACGTTTCAGGAACCAAAGGCATCCTCATGGCAATGAAAACAGCCTCTTCTGTGATCTGGACATTGGCGTTACGTCTGTCTATGCCTATCGTTGCAGTGACTTTGCTTTTGGATCTTGCGATGGGTATCATCGGTCGTGTAGCTCCTCAATTTAACGTCATGATTATGGGTTGGAATATCAAGTTACTCCTTGGTTTCACCATGCTTTGGCTAATTATTCCTGGTATCATGGACTTTGGAAGTATTCTCTTTAAAGAGCTTCACGACTCTGTGATTCGCTTATTGTTGATCACTCAAAAGGGAGGCGCTTAGATGAAAGAAGAACTCCTCAAAGCTCCGTGGCTTCTCATTGATCTTGATGCTCTTGATTTATCAAGTTTTGATCTCCAGCGATTTGCTTCTCCTGAAGAAGAAGGACGTACCGAAGAGCCCTCCGAAAGCAAGAAACGCCGAAAACGAGAAGAAGGTACAATCCCTATATCTCAAGAATTGATCGGAATCGTCGTCTTTTTGTGTATCTTTTTTAGCATTGCTCTTTTCTGGCGATTTTACTATGAAAATTTTCAAAAACTCATCGTCTATTACTTGGATGGAGTTGACACGATAAAAATCTCCAAAAACGACACTCAAGCTATGAGTATTACTTTATTGAGTACAATTTTAATGTTGCTAGCTCCGGTGTTTGCAGTAGCAGTGATCTCAGGATTGGCGATTTCTCTTGCGCAAACACAATTCCTCTTCACCACAAAAAAACTCGTTCCAGACTTTAAAAAAGTATTTGGAAGCGTTTTCTCAAATCTGCAAAAAATGTTTTGGTCAAAGCAAGCCTTCTTCAACCTCACAAAATCCCTCATCAAGGTCATCGTGGTCTTTGGGATTGCGTTTATTTTGGGAATGGACGAGCTTGGCACCATTGTCGCTTATATTCATGTGAACAGTAATGTCGCTATCGCTTCTATTGCGAAATTGATCTTGCAATTTGTTGCTATTACAGGAATTGTGCTGGTTATCTTAGCTATTTCTGACTATGTCTTCCAATACCGCGAGTATATTGATTCCTTAAAAATGACCAAACAAGAGGTCAAAGAAGAATTTAAGGAACAAGAAGGAAATCCCGAGATCAAACAAAAAATTCGTCAAATCGAAAGTCAAATGGGTGCAAGACGCATGATGAAAGCCGTCCCCACAGCCGACGTTATCATCACAAACCCTACCCACTATGCCGTCGCTATCAAATACGATAGAGCCTACATGAACGCTCCTATCGTCATCGCCAAAGGCACAGATAGGGTCGCGTTACGGATCAGGGAAATCGCCACAGAAAATGGCATCCCCATCCACGAAAACAAACCTCTCGCACGTGGACTCTACGCTTCAGCTAATGTCGGAGATGAGATTCCTTATGAATTTTATCGAACCGTTGCTGACGTGCTCTCCCTTGTCTATACAAGAAAAGCTGCTCAAGGCGGCACTCGTTTAGCTTAAAAAATATCATAAAAAGGATCTTTCATGGCCACTACGACAACTAATATCAACAGAGGTTTTCAGGCATTAGATTTTATTTCTAAAAACATTGATCTTCTCGTTGCATTTACCTCTATCGGGTGTGTATTGATGTTGATTATTCCTGTACCTCCGCTTCTGCTCGATTTTTTCTTACTCTTGAACTTATCAATGTCCTTCTTAATTATTTTGTCTACATTATATGTTAAAAAACCTTCGGATTTCTCGGCATTTCCAACATTAATCTTGCTTACAACAATCTTCGGTTTGGGCTTAAACGTTTCTTCTACTCGTTTGATCTTAACAACAGGTCAAGCTGGAAATATCATTGCCGCTTTCGGAAACTTTGTGGTTGCGGGGAACTTGGTTGTGGGATTTGTGATCTTCTTGATCCTCCTTGCCATCCAATTTTTAGTCATCACAAAAGGTGCAACTCGTGTCTCCGAAGTGGCAGCTCGTTTTGCTCTTGATGCGATGCCTGGTAAACAATTAGCTATCAACGAAGACCTCAACTCAGGTGCAATCACCGAAGAAGAGGCTCGAAAACGTCGTAGTGAACTCACTATGGAAGCTGGATTTTACGGAGCAATGGACGGGGCGTCGAAGTTTGTCTCAGGTAACGTGATGATGGCTATTGTTGTGGTGATCGTCAACGTCGTCGGTGGACTTATCATCGGAATGATGGACGGCATCGGAATGGGTGCTGCTGTCTCAAAATATGTCACCTTGACTATTGGTGATGGATTGATTTCTCAAATTCCTGCTCTTCTTGTCTCTGTTGCGACAGGTATTATTGTTACAAGAAACTCCACCAACGAACGCTTTGCGGCAGACGTTGCTCAGCAAATCATCATGCTCCCAAAAACACTCTACATCACCGGTGGAACAATCATTGCGATTGGTTTGCTCCCAGGATTTCCTTTTTTATTAAACGTATTACTTGGAAGTTTGATGATTTGGTCGGCCTACATGATGAATAAAGCAAGTGTCGCCGAAGAAGAAAAAGTACGTCAAGCCAAAACCATCGCCGAAAAAGAAGACAATCAACCAACAATTCAAGATATTTTACATATAGATCCTATGAGTATGGAGATTGGATATAGCTTGATTCCTCTTGTCGACAAGTCCCAAGGCGGAGATCTTCTTGACCGTATCAAACTCATCCGTCGTCATATTGGACTAGATCTCGGAATATTGGTACCACCGATTCGTATCACCGATAACGTCAGTGCCGATGCTCAAGAATATATTCTTAAAATTCGTGGGGTGGAGATTGGACGTGGGCAAGTCTTCGTCAATCGTCTCCTCGCAATGAACCCTAAAAAAGATCTTGGTGTCTTAAATGGAATTGAAAGTATAGAACCCGCATTCAATCTTCCTGCGAAGTGGATCGTTCCTGAAGATCGTTCTCAAGCTGAAATGCAAGGATTTGATGTCTTTGATCCACCTTCTGTGGTAGCGACTCACTTGACAGAATTAGTCAAGAAAAACGCTCACGAACTTCTCACACGTCAAGATGTTCAAGAGATGATGGACGCACTCAAGAAGGAATTTTCTACCCTTGTTGAAGATGCACTTCGTGTATCCAATATTGCGGAAATTCATAAAATCCTTCAAACCCTCCTCAAAGAACATATTAAAGTTCGTAACATGATTCCTATTTTGGAAGTTGTTGCCGATTACCGTAATACCTTGCCTCATATCGATGCTGTGGTAGAACAAATTCGTGATGTGCTTGGCAAACAAATTCTTTCTGATCCAAATCTTGTCCAAAATAATACAGTAAAAACATTGTTACTCGATCCAGAATGGGAAGAAATTCTCGGTAACTCTATCGAAAATACCCCTCAAGGTTATGTGTCTACATTAGATAATGAAAATATGAATCGCTTCGTCCACACATGTGGCGTCGCCATCGAACAACGACTAAAAGAAGGAATCAATCCTGTTGTTCTTTGTTCCAAACGAGTACGTCGTCTGGTCAGGGAAATTCTTGTTCATTCCTTTCCTAACACAGCAATTATCGCATACTCAGAAGTGCCTTCTTCTTTAGCGGTTGAACAATTAGGAGTGATCAGCTACCAATAAAGCTTTAATATATCTAGACTTATACTTAAATAATTATACTAAAAAAACTTGTCAAAAAATTGCGATAAAAGAAAATTTACTTTATAATATATACGTATTATTCAATTTTTGATATTAAAGAGGAACAGATGCGTTATCATACTTTTCAAGGGAAAACCCAAAAAGAAGCTTTTGATCAACTTAATCAAGCCAAAAGACTTGATCCTGCATTTAAAGAAGTGCGTTTGGTAACCCATAATGAAAAGAAAATCCCATCTTTGATGGGATTAAAAACGCAAACTGTTTATGAGATAATGGTGGCTATTCCTGAACTTCCTATGCCTGTTTCGACTTTTAGTTTGACAGAAGAGCCTAAACCTCTTAGTTCTATCGAAAAAAACATTCTACAACAATCTGCTAAAAAAGCCAAAACAGCAAAACAAAATGTTGAAGAAACTTTATTTGCTATTGAAAGTGTGAGTCGTGTTGCGGAGAAGATTTCTCAATTAGAGAAAAAAGATCCTATTACAAGACCAACTGCCCCAAAAGCTCCTACAATTTCAAAAGCAGCTCCTAAAAATGTAGAGTTTGAGAGTTTGCAGTCTGAATTGTCCTATATGAAACAAGAATTTCAAAACATGAAGTCTTTACTTTCTACTCATATGAAAAACGCTCAAACTGATCTTTTTCATCATGAAATTAGTCAGGAACGTAGTTTGCCTAATGATTTGGAGATTTGCAAACAGCACATCAGATGGGTAGAGCAATTTCTTGCTGAAAAAGATTTTTCTAGATTTTTTATTACTAATTTCATTGAGTCAATTGAGGATTCTTCCGAGATTTTAAAAGATAAGACACTCATCATTAATGCTGCAAAAGATTTCCTAAAAGCTCATATCCCTCATCAAAATATTAACTTGGACGATTATCAATTTGGATCAAATATTGTTTTTGTTGGAAGTACAGGTGTGGGTAAGACTAGTTCTTTGATAAAATTTGCCGCACATTTGGGGCTAGCGAGACGAAAGAAGTTTCGTTTTGTTTCCCTTGATAATCACAAATTAAGTAACGATTCACAACTTGAAACGCTATCTAATTACATGAAATCACCTTACTTTAGTGCGTCTAAGGAAGAGAGTTTTCTCGATATTATCAATAGTCAAGAAATTATTTATGATTACACCCTGATTGACACGGCTGGTCTTAGTCCAAAAGAAAAAATCGCAATAGAAGAGATTGCACATTGGATTCATAAAATTGAACAAAAAGTAGACGTGCATCTTGTTGTAAGTGCAACAACTAAAGCCTCTGATCTTGAAATGATTTTTGAGCAATATAGTTGCCTAAATATCAATCATATTTTAGTGAGTAAAATGGACGAAACGGCTACAATAGGTTCCATCTTATCCCTTGCTTACAAATATAAAAAACCATTGTCTTTCCTCACCGATGGACAAGAAATCCCTCAAGATTTCAAAATCGCAGATATAAATCGACTTATCCATGATTCTCTATGTTAAGGAGCTACTAAATGTCAACTCATGCAGACACGACTAATGAATTAAAGCACCTCATCAACCAAGAAAATTCTCGCACACGTATCATTACTATCACATCTGGTAAAGGCGGAGTTGGTAAAAGTAATTTTGCATTAAACCTTGCAATCACAATTGCAAACCAAAAAGACCCTAGTAACCCAAACCAGCGTCGTCGTGTTGTTATCATGGATGCGGATTTAGGTTTAGCTAATGTTAATGTTTTGTTAGGATTGATCCCTAAATTGAATCTCTATCATGTATTAAAAGGACAAAAATCCCTTAAAGAAATCATTATTCCTACATCTTTTGGGATTGATTTGATTGCGGGTGCGTCTGGATTAAGCCAATTAGCAAATTTGACAGAAGAAGAGCGTTTGCACTTTATCAAAGAAATTGCTCAATTAAACTATGCGGATTATTTGATAATTGATACAGCTGCTGGTGTTTCCTCTAATGTTACTCAATTTGCAGCCATCGCTCATGATACTATTGTTATTACCACACCAGAGCCTACATCTATCACGGATGCTTACGGTGTGATCAAGTCCATTGCTCTCGATCATCACCAAATTCCAAACTTAAAACTCGTTGTGAATAGGGTTTCTTCCCAAAAAGAAGCAGAAAAAGTTGCAAGCAAGATCATCTCAATCTCTAAAGGATTCTTAAATCTTGATCTTTCTCCTTTGGGTTATATTCCCGACTCACCTATTGTCTCTGCTGCTGTCAGAAAACAAATTCCTTTCACTATCCTTAATCCAGGATCTAACGTTGCTCAAGGTATAGAACAAATCGCTCAAAAACTCATGAATATTGACTATCAACCAGACGGAAATGCTGGCTGGAAGAACTTTTTGACTTATCTTTTGGGGAATGATTAAGAGGAGTACTGATGAGAAGTCCTATTTTATTTATATTTCTCACATTGCATAGTCTTAGTTTTTCACAAGATTTTAACTTTTTTGGGATCAAATTAGGTATGAATTCAGATGAAGTGTTAGAAGTTGTAAAAAACTCAAAAGATATCATTCCTTCTGAAGATATTTTACTCAAGCAATTGATCCCTCCTACTCCTGTAACTCTTGTCCTAAAAGGAAATAACACGAATAACAACGCTATCAAACGCGTTCATCTTGATCTTTACCAAACCACAAATTACCAAATTACCATCATGCTCAATTCAGACTATTTCTCTTTTTATACACTATCCGAAAAACTTCTTGATAAATACGGTACAAACGCACAACGTACATCACGCCGTGTGACGTGGTTTTTGAACGAAGAAAACACTGTGAAACTGACTCTTGAGTATCCAAGTACTATCAAAGTTGTGGATCTACCAACCTTACAGCAAGTACACACACTCCAAGAAAAAACAATAGAACAAAAGATCAGCGAAAGTATCAATTATAAAGAATTTGAATTCATCTTAGATAATCTCTAACCCTTTCCCTCTCGGAAAGGGTTTTATTATAGGAGATCCTTATGAGTAGGATAGAGTGGAATGATATCAAGAAAGAAAGCCCTTTAATAAAACCTCTAGGTGAATTTCAAAGTGATCAATACCCAAGACCTAACGACTTCAGAACATTTTTTGAGATTATGAAAGAAATCAAAAATCATACTGATTTAGATTTCACAGATTTAGATACATATATATGGCGATCTCTTAATTTATTAAAACAAAAATAAAAACCACCCAAATCGGGTGGTTTTTTGGATGAACAACTTATTTCTTGCTCATTTCTTTTTTATCGATAATTAATTCTTCAACAAGTTCTTTTGCAAGAAGAGCATTCATCAAATGATCTTGAGCATGAACCATCAATAAAGTAATGTGGATGTTGTCACCTTGGATCTCACCTTGGATGAGTTCTGTTTGGATATGGTGAGCTTCTAAAAGAGCTTCATTTGCTGCTTTAAGCGCTGCATCAGCTTGATCAAATTCACCACGACGTGCAAAACGAAGAGCTTCAATAGAAAGACTTCTTCCTTCTCCAGCAAATCCAACAAGCCCCATAACGACTTCTTCTAACTTTTCATTTGTCATTTCAGATCTCCTTTTCGATTGTTTAGATTTTATTTCGCTTCGATAAGTTTAAATTTCTGCCAAGTTCCAATTTTATCAATCAAACCAAGCTCTGTATCTTTAATCTTACCAACAACATTGGTTCTACCTGAGTTTGGCATATCTTTTTTAGCGATATGCAACTCACCAGCATAATGACCATATTCAGATGATTCAACCAAGATATCACCCTTTTTGATCATTTTAGGTGCGTTGAAGACAGGGAATGTTTTGCCCTTATGCTTCACGCGGCTTTGTGTGGAACGAAGCAAGTATTCTCCCTCATCGCCTCTATGGAAGTGTAATTCATCAAGAACAATAGATTTTTCGACAGCAGGGATATCTTTCACAAGTTCCACTTCTAAATGGAGCAAGTAAGGATCAATTTTACCCATAAGCTCCAACTCAGCGTCAGAAGCAAAGGATTCAGAGATCAATACCGTATGCATGCCTAAGTTGACAAACATATCCTTCACCTGGTAGGAGAGCGCCTGATCTCTGTGCTCCTCAAGGGAACAGAGGCCTTCGCTCACAGGCCATGGTCCAATATGGGCAGAAGGTGCCTTTACAAAGGCTGCAGTACGAAGATTGTACTGTTGGAATTGTCTAGTACAGAATTCAAAATGCTCTCTTGATAAGCCTGTAAAACGGTGTGGATAGAAGTTGTGGGAGCCGATCAAGTTGTTAGTGTTAGGTTTGTAATCCATAATTGTGTCAAGATAATGAGTTTTTTGACTCATATTAAGTTCAATTTTAAGTCCATATTCATTGAAAGTCATCATAGACTCTTCATTCCCAGTAAAACCAAGATCCAAACGAATCCCTGTAGCTCCAAGGTCATTAAAGAAAGAAAGATCATCGTAAGAGATTCCAAGTCCTGAAAACACATTAGGAGCAACGTCAGCGATCACTTTGATGCCAAGTTTTTCTGCATGTTCAATAGTTGTTTTGAATTCTTTTACGATCTCATCTTTTCTGTCTGTATCAACAGATAGAAGACAAGTAAAGGCTCTAGTAAAACCATAATGAGCAGCTTTTTCAATGTATTCTAAATTTTGCTTGAGGTCAGCATGGAAAGGGTAGATTGATATACCTTTTTCTTTTGTCATCTGAGGGTCCTTTAAAATAGAAAAATTTAGGGGACGTCTATAGCGTCCCCTAAAAATTACTTGTATTATTTTTGGTTCGCAGCAGCAATCATTTCAGGTAAAACTTTACTTACATTCATAAGCCCGTAGTCTCTCATATCAATAGCAAAGACAGGTTTATCGGTTTTTGCTTTTACTTGCGCTTCTTGGAAACGAATCTGAGGAGCAATAGATACAAGATCTACCTCATGAGTTTGTAGGTAAGCATCTAATTCTGTTACAGAAATAGCGTCCATTATAATTTCTGTTCCTTCTGTTTTTGCATGATCAACCATTTTTTGAACAAATAAACTGGTTGACATACCAGCACTACAACATAAGACAATTCTTGTCATTGTATTTTCCTTAATAGAATTTTGAATATAATATTAATTATAATAAAATAAAACCATAGATTTTTCACAAAAATCGTTTTGGATCTATTTCTAGAAACCATCCAACTTATAAAATAATTCAATGGTATTTAGAAATAATCGGCATTAATGTCCGAAAAAATAATAGTTTTATGATTAAAAATTATAAATCATAAGGTCATGTACAAAATATACACGACCTTATGATTGAATAACTTATTGATTAAGTGTTTTGGTTCTTACTTCTTTACACCAAGATCGAAAGAGTACCAGAGACCAGCTTGTAAATATACATTATGCATATCTGCAGTTGGTGCAAAAGGTTTTACGTGGTAACGTACTTGTCCCCAAAGACCGAAGCCATTGAGTGCTGCCCAAGAAACTTGGTTTTCCCAACGGAAAGCAAAGCTTTCGCCAAATGCTTTAGCAGAATCGTTTCCACCAAATCTAAATTTAGCAGAAGTTTTGTATCCCCATCCTTTACCAAGAGCTACACTATATTGTGCGTAAACTTGGAAAAGATCGATAAATTCAAATCCACCTTGAGCAATAGCTGAATTAGGTTCACCATCGCCATCTGTGTCAACGTTTCCTCTACCATATCCAGAGAAAGGAATCATCCAAAACTCTAAATCTGTACCAACAGTAACAGAATGGATATCAGCAAATTTCATTCCATAGGAAGCACCAACAGCCATAAGACCTCTTGTGTCAACAGCTAAATAACCGTAGTCACCAAAAGCCAAACCAAGTTGAACTCTAGGCATTCCGTAGCCATAAACTACATAAGACCCAGATCCAGCCCAAGCACCATCACGTGTGTAGTTAGGGTTAATACCTGTTACTACAAGAGCTTTTGTCCAGAAACCTAACCAAGGTACTGTTGAGAAGTTTTGGCTATAAGATACACCAAACTCAAACTCGTTTCCTGAGAACAATTTTCCATCTTTATTGTTGGAATTTAATTGTCCTGAGAATGTGTCCAAGTAGAAAGTCAAACCGTGTTTGATCTCTGCTGGGGTAGCATCATTCCCTTGTGCAAATACGTTTGTGCTGAGCACTAACATTGCCAATAATGCCAATTTGCGCATAGTACGCCTCCTATGAAATAATGAATATACTACAGTCATATATTTACTGTTTTATACTCATATTATAAAATATTAATATATTTTGTCAACAACTAATTTATTTCTTTTTTTTAAATAAAAGAAAATCTTATAATTAATTACACTTAAAAGATTTAACACTACCCTAAATAATTAAATACTTATATTATTCAATTATTTAAGCATAGAAAAAATCCTAGGAAAATACACAAAAAGTATACATCCCTAGGATTTTATATCAGTAGACAAAGAAATAAAAATAGGTGTTGCAGAAAGTGCCATAATATGGCTCATTTTTAAAACATCTAATCGAGCGTGGTTAAATTCAAGTGAAAACAATCTTTCAAGAAAATTATACATTTTCGAAACCTCTAAACTGTTTTGAAGAAGGATCATTTGTTTTGAAGAAGGATCATTGCTTTTGAACTGCATACAGTTTAATATAACTTAGAATATTTGTCAAGAAATATTCTGCTAATTTTCAAAGTTTTTAAGTTATCTTTAGAGAAATCATTGACAAGTATAGAGATAAGCAATATAATAAATCATATCCGTAATAGGAAGGTCTTATGAATACTCAAGATTTTTTAAAAGTCGCTCTTGAATGTGAATCTAAAATTTCAAACATATTTAAAGAAGGATTTTATCAGAAACAAGATATTACTTGGAAATCTGAAAAAGATCCTGTAACAATCTATGACCAAGAAATTGAAAAAATCACCAGAGAAATTATTTCTAGTTACTATCCAGATCATGCGATCCTTGGTGAAGAAGAAGGCCTCTCAAGCAATATCTCCGATTATAAGTGGATCATCGACCCCATTGACGGCACGATTAATTTTACTAGAAAACTTCCTTTTGTATCTTTCAGTCTTGCTCTTTCTTATAAAGATGATATTATTGTTGCTCTTGTTTCCAATCCCATTTTAGGAGAGGTTTTTCACGCGATCAAAGGAGAGGGTGCTTTCCTCAATGGTCAAAAAATCACCGTTAGCAAAGAAAGAAAGACCTCTCAAAGCTTTCTTTGTCTTGGTACCTATAAGCCTCAGTTTGTGGATATTTACCACACTTTGATCGAGGAATTTCAATCCGTCCGTAACCTTGGTTCTGCAGCTCTTGCATTGGCATATGTCGCCGATGGGCGTATTGATGGAGCAATTTATTTCAAGATCTCAGCCTGGGATATAGCTGCAGGGGTTTTGATTTTAAAAGAAGCTGGTGGAATTGTGAATAATACCTTTAGTTAAGGCTTTGATCTTGAAGAAGGTTCTATTGTTGCCTCACCACCACAGACGCAAATCATCCTTCAAAACATTATCAAATAACATATATAGAAAAAATCACCCTATTCGGGTGATTTTTTTGAATAACTTTTTTACAAGACTACTGCTTCTCAGCTGCATAAATATCAATGTCTTGAGCCACTCCATTCACAAAAGTAACACGGTTCAACGATGTTCCTGTTGAACGATACGCAAAGCCATCTGTGTAACCAATGTAACCTAAACCAATAGCATTGACAGCATCACCAACATAGCTATAGGTTTTTGTCCCACTCGGATCTGTGACTCTCAAAGCCCCACCATCAAAAACAAAAGTCGTGTCTTTGACAGTTGTTGCATGTGTAGACTTCCAAGTACCAGCCAAAGCTGTTACAACGTCTGGATATTGACTTCCTGCAATATCACCACCAGGCTTTTCAGTGCCGTTATTCGCATAAACAACATCAAGACTGTATTCTCTTGTAGAACAAGAAGTAATAGCTAATGCTAGCATTACTGTTAAGATAGATATCTTCATCAGAAGATTCCTCCTATTAAAATTGATATATGCCTATATTCTAAAAATTCTACTAAAAAAGTATACACTTATCGGAGACAAATGTCAAGTATCTAAAGCTCTTTTAAAGATTCTTTTAAATAAATAGTTGAAAATACCGACACGGCAATAAATCAAAAAAAACTTTCAAAACTATTGACAAAGTAATTAAAAAGTACTATAATATATCTACAAATGCAGGGATGCCCGAGCGGCCAAAGGGAGCAGACTGTAAATCTGCCGGCAACGCCTTCGAAGGTTCGAATCCTTCTCCCTGCAATAAAAAGTCCACTAGTTCTTCTAGTGGACTTTTTATTTACCCCATAGGTACGGTGTTTACAGGATATGTAGCGATTGTAAATTATCAAATTAAAGAATAAAAACCCACCCGATTTGGGTGGGTTTTGTGTATCAGGTATGCTATAAAATCTAAAAATAAATCTTCTCTTCACTGAAATTCGTAGGCATAGTAATGATATAAAAGCAGCTTGCTTAAAGCTCAAGCAGATCATTTTTTCAAAGCATAAGAAAGAAATTACTGTAATTGAACATAAAATAAGTGTAGTTTTGCTCTCAGAATATTTCTCAGTTTTTTATTTTAAGTTTTGATTTGATTTTCTAATTATAGGAATCACTTTTTTTGTATACCCATATTTATACATAAATTCAGAAATCGGAGGATATGCAAGAACACCTTCTTTATTGAAAGCAAGTGCCAAATCATATTTTTTAACTTCATCAGCTGTGAATGAGATAGAATTGGCATTATTTTTATCAGCGTCGATAAAACGTTGAACATAAAACCAATCTTTTTTGGATTGAATCATAAATAATGAAGTACGATCTGGTCTGTGTCTATTATCTTCTATAAAAGATTTTGCTGATAATACCCATAGCGCTAATATTCCCGTAGGGATTATAAGTGTAATTTGTGGAAATTTAGTACTGATGTTAATAATAAACATTAGCTCTGCGATCCATAAGATCCACAGTGCTTGATCAACATAAAATGCTTGTTGAATAATCAATAATATGATACTACTAATAGATGAGAGCATAAGAAAGAAAATCAATATACCTGTTTTGTCATTTTCCCAGTTATATTCCGTCGACAAAGATTTGATGAATTTATCTAGAAAATATACTCCGTAAGCTATTGTTATGAGAATTCCAACAATAATAGTGATATCATGAAATAAGGATCCACGGAATAGCATCTTGTATATATATTGCAAAGAAAAGTTCAATTGTAAAACACGATTCTGTTGACCACCTGTGATTGATGTCCTAAAGATAGAAAATAAAAATAAAGCTATGTACAAAAATAAAAAATGAAGGAGTTTGTATCCTTTTTCATCTTTAGTGTAACGAATAAAAGTAATAGCTAAGATAGAAAATCCCGCTACAGGTAGGCTTCCACCTTCTGTAATTTGAGTACCCATAAATAATAAAGCGATCCATAATCCATAATAACGAGTATCAAACCATGATATCTCTTTATTTTTGAAATACTCTATTATTGGTATCATAGTAATCAAAGCAAACGCAAATCCACCAAATACCTGAGACACAAAAGTAAACTCTATAGAGGAAATATACAGCAAAAAAAGAAGCGGTGGCATAACAAATAAGCTAAGATAGAATTGTCTTTTTGTGTTTGAAATATAATAAGCGCTAATAAGCCAAATAGTTAATAAGATTAAACTTGAAACAAGACTATGAATAACTTTAATGCCTAATAAAGGAGAGTTAAGTGCCTGTCCTAATAAGGGACCAAAAATTTGTGTGCTAATCGTATGAATCAGGACACTTGCTTGTCTACCAGGACTGTGTGCCTCAGCAAGAGAATAGATAGGAAGAATAGATTCTTGATCAAACAGATAATCATCCCAATGGAGTGGCATAAGGTAAAAATAAAAGAGCGAAAAGATAAAAGAAAGACTAATAAATAGTAAGGAGAAAAACTTAGTTGGATAGTGTTTTATATTCATATTATACCTCTATTTCTTACCATTTTTTGCTGGTGTAAACTCTGCTCTTATATAAAGGGTTTTGACAATAAGTAACATAATAATAATATCTATATATGTTGCATAGACATATCCACTAATATGTTGATGATATGCAGCTACTGAAGAAATTAGATTCAAACCTAAAGTCCATACAAAGTACACTACTACAGCAATACCGCTATAGATAAAAATAGGAAGTATTTTATTACGAAGTTTGAGTGTATAAATCCCGAGAAATAAACAAAAGGCTATCAGTAAATACTTGATTTTTAACTTGAGCAATATGGGAGGAATAAAAAGGAGTAACTTTGGCATGAAATACTCTATCCAAAGTGCTGGTATAGTACAGAACAAATTGAGCATAGAAAGATAATAACGATAAAAATGAATCAGAAAAGCTTTGAAAGAAGTAATTCTAGTAGTGCTTCCTAGATAGTTTGTTCCAAAAGAATTAGTTTTTTGTCGACTCTTAAAGAGTGATATTGCTTCTTCGCCATAAAGAGCAACCATTTCTCGCATCTCAATAAAAAATATAATAATAAAAGGAATAATCGAAACAAAGAATAAAGTTAAGATTCTTAATATAGAATGGTACAGCGAATTGAGGGGGGCTTCAGAGCTATTCCAATTCTTGTATAGAAAAATCAATTCTATAGCAACAAATGTTGCAATTGCGGGAGCATATGTATAGATTAAATAATATAAAGAACCAAAATAACTAAAAATAGTATTAAGTATAGTAAATCCCAAAACAAAATAAGACATTTTTTTATGAGAATAATCTGTAATGAGAGACGGAGCAAAGTAGACTATATAAGCCAAGAGAAACATCGGATAAAGAATGAAATTATACAAGTTTCCTGCTGATAAAAAAATACCTGGATTTAGAGCCAAAAGCAAAGCATAGCCATATGCATACCAAGACCCCATCCTTTTATATAGAGCAACAAAAAAAAGAATCATCCCTAATAAATGTATATAAGCTAAAACGTAACGAAAATTTATGATAATTTTTGCTACTTGTTTTTCTTGTTCGAGGGTTCTAATATGTTTTAGATCATTTGGGATGATATGGTACAAGATCTGAGCCATATTATTCCAGGTAGAGGAAAAGAGAGCCTTGTAGTTCATTGGGTTAGCTGGATCAAGCTCGGTTTTTCGAAATCCTTCATTGTAACCAAGATTAGATAGATGAATTCCTGTTTTCAATGCTCTATATATAGGCATTAAAAGGTGATTGTCACCCCAGTATTCCATCTTTGTTACACTTTCGTAGAGTTCTTTAGATTCAAACTCCTGAAATCCTCCATTCAATTGATGCCAATTTAATGGAACAGAATAAGGCACACTTAAAGAAGTCGGATCAAGAGTAGGTAGATCATTAGGATTTTGTAAGGCAGTTGGAAGGGCATTTGACAAGATAATTTGCCCCAAAAGAATAAACCATACCAAATCAACCCAAAACCTATGTTTAATAATGAATTGTTTTATCATTTATAGGTCCTTATTCATGCTTTTTGCTAAATTATTGATGGTAGTGAACATTCGTTTACACAAATTTATTCTTGCCTTCCAAGATCCAGATCCCATCTTTGCCTCACCAAATTGACGCAATGAGTAATCGACATCTATCGTTTCAATGCGACCTATTTTATGCATGCGATAGAGCACAAAAATATCCCAAGCAAACTCAGATGGAGCTTGATTTTTAATACTATCCCAAAAGATTTTGGAAAAAAGTTTTGGTTGTGCGCCAATATCTGAGAGATGAGTTTTTAGTTTAAGATTTGTGTATATTTGCATAAATGTTGTAAAAATCTGCTCTACAACAGGGCGATTAATTCGACGCCCTTTAATCAAAACTTTATCACTTGTGTTTTTTGTCAATTCAAGGTACTTTTCATACGCCACAATAATAGCCATGGGATCAGTCTGCATATCGGCATGGGTACAGGCTAGGACATCTCCTTGTGCGGCATTAAAGCCTTGATTTAAACCATTTCCATAACCTTTATTTATTGGAACAAGAATTGATGAGATGGCTTTTTGACCTTGAAGTAGTCTTTCTAAAATCTCTGCAGAAGCATCTGTAGATCCATTATTAACCAAAATCACTTCTACCGTATGTGATGTTGAATTGATAAGGTTTTGTAGCTTTTCGACAAGAATAGGCAAATTTTCCGCTTCATTATAGCATGGTACAATAATTGATAACATTTTATTTCCTTAGTATTTGATTTTTATCTAGCCCATTGCTCAACTTTCATCACCCAAGCTCCTGATTTTCTTGCAGCTTCTAAACCTATATCACTATCTTCAAAAATCACAGTTTCTTCAGGTGTCACTTTGAAATGATCCATAATAGTCAGAAAACATTCAGGATGGGGCTTTTTATTGACCACATCATCCCCTGTAACAATAAAATCAAAAACATCCTCCAAACCAACTGTAGGCAACACATTATTGACAGCCTCTCGAGCCGCACCTGTACCTAAAGCTAAGAGCATATTTTTGTGATTTTGATTGATTAGTGTGAATAAATATGGGTGTATCGTAAGCATATGCATATTATGAGCATAAATTTCTTGCTTGCGTTTGTGAACTTTTTTGATCTCATCTTCAGAAAAATTTGGCATTAATTGAGGTAAAAATTGTGTGTAATGCTGCCCATTAAAACAGTGTACATCAAAAAAATCGCGAGATAATAGAATCCCCGCCTCCTTTAATGCATTAGAATAGGCGTGATAATTAGCATCAGCACTGTTTATCAGGGTGCCATCCATATCAAAAATTAATAATTTTGTATTCATTTTACACCTCTTCTTGCCATTTTTTAAGAGCTTTTCCAGCCAGTCCTATCATTAACAAAGCTCTATTGTCTTTTAGTTTGACCATGTAACTGGTTGTGCGAATGTGACATATTGCTTCATAAAAATAGGTGGTCTTAAGTCCTTCTTTGCCATGTTTTTGCAAGATAAATTCCTGTAACATTTCAAACAGTTTTTCGTATTGAAGAGTAGCGTATTGAGCATAATTAATCTTCTTCTCTTGATACTCAAAAGAAGAATTTTTGACATGTTCATATTTTGCATGCAAGGACTGAAATAACTTTGCATACTCAGCAAAAATATTGATATTGTGCGGAGAAGGATCAATGATAATATATTCTTTATTGATGTTAACCAAGATGTTTTCAATTGTCAAATCTCCGTGAATTTGATAAATAGGATAACTCAAGGTATCATTATACAAGCTCATTTTAGCGAGGGTTTGCTCATGAAGTATATTAGGAACTTCAAGCCCATTCACAAGAAGAGTAGCGTGGTTAGATAATTCATCAAAGATCTGGTTTTGTAGAATAGCATCCCGATTTTCGAGAAGTTTCGTTTTGAAATAGTGATCGGTAAATTCTTTAATATTGACTTTTTGTTCACGGTAATTATTTTGAATAGTAAGAAGAATTTTTTGAATAATATCAAAGGAATCTTCCACCGGCAATAAATGAATTGTTGTGAAAAAATTGTTACCTAAAAAATACTCCATATCATATACAAATAAATGATCAGATTCTTTAAAATCATAAATCTTGGGGATAGGTAAATGAGAATATTCTTGTAACCATTGAAATTGTAATTTTAATTTTTGTTTTGCGGTATTTAAAGCAATTTTTCGGATAAAAACCTTGTCCTTATCTTCTATCAAAAATGTCTTAGCATCGGATGCCGCACTAAGATCTGCCAAACGAGTGCCAGAATTAGTCAGTTTGTAGTAGAGTTCGCTTTCATCAGTGTAAAGACCCGTGAAAAAGGTATTATAAAAATCTAAACTGTCTTTTTCAGCACTATAAGGCGCAATATGGTATTGTTTCTGGCTATTATCTTTGATAAGATACGCAATCAAAAAGGACAAGAATATAGGAACAAAAATATATAGAAAATAAAAAACTAGTATATGTTTAGGCATAGTATGGAAAATATTCCATATTGAAATATGCTGAAGTTGTACAAATTGATAGTAAACAATCGTTTTGATATCCAAGATCGTTTGTGCTAAAAAATAGATTGACAGAAAATAACAAACCCAAACCATCATACTTATAAAAGAAATATAGATAAATTTTTTAAGAGTTAAATCATTGCGAATCCTAAATATAGACCAATAGATACTCAATAAAAAAGTCCGAATTCTATCATTGAATATAGAAGAAGAAAAATAATAGAACTTTTTAAGTAAGATCGTTGGTAACAATACGAACACTAATAATAAAATAAAAAATATAAGCAAAGGTGTTAAATAATGCAAAGACAAAAAATAAAGTATTAAACTCAGAAATAAGAAATCAAAGGTTCTCTCGATAACAGTTGCTGCAAGAGGAATCTCCCAAGAAACTCTACTAATCTTAGCAAAAGAAAGAGTACGAACAAGATCATAAATCCTAAATGGAAAGAAAAATTCAAAAAGATACCCCAAAGCCAAAGAATGCCAATACCCTGTAAAAGGAGTATTGATATAAGGACGTAGAATAGACATTGTTCGGAGCATTCGGAAATAATATCCAAATATTAGCAAAATAATAGCAAAAAATACATTTAGCATTTATTTATTCCACATAGTAAAGATCTGATTGTCTTTGACCTTTTGAAACTCATCAACAGTACCAAACGATATATTAAAATCAGCAACAAATGCTTTAATATTATTAATCGTAGGAGTGTTATATAAGCCACTAATAAAGAATTCTTTATAGGTACAAGTCTTTAGGTATTCCTCACATGCTGAGAGGAAGGTTTGTTTATTTCTAAAACCGTAAACACCACCTATTGCCTCATTACTCACAACCTTTTTTTCCACTGTGCCTGTAATTTGACCTGTTTGATCTTTTTTGATATAGCTATAAGCAGGGCTATCTGCAAAAAATGTCATCAAAAACCCATCTAATTCACTAAAAAGATCTTGACCTTGATAGAGTTCTTGACTGTAAAAAAGGTGATCACAGTCATTACAAATAATAGGAAAATCATTATCTATCAAATCCACACCTTCTTTTGCTGTGAGAACAGCTCCTGGAGGTGTTTCGTCAAGAAGTTTGATTTCGGCATCAGGGAAGAAGGATTTGATCGCATCAACAAGCTCATTATTTGGATTATGCTCTTTTAGCGCAACAAAAATTAATTTTTCATAGGAAACAAAACGTGTTAGACTACTTGCTGCATAGTAGAAAAAAGGTTTATCAGCAATCTTAATAAGAGGTTTTGGGCATGTATAACCGAGATCATAAAAACGAGAACCCTTCCCAGCCATAGGAATAACAATATTTAACATAGATACCTACCTATAAATAATTTACACAGGAAATACATTTCCAGTCTACAGATGAACTTTTTTCAAGAAATCTAAAAAGATCTTATAGGCCGCATCACTGAGATGTAAACCATCTGAAGTGAATTCATACTTTAGCTCTTCGTTTTCATCGATTAGAAGACTCCATAAATCCAAAAATTTATCTCCCAAAATATGATGAAGTTCCTGATTGATTTGTTTAATTTTGGTATTGGAGCGAGGTTTGACAAAATGCTTGACGATATTTTTTTTGCTTACATCAGAATGAATAGGTAAAAGAGAAATCACTTGAACATCACAATCAGCCACATGGGACAAAATTTCCTCACGAATCTTCAAAATACCATCAATGATATATTGATTATTCTTAGCTTGACCCATATCATTTATCCCAATAAGTAGATAGACTTTTTTGGGAGCAAAATCATACACACACTTTTGCAGACGCGCTCTCACCCCAGCAATATTATCTCCAGAAATGCCCATATTGAGTAGATTCAATTCTTTCAAATCAGAAAAACCACCAAATTGCTGCGTCAAAGAATCCCCAATGATAATATCACTACCTGTTTCTTTTGAGTATTGACCAAAAATCTTGAGTCGACTTTCATACTGCTCAGTTAAAAAACTCTTCAGATCACCTACAAGCTCTTCCCTGATCTTTTGTATATGCTTTATCGCTTTCAACTTTCTCATCATAACCTCAAATCTTATAATCAACAATATTATATTATATCATTCACTCTTAGTCAATATAAAAACCACCTCTTTTAAGGTGGTTTTTTTGATATATAAGGTTTAAATAATCTGAAAAAATTCTAAAATAGTAAAAAGATAGCTGATCGTCATAATCAACAAGCCTGTTACCAAAATAAACAGAAAGAGTAGTTTTTTCTTCATCATCCCAGCTAGCAAACTCCACTCAGGGAAGGACATACCGCCTATCGACATAAGCAATGCGAAAGTAACCCCAATCCCAAGACCCTTTGCATAAAGGCTGGTTATTACAGGCAATATCGCGATCGTGCTTGTATAAATAGGTGCTCCAAGGAGTATCGCTAAAGGAATTGTCACAATAGGGCTATAATTAGCCAGAGATTCTACAAATTCTTCACTAAATCCCATCGTGATAGCTATTCCTATCGCTGATCCAATCACAAGGTAAGGAATCACAGGCAGAACAATATTAACACTTTCAAGCCACGCATCTTTGATTCTATTCCGAGGAGGGATTACTGCCTCTGTGTTTTCAACTTCTTCATTATCACAACATTCTTGGTTTGTTTTAGCGTCATCACAGCAATCAGTTTCTTTGGATTCACAGCATTCTTGGTTTGTTTTAGCGTCATCACAGCAAGGTGATTCTTCTGTTCCACAACAAGTTTTTGCTTGAAATTTTCGAAGCAAGAGCTCTTCAACATTAAAACGAGCAAGAATCATCCCTCCAAGAACCCCTGCAACAAGACCAAAAAATACATAGAGAATAGCAACTTTTGCTCCAAAAACCGTCCAAAGCCCTGCCAAAGCAATAGTGTTAACGAGAGGTGAGGTAATCAAGAAAGAAAATGCCACACCAGCTGGGACACCGCTTTTCATAAATCCTGCAAAGATCGGTACCCCAGAACAGGTACAAAAAGGCGTTACCGCCCCAAAGATAGCTGCCAAAATATGAGCCAGAACGGGAGGAACTTCTTCGATTTTTTCTCTGATCTTATCAGCGTTAATAAATGTCATAAAATATTGCACAATAAATAAAATCAATAAAAATGAAATACTCAACTCCGTAATAGATAGAAGGAATTGATAGAGAAAAACCTCCCAAATCTGATCAGATTGTTCGCTTAAACCAATCAACGAAATCATATATCTAACACTAGTTTCTAACCACTGCATTTAATTCTCCTTTTTACGAGACTTCTGTATTTCGACCAAACAATGAGGTTCATGTAATAAAATATCTCTTAATTTATCTTGGTCTGCGTGAAAAAGCTCAGTTTTTTGATGCTCTTCAAGAACGAGATCTAATAAGGAACTGGGATTTAATTGATAATAAACCCACTTCCCTCGCTTTTCAGAATGACAGATGTCGCTTTGCAAAAGCAAGTTCATATGCTGAGAGATCGCGGCTCCGGACACCCCTATCAACTCCTGCAACTGACAAGCACAAAGCTCCCTACCCTTCAAAGCAGATACCATTCGAAGACGATTTGGATCACCTAAGGCCTTCAAAACAAAACATAATTCCTTCACAAGAACCTCTTTAATATTTAATCATTTAATTAAGTACTTAAGTATAACGTAAATTAAATTTATTGTCAAGAGAAATTTAAAAAAACCACCCTATTATGAGGTGGTTTTTGATTTTGAAATTTACTCCCACTCAATCGTAGCAGGTGGTTTTGACGAAATATCATAGACGACGCGTGCGACATCGCGGATTTCGTTTGTGATGCGAGAAGAGATTTCCTTGAGATCTTTGAAAGAAAACTCAAAAATATCTGCGCTCACACCATCTATAGAAGAAACGGCTCTAAGTGCAATTGTGTAACCATATTTT
Organism: Brevinema sp.; assembly: GCA_051647245.1. Lineage (GTDB taxonomy): Bacteria > Spirochaetota > Brevinematia > Brevinematales > Brevinemataceae > Brevinema_A. Next base: position 73,615 of record JBOFDS010000012.1, read on the forward strand.
CGAACATCTCCAGCCACACCCACAGACTTTACAGGCACAAAGACAGCGAAGGCTTGCCAAATTTGCTGATAAAGACCTCTCTTACGAAGCTCATCAATAAAAATCGCATCAGCCTCTTGAAGGATACGAGCCTTTTCTGGGGTAACCTCGCCAACAACACGCACCCCAAGACCTGGGCCTGGAAAAGGATGACGGAAGATCAAGGTTTCAGGAATTCCAAGATACAAGCCCAAAGAACGAGCATTGTCTTTGTAAAGATCTTTGAGTGGTTCGACAAGCTTGCCTGATTCACGTTTTTCCATAATAAGAGGAGAACTCACATTGTGGTGGCTCTTAATAGAGTGAGCTTTGTTGCCTACACCTTTACCAGACTCGATAAGATCAGTGTAAAGTGTACCTTGTGCAAGGAAGAAATCTTCTGGCAAATTCAAACTCTTAACCTCATCCAAGGTAACCGTCACAAAAAGATCTCCAATGATTTTACGTTTTTGTTCAGGTTCGGAAACTCCAGCTAAAGCGTTGAAGAATCTGTCTTTGGCATCGACGATGTGGATATGTTTTGCATTTAGTTGAGCAAGGATATGACGGATCTCAGCCGTTTCATTTTTACGCATCAAACCAGTATCAATATACATGAGATGAACATTATCAGGGTTGAGTGTTTTGAGAAGGACGGCAGCAGCAACGCTTGAGTCCACACCACCAGAAACAAGGATCAAGACTGGAGAATCGTGCACTTGCTCTTTGACTTCGGCAGAGATTTTTTGGAAGGTATGCTCTATCGTGTTATCAGAAGGTGTTAATTCACAAATATGCTGAGCAAAGTTATTAAGAATAACCGTTCCATTTTGAGAGTGAGCAAGTTCTGGATGGAACTGCAATCCCCAAAAATGATGCTTTTGATGATAGGCTGCAGCAGGGTGGTGATTGGATTCAGCAAGGATATTAAAAGACTCAGGCAACTTCGTAATACTATCACCATGGGACATCCATGTTACAAAGTCCTTAGGAACGTCTTTGAAGAGGAGGTCGTCTTGATGCAGGGAAACAGGACACTCACCGTATTCACGGACAGGAGTCGCTTCAACCGTACCCCCAAGATTATGCACAGTGCACTGAAAACCGTAACAAATACCAAGCTTTGGCAAAGGAAGATTGAGAATATTAAGATCATAGTTTGGAGCTTGATTTTCGTAGACAGACGACGGAGATCCAGAAAAGATCACGCCTTTAGGATTTTTTGCGAGGATTTCATCGCTAGTGATTTGAGTAGTAACAATTTCTGATTCATATCCAAGGTCATTAAGACGGCGTTGGATGAGGTGTGTCGATTGACTTCCAAAATCAATAATCAATATCATGATTGGTCCTTTTATTATTTCTCAAGCAAAAAAGCTCTCGAAGATGGTTTATTTGTGATAATTTGGGGCAGACTTAATACTCATCAAATCATGAGCATGAGATTCGTTCAATCCCGCAGGTGTGATCTCGATAAAACGCTTGTAATTGTTCATTTCTGTGATATTTTTTTGACCACAGTACCACATTCCCTTCTTAAGACCTGTAACAATCTGGTGTAAAATGTCGTCCAAAGAACCACTACATGGCACCAAACCTTCAACACCTTCAGGCACAGCAGCTTTATTCTTTTCGGTCTGATAGCGTGCTGATCCACCTTGAGAAATCGCATCAACAGAGCCCATGCCACGGTATTTTTTGAACTTACGATCTTCTATAGTAATCAATTCTCCCGCTGCTTCAAATGTCGTCGCAAGCATATTTCCAAGCATCACCGCATTAGCACCAGCACCGATAGATTTGACAATATCGCCAGAATAACGAAGTCCCCCATCGGAAATACAAGGGATATTATGTTTTTGGCATTCTTCTGCACACATCATCGTCGCAGATAATTGAGGAATACCAATACCACAGATGATACGTGTGGTACAGATAGAACCTGCTCCCACACCAACCTTCACAGCATCAGCACCAGCTTCAATAAGACGTCTTGTGCCGTCGGCTGTAGCAGCGTTTCCACCCATAACTGGGATAGAAAATTTGGCTTTACAATCGGAGATGGCATTCAGACAGAAAGTACTATCGCCATGAGCAACATCAAAGACAACAAAGTCAGCGCCAGCTTGTTCCAGAAGAGGAAGACGGGAAAGATAGTCTTGAGGAGCAACGGCTGCCCCAACAATCAAACGAGAATGTTTGTCAAGATTGGCAAGAGGAAATTGAGTAAGATCTACTGTTTCCTTCTTGATTTTGGAGATTTGAGAAGCTTGTTCTTCGGGAGACATGTTACGGTGAATCACCCCTGCTCCACCAAGTTTTGCGATCTGAGACGCCATTTCTTGCTCAGTAACAGTGTCCATCGCCGCAGAAATAACAGGTATATTCAAAAAAATCTCACCAATAAGACGCGTCCGTAAAGACATCTCTTCTAGTGAGAAGGTGGAATGATTAGGTACCAAAAGTACGTCATCGTAACTGTAATATTTTTCGAAAATCATATATGAATCCTTTGATAAGATTCATTATATTGTAACAAAATTTGATATATTTGTCAATATCTATCAAAACGATTTAGCTCTTAAAATTAAAACCATCCCTGCATAGGATGGTTTTCGGTATTATTTCTTTTTCTTGCCTGATGTTTCAAAAGACTCATAACGTTCAAGTAATTCTTTCATAAAAAGATCAGGGGTTTTTTGAATACTATTAATAGCTTTATTGACGTTTTGCTCATAATCCAAATATGCAGAATCAAGAATCTCAAAAAGCTTTTCATTATGCGATCTTGCCAAAATATGCAACTCTTTAGACAATTCTTGTAACTTAATCAAAGTATCAGCAATTTCTTGATGATGATCCATCCCATTTTTTTGTTGTTTGATCAGCATTTCTATTCTTTGTTCATAATGACGAATATCATTTTGTAGAATCTTACGTTTTTGAGTGAATGTCCTATGCATGTCGTTGGCTTGCTCTTTGATCTTATCTGATTGAATATGATAATCAAAGATCCATTGAAGATTAAAAGTTTTTTTACTATGTCCCTTGCCCATTCCCATTTGAGAAAATGTCAAAACAGGCAACAAAAAGGTTACTAATAAAGCGTGTTTCATGGTTTATCCTTAAATATTTATTCTAGCGAAGAGGAAAGAAAATCGTAAAGCTGGTCTGTGTACCCAAGTGCATCAACATTTTCCACCAAAGTCAAGGCCGTGTCAAGATTATTAGATGTTACAAAGAGTGCCACCCCGACAATCACAGCTAATAAAGCAAACGAAGCACCGTACCACAGAGTCGGTGTTTTAGTCTGTTTTTGTTCGATAGAAAGTAATAGCTCAAACTTCCTATCAATAGCATCATGAGGAAGAGTATCATTTTTGACTTGCTCTAAAATTTTATCTAAATCGTTCATGATGGGACTCCTGTTTTTAATATTCTTGAGAGCTTTTCCTTGGCTCTATGCCGCAAAGATTTAACCGCAGATAATGATAAATTCAATATCTCAGTACATTCTTCAAGAGACCGTTCTTCTATATCTTTTAAAATAATGATTTCCTGTTCCCTATCCGAAAGTTGAGCCAACGCCGACCAAAACTCTTCTAACGTTTCGTTCTTCAAAGCATCTTGTTGTGGAGAATGATGTGTCGCAAGATCCTCTATCGTATCCAATCGAAAAATCTGACGAGCTTTTGATTTTAGGTATTCTTTTTTTACAATATTTTTAGCGATCGTAATCACGTAAGCCACAGGTGCTTCCATATTAGAAACATAATCCCATCGCTTCCATACTTCAACGAAAGCTCTTGCCGTACTCTCTTCCGCCAATTCTTTATGGGTCTTAGCAAGACAAATACGGTATACTAAGGCTTTATGCTCTGAATAAAATTGTTCGAAATCCATGACCCATTCCCTGTATCTTTATACCCTAATTATAACTGATTCTACGTGTTCATTCAATCATAATGCACAAAATCCCCTAAAAAATTTAGGAGATTTTGCAGAGCAGTTGGATACCCCATAATCCAAGCACCCTATATTTATTTAGAAGAATTATTTCTTACCCAAGCCTCACGCACAGCAAATGCTTTTTTCTCATATTTTTCTTCAAGATCCAACATCTGACGTTTATATTTTGATCTGATTTCAAAATATTTTTGATCTAATTGGAGCATTTGAGTTTGTAGAGAAGGGTTGGACTCATCGGATCTCATTTGTTCACGAAGATTCTGTCTGCTTGTATCCAAGTCCATTCTTTCTCTTTTTTCCGCATTGCGAAGTTTAAGTCTTTCAATAGAAAACTCTTCTTTAATACTCATCAATTCAGTTCTAAGTTCTTTAGGCATATTCTTGTGATGACCTTTCATCATATGACCACCATGACGAGAAGAATGCACTCTTTGCTTTGCCATGTCCATATCGAAGCTTCCATTCGCTTCGCTTGTTCCTCTAGCCATGAGATTGACCGTTTGGAACATCATTAAAAACGCTAATACATATTTCATTATATTCTCCTTTTTTGAAAAGTTATAATATAATAAGTCCTAATTCTCTAAAAAGATTCGATTTTTTTGACATTTATCAAGAACGCCTACACAAAATATCTTTGACCCACACATCCTCAATATAAAAAGGGCAAGCATAGATTGGCGCTACACTTACCCTTTATTCATAGGAGGCGACTACACATGTCGCTTGGATATTATTAAAATTTTTTGCTTTATATAATAAGAGTTTCAAAAAGCTCTTAAGTCTTTGAATAATTAATTTGCCCATACATTTAGAAGTTTATACCCATATAAGTCCAAGAGTTTCTAAAAAGTTTCGATTTTTTTGAAATTTATAAAAAAAGCTCCATTACTGGAGCTTTTGAGATAGTGTTTTATAAAATTCGAGCATTGTTGAAAGTGTCCTAATATCACGACTTGGAACTTCAATATCGGTAGTTGCACTGTTAGAAGTGTTTTTGAAACGCATCTTAACATAGGTGTCTTTTTTAATATGATCAAGTAAAAATTGGAACAATTCTACATCACGAGAATTACTGAATTCACGAATTTCTTTAGATGCCTTATTCAAGGACTCCCCCCAAATCAATTCTTCAAATTCCTTACCCACCCACTCAAAAGAATAACGCTGAGCAGGCTCGTTAGCATTTTTAATGTAAATATCAACTTCATTTGCGTTGATATATTTTTGTAGATTAAAATGTTTATTTTCTTGACCAACAAGACTTTGGTGAGAGACTTCGATAGTTGGTATAAGCGTGTTATTACTATAAACAAAACTAAGAGATAGCATATTATAAACACCCATCCCCCCACAAATCCCAGAACCTTCGAGTTCGTAGTAATTACGGGCAGTAACAGTATGCGTGTCCTTAAACTCGTCATAGACAAGCTTCACACCTCTTGGAGATTTAATTGATTTGAAATCCAATGTACTTTGAGCAAAAATATCCACCTGAATAAAACTTAATAAAAAAAGAATTAACAAAGGCATAGAGCCTCCTTGATACTATTATCCCTAATTTTAACAAAAATACACCTTCTTGTCAAATACTATCAAAGCAATCTTTCTTGAGATTGACAAAACTATCAAGAAATCCTTATAATAGAAATGAATAAAGGAGGAATAGATGACATTCTCAGAAAGTATTTTTCAACAGAATAAAGACATCATCGATGCGATCATTTCAGATCCTTTTGTCGCTGAGCTTGTGCAGGGGACACTGGATAAGAAACGTTTCGATTACTATATAGATCAAGATATTATTTATTTGGAGAAATTTTGTCAAGCATCGGCACTATGTGCGTCCAAAGCAGATCGTGAAGACGTACCTTTTTATATCGCTATGCAAGAATCCTGTCAGCTCGAGATCCAAAACATCAACCAACACTACTCCCATGCTAATGATTTTATTCATACCATAGGTGAGACCTCTGCCAATCTGAATTATACAGCGTTTTTAGATCAGCTCTGTCGTCAAGCTCCTATTGAGGTGGCGTTTGCCGGCTTGTACCCTTGCCCTTGGCTTTATATGTATATTGGACAATTATTTGGGCAAGAAATACCAAACGACCATCCCTACCACCATTGGCTTGCTTCGAATGGAAACCCTGAATATCCAAAGATCATCGCAACTTATGACGATCTCCTTAACAAATATGCCTCCAGAGCTCCTCATCTTCACGAAGCCATGCACAAAGCTGCTCGTATGGCGTTTTTTCATGAGAGATATTTTTGGAGAGATGCTTATCTTTTGGAAAATTTTCATCATATCTAATACAAAAAAACCACCCTACTTCGGGGTGGTTTTTGATTTATTCATATTAATCCCAGCCATCAACCATAGTATAATATCGGATACCATAGCGATCAAATATTCGATAGTATCTAGGCCAGTCTTCTGATCCTTTATAACTAGCCATACTATTAAAGGGTCTGCCATGTGATCCAGAAATAATGCAGAAAGGAACATCCTCAATATAGGGGTATACCTCTTGAGGATCCCATTCTGGGTTGATCGCATATGTATCAACATCATCATTCCAATATAATTGATCAAAAATATTCAAATATGTCACGAGTAGAAATTTTTTTGTTTCTAAATCAAAATAAACACTTTGAGCTTGAGGGAGATTTTGTACAAAACGGAAACGATTTTTGATTGTTGGGCTAGATTCTGAAGGAGCCTTAAACCTTGCGTTTGTTTCAACAAATTCTGCAAAATAAAAAGATTTCGTTTTTGGATCAAGATAAATAGCTTTATAGTTTGTCTCTCTGTCATACTTACAATTCATCGCCTCTAGATTATCTTCTACCCAAACAAGACGATCTCTAATCTTATCATCAATCAATAGTAGGTGTAGCTCTTTCACTTGATCATCGGTTAATTTCGCTACCTCTTCTTGACTCATCGCTAAGACTTTTTCACGAGATAAAGATCCTGAAGGCTTTGCAAAGCTACTATCTGTATTAGAAATAGGGCTTTTTGTTAAGGTTATAAAGGGCACATCAGTTTCTCTTTCTAATTTATCAAACAATCCATTATCCATTCTATAACTATTAAAAGAAAAAAGCTCTTTATTTTGGTTTGAAAACAATACTGTATAACCATCATTTGTCAAAAATGGAGTTAAAGCGCCTGTTGGTCGATTTGTATAGACATCACCAAAATATCGGAACGTCGTGCGATATTCATTGGGCATAATAGGCTTCAGAGTTTTCACATATTGCTCATTCGTATTAGTTACATCAATATAAACACGAGATAAAGCACTGAGATTTCCTACATAGATAAGATTGGTACGCTGATCTGAAACTTCTTGATTGTTATAATAAGACCAAAAAGGCTCTGTGATTTTTGTAGAATCAATCTCAAAAGGAATGTTATTAGTCTTTTCTAAACTTGCTCTATAAAGAATGTTTTGTTTAGAATCCCAATAAATCGCATAGTAAGAAGGGATTTCACCTGTATGACAATTAGTTTGATGATTTTTAGTTGCATAATACCATTCTGTAGCATTCCCTTCGATACGGATAAGAGGATCTTTTTTTGGGTATATTGCCGACTCTGTCAATTCAATCTGTGGCAGATTAGGCATAGGAGGGTCAGGTAAAAGTGTTTTTGGGTAATTACGAAGCTCCTTTACATTGTTTTGCACATCTTCTGTAGAGCTGTCTGAAACTGTCTCTGTCAGATCTCCTGCTAATAGAGACTTCAATGAGTCTTGTTTAGATTTTGAGTTATCAACACAAGAAGTAAGCATCATCATAATTAATAAAAGTATTTTCATCTAAGTTCCTTATTTATCTAAAAGTAAAGAATCTCTTAATCGCAGACCAGTAATAACGCCAAATAAATTTTACATAAGATCTATCAGCATAAGAACGACAACGCTTAGTCCAGTTGTCCACCCACATTGATTCGTCTTTTTGTTTTTCTATCCATGCATTCTCTATGCGACGCATAAGCATTTTTTCCGCATTTTCCGCAAACTGATCTAAGGCACTTTGGCCTGTTTCTGTGCCTGTCATTCCTTCGAGGACTTGCAACAATCCCCAAGCTTCACCGTTGAATTTTTCGGAGTCTTTTGTGCCTTCACCCTTGAAATTAACATAATCAATCAAAGGATAAAGTCCCCCTTCCGTATTCAACATTCTATGAAATTGCAAGGAAACATGTTCTTTATTAGTCGTAATTTCAAGCATTTTCGGAAGACTTGCCTTCAATCGATCAAAAATATGCTCAAGTTGCACTTCACGTGTATCATAGAGAAACTGCTCAAATTGTTTGATTTCTTTGGCTTGAAGAAGGTATTTTGCATTGGTAAATTCTTCGTAACTGTTCCAAGGAGAGTCTTCATTTGTATCCATCAAAGGAGGCATAGCAATATTTTTTTCGCGATATAACTGTTTCAAACTCGGAAAAGTCTCAACATAAATACTCTGATGATCTTTAGGAAACCAAATAAAATGCCCTATCCCCATAGAAGGAAAAGGCTCTGTAGGATTCCACCAAGCAAGAAAACGCTTATTCCCGCCTGTCTCATTAAAGAAAATCTTTGTTGCGGCTTCTTTGAGTTCTTTTTGGGAGAAAGAGCTAATGCTTTTTTCGTTTGCATGTAAGCTCATCCCTAATAAAAAACTCATCATTAACAAAATACGCATGGTAACTCCTTAGGATCTATTGAGATTTTTCTTCCAGCCAGTCTATCACTTTTTGTCGCTTTTCATCAGTCATATCCCGACAAGGGGGAGGAGTATAGCTTTGAGCATATTGAAGAAGGGTTTGACCTCTGAAATTCGTGTGTGTTAGATTAGTGATACCAAGATCATATAAGGCTTGAAGTGAATCAACTTGCATGGCAGAAATAGCCCAGAAAATCATATCATCATTGAGTTTAGCACCTTGTTCTTTGACAAGGTAAGTCACAATATTAGTGTGTCCCCAATCCATAGCTATATTCATAGAAGATTGAACAATAGCATCTGTATTATATTATTTAGGGATATTTTTGTCAAGAGAAGCTTTTTGAGGAAAAGTTGAATTCCTATTTCAAATCATTTATAATAAAAGAAACTTGCAAGGAGCCACTCATGAAGATAGTATCTTACGGCGTTAGACCTGTTGAAGAGGCATTTTTTCATTCTTTGAATACATTTGGTTATGAGCTGGTGCTGATCCGAGAGCTACTTACTGATGATAATGTTGATCTTTGTGAAGGAGCTGATGTCGTTATGCTTCGTGGAAATTGCAAGGCTCATCGTCAAAATCTCACTGCCATGAAAAAGATGGGCGTCCAATATCTTCTCACACGTACCGTAGGATATGACCATATCGATCTTCAGGCTATAAAAGATTTAGGATTCAAACTTTGTGCAAGGGTTCCTGCCTATTCACCAACGGCTATTTCTGAGCTTGCGGTATCTCTTGCTTTGGGACTAAGTCGAAAAAGCTTCGCGATGATTTCACATTCTTCTCAAAAAAACTACATTGCTTACGATGAATATTTTGCCAAAGAAATCCGTCACTCTACCGTAGCGATTATTGGTGCGGGAAGGATAGGAATCTGTTCTGCTAAGGCATTTCTCGGGATGGGTGCGAAAGTCCTTGCCTATGATCCTTTTCCTTCAGAAGAGGCAAAAAATCTCCTCACCTTGACCAGTCTTGAGCAAATTCAACAAGAAGCAGACATTATCCTCCTGCACAGTCCCTATTTCAAAGATTCTAACCACCACCTTATCAATAGAGAATTTCTCTCCAAAGTCAAAGACGGAGCTATTCTTGTGAACACTGCTCGTGGCGAGCTGATAGACACGGAGGCGTTGCTGGAGGCAGTGGAATCTCATAAGCTTAGTGGGGTGGCCTTGGATGTGATTTCGGGAGAGAGTGCTTACTTCTTCAAAGACAATTCCAACCAAATCCTCCCTGACCCCATTGTCGAGAAACTTGCTTCTTACTATCCTCGAGTGATTATTACTCCCCATCTTGCGTCATTTACGGATCAAGCACTAACGAATATGATTGAAATTTCTTACCAAAATCTTAACGAATTCCTTACTACAAACTCTTGCAAAAATAATCTCATATAGGACGACACCAATGAATACCAAAAGCAAAGGCATTGCCTTATTATTAAATTTCTTTTTTGGAGCTGTAGGCATCCATCAATTTTACCTCGGTAACACCAATAAAGGGCTCATGTATTTTTTGTTCTCTTGGACAGGAATCCCTGCCATTCTCGCGATTATTGACCTATTTGTGTTGCTATTTATGGAAGATGGCGAATTTCATCTCCGCTACAATACTTTTAGATAATCTCAAATAAAAAAACCCACCTAATCTTAGGTGGGTTTTGGTTTTATTCTTCATCATAATCACAAAATGCCGCTCCGGGAGCATAATGTACTTCAATATGCATCGGAATATAAATTGTATTACGAGGCTTGTTATCGTAGAGACTAAAATACATCTCAAAAACTAAATGATTAAAAACAGCTGTTCTGCTTTGCAATCCTTCTAGTTTCTCAGAAATATAAGCGTGAATCGCATATAAGTCAAGCTGATCAAAATCAATCTGACTATGAATATCAAGTGCTATAAGTAAATTCTGAAAACTTCGATATCCTATGGAAAGCGAACTATAATCATAAACATTCTCATCAAAAAATTCTCTTAGATCTCTTGGAGTAGTATGCTCCCTAGAGTTAGCGATTATATAACTAAATCCAAGGCAATTCGCATTACTAATAGTATTAACTTCTTCAAGAGAAATAAGCTCTTCTTGATCATTTATAAAGATTATTCCATATTGATTGGTGTAGGCAAGTACCTTACCTTCATTAGAAAAAGAGAAATCCGCAACAGAATATTTCCGTTTTTTGTGCTCCGCCCAATTATAAAGATCTATTTTACTCTTCTCAAGTACAATAGAAGGTGATAAGTTATTTGTATCGAAGTATTCATCTAAAACAGAATAATCCCCCTTTTTTAGAGCTGTAATAAATTGACTGGATTCTTTATCCGTATTATCTAGGTCAACTTCTTTTAGATCAACACTAAGACTAGAAAGCTCATCTTGAATAAGAGAACCTAAAGTATCTTTATCTTTATAAGTACAAGATATCATCATAAATAATGATAAAATAACAAATAATATGTTTTTCATTCCTACCTCTTAGTTAATATGATAATTGTTTTTGATTTTTTTGTCAAGACCATTCTCAATAATTACTGATATGAGCCGATAATATTAAGAAGAAGAAAAAAATCTTCATAGGATAGGAGAGAACACATGTTTGTTAAAGTAATGCAGAATATTTCACTGTATGCAGTACCTACGATTTTGTTGCTGATTCCTTTATATGCAATCGTCGTCAAGAAAGTCAAAGTCTACGAAGTTTTTGTAGAAGGTGCAAAAGAAGGTTTTGATACCGCGATTCGTATTTTACCATTTCTTTTAGGGATGTTGGTAGCGGTTGGTGTTCTTAGAGAATCTGGCGTTATCAAATTATTTGTTGAATTTACACGCCCAGCATTAGATAAGGTAAATTTCCCAAGCGATCTTTTACCAATTCTTGTTATGAACCCTGTATCTGGTGGAGCTGCTAGAGCTTCTCTTCTTGATATTTTCAACACTCACGGCCCAGATTCTTTCTTAGGACGTGCTGGATCTGCGATGTTTGGATCTACAGAAACCACATTATACGTATTGGCTGTATATTTTGGGTCTGTTGGTATCACCAAATCTCGTCATGCTGTCGCAGCTGGTTTTGTTGCCGATTTTATCGGAATGGTTTCAGCTGTCTTCATTACCATGCTCGTGTTTGGTAGAATTTAAGGGGGAATCACATGATTAATTATATTTGGATGTTCTTTATTTTGCTTGGAGTTGTTGTTGGTATTTACACTGGCAATGCTCAAGCCGTAACAGATGCTGCTATCAATTATAGTAAGCAATCCGTTGATTTAGCATTTGGATTGATCGGAACTATTGCACTTTGGTCAGGTTTGATGAGAATTGCTGAAGAAGCAGGCTTAGTCAAAGCACTTGGAAAACTTTTGAGACCTATCATGGTAAGATTATTCCCAGACGTTCCTGCTGATCACCCTGCGATGGGAAGCATGGTCGCAAATATTGCAGCAAATATGTTTGGACTCGGTAACGCAGCAACGCCTCTCGGGTTGAAAGCGATGAAAGATCTTCAAACACTCACCGATGACAAAAAAACAGCTACCAATGCGATGGTGATGTTCTTAGCAATTAACACTTCTTCTGTAACCTTGATTTCGTCAGGAATCTTGGCAATGAGAGTCGCTTCCAACTCCACCAATCCAACAGAAACTATCTCTGTGACAATCTTGGCAACTATTCTCTCAACCTGTGCTGCTGTCATGGCTGCTCGCATTTTCCAAAACATGAAAGTGTTTAATAAATAAGAGAGAACTCATGTTAGGTAACAAAATAACAAGTAAGGCTACGATTGGTATCGTAGCCTTATCTTCATCACATTTAGATCCTGCACAGATCGAAAAAGGCAAAAAATATCTCGAAAATTTTGGTCATAAAGTCATTATTCATCCTTATGCGACACTCAATACCCATTTCTTCCCAGGAACGATCGCCGAAAGAGCACAACAGCTAACGGATATGTTTTCGGATCCAGAAATTGATATGATTATGTGTTTGAAGGGTGGCTACGGCTCTATTCAAATTTTATCTTCCATAAACTATGATATAATCAAAAAAAATCCCAAAGTTTTCGTGGGATTTAGTGATTTGACTTCTGTGTTGAATACTTTTGCTGAGAGACTTGGGCTTATTTGTTTTCAAGGCCCTATGCTTGTATCAAATTTTGGGCAAGATTCCCACTCCTTACAAACAGACAAATCTTTCTTTTCTATCATTTCTGGCGAACGTCAGATCCTTGCTGAGGAGTTTGAAATTCTTTGTCAAGGGAAGGAGCCTGTTGTCTCTGGCACGATGCTTGGGGGGAATTTGATTACCTTTATGTGTCTGATGGGAACGGAATTTGAACCAAATCTCAAGGACAGTATTTTGTTTTTTGAAGATATAGACGAAAAGACCTACTCCATCGATAGGGCTCTCACTCAGCTCATCAATCACAAAGATATCAACAAAGTCAAGGCTATTGTCTTTGGAAATTTTAACGATTGTATTACCAGAAACGAGCATGAGCTACCTCTTCCTGATCTTTTTAATGATAGGCTCGCTCATTTGAATATTCCTATCATTACGGGAGTACCTTCTGGACATTGTCATCCTATGGATACGATGCCTATTGGTGCAAAAGTCAAGCTAGATCTCACACAAAAAACACTCTCTCTTGAAGAAAAGGTGGTCAAATAATGTTTCCTCAAGAAATCAAAGATCTCCATCCTTGGTTAGTGGCTGTACGTCGTGATTTTCATGAGAATCCTGAATTAGGATTTGAAGAATTTCGCACCTCGGACAAGATCAAAGAATACCTCACAGAAATGGGACTTTCTCCCAAATCCATCGCTCAAACAGGCGTTATCGCGGAAATTACTGGTCAAGATCCTTCTCGCACCATCGCGATTCGTGCTGATATTGATGCCTTGCCTATCCATGATTCTAAAGATTGTCCTTATCGCTCCAAAATCGACGGTAAAATGCATGCTTGCGGACACGACGCTCATACAACGATTGCACTTGGAGTGGCGAAGATTCTTTCTCAAAATACCCCACCCTGTAATGTTCGTTTTTTGTTCCAACCTGCTGAAGAAACCGACGGTGGTGCCGTACCCATCATCAACGAAGGTGGTCTTGACCATGTGAATGCTATTTTTGGCTTACATGTCGATTCAGAGCTTCCTGTTGGGCAGATTGCTTGTCGTTATGGTGCAATGAATGCCTCTTCCGACATGATCACTATAGAATTATTTGGTAAAAAAAGTCATGCTGCGTATCCAGCAGGATCAGTAGACGCGATTGTTATCGCAGCTGCCGTAATCCAAAATCTTCAAAGCATCATCTCCAGAAACATAGACGGACGCGAGTCAGCGGTGCTTTCTCTTGGTATGATTCATGGAGGGACAGCTCGTAACGTGATTGCTGATCATGTGGTAATTGAAGGAACAATAAGAACACTCAACCCAGAGATCCGTGAGCACGTCAATAAACGTGTCAAAGAAATGCTCGACCTCACAGCAAAGGCTTTTGGTGGAAGCGCAAAATATACAAGAAAACTAGGCTATACCTCTCTCATCAACCATGACAAAGCCGTGGATCATATTATTGAAAATGCCAAAACTCTCCTCGGAGCACAAAATGTCATCATGAAACCCCACCCAAATATGGGAGTAGAAGATTTTGCTTATTATTTGGAGAAGGTTGAAGGAGCATTTTTCTATCTCGGGACAGCAAACTATGATAAAGGTATTGTTCATCATGGGCATAACGAAGGCTTTGATATCGATGAAGATGCCCTTGCCATTGGTGTTCAAATGCAACTTGCAAATATCTTTAGTTATCATCAATATCTCTCAAAATAAAAAACTCACTTCAAATACGAAGTGAGTTTTTGTTTATTTACCTATTGTAACACCCATTGTAAGGTAACTATCCCAAACAATAAAAGGCTCTGAACTATGGTAAGTCCCATAAACCGGCATAGAGAATTTATTCCTCCAGCCAAAAGTGAAACCGTTTGGTTTGATATATTGGAGACTACCTATCGCAATCTGTGCAGCCAAAAAGTTACCTCGTTTTAGAGAATTTATCGTTGTCCCAGAACTATCTGTGAACATTTGATCCATTTGAGCGTACCCACCCTTCAAACCAAGTCCTATCAATTCAAATAAAAATCGATCCCCCTCTAACTCTCGTCCCACCACATAGCCTAAAGTAAGACCTCCTGTAATACGGATGCGAGAGAGATTTGCTTTGGTGGTATCATTAGCTGAATAAAGGGCTTTGGACAAATCAACATTCATTTCACCTATCAGATTCAAACCATGAATCATACCTCCAAATTGAACATTGTGGAAAACATAGCCCATCTCAACCGCAACAATACCCCCATGAAAAAGACTCACTGGTGCAACCTCAGGAAATTCAGTCGAACGTCCATCAGAAAATTCAGATCCAACTCCAATATGGTAACCACCACCAAAATTTAATTGCAAATTATGCCGCCCTAAAGCTGCATGAAGATCAGTCATAGAAAGCACAAAAACGCTCATAATCATTATTTTTTTCATATACAAAGCCCTTATATAGAAGATGTAGAATTATATCACATCTCTACCATCTAAATCAAATATATTAAGATATAGAAGTATCGGCAAACAAGCTTTTAATTCTTGACATTATGAGTAGCTGTGTTATAATAATTTCAATAAATTCAGTACGGAGTTCAAAATATGATGGATTTTTTAGAAAAAATTAATCAGCGCATGATGCCTATGCTTGGTCGCCTTACAAATCTACCCTATATTATGGCCATTCGGGATGGAATGATTTCTACGATACCCTTGACGATAGCAGGATCATTCTTTTTGATTTTTGCGTTTCCTCCTGTACCTAGTCAGTGGTTTGAAAACATTTCACTATTCCAATGGATCGCTGAAAATAGATTGAGTATTTTGATTCCTTTTCGTGCGACAATGGGCATGATTTCGATTTTTGTGGTTTATAATACAGCAGCATCTCTTGCTAAGGCTTATTCTAAAACGCATAATATCACGCTAGATTCGATGGCAACAGGAACACTTGCTTTGGTTGCATTTTTTATTACGCAAAATTTCGTTTCTGCAAATAATCTTAATGGTGAATCACTAGGATTGGTGATTTCTTTGGAGAATCTTGGATCAGCTGGATTATTTGTTGGGATTTTAACATCTTTTATAACAACAGAAATCTATCGATTCTTCAAACAAAAAGACCTCATCATCAAAATGCCAGATTCTGTACCACCAGCTGTAGCTAGGTCTTTTGAGGCATTAATTCCGATGTTTGTGATTATATTAATTTTTGGAAGTTTGCACATCCTCCCAAAAATCATCAATCCAGAATATTCTTATATAAATCTCCACACTATTATCGGGAATATGTTTGGCTGGTTAGCTGGAGGGGTTGATAGTCTTGGTGGAGCGTTACTTTTAGTATTTTTCATTTGTTTATTATGGATCTCCGGAGTACATGGTATGGCAGTGATCGGTGCAATTGCTCGACCAGTCTGGCTAATGCTTCTTGATAAAAATAGCGTGAATTTTGCTGAAGGAATTGCAACAGAACATATTTTTGTTGAGCCGTTTTATCAATGGTTTGTATGGATTGGAGGGGCTGGATCAACCTTAGGTCTTTTAATAGCTGCGTTGATTGTAGCCAAATCACCTTTCATCAGATCTTTCTCAAAAACTGCCTTTATACCTTCCTTATTCAATATTAATGAGCCTGTGATGTTTGGTTTACCTGTGGTTTTAAATCCTGTGTTAGGGATTCCTTTCATCATCGCTCCGATGGTACAAACGATTATTACATGGTTTGCGATGCAGAGTGGTTTGGTTCCAACAAACGTCATCCTTGCACCGTGGACGTTTCCATTTTTCATTGGGGCATATATTTCGACAGGTGGTAGCATTACTGCAGCAATTCTTGCCATATTTAATGTCGTAGTGTCGACCTTGATTTACTTACCTTTTGTTATGATTTATGACAAACAACAACTCTCTCAAGAAAATATTTAAAAAACCCCTCTTTACGAGGGGCTTTTTTTATGCTTGACAGTAAAAAGAAAACATGGTAAAATCAACATTAAGATATTCTAAGGATGTTAAATGTTAGGGCGATTATTTTTTTTATGTTTTCCCGTTTTTCTTTTTGCAAACGAAGCTCTGGATGTCGAACTAAATCACACCTCTTGGATCTTTACCCACCCAACAGAAGAAATTTATTCTACCTTGCTTAGCTTCAAGGATAGAGAAGTTTTATTTCAATATTTCTCGGAAACCAATCTTCTCTCCGAAACCAACTTCACGATTGATCGTTGGGAAAAAGTCGCGAATGCTTTTGTGATTTTTCATCAAGATGCCTTGCCAAGTATGAGCATGTTTGAACTAAAAGACGATCGTTTGATACAAATTTTAATCGAAGATCATGTTCAAGGCGCTCAAATGATGAAAATTTCAACAGATGACGGAGAGATGGAGATTCCTTATCTGGAATTTTCAAAACATACAGCTATCATTGAGGTGAAGGAAGAAAAAAGTCCTGAGTCCATAAATCCCTCACCTGATGTAGATCAATAATTGACTTATTTATCAAATTATTTTATACTGTAATGAAATACTAAAAAAAGGAATAATCCATGAGTTTAACTTCCAAAACCGTCTCCGAATTATCCAAGATGCTTGCTTCTAAAGAAGTGTCCTCGGTAGAATTAACAGAAGCTTACCTTTCCAATATTGCTGACGACCAAGCTCACTCTCTCCCAACTAATGCATATATCACTGTCACTCCAGAACTAGCAATTGAAGGGGCAAAGGCTGCTGACGAAAGAATTCAAAATAACACACATACCGCTCTTACAGGGATTCCATTAGGCGTTAAAGATCTTATCAATGTCAAAGATGTACGTACCACATGTGCGTCTAAGATCTTGGGGGATTTTGTAGCTCCTTATGATGCCACCGTTGTCGATAAATTAATTCGTCAAGAAGGTATGCCTCACCTCGGAAAACTCAATCTTGATGAATTTGCAATGGGTTCTTCTAACGAAACCTCATTCTATGGTGCTGTCCGCAACCCTATCAATAAAGAATATTGTCCTGGTGGATCTTCTGGTGGATCTTCTGCAGCTATCGCTGGGAAGCTTGCTCCTATCACGCTTGGTACAGATACTGGTGGATCTATCCGCCAGCCTGCTGCATTCTGTGGATGTGTTGGGTTCAAACCAACCTATGGACGCGTTTCCCGTTTTGGTGCAATCGCCTTTGCTTCTTCTTTGGATCAAATTGGACCAATTGCTCAAAGTGTTGAAGATGCAGCAATGTTATACCAGGCTTTAGCAGGGCATGATCCTAAAGATAGCACCAGCTTGAAAGATATTATTCAACCAGTAAAACTTCAAAAAAATCTTAAAGGGCTTCGTATAGGAATCCCTAAAGAATTTTTCGTAGAAGACTTGGACAAAGAAATCAAAGAAAAAATCATGCAAGTAGCCAAAGATCTCGAAAAAGAAGGTGCTATCTTATCTGATGTCTCCATGCCTAATATCAAGCACGCTCCAGCTATCTACTATATCATTGCTCCAGCTGAAGCATCTGCGAATTTAGAGCGTTTTGATGGTATCCGTTATGGATATAGAGCAAATGCCGATCTTTTATCTGAAACATATATCAAAAGCCGTACAGAAGGATTTGGAACAGAAGTCAAGCGTCGCTTGATTCTTGGAACATTTATTCTTTCTTCAGATTCTTATGATGAATTCTTCGTGAAAGCTCAACAACTTCGTCATATGATGATTGATGAATTTGACTCTGTTTATCAAAATGTGGATATTGTTCTCGGCCCAACCACCCCAACAACTGCATTCAAATTAAATGAAAAAAATAATGATCCTGTTGCTATGTACCTTAACGACATCTTTACTATTCCTGCCAATTTGATTGGATCACCTTCTATTTCAATTCCTGTAGGAAATGCAAGTAATGGTCTTCCTATCGGTCTCCAACTAATGGGGCGCAGACTTGAAGATGCAGAACTTCTCAATTACGCCTATAGTATCGAACAATTATACAAATAAGTTCACAAAAAAGCTCCTATTACTAGGAGCTTTTTTTATAGACTAAAATTAATAATTAATATCCAGCTTTTTTGGTGCTTCATTTTTTATTGGTTCAGCAAGAAGGTATTGGATAGACTTGGTGTCGCCTCTTTCTCCAGCCCACATAAGCGCTGTTTTACCTGAATTGTCAGCGATAGAGGTTAAAGCACCTTTTCCGACCAAATATTTTACCATTGTAAAACGACCCCAAATAACCGCACGCATTAAGGCTGTTTGACCATAGCGATTTTGCGTATTGAGATTTGCTCCACCATTAATGAGAAGTTTTGCAATATTGAGATTCCCATCACTCGCTGCGAACATTAAGGCTGTCCATCCAAGATTGTCTTGAACATCAATATTCACTGATTTGGAAACAAGATAACGAACTATATCAGTATTTTTTGCATTCACAGCATACATCAGAGGTGTGCGTCCTTCATCATCACGAGCATTAAGATCTCCTCCCTTCGCAACAATAGCTTCAATAATAGGTAAGTTGCCGATACGGGTTGCATATAAAAGAGTTGAATTTGACTCACTATCAACATAATTGACATTAGCACCTTTATTCAATAAGAAGGTCGCAATACCAAGATGTCCTCTTTCCAAAGCATGCATTAAAGGAGTTTTATTTCTATTATCGAGAGCGTTGATATCAACATTTTTATCTTCTACAAGAAATTTGACAAGATCTAAACGTCCTCCAGCCACAGCATAGAAAAATTCAGACATACCTTGACTATCTCTAGCTCCAAGCAAAGCCCCCTTGTCGACGAGATACTTAAAGATCTGCATATCTCCAATTTCTGTTGAAACCATGAGTACATTTTTTCTTTTATTATCATAAATATTGATATTAGCACCCTTCTCCACAAGTAACTGAACAACAGGGAGATGACGGTATTTGATAGCTTCCATGAGGGCTGTTTGACCAAGACGTCCACGAACATTAAGATCAGCATCGCTTTCAATTAAAAATTCAACAGCTTTAAGATAACCACGACTCGCAGCAAACATCAAAGGAGTTGTTCCATTGGTATCAGAATCCTCAACAGATCTACCTTCTGTAATAGCTGTTTTAATCTGAATAATAAAAGATTCCTCATCCTTAGACATCGTCGGAGAAATCGAGGTATTTAATGGAATATCAATAGATGGTTTTATATCTGCTAAAGGATTAGCTAATGGAGTGGTATTAGTATTTGTGGCAGGAGCTGGCTTTCCAAGTGTCATTTTTTCGAGAGATGGCTCAATACTTGAATCATCTTGGGAGAAAGAAGAATTGTTCATCCCTAATAAAAATACTAATAACAGAAACTTTTTCATGATAGAACATCCTATATGAATTTTTTATAAACTTATGAAAATAAGCTATCTTTTTATTTTATCGGTAAATACCTATCAATAAATTGAGCGATTAATCATTTTTGAGATAGATTAAATCACCTATACGCACACGACTATTTTGGCTAAGTGAAATATATACAACATTTGCTTGAATCTTTGTAACCGAACCATCTGCAATATAGTGTAATTGCATTAGCCCTTCATTGACCATACGGACAAATTGTACTTTAATTTTACTTTTGAGCTTAGAGCCTGGAACGAGAATAACAATCACCTCATTATCCACAATGTCAAAGACATATCCTTCAGGATTTTGGAAATAAGCAATTTCAGATTGAGTAAGCGGTTCCTGCTGGGCTGCACGTTCTGTTTGTAACTGATTTGCCACAGGAGTATCAACTACCGTGAAATTAGTGTTCTCAAACAATCCTTTCATACTCTGATAGAGATGATCAAGGACAGTCTCCATTTTTTCAGTCTTAGGATGTAAGCGAATAATGCTTTGATAAGATTCAACAGCTTTTTGATAATTTTTAGCTTTAAAAGCACGTTCCGCTTGAGTGAAAATCCCCTCAGATTCCTGAGTGTCTAAAGCGATCTGATAATTAGAATATGAACTCAATAACTCTGTAATAAGAGGTTCTTTTTCCTTTAAAATTGCCATTTGTTGGTCAAATTGCTCAGACTTACCTTTATCAAGCTGCATTGTGAGATTTTGTATTTGTTCAATTAATGTCGTATAAGACGCAGTAACACCGTCATTATTAGATAATATCTGCATTTTGAATTCAAGAAGCACATCATTCGAAAGCTTCAAACGATCTATTTCTTCTTTAATTTTCAACATTTCTTGATTAGAAAGAGCAGAGTTATTTGATTGTAGTGTTTGAAGTTCTATTGATAAGTTAGACAATTTTGTAGTATTTGTCACGTAATCTTCTAAAACATCCACAATAAACAAATCCACCTTCGCTTGAATAGGAGATTCTGTGGCGTTTGGAATTTTATAGAAATTTTTAATATCAGTGAGTCGATCCCCAACTCGCTTAAAGTCCTGTCGCTGCATAGCAACTTGAATAGCAAGAAAAATTTTAGCTACATCATCATTTTTAGAACGAGAAATAGCTGGCAAAGGAGCTGGGGTCAAGTTTGTTTGAGCGATAGCTTGAATTTTTTGTTGAGATTGTTCACGTTGAAGCTTAGCTTTTTCAACCTCTTCTTGGATACGTTTTCGTTGTTCAAGAGCACGGCTATTTTCTTTTTGAAAAGAATCATCGACTCGCTTGTACTCACTTTGAATTTTTGTATTTAATTCATCTTCAAGTTTTTTTAATTGCGCTTCATAACGAGCTCTGATTTCTGCTTGTTCCTGCTCACTCTTTCCACGTAATTCACTAGCAAGTGCCTGTTCAAAGCTATCTTTTTGTTTAATAAATTCTCTTTCGGCTTCCGCTTTAATATTATTTTTTGTTTGAGCAAGTCCCTTTTCTGACTCTGCCAATGCTTGTCGTAGTTTTTCGAGTTCTGCTTCTTTTTGATTAAATTCATCTTGACGCTTTTCATCAAGTTGCTGTAAAATAGACAATTCCAGTGTTTTTACAGCGCCTTCTCCTTCAAGGAGTTGGATTTCTTGAGACTTGAAAATATAGTAGACGGAGATCCCCCCCACCAAAGCCAAAGCAAAGGCGATAAGATTTAAAAGGACAATAAATCGATAATTTGAACGAGTTTTTTGTTTTTGTGGGTAAAATTGATCTTTCATCGAGTTTTCAGAGAACATTTGCTGAAAAACGGCGTTTCTTGGCAATTCTTGTTCTCGGGTAAACCCAGAGGTGTTTGTCTTATTCTCAGTCACGAGTTTTCAGCCTCTCCTATATTTTCTATATATATTATAACAAAGTATTTATAATAGTACAAGCCATATTTCAGCTTATTTCTTCTTCAAAAATGAAGATAATAAAAATTCAATTCGTGATTTGTAAGTTGGTTGGTGTGCACCTAGATCAAGCCCCAAACCTTTTCGTAAAATAGTCATCCTTTTGGTAAAGCAATCGAAGGAAGCTCGTCCATGATAGCGACCTACCGCACTCGTATGCACCCCACCAAAAGCAAGACGCTCACTAAAATTATGCGGAATAGTATCGTTAATCGTCACGCCATAAAAAGAAAGCCCATTAATGAAAGTGTCAGTGAAGCTCTTTTTGTTACTGAAGATATAAAGGGAAAAGGGCTCTTCACAGATCTGTCTAGCTATATTCAAGGCATCCTTCGTGTCTTCGTAAAATATCACAGGTAAGATCGGCCCAAAAATCTCATCACGAAGCACTTTTGCATTAAGATCGTAGATCTTGATAAGAGTAAGCTCCATTGTCAAATCATCATCAGAACACAAACCACCAAATAGTATATCGGCATCGAGAAGATAAGATTTGAGCTGTTTATACAATTGTTCGTTAACTATTTGGCACCTTGGTTTTTCAGTAAGAAACTCTTTAGTAACTTCTGTCAGCATCGCTAGAAATCCAGCTTCCATAGAGGAATTGACAAGAAGGTAATCTGGTGCAACGTAACTTTGAGCACCATTCAAAAATTTCCCCCAAAAAATTCTTTTAAGCGCTGTATGAAGGTCTTTTTTGGATAATTTATCAATAATCGCAGGAGACTTACTTGATAGTTCAAGGCTAATATCAGGCATATAGCACGCAGTCTTCTCCCAAATCAAGGTACCTAAATCTTGAGACCCCGTAGCAAAAATCTTATCAAATTCCAGCTCTAATAACTCTATGGTCAAATCTTGGGTACCACTAACCACCTTGAGAAATTGTTCATCAAAATGATTGTTCACCAACTTTTCAAGTACACTCGCAACATGTGGGGTCATCGCATCGATCTTAATCACGGCACAGTTTCCACCACCAATCGCACCAACAAGAGGCAATAAAGCCTGCTGAATAGGGTAATTCCAAGAGGACAAAATTAAAGTAGTCCCAAAAGATTTCGTAATCATCTCACCCTTTGCTTCTGATAAGAAAGGATTACCAATAGTTTTAGGACGACTCCACTTAGAAAGATTTTTACAAAAATAATCAATTTCATCAATGACAATATATAACTCAGAGGCAACAGACTCAAATTCTGACTTATTAAGATCCAAATCCAATGCCTCTAACAACTCATCATAATAAGAATAAATCAATAACTTCAGTTTTTTGAGTTGATTTTTACGAAACATGAGAGAGTTTGTTTCACCACTGAGAAAAAATTCTTGTTGTTTTTGTTTTAAGTGAGAAAGCATAAGGCAACCCCTCGAGTCGGATTTTCTATTTTATAGCATTATATCAACTTTAATCATTTTAGTCAACCCATAAAAAAAACAACCCCAAAATTGAGGCTGTTTTTTAAGATTATTCTTGTGGGAGATTTGTTCCACAGTGGAAACCACCATCAACAAACATAATCATACCAGAGACCATTTGGCTAAGATCAGACGCTAAGAACACTGCTGTTCCTCCAACGTCATCTGGAGTGATATTTCTTTTGATAAATTGGGATTCCAAAGCACCTGTGTACATATCTTTGAAGCCAGTGATACCACGAGCTGCCAATGTTTGAACAGGGCCTGAGGAAATAGAATTCACACGGATGTTTTTGTTTCCAAGTTCCATAGCTAAGTAACGAACAACAGCTTCTAAAGAAGCTTTCGCAACGCCCATTGCATTGTAATTTGGCACAGGTCTTGTTGATCCAATGTATGTTAACGCTTGGATAGATCCACCGCCTCTTTTCTCCATTAAAGGAGTAGCTAATTTAGCAAATGGAATCAAAGTGTAAGAAGAAATTTGATGAGCAAGTAAGAATCCCTCTTCAGAAGAATCAGTGATTCCGCCTGTAAGTTCCTCTTTACGAGCAAACGCAATAGCATGAACCAAAGTGTCAAGACCATTGTATTTTTTATCGATACTGTCGAACATAGCTTTGAGCTGATCTTCGTTTGTTGCATCGACATCGTACAAATCGGTAATTCCAAGTTCTGCTGCGATTTTCTCAAGTCTTTCTTTTAATTTTTCACCTTGATAACTGAGGATAACAGTTGCTCCTTGTTCACGAAATTGTTTTGCAATTCCATAAGCAATAGAACGATCATTAGCAACACCAGTAACGAGTGCGACTTTTCCTTTTAATAACATAAAATCTCCTCCACTGATTAAAACAGTTGTTTTAATTTATATAGATATTTTCTAGCCTTCGATGAACTGCTTTAATTGGGCAAGAGGTAAAGCACCTGTTTGTCTTTTGACTGGAGCACCTTGCTTAAAGAGAATGAAAGTTGGGATACTTGCCACTTCATACTCGCCTGCAGTTCTTGCACAATCATCAACATTACATTTGACAACTTTGACCTTACCTTGGTTTTCTTGTGCAATTTGATCTAAAAATGGCGCAACCATACGACATGGCGCACACCATTCTGCCCAAAAATCAACCAAAACGGGAATATCAGATTCTAAAACTTCACTAGCGAAGTTTTCATCTGTAGCATTTATAATAAATTCAGACATAATGCACTCCTTATAAAAGAATATAATTTTATAGATCTAGGAATTTCTTTCTTTAAAGAATCCGTCGTATCCTTGTATTTGTTTATCTATTTGAGCAAGTTCAAGCCTCTTTTGTCCCCATAAACAATACTCAAGATTTTGTTCTATCCCTGAAAAATGTCGTCCCAATTTTTGAGCAACAACAGCCGTAGTCCCCGACCCTAAAAAAGGATCAAAAACAAAATCCCCTTCTTTAGAAGAAGCCAAAATCAATTTTGCAATTAATTTTTCAGGTTTTTGAGTGGGATGTTCTGTATTTTCAGGCATAGACCAGTAAGGAATAGAAATATCATTCCAAAAATTCGATGGATATGTCCAGCGAAATTTCCCTTCTTCATCTTCTGTCCAATCTTTAGGGATACCTTGATCTTTGTAAGGGGCAATGACTTTTTTCTTCATTTTAACAGCTTCAACATTAAAGTAATAATCCTTTCCCAGAGTCGCAAACCAAATATCTTCCATACCATTCTTCCAATTTCTTTGCGCACCTCGACCTTTTTCTCTTTGCCAAGTGATGCGATTTTGGATGAGTAAATACTTATCTAAAATCGAAAAGATAGCATTCGACGACTTCCAATCACAACAAACATAGACAGAGGCATGATCTTTGAGGCAGGCTAGTAAAGGCACAAACCAACTCTCAAGGTATCGAAAATAATCAGAATCCGAACATTCTTTGAAAGAATTACCGTGGTAGTTTTTGAAAAGATTATAAGGTGGATCAATAATCAAAAGATCAATAAATTTCTTTGGAAGATGGTTTACCAGATCTATTGTATTACCACATATGACTTTATCTGTAATAAGATCAAGTGTCAAAGAACTGTCTCCAAAAAATATCTTTGAAGACAGTTCTGTTTTTTCTGCATCTGTTAACACCAAGGTCTTATTCCTAGGTGATCGCTGAGATGGTGATTTCATCGTCGCACTCTCTTTTCAAAATCAAACTCATTATACACTAAGAAACATATTTTTGCAATGATTTTTGATACAGAATGAAAATCTCAATACAAGGAAAAGAGGATTAATCGTGTCTCACCTTATTTTCACATTGCTCTAAGCCTGTTGGCTCAGAATTTTCTTCGAGAAATTTTTGAATTGCTTCGGCAACTTTCACACCACCAGGGCGACATTTGTTGGTAACATCACCACAGCAAACTGCTTCCGCATAAGGCATACAACCTGGGTATCCACAAGCTCCACAGTTAAAATGAGGCAAAATTTCGTATACTTGTTCAATACGTGGATCTTTTTCCACATAGAAAAATTGAGTAACAAAAGAAATAGCAACACCTAACACCATCGCTAATATAATAGCAATAACTGTGCCAATAAAAACAATATTTAAGTCCATTTTAAAGCTCCTTTGCTTTATTTTGACATTCTTTTTCGATCAATGCCATTATCTTATCTGCAGTGCCGTGTCCTTTACAGCAGTTTCCATCGTCGCCTTTACAGGAGTGAAATTTGAACCCTCTTGCAGCACCGATAGAAAGAATAAAAGAAAGAACCGCAAAAACACCAAAAAATATTCCTAAATTAATCAGGACATGAGCTGGGATAGGCATAAAAGCCTCCTTATTGAACTACTAATCCGCTAAATCCAATAAACGCAATAGAAATGATTGCCGCAATAAAGAATCCTAAAGGAGCTCCTTGGACAGCTTTTGGCACGCGGGCATTTTTAACTTTTCTTAAAATAGCAGACATCAAGATCATCGCAAGCATAAATCCTAAAGCAGCACAAAACGCAAACCAAAGCGCCTTCGCATAAGAAAGCTCTTCAGCTATGACAATTAATGCAATACCAAGAACAATACAGTTTGTCGTGATTAATGGAAGGAAGACACCCAAAGCACGATAAAGTGCTGGAGCAACTTTTTTCATAATAGCTTCAAGCATTTGAACAGCAGAAGCAATCACCAAAATAAACATCAATGTTTTGAGAATTTGAAGATCAAATGGAACAAGAACATAATAATAAAGTGGGTGCGTAATCGCCACTGTGAAGAGTTGCACGATAATTACAGCAAATCCCATCCCAATAGAATCTTCCATTTTTTTAGAGACTCCA
The DNA here is from genome assembly GCA_051647245.1 of Brevinema sp. GTDB lineage: Bacteria > Spirochaetota > Brevinematia > Brevinematales > Brevinemataceae > Brevinema_A. The sequence continues at coordinate 100,471 of JBOFDS010000012.1, forward strand.
AAGAAAGGACAAAGACCAAGGAAGCGAGCAAAGACCATGTTACCACTCAATACGGCCATGATAAAAATCAGTAAATATGATGCATCATTCATTATTTTGCTCCTTCTGCATTATTTTTTGCTCTTGCTGCAGCTGCTGCGAGAGCTTTATTTTTTGCTTTGGTTAAACTGATATGTTGTAAAATTGTTAAGTACAACCCCATCACAAGAAATCCTCCAGGAGGAAGTAACATAACTTGTAAAGGATCAGGCACAATATGAGCAACATTAATCAAGGTAAGATGTTGTGCTGCTAAATTGTTGTGTTCAGCTGCAGGTGCACCAAAAAGATTAACCACATGAACAAGACTATTTGATGGATCTTGGAGAACTGGTTTTGTGAAATTTAAGACAACACCGATATCTTCAGCAATACGAAAAGACAAAGTACCATTTCCCAATAATTCACGAAGGATAGCTACAGAGACAAGAGCTAAGGTGTAACCTAAGCCCATCCCTAATCCATCAAGAAAAGAACGGAAAACATTATTCTTACTTGCAAAAGATTCCGCACGCCCAAGGATGATACAGTTCACAACGATAAGAGGCAAATAAACACCTAAAACCGAGTAAATTAAAGGAACATAACGTCCTAAAAGGATCTCCACTATTGTTGTAAATCCTGCAATAACAATAATATAAGCAGGAACACGAATATAAGAAGGGATAATATTTCTGAGAGAAGAGATTAAGACATTAGAAAAAATAAGCACAACCAAAGCAGAAAGACCCATAGCCAAGGCACTGGATACATTTGTTGAGATTGCGAGGGAAGAACAAAGTCCAATCAATAAGACAAAAACAGGATTATCTTTGAGAAGACCTTTTTCGAAATCACTCCAAGAAGATACTTGATTAGCCATTTTGTCCTCCTTTTTTGAGACTTTGAACAGGATATAGATTTAAAGCTTTTTTGAGATTATTCACAACAGCTGTAGAGCTAAACGTTGCTCCTGAGATCATATCCATGGATTTTGGCATCCAATCCGTACGATCATTAGGAAGCTCATCACGAGTTTTGTTGACAAATTGAGCTTTGAATTGTGTTTCGGTTACACGTTGACCAAGACCTGCAGTTTCTGTTGCAGCATCAAGAACTTCATGAGCGATGATTTTCTCTCCATCAGTGAGAATAAGCGATTTAACAGCACCGCCAAATCCACCTGAAGAAAGGAGGTACGCTTTCATTAATAGCTCAGAGGAATCCTTATCTTTGATGAGGAAAGTAGGAATTTCGGATGTTTTGAAGTAAGTAACCAAATCCGAACGCTTACGAATTGGTAAGACATCCAAATCGGTGATATGGGTATTTTGTTGTTCGATAATATATTGAGATTGAGTTTCTCCGAGCAATGCCTCAACATCCTTAAGAGGATTTTCAGGCACATAAGTAAGATAGTACACAAATAATAGTGAAAATGTAAAGAAACCAGCAATCAACGTGAGACAAAGCACATTTGTAAGATGGAACTTTGTGCTTCCTATTTTGATATTTTGCTCAGCCATGTGGAGCTCCTATGATTTTTTTGTCAAAAGGTCATTAATACTACGATACTGCGCGTAACCTTTTTCGATCAACGCTTTCATCATCTCTAAAGTAAACGGAGTATCAGATTCAATTGCTGTCGCAGTACGGATTTCATTCATATTTTTGCCAATAAATTGAGCTTGAAAGTCTGCATTTGGTGCAAGAGCTGGGATAGAATCTTTTTTATGAGGCGCATCTTTAATATAGAGACCCACTAATTCACCTTGATTAAATACCAATGTAGAATAAATCAAGTCGCCAAGATTTTCTTCATCAAAGACGTTCAAGGCATCACCAATAACGTTATTTTCTTTATCAAGAACACGGTAATAGTTGAATTTTTGAGAGTCAGCAGATTTTACCTCAACCTTTGCATAAGACTGATCACGGAGCGCTAACTTAATATTTTGCTCGTAAGCAGGGAGTTTGATAATATTTTCATAAACACCAAATCCTGCAAGCAACACAACCGTAAAGATACCAGCCAATTTTAGAGATCTATCAATTTGTTGCGCTTTAGGATGCTTTGGATCACATAATTGATCAATAAAAGGCATTACAAGGTTGGAAGAAAGCAGAGCAAAGGAGACCCCTTCAGGGAAGGAGAAAACAAGTCGAATAGCAGTGACAACAGCAACAAAGAAAAGGGAATAGAGCACTTTTGCTGTTTTTGTACGAGGAGACGTTACAGGATCTGTTTCCATATAGACAGAACCAAGCATCACACCACCAGCAAGAAGCCAGATCATAGGATCACCTTGGAACAAGCCCAAAGGCCCAATACCTACAGGACCGAGATTTACAGCTGAGAAAACCCAACCAAAGATCATCGCAAAAATCCAAATCATCACAGGCACAAAAGGAGAAATGATTTTTTTCACGACAAGGTATAAGAAGCCAAGCAAAATCGCCCACTTCGCAGTTTCACCTAAAGTTCCAGGGAAATTCCCAACAAATAAGGTCCAATAATCAAAAAGCTCAGAAGGAACACTCATCCCTTCAGGCATGATACCGCTTTTGTACCAATTTTTTGCTGTTTCAAGGTAGCTCGTACCAGAAAGGACATCGTAGTGAGTGTTAATCTTATCAGAAAAACTATAAGGATTGTAAGCAGGTTGTGCTGCAAGAACTTTATTATAAGAAGGTAAAAGTTTTGGATCTTGAACATAGGTATATTGAACAGCTTCCCAATAAGAAAGGCCAGCTTTATCCATGAGTGTTGGAATGGTTGGACGAATGGAAATTGCCCACAATCCAGGGAATCCAGCAACAGGAACAAGACGCCCTACAACAGCTGGATTGACAGGATTGAATCCTGCTCCACCGAAGATAATCTTCCCTACAGTAATCCCGACAACACTTGCCAAAATCAAAGGATAAATCCCAAGTCCTGGACGCATATTCATCGCAATCACAGCACCAGTTGCCACGGCTGTAAGATCGTGGATAGTAGACTCTTTTTTCATCAAAAGAGTACAAAGATATTCAACAATAACAGATACAGATATACATACAACCAAGGCTCGAATCATCGCAAAACCAAAGAAGTAAAAGCCTGCCATCGCAGGGAAAGATAAAGCAATAAGAAAGTGAATCATTGTTTTTCTAGTTAAATTAGCAGGATCAATATAAGGAAATTCATCAATTAGTTTTTGTGGATATGGTGTCGCTGACATAGCTCCTCCAAAGAAATTTGTTTTTTTGTTTAATTTGTAATACGTCGTTCTGACCAAGCTTTATTAAAAGAACTAATAAGTCTTGTTTGGTCGTTTTGATCCCTTTCTATAAAGAATAGTGGGTATTCTTCGTCTTGATCAAAAGTTTGTGAGAATCTTGTAGCTTTTTCCTTCCCAAGAACAAGCAAAGTAGTCGCCAAAACATCACTCAGCTCAGCAGATTTTTTGACAATAACACTCACCGATGCTAGAGGATGAGAGACAGGCAAGCCCGTCTTAGGATCAAAAATATGATGATAAATCTTCTCATTATAAATGAAAAATCTCTCATAGTCACCTGATGTAGCGATAGCTTCCCCATCATAAAGTATAACAACTTCTTCGACAGCTCCACCGCTTGGATTTCGGATCCCTACTCTCCACTCTTCGCCATCAGGCTTTTGCCCAAAGACTTTTACATTACCACCAGCATTGACAATACCTGCATTTATACCCATTTCTTTAAGCATATCTACAGCCACATCAACAGCGTATCCCTTGGCGATAGCACCAAGATCAATTTTGGCATCATTCTTAAGAAGAATAGCATCATTCGTAAAGAGGATCAAGTCCATACCAACCTTTGTTAATGTGTCTTTGATCTCAGAAGCGGTGGGGATATTTTGATCATCTTGAAGATAGAATCCCCAAAGACGCACCAATGGATAAACCGTCAAATCAAATGATCCTTCACTCTCCTGATTGACATTTTTAGAAAGTGAAACAAAATTACTAATAATATCAAAAACTTCAGGATTTTCGGAACGTGTAATAATCCCATCAGTATTCAATTTTCCAAGAAATCCATTTCCGGCAGGAGATAGATCTTCTTCGAGGTATTGAAGTTTTTTCCAAACTTTATCTATGATTTTTTTTCTTTTAAATCTTGGTAGATCCGTGTACATCACAATATCAAAACTCGTATACATGAGATTTTTTTGTGAAACAGATTTAGTGATTTCAGAGGAAGAACATGATACTATCAGCATAAAAAGACAGAGCGTTAATTTTTTCATAGTGACCTCTTTTAAGTTTCTTTTTTCATTATATTCCGAAAAGCAATTTATGTAAAGTACTAATTGAAATAAATCTTATTTTTCATTAAAATATATTAATTAAATAAAAAAGACCCCGTGAAATTCACGAGGTCTTAAATAAAGTTTTAACAAATATTAGTCAATTGCGTTTTCGAGATTTGTTTTTACTGCTGACCAATCAACAATATCCCAGAACATTGACACGTACTCAGGACGTCTGTTTTGATAATGAAGATAATATGCATGTTCCCATACATCCAATCCTAAAATAGGTGTGAACCCATCCATTAATGGAGAGTCTTGATTTGCTGTGCTCATGACTTTGAGGGTATTTTGGTGTGTGAGAACTAACCATGCCCAACCTGATCCAAAACGCTTTTTCGCAGCTGTTTCAAACTCAGCTTTAAATTTATCGATAGATCCAAAATCACGTTCAATCATTTCTTTAAGACGGCCTTCAATAGAAGTTCCACTATTTTTTTTGATAGTTTTCCAAAAAAGAGAGTGGTTTGCATGTCCGCCACCAAAATTACGAACATCATTTTTGATATTTTCTGGAAGGGAATTGAAGATCTTGAGGATGTATTCTACTGGTTTTTCCATAAGACCAGGATGTGCATCCAAAGTATCGTTGAGACCTGTAACATAAGCTTGATGGTGCTTTGTGTGGTGGATCTCCATTGTCATTTTATCTATAAATGGCTCAAGTGAATCATAACTGTAACCTAATTCTGGTAATTTAAACATAAAAATCTCCTTTATACTTGATTTTTTACTTGTTTTACATATACAATATAACAAAAAGAATAACTTATGTCAATCGAATAACTTCAAGGAGATAAAATATGTCTCAATTTTTAGTGGACTCTTTCCTAAAATACACAGCAATCACCAGTCAAAGTAACGGCTCCATCACGACGCTTCCTACTACAGCTGGACAAATGGAGCTTGCGAAAGTCCTCAAATCTGATTTAGAAAGTTTTGGGATTAAAGAGGTAGATCTTCAAGAAAATGCTATCCTCATCGCAAAAATACCAGCCACAGTGCCAAACATCCCTGCAATCTCTTTTATGTCTCACATTGATACCGTTGATATTGGTGCAAGTCCTCACGTCAAAGCACAAGTGATCCCTTTTACAGGCGAAGACATTGTCTTAAACAAAGAAGAAAACATTATTTTCAAAGTTTCCGATTACCCAGAAATCATGAATTACAAAGGTGATAACATCATCTTCACAGACGGTACCAGTGTACTCGGAGGCGACAACAAAGCAGGTGTTACCGCGATGATGGGGCTTGCAAAATATCTCACTTCCAACGAGCTCCAGCATGGTGATGTGTACCTTGTGTTTGTACCCGATGAAGAAGTTGGGCTTCGTGGTTCCTATGCCCTTGACCTTTCTAAGCTGCCTGTCAAATACTCCTACACTATTGACGGATCAGAGATCGGTGAATTCTCCTACGAAACTTTCAACGCAGCAGGTGTTTCTTTTAAGATTGATGGGGTCTCCATCCACCCTGGTTCTGCGAAGGATATTCTTGTAAATCCTATTCTTGTAGCAATGGATCTCATCAATCAATTTGATCGTTTGGATACACCTGAACACTCCGAAGGCAAGGAAGGATTCTTCTTAGTAACGGATATGACAGCAAACGCAAGCACTGCCGAAGTGAATATGATTATCAGAGATTTTGATTTGAAAAAATTTGAAGAAAGAAAAGCCTTCATCAAAGAAGCTGTCGAAAAAACACAAAAACTCCATCCAAGAGCTGTGATAGGCTACGATATTGAAGATTCTTATGCGAACATTGCAAACAATCTCTCCGAAGATCGTTCTGTCGTGGATCTCGCAATTCGTGGATTCGAAAAAGCTGGCGTCCCGATGCACATCTCATCAACAAGAGGTGGCACGGACGGAGCAGTGCTTTCTTCCAAAGGGCTCATTACCCCAAATATCTTCACAGGAGCTCATAATTTCCACTCGATTTTTGAATATCTCCCTGTGAATAGTTTGAACAAATGTTTTGAAGTGATCTCCGCAATGGTCACTCTTATCCCACAACAGGACTAAATACATGGTACAAGTTTCTCAACTTACAAAAAGTTATGCTCACCAAGATGTTCTCAAAGACATCTCATTCACCATCCACAAACGCGAAAAAGTAGGTCTTGTCGGTCGTAATGGACACGGTAAAACTACTCTTTTTCGTATGTTGGCTGGACTAGAGACGCCAGATTCTGGCATAGTTCTCTACCCAAAAGGCTATCGTGTTGCCTATCTCAAACAAGAAATGAATTTTAAACACGAAACCGTCGTTGATGAGGTATTATCAGCACTCCCAGCCGACGAACTCAAAGAAAACTGGAAAGCAGAAAAGATTCTGTTTGGTTTGGATTTCTCAAGAGAAATGGCCTATTCTTCTCCTAATATCCTATCTGGAGGCTGGATGAGCCGTCTCAACCTTGCAAAGGTCTTGATCTCTGATGCCGATATGCTCCTCCTTGACGAGCCGACAAACCACTTGGATATTGTTACGATTCACTGGCTGATTAGCTTCCTAAAGTCTTGGCGTAAAGAACTTTTACTCATCACTCACGATAGAATGTTCATGGATGCTGTGGTTGACCATACCATTGCCATTCACAGAAAACAGATCAAAAAAATTAAAGGTACTTCAGAAAAATTATACGAACAGATTGCATTAGAAGAAGAAATTTACGAAAAGACACGGATTAATGACGCCAAAGAACGTGCCAAAACCGAAGACTATATCAGAAGATTTCGTGCGAAAACCAGTCTTGCTGGGATGGTGCAATCACGTATCAAGAGCCTTGAGAAAAAAGGACAACGTGAACGTCTGGAGAAAGTAGCAGATATTGAGTTTGAATTTAATTACAAAAAATTCGAACCAAAGCATATGATTTCTGTTCATGATTTGACCTTTGGATATGATCCTAGCGAAATCCTTATTGAAGATCTTTCTTTTGAGGTCTACAAGGGTGATCGTATTGCGATTATCGGTAAAAATGGTAAGGGGAAGTCTACCTTGCTGCGTCTCCTTTCTGACAAACTATCTCCATTACACGGCAATATCAAGATTCATCCTCAATTAACCATAGGATACTATGGGCAGGTTGCAGAACACGAATTAAACGACATGCTCACGATCGAAGAAGAGATCGCAAGCTGCCTCCCAAGCAATGAACGCGCCCTCGCACGTAGTATTGCTGGTGCGATGCTCTTTGAAGGGCCTCTTGCGCTGAAAAAGTGTGGAGTTCTTTCTGGGGGGGAGAAGGCTCGTGTGCTTCTCGGAAAATTAATTGCCACCCCAACCCAGTGTCTCTTCCTTGACGAACCGTCTAACCACCTTGATATGCAGAGTGTGGACTCTCTTATTGAGGCCTTGGATGTTTTTGAAGGGGGCATTGTCTTTGTAACGCACAATGAGATGATCCTCCATGCTATCGCGAATCGGTTGATTGTTTTTGATGGCGAGAGACCTTATGTTTTTGAGGGAACTTATCAGGAATTCTTGGAACAAAAAGGCTTCTCCGATGAAATGATTGAGGACAAAAAATCTGCTCCCAAAGAAAAAATCTCTCAAAAAGATCTTCGCAAAGAAAAAGCAAAACGTCTCCAAGAACTCAAAGCTCAAACCAAACCTCTCGAAGATGAGATTAGTCGTTTGAATAAGAAAATTCAAGAAGATGAAGCAAGGGTCAAGGAAATCCATGAGCTTATCATCGAAGCCTCGGCAAACGGTGAAAGCACAAAAATCCAAGAACTCAGCATTGAGGTCAACCAACTCAACAATAGCCTTGATGCCGACTATGAATTACTTTTCACAAACGAAGAAAAGCTCGAAAAAATCAAATCCATCACGGAATAAATCTCAAATACTCCCCTACATTCAGGGGAGTATTTTTGTTGACATTGATCTTTTGAAAAATATAATGCTATTTTATAGATTAATATTGATCCAAATAGACTTTCATGTTATAATTTAAGAAAACATAAGGAGACTTTATGCTTTCATCAAAAATCAAAGAACTAAAAGAAAAAGGTCATATCATCCTATCTATTTCTTTTAATGCCAATACTTTTCTCTTTAAAAAACCAACTCTTATTGAGATTGCGTACCATCAAGACCAAGTCTATCAATCCGATACGATTTTTCGACTCAGAGAAAAATTCCTAAGGCAGATGTTCGTCGGAGAAAACACTACTGATTTTGATAATTTCATGACATCCAAGCCTCTGGCACACGCTCATCTTTATGATCTGATTTGTCAGGATCTCGGAGATGAGATAAATTTTACCATGGCGAAGGTGTAGTACCTTCGCCGTTAGAACTGGTGAGAGCAAGGCATAAATTCTTTTTTGGCACAGACCTTATCTCCCCTTACAGAGATATCACCCCTTCAGAAATGTTCCAAGATCAGCTCCGTCTCACAGCCATTATAAGAGATGATTTATCGAATACGCTTAGGAATATCCTTGTTTCTATTCATAATGAAATTCAAGAGGAAGGCTAATGTTTAAGACAAAAAAGCATGCAGAAGCGATCAAATCAGGAGCTATCATTGTTCAAATTGATCAATTTATCTTCAAATATCCTAATTATCAGGACATTGTTTTTCTTATTGAAGAAATACTTCCCTATCAGGATCAATATTTTAGATTTATAGATTTGCTATTTTTAGGGAGAAATAAGAAAGCACTATTACTACACTTAAATAAGGATTTATCAGCACAAATAAACATAATTACCACTCTTTGCTATGATTTTGGATTTGATATAGAATGGGAGAAGCCTTGTGTTTTATAGATTTTTATTGTTTTTAAGAAATATTATAGGCTCCAAATCCTATCCTCATACCAAATCATATAAAAAACGCTTGTCAAAGAAAAGGCAAAAAGCTTACCTTATTGAACAATTATCTATCAAAAAATCAACCCAAAAATCTCTCATTTCCCACGCTAAAAACACTTCTATTACGAATCATAAGCGTCTTCATCTCAAGCCTCAGCATCATCACAGCTTAACTCAAAATCTGCAGCAATGGATAAAAAAGATCTCTAAATGGCACACATCGCTCAAAAATAATCACACGACACTCCAGAAGTCCAACATAAGTAAAATCACGCTACAAAGACTTCACAGCGATCAATATCAAAAAATTTTCCGGCAAACAAACATATCTCAACATACGACAAAAATAAAAAAAATACGTCCTACCAGAATAAAGAATCAGCAAAATATATGGTCACAAAGCATGGTTTCATCGTCATTTATCCAAGAAAATCATATTCAGAGAACCACACAAAAACAATCCTCGACCTCCCAAAAATATGTTATTCAAAACTTCATTCAAGAATTTAAGGAGTCGCTCCCCACCAAGATTAGAGAGGAGATCACAACGATCTTAGGTGAGAAAAAAATCACAGAAATGATCTTAAGCAAAGAAGAGCGATCTATCCTTAAAGATCTTCTTGACCTGAAAATCAAGCTAACCCACACTTAAGCGATATTTTTTATTTTCTTCAATTTAATTGACTTATATATTGTATTTATAATATAATTTAACTGCCTATCCAGAGAAGGAGAAGCAAGGAGAAAAGAATGATAAAAGCTATGGATCAGTTTTTCAAAATTTCTGAACGTCAAAGCTCTTTCAAAAAAGAAATCGTTGGTGGTGTGACCACATTTATGGCGATGGCTTACATCCTCGCCGTGCAACCATCCCTTATGTCTGGCACAGGAATGCCTGTCCAATCAATCGCAGTCGCAACAGCCATTATTGCTGGTTTAGCGACTTTATTTATGGGCTTGTACTCAAAATACCCATTTGCGCTTGCTCCAGGGATGGGGCCTAACATCTTCTTTGCTGTAACATTAGTTGGCAGTGGAATTTTCTCTTGGCAACAAGGTCTCAGTCTTGTATTCATTTCAGGGGTTCTTTTCTTTGTGCTTACGATTTTTGGATTTAGAGAAGCTATCTCCAATGCTCTTCCCACATCAATCAAACTTGGTATTGGTGCAGCGGTTGGTATTTTCTTGATTTATTTAGGTTTGAACAATGGCGGATTGATCTCTGTCCAAAACGGCTTCTTATCCCGTGGCGACTTCAGTGATCCAAGAGCTCAACTCACTGTTATTGGTATTTTGATTACGATTTTACTTCATCTTCGTCGCATTCCTGGGGATCTGTTGCTTGGAATTTTAATCACAACCTTAATCGGTATCCCTATGGGCATCACAAAATTACCAGAAAGCATGATCTCTGTGCCAACAAGCTTAGCACCTGTTTTTATGCAGTTTGATTTCAAAGGACTATTAAGAGTTGAAACACTTCCATTTATTTTTGTATTCTTTGTTAATGACTTCTTCAGCACATTAGGGACGCTTTTAGGTGTCTCCTCCAAAGCCAAGCTCCTCGATAAAGAAGGCAACCTCCCAGAAGTAGAAAAGCCATTCCTCGTCGACGCTGTATCGACAATCGGCGGTTCCATGGTGGGTATCACAACAGTAACAACTTTCGTAGAGAGTGCATCCGGCGTAAGTGCTGGTGCAAGAACAGGTTTTGCGTCTATTGTCACAGGGATTTGTTTCTTATTGGCGGTGTTTTTTGCCCCTATCATGATTGCGATCCCAGCCTCTGCGACAGCTCCTTGTTTGATTATTATTGGGTTTATGCTCCTCGATGGACTTAGTCATTCTAACTTCGGAGTGCTGGACGACACAATCGCACCATTTAGTATGGTAACACTTACGGCATTCATGGGATCTATTGCTGATGGTATTTCTATTGGTATTGTTGCCTATGTGTTTGTCAAACTTGTCAAAGGTGAATTCAAAAAGATCTCTCCTCTTATGCTCATTCTCAGTATTGTGTTGCTTTATTATTTGATTTCGTAAGATCCAAACCAAACTCAAAACAAATAGCCCTCTCTCGTGGAGGGCTATTTTCTTGAAGAAGAATAAAAAACTTGTAATATTTGAAAAATCATAGTATGATAAATGATACAGTGCAAACCGTATTATCAAAGCATTCAGGAGAAAAAGGATGAAAGTAATTATCACTTCTAGTCACGACGAAAGTTGTCGCAAAACTGCTGACCTTATGATTGACATCATTAAGAATAACGAAAAACCTGTTTTAGGTCTTGCAACAGGCGGAACCGCTGAACAAGTTTACGCAGAACTCGTAAAATCCCACAAAGCTAACGCAGTAAGTTTCAAAAATGTAGAAACTGTTAACCTTGACGAATACGTTGGATTATCTGGTGACCACGATCAAAGCTACCGTTACTTCATGAACAAACACCTTTTCGATCAAGTAGACATCGACAAAAACAATACATTTGTGCCTGTTGGCGATGCAGAACCAACAGCGGAATTAAAAAGATTCCAAGCAAAATTAGACAGCACACCTCGTCATTTCCAACTCTTAGGAGTAGGACCTAACGGACATATCGCTTTCAACGAGCCAGCAGCAGAACTTCACGCAAATGCTCATATTGTAAGCATCGCAGACGCAACAATCAAAGCTAATGCACGTTATTTCGCTACTGAAAACGATGTTCCTAAAACAGCCTTCACACAAGGTATGGGCGACATCCTCAAAGCAGGAATGCTCGTTCTTTTGGCGACAGGTACCAACAAAGCAGATGCTATGAAAAAATTACTTCTTGACGACAGTGTTACAACTGATTGTCCTTGTACCTTCCTCAAAAATCATCCTAATGTTGTCATTTTTATCGATAAAGCTCTTGCCGACCACATCGGTTACAAAAACTAAAATCCAAAATATCCTCCCGACTTGGGGGGATATTTTCATTAACAAAACAAAGAAAAAGCCCCCAATATTCGGAGGCTTTTATGATTTAGTAAGCAAGATTCTTCTTTTGAAGTTTTTCGTAAAGTTCTCTTGGATTGATATCTTTTGGATCAAAACCAAGCTTTCTTTTGGCATCACTTTTAGGAACACGAACTCCAATCACATTATTATTCACAAAATAATCAAGTGTATACTTATCAAAATATTCCCAAGTCGACTTGCTGATTCGTTTTCCTCTGAAGTGCACACAACCATTAAACAAAACATCTTTTGCGATCATGACAGGTAAATAAGCGTTTTTATATTCTAAAATAGAGTTATTTCCCTGAAAATAGTATGCTGCTTGTTTGAAATTATGTGGATAGTAATGAATACCGTAAAGAGGATCTTCACCTGTCGAGGGACCGTTCTTATAAGCAAACGCCCAAACCGATAAACCATTTTTTGGGGTGGCAGGATCATTATTCTTATCATATTTAATAAGGAGCTCACTTCCATCGGATTTTTTAACACTATCTGCAAAAAAGACAATTTGACTATTGACGTTCATCCCACCAAAAAATGGAAGAATTAACTTCACAAAATCAGGCATACCTGGATTAAGTTGCCATACTCCATAGCTTTCACCATCATAAACGATTTTTTCTAAAAATGGTCTTTTATCCAAGTCAGGATCTAATGCAGGTCTATTGATTCCTTCTTCAGGGCGTTTTTCTGTTGAAAAAGTATATTTCTGCCAAGAATCAGCTTTGGAAATAATTTGTCCATTGATATCAGCGGCTTCTTTCTCAGAAAGCACTCTTGGCATCACCATGTTGATACCATCTCCAGTGCCAAAAGCTGTGGTTTTTTCAATAGCAAAGAAGAAGCGATCTTTTTCTTTTGTATCCAAAGCATCTATGAAATACCCCTGAAAAGAGTCTGTTTCATTTTTGAGTACTTCTACAAGACGATAAATGGTGCCGTCCTTTGGAGTTGGTGTGCCGATACATCGATCATTCTTCACCACAATATCAAATCCAATCTGTGAAAAATAAATTCCTTCTGTTGTAACTTTGAAGTACTCTCGAATCATATCGTAAAGATCCTTACCGTCTGTACCGTCAGCTTTTACATTCTCAATTACGGGATCATAAAATCCATTCCACGCCTCCGTTGGCATAGGGATCCCTTCATTTACTTTTTGGGCAAGAAGATCACAAGATGTGACAAAAAACACAAAAATTATCATTATATATTTCATAGATATACCTCTAAATTAAAACAATACACCAATCGAAAAACCAAAAACAAAAGCATTTTCAATGTATAGACCTTTTGGGAAGTTAGGATTTGGGAAATTTTCTGCATCAAAAACAGGAGTAGAATGATCCGTATAACTGATAACATAAGCTAAATTCATCCCAAAAGTAATCGCAGTGAACTTCTCAAAATTATAGATAGCTTTAAAATCAAGTTCAATGCCAGCTGCTACAGCACTTGCAAGCGGATTTGCTTTTAAGCGAGGAATATGAGGAAAGTCAACTGACAAGCCACCATTGACAAGCATAGACCAGCCTATGAATTCAGAATTCCTCTTATCAAAAATATATTGAGAACCACCAAGTAACAATCCCCAACGAAACTCATCTAAAAACGGAAATGCAGCCTGCAAAGAATCTTTATTCCCTCCCGCAAGACGAAACTGGATCAAAGAATTATAACCAGTCTTCCCCACTCGCTTACCTGCATAAAAATCGAGGGTTGTTGTGCTTAGAAAATTCGCAGTATTAGCACCGATATTGAAACGACCATATCCACCCAATCTCGTGGATATACCAATAGTATGAGGATAGTATTGGTAAGGTTTTTTTTCTTTTTTTGGTTTTGCAGATGTAGTGGTATTTACTGCATTCTGCCCCTGGGTATTTTGTCCTACACTAAGCTCTTGAGTATAGGTAAAATTATATAAAAATATTGTTATAAATAGAAGAAAAATTCGCATAAATTCTCCAAAAATTGATATACTAATTGTAATTAATTATAGAGTACTAATCGCTCCATTGTCAAGTAATTCCAATGTTTTCACAAATTAATTTTAAAATTATTTAGTAAAAAACCAAAATAGCCTTAAAGCAAAAAAGACCTATATAGAATATAAATTCCCATAGGTCTTTTCGTCAATTTTTAGCTAATTTTATTTCTTTTTACTAATATTTGTATATTATATTAAGAATTTTCACTCTCAATTTCACTAACAAGAGTGTCAATTTGATCTAAAGCGTCTGCCAATTCCGTTTTTTCGAGCGGAACTACTCCGCTTTCATAGTGCAAACGTGATACAGAAGAAATTGCATAAGTGTATTGCGGATTGAAATTCGTGATTTCAAATTGGAGTTTATTTTTTGCTGAAATCTTTGCCAAAATATACTTTGAATCAGAATCATTGAATTCTTTCTCGTCTTTATTAAATCGATACAATAGAAAGTACCTAGTATGGTCAACATCTCCATTCTTCCAAGTCAATCGAATATTTTGATTGTTTGTCGTAGCTTTGAAATTTTGAGGATCAATAGGAATAATAGGCTCAACATTTTTATTGATAGGCACGAGAGCGTGATTTTGGTAGATATTTTTCGCAATTTCATTGCTGATATTACGAGTATTTTCTTGAAGCATCGTCATACTATAATGAGAAACCCCACCCGTATTATTCTTACGTGCATATTCGACTTGCTCCCTAATATGTGAGCTTGGCCACCTTTGATCACGAACTTTATACACACCAATCCCAATGTAAAGATTCACCTGATCCGCAACGTGTTCTTTCCACCACTTAACGAGGACATCGTAAGGAGCTGGTTTACTGTCAAAATGCCAATAAATCTGTGGCATAACATAATCGATCCACTTTTCTTTGATCCAAAGAAGCACATCAGCATAGAGATGATCGTAATTTGTCTGTCCAGCACGGGTATCAGAGCCTCGAGGATCTTCGGATTTATTTCTCCAAACACCAAAAGGACTAATTCCAAATTTCACATGAGGCTTGGTCTTTTTGATCTCTTCACTGAGACGTTTTACGAAGGTATTGACATTATCTCGACGCCAATCTCCTTTGTCTTTGAACTTGCCTTTGCCGTACTTCTCCCAGCTTGCATCATCCCCGAAATCCACAGGTTTTCCCTTATGATACACGGTATAAGGATAAAAATAATCGTCCATATGAAGAACGTCTATATCGTAGTCCTTGACTATCTCAAGGATCTCTTTGATGACATAGTCTTGAACCTGTGGATTGCCTGGATCGAAGTACAAACGATGATTGTATTCAATAACCCATGATTTATTTTTGAGAGCAATATGATTGGGAGAAAGAGAACGGAGTCCGCCCTTTTCATTGAGAACGCGATAAGGATTCACCCAAACATGCGTCTCTAGATTGCGTTTTTGAGCCTCTTCGATAAAAAATGCCAAAGGATCATAACCAGGATTTTTGCCCTGCTTCCCTGTCAAAAACTGAGACCAAGGAGAAAGTTTTGATGCATAAAAGGCATCAGATGTTGGTTTCACCTGTAAGATAGCTGCGTTGAATTTGAGTGCTTCGAGAGTATCTAATAAAGATAAGAGCTCGTTTTTTTGTTGTTCACGAGGGAGATTCTTTGCAGACGGCCAATCAATATTAAAAACCGTCGCAATCCATGCTGCTCGTAGTTCTCTTTTGGGATTAGCAGATATCACATAAGGTAGAAACAACAAAATTAAGAGTAAACGTGCCATGAAACCGTCCTTTGAACAAAAATATCTAGATCAATTTACGGAAGAAAAAAAGAAAACTTGAGGATTTGAAATTTCATTTATAATGTGTTATACTGTGGAATATTAAAAGGGGTAGAAAATGGAAATTAGAAAAAATATGCTGCATGAAAGACTTACAGGATTTGACTCTTCAAAAATCAAAGCAGTGGCTATCGATATCGACGGTACATTGATCAATAGCAAAGGATCCTGCTCCCCTCGAATCATCAAAACCATCCAAAAACTCAAAGATTCTGGTCGTGAGGTGTTTTTGGTAACAGGACGTGGCGTCTGCACAGCAATGCCTTATGCGAAAGAAGTTGATATTCCAAAATATATGATCAACTACAACGGTGCTGTTATCTATAATATGCAAGACGAAAATAAAGACTACGAAATCTGTATTGACGAAGAAATTTCTCGTGAAATCTTAAAAATTGCTCGTGAAAACAAGCTTTTTACGGTTTTATACAGTGATGATATTTATTACTATGAATTTCAAAATGAAGAATCTGAAAGCTTCGTTGAGCGTGTGCGAGTAGAAGGGTACTTGAAGAATTTCGATGATCTTGATATCAAAAAATTCCAAAAATTTCTCATTAGCCTTGAGAAAGATCAAGTACAAACTCTTGAGAAAGAACTAAACGAAAAATTTGGCGATAAACTCAATATTGTGCAGACTTCACCTGGTATTCATAGCGAAAATGAGATCCCTCGTTTCTATCTTGAGATCATGCATAAAGACGCAAACAAAGGGCTCACGCTCACAAGATTACTCGACAAACTCAATATTTCTCTTGATGAAGCCGTAGCTTTTGGCGATGATAAAAATGATATCGAAATGCTTCAAACCGTAAAATGGGGAATCGCTATGGGTAATGCTCGTCCCGCTGTACGCGAGGCAACACCTTATATGACACTTACTAATGATGAAGATGGGGTGGCATACTTTATTGAAAAATATATCCTCGAAGAAGATGTATAATCTCTCAAACAAAAAGGCATAGATCAGATCTGTGCCTTTATTTTTTGTAATGATTTAGAAATATTTTTAATCAAGGTTTTGATCCCATATACGATACCTTCCGCCATCTCCAAGATCAAATCATGTTTGTCATGGTCAGAGATATGCTCAGGCATTTCTAAGATCTTTTGAATTGCTGATTGTACGGAAATCGAAATAATCTGCGTAATTTCTTGGTGATTTTTGATTTCGAGAAGTT
Organism: Brevinema sp.; assembly: GCA_051647245.1. GTDB lineage: Bacteria > Spirochaetota > Brevinematia > Brevinematales > Brevinemataceae > Brevinema_A. The sequence goes on from JBOFDS010000012.1 coordinate 117,632, forward strand.
CTTGCAGCTTTGCCGTTTCGATAAGAGAGGCTTGGAGATTTTTTTGAACGTGAGCCTTTTTAATATTCAAAAGACAAAACTCCGTCTTCTTCAAAATTGGCTCCAAAATCTTCCTTAACTCTTCGAGATGTTCGACAAATTCACCCCTAGGAAGAGGTGATTCCGCATAAGGATAGTGTTTGACAATATCCTTACTCAAGCCTGAGAAGGCGTCTTCCACAGAGCAATGCTTTGCTCCTTTCAGATAAGCTCCATCCATTCCAGCCACCAAGACCTCAGCCGAGGTCTTTTGTATTTCGGTTGCAAACCAATCTCGAAACAAGACAAAACGCGCATCCGCTAACACAACACTCCCCTCTCTTCGTCCACGAATCAGCTGCGCATGAGCAGGATAAGCGACGTGAGCGTTTTTAGTATGAGCCGTCAACATCCTATCAAAAGTTGTATAACTAAAATCTGTGAGGATATTGCCTTTGCTGTGGGTTTTGTTTTGAGAGAATGCTAAATCTTGCCCAACCATAATAATAGAAGAAGCTTGTAATTTTCTTGCAAAATCAAATGCCGATGTCGACACAGATCCTCCAGAAGCGAGAAGCCCACTTTCCCCCCAATAAGGCACAAAGTACGGATAAAAAGGAAAAAGCGAGTCCATCATAATGATCCGCTCATCGTCATAGCCTTCAAAAGTACTATCATGGACACCTGCATCGGCAATCAAAAAATGATTTTTGGAGTCGCTGTAACGAAGGTAGAAAGCATTTTTTTCTTGAGGATCTACTGTTATAACAAAATCAGGCTCGAGATGATGCTTTTCAAGCATAGGTAGAGCCGTATCACAAGCAATAAGATGAGCATGGTTTTTGTGTTGTTGAAGAAAAGGAATCGCCTCCTCAAGAGAAGGCCCAGCTCCAATGATAATAGCACTTTGACCTTGAGCAAGCCCAATGAAACGATTGAGTTTTTGATTGTCAAAATATCTATGCAAATTTCTGAAGATATTTTTTGACCATAATCTCGCAAAACGCATCAATGTAGCATTACCAACTTCATTTTTACGAATTGCTGCGGCGAGGATGTCTTGGATAGAACTCATCTGATCAGGAAAAATCTCTAAGTAAGGTCTGTGCATCATAAAAGAGAGGTCTTTAACCTTGAGCTGGTTGAGCGTATGAGCAAGCTCATCCAAATTACGTACCAAATGGATTTTGGGATTGTTGAGAAGAGAAAGAAGCTCGGGACGAAGTTTTAATGCCTTATCAAAAATCTCAGATTCTGGCTCAAAAACAATACAAGAAGTGGCACTTATTTGAGAGATTTTTTCGAGTAAGTACCCCAATCCAAGCCCCCCCATCACGAGATAGGAAGCGTTGGTATTGACCTGAGTGAGCATCTTTTCAGCCTCCGCCATAGGACGTGAAGAATGGAGACGTATTGTCCTACCTTCATGCTCAACAGAGAGGTTTTGGGTTTGGTCATTATTGATGAAAGGGTGTAGAATCATAGTTTATTCTTCCGTTAAAATTCCTGCAGAAATCACCAAAGCAAAAGCTTTTTCGATAGGCATATTCAAAGGAATCACGTCTTGTCTATCCACAAAAACGAACCAACCCGTTGTTGGGATAGGAGTCGTAGGAATAAACACAGGAATATCATCAATGTCAGATTTTTTGATATGATTTGTGTGATTTCCTATAACAAAACCAATAGCATAGGTGTTTTTGGTAGGATAAGGTACGAGTACAGCTTGATTGAATTTGTTTTCTTGAGTGGAATTAGGTGAGAACATTTCAGTTAGTTTTGTTACAATTTCATAAACAGAATTAAGCATAGGAATAGAGCTAAAGATCTTATTGATAATTCTTTTAAGACCATAGCCGATAGCACTTTCCCCTAAAAATCCTAAGAAAGCAATACCTAACATGATTACGATAAAGAGCACGACATTAAAGGCAATATCTTGAAGTTGTTCAGGGATCGTGGAGGAAAAATAAGGGAAGTGTACACTGATACTTTGAAGTGCTGTATACAAATAATCAAATAAATATACCAAAATCGATAAGGTACCAATCACTGGAGTTAAGAAAACAATACCATTTAAGAACCAAGTACTAAGAATACTTCTTTTGCTGACAACTTTAGGAGCTGGGTCTTGTTCTGATGACTCGATTTGAGGTGGCTGAGCATCGGCAGAGTTTGTCCCTACGGAGATAATGGTAGTCATCGCAAGCCCTGAAGGTAGGAGACAAATATCGGTATCATCTTTTCGACAAAGTAAGAAAAATCCAGCAGAAACAAGAGGCGCAGAAGGAACATAAACAGTCAACCAATCCTTACCTTTTTCAGGGCCTAAAAAGATGTTCGCATTATCCGCTGTAACAAATCCAATACTTTTTGTGTCTGCATTTGGATAAGGAACGATGATACTTTGAGAGAGATTTTTGGAGAAGTCATCTTCATCTTTATTGCTGAAGATCATCTCTGAAACTTTTTTGAAAGTTTGATAAATAGGACGGATGAGGGTTGGTTTGGTTAAGACTTTTTCTGTGAGTCCATGCATAAAACGCCCAATCACTGTCGATGCAATCATGCCAGAAAAAGTGATCAAAATAATAACAATCATTAAGAAAGCTAAGTCAAAAAGCCCCTCGAAATAAGGGAAACTTGTCCAAGTATCTGGAAATTTTTTATAGAGGCTGCTTGGTACGAGATTTCTGAGGAAATTCCACGCCCAATTGATCAACCAAAATGTCACCCCAACAGGGATGATAAAAAAGATTCCTTCTTTAAAGGAAGTTGAGAAACTACGAGATTTTTTCATGCTAGGATCTCCTTTATATTATATATTTTAATCAAATTTAATCGATTTATTCAAATTTATCAACTAATAAAATTCTTCGAACAATTTTTGCAAACAATGGAGCAGCAATACCACCGCCACTTCTTTTATTCCCTTTAGGATTGTGAACCGCAATGACAACTACCATAGAAGGATTTTCAACAGGTAGAATCCCTATGAAAACGGTGTTATTTCTACCTATACCATAACCATCGGAAGTAGCGATTTGACCGGTTCCGGTTTTTCCACCGATACGAATTCCTTCGACAGCAGCGTCAGAAGCGGTACCACCTGCTTGTAGAGCGGTTTCAGAGGCATAGAGGAGTTCCATAGCTTTTTGAGGATGAAAGAGTTGAACGTTGGTTCGAGAGATTTCTAGAAGTTCTTCTCCATCCATATTTTTCATTGAAGTTAATAAAATAGGCGGAGTGTAGACCCCTTTGCCACCGATAACAGAAGCTGCGATCGCAAGTTGTAAGCTCGTAACACCTATCTCTTGACCGATTGCTATCATGGGTTTTGAGAGGGCTGACCACTTTGATGGAGGATGCAAAATCCCTCTCTCAAGGCTAGGGAGAGGAAGGTTAGGTTTTTTACCAAATCCTAATTCTGTCAACCATAAATAATAATCATGAGACCCAAATTGTTCAGACATACGCGCAAATGAGACGTTTGCAGACTTTTGGAGCATTGTTTTAAGATTGATATATCCATACAATGGACGAGAAAAAGTATAATCACCAACTTTATAAGGTTGGGCGTCATTGAATGTTGGTGAAACAGTTGAAGCAATGCCTTGTTCCATCGCAAAAGCTGCTGTAAAAAGTTTCATTACAGAGCCAGGTTCATAAATATGAGCGATGGATGTTGGGTGATTGTTTGAACTAATCTGCACAAGACTCAAAATCTCTCTATTACTAAGAGAAATCACCACAACACTGCCACTATCAGCATCGGAGGACTTGACAACTTGATCGAGTTCTTCATATACAACACGAGAAATCTGCGCATCTAACGAAACCGTCGCCGAATGTCCTTGTCGAAGCTGACTATCTATTGCATATTCAAGGCCATAAAGTCCCTTTTTATCACGACCTAAAACCCCTAAAATAGGAGTTAAAAAAGGATATGGATAAAAACGTGACTCTTCAGAAATCAACTCCAAAACATCATTGGGGATATAATCTTCTTTTTTGAGAAGAGTAATGAGACTCTGAACAGGAGCTGCCAGAGATGGAGTCAAGTCTCTTTTGATATAAATAAATGAGCGATCTGTCTTATCAAGATTACTAAGTTCTGCCTCAGAAAAACTACCTAAGCTACGAAAATAATTTTTAATATAATCAATCAATTCCGGAGAGAGTTTATTTGGACGTGCAAACAAAGACTGTGTCGAGGACGCACCTGCAATCAGACGACCTTTTCGATCATAAATATTTCCACGGATTCCTCCCCTTTCTCCTTGAGATTGGAGGCGAGGATCTGGAAGCATTGTTGTTTGAAAAAGCCGTACAGCAGCAACACTAAAACAAATAAAAATCACCGCAGAAATGATTTTATAACGTCGTTGGGTATTGTTCATAAAATTCCCTTTATAGCAGAATTAAAATACTAGTCATAGTATGAACTATCTTATGATTTTTTGCAATTAAATGCACTGTTAAAATGGGATTGGAAAAATGTTTGCAAATTCTATAAAATTTCGTTATACTTAAAACACTAATAATTTTGATTTACGAGGATGCCTTGCTAAGTCATTATTTTGGAGGATCTTTCACATGATCAATAAAAAAATTATCGTATGTTTATCAGCATTAGGAGTTATTATGAGTAATTGTTCAAAAGGCACAGCTCAATCTTCTGACAACGGATCAGGAATTGTTAAAGCAATCAATCCTAGCAATCCTGTCGTAGTTATTGAAACAGAATTGGGCACTATCAAAGCAGAACTATTCGAAGATAAAGCACCTATCACAGTAGGAAATTTCGTAAAATTAGCGAAAGAATCTTACTATGATGGAATTATTTTCCACAGAATCATCAAAGATTTCATGATTCAAACCGGAGACCCAACAGGTACAGGTATGGGTGGGCCAGGATACACTATTAAAGATGAATTTGACCCACAACTAAAACATGTCGGAGCTGGTGTGCTTTCTATGGCAAATGCTGGACCTAACACAGGTGGATCCCAATTCTTTATTACCTTGGTTCCAACAGCTTGGTTAGATAACAAACATGCTGTTTTCGGACAAGTTATTGAAGGCTTGGATATTGTTGAAAAGCTTGGTGCTGTCGACACAGATATGCAAGACAGACCTCGTCAACAAGTTTCTATGAAAAAAGTAAGCATTCAAGAAAACTAATTTTTGAAAAAAATAAAAAAGAGCTGTGAAAACGGCTCTTTTTTATTGGGGTGAATTTTCAGATAAAAATATTCAAAATCCTTGACGCGTGATTGATAATAAAGTATAATTTGAATAATAAATACTCTGAATGCTTATGCTTATTCAATTTATCTCGCAAGAAATTTGAGGAATACAAAAAGATGTTATATCTTGATTTTGAAAATGAACTAAAAGAGTTAGAAACAACTCTCAAAAAACTAGAGTCTGAGCTTGAGCCTGATATTAATAAAATTCACACTCTTGAACGTAAAAGAGACGAACAGCTAGGATTTTTATACCAAAATTTGACTCCTTGGCAGATCACTCAAGTCGCTCGTCACAACAACAGACCTGGATTTCTAGACTATGCAAATAACATGTTCTCAGATTTTTTAGAATTCCATGGCGATCGTCTTTTTGGAGATGATGGTCCTACTGTTACCGGATGGGCAACTCTTGGCGATCAAAAAGTCATGCTGATTGGTCAAGAAAAAGGCTATGATATCGATTCCCGCCTCAAAAGAAACTTTGGAATGCCTAATCCTGAAGGCTATCGTAAAGCCCTCCGTGCTGCTCGATTAGCTGAAAAATTCAAAAAACCTATTGTTACCTTAGTGGACACCCCAGGTGCTTTCCCTGGACTCGGTGGCGAAGAACGTGGTCAAGGCGAAGCTATCGCAAAAAATCTCATGGAATTTTTTGGAATAGAAGTGCCTATTATTTCTATTGTTATAGGTGAAGGTGGTAGTGGTGGTGCTCTTGGTATTGCCATTGCTGACACGGTTATGATGTTTGAAAATTCTATCTATTCCGTGATTTCTCCAGAGTCTTGTGCTTCTATTCTTTGGCACGACGCTTCAAAAGCTCAACAAGCTGCTGAGGCACTCAAATATACATCACCTTATCTTAAGAAGTTTGGCGTGGTTGATAAAGTTCTCGCAGAACCTCTTGGTGGTGCACACCGTAATCACGAACAAACAATGGAAACACTCAAAACAGCGATCTTGGATGAGCTCAAAGTCTTATCCAAAAAATCTACCAACAAGCTTCTCAACGATCGTTATAACCGTTTCCGTAAACTAGGTCATTTTTTATCAGAATAAATTTCGTTCTTTCAGAATTTCTAAGGAGAATATGATGAGCAATTTGAAGAATCATCTCACAAATATGGAGAAACACAACTCCTCTTTTGAACAATTTATCCGTTCCCTTCCTGTGCCTGTACTCAAAGACTTCGTGAATGGAGACCAAATCCAAGCTGTTGGTTTTGAAAAACAAGATCAAGTTCTTGGTTCTAAAGACGCTGATGCTGTGAATAAAGCATTCCCATTAAGTGTCGCAAAAAGCGAAAACAAAATCTTAAAAGCTAAAGGAACTGTAAACGTTTCTGGAAAAAGAGTTGCGATTCTTTTCTCCGGTGGTCCTGCTTCCGGTGGTCATAACGTTGTTGTCGGTGTGAAAAAAGCTCTCGGCGCAAATAACACCCTCCTCGCTACCAAAGCTGGTCCTAAAGGACTTCTCGCTGGCGATTTCTTTGAGATCACAGACGAAATGGCAGCAGGTATCCTCAATACTGGTGGATTCGACTTCATGGGATCCGATCGTACCAAAATCAAAACCGAAGAACAATTCGCAATGGTTAAAGATGTTGTGGCAAAACACAAAATCGATACCATTATCGTTGTAGGTGGAGACGACTCCAATACAAACGCAGCTATCTTGGCTGAATTGCTTGAACCACAAAACGTAACTGTTGTTGGTGTACCAAAAACTATCGACGGAGACCTCCAATTAGGCGATCTTCTTCCTATTTCTTTTGGTTTCGACACAGCTACCAAAACTTATGCAGAAATGGTTGGAAACATCCTTCAAGATACTTCCTCCTCTCTTAAATACTGGCACTTCGTAAAAATCATGGGTCGTGCAGCAAGCCACGTTGCGCTTGAAACAGCTCTCCAAACACGTCCTGCTTACACCATTATTTCCGAAGAAGTCCTTGAGAAAAAAATGTCTCTCTCTCAAGTAATCACCAATATCGCTGAAGTTATCAAAACTCGTGCTGAAAAAGGTATCAACCACGGTCTCGTGCTTATTCCTGAAGGATTCATTGAATTCATCCCAGAAATGCGTGCGATGCTTAAAGAAATGGACGAAATCATCGGGCATAACATGGAAGCATTTGCAAACATGGAACTCGCTGAAAAACGTGAATTTATCCTTGGCAAGTTAGAAGCTAAAACAGTTTCCTTGTACAACGAACTCCCAAGCAGCATCCAAAGTATGCTTCTCTTGGATAGAGATTCTCACGGAAACCTCCCATTATCCCAAATCCCTACCGAAACTCTCGTTATCGAGATGGTAGCTCCATTAATCAAAGAAATGCAAAAATCTGCTCCTGCAGGATCAAAATTTGCTTCTTACAAATTTGCAGCCCTCAACCACTTCTTCGGATACGAAGGACGTTGTGGCGCACCAACACTCTTTGATGCAGCTTATTGTTTGAACTTAGGTCTTGTTGCTGGATCCCTCGCACTTGGTGGACACACTGGTTACATGGCATCCCTCACAGATCTTCAAAACGGTGGCGTTGCTCAAGCTGTGCCTTTGACAGGATTGCTTAACATCGAACGCCGTCATGGTCAAGATGAATTCGTAATCGAAAAAGCACTTGTAAAACTTGATTCTCCTGCCTTCAAATTCTTTGAAGAAAGAAGAAAAGAATGGTCAGAATCTGATCTCTTCACATCTCCTGGACCACGTCAGCTCATGGGACCTGTTGCGAAGTTAGTTCCAATTTCTGTTGCTCTCAACAGCAATTACAACGATCTCCGTTTCGACCTCGGTGCTGATACAAAAGTTTACTAATAAACAATCAATCCCCCTCAATGAGGGGGATTTTCTTATTATACAACAAAAGAGATCGATGTACCCTTGATTTATTTTAGAAATTGTAGTATTATTAGATGATAACATTTTTAGGAAGTCCCTATGCAAATTATTTTAAAAAACAGAAGCAACCACCAAGTAAAATTCGCAAAACTTGGTTTTTCCTTTACAACACTATTTTTTGGCATTTTCGTTCCTCTTGTGAGAGGAGACTGGAAAATTTTCTTACCTTTATTTGCGATTTACCTTTCTGGATTGTATTTCACCCCATTTCAAATCGTAACCATTGATGGTTTTACATCAATTCAAGTTTTGTCAGAAAATAGCGAAATATACACTCAAATCAATGCCTTCTTGACTTTTGTGGTGAATATCTTGGGATCTTTATTTTATAACAAAATCTATACTCAAGCCCTCGTCAACAAAGGATTTTTGCCCGTTTCTCCAGAAGGTGAAGCCTTCATGCTCGCTAAAAGGATCAAATTTAACAGCCCACTCGAATTTTAATTCCAAACAAAAAGCCTCCATCACGGAGGCTTTTTTATATAGTTTATTATTCAATATCTGAAGTATTGGATAGGGACTTGAAGGTAAGCCCTTCGATTTTTTGAAGAGTTGGAGGCTTGAAAAAGAAAGTTGAAAAATAACCAGGTACCAGACAAGAAATTAATACCACCGGTGCAAATAAAAACTCAAAAATTTGTGGCTTTTGATAGAAAGTAAAATAATTCAGCACATCAGCAGGATTCGCGAGATAGATTGCTACACTTGCAGATATCAAAAACCCTAACCAAGCACCTTGTGAACTAACCTTTGTAGAGAAAATTCCAAGTAAAAATACTCCCGCAATAGGCCCACCTAAAAGTCCTAAAATAGCGTTAAAAAAGAGATACATATCGCTTTGACCAGCCGAGATAAAGCTCATCGCAATTAATACGCCTGAAATCCCTGCAAACCAACTAACTACTTGAGCGAAGTAAATTTTTTGAGATTCAGAGAGTTTTTTCATAGGAAGAATAAAATCAATAATAGCACAAGTAGCTGTTGAGTTCAAACTTGATGAAACAGTAGATTGTGTTGCAGCAAAAATTGCCGAGATCACAATCCCAGAGACACCTACAGGCAACTGATTTACCACAAAATAAGGTAGCAAAGCATTATTATTCGATAATTCAGGTGAAGGAACACCGCTAAATTTGTAAAATAGATAGATCGCTGAGCCCATACCGATAAAAATAAACATACTTGTGAAGAGGAGTGGGATCTGCATATAAAGGGTCTTTTTTGCTTCGGATAAAGAGTTTGTTGAGCTGTATCTTTGGGTGATATCTTGAGATCCTATATATTGGTATATAGAAACAAAGAATCCTCCTATCAGCAACCACCACAGAGAAGAATCTTCAGGATCAAAAGAAAAAGCTGTATCAGGAAAGATTTTTTGGTCAAGAGCTAATACAAGAAAAGGATTTATATCCTTTGGAACTGCTTGAAAACCAAAAAAAATCACCAAAATCGCCCCAAAAACTAAGACAATTGTTTGAATAGCATCCGACCAAACTACAGCATGGAAACCACCTATTGTTGTGTAAATAACACATAAAAACCCCATCACCCCCACTACAAGATAAGGGTTGATGGTTGGCCAGACAGTTATCAAAGCTAAGGTTGGGATAAAGAGGACAATGGCAATTCTCATCACATGAAAAACCATAAAAATTGCGCTTGCCATCAATCTCATGGAACGATCAAATCTAGCTTCTATATATTGATAAGCTGTGATCGCATGAATTCTGCGAATAAAGGGAATGAAAAAATGAGCCACTAAAAAAAGTAAAGGAATCACTCCAAGACTTGCCATCCCAAATATCCAACCACCTTTATAAACATTAGAAGTAATAGCAACATAAGAAATCGAAGAAAGTGCTGTCGCATAAACACTTAGAGCTGCCACCCAAGAGGGTATTTTTTTTCCACCAACAAAATAATCATTACTAGAGTTACGTTTTTGTGAGAAAAAATATCCCAGATACATTAATAACAAAAAATAAATCAACATCACCAAAACGTCAAACCAAGACCAAGTCATCATTCCCTCCCAAGATTCTCTCAAAAATAATGCTAAACTCTTTATAGTATAAAGCTATTTTGCAAAAAGCTCAAAGAATCATTTTTTTTGTATTGACATAACTGAAAATTATCTTATAATAAAAGATAATGTTTTACGGAGGAATCCTATGCTAATTGGAGCTATCGAAGCTGGTGGAACAAAGTTCATTTATGGGCTTGCTAAAGAAGACGGCACCATTATTGAAAGACATTCTTGTCCGACAGAGCACCCAGATATTACTTTAGAACAAGTGCGTCGTTATTTTGATGATAAAAAAATCTCAGCTTTGGGGGTTGGTTCTTTTGGCCCTATCGATCTTAATCCAAACTCTCCAACTTATGGTTTTATCACAGAAACCCCAAAACCGCATTGGGGGCATGTTGATTTCTTAGGAAAATTCAAAGATCTCAATATTCCTATTGGTTTTGATACAGATGTCAATGGTGCTGCACTCGGTGAAGCAAAATGGGGTGCGAGTCAAGGACTCCCAAATAGTATTTATATCACGATCGGGACAGGTGTCGGCGCAGGCGTGATTGTCAACGATGAGCTTGTGCATGGGATCCTCCATCCTGAATTTGGGCATATTTTACTAGCAAAACATCCTGAAGATTCTTTTGAAGGTGCTTGCCCTTACCACAAAGCCTGCTTTGAAGGACTTGCATCGGGCACAGCAGTGCATAAACGTTGGAATCAAAAAGGAATTGATTTGGCACCAAACCATCAAGCATGGGAATTTGAAGCATTTTACCTCGCTCAAGCATGTATGAACCTTGTACTCACCATATCTCCAAATAAAATCATCCTCGGTGGTGGCGTGATGGGGCAAGAATTTTTATTTCCAATAATAAGAACTAAAATGGTGGAATTACTTGCTGGTTACATCCAAGCAAAAGAAATCACCGACCATATCGACGACTACATCGTCCCTCCAAAATTAGGTGATAATGCTGGATTTATGGGGGCTGTCGCATTAGGTCTTAAAGCATTAGCAGAACAAAAATAATATAAAAGAGTGATATATGAATCCTATTTTACAAAAATTAGACGAGCAACTAAAAAATCTCGATCCACAATGCATTAAGGCTGTTGGAATCGACGTGGATGGGACTCTAATCAATGAAGAGCAAATTTGCACCCCTAAAACAGAAGCTACAATCAAAAAAGTCCTTGAATCAGGGCGTGAAGTCTTCCTTGTAACGGGACGTTCTGTTGCAAAAACAATCAATTACGCAAAGCAAATTGGCATTCCAAAATTCATGGTAAACCATAATGGGTGTGTTGTTTGGAATATGCAAGAAAACAAAAAAGAATTCGATCTTCGTATTAATGAAGAAGTCGCAAAAGGCTTGATCCAGATCGTCCGCGACCAGAAGCTTTTCTCTGTTATTCATTCTGATGACATTGTTTATGCTGAAATCTTTCAAGAAGAATTGATAGATTTTGATACGCTCGATGCAGCTAGTTTCCACAAATTTATCATTAGCGTGTCTGTCGAGGGCACTCAGCCGCTCGTCGATCTCATCAACTCAAAATACGGCGAAGAACTCCATATTATGCAGACAAGATCAAATCTTGCAAATCCTAACGGAAATAAGCATTGTCTTGAGATCATCAACAAAGACGCCAACAAAGGTGCTACCTTGGCGAAGGTCTTATCCATGGTGGGAGTCAAACTCGAAGAAACCGTTGCTTTTGGTGATGACGGTAACGACCTTGAAATGCTCATAATGGTCAAGTACGGAGTGGCGATGGGTAATGGACGCGATTTCGTGCGAGCAACTGCCCCCTATACCACAATCTCAAACGATGAAGATGGCGTTGCAAGCTTCCTTGAGCGATATGTTCTCAAATAAATCTCAAAAATCAAAAAAAGAGTACCATAGAGGTACTCTTTTTTATTGCAAAATCATTAAGTTAGATTGGTTAGTGCCTTTAGAGGCGTGATTTTTTGAATATGTCTTGCAGGGATCAAGGCAACTAAAGAAGGAATAATCAAAATAATAAGATAACAAAATAATGCCGTCATTCCATTGATCGTTGGATAGAGCGTGCTTGAAACAGGTAGAGTGCTGTTGCCCATAATTTTGCTAAGATCAAGCCCATGAATAGAAAGGTAGAAAATATTCCCAACTCCCAGCAAGAAGCCCAAACTTCCCCCTATCAATCCATAGATAGCGCCTTCATTAAGGAAGATCGAAGCAATTTCTTTGTCGCTAAAACCTATTGCTTTCATCATACCAAATTCTGGCATTCTTTCATAGATACTTGCAAGCATAGAATTAACAATAATCAAAGACCCCAAAAACATCACAAATGCCGTGATAATAAAAAGAATGAGCGTCTGCAGTTCGATGATGCTGTTAAAAGAGCCTAGCTGATCTTTATAACTTTGTATCACGAGATTTGGATATTTGGTTTTAAGCTGGGAAATGACTCTATCAACGTGTTTTTTATGCGTCAAATAAACAAGTACCTCTCCTGCGGAATCCTCTGTCCTTAGCAAGCGATAGGCTGTATTCATATCGATGAAGACGGTTTTTTGATCCATTAATTTCATGTTATAGTGATATTTCCCCATGAGGGCGGGTTTGCTTGCGTTGAGTCCACCTTCTACGGTTGATCCGACGACCATGACTTGATCTTCGAGATTTGCATTGATCTTAGCAGTGAAATCATCCCCCATTAAAATCCCCTTATCACGTAGGGCTCCGATTTTGAGGTATTCATTAAATTGGTAATTATTTCGGAACATATCCACAGCTACGATACGAGTCTGATAACTTTGTTCTTGATAAGAAATAAATCCAAAGAACTGATAGCGAGGAACGGTTTTTTTGATTTCTGGGACTTGAGCTAATTCTTTTTCAAGTTGAGAGAGGTTTGTGATATTATTATAGGTAGCAAGAAATCGTTCATTCTCAAGATATTCAGGAGTGATAATTCTTATATGACCTGTTTGATAATTGATAAAACTGTCAAGAAACACGTTGAGCAATCCATCTTGAAAACCCAAAGACAAAATCGAAGTATATGCCGACACCATTATCACAAACATCGTCAAAAATGTTCGCATTTTATAACGAAGCATATTTTTTATCGTAAAACGAAACATAGCATGCTCCTAATCATTATTTTTGATACTGTCAACGATGCTCATCTGAACACTCTTCATTGCAGGAAATAAGGAAACAAGTGCCGACAGCGCTGGAACAAGAATCATCGGTAAGATAAAAGCCGAGAGATCCCATGAAGTCCTTAATACCGCAGGAATCGCAATACCTGTGCTGAATTGCGTGTTACTACCGGCATTTGTCATACTCAGCATATCCAAGCCAATCGTCGAAAGGGGAATATTAAAAAGACATGCTAATATGACCCCACCAAGTGAGCCAAGCACCGCAATCCAAGTCCCTTCAAATAAAAACAAGAGCAAAATGCTATGATCCGACTGACCTAAAGCTCGAAGCGTACCCACCAGACGACGCTTTTCCCAAACACTGATAAGGATAGAATTGGTGATGCCCAAAAACGTTATCACCAAAATCAACACCAAATATATCGCAAAAATCTGTCGACGTTGTTCGATGGAATCTTTGGTTTCGGAGAGCATCTCATTAAAATCTTCCACGTTGAATTGTGGGAATTGTTTTATCAAATCATCACGCAGCTGAGGCATTTTTTTGAGATCATCGAGCCTGAAGTAGACCCCACTTATCATATTTGTCCCAAGTAATTGCTGAAGATCTTGAAGATTGACAAAGACCCCACTTTCGGAAATGCTTGATAATGTAGAAGTTAAGAAAGCTTCTATTTCGTACTCCGCAGAGATAAAAGTACCCTCTTTGGTCTGAAAACTGAGATTGACAAAATCACCCTCACTAAGCTGCATATCAGACGCTAAACCCGTACCTATCCAGACTTTGCCTGGAGAAAGAGTGGCTTTGGCATCAGTTCTTGGCACCATAAAAACATCAAAGTCCGTCTCAGGATCAACCCCCATAAGAGGCACGGGTAAAGAATTATCATAATTATCAATCTCCGCCTCAACAAACAAGCGCGTTGTCATGTAAGTTTTTTCTGGGAGATTAATTTCTTGATTGAATTCAAACCAATTCGTTGAAGAATAAGGAAAATCCTCATCCCTATCAAGTTTTTGAATACGGATATGAGCCGTATCTTGATTGATACTTTCTTGTAAAGATAAGGACAAAAGCCCATTGAGCATGAGCGTTGTGATACAATAAATAAAGACACCAAAAATCAGAATCATAAAAGTAAGAAGAGAGCGTCTTCGTGCCTGCAGGACATTTTTGAAGGATAATATAACTAATCGCATTTATTGCTCCTCTATCCGTCCGTCTTTGAGTTTGAAAATCGTGGACGCGATATCCATCACACGCTTATCGTGTGTCGAGAATAAGATTGTCACATTGGTTTTTTGATTGATTTCGGAGATGAGTTGAAGGATTTGCTGACCTGTATTGGAATCAAGATTCGCCGTCGGTTCGTCTGCCAAAATCAAACGTGGACTCTTAACCAAAGCTCTCGCAATGGAAACACGTTGTTGCTGTCCACCTGAAAGTTGATTAGGATAAGAGTGTTCTTTGCCCTCCAATCCCACCAAATGCAAAATCTCCATCACCTTATCACTTTTTTCTTGAGGAGTACCTTGAAACAGTGCCATAGACACGTTTTCAAAAGCCGTGAGTACTGGAATGAGATTGTAACTTTGAAAGATAAAACCAAGATAATCACGACGAAATTGACTCAGCTGAGCCAAAGTTTTGGTACTAAGATTCTGACCGTCGACCCAGATTTCTCCATTTGTCGCGGTATCCAGAGCCCCAATTATATTCAGTAAAGTCGTCTTCCCCGATCCAGATGCCCCCACAAGAGCGCCTATCGTACCCTTTTCGAGGGCAATATTAATATCGTACAAGGCTTGAAAAGGCACCGTACCATTTTGATAAATTTTGTTAATATTTTTTGTGGATAAAAACATAGTCCCCTCCTAAAATTTCGCTGAGAGACGAGTAAGAAAAGCAAGTGCAGGCTGCCCAGGATTGTAGCCAAATTCAGTCCCTCGCTTACCAAAGTTGATCCCTAACATCATATCCAAAGTCAAACCATCTAACAGTGTAAAACTGCTCTTTGGAAGTACCATCCCACTACCATCAAGCATATTTGCAAGCACATCAACTCCAACATTAGAAAATTGATCAATTTGCACAGAAATGGAAGAGTAGCTGTAGGCAAAGCCTCTGAAATAAAAATCACCAAATTCTTTGAGAAGAAGCTCGGCAGACCCTTTCTCACCCAATGCATGAATGTAGAAGATCTGTTGCAAAAGCATTCTACTCAAACCAATAGGGAAACTATAATCAGCGCCTATCGAAAATTCATGGTCGGATTGAAAATTACCATCCAAAACATTATTCAAATGTGCTGCATAAGATCCAAAAACCGTAATAAAAATATCAGCCTTGAAGTAAGTCCCCAAGATACTTTTATCAAGACCCTTGTATTGATAGACAAAACCAAACTCAAAGCCAGGAATCCCTAAAATAAGAGAAGTCGCACCAAGAATATCTTCCCACGCGTCATCTCCAGCAACCATCGCAGAGAACTTCCCATAAGAACCAATACCAATATCCCAATTAAGCATATTGAGGGCAGGTTTTGGAGCATCAATATCGAAAAGTGAAAAGTTTTTAGACCATTCTAAAGTGTTGAAGAGCACCGTTTGTCCAAAAGTTACATAAGAGCGACCTATCGTGAAGATACTCGTTCCAGCATACGCCTTAACGAACAAACGATTCAAATCTAAATCCAATGCTGTGAGATGCTTGCCAGATTGATTCTCTAAAAAGAGAAAACCATTAGGTTGAAGTAAGGTATTATCACCATATCCATACCATAAATTCACACGCAGATCACTAAAAAAACTCCAATCTTCGCTTTTATAATTCACATTCATGATGAGAGAGCTTTTATTTTGTACTTCAGGATCGGTACCGTTACCTCCTGCCACCACTAAATCAGATCGAAATTCCCCAAGAAATTTGACTTGAGCATAAGTAGGAAGAACACTTAATGCAGAGAGCAAAATGAGATATACATATTTCATAAGATTAGCCCTACCCTATTATTTTTCTAATTGACTTCTGGAAAAGATCTTTTGGTCAAAAGTAGGATTAAGCTTGATTTCTTTGTAGGAAATGATCGTTTGTGAGTTTTTTTTGCGGAGGTCGTTTGCCACCATGCGTGTTGGAAAATAAATCCCATCAATCAAGATATATTCGCCTAAAGAAAATTCTTTGATCGCACGAACCGTATCACGGCCTTGAGCATACATCACCACTTTTTGAACAAGATAATTCTCATCAGTATAAAGATCTTGTTGGACATAGCTTACGTCTTTGTTTTTGGCTTTGAGGGTGAGTTTGTAGAGTTTTTTACCATCGATATTGGTTATTTCAGCAGATGAAGGGTTGTAATTGACAGCGTATTTGTTCTGATCCAAAATATCACTGTAAGAAATATCACTCCCCATCAGTCCATCGCTAAGTAAGTGTCCTGAGATTTTGAGGACATCTTGAGCATCGGGAATATAAATCCAAAGATCATCATGCAATTTCAAATAACGAGTTCCTTTATCTTGAGGATTCAAATACTCCATAAAAGAATCTGAGTTTGTGCTAAAATTTCTTGTTTTACCAAAGAAGTTTTTATTCAAAGTTCGTGAACGAGAAACAATCTCCATATTGGCATTAAAACACATCGTCTCAAAAGAACGCTGCCTATCGTCTATTTTTTTCAAAACATCGGCAGGGTCAAGGCTAAACACCAATACAGGGAATAATAATAACAATAACAACATAGTAATTCTCCTTTTTATCAAATATATTTATCTAAATGAAGTTACTTCTATATTTCTCAAAAATCAAACTTTTTCTGTCTTTAAAAATAAAAAATACCTCACAGCAAGAGCAATCAAGCTATAAGATATCTATTTTATTGACTTTTTTGGCTAAATAACGTATGATTAAAAGAATATTTTTGCAAGGAGTACGAGATGAAACAGCGTAATGATATACTAGTCTCTGGGGTTGCGTTATTTGCGATGTTCTTTGGAGCAGGTAATTTAATCTTCCCTTCTTATTTAGGATTTATGACAGGAGATGCTTGGCTGATCGCCGCTATTGGTTTTCTCTTAATTGGTGTGGGACTTCCTTTAATGGGGATTGCAGCCTTCTCGGAGGCTAGAAGCATTGAACATTTTGCTGATAAAGTTTCACCAAAATTCAATATGATTTACCTCACTCTTTTGGCTGTTGTTATTGGACCTTTATTTGCTGTACCAAGAACGGCTTCTACAACTTTTGAATTAGCTATTCTACCTATCCTTGTACAAACAAATCTCCTTGCCACAATCATCACATCTGTTATCTTTTTTACAATAACATTTTATTTCAGCATGAAAGAACACTCTATTGTCGACATCATCGGAAAATATCTCACGCCTGTGATTTTAGTTTGTTTAGTGATTATTGGCTATGTCGGTCTTACTACAGATATCGGTATAGCAACAACTTCTACAGAAAAGAACAATTTTTACTTTGGTTTCACTCAAGGATACCAAACAATGGATGCTCTAGCTGCAGTGTTATTTGGAATGATTATCCTCAAAAATATGGTAGCCAAAGGCTATAAAGAACCAAAAGAACAACGTAAACTCCTTTTAGGATCAGGAATTATTGCCGCAACTGGTTTGAGTACTGTGTATTTTTTACTAATCTTTCTAGGATCTAAAGTTAGTGCGAATACAGAAATCGGCCACTCCACCACTTCCGTAATTACATATATTGTTGAACGCATCCTCGGGCAAAACGGTAAGATCTTCTTTGGTCTTGCAGTTGGAGCAGCCTGTTTGACAACTGCTATTGGTATTGTTGCTTTTGTAAGTGAATTATTCACAAAAATTACAAAATTCTCCTACAAATTCTGGGTCACAGTCATTTGTATTTTCTCTTGTGTCATGTCAGTTGGAGGTGTTGACTTCTTAGTAAGCTTGTCTGTACCTGTCTTACTGCTTTTATATCCTGTAACTGTTGCACTAATTTTATTAAATCTCATAAAACCAAAAAGCGACCTTTATTTCAAAGTATCCGTAATCACTACCATTATTTTTAGCATAATTGATGTTCTAGGATCATATTTTAACCTTTCTTTTGCTCAGCAAATTATTCTCTGGACACCTCTTGGAGCTCAAGGCTTTGTATGGATTGTGCCTTTTGTTCTGAGTCTTGTGGCTGTTTCAATCCATAAAAGATACTGTATAAAATCACAATAAAAAAGAGCCTTAAGGCTCTTTTTATTTTTCTCTATAACTAATAACACTTCGGATAATATCACTAAAAAATGGATCAGTAAAAAGTGTATCATACATTGGTTGAAGTGCACTTCTAAATGCCTCAACATCAACGTCTCGATGAACCATAAACCCATATTTTGAGTCCAACTCAAGAATTTCATCTTCTCTTTTCGCAAAATCTGAATGATAAGCTTCACTGAGTTCGTCAATAGAATCATTGATACTTTCACGTAATTCATCGGAAAAACCATCCCATGTTTTTTTATTCACGATCAAAAAATTCATGGTTTTGGTATGTTTTGTTAAGGTGTAGTATTTTATTTCGCCTTTAGTGTTGTTTGTTACAAAGGATAAGGGAGTCGCCGATCCAGCACGAATTTCTTCATCAATGACAGCAGAAAAAGTTTTTCGGTCAGAAAGATGAACAGGCAGCCCATCTAAAACCTCTATCATCTCATCCATAAGGGTACCGTGTGGAACATTAATTTTTCGATAAGCAATATCTTCTGGGTGTGGTATAGCATGTTTTTTACTAAAAAAAGACATATCTCCACTATTCAAAGGTGCTAATACAATAATATTATCGGAAGCCAGACTCTGATAAAGTTCCTGCATAACAGGAGATTTCATAGCTCTATGGAAGTGCTCATTATCATCAAATAAAAATGGAGTTGTAAGTGCACGAAAAGCACTATTATACTCCTCAAGTACTTCAGTACTTACAATAGCAAAATCAGCATGATCATTTTTAATGCTCTGTGCCACCTGACGTCCTGTACCACCGCGAATACCCCCAGCGAAAACATATAGTTTTACACAACCTTTGGTTCTATCCTCGATAATTTTTTTCATCATAGTTGCTGCACCGTGAGTAGCAGCATTCTCAGGATAAGAATGGTACAAATTCAAATTCATTGCCTCTATACCTTGAGGATTTTTTTTATTGGGCATGCCACACGCAGATAAGAAAACAAAAAGAAATAAAAAGCTGAAGCGCATCATGAGACCTCCAAAATTATAAGCAATAGTAATTTCTTCTCATAGAAAAAACTTGCTCCCTTTGTTATCGGATAGTTTATAGCAAAAACAAAAGTATTTCAATAAAAAAACACCACTAAAATTAGTGGTGTTTTTGAGTGTAATTTTATTTTGGATAGGCTTCGAGGAAAACACCTGAGCCTGAGATTTCGATCACAGAATTTGCTGGGACAAGAATTCCGCTTCCTGTTGAAACAGAAACACTTGTTCCATCGACTGTAAATTCCATTTCTCCTTCAAGAATAGAATACAAGTACATAGAAGAAGTTTTTGGTCTGGTGATCTTGCTGGAGAGTTTAACTCTTTTCAAAGAGAAATACTCCCAATCCAAAAGCACCACTTCATCGTCTTGAGCATTTTCAAAATTAGTGATCTGAGGTCTTGCATCAAAACGAATCACATCCGCAGATTTTTCGATATGAAGAGGACGTTTAACGCCGTTTTCTTCACGATCAAAATCATAAATACGATAGGTGATATCTGAATTTTGTTGGAGTTCACAGATCAAAACACTACCTTTTGAGCTACCATGAACCACACCTGGATCAATACGAACAAGGTCTCCCTTCTTCACAGGCACCAAATCAAACATCCCATCAAAGTCATTATTTTTGGCTCTTTCGAGATATTCTTCTTTAGAAATACCCTCTTTCATCCCCATAAAAAGTTCCGCATCGTCGCTCGCAGATAGAACATACCAACATTCTGCCTTCCCAAAAGAATTCTCATTAGGGAGTGCATAAGCATCGCTTGGGTGCACTTGAATGGATAATTTGTCGTTAATATCAAGGAACTTGAGCAAGAGAGGGAATTTCCCTTGATACTTCTCATAGATCGTATCACCGAGAAGCTCTTTGCCATAGTTTTGAAGAAGTTCAGGAAGCTGTTTTCCAGCATATTCGCCGTTGAGTACAGTTCCGAGACCGTTAGGATGAGCTGATGCTTCCCAGCTTTCTCCATAGAGTTCGTCCGTAGGAAGTGTCTTACCGAGCACAGTTTCAAGAGCACGACCACCCCAGACCTTTGTTTTGTAAACAGTTTCCAGAATCATTGGATAGGATTTCATGGAATCTCCTAGTGTATTATTTTGGGAAAATTACCCGAGTTGTTTTTTGATTTCAGCAGCTAAAAACTCAACGTCTGCACCGATAATCACTTGAACAGAATCATCCATAATGACTATGCCTCTAGATCCAAGTTTTTTGATTTCAGCTTCGTTAACTTTAGAAGGGTCATTTAATTTCAATCTGAGTCTTGTTACACAGTTGGTGATTTCTTTGAAGTTTTCTTTACCACCGAGTTGTTCGATGTAAAGAGGTGCTAATTTAGAATACTCTGTAGAGATCATTTTTTCATCAGAGTCAACAGTATCTTCCTCACGTCCTGGAGTTTTGAGGTTGAACATTTTGATCAATCCCATAAATGTTACAAAATAAAGGGCAAAGAATCCTACACCTAATAAGAAGACCATACCCATATTTGTACCGTACTTCCAAGAAAGTGCAAGGTCAATCAATCCACCAGAGAAGGTGAAACCTGCTTTCACACCAAGAGCGTAACTAAGTGCATAACTCAAACCCATAAACGCAGCGTGTACCACGAAAAGAAGTGGTGCCACGAACAAGAAAGAGAATTCAATAGGCTCTGTCACACCTGTAAGCATAGATGTCAACGCCACACTAAAGAAAAGCCCAGAAACGACGTTTCTTTTTTCTTTTGGTGCAGAGAGATACATTGCCAACGCTGCAGCTGGAAGACCAAAGATCATCACAGGGAAGAATCCTGTCATGAAGATCCCAGCTGCTGGATCACCAGCAAAGAATCTGTTAAGATCTCCGATAATAACAGCCCCAGAAGGATCTGTATAAGTACCAAGTGCAAAGTAAGCATATTTTTCGATAATATGTTGTAATCCAAAAGGAATCAAAGCACGGTTGAAGAATCCGTAGAAGAACAACCCTACTGCACCAGCAGAAGTAATCCAGTTACCGAGATTTTCGATACCCACACTCACGGAAGGCCATACCGTACCAAGAATCATCGCTGTAACAACAGAAATTAAACCAGCCATAATAGGCACAAATCTTTTTCCACCAAAAAACGCCAAGAAGACAGGTAATTTGGTCATATGGAAGGCATTGTAAGTATAACCACCAATGAAACCGGCAATCACACCACCAAAAATCATCAGATCGTTAGCTTCGTTAATGATCTTTGTGATACCAACAAGAATAAGGTAAGCAGTTGCACCAGCAAGTCCTGCAGAAATATCTCTATCTTTCGCAAGTCCACCAGCGATACCAATAGCAAAAAGCAAAGCAAGATTACTAAAAATAACAAGACCTGCTTCGGTAATGATAGGATTATTGAGCAAATCTGGTTGCCCTAAACGTAATAATAAACCAGCAATTGGTAAGACAGCAATTGGTAAGACAAGAGCTTGACCAATTTTTTGAAGTTCACCAAGGAAGCTATTTAATATTTTCTTCATATTCATATTTTTCTCCTGAATATATGTATTGAAATTCTACTCTTAATAATTTACTGTTCAAAGACCCCAAGGTCTTTGTTATCAATTAAAAGATCCACGCAAGGATCATTTTTGAGATGTGCGTACTCAGCAACAAACCACTTCACCAATTCGTCATCGCGTTTGACTTGAGTGCCATTATTAACGAAGACGTTTAAGGTAATATGCTTAAAATATTTTTGCCCAAGAGCAATATCATTAGCGATCATTTCTTTGCTTTGCCCTTGCGTACAGAGTAGAAGACAAACAGAATACAACTCTTCTCCTAGCACTTTATAATCCGCTTCTGTGAGAGAGAAATTTTTACCATAGCCTTCGCGACGGAAATGATTGTCAAAAGTCTCAAGACCCATCTTAAAACGCACTTCCACCCCTGCAAACATCTCACGGATTTCGTTAATACGACGCATATACCCGTAATAAATCTCAAAATAGATCACTTTGATCTGTTTTTCTTTTACGATTTGTTGGATATGCTGAAGGGTATAGCTTGGAATTTCAAACACAGAGCCAGAGTTGAGTACTTCAAGTTGCCCAAATTCACCTGTTACATAAGAGAGTACATGATTATTGATTTTTGCGATTTCTTCATCATTGGATGAATTATCTTCTATATAATTGCAAAATTTACATTTTCCGTAGCCACATGGGTAGCCTTTAAGGAGGACGACTTCTCTATCATTGACACCATCTTGGAATTTACTATATCTGATTCCCATTAAATCCACCTTCATCATAGAACATAAATTTATTATATCATGAGAACAAATATTTATCAAATGAAAAACTATTTTTCTCTGTTTTTATACAATTTTACATGGTAAAGAAGTACTTAAAAATCATAACTTGAAAAAAGTGAAATTATCTGTTATAATGTTCTAATTATATCAAAACAGAGGACTCTATGAATCAGAAAACCAAATTCCCTGTCAATCTCCCAAAAACAGCCTTCGATATGAGAGCTGGACTCGTTCAAAAAGAACCGATCATGATTGAAAAGTGGGAAAAGCAAAACATTTACAAACTTCGTTTAGAAAAGAGAGCTTCTGCACCTAAATTTATTTTCCATGATGGCCCTCCTTACGCAAACGGTGATATTCATATTGGAACTGCCCTCAACAAAATTCTTAAAGATATTATTTGTCGTTACAAAACTATGAAAGGATTTCAAGTGCCTTTCACTCCTGGCTGGGATTGTCATGGTCTCCCTATCGAACTTAACACCCTCAAAGCCCTCAACAAAACTGCTGACTCTTTAAGCACATCGGAACTTCTTGGACATTGTCGTGAATATGCGCAAAGCTTCGTTGAAAAACAAAAAAATAGTTTTATTAGACTTGGGGTTTCTGCTGATTGGGAGAATCCTTATCTCACCATGAGCAACGAATACGAAGCCACTCTCATTGAGGCATTTGGTATTCTTGTTGGTAAAAACTACGTTTATCGTGGTCAACGCCCTATTTATTGGTCTCCAAAAACACGTACAGCTCTCGCTGATGCTGAAGTTGAGTACCATGAACACACTTCCCCTACTGCTTATGTGCTCTTCCCTGTGTCCAAACACAATATCCCAAATCTTCCTGAAAATACTTCTGTGATTATTTGGACAACCACACCTTGGACCTTGCCTTCTAACGTAGCGGTGGCATTTCATCCAGAAGCTTCTTATGAAGCAGTTACTCTTGAAAATGGTCAAACTATCATCCTTGCAAGCGAACTTAAGCATACAGTTCTTGGTCTTACCAATGCTACTGAACAAAGCTCCATTGCTCTTACCAAAGAACAATTAGAATCCCTCACCGTGCAGCATGCATGGATCAACAGAGAATCTAAAGTCGTCTTCGCTGATTATGTTACTATGGATACAGGTACAGGTATCGTCCACACCGCTCCAGGACATGGTACAGAAGACTTTCAAACAGGTCTCAAATACAATCTTGAAATCATCTCTCCTGTCGACGATGAAGGTCGTTTCACAGCTGAAGTCCCAGAATGGGAAGGTATGGAAGTATTTGAAGCAAATCCTAAAATCTTAGAATTCTTAAAAGAACAAGGCAAGCTTTATTACACCACAAACATCACTCACTCCTACCCTCACGACTGGAGAACAAAAACTCCTGTGATCTTCCGTACAAAACCTCAGTGGTTCTTCAAAGTATCTGACGCAGATCTCGTCGCAAAAACCTTAGCTGAATTACCAAACATCAAGTGGTTCCCAGCATGGGGTGAAGACAGACTCAAAAACATGCTCTCCAACAGACCTGACTGGTGTATTTCCCGTCAACGCAAATGGGGCGTTCCAATTCCAGCATTCTACTGTGAAAAATGTGATACAGCTC
Source organism: Brevinema sp. (assembly GCA_051647245.1). GTDB lineage: Bacteria > Spirochaetota > Brevinematia > Brevinematales > Brevinemataceae > Brevinema_A. Next base: position 142,132 of record JBOFDS010000012.1, read on the forward strand.
TCGTTAGTCAAGAAATCGCATTCTCCATCGCTGAAAAAGTTAAAACAGAAGGTTTGGATTATTGGCTCAAAAACGATAGTGAAACCCTTCTTCCAGCTGGTTCTTGCTGTGAGAAATGTGGCCACAACAAATTCAAAAAAGAAAACGATATCTTAGACGTTTGGTTTGATTCAGGTGTTTCTAATTACGCTGTGCTCAAGCAACAAGACAATTTCCCTGCAGATCTCTATCTCGAAGGAAATGACCAATATCGTGGCTGGTTCCAATCATCATTATGGAATTCCATGGCTATCAACGGTAAAGCTCCTTTCAAAAGCATCGTCACACATGGCTGGGTTTTGGATGAGCATGGCCGTCAAATGCACAAATCCGCAGGTAATTCCGTGGCTCCGTCTGAAGTTACTGACAAATACGGCGCTGATATTCTTCGTTTGTGGATTGTCACCGAAGATTACATGAAAGATCTCCGTATTGGTGATGGTATTATTCAAAAAACTATCGATCTTTACAGAAAATTACGTAATACGTTTAGATATTTGCTTGGGACATTGGGCGATTTCACTGAGGCGGATAAGCTTTCTTATGCTAAATTGACCTCATTGGATCAGCATATGCTCCACCGTCTTGCAGAACTCAAAAAATCCTTCGACGAACACATGGAAAATTATCAATTCCACCGTGCTTATCGCGAAATTTTTAACTTCACCATCATCGATCTTAGTGGAGAATATTTTGACATCTTGAAAGATCGTCTTTACATTCTCGCACCAAACGATAGCAAACGTCGTTCCGCTCAAACAGTGCTCTTCCACATCTTAGAAGAATTGACCTCTATGATGGCTCCTGTTCTTGTATTTACTGCTGAAGAAGTCTATGAACACGCACCTTTTGCCAAAAAAGAAGCTTCTGTGCATCTTAGCGATTTTGTAGCCACACCAGCCGAATGGACAAACGAAACATTAAACAAAAACATTTCTACCTTAAAAAGTATTAGGGAAGAATCTTTGAAAAAGCTCCAAGAGCTACGTGATCAAGGAACTATTGGATCTTCTTTGGAAGGAGAAATCACCATCTCATGTTCTGCAGAACTTTTTGAGCAGATTTCACCATTAAAAGACACATTGACAGAGATGCTTATCGTATCTTATGTTTCTATCGAAAAACACGACAAAGCAGAAACAACCATCACAGCTGTGCCTGCTCTTAGAGATGCTCGTCAAAAATGTGAGCGCTGTTGGTTTATTGTTGATTCTATCGATGAAAATCATGTGTGTCCACGTTGTCATGATGCCTTGGAAAAATTTTAAAATAAGGATCCAATAATGAAATTAAAAAGACTCAATATTCAGATGCTAATTGTCTCGATTAGTCTTTGTGTGATAGATCTCTTCATCAAATATATTATCGTACAAATCTTTAATAAGCAACCTTATCCTTATACAGATTCTATCTCACTTATTGGGAACTTTTTCAAACTCACTTATGTACAAAACTTTGGGATTACTTTTGGGATGCTGACCGAATTACCAGACTTTGCAACAGCCGTTATCATCACTATTATTTCTCTTATTGCAATGGGAGTTTTAGTATACTTTTACAAAAATCTCAGAAGCTATCTCCAAGAAAAAGTTATGTCTACTGGTTATATCTGCTTAAGCATTATTATGGGTGGCGCTCTTGGAAATATCATTGACAGGTTGATGAGAGGATATGTCGTAGATTATTTAGACTTTGGGATTATGAATTATCGTTGGTACACCTTTAATTTTGCTGATATTTGTATTGTATCAGGGTGTATTTTATTAACCATTCTCATGACGTTTTTTGAAGAAAAAAATGAACAAACACAATAAAAAAAAGCGAAGACTTAGATCTTCGCTTTTTTGTTTAATATAAGAAAGTTAATTCTGTATTTTTATAGAAATAAGTTAACATTTTGTCATAAGAAATCCCACGTACAGCAAGCTCTTGAGCTTCCCATTGCCCCATACCAACACCATGCCCAAAACCTTTCCCATCAATTTTAATTTTATCACCTTCAAGAGAAAGTCGTGCATAAGTGCTTCTCATGGTTCCGTATCCAAGTACTTTACGAAGGTCATTTCCAGAAATGACCTTTGTTTGAGTTGCTGAACTTAGTTCTATTTTATCAATTCGCCCCGACATTGTTACGGATAAGACTTTGATACCTGTCATTGGCCCTTTAAGTTTGAAGGCTTTTGCGATACGATCTGCAGGAACATGTGTCGTCCAACGTGCATAAGGATGTTTTTTATTAGGGAGGCGTAGGCTTCGTGCCTGCAGATATTCTGCATCGTGCCCAAACTCAGTACCAGGAGCACTGTAATCACCTACAGATGCTGAAAAATAGGCCTTAATCAGCTCTCCCTTATAAGTAAGCACCTCACCTGTCGTGTCGCGAATGGCTTTCGTGGTTTTTCTAGTTTCGGCTTTGATGCCAGCGTACACCTGAGAACGAGTATCAGAGTACAAATCAAACTCTCTCTTCGGAAAACGTCTTCTATTATGTTTGATCTCATATAAAGCGTAGGTTCGTGATGCTATAGCCTGAGCTTTGAGCGTTTCGATATTCCATGAGGGATAGGCTTCTGCTGGAATTACACTAAGTAAATAGTCCTCAAGATTTAATTTATTTATGAGATAAAGTTTTGACTTTTTGTGATGTACTGTGAGTGATCCTCGATATTTTTTACCAAGAAAAGTAAAGCTCTCAAGCCCTTCAAGATTAATTTTAGAGAGTTTTGTCGATACATTGTTCAACTTAATCCCGTCTTCTTCGAGTTGAAAGCGAAGATTTCCTTCTGTTGATAAAAACTTATCTCCAAGCTCAATAATATAAGCATTATGAGGATACACCGAAAATTCCTTCGCACAAGAAAGGAGAATTCGAGTTTCAAGGTAAGCATGTTGTTCGCTTGTTGATTTTGCTAGATACCTGCAAGAACTCAACAAAAAAAACACAAGAACAAAAAATATCTTCATAGCTTTCATCATCATTTCCAAAAGTTTTATTTCAAAATTTCGGAATGATTTGAAATAACCTTATGATAAATAGAGAAAAATCGTTTCTAATTGCCCTTTTAAGAAAGAAAGATCACCACTATTATCTATCACAAATTTCGCTTTACTATGAAATTCTAAAATTTCATTTTGACTTGCGATGACTTTTTGGATCCATTCTTCGGTGTGACCTCGTTTTAGAAGTCTTTCATGAAGAATTTCATTAGGGACATCCGTACACATAAGGTGCGTATATGGGATTTGATCCATCACTCTGAAAAAGAACGCCCCCTCGATGAGGACGTTCTTTTCGGGATTTTTAGATATAAGATCATTAGTTTTTCTAATGATAAACTGATAAGAAAAATTCATCAACTGAATTCGAAGCTCATCATTCGCGAAAATCTTTTGACCAAGAATCTGGCGATTAACTTTTCCATTTTCAAGAACATCTGAGCCAAACATCTCCGCAATCTGTTGAGCGGACTCTTCTAAGACTTGATGACCTAGAATATCTTGACTAATAATGAGCCAGTTTTTTTCTTCAAAAAAAGCACAGACTGTACTTTTGCCGGTTCCGACTCTACCAAACAATCCAACAATATATCTCATTAGAATAAGGCCTTCTCTAAATCAACTTTTCTACGACGACGTTCTGGAACATAATATCCACTTGTCGTCGTACCATTCACACCAAATCTATCTAAGTGAATCGTAAGATCCACCCACAAACCCGGTGCATCAGAGTAATTATGTGCATCAAACTCTATCAAATACTCCAGTGGTGGGGATTGTTTGATAGTAGTATAGAGATTCAAAATATCTTGAGCATCATTCACAGCATGGTAGTATTGTCCGTGTGATTGTTGCGCAATTTTTGACCAAAACTCTCTATTGATGTTACTAAAATTGACCACATAAATAGGAATACTATTTTGATCAGCATATGTTTTTATAATATCAGCCCCGTAAGTCGTGAAGGCATCGTTGGCACCTGCTCCGGATGTGAATACAATCAAGGAACGATTTCTAAGATTGTTAAGCAAGGACGTAATCCCATCATAGATGGGTTGATCCCAAATCGCTGGAACACTAGATGTCGGTATTTGGTTAGTTACAAAATCCCAAATCCTTGAGACACTTGCCGGCATACGATCAGATTTATAAGTTTTGTCATCGACTAATGTTACTTGAATTAGGTCTTGTCCTGTGTTATTGCTCAAAAATGTTTTAAGGTAATATTCTAATTGTGGCATGAATTTTTCAGAAGCCAAACTTCTATCAATCAAGAGGTGAGTAAGCATTTTTGATCTAGCTCTTTCAGTTCCAGAAATCACAACATCATCAATAGGCATATCAAACTCTTGCAGCTTAAGTTCATCACTCACAATACCTGTCAATGGTGATCCATCCTTGCTTCGCGCACGAACAGATGCGTAGATATAAGGGTATTGATCAGTCAAAATCTGAGAAATATTCATAGAAATATTTCCATAAATCCCTTGAAGAGGGGTGTACACAGCAATGTTATAGCTATCAAAATCCGTTCTCCAAAGAATACTATCTTTATCTTTGATAATATCAAAAGGTCTTGCTAATTTGTTTTCATTTGCGATAAGAGCTCTGGAGTTCTTACCTGTAATATTATAAACATAAACGGAATTTTGAGAATCTGAGATATAGAGTTCATTTTTATCAAGAAACAAGCCACGAGGTTCTTTAAGAAATTGTTCACCAATATAACCTAAGAAAACTCCCTGATGATCGAAACGAGCAACTCTACCAATTCCATCTTTAGAAATATCAGAAACAAACAACTCATCCCCATAACTTACAATATCTGTAGGTCTGTAAAGATTTTCAGTCCCAAAAGTACTAATATACTGACCATCAGGAAGGTATTTGAGGATACGGTGGTTACCGTTATCTACAACGTACAAATAGGCGTCATCGGAGAATACTATCCCCATAGGGCCAAGCATTTGATTTGGTAAATGACCCGTCTCCCCAAATTCAAAGACCAAGGTTTTCGCAAAATTTCTATTAAAAGCATAGATTTTATTTTTTTTATAATCAGCAATGTACAATCTATTACTGTGAAGTGCAATTCCTGTAGGCATTTGAAGTACATTTGGTCTGAACAAACGTCGTCCATATTTTTGGAGAATTTGATTTGCACTATCCATCTCGACAACTTGCCCAAGTCCTGTTGACGAAATATATTTTTTATCTTCAATTTTATCGTAAATAATAAAAGAGCTGCGAATCAATTCATGATACCCTTCTGTGAGCCCATTATAATATTTTCTAAAAACATAGGGATCTGTGTAGGTATAATCAGAATCTTTAGATAAATTGAAATAAAGAGAATTGAGTTGTTCAAGCATTTGGTGGTCAGCGACTCCGAGTTTTGCCAATTCTTCCCACAATTTCGCAGCTGTTTGCGCATAACCTGCATACAAATACGCTAATCCAAGACGATATTTTGCTGCATAGTTTTTTGGTTCATAGGACAAAGCTAACTCAAAGGCTTGAATAGCCGCAGCGTACTTACGATCATTCAATAACAAGATTCCATTTTTTAGCTCTTGACTGGAAAGACCCAAATCGACAATATTTTGAGAGTGCACAGGAAAGAAAATCATCATTAAGAGAAGTAAACGTAACACCTTCTTCAAAGGAAGCCCCTTAAAACATGCTGATACCAGCGTGCGTATTTTGCATAATATACTACTTACATTATAGTATATTATTTAAAATAAATAAAATTTTGAGTGCAAAAAAAAACAAAACCCCGTAACCAAAAGGCTACGGGGTGAATCGATGTCAAATAAAAGAGCTTAATGATTTATAGAAAACATTAAACCTGATAGAGGCCCAATATTCAAAAGAATTGATTGATCTTGAGCTTGATATGGTATAGATTCTGAGGGAATTTTTTGTGTATTCAAAATCTCAGCACCTCCATAAATCGCTTTATCAGAGTTTAATATTTCTTCATAAGTTCCAGCCCGAGGAACACCTATTCGACAAGAATTCTTGGCTATAGGATTGAGGTTTAATACGGTCAAAACACCATTCCCCTGCTTATCCCAACGCCCCCAGATCAAAAGACCAGATTCACTGTTATCACAATCAATCCACTGAAAAGCCGTAGAGTCTTGATCTCGTTCAAATAAAGCAGGGTGGTGTCTATACGTAAAATTCAGATCCTTAACAAGAGCCCTCAAACCAGAATGCAAAGCAAACTCATTCAAATGCCAATCAATAGATTTATTTTCAGACCACTCACGCCAAGAACCCCATTCTTGTCCGTGAAAGATCATTTTCTTGCCAACATGCGCCCACATATACACAAACATCAATCGCAAATTCGCAAACTTCTCCCATTCAGAACCAGGCATACGCGACAGCAGTGTCCCCTTCCCATGCACCACCTCATCATGTGATAATGGCAAAATATAGTTCTCCGAAAAAGAATACATCAACGAAAATGTGATTTGCTGATGATGATACTTACGAAAAATCGGGTCGATGCTAAAATATTTTAAGGTATCATGCATCCATCCCATATTCCATTTGTAAGTAAATCCTAGACCCCCTTCTTGGACAGGTTTTGTTACGCCTATGAAGGAAGTCGATTCTTCAGCAATGGTCATAACTTCAGGATGGTATTTGGTGATTTTATGGTTGAGGTTTTTTATAAATTCGATTGCTTCAAGGTTTTCTCGTCCTCCAAAACGGTTTGGGATCCATTGCCCTTGCTCTCGAGAATAATCAAGATACAACATAGAAGCTACCGCATCAACTCGAATCCCATCAATATGAAACTCCTCCAACCACATCAAAGCACTCCCAATCAAAAATTGAGAAACTTCTCTTCTACCATAATTAAAAATATGAGTCTTCCAATCATTATGCCAGCCCATACGTGCATCTTCATGCTCATATAAAGCCGTGCCGTCAAATCGTTCCAAACCATGTGAATCAGCAGGAAAATGTGCAGGCACCCAATCCAAAATAATACCTAAACCCCTTTGGTGCAAGTAATCCACAAAATAACGAAAATCATCAGGAGATCCATAGCGAGAAGTAGGAGCAAAATAGCCCGTTACTTGGTACCCCCAAGATCCATCATAAGGGTATTCGCTGATAGGCATTAGTTCTAAGTGAGTAAACCCATGCTCCAAAAGATATTCTGATAATGATTCAGCTAGTTCCCTATAATTAATAGGTTCTTCATCTTCAGACTTTATCCAAGAGCCTAAATGACATTCATAGATACTGAGTGCCTTATCACGGTGTTGATGACGTTTATCCATCCACTCTTTATCCTCCCATTCGTGGTGAGAAACATACACAACAGAAGCTGTATTTGGTCTATGCTCGTTATAAAAAGCATAGGGGTCGGTTTTATGTTTGATATTTCCATCGCTTGATTCAATGGCAAATTTGTATAACATGCCTATGGAGAGATCATGAGTGAATATTTCCCAAATCCCCCCACCTCGGTGATTCATAAAATGAGATTCTTCATCCCAAGCATTGAAATCCCCAATAAGTCGAACACTTTTTGCATTTGGAGCCCAAACAGCAACATTAATACCAAATATGCCATTTGTGATACGTTCATGAGCTCCCAAAAAATGCCAAACCTTGTCATGAGTTCCTTCAGAAAATAAATAAAGATCATAATCAGAGATCATTGATGGAATAGAGTTTGTGTTATATTGAGGATCAAGACTCCCATCCCTTTCATTCAAAAATTCGCTCATAAGATCCTCCATGTTATTTTATTATACTAAAAGATAATCACGCCTTTTAAAATTGTCAAAATAAAAAACATCAAATTTGAGTTGATTTTTATACAAAAATAGAGTATCTTAAATCATAATAGAAAAATAATTTCTAAAAATAAGGAGTTCAATATGATGGATTCAATCAAAAAAGAAATCGAAAAAGAAATCGAAGCTAGCCAAGTCTTTTTGAAGTTAGCAATTGCTTCCCAAAAATTAGGCTATCTCAATGCAGCTCAATTCTTCCTCAACGAAGCAAGAGAAGATATCGGGCATGCCTTTGAATATGCTGTGGAGCTTGATAAGCACGATGGGCTCAACGAAACCCATAAAAACATCACAGATATCACAGCAGATTATAAAAAACTTGAAGAAGGCGCGATTGCTCGTTTGACAGAGATGGAAAATAAAACTCGCTCCGCAAACAAAATCTCTACAATTCCTTTCGTCCATAAAATGATCCAAGCGCACTCCGACGAAGCATATAAAGCCAAAAAACTCCTCGAAAAAGTTTCTATCTTGGATAATCAAGAAGCGATCAAAGATATTGATGAATTATTTGAAGAATTAGGCGAATAAATCTCTTTTATGAGTTGTCAAAATCCTTAATATCATTTATAATAATGGTATTAAGGAGACTCCTCATGAAAAAATTAACATTAGTGATGCTCTGTCTATTAGCATCCTGTCAAAAAATCACTTATCAAAATATCCCAAATACAGCTCTCATCGATTCTTCCACTTCTTACTTCAAGCTCAATCCTCACAAAATCGCCCCTCTCTCCGCTGAATTACATATTTCTTCGCCTGTCCCAGAACTCACCATCACCGTCAAAGGTCAAGATGGAATTGATTCTGATATTAGCTATACTTGGAAGAATTCCACTAATACCGTTTTTCCTGTTTTGGGGATGTATTTCGATCACACGAATACGGTAATTTTATCCTCACCAAATCAAGAAGACAAAGTCTTGAGCGTTGTTATCACCAATACCCACAGTGAATTCATTAAAGATATTTCTGTCCTCCAAAACAATCGTCCTAATAATGCAGATCGACAAAATTTCTTAACATTTTTGAATCCTGTCGGAGTGTTAAAAGATCTCTTTGCTGTGGACAATTATGGTAAGATCAGATGGTATCTGATTTCCAGCAATGAACTTCACGCGATGAAATTTGAGCATAATGAAGAAACAATCTTCTCTGTTCTTGATGCAAGCTCTCCTCAAATTTTGACCTACAATATGACTGGGAAATTATTAAAAACCCTCAAAGGGCCTCAAAAAAATTCTTACAACACAAAAGACGCAACAAAACGTTTTCACCATGATTTCTACACTCTTAAAAATGGCAACACCATCATTTTAGATAAATCTCGTTACGGTGTTGAGGATCTCATCATCGAACTAGATCCTAAGGGAAAAGTTATGAAAGAGATTTTGATTGGAGATTGGATTAGAAAAAGCGTAAACGGCGACAAAAACGATAATAGTGGTTTGGAGCGTTTTATCTACGACTCAGAAAATAATCCTAGTGATGATCTGAGTGGTACCACCTACCCTGGGATGCCAAATTTAGCCAATGCTATTGACTGGGCTCATATTAATGCCTTAAGCTTTGATGAAGAGACACAGACCATCTTCTTATCCTTCCGTCAACATGGGATTTTTGCTTTTGATTATCAACAGGAAACACTCAAATGGATTTTTATCCGAGAAGACTACACGATCCCTGTCGGAAATTTAGCATTCTATAAGCTACCAAGAGACATGGAATTTGTGCACCAAAATGAGAAGCTAAAACCTTTCATCATCAATGGGGGGCCAGATCATCCTCACGCTATTACCTACCTTTCTAATAATAAATGGATGGTTTTTGATAATTCAGGCAACGACGGCGACTTCCCTCAAGAAGGATCTCGACTCATGGTATTTTCTATTAATGAGGAGAAAAAAACAGCGAATATTCATTTTGATTACAGGCATCTGGATAAAAATGGATCCTTTGTCTATTCGCAAGTTGTCTCCGATATTGATAAAACACCTTTTGATAGTTATATTGGGACATTTGGGACAAAAGCTCCCTTCGTGATCGCTGAAATTGATAAAAATAAGAAGACTATCTTTGATCTTCGTGTAAATCTCAGAGGCAGCAATGAAGAAAATGAAAGTGATATTGCTCTGCCTATTTCTTGCCCTATCACTCAGCTTAGTTTGAACGGGATTATGCTTTATCGCTCGGAATACCAAGCTATATACCCATCTAAGTATCTTTCGATTGACTAAATAGAATCATAAAACTCCCCTAAATTAGGGGAGTTTTATTTTGTTGATTTTTATTTTTTGAGATTGAGATTGAAGCCAACTCTGTTTAATGGCCAATAGCGGAACAAAATACGTCCATAAATATGATTTCTTGGCACAAAACCAAAGTAACGTCCGTCCTCACTAAAATCTCTGTTATCACCCATCATAAAGTAATAATCATCTTTTGGTGTCCATTCGGTGATTTCGCTTGTATTTTGATAAATTTTTCCATGAACTAATGATGTTACTTTACGAGATTCTCTCTCGATAAGCATAGAAAGAAGATATTTTTCGTAAGAACTTGCCTCGGATAAGACAATTTTCTGACCCTTTTTAGGAACACGAACTTTGGGGAAACCATGAACCACTAGCTCCCTAATGTCATTCATAAAATGCTCTTGATCAAATAAAGAAATATCGGCTTCACGACGAGCTAATTTTTGAGGAACGTGTTGGATTAGACGCTGATAGCGATCGGTTTTTTCTTGATAAAGATCCATCGTGATGTTACCATATCGCTTACCACCACTGTATAAGGGTTGAATCTCATGTTTAAGGAAGCCTTCATTGATTTTTTGTCCATTAAGATAGAGCTCACTATTGGTCATGGAAATCTCATCTCCAGGCGTAGCAACAATTCTTTTGACCAAGATTTTTGGATTGCTAAAAGTATTATCTCTATTAATCAAAGAAAGCGACAAGAACGTAATAAGCTGATCACCAAAAGAAGGAACCTTCCACTCAGGAGAAACAAAAACAACCATATCGTTTGCTTTAGGTGTTGTGAAATTAGGGAGCTTTTTGTTCAAAACAGGGATATAAGCCCCAAGACTCACCTTTTCGACCATCAAAGTATCACCAACTAATAAATTAGGAACCATAGACTGCGATGGAATCTGAGATGCCTCGATCAAAAACGTACGAATTAGTAAAGCAAGCAAGTACGTAGATGCAAATATTTTTATATTCTCTTGAAGAGATTCTTTTTTTTGTTTTTTAGCCATGACAAATTCTCGTACCTATTATTTTTCCATAAAAAGAACGTTAACAAACGCTTCAATGGTATTAATTCTTGTATTTTCAGTGGTCTTTCCACGGACAGAAACCCGATCTATCGACAATCCCAACAGCTCAGAAATATTTTGTCTCATAGCCATCGCATGTGGTGCAATTTTGGGTTGATCGCAAATAATTACAATATCAATATTACCAATATTATAATTTTTAAGATTATCAAAGGCATAGGTGACAAATTCTTTACTATCTTTATTTTTATGAGCAGGATCCGTGTTAGAAAACACAATCCCAATATCTGTTCCTTGAACACTCAGCATAGCATCTGTCAAAGCATGATAAACCACATCTCCATCAGAATGTGCCCCATCAATTTCAAGACCACAAGGGATCAAGACCCCACCAAGAACAATAGAACCAGACTCAACATTATGTGTGCGATGAAGATCATAACCTAAAGCAATACGCATTTATACCACCTCTGTAAAAATAATACGTCCAGCTGGCGTTTGAAGGAGGCTGGTGACTTGCAATTTCATTCTTTTACCGACAAGATGTGCGCCATTTGCCACAACAACCATCGTTCCATCAGGAAGATAGCCCAAGCCTTGACCATGCTCTTTACCTTCTTTTACAATATCAAGCTCCAATTCTTCACCAGGTAAGAGGACTGGTTTGATAGCATTAACAAGATCGTTGATATTGAGAACTTCAACACCCTCAATTTTGGCAACTTTATTGAGATTATAATCACTTGTAAAGAGAGCGTAGTTTTTTTCTTTTGCGAGGGCGACAAGTTTTGAGTCGACACCTTTGATATTTGGGTAGTCATTTGTTACAATATTGAGCGTAATGTTTTTTTGTTCATGAAGAAGATTTAAGACGTCCAATCCTCGTCTTGCTCGGCTACGCTTGACACTATCTTGAGAATCAGCCAAAGCTTGGATCTCATTCAAGACGAATTTTGGAACAATAATCATTCCTGTAATAAATCCTGTTGCAACCATATCATTGATGCGTCCATCAATAATAACACTAGTATCAAGCAATTTAAAATCAAAAGGACTCTCATGATGAGCATTTTCACTCACATAAGAAAAAGGACTCGTGCTGGATTGTGAAGGAGCCATGAAAGGAAGGTAAAAACCTAGATAAGAAAAAATCACCAAAAGATAAGGCTCTAAATTGATAGGAAAAATCATGTGCATAATGATAGAAATCACTTTTCCACACGCAAAACCCGCTAACAAACCTATCTGTGAAAACAAATAGACACTTCTTTTAGGATAAAAAAGATGTGCAAATCCAAGAGTTACAAACAAGGAAATTCCTGCAAATAAAAAAACTAGAGCTTGTTTTCCTGTTGTCATAAATTGACCGAGGGCCATTACGATAAAAAACACAATAAGCCAACGATGCTTCAGCCACAAATCTTTCATAAAAACTCCTAAGTATTTCCGAAGTTATATTTTAATATATTTTTCAAAGAATCTCAAAAATTACACCAAAGAAATTTAAGAAATATTTCTATGCGTATCTTTTGTCGTTTGAGCTAGCCATTTGCGAATCTTGGAAGTCGGAATCTGATCAAGTCTCCATGACCAATTCCCCCCAAGAATCGCAGGAGTATTAATTCTAGATTCATTATCCAAACCCAATAAATCCTGCATCGTCGTGATCGCAATGTTCGCAGAAGATCGCCAAACCTCCTCAATAAATAAAGAACTCATACTATGTTGTGTTAGAATATTTAATTTGAAATATTCTTGAGCCTTGGAAATGGATTCTTGTCTTGATTGGTCATGAAACCAGCCTTCCACCGTATCGTTATCATGAGTGGCCGTGTAATAAACGGTATTTTGACTAACTTGAGCTGGAAGATGCGGAGAATCTGCCCCACCATCAAAAGCAAAAAGCAAAACACGCATATTAGGATATCCCACAAACTCAATCAATTTCTCCACCTCAGGAGTGATAATACCCAAATCCTCCACGATCATTCTCCCATCAGGGAAAGTAGACTTTATTTGTTCAAAAAATCTCTCTCCAGGTACGTGTACCCAAGATCCATTTCTTGCCGTAAGCTCATTTTTTGGGACAGCCCAATAAGACTCAAAACCACGAAAATGATCCAAGCGCAGCACATGAAACATCTTGAGAGACGCTCCAATCCTATCAATCCACCAAGAAAATCCATCTTTTTCTAAATTCTCCCAATGATAAAGAGGATTCCCCCAAAGTTGTCCATCTTCGCTGAAATAATCAGGCGGAACACCCGCTACAGCCTTAAGTGCACCATTATTATCGAGTTGGAAATATTCAGGGTAGACCCAAAGATCAACAGAATCTTCTGAAACAAAAATCGGTAAATCTCCTATCAATTCAACACCTTTGAACTCTGCATATTCCTTGATTGTAAACCATTGCTCAAAGAATTCTCCTTGAATAAAAATGTGGAACATTTTCTCGTCTTGAATTGTGTCGAGAAGATCCTTTGAAAGAGTAGTTTTAAATCGAGCTTCAGGCCAATTGGCACGCGACTCAAAACCAAAATGATTCTTTAAAGCCATAAATGTAGAAAAATCATCAAGCCACCAATATTTTTTTAACAACTCTTTCGCTTCAGCTCCATCAAATCGACTATTCTGATACGCTTTTCGCAGGAGAGGGTATTTTTGTTCCCATAAAATAGCATAATCAACTCGAGTAGTAGATTTTAAGGTCTGAAGATCCTCGTGCTCAAGCCAACCCTTACACATAAGTGTTTTAAGATCAATAAAATAAGGATTCCCCGCATAACTAGAGTAACTTTGGTAAGGGGAATCACCATAAGACGTCATACCCACAGGGAGGACTTGCCAATAATGTTGATTAGAGTCAGCTAAAAAATCAATGAATTCATAAGCTCCATGTCCTAGTGTTCCAATAGGTTCATCACTTGGTAAAGAAAAGATAGGCATCAAAATGCCGGATTGTCGTTGATTAAGCATATTTACTCTCCTAAAATTATTTTTTTCTTATAAGTTAATATAGGAAGAATTTGACAATTCGCCAAGAATTTCTACAAAATCTCTAGTTTGCAATATTGATTTTTTCATGTTATAATAGGGATAAATCACAATATCATCAGATTAAGAGGAGAATGTCGATGAAAAATACTCAAGCATCTTTTAAGGGTATTATCCCTTTTCTTGTTTTTATTATTCTCTATTTAGGAGCAGGGATTGCTTTCCATATGCAAGGCGTAGGAATGGCGTTTTATCAGCTTCCAGCGCCTATGGCAATGTTAGCTGCTATTATCGTGGCATTTATGTTATTCAGAGGCAGCATCCAAGATAAATTCAACCATTTCGTTGATGGTTGTGGAAATCATGATATTATGATTATGTGTATGGTTTATATTCTTGCTGGTGCATTTGCTACCGTAACGAAAGCGATTGGCGGGGTAGAATCTGCTGCCAATCTCGGACTAAGTATTATTCCTCCTCAATATATCGCCGCAGGTATTTTTACTATTGCGTGTTTTATTTCTATTTCTATTGGGACCTCTGTAGGAACAATTGTTGCTTTGGGGCCTATCGGTATTGATCTTGCATCGAAATCTGGCGTGAGTGCCGCTTTAATTATTGCAGCAATTCTTGGTGGTGCAATGTTTGGAGACAATCTTTCTTTCATTTCTGATACAACAATCGCAGCCACACGTTCCCAAAAATGTGATATGAAAGACAAATTTCGTGTGAATTCTGTGATTGCATTTCCTGCAGCTATCATCACCATCATTCTCTTATTGATCTTTGGACGTCCTGAAACTATCGTTACTGTGAGCAGTTATGAGTATAATTGGGTAACGATCTTGCCTTATCTTTTTGTCTTGATCGCTGCCGCAAATGGGCTCAATGTATTTATTGTCCTGGTCTTGAGCACAATTTTTGCGGGGGTTATTGGCTTTGCAAGTGGTGCATTCACATTTATGGGATGGGTCAACCAAGTCTATAACGGCTTCACAGGTATGACAGAGATTTTCCTACTTTCTCTCTTTACGGGAGGACTTGCAAGAATGAGCAAGGAAGAAGGTGGAATTTCTTGGATCCTCAAGAATGTTAAGAAAATGATTCAAGGCAAAAAAACTGCAGAACTTGGCGTTGGTATCTTAAGCTCTTTAACAGGCATGGCTACCGCTAACAACACCGTTGCAATCATCATTGCCGGCCCTGTCGCAAAAGAAATCTCTAACAAATACGACCTCGAACCAAAACGAGTTGCAAGCTTGCTCGATATTTTTGCATCCATTGTACAAGGAATTCTTCCTTACGGTGCACAGATGTTGATTATTTTGAGCTTCACACAAGGTGCTGTTGGACCTGTGGAAGTAATCCCATTCATGTGGTATTCCTTCCTATTACTAGGAATGACCATCATTTCTATTATGATTCCTAAAAAAGCTTAAATTTTTCCCCTTCTCAAATGAGGGGGATTTCTTTTAGATTCTTGTTTGACAAAAAGAAAGAATCATATTACAATAAAATGAACTGTTTAGGAGTAATCACATGAAGAACGTTTTAGTTGTTGGTGGGGCTGGATATATCGGATCCCACACTGTTAAATTGTTGAAAGAAAAAGGCTACAATCCTGTTGTTTTAGACAATTTATCCAAAGGTCATATTGAATCATTAGAAAAAATCGATCCTACAATCCCTTTTATTAAAGGGGATTTGTCGGACAAAGCACTCTTAAAAGAGACTTTTGCCAAGTATCAGATCGAGACCGTCATGCACTTTGCGGCATTTATTGAAGTAGGAACTTCCGTAGCAGATCCTGCATCATATTATGACAATAATTTTATTAAGGTTTTTCACTTGATCGAGGCAATGCGTGAGTCCAACGTCAATAATTTTGTTTTTAGTAGCACTGCAGCAACTTTTGGAAATCCTCAAGCCGATCTCATTGATGAAACACACTCTCAATTACCTATCAATCCTTACGGAACCACAAAACTCCATGTAGAACACATGCTCAAAGATTATGCATATGCCTACAAAAACTTTCATTATACTATTTTTAGGTATTTTAATGCTTGTGGCTCAGATGTTGATGGTAAAATTGGGCAGTCTTACGAGCCTGCGACACACCTACTTACCATTATGATGCAAGCTGCATCTGGCAAAAGAGAGCAATTAAATATTTTTGGAACGGATTACCCTACTCCTGATGGCACCTGTATTCGCGACTACATCCACGTAACAGATCTAGCTGAGGCTCATATCCTTGGTATGGAACGTATGATCAAAGAAAAAGTGTCTGATGATTTCAATCTTGGAACAGGAAATGGTTTTTCTGTCAAAGAAATGGTTGTAAAAGCTAAGGAAATCACAGGTATTGATTTCAAAGTTATTGAATCAGCAAGACGTGAAGGTGATCCCGCTCTCTTAGTGGCAAATCCTGCTAAAGCCAACAAAGTCCTCAATTGGAAAACCAAATATGATTTAACAGATATGGTGAAGTCAGCTTGGAATTGGGAACAAAATAAAACTTACTAATAACCAAAAACCCCTCGTAATGAGGGGTTTTATTTTGATTAAATAGAGACAAACAAAAACCTCCTCGTAATGAGGAGGTTTTTTATGATTTTCAAATAACTTATGAATGTTTTTTGAGGAGATCAAGGGATCTGTTAAGATCAGCTTTTTCAGCTTCAGGCATTTGGAGTTCAATAACTCTTTCCACACCATTCTCACCGATAACAGCAGGCACACTAGCCATGATTCCAGAGTATCCATACTCGCCATTTAACATAGCGGATACTGGGAGAACTGTTTGTGTATTACCGAAAATAGCTTTGATGATAGCTGTTGCAGAAGCTCCGATACCGTAAGCTGTACAACCTTTTCTATCAATAATATCCCAAGCCATATCAACGATTTTCTTCGCGATTTCGTCGAGAGACATTTTAGCATATTTTGCAGGATCTTCTTCACGTAATTGGAGGTAAGGTTTTCCACCAACAGTGATACTACTCCAAATAACTGCTTGAGAGTTACCGTGTTCACCCATTGTGTAACCTTGTACAGAGTGTACGTTTACATCACACATCTCAGCAATAACTTGTCTAAGACGGGAGCTATCTAAAGTTGTACCTGTTCCGATCACGCGGTTTGCAGGGAATCCAGATTCTTCAAGAGCATGTTTTGCCATGATATCAACTGGGTTTGTTTGAACGATAAAGATACCGTTAAAACCATTATCAACAGCTTCTCTAACGATAGAGCGTGTGATTTTTGAGCTAAATTCAAGCTCAGCTAAACGGTCACCACCAGCAGGAGGTGCTGCAGCCGCTGCGATACAGATGATATCCATATCTTTAACATCCGCATAGGATCCTAAACGAACTTTAACTCTTTTATCAAGGTAAGCGATAGCGTTAGCCATATCCCACGCTTCACCTTGAGCTTTGTGTTCATTGCGATCGATGAGGATCAACTCATCTGTAGCATTTTGAAATAAGATAGATAATGCTGTACCTAAGCCAACGTTACCAGTTCCGATAACAGCTACTTTACGAGAAAATTTCTTCATGAAAAACTCCTTTTGTAATATAAAAGATCTTTTAAAACGTAATATTTGATTTTCAATATTAACATTTTACACCATTATTTTACACGCGTCAAATCATTTTATAAAAAAAATCTTATTTTGTTACTTTATAGAAGATAAACTAAGATATTTTATAAAAATTCCGATACTTTAACAGAGAATATTTTTTAGGCGCTATTATGAAAATCAAAATTTCCTTGCTATCCTTTTTTTGTTGCTTCTTTACGATGGCTCACACTCAAAACTCCGACTCCTTGTTTTCCGTTCAAATTTCTTTTATAAAGCAAAATTATACAGGAAACGAACCTATCACAGCTTGTGTCAAGATCTTCAATAAAAGTAATGGTGCTATCACCTTTTCTTTAGCCGACGATTTTTTATCTCACCAGTCTATTGCTTTTGAATTAAAGACTTCTCAAAACATCGCAGTTCCTATCAAAAACAATATCCAAGCGCAAATCAAACTCCGTGCATCAGATCCTTCTCAATATCGTGAAATCACCTTGCTCAGAGGAGAATCTTTCTCCAAAATATTCAATATCCGTGATTTTTATGATTTGGATGAGTCAAAAACCTATTATATTGAGGCATTATTTTATCCTGATCCTGATAACCATGGTTTGCCTTATAAATCTTCTTATGCTTCATTCTCTCAATCAGCACCTCGTATGGTTCAAGAAAATATCATTGCTGCGGAACGTGTTCAAGAAGCTCGTATTAACGAACTTTCTGGGGCGTTACCAAGCGAGATTATGACAAGTTTCTTTGAATCCCAAAAAGAAAAGAATTGGGCATTATTTTTGATGCATATTGATCCGGAACGTTTGATCTATAGCTTCCCTAACTACGCAAAACAATACGATGCAGCAACATCAGGAAGCTTCAAACTTGATATTATTGATGAGTTCAAACGGTTCTTCTCACGTCATTGGAACATTCCTTTAACAAGTTACAAAATCACAGAGACTATTATTAAAGATGATAGAGCCACTGTCGTGGTCGATGCTGTCGAAAGCATTCGTTTCACAAACCGACGTCTTCGATACACTTTCACACTCTACCGTACAGGACAAAATACTTGGTTAATTGAAGACTACATTGCACTCTCACTAAATTAAATTTCAAAAGACAAAACAAAAAAGACTGATCGTAATGATCAGTCTTTTTTTATTTATTCATCTTCGCTTGAGCTAATGATTTCATCATCAGATTCATTCTCCAAAAGATCCTGTAAAGTTCTTGTAAATAACGCAGCACATTTCACACGAGCCGGATAATTACGAACATTTTCAAAGATTTGGAGTTTGCCAAGGAGTTGCTTTTCTTCAGGAGAAAACTTATTTTCTTCATCAAAAGTAATCAACCTCATATAAATCTCAAGAATTTCAAGAGCTTCAGCTTTTGTTTTGCCTGTGAGAGTTTGACTCATCATAGAACAGACAGAGCGAAAGATCGCACAACCATCACTATCATGTTTGATGGCGGTAATAACATCACCATCTAATTCGATAGATAATAACAATTTATCCCCACAAGAAGGATTGACTCCCAATCCTTTTTTGGCATTAGGAGAATCCAAAACCCCTGTGTTTCTAGGATTTTTGCTGTGTTCAAGGATCAATTCTTGGTAGAGATTAGCTAAATTTTCTAACATCAAAAAACTCCAATAGCATTTTTAAGCCTTGATCAATTTTTTCCCATTCTTCAAAATGATTATACACACTCATGGAGATTCTCGTAACAGAAGATACCCCAAAGAACTTCCAAAGTGGTTGTGTGCATTGGTGTCCTGTGCGTACACAGAGTTTCATCTCGTTAAGAAAGGACCCCACATCATGAGTATGAATTTCATTCACACTAAAAGAAAAAATAGGAATTTTATGTTCGCTGCTACCATAGACTTTGATGAAATCCTTGTACTTAGCAAAGACTTCATTACCTCGTCTGAGGTGCTCCTTCTCTATCTCATGAATCGTATCCCATCCAAGAGCTTGAAGGTATTCGATCGCACGAGCTAGACCTATTGCCTGAGCAATGGGTGGAGTCCCTGCTTCAAAACGAGCTGGAGGTGTTAGGAAGATTGACTTGTCGATGCTTGCCTCATAAACCATACCCCCACCCACAAAGAAGGGAGGCATTTTTTTGAGGAGTTCTTTTCGACCCCAAAGCACCCCTATCCCAGTTGGTGCAAAGATCTTATGCCCTGAAAAAGCAAGAAAATCAATGTCACTTTCTGCAAGATGGTACTGGTGGTGCGAAACTGACTGAGCTGCATCAACAAAAACAAAGATTCCTTTTTCCTTACACTTTTTGGCAATCATATCAACAGGATTGACCGTGCCAAGAGTATTGGAAACAGCAGTAATAGCAAGGAGTTTAAGATTTGGTTGTGAGAGATAATGATCTAACTGTGCCAAATCCAATTCTCCATTAGGGAGTATAGGCAACACATCTAATTCACATTTGAAATCTTCTGCAATACGTTGCCAAGGAAGGAAATTCGCATGATGCTCCATCTGTGTGATAAGAATTCTATCGCCTGCTTTAAGAAAAGCTTTCGCAAAAGATTCGGAAAAATGATTGATACTTGCGGTCGTCCCAGAAGTAAAAATCACCTCATCAGCAGACTTCGCTCCTATGAATTTTGCTACCGTTTTGCGTGCATTTTCATAGTGATCGCTTGCTTCTTGACTAATATCATAGAGGGCACGGTGGATATTTGCGGAATATTCTGCATCATACCCATGAACCACATCCAAGACAACTTGTGGTTTTAAGGCTGTCGCTGCCGTATCAAAATAATTCAAATCAGGATGTTTTTGAAAAATCGGAAAATCGGAACGGATCTTCTCAATAGTAGCCGTCATATTTGTCATGCGACGCTCCTAGATGGATTCGATCTTAAGGGTTTCCTTAATTTTCGCTGTCCAGAAATCTGTGGTATTGATGTCCACAAAAGGTTCTGAGAAAAATCCGTAAAATAATAAAGGATAAATATTTTTCTTATCGACACCACGGCTTTGGAGGTAGAAAAGTTCTTCTGGATCAAATTGTCCAATAGAAACCCCGTGGGAACATGCAAGCTCAAAATATTCAATGTCAAGCTGAGGACGTGCATTGATTTCGGCATCACGACCAAGGAGCATCCCTTTGAGCATTTGATAAGCATAAATATTATGTGCCTTGTCATTAGCATAAATCTGACCATTGAAGTTCATCACAGCTGCATCATCAGCAACAGATTTGATCATTTGGTTGGAAGTACTGTCTGGAGCTTCGTGGAAAATTCTCACGAAAAGATCACAAGTTTCTTGCTTTTCAATATAGAAACCTGTTCTGAGGTCAATATGACTCTCTGCACCAAGACAATATCCGATAAAGCTCAAACGATGAGTTTCAAGATTTTTGCTGAAAGTTTGGAGAGAGACATGGCTCTTCTCGCCTGCTGTCAACTCAAATAAAGGTGCAATAACTCCTTTATTTTCTTGCTCATCAACAATATAAATCAACTCAACATGAGTGTGTTCTTGCGCATCCACCATAATCATAGGGATAGCCAAAGAATTTTTCTCTGTCGCAAATTTCAAGGTAATTTTGGTGTTTTGATGTGCTGGGACATGAAGATAAATCTTATCACTTAAGATAGATCCTTCGCTTGCCACGAAAGACAAGGTCATCTCTTCTTTGTCTGCAGAAATTTCAATAAATTTATTATCAATCGCGAGAGCAGCATTTTTGAAATAGTTTTGATGTCTGTGATAGACGCTAGGTAATTGGTCAAAAGACTTTGTACCAGCTACTTGTCCAGCACCAAAAACCATATCAGATTCCCAAGAAAGATTGAGTGCTTTGTTAGAATTTGGGTTGAGCTGGAGATCTGCGATTTTTTGAATTACTTTACTATAACGAAATTCTTCAGATTTTTTGGAAGGAAATTCGCTTTGTGGAAGTAATGTTTCAAAATAGGAACGAGCGTTTGTCATTATTACTCCTTTCCTTCAAGGAAGGACTCAAAACCTTGCTCTTCGATTTGTTGAGCTAATTCAGGTTTGTTAGAAGTAAGAACCAATCTTCCCTGATGGAAAACATGGATGAAATCAGGTGTCAAATGCTTCAAGATACGGTTATAGTGAGTAACGAGAACAAAACAGTTTTCATCAGAACGGAAAGCGTTAATGTCTTTACAGATAGTGCTGAGCGCGTCCACGTCAAGACCTGAGTCGATCTCATCAAGAATGTTCATACGTGGGTTGAGAAGCGCTAATTGAAGCATTTCGTTTTTCTTACGTTCTCCACCAGAGAAACCGCTATTTACGCCTCTTTTGAGGAATTCTTCGGACATACCAAGGTTAGTCATTTTTTCAAGAATAAAATCACGGAAATCGATTGCATCCATACGTTCTTGTCCGTTCAATTCACGGTGATTGTTGTACACGGTACGGAGGAAACTCTCGTTATCCAAACCTGGGATAGCAATAGGGCTTTGGAATCCAACGAAAAGACCTGCATGAGCTCTTTCTTCTGGTTCCATTTCGAGGATGGACTCGTATTTGCCTTCTTTATTCATCAAGAGAATATCTCCTGATGTTACTTCATAGTCAGGGTGTCCAGCGAGAACTTTGGAGAAAGTGGATTTACCACAACCGTTACGTCCCATAATAGCATGGACTTCGCCTTTTTTGAATTCTAATGAGACATCAAATAAAATCTGTTTATCTTCAATTGCTACTGATAAGTTTTCAACTTTAAGCATATATCAATCCTTTTTGTTATAATTTAATGGGCACAGCCCTGATCTAGCCGATAGAGTCTTCGAGTTTCAATTCTAAGAGACGAACTGCTTCTACAGAGAACTCTGCTGGAAGATGTTTGAAGACTTCTTGACAGAAACCATTCAAAATATAAGAAACAGCTTGCTCTTGGGACAATCCACGAGACTGGAGATAGAAAATTTGTTCTGCACTAATTTGGCTGGTAGTTGCTTCGTGAGCGATCTGCGCTGTTGGGTTTTTCACCTCAATATATGGGTAAGTCACCGCAGCACAAGTATCCCCGATCAACATAGAGTCACATTGTGTGAAGTTTTTCGCATTTTCGGCAGTTTTTTTGAATTCAACCAAACCACGGTATACGTTACGGCTTTCACCTGCAGAAATACCTTTGGAAACAATGTAAGAAGAAGAACCTTTACCAATATGAATCATTTTGGTACCGGTATCAGCTTGCATTTTATTATTGGTGAGGGCAACAGAGTAGAACTCCCCACGAGAATGATCGCCTTGGAGGATAACAGACGGATACTTCCAAGTTACGGAAGAACCTACTTCGATCTGTGTCCAAGTAATCTTAGAATGGTCTCCTTTACAGATACCACGTTTTGTTACGAGATTGTAAACACCACCAGATCCTTGCTTGTCGCCTGGGAACCAGTTTTGAACTGTGGAATAATTGACCACAGCGCCTTCTAAAGCCACAATCTCAACAATAGCAGCGTGGAGCTGATTAGAAGAGAATTGAGGTGCGGTACAACCTTCGATGTAGTTGACAAAGCTTCCTTCATCAGCCACAATCAAAGTACGCTCAAATTGACCTGTATCCACAGCATTGATACGGAAGTATGTGCTAAGATCCATAGGACATTTCACGCCTTTAGGAATATAACAGAAAGAACCATCTGTAAAGACAGCAGAGTTCAATGCTGCATAAAAATTATCACCATAAGGTACCACAGAACCAAGATATTTTTTGATCAATTCTGGGTGCTCTTTGATTGCTTCAGAAATGGAACAGAAAATAATCCCAAATTTGGATAAGAATTTTTGGTGTGTTGTTGCGACGGATGCAGAATCAAAAACAGCATCAACAGCAACGTTACTGAGACGTTTTTGTTCATCCAAAGGAATCCCTAAACGCTCAAAAGTTTTTATAATTTCTGGATCGACTTCATCTAAGGAGTCTCTCTTAGGCGCCATATTCTTTTTAGGCGCAGAATAATATCTTAAAGCTTGAAAATCAATTGGTTCCATATCGGCACGTGACCAATGTGGCTGTTCCATGGTTTGCCAGTGACGAAACGCTTTTAAGCGGTACTCGAGCATATATTCAGGCTCGCCTTTTTTCTCACTGATAAGTCTGATAATATCTTCATTCAAACCAATAGGTGCTTCATCAGCTTCAACTTGTGTATGAAAACCATGTTGATATTCTTGCTGCATAAAATCTTGTAATGCGGAATCGCTCATATCGTGTTATCCTTTTTAAATTTCACCTGTAGGTGATTTAGTTCAAATCAAATCCTTGAGATTTGTAGACAGAAACAAGATCTGGGAAGATTCGTTTGTTGTAAAAATTTGACACAAACTTACTCCAATTCAGATCTTTCATACCTCTCGCAAGGTAACGTGCTTCCGTAATTTGGTTGTATTCTTTAAGAATACCGTCAAGATTAGGAAGGCTATAGGCACCATGATGAACCAAAGTCTCTAGAGGGAGACGTGGATTGATAGCAGTAGGTGCATCTTCTGAAGCGTAACCAACACACAATCCAAGGATTGGGAAGGTATATTTTGGCAAATTAAATTGCTCAATAATTGCTGCAGGATCACGACGAACAGCGCCAATCATAACTGTTGAAAGACCGAGAGATTCGGCTGCTGCTGAAACCGCTTCACAAGCAATTCCCACATCAACAGAACCCACCATCAATGCCTCCATACTCTCATGGATATGCATCTCTTGTCCTTGAGATTTGAGGACTTCGTTGACCTTATGGAAATCCATCACAAATAACAAAAACACAGATGCGTCTTTGATATAGCTCATAGGTTTCCCAGAAGAAGGCATAGTCAACTCCACCATCTTCTGTTTTGTTTGTTCGTCATCCACTACGATGATAGAGTACTGTTGTGCTCCTATCGATGTTGGAGATTGACGACCTGCCAATAAAATCTCATTTAAGACCTCAGCAGGAATTTGTTTAGAAGTGTCGTAAGACCGAAC
Source organism: Brevinema sp. (assembly GCA_051647245.1). Taxonomy (GTDB): domain Bacteria; phylum Spirochaetota; class Brevinematia; order Brevinematales; family Brevinemataceae; genus Brevinema_A. Next base: position 166,859 of record JBOFDS010000012.1, read on the forward strand.
ACTTCTTCTATTTTGCATGACTTGAATAAATTCATTCATCGCAGTCTCCTAACTATTAAGGAATCTACTTCGCGGTATTTCCTGCAATATTCATAATATCCCAGGTTCTTGAGAAGGGTGGTGCATACATAAAATCCATCATACCAAGGGTATCAACCGTCATCTTAGTGAAGATCGCTACAGCCAAGGCATCGATACGTAATGCCGCCCCATCTCCTCCACAAATTTGAGCACCGAGAAGGACTCTTGTTTTTTTATCATAAATATATTTTAAGACAACTTCCGTTTTACCAGCTACATAACTTGTATGATTGTAATCTTTGATCACGTTGGTAGCATAGTCATATCCAGCAGATTGAGCTTCATGCTCACTGAGACCTGTACGTGCAATTTCGAACTCTTGAAAACGAAGAGCTGAGGATCCAAGAGTACCATGGAAAGGAGCTTCTTTACCAGACATCGTATCGCCAAGCAAACGACCAAGCTTATTTGCTGTTGTCGCCAATGGGATGTAGCTATTTTGACCGTGCACGGCATGTTTAACAGTTGCACAGTCGCCACCTGCATAGACATGAGGTAATGAAGTTTGACAAAGCTCATCGATGACAATAGCGCCATTAGGGAGCATTTCTATACCAGATTCTTTTAGCCATTGTGTGGATGGACGGAATCCGATCGCAATGATCACGAGATCAGCAGGATATTCGCCTTTATCTGTTTTGACAGCTTCAACTTTATCTTGCCCAAGAATTGCCTCAAGACCTTCATTTCTACGGAGATCGACACCAGAATTAAGGATAGCAACTTCAAGATGTTTTGTCATTTCTGGATCAAATACACGAGTACTCAGGCCAGGTCCTTTTTCGATGAGAGTTACTGTTTTACCTTGATGAATCATGGCTTCAGCAACTTCCAAACCAATAAATCCACCACCGATCACTACGACATTTTGAACGTCTTTGAGAGAATCTTTGACAGCGGTACCATCTTCGATTTTTGTGAGGGTATGGACTCCTTTCAACTCAACACCTGCGATCGGTGGCACAAAAGGATGAGCACCTGTGGAGATGAGGAGTTTGTCATAGGAAAGAGAAATTTCTTCATTTGTTTTAGTGTTACGAGCACGCACGGTTTGAGTTTTTGAATCCAAAGAAACGATCTCATGAAAGAGACGAACATCAATGTTGGATTTTTGGAAAGCTTCAATAGAACGAACGATCATCTCATTTGCATCAGAGAATTCATCTCCAACAAAATAAGGCAATCCACAAGCTCCAAAAGATACAATATCCGACTTTTCAAGGACGATGATATTTGCTTCAGGAGAATTTTTACGGATACGTGTAGCGGCAGACATTCCTGTCGCATTTCCGCCTGCAATAATGATATTCATAGTAAATTCCTAGTCTTCTACAATTTGTAAAGACATGTCATTATATTTTGCTTCATCTAAAGTGCCAAGCTCTTTGTCGATCACCACAGCTGAAGTCATTGCACCAGCTACATTAATCATGGTACGAGCCATATCAATAATAGGATCAATAGCCAAAACAATAGCTAACAAACCAAAATGCTCACTAAGTCCAATACCAGAAAGCATAATAGACGCAGCCATAGTTGCTGACCCTGGGATACCTGCAATACCGAGAGATCCGAGCACTGCAACGATAATAACCATCACGAAGAAACTTGCATCCATTGGCACACCAACAGCAGTCCCAACGAGAACCGCCACCATCGCTGGGAAATATCCCGCACATCCGTTCATACCAGCAGTAGAACCTAAAGATGCTACGAAGTTTGCGGTGCTGTTATTGACACCGAGACGTTGTTCTAAGGTAGAAATAGTCATAGGCAAAGAACCAACCGAAGATCTACTAGAAAACGCCATCAACCACGCTGAAACAGATTTTTTGAAGAAGACAACTGGATTGAGACCATGCATAACAATAATAACAAAGTACACCACGAGCATAACCGCTGATGCCACATAAATCACAATGATAAATGCAAGTGCATCTTGTAACGCAGACAGCCCGTAAGAAACAAGAGTTCTTGACATGAGAGCTACGACACCATAAGGCATGAATTTGATCACCGTCATGGACATAGACATAATAATTGTATAAGAAGCCTCAATCAAATTCGCAAACAAGTCCATATTGGCTTTATATTTTTCTTTGGTTCGCATAAAGCGAGCAGAGGATCCTATCATGGAAGCAAAGATCACAATAGCCACCACATTATCATTAACCATGGCACCTACTGGGTTTGCAGGAATCAATCCAACGAGAACATCAACAACATTCTTGACTTCACGAGCAGAATTTGATGTTGCAACTACTTCAAGAGTATCTCCAAGATTTGCAAAAAGGGAAAGTACAATACCAATAATAGCTGCAATTCCTGTTGTAAGAAGAAGCCAGAAAAGAGTTTTTTGGATCAAGGCTTTAATATCGAGATTGGCCTGAAGATTCATGATCACACGAATCATAGAGACCATCACAATTGGTACAACAAGCATTCTTAAAAAACTTACAAAAGCACGACCAAAGAGACCATACCAAACAATTGTTTCTTGGATCCAAGTCGTTTCCTTAATTGTTTCAGAGCTTGGAAATCCTGCAATAGCCTGAAGTGCAACTCCTAAAAACACACCTAAACCAAGTCCCACCATCATTCTGATGGAAAAATCTATCTTTTTCTTTTCTAACATCTTGATGATGTAGAACATTCCAAATAATAACAATAATGTTACGACTGTCATCCCTTGGGATAACGATAAAAAGTTAACAAATAATGAACTTTGAAGCATGATGATCTCCTTTCTCGCCTATAAAATATTTTTTCTAATAATAAACAATTTTCCTAAAAGAATCTATGAATTGCTGAAAATAATTCTATTTTTTTTACTTTTATACTTTTAAGGAAAGAACTTTAAAAGTATAACATAATTTTGTGAAAAATCAAGCTTATTTAACAGGTAATAATATTTTAAATCTGATACCTTGATATTTCTCATTGATATTCAATTTATGGATTTTTGTCTATTTTTGAGAATAAATATCGCTTGCAAAAAACAATAAAATCGCTTATAGTAATAAAATAAATTCTAATACAGTAAATCAAATGAATTAGTTTGATGAATAGAAGGAGAATTATCGAATGAGGTTTCTAATAATACTAGCAACTTTCGTGCCAGCATTATCTTGGGGACAATCAAGTCCTCAAATGTTGGCAGAACAATTAGGTATTTGGACATTGATTCCGCCTATTTTAGCGATCACCCTTGCTTTTTTAACGAGACAAGTTATTGTTTCTTTATTTGTGGGCTTGTGGGCTGGTGCATTAATTATCAGCTTTGCTGATGGATTTGTACCTATGGATTTGATTTCTAGTTTTACGACGGTACCAAAAACAATTGTTTCTTCTTTAAATAGTGGATTCAGTGCAGGAATCATCATGCAAGTCATCACTATTGGTGGTTTGATTGCCTTAATTGGAAGAAACGGTGGTGCCAAAGCCGTTGCTGAGAAGATCGCTTCAAAAGCACGCTCCGCTGTCTCCGCACAACTCTTAACTTGGGTCTTGGGAATTTTTATTTTCTTTGACGACTACGCAAACGCACTCATCACAGGTTCTGTCATGCGTCCCGTCACCGACAAACTCAAAGTATCTCGCGAAAAACTTGCTTTTATCGTCGATGCCACAGCAGCTCCTATTGCCTCCATTGCATTAATTTCTACATGGATAGGTTTTGAGCTGAGTACTATGAACGCTGCATACGAAATCATCGGTCAATCTGATGCCAACATCTACAGCATTTTCATGCAGACCATCCCTTATCGTTTTTATAATATTTTGATGATTGTTTTTGTAGTCATGCTCGCAATTAGTAAAAAAGACTTTGGGCCTATGCTCAAAGCAGAACAAGATGCTCAAAAAGGTATCATCAATCACACCGAAACAGCAATGGAACAAAATTCTTTAAATCCTAAAGACGGTATCAAACTCAATCCTTGGAATGCGCTCGTGCCGTTGATGGTACTTATTGTCGTAGCGGTACTCGGCTTTTATGTGGAAGGAAGTAAGGGACTTTATGCAAAGAATCCTGATATTTTCAACCAACTCAAAGGCTATGATCTCATGATAGAAATCTTAGGCGCATCTAGTGCAAGTTTTGTGATCTTCCAAGCAGCTTTGATTGCAACAATTGTCGCTTTCTTCATGACTGTAGCCACCAAAACCTTATCCTTCCAAGAAACATTAGATACCTGGACAACTGGTGCCAAAAGCCTCTTTGGAACCGCTGGCTTGACCTTGATTTTGTCTTGGGCAATTTCTAGTATCATCAAAGCCCTCGGCACCAATTACTTCCTTGTAAGTCTCCTCGATGGGGTGCTTATGCCTGAACTTCTTCCTATGATTATCTTTATTTTTGGAATGATCATCTCCTTTGCGACAGGGACTTCTTACGGAACGATGGGGATCTTAATGCCTCTTGCGATTCCTTTGGCGTTCTCTCTCTCTGGAAACGACCCCATCATCATGATCGCAACAAGTAGTGCTGTCCTTGCGGGAGCGGTATTTGGAGATCATTGTTCACCAATTTCTGACAGTACTATCTTATCATCCGTTGGTTCTGGCTGTTCTATGATCAGTCACGTCGAGACACAGATGCCTTACGCATTGCTCGTGGGTGGACTTGCGATTTTATCATTATTACTCGTAAGTGTTTTCAAAATGCCTCTCATCCTTGTTTATGGATTGATGTTTGGAGCGATGTTTGCAACGATTCATTTTGTTGGAAAAAAAGCTACTGCTGAATAATTTGAAACAAAATCTTTCACAAAAAATTAAGCCCCCTGAACTAGGGGGCTTTTTTGAGCAGAATTAATTATTCCAAGTAATCGCAACAACTCCAGCAAAGACGTTATCAGCTTCTCTCATTCCATAGATAGGATTCGTGTCATGAAAATATCGATAGGTAACACCTGCACTGACAGAAAACTCTCCATAAAGATAAAAATCAATATAAAAGGTCGGAGATGCTACAAAGTGCCCAGATTGTTGGTGATCTTGGGAGAGGGTTCCATAACCAAGCAAAAGATTCACACGAAAACCTATCATATCAACAAATTTCGGACTTGCATACCCGATGATAGCACCTCCATAGATCATATTAAAAAGCGTTTTTGAGCCTGCAGTTAGTTGATCATGGAGGATATAAGTCCCATGCATAGCTGCACCTATTGTAAATCCATAAACACCAAGAGACAAAGAACCCCCCATCAATCCAAGGTAAGTTTCTTGCATGCCACCGTGTTGAGTTTCAAAGCTTGTCCAAATCTCCATAGCTTCTCGTTTTTGGTAAGTATGAGAAAAAATTGGGATGAATAGTACCATCAATAAAAACTTCTTCATTTGAAGCACCCCTTTTGAATAAAATCCAAACATATTTACTTAATTATCGATAAAAAATCCTCAAAACAAAAATTTATCATAAAATAATCTTGAAATTCTTGAGAAATATGGTATAATAATAAGGCAAATCATTTTTGATTTAAAGCGATGCATTTTGTCATCGCTTTTTCTATGCCATAATTGATTTAATAAACTTTATGTTAAGAGAGGAGTAATTATGCCTGCAAACATTATTGTTGGAACCCAGTGGGGAGATGAAGGAAAAGGGAAAGTTATTGACAGCCTTGGAGAGCGTATTGATTGTATTGTTCGATTCGGTGGTGGGAATAATGCCGGTCATACAGTTAATGTGAACGGTGAAAAATTCATTCTTCATTTGCTTCCATCTGGCGTATTACATAAAGATAGTAGATGTTTGCTTGGTGCGGGTGTGGTCTTTGATCCAAAGGTTTTTCTTGAAGAAATTGAAGGCCTCAAAAAACGTAATATTCCAACAGATCATGTTCATATCAGTGAACGTGCGCATCTTATTATGCCTTATCATGTCTTACTAGATCAATTATGGGAACAATACAAAGGTGATAATAAAATCGGTACCACAAAACGTGGGATTGGTCCTTGTTACAGTGATAAATTTGAGCGTATTGGACTGCGTGTTGGGGATCTTTATGATAAAGCCCTCTTCAAAGAAAAATTAGCTCGCGTCCTCGAAATCAAAAACAAAATTTTAATCAATATCTTCAACCACGAACCATTATCTTTGGACAAAATTTATGAAGATTATATGAGAATGGCTGAAGAAATCCTTCCACGCGTCATGAATGTCAGTACTTACCTTCACGTAGCTCTCAAACTAAACAAAAATGTTCTCTTAGAAGGAGCTCAAGGAGCTATGCTCGATATCGATTATGGACATTATCCATATGTAACTTCTTCCTCCCCAACTGCGGCTGGAGCTTGTGTTGGTACAGGGATCGCGCCTAAATACATTGATCGTGTAATTGGTGTGTGTAAGGCTTATGCAACTCGTGTTGGTGAAGGGCCTTTCGTTAGTGAATTACTTGATGCTCAAGGTCACTGGCTTCGTGAAAAAGGTCATGAATACGGATCTACGACTGGACGTCCACGTCGTTGTGGGTGGTTGGATACAGTTGTGGTCAAGCACGCAGCTCAAATTAATGGACTTACAGAAATTTGTTTAACAAAACTCGATGTATTAACAGGTCTTGATAAAATTAAAATCTGTACCGCTTATGAAATCAACAATCAAGAAATCACCTATGTTCCTAGTGATGTAAATTATAATTATAACGCACAAGCTGTTTACGAAACTCTTGACGGTTGGGATGAAGATATCACTCAATGTAAAAGCTTTGACGAGCTTCCTGAAAATGCAAAACTTTTCATTAAGCGTATTGAAGAACTGGTAGAATGTCCTATTTCTATTGTTTCGAATGGTGCAGAAAGATCTCAGCTTATCATTAGAGATGACGTTATCCAAACATTAGGAAAATAAGATGTCCGAATTTTATCAAACTCCTTGGAGCGAACGTTATAGCTCCGAAAATATGCTCAGAAACTTCTCCAACGATAACAAATATAGTACATGGCGTCGCCTTTGGATTGCTCTTGCAGAAGCAGAACATGAAGTTGGACTACCTATTAGCTCTGAACAAATTCAAGAACTAAAAGACCAGCAATACAATATCGATTTCAATCGTGTGCGTGAATATGAAAATATCCTTCACCACGATGTCATGGCACATATCAAAGCCTATGGCGATGTAGCCCCAAAAGCTCGTGCTATTATTCATTTGGGGGCGACGTCTGCGTTCGTAACTGACAACACCGACCTCATCCAAATGAAAGAAGGCCTAAAGATCATTCGTATTGGGCTTGTGAATGTGATCAATGCCCTTTCTATCTTTGCCCTCAAACACAAATCCGTACCCACCCTTGGATTTACACACTTTCAATCCGCTCAACTCACTACTGTCGGTAAGCGTGCTACGCTCTGGATACAAAGCTTTGTCATGGACTTGAAGCAACTAGACCATGTGTTGGATCATCTTCCTGCTCGTGGAATCAAAGGTGCTGTGGGTACAGGTAGTGGATTCGCAGATCTTTTACAAGGTGATTACGAGAAATTTAAGCAAATAGACAAACTTGTTGCTAAAAAAATTGGGTTCACCAAAACAATCGCCGTCAGTGGTCAAACTTATGACAGAAAAATTGATGCGCAAGTTGCTGATCTCATGAATCAAATTGCTCAATCAGCTCACAAATTTACAAATGATCTTCGTCTCTTGCAACACCTCAAAGAAATGGAAGAAATTTTCGAAGAGAATCAGGTTGGATCTAGTGCGATGGCCTACAAACGCAACCCTATTCTTTCTGAACGTATTGCCGCGATTGCGAAGTTTATCTTATCCCTCAGCTCCTCACCAAGTTTAGTAACCTCCACACAGTGGTTCGAGAGAACACTTGACGACTCTGCGAACAAAAGACTCACCATTCCTCAGCTCTTTCTTGGGGTTGATGCGATCATGATTCTTTGTGATAAGATCGCAAATAAGCTCAATATTTTCCCTCAAATGATAGAAAAACATATCAAAGAAGAGTTGCCTTTTATTGCGACGGAGGCATTACTCATGAATGCCGTCAAAAAAGGCGGTGATAGGCAACACATCCACGAAATCATCAGAAATCATTCTATGGAAGCATCAAAAAACGTGAAAGAACTCGGTCTTCACAACAATCTCATCGAATTACTCGAAAAAGATGAGGCGTTTCCTCTTTCTAAAGAAGAAATCGAAAGCGTCCTCTCAGCAAGTAATTTTATTGGGTTTGCCGTGCAGCAGACGGAGGATTTCTTAGAGCAAGAAGTCGCTCCTATCCTTAAAAAATACGAGCCATTATTAAATAGATAATCAAAAAACTCTCATCAGATGATGAGAGTTTTTATTTTGTGTAAAATTTAGAATTGATATTTTTGTTTTAAGCCGTTGAGGACTTCCCTTGCTCCGTTAAAGGCAAGCATTAAAGAGCCACCTTTACGACCTTGAGAAAGATCCCCAATCATAAACATCTTATCAATAGAAGTTTCTTTATGATCGCGAAGAATGACATTTGTATCATCGTAATCAATACCACAACTATTCATGAAGGCTGTAGGAGACGCACCACCAAGGGAGTACACAATCCTATCAAATTTATCAAACGGTACTGTATCTTCTTGGAAAGAGACTTTGATCTTTTCGCCATCAGCTTCAATAGATTGGATATTTGTTGGCATAGAAAGGATAACTTTTTTTGCGTCAACAAGAGCGTTTAAGCGATCTTTATTGAGTTGATTCATACGGAAGAAATTATCTTGACGGTAGGATAAAAGAACGTGATTGCCCATTTCTGCAAGAGTTTGAACGTATTCAGATGCAGAGTCTCCACCACCAACAACCAAAATATCTAATCCTGTAGCATTGTCTTTTTGAAGTTTCATAATATCAAAAGAAATCTTCGCCATCAATGGAGCTGGTAATGGATAATCTGGTCTACGAGGTTTGGAAAACACACCACTAGACAACACAACGTACTCAGCTTGATGTTCTCCATTAGAAGTATGAATATGGAAGATCTCACTATCTTTAACGATTTTTTGAACTTCTGTGTTATATTGGATCTGGAGATTGTATTTGGAGATAGTGTCTTCGATCATCGTAAAATAAGCATCAACACCAATCAATCCTGAAAATCCTAAAACTCCCATTTGCTCCGTTTCAATATTTTTATATACGGAATTAATATCTTTTCCAGCAGGATAGAATTGTCTCACAGACGCATTGTGTTTGTCTGATTTTTCACAGATTAAAATTTGATCAGCTGGAATACCTGATTCCACAAGCTCAGCACCCATCGCAATACCTGCTGGGCCAGCACCGATCACGGCTACCTTAAACATGCAGACCTCCTTTGTATGTCTCTATCATATTATAACAAAGTTATTTACTTATTTCAAGTACTAAGATGTTTTGTTGACAAAGAATAGCTAATACGCTATAATCTAGGAATGATACAGGAGAAAGATATGAAAACTTTTTTTGATGTGAAAGATATTATGAATATCATCCCTCACAGATTCCCTATGTTATTGGTGGATCGTGTGTTAGAAGTAAATGAAGAAGATGGAATCGGTTTCAAAAACGTCACCATCAACGAAGATTTTTTCAACGGACATTTTCCAGGAGCTCCTGTGATGCCTGGCGTACTTCAAGTTGAAGGATTGGCACAATGTGCTGGTTTTATCGCCTTAACACAGCTCAAAAATCGCTACCCAAAACTCGATACAGAAGGAATTTTGATGTTCTTCATGAATATCGATGGCGTAAAATTCAGAAAGCCTGTCGTTCCAGGAGATAGACTCGAGTACCGCATCACTGTTACAAAAAGACGTGAGTCCGTTTCCGAGGATCAAACAACATTCACTCGCGTGATCAACAGCTTTGAAGCAAAAGCTTACGTAGACAACGAACTCGTCTGCGAATGTACCATGAGTGCAATGATGACCCCAAAAGAAGGAAGTATTGCTTAATCAAAAAACACCCTACTATAGGGTGTTTTTTATATATTATGATAAGTATGTATCAATCTTTTCAAATTCAAATTCTTTCTCAATCTTACGAACCATACCTGAAATCACAGCACCAGAACTCACTTCAATTCCTTTTTTGAACCCTTGAGAAACAAGATTTTGAACAGATTTGACCCATTGAACTGGGCTTTTCATCTGACGTGGGAGAAGATCTTTCACTTGATCTTTGGTGTAGGATTCAGCGGTTACGTTGGAGATAATACGACAAATAGGATCTTTGAATTCAATTTGTGCAACGACGTTAGCAAATTCTTCTGCAGCTTGTTCCATCAACTTAGAATGAAAAGCTCCACTCACAGCAAGAGGAAGAGCACGTTTGGCACCCGCTGCCAACGCCAATTCCGACGCTTTTGCAACACCTTCTTTGAGACCAGAAATCACGACTTGACCAGGAGTGTTGAAATTCACAGGTTCTACATAGAACTCTTTAGAGGCTTCTTCACAGACCTTGATTACAGCATCATCATCGAGTCCCAAAATCGCAGCCATGCCACCCTTTCCATCAGGATCAGATGCCGCCATAAGCTCTCCTCTTTTTTGAACCAATTTTAAGGCAGATGGAAAATCAAGCATTTCCGCAGCTAACAAAGCAGAAAATTCGCCCATAGAATGCCCAGCTACAGCAGTAGGGACAATATTTTGTTCTTTTAAGAGGGTTGTTAAGATGTGCTGATAAACTAAAATTGCTGGTTGAGCAAATTTGGTATTAGTGAGCTGATCTTCAGGACCGTTAAATGATAATAATTGAATATCAAAACCAAGAATTTCGTTTGCTTGAGCGTAAATCTCTTTTGCAATGGCGTGTTTGTCAAATAATTCTTGACCCATACCTACAGCTTGAGAGCCTTGCCCTGGGAAAAAAAATACCATTATAATCTCCTTTATGTAGCAATGACATGCATTTATAATATGTATATTGTGATATATATTAGGATTTTTTGCAAGTTTTCATAAAAAAGGATAGCATAACGCTATCCTTTTTATATTATCATATTATTCATAAATCGCTTCAGAGACTTCAATTTCTGTGAAAGAAAGTTCCTCTCCAAGCTCTTCTAAAGCTTTTTCGCGATCATCTGCTTGTGGTTCCATATCAAGAGGAGTTTCAGCGAGCACATCCAAAGGAACCGCAGGAGCTTCAGGATCAGAGAAATAAACATCACCAGCTTCGTTGACTGTGGTTTTGGATTCGTTGTTAGCCTGCTTAATGAAAGTATCAGCAAGATCTTCAATTGCTTCATCAGTTGCCTGTTGTGCGGCAATCACCGTATTTTGAACATCGATATTTCCACGTTGTGCCTCAAGTAATTGCTCGGCAGCTTCTCTTGCTTGCTTTTCTGTTTCATAATTAGAAAGTGCCATATGCTTATCGGCGATAGCTTGAGTAAGCTTTTCCTGAGTAACTTGATCAAGTTGGAGCTGTTTTTCTTTGAGGAGGTTTGCTTCTTTTGTCCACTTTTGAGCTTCTTCTTTCCAGAAAGCAGCTTCTTTGGTCCATTCTTCCGCTTTTTCTCGAAGACGTTCTGCCTCGGCACGAGCTTTCGCTGCATTAGCAAGATCAGTATTAACTCTTTCTTGTTCGGCTTGAGCTTTGAGCTGTTCTACTCGAGTAGAGCGCATCTTCACAAACAAATAATCCACAATTTTTTGTTCGCCTGTTTGTGCTGCAAGAGACATAGGTGTAAGCTTATTTTGGTTGACCAAATAAAGATCAGCACCTCGATTCACCAAAAACTCAACACTTTCAAATTTCCCAGATGCTACAGCATAATGCAAAGGAGTAAAACCTGATGCATCCTGCGTATTAATATCATAGCCTTTATCTACAAGAACCTTGAGCATCTCTGTGTACCCTTGAGCAGCTGCCCAATGTACAGGAGAATAGTTGGAAGAGGTTGTTTGTCTTGATTGTGCCTGAATAGAAAATGGTATCATGCTTACAAAAAATATAATAGAAAATATTTTGAATTTCACGTCTTAGAACCTCTCAATGTTTATTATTACAATAAATTTAACCTTGCATTTGTTTGTAGGAAGTCAGATCTGGCAATAAATCTGTTACAGGAGCGACAGATGATCGGCGCTTTCTTCTCAAATGATCAGGAATAGGAATCCCAATCTCAGAAAGATATTTGATCAATTCATAGTGGCCATTTTGTGCAACATAATCCAAAGGATATAAACCTCTTTTATTACGCACATTCATATCAGCCCCAAAGGTCAATAAAAAGTCTACAATCTCTCTACGACCACCTGCTCCAGCGTAGTGCATAACACTGTTACCACTCTCGTCAACATCATTCAAATCTGCTCCGAAAGTCCCGAGCAATACAATTAATTCATAGTTATTATTTTGTGCTGCAAGGAGAATTGCCGAATGCCCCTGAGGTGCCTTCACAAAAATATCAGCCCCACTCTCTATAAGGTACCGAGCCATCACTGTATGATTTTGGTAGATAGCCCACATCAAGGGAGTAAAGCCATTTTGATCAATCATATTCATATCTTTTTCAGATTGCAAAACAAATTTCAAATATTCTAAATCACCACTATATGCTGCTGAAAAGATCTTGTATTCTGGAGGAGTATTTTGAGCATGAGAAAAGCTAACGCTTATAAAAAGAAACAAAAAGGAAGCAAATATTTTGATCAAACTAGGTTTCAACATAGCATACTCCTATGAATGGCAATAATTATATATTTTATCGGCATTGCATCATCAGAACTATATTATAAACAGTATATTATATGAAAAAATGATTGTCAAGTACCTAAATTTATGAAATAATAAGAGCTAGTAGTTTTGCCTTGAGAAGAAATAAAAAAAAGTTTGAAAAACTATTCACAAAACCTTTTTTTTATGTTATGATATGGAGGTATTTTTCAAAAATACTGCTAATTATTAAAGAGCATTGACTCTATGCGGCGAAATTTAAAGATCTATTTTTATAGACAATCTATTAATCTCGGAAAAATTATTTTGGACAAATTTCATTTACCATAGAAACGATGCCAACCATTACGGAAGGAGTTTCATTTGAGCACGACATTCGACCTCGAAAGAACATTTGCAGATCTTAATCTGCCTGAAGATATCTTCAATGCACTTGAAGATCTTGGGTATAAAAACCCTACCATGATCCAATCCCAAAGTCTTCCCGTCATTTTAGACGGAAACGACATTGTGGGGCAGGCACACACAGGATCAGGTAAAACTATTGCCTTTGGTATCCCAGCTTTGATGAGCTTGGATATGGACAACCCAAACACCCAGATTCTCATCATGTGTCCTACACGTGAATTAGCTAACCAAGTAGCTGATGAGATCGGGAAAATTGCAACCCACCGCAGAAAATTGAAGATTGTTCCTGTTTATGGTGGTACATCTATTGATCGTCAGATTAAGTCCCTCAAAAGAGGAGCGCATATCGTTGTAGGAACACCAGGACGTATTATTGATCATTTGGATAGAGGTACCTTACACCTTGATGATATCAAAATGGTGATCCTTGATGAAGCTGATCGTATGCTTGATATGGGATTTGTGGATGATATGAAAAGAATTCTTTCCTCAGCTCCTGAAGAAAGACAAACAATCATGTTCTCTGCAACAATGCCAAAACCTATTGCAGAAATTGCAAAACGTTTTCAGAAAAATCCTGTTAATGTAAGAGTGGCTAACGCTCATTTAACAGCACCAAGAGTGGAACAATTCTCTTTAGATATTTCTGAACATCAAAAACTCGAAGCAACACTTCGTATTATCAAAATCGAAAACCCACGTTTGACTCTTGTATTTTGTAACACAAAACGTAAGACTGACGAGGTAGTTTCTGAGCTTCAAGCACACGGTATCTTTGCTGATGGGCTTCACGGTGATATGAAACAAGCACAAAGAGATTCTGTACTCCAAAAGTTCCGTCAAGGAACTATTGAAGTTCTTGTGGCGACAGACGTTGCTGCTAGAGGACTTGACGTGGATGATGTTGATCTTGTTATCAACTATGACTTCCCACAAGACCCTGAGCAATATGTTCACCGTATTGGTAGAACAGGACGTGCAGGACGTGAAGGTAAAAGTTATGCTTATATCGGACGTCGTGACCGTTTCCAATTGAAAATTGTTCAACGTTTGACCAAAACAGAACCAAAAATTATGCGTATGCCATCTCCTAAAGATGTGGAACATATCCAACACCAACGCATGATAGAAAAATTAGCCAATATCGCAAAATCTGAAGGCATTGAAACTTTCAAACATAAAGTTCAAAGCTGGGCAACTGCTGCTGACCTCGACTTGATCGAGATCTCTGCAAGTCTTCTCAAAATGTTCACAGAAGAGCGTAGTGGAACTTCTGAAAAGAAGAAAAAACAACTTTCCAGTCAGTTTAACGACACTGGTGCTGAAGCAGGAATGGTTCGTTTCTTTATTAACGTAGGACGCGTCAACCGTACTTCCCCTAAAGATATCATTCAAGCCCTCGTGCGTGAATGTAACATCGAAGGTCAGCATGTTGGTAAGATCAACATTTTCGACAAGTTTACTTTCTTTGAAGTAGCTGAAGAAAAAGCTGATATTGTTTATAGCAATATGCAAAAAGCTAGAGTTTCTGGCATTTCTGCAAATATTGAACCTGCAAACAAAAAATAAATAAATCAAAACCCCTAAGTAATACTTAGGGGTTTTATTTTGTAAAGTCTCATTAATTTTGTGAAAAATCCGATAATTATTTTAGAGTATTCATATTTGAGGAAGAGTATCATGGGAAAAGTTATCAGAGTCAACTCCACAGAACAAAGCACTTCAAATCTTCATCAGGCAATTGCGCCTGTTCCTTTAGCACAGTTTGATCAGGTGTTACTTCATGCGGAAGAGCTCTTAAAAAATGGTGATTACACAAACGCTTTGAAGGAATTACTTAGCTTAGAAGTTACAAAATTTGATAATATAAGAGTTCATGAGTTGCTTGCTGACTTATATCTCAAAATCAATAAATTAGATCTTGCAAAAGAACAGTGTCAAATTTGCGCTCACTTGATTGGTTCTCAATACGAAACAAGTCCAGAACTCCATGAAATGCGTACTTTTGAAGATCTTGTCCATGAAGCAGGGGATATTGGCGAAGTTACAGAACAATATAAAACCTTGATGGCAAATTCCGTCAATCACGAAAATTTTCATCAAGGTACTAAGGTTGCTTTTAATTTTGCGACTTTATTGATGGCACAAAATAAATATCCGGAAGCAGAACGCGTATTACGCGCTTATAAAGAATCTTACTTAAAATTTTTAAAATCTGAAGCTTAGAATTCTTTAAAAGAAGCGTCTTTTTGCAAAAATTTAACTTCTGGTTCGAGCATAACTCCAAATTGACTTTTCACCACTGCTCTTACATGTTCAATCAAATCTAAAATATTTTGAGCAGAAGCACCACCTGCATTGACAACAAATCCAGCATGTTTAGACGAAATGGCAGCTCCACCTAATTGAAAACCTTTCAAACCCGCATCTGTGATTAATTTCCCTGCAAAATAGCCTTCAGGTCTTTTAAAGGTGCTCCCTGCACTTGGCATTTCTAGGGGTTGTTTATCTTCTCTTTTTTGGGTCAAATCATCTATCATTTCAGCGATCTCTTTGGGGTCGCTTTTTTGTAATTTGATTGTTGTTTCTAGAATCACCATATCGCTGTTTGAGAAAACACTTTTTCTGTACTCAAATGCTTGATCTTCATTACTAAAAGTTACCACACCTTTTTTTGGAATAAAGGCCTTCGTAGAAACAACGACATCTTTCATCTCACCTGTATAAGCACCAGCATTCATATAAACAGCCCCACCGATACTTCCTGGAATCCCACACGCAAACTCAAAACCACTCAGTTCATTTGAAAGGGCAAAAGCACTTACATCTTTGAGGTCAGTACCTACTTCAACCGTAATCATCAACTCATCCTGAACAGACATCTTTGTTAAATATTTTGTGTGGATGAATAAAGCGTCTACCCCTTCGTCATTAACGATGAGATTTGAGCCACGGCCAATGATAAAATATTTTACACCCTGCTCAACACAATAGTTTAATAAAGAAACCATTTCATCAAGATTAGCAGGAAAAGTCATCAACGCAGCTTTACCACCAACCTTCATATAAGTATAATCTGACAAATAAGCTTCTGTATCGAAAGACATATTTGGGAATGTTTTTTGCAAACCTGCTAAAATTGCTTTTTGATCGAACATCAGGACTCCCCCTCAAAAATATACTTATTATAACGACAATTCTTCAAAATTTCAAACATTCAACCCATAAGAAAAACACCCCTAAAGAGGGGTGTTTTTTGATTACTTTTTGTACTCAGCGAGGAAACGATCTAAAATATCGTATCCGACTTTCATAATGAAATCCATTTCATCCATGATAGGCACGCTAAGATCTGTGGCTTTTTTGATTTTTTCAGCTCCAGGTTTTTCACAAGAAATCACCAAGTCCACATTCGAAGTAACTCCAGCCATCGGCTCGGCACCAAGAGACATGATAAATTCTTTGACCATTTGGCGAGAAGGGAGATTCATAGACTTTCCGGTAACAAGGATCTTTTTGCCAGCAAATTCTGTAGAATCCAAAGAAATCTTGGGTTTATTACCTTGTACTGTCAATCCAGCACTAAATAATTCTTCTAACTCTTTATCGGAGCGTTTGTCGCTAAAAAATTTCACAAGTTCTTCGCTCGCACTTGCACCAAGAATTAATTCCGAGACTAATTTCACTTCATTTTGACGATATTGAGCGATCTGTTGATCAATATCTTTTTTATCCATTTGAGAGGCAAAGATACTTTCTTGAGGAATTTCGCCTTTCTTTTGAGACTGGAGAGTCCTGATTTGGGTGCGGGCGTCGATAAGATCGAGTACTTTTTTATTCTCCGAGCCATCAGGACGATAAACATCACAAAATTCAGTGATATTTTGGAAACGTTGTGCGAGTTTATTGGATGAGACAGCACCAATACTTCTTATCCCCAAAGCTTGAATAAATTGAGGAAGTGTAGGCGTTTTTTTATTTTCAATTTCTTGAAGAAGTCCCTCAATACTCTTTGCACCAAGACCTTCCAAAGCGATCAAATCCTCACGATGATTTTTGAGATTAAAGACTGCTGCAAAGGAATCAGTATATTGTTTTTCTACAGAACCCAGAAATCCTTTGTCAAAAAGTACATCTACTAAACGATCTCCAAAACCATCAATATCAAGTCCTTGCTTGGAGATGAAATATTTGAGTCGGGCTTTCATACGGCCTTGACAGGAGGTGTTAACACAGCGGAGCACGCGAGCTTCCTCTTCGGCCAAGGTTCTATCACGTTCTGGTGTTTGACCACAGATAGGACAGGATTTTGGTTCTAAGATAGGCTCCGTGTCTTCAGGACGTTTTTCTATAACGGAACGAACAACAAAAGGAATCACATCTCCAGCACGCTTGATGACAACTGTGTCTCCCACTCGAAAATCATTCTCCGAAATATAATCAAAATTATGCAAAGTAGCTCGAGAAATCTTGACACCTGCAAGATCCACAGGATCAAGCAAAGCCACAGGTGTTAAAGCTCCGGTACGACCAACTTCATATTCAATATTAAGAAGAGTAGTTTCTGTTTCTTCGGCTTCAAACTTCCACGCAATAGCCCACTTAGGTGCACGCTCCGAATAACCAAGCTCTTCACGAGTCTCGTCCATAACAGCTTTCACGACCAATCCATCAATATCAAATGGCAAAGAAGATCTCTTTTCTACAACACTATGATAATATTGAAAAGCTTCGTGGACATTTCCAGGATGGATAATTTTACGATCAGGAGAAATACTAAATCCATAGTCCTTGATGATATCCATACGCATTGTATGGGTATTGGTCATGGCAATTTCGGAGTTCTTCTCATCAGTACGACAATCATAAGCAAAGAAAAAAAGATTCCGTTCTGCAGTCTGACGAGAATCTAAAAGTCGAACACTACCCGCAGCAGCGTTACGAGGATTGGAGAATTCTTTCTCACCACGAGCTTTACGTTGTTCATTGAGTTTTTGGAATTCTTCTTTTGGGATCACAACCTCACCATAAATAACAAGCTCAGAGGGATATTCACCCTCTAATCGTAAAGGAATATTTTTAATCGTACGAATATTTTCTGTAACAAGCTCCCCAAATTCGCCATCACCACGAGTTGCAGCTTCGATAAGAAGACCGTCTCTGTATAATAATTCAATCGCAAGTCCATCAAATTTGTACTCTAAAACAACACTCGGCGTCGCTAAAGAGGCAACCTTAACGTGGGTTACATGATCAAAAAATGATAAAAATTCTTGTTCTGTCATTGCATTATCAAGACTGTACATTCGATAGCGATGCTTTTTTGTTTCAAAAGAAGAAAGTGGTGCAGTACCAACCTTCAAAGTAGGAGAATCCAAAGAACGCATCTCAGGATATTGAGCTTCTAATGCCACCAATTCTCGAAATAATGCATCATATTCTGCATCAGATACTATAGGATCATCGTTAAGATAGTAGGCTTTGTTGTGTGCTGTGATACTTTTACGTAATTCTAGTATTCGTTCTTTGCTCATATAAGATACTCCTAGTTTATACTATTGATTAAAAGTGAAAAATATTATATAATGAGATTATATTACATTATATAAGAAATTGCTATGAAATTTTTAATTTTTTTAGTCTTATTTGCTGTTGTGCCTCAAAAAGGTTACTCCCAAATTATGACAAATCCAGCATTAGAGATAAGAGAACTCTTGCATGATCAAGAGAACCAACGCTTTCTTAAATTTTTTGAGCAAGGTCGTTTTTCTCTTCTCAATAACGAGTTATCCGCTCATGAGAAGCAGCTTCCCTACCCTATGCGTGAGGAATTAAAATGGCTTAAAGGCCATTCTCTTCTTCAGATCGAGAATCTCTCTAATGCCAAAACACAACTTACTCCACTCACAGAATCTACTAACATTAATGTCCGTCAACGTGCTTTTCTTGATCTTGCAAGCATCGCAACTATGCAAAAAGATAGTGTCAATGCCCAATTCTACCTCAAAAAAATCACATCGGATAAAGAAAAATCTTCAATCAAAGAAATTGCACTTGCTAAATTAATCGGCACATATCTTTCAGATAATGATGGTTCTTTCCGTAAAAGTAAAGAGATTGCGCGTTTAATGGGGGAATTTGAAAAAGATTACCCTCAATCCGCTTATTTGCAAGAACTGCAATACCTTTATGCTATTTATCAATTCTATCATTTTCATCCCAAAGCCGCAAAAGAGTATATTTCAAAGTTACTTACTAACTCAACAAATGACAAGATTCAATACCTTATGGCTGAAATATCCTTATCAGAACAAGATTATAAAGAAGCTCAAAAATACTACCTTCCCCTCACAAAAAAACCAAATCGTTTCCAAGACGAAGCTAGTTACAAATCTGCTCTCATCTACAAACTCAATAGAGATTTCACGAATGCGCATACACTACTGAGTGATCTTATTAAGTATTATCCTCGATCTACGTACATTGACAGAGCTAAGGCGGAGCTTGCGACACTGGATATTGTGTTAAAAAACTATGATAATGCCTTAAGGTACTATCTTTTTGAGAGTGGATTTACTGGGATGAGAAAGGCGTTAGCCCTCTTAAAAATTGCAGAAGTTTACTATCTTAAAGGAGATACTGTTTCGACTCGACGTACGGCACATCGGATCCAGAGAGAATTTCCATATAGTTCCTATGCGAATGAGGCTTTGTATTGGCTTGGTCGAAGCTATATGATAGACAGGCAATTTGAGAAAAGTATTGAAAATTTTGATGAGTATTTGATTAGAGAGCCTCAAAGTCCGAAGAATGAAGAAATTACTATATTTCTTGGTCATTCCTATGCAAATTTGAGAGAATTTGCTAAGTCACGTACTTATTTCCAACAGATTATCCGCTATTCAAAAAATGAGATGCTTGTGAGGAATGCACTTATAGGACTTGGTAATAGCTATGCTGAAGACCAACCTATTCGTTCTCTCGAATACTATGATGAAGTTTGGTCAAAATGGCCTAAGGCTCAAGAATCCGCTCAAGCCTTGTACTTTGCTGGGGCAACTAGATACAACCTTCGTCAAAATAAAGGTGCAAAAGACAACTTCACAGCACTTACTAATAATTTTACGAATTCTGCCTTATATCCGGACAGTGTACTTGCGCTTGCAAAATTAGAATTCAAAAGTGAAAATTTCCAGAATATTCTTGATCTTTCTAGTGTCAATACCAAAAACAAAGAAACTCTCTCTGAGTTCAAAGAATTATCAGCAAGATCTTTCTTCCGAATGAAAGACTATGAGGCAGCTCTGCCTTTATTTCAGGAAGCGGGGAGCTTGACTAAAGACCCTGCTCGAAAACAAGAATTATTTCTTGCAGAAGGATCGACTCTTCGAAATCTTGGTCGCCATGGAGACGCCGTAAAACAATACGAGAAATATTTATCTCGCCTAAAAAAGAAAGAAAATACTCTCCAAGAATTGATTTGGAATGAAATTATCAGTAGTTACCTTGAGGTGAATAATTTCACAAAAGCTTCGTCCATTTTAAAGGATTTTGAAGAAAACTTTCCTGAGAGTCCTTTACTTGCAGATCTGTATTCAAAGCTTGGGGATTCATATTTTACTGGGAAAAAGTTTGACCTAGCTATCTCGCATTATCAAAAAATACCTAACTACACAAAAAATAAAGAAATTATTAGTGATGCGGCTTTTCGTGAAACTTGGGCTTATGTGGAAGCTAAAAAACCAGAAGCCGAAGCGAAATTACGTTCGTTTTTGAACACCCATCCATCGCATGTATCAGTCCCTACAGTCATGTATCAACTCTCTGAACTCAAACAAGATCAGAATCTTAAGTATACTATTTTAGAAAAATATCCTGACTCACAAGAGGCTGAAAATATCAGAGTAGCTTTAGAGAAGAAGCATTCTCCAAACTCTTCTATACAAGATTTGGACGCACTCATCAGAAACACAAGCGACAAATCTCTTCGATCTCGCTATCTTTTATTCTTAGCACAGAAATTGGAAAACGAAACTAAAATTGATGAGGCATTACAGTTATACTTGGATATACACAAGCTACAAGATAAAAGTACAGGGGCTGAGGCAGCGTTTAAAGCAGGAAATATCTATACACAAAAAAATGAGCATAGAAAAGCGCTTAGATTGTATATTAATATCATATCTCAGTATGATGAAAAATATACAGCTAAAGCGCTTAATCAGATTATTTTAACATATATCGCATTAAATGACGACGATAATGCTCAGAAGTTTAAGAAAACTTTGAGAGATCAGTATCCAAATACACCAGAGGCTAAGAGATGGTCTTAACAATATAGTCCACAATGACTTTTGCTGGTTCCTCTTCGCTTGTTGGACAGTGACAGCTAATTTGTTCTTGGTTTTCGAGCATAATCAGAATTGTAGAAAGTAACTTCTCATCAGAGAGAATTGGTTCTTCAAGAATACAAGCACAATGCTTGTCTGCTAAAAATTTAGCATTTAAGTACTGGTGATTATCAGGAGAATTATGAATAGGAATAAAGAGGGTTGGAGTTTTGAAGAATAATGCCTCTGAAACCGTACCTGCTCCAGCCCTCGCCACTACAAGCTCAGCTCCTGACCAAAATGCATCCATACGAGAAATAAAACGATAAACGCGTACATTTTCAGCATAAGGATCTTCTTTTAGAAAGTTGAGCTTATCTTTAGCCATGAGTCTGTTATACTCTCTTGTGCCAAGGCTCCACACGATTTGGTAGCCATTTTCTACTAATTCTGGTAAAATTTCAAGTACCATATCGTTAATAAATTTGGCACCTTGAGAGCCTCCCGAAATACCAATGATTTTTTTGTCATTTTTTGGTAACTCAAAAATTTCTTTTGCTTGATCTACTGTCAAGATTTCCTTATATAATAAAGGATTTCCTGTATAGTAGATCTTTTTTTCTGGGATAAATTTTGGAAATGGAAAAGTTGTGAAAACCTTCAGTGCAAACTTGCTCCAAAAGCGATTCGTAACACCTGCTGCACTGTTTTGTTCCAAAATATAGAATGGTTTTCTCATCAAAATCGCGGACAAAGCCACAATATTTGATACATATCCACCCGTAACGATCATCACTTCAGGCTTAAAGGCTTTGATTTGTTTAAAAACTTTAATCCACTCGATAAAAAGAGAGAAAATATTTCCAATAGATCGAAAAGAAATCTTGCGAGACATCCCCGATAAGGAAACGGTGATTTTTTCTTCTTCTGTTAAAAAATTTGTTATATCGTAGGATAGATCTTGTTCACGTAAAACGTAACGAAGTTCGTGTCCTTGAGCTTTGAACTCTTGAGATAATGCTATACCTGGAACTAAATGTCCACCAGTACCGCCACCACCAATAATTATACGCATAAAAGCTCCTCTTAATTATCTAAAGCTCTGTTCAAAATATCATCGGGAATAAAAGATTCTAGATTATTTTCTTTTAGAAGTTGATCAACATTTTCATCTTGGGAAAGGGGAATTAGCTCAGGCGCATCCGGCATTCCTGATACAAAACCAAGTTGTACAGGCCCATCACCAAATCCTAATTTTTTGGATGCATCGTTGATATTTAACAAGAAATCTTGTCCAGTTCTTAATACAAATTTATAAGTTGATCCTGTCAAAGAATAATGCCCTTCCATTCCATTCACACACCAAAGATGCAAGAAATCCACATCTTCAAGTCCGCGAATAGCAGCATCAAACTCACCAAGCATCTTTTCAGGAACACGATAAATATCGCGATAAAAAACATGAGCATTATTACCAAAGTGGACAACATAAAAATCCATATTACGCTTAATAACGTGAGCCGAATCACCCACAACACTCGTGACAAGCATCTCAAAAGCTGCTTCATTAGAAGTGAAATAGTGATTCAAAAAAGGATAGGTTAATAAGTCGCCATAAAGACTAACGATAGTTGCAAGATCTCTATAGTTTGGGTTTTGATTGTATAAGTTTTTATATTCATAAATTGCGATGACTTTATCACCTCGTTGAAAAAGCAAATTTGCTCTTGTATAACTCAACCTCATGCGTGTTGCATTGGTGGTCATATTTGGGAGGTGTTGTTCGATGAAACCAAGTCCCACAGGAAATAATCTCAAAGAAACATAGATCTCCGCCAAATCACAAATCATATTTTCACGAGATTCTGGATAAAGATTATTCGTGAGGAGGTTTTGATAAATTTCAGCAGCTCGTTCAAAAATCTTCAACACTTTCAAACAACGAGCGTAATTATAGGAAACAATTTTTTCCCCCGCTCGAGCAAGCAAACCATATTGACGAATTGCTTTTGCGTAGAGATGTAATTCTACCAAACATTCTGCATACAAACGTCGTGCATCAGCAAGTTTGGGATTTTTTTTGAGTAATTCTCTAAGAATATTTCGACAAGATTCAAAATTTTTACGACTAAACTGTAAGGACGCAAATTTGTAATTCGCGATCTCATGATCACCTTTAAGACTCATTGCTGTACGATAATGGATATTTGCTTGATCAAGTTTTTTTAATTTTGTGTAGATATCGCCAATTTCAACTTCAATAAAAACTCTATCATCTATATTTTGGGTTGACACTCTAAGTAATGCTTTTTCAAACCACTCTACCGCCTCTTCAAGAAGATCACAATAGACCCTTGAGCGTGCCCCATAAAGCATAATAGACAAAGAACTACTGTAAAGCTGCAAGCTAGGCGTCATAGAGACGATCTGAGCGTACTCACCTTGATCAAAAAGACGCGCAATATGCAACTCTTTATTTCGTTGAGGAAAGAGAAAAAGGAAGCAACCATAACCAATAGCTACCGTTACTAAGACAACCAAAAATAAAAGAGAAAGCGTCAACATATCCATAAAAGCACCCCTAAATTAGTTGTTGAATAAGAAATGAGCAACATCTCCGTCTTTAACGACGTATTCTTTACCTTCTTGACGAAGGGTACCCTTTTCACGAGCTTTTGACCAAGATCCTGCGGCTACGAGGTCATCATAAGCGACAGTCTCCATACGGATAAATCCTTTTTGCATATCTGTGTGAATCACACCAGCTGCTTCAGGCGCAAGAGCCCCACTAGGAACAGTCCAAGCTCTCGTTTCAACTTCACCTGTGGTCAAATAAGTAATCAATCCAAGAAGTTCGTAACCAGCTCTGATCAAACGATTGAGCCCACTATCTTCCCAACCGAGTTCTTGGATATATTCTACTGCTTCATCATCTTCGAGTTCGGAGATTTCTTGCTCGATCTTTGCGGAAAGATGCAATACCTTCGCTCCAAGCTCTTCCGCTTTTTGATTGAGAGGCGCCCAATGAGGGTTTTGAGTTGGATCATTAACTTCGTTTTCAGCAACATTTGCTACGATTAAGATAGGTTTATTTGTTAAGAAACGATAGTTCTCTGTTAATTGAGCTTGAGCAGGAGTAAGTTCTGTACATTGATAAATAAGTTTCCCTTCGCTCAGTGTATTCTCTAAAATTACCATCAGATCAAACAATTCCTTAGCTTCTTTATGACCAAGTTTTGCTTGACGTTCTTGTTTTGATTTGATATTAAGGATGGTTTCAAGATCTTTGAGAGAAAGCTCATCAAGAATAATACGAATATCACGAACAGGATCAACCGTACCAACAACGTGGATCACTTCTTCATCATCAAAAAGACGTGTTACCATAATAATAGCATCCGTATCTCTGATATTAGAAAGAAACTGATTCCCAAGACCTTCACCCTTAGAAGCCCCTTCCACAAGCCCTGCAATATCCACAAACTCTACCGTTGCTGGGATAAGTTTTTTAGATCCAGAGATTTGAGATAAAACCGCAAGACGTGGGTCAGGAACATTGACGATTCCGATATTTGGATCAATGGTACAGAAGGGATAATTTGAACTAGCAATACCTGATTTTGTTAATGCGTTAAAAAGTGTGGATTTACCAACGTTTGGCAATCCTACGATTCCACAAGAAATACCCACAAGGAGCCTCCAAGAATTTTTGAATTAATAAAGGATATTATACCATAATTCCAGCTTATAAGCAAGAATTTTACCAAGGATATAAGGAATACGAATCTATTTGCGCAAAAAAAGAAATCACGCTATAATATAGAATCTCGAGTAAGGAGTTTTTATGTATTTATCGCCCACCTATTATTTTAGACCTCTAACATCACCTATTACCCTCTCCTACTCTTATGAAATTATTTTGAGAAATCCGACTCCTTCAGAGCTTAGGATCTTTGAGCAAAATCTTGAGCTTGTGGCTGATCGACTTTCTGATAGTGAAAAGCGTCGCATCATCTACACACTCTATCCTTTTGGTGTCGTTGGTATTGAGGGATCTATCAATGAAATTTTTGTCAAGGAACTCGCAAAGATTTGGGTAGTGATCGAAGCAAAAAAAGAATTGCCTTTTGAAGAAGATCTGATCGATTACGGTTATCTTATTGGTTATATAAGTAATAAAAATCAACTCCGCAATCCTGCAGGATTTGTTTGCGATATCCGTCAACTCAATATTAGACAAATTCTTCGTGCTCTCAAACAAGAATTGCCTAAAGCTGCCAACATCATCTTAAACCCAAGTACTTCCATTCAAGATCTTGATGAGATTCAGGAATTATCAGGTCTTTGGGAAGGGCTACTTGCTCAATCTTCCTCTCAAAAATTCATCAATCTTGCGAAGATTCTCCGAAGAGCATGTATGGAAAAAGATATCATAAAAAAATTTGCTGATTATTGTGCTGCTTTGGAGATACTTATCACTCACAACCCTCACCACTCTCAAAGTAAATCTCCCATTAATAAGCAATTCGCAGCAAAAGCAGCATTGATTAGACATCTTATGATTAAATCAAAAGATCAAAATATAATGGTACCACCTTCAGAGAATAATAAGCTTTATCAAAAAATCTATGATCTACGTTCGGATATCACACATGGTCGTATCTTCAAAATCAGTAAATCACAGATCGCGCAATATCTCAATCATCTATACCCAAGCTTAAGACTCGCGATGGAGTTACAAGTCAGAGATCCACTATTATTAGAATTTTTACAGAATAATTTCTAAACTAAGAGTCAAAAATGAATGAAAAAATATTTGTGGGGATCCAAAGTCGTTTGGATTCTAGTCGTTTCCCTGAAAAATGTTTCGTGGATGTGTTGGGGATTCCATTGGTGATACGTGTCATCCAACGCCTCCAAGCCGTCAACTACCCACTTGAAATGGTGCTTCTCACTCCTGAAAAGGATAAAGTCCAATTCGAAGACTTCCTCAAACAACATCATTGCTCTATTCCTGTATTTGGTGGTAGTGAAGAAAATGTTTTGGAGCGTTTTGTCATGGCTGGTCGGTATTTCAATCTTCAAAAAAATGATCTTGTGATGCGAGTCACGGCGGATAATCCTTTGATTTCGATTAAACTTTGTGAGTCATTGATTGAGATACATGGCAATCATGATCTGAGTCATTATCTCGGAAATCCTCTTGGCACGGGAGTAGAATTGATCAAATTTGATGCCCTTGAAAAGAGTTATTTAGCATCGAAGGATTCTTTTGAACACGAACACGTCACCCAATATATTTATCGACATCCTGAGACATTTTCTATTTTTGAGCCAGAGAGCCCCTATCAAGACGCCACTTTGTCCCATCTTAGTATTGACAATCCCCAAGATATCCCTCTCATCGAAGGATTATTATCAGAAAATCCTTACTGGGATCTGGAAAATAGTTAAGTTTTGAGGGCGAAATTCCTATAATAATAAATACTATGTAAAAAGGATACTCTATGTTAGGTCTTTCGTTGGAAATCATTCTCATTGTTTTTCTTCTTTTACTGATAATTTTACTTGCTTTTGTCATCAATAAAAGATTCAGCAAGCTAGAGATGGAAATCATCAATTTAAAACGGCAATATAACCAAAAAATCAATTTGGTCAATGACATGATTAATAGCTTGACATCTGATTTGCCTTTAGAATTTCATCCATCAGAACGTGAAAAGAAAATCTTCACACAATTACAAACAAGCCTAAAAAACTTCTCAACAGATATTCAAAAAAATGTACAAAAATTACTCTCAGAAGAGCATAGTGAGTGGGATGATAAATTTTCTGCTTTATTGCATTTGACAGGAAAGACAAAAGAAGACATCAAAGCAGAAAAGAACAACTTTTTTGTGGAGGACTGGAAATCTATTTCTAAAGTCCGTCAACAATCCATTATGCTTTTTAACGATATGAAAGAAGACGGTACTTTCTTCAGAATGTATTCTTTATGGACGCTGAGTAACCTATCTATTTCTCAACAAAAACATGAAGAAGCTTGGCGTCATATGATTGCCGCGATCAAGCTCTATTGTGATAGCAAGCCTGAGTTGCCACTCACCCATCGTCTTGCTTGGAATATTGCCCAATCTCTTTACCAATCTTCCCTTAACATCGACAAACGCTACCAGATTGATATTTTGGAAAAATTCAATATCACAGCAGAAGAGATTGTTTCGTATTTGAGTTCTATTAATAATAGCCCAGAAAATACGGAAACTATCCAACTCCTCATGGTGTGGGAATCTCAATTAAGTAATTTCAAATAAAAAATCCCCTAAATTAGGGGATTTTTCTTTTATATAAATCTAAACAAGTTGCCAATATACAGGCTCATCATCATCTTGATAATCAATGATAATTCCACCATCAACTATAGAAACCAAAACTTCTAATTCTGGTTCGAAATCCATAGTTTTACGGTTGAGTACTCCAATAGAAAATTGAGCTTCGTCGTCTTCTTGCATTTCATCAAAGAAGATATAATCAGGATCCATCGCAATGAATTCCTTCTCTCCGTGGTCTTCTTCCCATTCCAAAAGATCATCCAAAGATGCCACTTCAAATGTTAATAAATCAGCATAAGCACTGTTTTTTTGGTTTGGTTTTTCGAAGATCCGCTCCATTCTAAGAAACAAACGTTCCCCTGTCTCTTCACAATAGTATTGCTTAAACCAAATAGAGCGGAATTCTTCAGGCATCTCTTGTAATAAAGGATGAGATGGCTCCGCAAAAGTAATAAAATGACGTCCGTCTGTTGACATAGTTGAACCTATTTATTTTTATTTTTTTCTTGTTTTTGCTTGAGATCTTCGTTGGTCATCCAAGCCTTGATATTTTTCTTATGTGCCACAATAATCAATACTGCAAGAACAAAAGAAGCGACTTGAAATTCTTGACTTGTATTAGGCATAAAGAAAGACACAACAGGGAAACAAATCCCCGCCACTACAGAAGCACGTCCGATGATTTTCTTACCAAAAGTTAAGAAAACAAGCATGAAAATACCCAATGTTGAAAGCATCACTGCTGGAGAAAGTACCATGATGATACCACCTGTCGTTGCAACCCCTTTACCGCCCTTAAAGCCCATCCATGGTGAAAACACATGCCCAAGCACAGCACTAAAGCCGATAAGAATCTGATAAAGCTCATAGGATGGAGTATTCACATCAAACAAACTACGAAATACAAAAATAGCAACCATTCCCTTTGCCATATCGAGGAGAGTGATAGGGAGCATACCCTTCCAAAATCCAAACTGTCTCCCAACATTGGTAGCACCAATATTTCCAGATCCAGTTTTACGGATATCAACACCTCTCATCAATCCATAAATCACACCAAATGGAATACTACCACAGATAAATCCGAGCAAACATAAAATCAAGCCCATAGTGTTGATATTTGTTAATATTTCTTGCATGTAAAACCTTCTATTATTTATGATAATTTGCTGAAGTCAGCATATTTTTTGAGCAAATCACTAATTTTTGATAAGAGTGAAATGCGAATTTGTTCTTTTTCGTCGCCTGTTTTTACCATAATTTGGTCAAAGAAAGAAGTAATAGGCCCTTCTAATTTCACAAGCTCAAGTAACGCCTCATCATGAGATGCATTTTCACATTTTGATATTGTCTGAAGTAATTCTTGATGGAGAGTTTTTTCTGCATTTTCCAGTAACAATTCTTCTTTTAATTCTGATATAGCCGCGTCTTTAGTGATATTATTGATACGTTTTGCTAATTCGACAAGCACCCCAAAACGCTCTTTCTCTTGAAGACGAATTTTTTGAAGCGCTTCCACCTTCTGGATATCCTCTAATAAGAAATCGATATTTGTTGCTAAAACAGCATTGATGGTGTCGGTTTGCATATCAGCAGATTTGAGCACACCTTCAAAACGTACTTTGATAAATTCTTTGAGAAGTTTCGCCCATTCCTTAGCATCGATTGTAAGCATATCCTGATACAATGGCGCTAAATCACTTAACATCTCATTAACAGAGAAATTCTTCCAAGCAAACTGCTGAATCAAATGAATCAAGGCAATAGTCTGACGTCTGAGAGCATAAGGATCTTTGGAACCCGTTACCGTCTTACCGACAGCATACAAGGTGAAAAGATTGTCCACACGATCAGCAAGCCCAACAATCGCTGACAATTCCTGCGTTGGGGTCAAATGTTCATCCTCAAAAACCATAGGATAGTAATGTTCCTTGATCGCAAGACAAACATCAGTATGAGCATTCATTGCGTCTGCATAATAAGAACCAATAATCCCTTGCAATTCTGGGAATTCACCCACCATAAGTGAGGCAAGATCAGCCTTACAGAGAGATATAGCTTGAGCAAGATGATCGGAAGAAAGATTTGGAGAAAGTTTATTTTTGAAGTAGTCTGCAATTTTTTGCATACGAGCAATCTTATCAGCAAGACTTCCTGCCCCATCCACGAAAGAGATAGACTTGAGGGAATCAGCATAGAAATTGAGACCTTTTTGAGTATCTTCATCAAAGAAGAAACGTCCATCTGTAAAACGAGCTGTTAAGACCCTGTCATTCCCCGCGAGGATATTCTTACGTGTTATTTCATCATCGATAGAAATATTCGCTGTAATGATGTAATGAGGAAGTAGTTTTCCCTGTTGATCGATGATTGGGATGTATTTTTGGTGAACTTTCATCTCAGAGATAAGAACTTCTTTTGGTAAAGATAAGAAAGCCTGATCAAAATCCGCTAAAACAAGATGAGGAAATTCTGTCAATGATGCTAAGGTATTGAGCAAATCTTCATCGAGAAGTGCCTTGGCACCAAGTTTTGAGATAATTGCATTGCTTTGATCTTGGATAGATTGTTTACGCTGATCAAAATCCGCCACACAAGCAATACTATCCATAGTTTTTTGATATTCTGAAGCTGTTTTCAAAGCCACAGGAGCACTAAATAACTGACGATGACCCTTAAGAATACGATCAGCTTGAATACCAAAAAAGCTCACAGGAAGAATTTGTTCATCGAGTAAAGCCGTAATTCCACGCACTGGACGAATAAATTCAAACACTTCATTATTGTGATTCCAACGCATTGGTTGAGGAAATTGGAAAGAATCAACCAATTCTTTTAACAAAGCTGGAAGAATCTCTTGGATTGGAAGCCCAATTTCTGTTTTTTTGATGAAAATATAAGTTTGACCTTTGATCTCGCGTTCTTCAAGATCCTCTAAACTCACCCCATAAGAACTGAGAAATCCTGTCAATGCCTTGGTTGGATTTTTTTGCTCATCGTAAGCCGCTTTAAGGGAAGGGCCTTTTTGCTCGATCTCACGATCTTGACCTTTTTGAGGGAGTCCTTGAAGTAAAAATGCAAAGCGTCTTGGTGTAGCAAAATGCTGAATATGATCCACGCTTAAACCGTATTTTGAGAGTAGTTCTGGTAATTTCGTCTGGATATGTTGAGAGGTTTTGAGGAGAATACCGTGAGGGACTTCTTCAAGTAGGATTTCAAATAAAAAATGTGACATAAGACTTCCTTAATGCATTGATAAATATTGAATATTATACAGTAAAAACATTTTTTTTTCAAGTATTAAAACACAAAATAGCCCCCTTGATTTAGGAGGCTATTTTTATTCTATGATTTCAATTTTTGATCCATCAGTATCGGTACGAGTGATGTTTAGATAAATTTCGACTTCGTCCTTAATCGTAGGTACATGAGAAATTAAGCCCACAAGACGATTTTCTTCTTGAGCGACCTTTCTTAGTGTTTCAAGCACGACGAGGAGGCTGTCATCATCCAAAGAACCAAAACCTTCATCAATAAAAAAGAATCGATGACCTGCACCACTTTCATCCGCCAAAGCTAGCGACAAGGCAAGCGACGCCTGAAAACGCTGACCTCCAGAAAGTGTAGAAATATCTCGATGATTTCCCCCTGATAACCGATCAATCAAAAAGATCTCAGATTTTTCAGGATCTGTTACAAGCTCAAATTGATTCTTGGTGAAGCGGATAAAGCGATGATTCGCGGTGTAGCAAAGTTTTTTGAGGTACTTTTGAGCAACAAAGGAGACAAATTTGTCCCCTAAAAAGAGTTTTCTTAAGTTCTCAAGGTTGCTCTGTCTTAACTCTAAATCACGAGTGTTTTTTTCGAGCTCTATTTTTTTCTTCAAATCTTCTGTCATTTTTTCTAGTTGTTGAGAGGTCGATCCGAGTTTTTTTTGTCCACCTTCAATCAAATCCAATAAATGAGCCACTTCCTGTTCAAGCTGCTCTAGATAAACCTTATCAATATCTTTAGAAAGATCTTTTTTAAGGAGATCGTATTGACCGTTCAATCGCTGTAATTCGGCAAAATATTCCTGAATCTCATCCATCGCTTTGGAAGGATATTCACGGATAGATTCATATTTTTCTTTCGTGATATTGAGACGTGTGATTTCTGCTTTATTTTCGTTCTTGAGATCTTCTATTTCTGTCAAGATCTGCTCACAACGATCTTTGGAATTTTGGATATTCCCTGTAAGGACAATCATCTTTTCATTGAGACTTTGCTTTTTTCTATCGAGATCCGCTTTTTCTCTTTCAAGCTCATCTAAACGACGAACAGAGGTAGTACGTTTTTGTTGACAGTCATTTTTTTCTGTAGAAAGTAAATTTTTCTCAGCCAATTTTTCTCTCAATTCACGATCCAATTCTTCACGATTTTGATAGTGAGCAAGAATATCTTTCATCTCAAGATCTAAGGAGCTAGCTTGAGCCAAATAATCTTGAAGCAAGGCTTTTGTGGTTTCAGCAGCACGAATTTTTTGATCCAATTGCTTAATCTCATCCTCGAGGATTTTCAATTCTTGATCGTAATCACCTTCCTCGCAAGGATTTGGGTGCTCCATAGATCCACAAAGAGGACAAGGCTCATGCTCACGAAGGTAGGCACGAACAGACTGCATACTGTCGATCTTCTTCAGCTCCAACTCCCGACTTCGTAGATCTTGGATCTTTTGATTGTCGGTGGTAAGATCTTGGATTTGATCTTGAGAATCAGTGATTTTTTTGTTTAAATCAGATTTTTTGTCATTTAGTCTATCATAATCTGTAAGCTTTTGTTCAAGTCTAGGCAAGATCTCTGAGATATCCAACAATTTCTCCGTAACAAGATCCTCTTGTGTTTTGATTGTTTCGGCATTAGCTTTGGTATCTTGGATATTTTTGGTATTTGTCTCTTGCTGGAGAGTGATTGTTTTGATCTCGGTTTGAGCAGCGTCAAGATCCTCTTGAAATTGCGAAATTTTTTGATTTAAGTCCAAAGAATCACGGGAGAGTGCATTGATCTTATCAGAATTTTTCACGATTGTTTCTATGTCATTTCTTTGTTTTGCCTGATCAAAAAGATCTTTTTCAGAAAGGAGCTTATCCCTATCCTGAGAAATCTTCTCAAAGTCAGCTTGACGTTCTTGAAGATTTTTAAGATTATCGTATTCTGCCTGCTTCATTTGAAGAGTTTTCTTGTGGGAGCTGAGATCTTCTTCCAACGTTTTTTTCAAAGATTCAAACTCTTTCACTCCCTCTTCATTCACATCTTTCAATTCGATCAATCGACCAGAGATTCCCTCTATTTTTGTAGAAACATTTTTCAATAAAGGGTCCACGGAACTAGACAAATCAAATCTATGTAATTGGAAGAGATTTTTGAGAATCTTTGTTCTATCCGCATTTCCAAGATTCAAAAAGCCATCGAAATCACGTTGTTGGAGAATGATCGTCTTACGAAAATCATCATAAGGAATGCCTAAAAGACGTTCTCCTATGGATTTATCGTCTTTATCGACATCCATGGGCTCCCATTCATCACCTTTTTTGATAAAAATCGTTCTATCCCACCCGACAGAATCAAATTCTTTTTTCTTACGTTTCGCAGTAATGAGAAAACGATATTCTTCCTTACCCTCTTCACCATAAATCTCAAATTCAAAGTCAATCTTCATCTCATCAGCAGTGAGATTCATCATCCCATAAGCGGTAGAGAATTTACGTTTACCGGAGTTTGTACCGATTTCCCCAAGACGTTCAACTTTACCAAATAAAGCAAAAATCATCGCCTCGACAAGGGCTGACTTCCCGCTCCCAGTAGCTCCAAAAACACCAAAAAAGTGTTTCCCATCAAATTGAGAAAAATCGATTTCTGTTTCTTCTTTATAAGAATAAAAACCCTTCATAGAGAGCTTTTTGGGATAGAAACCTTGTTTTTTAGGATCTTGATTTTGTTCACGTTCTTCGGAAAGCACCTCTCCAAAAACTTCCAACAAATCTTCAGGAGCTTGTTGTTTTTTTTGAAAAAAGTAGTACTCCTCAAAGAGTTCTTTAGGGTCTTCGCTTTGAGTGGATTGAGGAGAGAGCGTGGTATCGAGATCCGAGGCTACATTAGCATAAGATTCAATACGCAAAATACGAGGATGACTTTCACGCAGCTGTCTGTGTTCTTCAGCCGTAAAATATCTATCCCCCACCCAACGGAGAAGCACGTAGTTTTCTTGTTCTTGAGCTAGTTGAGTAAAAATATTATCAAAAGAATCAAAAGTGATTTCTTTGATGGTGCGACGGATAGAGAGCGGGATGCGTTCTTCAGATTTTTTCTTAAGATCAAGCATCAGAACGCTTTTTTGATAACCCGTTTCTTTGACACTGTAAGGTAAAGGGCTCCCTGTATAAAAGGCTTTAATCCCACGTGCAGAATATAAAGAATAAGGCCTATGAATATGCCCCAAAATAACATAATCAATCCCATCAGGAACTGTCGCTAAAGAGGCAGATCCTATCGTTCCAAGGGTGGCACGCTCGGATTCGTCTTCTTCGAGTTCCTCTTGATAAAGGCCATCGGATGGTTCTGCTTGCACAAAATAGTGAGTCACCAAAATATTCGTTACATCTTCGTCTTGAGAGAGGTTTTGTGCCCACATATCTTGGAGGATCTCCCAAGCTTTTTTATCCGTATCACCAGTACCGAGATCTTTTTTGAGGCGTTTAGCATTTGCATAAGGAGAAAGCAAAAATCTTATTCTTTTTTTACGTTTTTTGAAAAGAATCTCAATAACCCCTTCATCTTGATAAAGAATAGTCCAAGGAGTATCTTCAGATTCAAGTTGAGGGATGTCTGTTGAATAACCGACAATCACCACCCCAACTTGAGAAGCAAATGCCTCTGAGCTAGAAAGAAAAACGGGATTATCATGATTCCCTGCAATGACAAGAACAAGACATTCCCCATTACGCGACAAAGCAGCAAGCGTCTTGATGAAGAGCTTACTCATTTCAGGAGTGGGATTTTGCGTATCAAAACAATCCCCCGCCACAAGCACCACATCAGGAGCCTGTTCATGTGAGAGAGTGATGAGCTGTTGCAGGATTTCTTTTTGTTCATCGAGTCGTGAAAACGCTTCTAATTTTTTACCAATATGCCAGTCGGCGGTACATAATATCTTCATATTTTCTTCCTAAATTGCTAACATTCTGAGGTATTTAAATTATAGTATAAATTTGAAATAAATAAAAATTTTTGAGAGTCTTTTTTAAGGAAGAGAAATTTTTTGATATTTTTTATCAGAAAGTATTGACTTTCTGCAATAATATTGTTATAATAGATAACAATATATTTTTATATTCGCCTCTTTAGCTCAGATGGTAGAGCATCTGATTTGTAATCAGAGGGTCGTGGGTTCAATTCCCACAGGGGGCTAGGAACTTAGGTTCTTTTAACAAAAGCAAGTGTGGATAATTTCTATGCTTGCTTTTTTTGTTTAAATTCCAAATGATAATGATATTGTTTAACAATGATAGGTTCTTGTTGAAGATTAGTATCTTGAGAATATATCAATTTATTAGTATCTTTTTGTATAAACTTGCTTTTTAAATTATTTTATAATAAAATATGATGAAAAGAATCTCAAAAGGAGATCCCTATGAAAAAAATTGCTTTATTAGTTTTTCTAAGCCCAGCTTTGCTTTTTTCGCAAGCTTCTTTTGAGGAAGATTGTTGTAATAAAGAGCTTTCATCTATGCCTCATCATATGAACAGCATGCCAAAACCTATCTCTAACAAAAATCGTCCACCACGTCATATGAAATTTTTGAACGATGAATTGATGGTAGATATGAAGTTTGAAGATAGGGCGATGGAAGATAGAATGAGAGATCTCCAGCGTATGTATCGTGATGAAATGAGAGAAATCAAAAGATTAATCGAAGATCAAGAAGACAAAATTGAGCATCTTCTAAAACAAAAAGATGATGTTTCGTCAAATGATATCAAATCATTGATCAATAGAATTTATGATCTTCACAAAAAAGAATACGAACTCAAAAAAACACATCACCTTGCTATGATGAGAGAAATGAACCGTTATTATATGTCTCTCGACAAAAAAATGGATCAAAAAATCAAAGAATTAGAAGCTAATTCTGAACAAATTGTCAATGAATTTTAGAAATTTTTCTAAAAACTCTTGACAAAAGATAAAAAATATATTAATATTATAATACAAATGCGGCTGTCGTATAGTGGTAATACCTTAGCCTTCCAAGCTAATGCGGGGAGTTCGATTCTCCCCAGCCGCTCAGATAAAACTCCTAGAATTTCTCTAGGAGTTTTTTTTATACCCTTATTTTATCAAAAAATATTGGCTTATTGTAAAATATCATATTTATTACTTTACATAATTGAATAAAAGTGCTAAAATAGAGATACTTCGTATTTTATACGTTGTATTTTCAAAGATGATATTTGAATAATTTATCATATCTAAGGAGTCTAACTATGTTAGGATTGTTTTTTCAATTAGCACCTGCAGCTACAGCAGCTGCACCTGCGGGAGCACCAGCTGGTGGCGGTTTAGGATCATTTTTACCAATCATTTTGATGGTTGTGTTCATGTATTTTATCGTATTTTTGCCTGACAGCCGTAGACGTAAAAAATTACAAAAACAGATTGATTCCCTCAAACAAGGTGATCGCGTAGTAACTGTTGGTAATATTGTTGGTAGCGTTGATTTTATCGGGGAAAAAACAGTCTACATCAAATCTCTTGATGCAAAGTTTGAAATTGCAAAATCAGGTATCGCTGCTGTTCTTGAAAATGGAAAAGTAGAATAAATATCTCTAAAGGATACTAATCAATGAATAAATTATCTCGCTACATTATGCTTTGTACCCTTGTTGGGCTTGCATTGTGGGGACTTTATCCAACCTATCAATGGCATAAAGTCATCTCTGCAGAAGATAGAGCTCTCATCAATATGACTGTTGACGAACTAGCTGTCGCCGACATCGAAACCAGAGAGTATGTGCAAAACCTCAAAAAAATTAAGTCCAAAACTCTCTCTTTGGGATTAGATCTTCAAGGCGGTGTCTACGTGGCAACTGTGCCTGATGAAGATGATCTCAGAGAACAATTATTACAACAAAATGACTACGATGAAGAAGTCGTCGAAAAGATTTTTGAATCTGAAAAAGCTACGGCATTGACCAGAGCTTTGGAAATCCTCAAAAATCGTATTGACGCTTTTGGTGTCGCAGAACCTTCTATTCGTCCTACTTATGACGGCAAGATTACTATTGAGCTTCCTGGTGTTAGCGACCCTAACCTCCTCAAAGAATCTCTTGCTCAAGTGGGTAAATTAGAGTTTCGTTTTGTCAATCAAGAACTCATGAATAGCCTTGCAAATCAAGGTGTCCCTATGAATGGGCAGTATGGCATTCTTTCCCGTGATGATGTGCCTGTTTCCTTCGTACTTCCTAGAGATACGGAGTGGCTTTCCTACTGGGAAAATGATGCTGCAGATATTCCTCAATTAAAAGGTTGGTACTTGGTCAAAAAAGCTGTAGAACTTGATGGGACTGCCATCAAATCTGCAAACCTTGACTCAGACAACCTCGGACGTAGCGTTGTTGCTTTTACTCTCACAGATGAAGGTGGACAAGAGTTCGCTGATATTACAAAAAACAATATTCAAAGACAACTTGCTATTGTGCTTGACGACAGAGTACGTAGCGCTCCTGTCATCCAAGGAGAAATCCCTGGCGGACGTGGTCAAATCTCTGGATCTTTCACATTCCAAGAAGCCACCTATTTGGCGAATATTCTTGAAGCAGGTGCCTTACCTGTTCGCTTGAATATCATCGAAGAGCGTGTTATTGGTCCACAACTCGGCGCTGACTCCATTAGAAGAGGTGTTCAAGCCTTGACTTTTGGTGCTATTGCTGTGGTATTATTTATGGTTATTTGGTATCGTCTTGCAGGGATCGTGGCTGCTATTGCCTTGACCCTTAACGTTCTTTTCTTAGTCTCCATCCTTTCTTCCATCGGAGCAACCTTGACCCTTGCAGGGATCGCAGGTATTGCTTTGACGGTTGGTATGGCCGTGGACGCGAATATTATCATTTTTGAGCGTATTCGTGAAGAACAAAAAAGATCCAAAAACTTCATAAGTGCCTTCCATAATGCATATGAGCACGCTTCTGCAACAATCTGGGACTCCAACCTCACTACCCTTATTGCCGCGTTATCCTTATCCGTTTTCGGATCTGGTGCGATCAAAGGGTTTGGATCCACTCTTGCGTACGGAATCATTGCTAATATTTTCACATCATTATTCGTAAGTAAATTAATCTTAGAAAGCTTTATCAAAAAAAATAAAGAGATGAAAATTTAGAGGTCCCCATGCAAGAAAAATATATTGATTTTCTCAAATACCGAGTGGTTGCTCTTATTGTTTTTGCTGTTCTTGCAGTGAGTGGCTTGGCGATGTACTTTTCCAAAGGAATCACGCTTGGTACAGACTTCTCAGGTGGTATTCGTATTGAATTTACGGCACCTTCTGATGTTGAAACATTAAGAACTACTATCGATAACACCAAAATCGCAATCACAACTTTTCAAAAAACAGACAATAGCGAAAGTTTTTTACTTACAGCTCCTGCTGAGCTTGAAAAAGACGGGTCTGGACAATACTTACTCGATCCCGTGATTGCAAAATATGCCAACCAAGTTCAGATTCTCTCATCAGAATTTATTGGACCTAGTGTTGGTAGTAATTTTGTGCGTCAGTCCTTACAACTTTTAGCGATTGTTGCTGCGTTGATCTTGGTCTACGTTGCTTTTCGTTTTGATTTCATTTATGGAATTGGAGCTGTAGGGGCATTGATCCACGATATGTTGATTTTGTTAATCTTCACGATCATTTTCTCCATTCCTGTAGATTTAACCGTGTTGGCAGCATTTTTGACTATTTTAGGATATTCTATCAACGATACCATTGTGATTTTTGACCGTGTAAGAGAAAATCACAATATCACACCTGAGGAAGATCTTCTTCTTGTGATGAATAAAAGTATCAAATTATCCTTAACAAGAACTTTTTTAACTTCGGTAACCACATTATTTATTGCTTTCTCTATCTTTATTTGGGCAGGATACACACTGAAAAGTTTTGGACTTCTTCTCATTATCGGTATTATTAGTGGTACCTATTCTTCTATTTTTATTGCTGCCCCAATCACTTATACATTATGGAAATGGAAAAATAAATAAATTTTTGAAAAAAGTTTAAAAAAGTATTGACAATTGATATTAAATCTGTTACAATATTTATACACTTAATGTGTTGGATCGCTAGCTCAGCTGGTAGAGCACGTGACTTTTAATCACGGGGTCCTGGGTTCGAACCCCAGGCGATTCAAGTTTTCTCCTGTAGCTCAGTCGGTAGAGCAGGTGACTGTTAATCACTTGGTCGCAAGTTCGAGTCTTGCCGGGAGAGCAGAAAAGATCCTCAACAAGAGGATCTTTTTTAGTTTTAAGGTCATGAAAAAAACAATAAAAAAACTCATCCCTTCTGCTGTCTTTGCTGTTGAGAAAAAACTTTGTCTTCATAATAGCTTAATCTGCATCCATATCGATGATGATTCTTTTTATATAACAATAAATTACACCTATCCTATCGAAAATATCCATACAATTTTATCAGAGCAACTAAAATTTCTTTTTCCAAAAAACGAAATTATCGTTGCAAGGGTCGATGGTACACCTATTGATCCTCTCATCAAAGAAACGGTCACGCTTTATCTTGAGCTAGATCGCCTCCCCCTAAATCTTATCATTTCTATTGATTTCTTAACATATTTGTCTAAAAAATTTGAGCGTATTCCAGCTACTTATCGTGCTTCGACTATTCTTGATTTGCAGCGTGAATTATTTCGCTTTCAGCCAGCGCTTCTTCCTAGTCGCGTTTGGAAAAGTTTTTCAGAAAAAGATCTTGCATCTCTATTCAATCAAATGCTTTCTTCTAATTTAGTATCTCTTCAGATGCTTGCGATTTTCTTTCATCATTCAAAACTACACAATCCTAGTCTTTATTTTTCACGCCGAGTGGGTGAGGATATTCGTATTGAGATGCGAAATATTATAGATCTTCCAAAATCTTTGACTACTTTGATTTATTTTATTATGGAAAGAAACATCCTCCTTTTCTTTAAACAAAACCAAGAAATACCAACCTTACAATACTACCAAAGAGATTATCAAACTCAATTATGGGAACATTTTCTCACTCCAAGAGCGCAAGATCTAGTGTTAAAAGAATTGAACTTTATTAAAAAGCACTACGATACTTCAAAATTTTATTTACTAATCAATCAACTTCCTTATGATGAATTGTTATCTTTTTTGAAAGTGAGTCCCTCTGAAAATCTTGAGATTGTTTCTAGTGGTTTTTCAAAAGAAGGACAAAAAAAGCTTCAAGATGATCTTCAAAAAGTGGTGATTAAGCCCTTCTCTAATTTATTGGAAAAATTTGGGGTTTTTGAAGCGGAATGTTCTCATATGTCTACGGAAGATTTGATAAGAAAACACATCAAAACGGGGAGAGATTGGGAATTTTTAGCTCGTGAAATATCTCTCTTGGATTTTGTACGCCTCTATGATGAAATTGATCCGACCCTGACTAAAAATATTTCTCCTATTTTATTTTCTCTTGTTTCGCATTATAAAAATAAACAACTCCACTTCCCTCAAAGTACCCCTACCCCCATGAACTCACTTTACTCTATCGTCTCTGCAAAAATAAATTACTTAAAATTATTATCGATCATCTAAAATACTTGTTTTGTAGACTGTCTTCATCCTTGAATTTTTCAAAAAAATTTGTTATAATATAAAATAATAGATGAAGGGGGATGGCGATGTTGATCTTGGGAATAGAAAGTTCTTGTGATGAATGTGCCATTGCACTTGTCAAGGAT
Source organism: Brevinema sp. (assembly GCA_051647245.1). Classification (GTDB taxonomy): domain Bacteria; phylum Spirochaetota; class Brevinematia; order Brevinematales; family Brevinemataceae; genus Brevinema_A. Next base: position 207,677 of record JBOFDS010000012.1, read on the forward strand.
GGAAAAACCATCATCCGTCAAGAGATCTTTTCTCAAACAAAACTCCATGAACCCTTTTCTGGTGTGGTACCTGAGATTGCCTCAAGAAACCATCTCATCACAATACTTCCGATTTTAGAGAGGGTGTTGGGTGATACTTCTTGGGATGAAATTGACGCTATCGCAAGTAGTACAGGCCCTGGTTTGATTGGATCTCTTGTGATTGGTACGATGACAGCTCGATCCTTGGCTTTCGCCTTGAACAAACCTTTTATCCCTGTTGACCATATTGAAGCTCACCTATATACGCCTCATCTAGAACATGAGATTCCCTTCCCACATATTGCTCTCGTCTGCTCTGGTGGGCATACTCTCCTCGTCTTGGTCAAATCCCATACGGAGCGTGAGATTCTTGGAACAACAATCGATGATGCAATTGGAGAATGTTTTGACAAGGTAGCTAAAATGCTATCTCTTGGCTACCCAGGTGGTCCTATCATTCAACAAAACGCTGAGGGTGGGGATGAGAATTTTTGGAAATTACCACTAGGCTTGGCCGACAAACCTGCTGATCGTTATCACTTTAGTTATAGTGGTCTTAAGACTGCTGTGTACTATCGAATAAGGGAGTTAAGTCCCCCTTATCCTGTTGCTGATATTTGTGCTTCCTTCCAAAAAGCAGCAGTGCTCAGCCTCCTCAAAAAGCTCAAAAATGTTCTAAACGATACACAAATCAAAACCATCATTACCGTTGGTGGGGTAGCTGCAAATAAAAGGCTACGTCAAGAGTTAGACACTCTCCAAAAGTCTAAATATCAGATCTTTCACACACCTTTATCCTTATGCGGAGATAATGCCGCAATGGTAGCAGGTCGTGCTTTTATCGATTATAAAAATAATAAACACCTCTCGCATTCGACACATTGTTATGCTCGATTGCCAGTAATAACAAAAGGAAAACGCTTATGATTACCAAAAGAAATTCATCCGTACTTTTTATTGTACAATCAGGCAAAAAATACGGTATTGGGCATTTGAAACGTGCTCTAACAATTTCTGAATATTATGAAGAACCTTTTATTTGGGTTTTAACTGACCTTAAAGACACTTCTTCTCTCAGTTCCTTACTTAATAATATTCCTCATGAAATCTCCCAAATGAACGATCATCCTGAACAAAAAAATATCTTTATTCATAAACATTTTGATATGATTGTGGTTGATTGTGATCAGCTAAATAGTAAGTTCATAGCAGTGTTAAATAAGCTTGAGATCCCTGTTATAGCATTGGATAATGCTGAAGTTGGACGTTGTGCTGAGGTTTTTGTTGCTCCCTTACCTTCCCGTAAAGTCAAAACAGCCAATTTCAAACAACTCTACCAAACACCAATCAACGAAGAATATTTCCAGATCTCTGAACAAAAACAACCTCGTAATATCTTGATTTCACTTGGTGGTAGTGATCCTCATAAAAACACAGATCGTATCGTGAAAGCCTTAAAAGATCAGCATTATATGATTACCGTGATTCAAGGGCCTTTGGCGACTTATTCCTTTGATGAATATTCCAATGTAAAAGTTATCTCCAATGTAGATAGTCTTGTGCCTTACATCCAGCAAAATGATATTATTATTTGTGGTCCGGGATCTACTTTGGTCGAAGCAATGGCTGCTCAAAAGAAGGTAATCGCTGTACCTCATACTTGGTCTCAAGCAATGGATTTACAAACTATTCAAGGTTTAAAGATTATTCGCGGGGTATTTACTACTTCAAAACAGATCCGTAATGCTATTGAAAATGCTCAAATTCTTAAATTACCAAAACCTGATGACTTTCAATTTGCTGATTGGTGGTTGAGTATTTCTGACAACATCACAAATAGAGCTGCTTTCTGTCCTTTATGTGGATCTCATAACAAAAAAGCTATGCTTAGAACAGATCGTGATAACAGATTCCGCTGTAACACTTGTGATAGTGGTTATGTGTACAATCTTACAAGAATGACAGAGCCTGTAGATGCTGATACTATTATTGGATCAAACATGGAACAAGCTCAACAAACTTATAAAGTTGCTGTGTTAGAACAAAAAGAAGATAGTAATCGTCGTATTAAAATCATTAAGCAGATCCTTCCAACTCCTACTTCTCACAGTTTCTTCTACAAACTCTTAGATATCGGTGCGAATCATGGGATTTTTGTTCAAGAAGCATCTCATAATGGTTTCAATGCACAAGGTGTAGAGTTAGCAAGTTTTGCTCGTAGAATTGCTGTGGATAATAATATTCAGATTTTTGATTCCATGGAAACATTATACAACACAAAACCTATCTATCATATTATTACTATTTGGGATAAATTAGAGCTTCTTCCTGATCCTTTATCCTACATTGAAAAAATCACTAAGATGCTTGCACCAGGTGGTTTATTAGCTATCCGTATACCTATCGAAGAGTCTCCTTCCTTCATGAAAGGATTCTTCAGAACTTCTCTCAAAAGCGGTGAATTGCTTGCTAAGAGAGCTGGATTGATGATGGTGCACTCAGCAAAATATACAAACAAAAGAGACTATCTTGAGTTTTATTGTATTAAAAAGGGAAATGCCTAATGTCTTTAATCAAACCTTTACAGTTTGGAAAAGTATTAACAAAAAACAACCTCATCCTTGCACCGCTTGCTGGATATAGCCACAAACCCATGCGTATGTTTTGTCGTGGATTTGGAGCTGGATATACGGTAACAGAGATGGTAAGTGTCGAAGGTGTCCTTAGAGATTCTGCAAAAACATTCCAATACGCGGATATTTCAGATGATCCAAACCTCACTTCTATTCAATTATTTGGAAAGGATGAACCTCAACGCTTTGCTGATGCAGCAAAAATTATTGAGAAGATGTTCGGGGTCAAATCCATCAATATTAATTTTGGGTGCCCTGCTCCTAAAGTTATGAAGAATGGTGCAGGCTCTCTTCTCCTTAAAGAACCTCAAAAAATCGTCGATATAGTCAATGCTGTTAAAGATACAGGACTTGCTGTTGAGGCGAAGATCAGATCTGGATTTGAGGAAGACAACCTTGATGAAATTATTTCTAAATTGGACGAATCCGATGTTGATATTATCATGCTTCACTGCCGTCTAACAAAAGACAAATTTCTCAATGGCACAGCAGATTGGAATCGATTTGAGCGTGCAAGAAAGCTTACCTCTAAACTTCTCATTGCTAATGGGGATATTAAAACTCCTGAAGACGCCAAAGAAGTTTTAGAACGTTATCAAGTTGATGGTTTGATGCTTGGTCGTGGTGCCATCGCTAAACCATACTTATTCAAACAAATATCAAACTATATCGAAAACGGCTCCTATACAGAACCTTCTGCACAAGAGCTGATTTCCATGGTAAAAGAATATACTGAATTATGGTTTGAGGTTACTCAATTTCATAATATGATCCCTATTCGAGGTGCTCTCATGAGCCTAATTATGGGCTTTGACGGCGCATCTCAAGTCCGATCACAACTAGCTCAAAGCTCATCTCTCGAAGATGTCTACCAAGCTATTGCGATTGTTTAAGGAGTTAAAATGAACACTATCAGTCTTATTATCAAAGGAATGGTCGTAGGAATTGCCAACATCATCCCTGGAGTTTCCGGTGGAACAATGGCATTTATCCTTGGTATTTATAAACAACTCTCTGAAGCCATTGGATATTTTTTGATCCGTCCTGAAAAAAGAAAAGAATACATTCTCTTTTTAGCACAGCTCATGATCGGTGTTATCATTGGTTTCTTATTATTTGCAAAACTCATTTCATTTTTATTAGGCGTAGACCTCCCAGAAGGAGCTGATCTTCCTTTTAGTTATGTACCTACTTTTGGATTTTTCTTAGGATTGATCATAGGGTCAATTCCTGTTCTACTCAAACTTCAAGAAGATACAAAAGTTTCCGTAAAACGTATCATTTTAGTGATACTTGGATTTGGATTGATCTTTGGGATTGGAATGTTGAAAGAGGGGGAATACTCCGTACTAAACGAATCCACTCTCATCAAAGATTTTGGTCTATTCAAACTTGAAGCTTTTACCACTACTCGTCTCCTATGGCTTGGTTTCATAGGGATCCTTGCTGCTGCTACTATGGTAGTACCAGGTGTATCTGGCTCAGCTTTACTACTTGCACTTGGTGAGTACGGAAATATTCTTTATTATATCAAAGAACGTTCTCTTATGCCTATCGCAATGATTGGTGGTGGCGTGGCTGTAGGGCTTATTCTTACAACACTTCTCATGTCAAAGCTCCTAGAAAAAAGAGCTGGTGCTACTTTCTTCTTTATTATGGGGCTTATTTTAGCATCCTGTGTAGAAATCATCGTACAAATGACAAGCGCTCCCGCACCACTTATGGCTTGGATTCTAGCAATATTTACAACTATTGCAGGTGGATTCATTGCCCTTCAAAGTGATAAATTAAATCCTAAAACATAAAAAAGCTCCGAAATTCGGAGCTTTTTTTATTTATTCTCTAATTGAGCTAGTTTTTGAGCAAGAGAAAATTCACAACCACAATAATTTTGACAGTACACACAATTATCTCTACTGATCTGTTTGGAGATTTTAAATCCATCATTTTTTTTGAAATTTGATACAAGATACTTAATACCCGTCCGCTTTGATAAGGCAACGCCAATGTCGTTCACTCTCTTTTCATCTTTATGAGGGCTTAGAGTCAAACTACTTGCAACCGCATCAAAACCATGCTCTACAGCATAATCAAAACTTTTCCGCAGCCTCATCCCATAGCAACTCGTACAACGTCGTCCTTTTTCAGGCTCATCCTCAAGCCCAGCTATGGAGTCATACCAAATCTTGGTTTCATATTGCCCCTCAATAAAAGGACATTCTATAATTTCTGCATAACGTCTTGCTTCGGCTGCTCGTAAGTGGTATTCAGGCTCGGGATGGATATTTGGATTATAAAAATAGATTGCTATCTCATCAAAGTCAGGTTTTTCTTCAAGAACCTTTTCCCAAGGTAAATTTCCTCTTAAAACTTCAACACAAGTAGTAACACAAGGTGCACAGCACGTTTGCAATAAGATCTTTTTTGACATTTTTCTTCCTAAATAGTGATTAAGGGCGTGAAGGTGTGTTTATTACTAATTTTATAAGAAACATCCGGAATACAGTGAGCTAAATCTTGATCGATCATTCTTTCGACATGATTCACACAATTTGTATTCTCACTAATATGTAAAAACATTACATGCTTTGTGTTTTCACCAGCGGTGTCTCGAACAAATCTAGCTGCCTCATGATTGGATAGATGACCACTTCCGCTTGTAATACGATCTTTAAGATACTGAGGATATTTTGAGGTTCGGAGCATTGCCAGTTCGTAGTTTGCTTCGATGCCAATAAAATCACTATTCTCTGCCTTTGCAAGAATTTGATCGCTATAAGAACCAATATCAGAAGCATAAAAAACTTTCTTGCCACCAGCATGAAAAACAAATCCCAAACACATCTCAGCATCGTGTAGTACTTCAAAAGTATCCACATCTAAAGCCCCAAAATTAAGATGATCCCCAGCTTTAATGATATGAATATCTCTCAAGCTTAAACCCGATTTATTATAAGATTCTTGAGTCATATACACAGGAAGGTGATAGTGATGCGCAATACGGCGAAGATGACGAATATGATCGTCATGTTCATGAGTTACCAAAATCCCTCTGATTTTATGAGAGTTAAGTTCTAATTGAGCAAGTGTTGCCTCTGTTTTAGGTAATGAAAGTCCTGCATCAATCAATAATGCATCATCTCCTTGTTCAATATAAAAAGCATTTGCCTTACTGCCACTAATTAAAGATGCACACCTCATAGAACCTCCAAATTATGAATTAAATTATAGTGGATTTGAAAATATTTTTCAAGGTTTTCAATAACTTTCTCCGAAGATAAGATAAGAAAAAATAAATATTTCTCATATTAAGTCTTGAAACTTTTCTAAAAAATAGGTAAAATATAAAATATACCCTTTAAAAGGATCCCTAAACCATGGTAATTAAATATCTTGAGATTCTAGTAAAAAATATTGTCTGGTTGTTATTTGCGTGCTCATATATTGTCTTAGTTTTGACGGCTCTCGGCTACCCTGTCGATGTCGTAATCATTAACTACCTTAACCTTGTTTTTTTCACATTACCTTGGTATTTGTGGGTGCATCAGATTTTATTTTGTTCGATTGCGATGAGGTCGTACCGTCTTCTCAACCCAAAATTTGCTTTCATGTCTGTGCTTGTAGGTACTGTTTTGATGCTATTAATCTTCCCATTGACACAAGTTTCTGTACCTGCATTCGAAAAAATCAACCCAAATCGTATCGTGCGTGGTGATAAAACTATCTTCCCATCTCGAGAAGGCACTTTGCTTCTTATTGATGAGGAAGCCCTCTTCGCGCGGAAAAATTCTAAAGCATTGTGGATAGGTGAGCAAAGTCTTATCGCAAGTCGTGTCTACACGAATGGGATGAATATCCGTATTGGTGATGTGCGGCATTTTGATGGTACGACATATAGGGAACAGTGGGGTAGTAAGGAGATCTCTCTCTATCAAGCACCTAGAATGTTCAAAAAAGTTCCTGGTACAGAGAGTTTTTATCTTTGGTTTGATAGTGTGAGACACATGCAACATTTTATTGGTTCTATTTACAAAAATCGTAATTTCAATCTAAAAAGAAACACAGAAACACGTGTTTCTATCAACAATCAGAAAGCCTCTTTCTCCAAATTTAAAGCTGAAGCTGCACGACCAATCCCTAAAAGCATCAACAAAAAAAATAAAAAAACAAGAGTTGTTACTCAAAAATCATTAAAGATTGAAAATTACATCGAGACCTTTATTAGTATTTTCAATTTGATGTTATTTGCGACATTTTTAGGTTTTGCCTCAGCCTTTCATCAAAATTTATTAAATACCTTATCATTGATAGGTATATCTTCGTTATTTGTCCCTTATAAAATTATTAGCTTAGAGAAGTTTGCTGCATCGATCAAGGTACCTGTTGTCCCTGAATTATTTATCCTAAGTGTGCTTAGCATTGCTGTGTCTGCACTAATTATAATGAATCGTTCCTATTTGGAGAAAACCTATGCAAAAAATCGGTAATGCCTTATTTCTTTTGTTTTTTAGTTTCTCTGTATTTTTTGTCTACACCTACCTCCAAACACCAAACTTAGAACTTGTACGAAGCTCAACCGCATATTATTTCTTTCCTATTGCAGGGGCATCGCTTTTTATTAGCCTAATTACTTTCTCTCGTACAAAGAGCTCCTTATTTTCTTGTCTTATTTTCTCAATTGTGGTAGTTGGGATGTATTTTGTTTTAAATACCAATCCTCGTACTTACAAAAATAATCAAAACGCTACCTTTAGTGATTTTCACACTCTCCCTCAAAAAAAAGGTATTGTTGTTCAAAATAGTGTTAATTGTATTAGTTTTGGAGTAATCGCACGTGCTGATAAAGGTAATTACTTGATCAAAAATGCATTTTATCGTAGTAAGCGTATTGGTGATGAAGGGGTTTCTTTCTTTGCACCGACTGCAAAAATAATAAATAATCAATTAACCCTTTATAATACGTATATTTTAACCGAAAACAAGATAACGAATCCTAAAAAAAATTTTGAAACTTCGATTTCTTTTGATAGTGATGTGTTATTTGAGCTATGGAATGAGACAGATCGTATCAATGTAAGTAAAGCTTTGCCTTATCTAAATTCTTTAGTTGCTTTCCGTAAGGTGATTTTCTTATCTTTGGGAGAATATTTGGCAGGATTTTTCATGCTTCTATTTTTGGCAAGCATAGGTCTGACTTTTCAAAACACTGCAGTTTTTCATTACAAAAACGCTCTTGGAATCGCTGCAAGCTACAGCATAGGCTACATTCTTGCGTCTATGATGCTATTTTATGGATCACTTTTGGTTCAAAGTTTTGTCAATTTAAATATTATTTAGACATCTTGGAGAATTAACATGGATAACAAAATTTTAGAGAGAGCTCAAGAATGGCTTTCTGATGAATACGATGCAGCAACTCGTAAAGAAATTCAAGACCTCATCGATGATAATAACGAAACTGAATTAATTGACCGTTTTTGGACAAATTTAGAATTTGGTACGGGTGGACTTAGAGGTATTCGTGGTGCCGGTCAAAATCGCATGAATATCTACAATATTAAAAAAGTTACTCAAGGGTTTGCAAATTATCTCAAAAAAACTGGTACAGGACATAAAGGTGTTGCTATTGGTAGAGATTCACGTATTTTTTCCTTGGAATTTGCTCAAGCTGCAGCAGCTGTTCTTATTGCAAATAAAATTCCCGTATATTTTTTCAAAGATCTTTGTCCAACTCCCGTTCTATCCTACTCAATTCCAAAATTTGGTGCACAAGCTGGTATCATGAATACTGCTTCCCACAACCCAAAAGAATACAATGGTTATAAAGTATTTTGGGATAATGGTGGTCAACTTACCCCTCCTCATGACACAAACGTGATAGATGAAGTTGAAAAGATCTCTTCTATAAAGGAAGTTAAAGACATGGAGTTTGGAGAAGCTGAAAATTCTTCTCTTTTCCAATATTGTGATGAAATCATCGACCAATACATTAAAGACTCAAAATCACTATCCAAACACGAAGAAATTTGTCAGAATACAGACCTCAAAATCTTATATTCACCACTGCATGGCTGCGGGTATCAAATCACTCCAAAGCTTTTTGATGCATTTGGTTTCAAAAACCATTTTTTACTGGAAGCTCAAGCTACTCCAGATGGAAACTTCCCATCTGCGTCCTACCCTAACCCTGAAGATCCTCAGGCAATGAGTGCTGGACGAGACGAAGCTCAAAGAATTAATGCAGATATTTTTATTGCTACAGATCCAGATGCTGATCGTGTTGGGGTTTGTTATAAAACCTCAACAGGTGAATATGAATTTCTTAATGGAAATCAGATTGGGATTTTACTGAGTTACTATCTTTTAAATCATGATATTCCAAAAAATTCTTTTGTTGTGAGTACTATTGTTTCAACACCTTTGATTAGAAAAATGGTTGAAGAATCTGGCTATGAGTACAAAGAAGTCCTAACAGGATTCAAATGGGTCTCACATGCTCAAGCAGAACTCGTCAGCAAAGGTAAGTTTTTCTTACTTGGTTTTGAAGAAAGTCACGGATATAACATCAATAATCAAATTCATGACAAAGACGGTGTTTCAATTTCTGTATTTTTTGCAGAGTTGACTGCTTTTTACAAAGCTCAAGGCAAATTTCTTGATCAAGTTTTGTTTGAAATTGCAAAAACATACGGCTATTATAAAGAATCCCAAATCTCTGTTACTTTGCCTGGTGCTGAGGGTGTTACAAAAATCAAAGAAATGATGGATGGATTCCGTAAAAACCCACCAAATCATATTGGTTCTTTTGAAGTGCTTCGTACAACAGATTACTTAGCAGAAGGAACCGGATTGCCAAAATCCAATGTGTTTGCCATGTGGTTATCTGATAATATAAGAGTTATCGCAAGACCATCAGGAACTGAACCTAAAATTAAATTTTATTTCTCAAACTTTGGTTCTATTGGCTGCGAAGGGTGCATTAAACCTTTGGACGCTTTACACGATCAGATTAAACAAGAATTTTTATCTTACATAAAATAAAGTAAGTATAGAAAAGATTTGAAAATCTTGTTAGACAAAAATAAAAAATATGATACAATATTACTATAGTATTGTTATTGAGAGAATTTTCCATGGAATTATTTATCAACGACGTTGCCATCGATATTACACCTAACCCTACTGATACAATTCAAACAATGATCAACGCTATCTCCAAAGAGTTAGAGGAAGGCTTAATTATTGCCTCTATGGATATTGATGGAGAATTTGCAGCCATTGACGACCCTGCTATTTTAGCACGTTCTATCAGTTCTATTAAAAGAGTGGATTTGATTGTTGCTACAAATATCGAAATTGGATTATCTTTACTCCTCAATGGAAAAGAATTTATTGATTTTAGTATAAAAGAGCTTGAAAATGGTTCTGTCATCAAAAAAAATGAGATGGTAGAAAGTTTTCGTTGGATCATCGAGAGCATGGAAGCACTTCGCTTGTCACTACCTTTTCCTCCAACAGAGCTATCCATCATTAAAGCTATTGTAAATAGTATTCTTGTAGAATTGGATGAAGAAGAAATTTCTTTCAAAATAATGTCCGAAATTTCAACCCTCCTCAAACAAGTATCAGGTCATATCGAATCACTCTCTCAAAAACTTCAAAGTTCTACAAATTTGTCCAACAAAGAAGCTACTCTTCATAAACTTGAAGAGATCCAAAGCCTCTTACCAGATATCGCAACAAATTTCCAGACAGGGAATGATCTTAAAGCAATTCAAGATCTCTGTTTAGTGATTGACGCAATAGAAATGTTTACAAGACTCGCTGCATCCGAATCCGATGATGCAAATTTAGAAGGGCACGCTATTGATCTTAAAGACCTCTCCACACAAATGCTTAACGCCTTCGAAAATAAAGATTTTGTCTTAATTTCTGATCTTCTTGAGTATGATCTCAGTGACAAAATCGATGATATTATTGAAAATAATTAAAAAAAATAAGGTTTTGGGTTAAAAATGGTTTTAAAGTCGAGTCAAAGCACTCTTTCTACACTAGCAGCAATGATCCAGCAAGAATCTGGTATCTTTTTTCCTCACGAGCATTTAAAAGTACTTGATCAGCGTGTTGCTTCAGCAATCAAAGAAAAAAATTGTACAGAAGAACAGTTAGTGATGCGTCTACAAAATGATCATCAAGAATTTTTAGAATTTATTGGTCATGTAACAACCAATCATACTTTTTTCTTTAGAAGTATGGATCAATTTGTCGCTTTAGAGAATGTTATTCTACCTGAACTTGTTGTTAAAAACAAAGCTACTCGGCATATCAGTCTTTGGAGTGCTGCATGTTCAACTGGCGAAGAAGCATATACTCTTGCAATGTGTGTTAGTGAATTTTTTAAACGAAATCATCTCTATAATTGGACGTTTAATATTGTTGCAAGTGACATCACAGAGGATGCCCTCAAAACTGCAAAAATCGGTCGTTATAAATACAACGACCTCAAATATATTCCTATTCAATATCAGTATTTATTGGATGTTGTTGAAAATCCTAATGATTTGTCTGGTTTTTCTAATTATATTGAGATGTCTGATGAATTAAAAAATAAAATCCATTTTGAATTTCATAATTTGATCAAGCCAAAGATTATGCCATCTGTTGATATTGTTTTTTGTAGAAATGTTCTTATTTATTTCAATATCAAAACACAAGAACAAGTGATTTCTCATCTAACCCGCATCCTAAAACCAAACCGATACCTATTTATTAGTCCGACAGAAAGTTTGAGTGGATTAGATACTGCTCTCACCTCTCGTGTACTACCAAGATGTATCTTCTACGAAAATTAATAACTAGAGGACTTTTATGTTGACAAAACGCACAGGTAAGGTATTAATTATTGATGACTCGATTTTAGTTCGTAATTACCTCACCAAAATGATCACTTTGGCTCCCAATTTAGAGCTATGTTCTGCCTCATCATCAGGGCAAAACGGATTTAGACAAATCTTATTATATAAACCAGATATCGTAATCTTAGATCTTGAAATGGAAAACGGCGACGGTCTTTATGTCCTTAATGAAATTACGCGACAAATTCCTGCCGGAGATCATCCATTTGTGATTATTCACAGTTCTCGTGCCAAACACGGTGATCCTTTATTCAAAGAAGCGATCCAATTTGGATTTTGTGATTTTATCTTAAAAATTGAAGCCGACCAAGACACCTTGATGCAAAAACTGAAGCAAGCCTTTCTCCCAAAAATCAATGCAGGTCTTGAAGCTAAAGCTAATCGTTCCTTACTTTACAATAAAAATATTTCCCAAGCCAGCTCTTTTACCCCAAATTCAGGAGAAATCCTACAAAATTCATCTGTTCCTGCAGCTGTTGGATTAAATGGCTTGGCGACAGTATTAAATAAAAGAAAATCTTTTAACCCAAATATTATCATCATTGGAGCATCCACAGGTGGCCCTCAAGCTGTCCGTGAAATGCTGACTAATTTAAGTAGACCTATCTCTGTACCAATTGTGGTGATCCAGCATATGCCAGAAACCTTTACTTATTCCTTTGCTCAGGAGTTGGCTGCTGCAAGTGGGCTCCCTGCCTTTGAACTTAAACATAATATGCGTCTCGAAAATGGAAAAATTTATGTTTTTCCAGGAGGCCATCATGGAAAAATTAGTATGTTTGGGACATTTTTTGTATACTATGCCGATAAACAAGAATACGCAAATCACCCTTTTAAGCCATCCATCAATCTCGCTGTCCAAAACCTTCTCGGAGGATATTATGGACATGCACTATATTGTATCTTGAGTGGGATGGGAAAAGACGGCGTCATCGGTGCCCGTCAATTAAAAGAAAAAAGCTCTCTTATCATCGCACAAGACGAACAATCAAGTGCTGTGTGGGGTATGCCCGGTGGTGTTGTAAAAGAAAATTTAGCCGATATCGTACTTCCTATGAACGAATTAAACAAAGGATTGAAATTAATTCTGGATACGTACGGTATTTAATAGAGGTGTAATCATGGATGAATGGAAGGAACTAATACAGGATTTTCTAAGTGAAGCGTTTTCATTATTAGATTTATTAGAAGATTCTTTATTGAATTTAGAAAAAAACTTAGACGATCCTTCTCAAATTGCAAATGTCTTCCGTGTGGCTCACACCATCAAAGGTGGTGCGGGTGCCGTGGGATTTGACTCTGTAACAAAGCTTACTCATATTATGGAAGATGTGCTTGACCTCGTCCGTAACGGTAAATGTCAATTAACACAAGATGATATTACTCTTTTGCTTGAAATTAGAGATGAATTAAAGTCGATGCTTGATCAATATGCTGTCGAACAAACTCCAGATCCTACTCGATCTCAGCATCTTATTTCTGCTTTAGAAAATATCAAAAATCGTGGTACAGGTGCGCCTACTACGGTAGCTGTTACAGAAGGGACTACTTCAGGACTAGGTGAAGTTTATGACATTGATCAACTTCCTTTAAGTGCTCGTTTGAACTTAAACTTTGAACTTTTAGAAGGCCTTGATGCTGCGGTAAAAAGTGGAGAATACCTCGTCATCATAGAGATTCGTTTCAATTCTGAATACGAAATGCGTGATGTCGCGTCATTTGAAACGCTTGCTATCTCAAATAAATTCTGTGAACCTATCATCATGAACCCAAGTGTAGAATTACTTGATGATGAGTATTACCCTTACTTAAATATGATTTGTACAACAACAGAAGGGCTTGATTTTATTAAAGACAAGCTCACATTTCCTGATGTGATCAATAGTGTATCCGTGCGTCAGCTCGATGCCGCTTTATTTCAAGAGATCGCTGATAGCATGATGTACGCTTTAGCGGGGGCTCAGCAAAGCGTTGAGGAAACCCCTGTCGAAGAAGCTATATCTACCAATACTGCAGTTGCAACAACACCATCAGCTCCAGCTGCGCCTATTAGCAATGAAGCTCCAAAAGAAGAAAAGAAAAATCCTAGTTTGAAAATTGAAAGCTCACGTATTGATGAATTACTGAACTTACTCGGTGAGCTTGTGATTATTCGTTCTGGATTTAACCAGTTTGAGATTAATCTTGACAAAGCACTCCAAAATATTCGTTACAGTCTTCGTGATTTTATCAACTCTTCTCATATCCTTCAATTGAACAGGGATCCTCAACAAAATGAACTCCAAAATACAATCCTTCGTGAAGCGTACTTGCAAATTAGTAACGGTCTTGACAACTACATGGACTATGTTCAACAATTCACCCGTATCTCTGGAACTCTCCAGCACAGAATGATGAGTCTTCGTATGATTCCTGTGCAGACTGTGTTTGGACGTTTTTCACGGTTGACAAGAGATATCGCAAAACAACTAGAAAAAAATATTGAACTTGTCATCACAGGTGGTGAAACAGAGATCGATAAGGGTATTATCGATGATCTCTACGATCCATTGATGCATATGATCCGAAACTCTTTGGATCATGGTATTGAATTACCTGCTGATCGTGTTGCTCAAGGAAAACCTGCTCAAGGTACGATCCACCTTCATTCCTATCAAGAAGGCGACCTCATTTTTATTGAGTTAAGTGATGATGGTAAAGGAATTGATGCCGAAAGAATCAAACAAAAAGCAATTGAGAAAAAATTTATTACCCCTGAACAAGCTCAAAGCTTATCCGAACAAGAAGCTTTACGTTTGATCTTTATGCCAGGGTTCTCAACAGCTCAAGAGATTTCCGATCTTTCTGGACGTGGAGTTGGGATGGACGTTGTGATCAGAAATATTGAATCCATCGGTGGTTCTGTTTCTGTATTTTCAAAACTTGGTCAAGGTTCTAAATTTGTTATTAAATTGCCATTAACATTGGCGATCATTCAAGGTCTTTTGATCTTTGTGGAAAATATTCATTATATCATTCCTATTATTGGTGTTGAAGAAACTGTGATTTTGGATCCTGAAAATATTCATAAATTGAATAAATTCCATGCCTTGAAATTTAGAGAGCAATTGATCCCATTGATTGATCTTCCTCATGTACTTTACGGAGCAAAACCATTCTACGAAACACTCAATGAAGAGAAAAAAGATATTAGTGCTGTTGATCATATTTCTGAACATATGACATCTTGTTACTGTATTATTGTGAAATTTGGTGATCGTCAAGTAGGAATTATTTCTCCAGAAATTCTCGGCGAACAAGATATCGTTATCAAACCAATGGATAGAGACCTTATTTCAAGTCCAGGTATCTCAGCTGCTACTATTGTAGGAAATGGAGAAATCGGATTTATTTTAGATATTCCGTCCATGATTCATTACTATTTGAATAAATCAGGAGAGTAAATATGCGTGAACTAACAGTAGATCTCGACAATCAAGAAGAATTAGAACAAGATTCCTCGCACGAGGATGAGTTGTTTCATGCTGTGACCTTTTCACTTGATACTCAAATATATGCAATCAACATCTTATACATTAGAGATATTGTAATGAGTAAGCCTATTTACTGCATTCCAAACTCCAACCCTTTCATGCTCGGTGTTACTAACATTCGTGGGGAAATAACACCTGTATATTCTTTGAAAAAAATTCTATCTAAAAGATATCAAGAAGAAGTAGAACGTAGTCATGATTCGTTTATTGATGCCAATGAAGATGAATATTTCATTACTTTGAAGATTGATTCCTATTTCTTTGCTTTATCTGTTGAACAGATCCATAAAAATCTACGTGCTACCTCAACAAATTATAGCGAAAGTGATTATTTGGAAAAATGGGCAAAAGATACAATTTTTTCAGGAATCATCACTGAAGAAAATCAAAACATATTGATGTTAGATATTCTCAAGATGACAGAAATGTTAAAGAATTATAAAGATGTTTTTCAGAATTAAATATATTAAAAAAGCTGAAATAATTTCAGGGGGAATAAATGCTTGTAAATTATATTAATCCATTTGTTGAAGCTACATTTGAAGTCATGAGCGAAATTCTCCACTCACCTGTTAAAAGAGGGCAATTACACCTCAAAAAAGTCGGACAAAACATGTACGATCTTTCTATCATTATCGGGGTGACAGGAGGCGTCGCTGGAAGAATCATCTTTGGGATGGAAGAAGCTACAGCTCTTAAATTATCTGAAAAGTTAAACGAAGATACCTTCGATAAACTAGATGATTTAGTATGTAGTACTGTTTCAGAGATTAGTAACATGATCACAGGTCGTGCTGTTACAAAATTAGCAAAAGAAAATCTTGCTTTTAACTTTAGTGCACCAACATTGATCATAGGTGATAAAGTTTCTATTGTCGACACACAAGGCATAGAAGCTTTGGTTATTCCTATCGATACAGGATATGGGATGCTCTATATTAACATTGCATTCAAAAACTAATCAAAAATAAAATACAAAAAAGGAACTGCCATGAAAATTCAATTTAGTGAAGACGGATTTCCTATCGGAATGACAGAGGGTGGACAACAGGTTAACGTAATGTGTGTTGACGACTCCCAATTTATCCTTAAACAACTTGCTCAAATTCTTGGATCTAGACAATTTAATGTCATTGAAACAGCTCTCAATGGAGCTGATGCTGTAAAAAAATACAAAGAAAACAAAGATCAAATTCATCTTATCACACTTGATATTACTATGCCAGAAATGGATGGTTTGACAACATTGAAAAAATTAACAGAAATTGATCCTAATGTGAATGTCATCATGGTGACGGCGCTTGGAACTGCAGAAACTGTTAAAACAGCTATCCAGCTTGGTGCGAAGGGTTACATTGTGAAACCTTTGGATCGTGAAAAAGTCTTAGAAAGACTTGGAAAATTTTTCAGCTAATATCTCTCTCAATCTACAAAATCCCTCAGTATTACTCTGAGGGATTTTCTTTATTTTTTTTTAAAATTATGTCATAATAGTGTTATGAAATATTTTATTCTTATTTTAGTGCTTTTACCGATCAATATGTTTGCTGATTTATTTGTCGATTTTGGGAGTCTATCTTATACTCAAGTAATTAAATCTCTCGAAAAAAGTTCCTTGTCAAACACGAGATTCATCGTTGCACACCCTTACCAAAAATACGCCTCCACAAATACTTATATGTCCGATGTCTTAACAAATTATCATCGAAAAAGTCTCGATAGGCTTGAAAATGAAGCTCAAAAAGAAAACAGTAAGATTTATTTTTCTATTGATCGTTTAGAAATGCATAAGAAAGGAATCTTCACTTCTGCAACGACTAACCGACGATTTATACCTAATTTCAATGATAAAAAAGAAATCAAAAGCCTGATCAATCGTCTCATTCTTATTTCTCAAACAAATCGTTTCGGGTTGAAGATCAATCTAGCATCTGTCCCAGAAAAGCATCGTAAATCACTAGAGACTCAGATCCGAAAAGCCATCCCAAATTCTTTATTTGTCAATGGTGTTGAGAACAGCATTTCAGATCATGAGTACAACACGATGAAAGAAACTCTTTCAAAGCTACAAAACCCAAAAATTGTGACAAAACAACGAAAAAAAAGTAAGACGACTCATTTGATTTTGGAAAAAGAACCAAGTGGGATTTCGATAAGTTCTTTATTTTGGTATTTGAGTAGGAAAGAGTCTGTTTTGATTAGCTATCAACTTTTATCTCACCAATATATCTTACAAGTCGTTGAATTTTTACAAGGATATGATAAATCATTTAAGATTTATCATCTTGACCCCGAAAATCTTATGCTCATTTCACCAAACTATCTATTAAACATCCATCTGGCAAATAAGTTGGTTTACAGAACCATAAATAAATCTCCCCTCGAAACAAATATCATGTTCAAAAGCATGAATAGCTCCTCTATTATGTTTGCTGGAAAGAAAAAATTGGAATTTATTGCTTGGCCTTATAGTGTATTTGTTTGGAAATATAAATAATCTTGGATACGCATCATGAAAAATAATATTTTTAGTATTCTACTCATTTTTTTTCTCAGTTCTTGTACGTCTGGTATGAAGTTTGAACGGCTATTTTCCCAACAAGAATATGTAAAGGCTTATGAAGTTTTACGTAAAAACCCTAAACCAAACTCAGCAAAATATCAATCCCAAGAATTAAAAGGTGTAATCGCATTAGTGGTGAATGGCCATAATGAGTATATTCCTGTACTTGAAGCGATCTTGCCAAAAAGCTATCCTGAAAAAAACCAACAATGGGTGAGTTTTGGGAGGGCATGGATGCGTTTTATGTCTGCCGAAAAAGAAGAAGAATTCGCAGGTGTTCTTGATATTCTTCCTGCAAAAAAATTCTCAGATCCATCTATTGAGCTGCTTCGTTTGAGCATCCAGTCTCATGCTCTTTTAAAGCTTGACCGCTATCAGGAGATGCTTATGCATCTTGATGATAGCCCTCTGACGCCTAATAGTTCGGATTTGTTGTACCTTAAAGGTTTGGCACAATTAAAGTTAGACAATTTATTTCAAGCAGAACGTCTTTTCAAAAAATCTATATCTGTTACCAAAAACGAAAAACTTCAAGCTCTTGGATATTTTTATTTAGGTGAAATTTCAGAAAGAAAAAATAATGAAGAGAAGGCCTTTGAGTATTATACGATCTCATGGGAACTTGAGCCTTACAATGCAGAAACGAATTTCCGTATTGGAACTCTCCTCCAAAAACGTTCTACTGAGTCACTGCATACGCGTTTTTATAAAACTGCCCTTCGTTTGAATGACAATCTGGCTAATGCTTGGTTTTCTCTAAATATCCAATAATCTCTAAAGATTTCTGAGATATTTTCGATAATGTAATATGTTTTTAAATAGTAATGGAATGAAATATTTCCCATTGATGTTTCTTTTTCTCACATCGTGTACACAAAGTTTTGTATCTTATGTCAAAAAAGTTCCTGCGAAACCTATTATTTCGCTTGAAGATATTCTTGCTGAATCTGGTGTGGTCTCACCATCCAATGTTTCTCAAAAAAATATAATGACCAACATTCACCCGACAGGTAGCTTGGTTTCTAATAGTAACAAAAAGATCAAAAAAGTAGTCAATACTCGTGAGGTAGAAGCTGGTACGATAATCACCATCACCGCAGATACAGAGAGTTACTTAGTTGCGCAATTATACTATTCAGGTGAACAGATCATCCAAAATTTTGGTAATAGTAACCTCGCTCAAGGAATTTTTGAATTCATGATAGGAAATAAATCTGGTGAAATCAAAATTCGTCTCTATCACCCTCAAAGTGGTGCTTTGGTTAAAGAAATGACGTGGTATATAGAAGTAAAAAATCCCTCTAAATAAGAGGGATTTTCTGATTATAATGATAATTCTTGACGTAGTGCTTCATAAAAAATAAGACTTTCTGATGAAATTTCTCTATCTCTTTCAATGACAGAAATGACTTTTTCTTTTACGATCTGGTATTGTGCTTTTACAAGGTCTTCAGGAATCAGCTGATCAATATGTGTTCTATCATGCTTCCGACCAGGTTCTAAATAATCTGCTAAAAACAGAACCGCACCAACTTTATTGTGAAGAAATTTTGGATGACCTGTGGTATGATGATATACAGCATCCAAAATATCTCTATCACAAATACCAAAATAGTTTTCAGCCATCCACGCTCCAACAATTGCATGAAAAATCGGAGGCGCAGAATTATTCAAGGAGATATTTTTTTCGCGAGCATAAGTTTCAAGCTCATCAGAACTCATACCCTTCGCAAAATCATGAAGCAAGACGGCAGTATCTATTTTCTGCGACAATATAACATCTAATCCACAGCGACTTGCAATATCTTGTGCTTTTTCACGGACACGATTCACATGAGCAAAACGCTTTTCAGACAATAATGTTTTTTGTAGCTCTAAGATAAGATCACTCGAGTATTGGTATGGTTTGACAAGTATTTTTTGATATTCTTGAATTTTTGACACCTGAATCTCCTTCTATTACTCTCATATTATAGACAATTTTATACTATTATTCAAATATTATTGCGAATAATATTGACAAAGGGAGAGTGAATCGAGTATAATATATTGTTAATACTTTCAAGGAGTACAGACAATGAAAAAAGGGATTCATCCTGAACTTAAAGACACTACAGTAACATGTAGCTGTGGCGAAACTTTTCAAATCAGAACTGCTAATGAGACAATGGTTGTTGAGGTTTGCTCAAAATGTCATCCTTTCTATACAGGAACTAACCGTAACACAGAACGTGGTGGAATGGTTGAGCGTTTCAAAAACCGTTATGGTGTAAAAAAATAATTTACTATCATTATCTAAATAATATTTTCTTTATATAATCATGAAAGGTTTAGAAAAATCGGCACTCTCTGTGAGTGCCGTTGCTTTTTTTATTTCAGACTTAATTAAAGATCAACTCGGGCCTGTCTTAATCAAAGGAGAACTCTCCAACTTACAATTACGAAAGCATAGTGCTTACGTACGTTTTTCGTTGAAAGATTCTTCCGCAAAAATCGATTGTCTCACCCATGAATCGAGTAATGCTGCAAAATTATTGGAGCATCTCAAAGATGGCGATGAGGTGATGGTTTTTGCTCAACCTAGCTACTATGTCAAATCAGGACAAATGAGCTTTTTTGCAGACGAAATGATGAAGCTTGGGGCGGGGATCTTTCAATCAAAACTAGAGCAACTCAAACAAGCCTTATATGAAGAAGGTCTCTTCGACCAAAGTACAAAAAAAAGTTTGCCGACGCACCCCGAACATATCGGTGTGGTAACTTCTGCGGATGGAGCTGCACTCCAAGACATCATCCGTGTCGCGAAAGATCGTTATCCTCTTGTACGGATCACGGTTTTTCCTTGTCTTGTGCAAGGTGCTCAAGCTCCAGCATCTTTATTTGAGGCATTGTCTTTGGCGTTAAAAACCAAAGATCTCGATGCTATCATTATTGGTCGTGGTGGCGGAAGTAGCGAAGATCTTGAAGCCTTCAACGACGAAAAATTAGTACGTCTCGTTGCGTCGGCAAAGATCCCTATTGTAGCAGCTGTTGGGCATGAAATCGACAAATCTCTGGTCGACTATGCCGCTGATTTCTCGGCACCTACTCCGACAGGAGCAGCGATGGTTTTACTTCCTCATAAAAATGAACTTCTCAAAGAACTAAGCTATATCAAAGATGATTTAAAACAATTCTTTCAAAATACAGTCATCGATGAAGAAGATTATTTGGAAAGAAAAAAAACGGAGCTTATGCGAGTCTTTGAATTTGCTCGCAAAAAAGAAGCTCAAGAACTCAAATATTATCAATTACAACTCGAAGAAAACAATCCTCTAAACATTCTCAAAAAAGGCTACGCTATCGTCGAAGCAGATGATTGGGACATTGGATCAGAGATCAAAATTATCACCAAAAACAAAGCTATTACAGCAACAATTAACACCATTAAGGATAGAAACGATGAACAATAATTCCATTATTCAAGCAGGTGAACTCATTTATTTATCACATCAAAAAATCTCATTTATGATTCCTTTCACACCAAATAGCAACTTATCCACCAATAAAGGAGAAATCCGTTTTGGCGAGGAGCATTTTTGGGGAGATATCATCACAAACCACAACAACACAGAGCAATTCATCATCCTCCGTCCTACTCTATCTGATCGCATCATGAAAGTAAAAAGAGCTACCACCATTTCTTACCCTAAGGATATTGGTGCTGTCATCCTCGAAACAGATATTTTCTCTGGTGGACGTGTGATTGAGATTGGGACAGGATCTGCGGCTTTCTCTATCGCTGTATCAGGAATTTTGGGCGAAACAGGCAAGATTTATAGTTTTGAGCGTCGTGAAGAACATCAAAAAATTGCGATCAAAAATTTTGACAAGCTAGCTCGTTTCAAAAATGCTGAGTTTATTTTGAAAGATGATGTTCATGAGAATGGATTTGGCATTGATGAGAAAGTGGATACAATCTATATTGACGTACCTGATGCGATTCCTTTGCTCAGAGCTGCAAAAAATTCCCTAAAAGATGGCGGGCAAGTGGCTATTATTGTCCCTTGTGTAGAGCAAATGGCCGACATCATGCGCGCCCTCCCAAAACATGGTTTTACAAGAATCCGTGCGAAGGAAATGTTCGAGCGTGGGATCAGAGTCTCTCCAGGTAGAACAAGACCTTACGATAGAATGGTTGCACATACGGTGTATCTTTTATTTGCATGTGCAAGTAACCAAGATGAAATCACAAGAATTGAAGAAGACGAAAAATAAGAAAAACCTCCGAAATACGGAGGTTTTTTTGATTGGATTGATTATTTTATTTCGTCGATAAGTTTTTTGACTGCACCGATCTTACCAGCATCATTGCCTGCTTGAGCAATTCTGATCTCAACATGAAAACCATTTGGTAAGTAACTTTGAACTTTTGGTTTGATCAAATTGAGGAAATTATCGCCTTGTCCAGAAATTCCACCACCAAGGATGACGGCTTGAGGATTAAGAATACAAGCAGCATCAGAAATACCACGAGCAAGGCAATCCATCCATTCATCAAATACTTTTGCAACAATAGGATTTTTGGAGACATTCTCAAAAATCCAAAGTCCGTCCACATAATCAAGATTGTCTTCTTTTTCACCGTTTTCAACAAGCATTTTTTTGATATTTGCGACAAAATTCAGCGTAGAAGCTTCTTTTTCCCAAAAATTGGTACAGCCTTTATTCGCATGGATATAGCCGATCTCCCCAGCTTGGAAGCCACCCCCATAATAGAGATGGTTGTTGATGACGATACCTGATCCTATTCCCGTACCCACTGCAATACAAATAAAATGCTGAATATCTTGCCCTGCACCTATCCATTTTTCGCCAAGTGCTGCACAATTCACGTCATTATCAATAGAAATAGGTAAGGATGTTCTTTGTTCGAGGATCTGTTTGAATTCTGTTCCAGCCCATCCATCAGGCATGTTTCCACCTGCCCAGACAATGGTTCCGGTAAAAGGATTGATAACACCTGGAGCACAGATACCAACACCTTGGATATGATGTTTCGTCTTCATATCTTCTATGAGTGCTGCGATCTTATCAAGAAGCTCATCTGCATCTTTGGATTTGGTTGGGAAGTCGCCTTTTTCAGAAACTTGCCCTAAAGAATCAACCAAACCATATTTGACCGTTGTTCCACCTAAATCAATTCCAAGATAATTCATATCCGTCCTCCAGATTTTTTGATACTATATATTATAGCGATTTTTTCTAAAAAATCAAGAATAATTTCATTAAGAAAAATATTTAAAATAAGGTTGAAATTCAGAAATTTGTGACGATAAACAATTAGGATACAAATCTACTAAAAACAAGAATACGGTTGACTTAATTGACAATTAATGTATAATATAACAAAGATAAAAATATTTTTAAAACACAAAAAGGGGCTCCCAGTGAAAAGAAAATTTCTTGCATGTGATGTTGATGGAACATTAATTCATGATCATCAAAATATTTCCGATAAAGATTTGAAAGCTATTAAAAAATTCAGAGAATCAGGTAACTTTTTCGCGTTGTGTACAGGACGTACCGAAACATGGACACGCCCTCTTTTAGAGGAATTTGATCTTGTTTGTGATGCATTGATTCTTTGTAATGGTTCTTTATTATTTGATGTTGATAAAAATGATCCCCTAAAATGGACAGAAATTTCTTCTGTGACAGTGCCGAATAAACTTGGAAAAGAAATTATTAAACATTTTTACGATCTTGGTGGTTACACAATCTGCTGGGATGATGGAATTCACACTTATGAAGTTGCGGATCGCCTCATGAAAATGACCTCCACCATCATTCAAGAAGATTCTACGATTAAATTTGACATGAAAGATCTCGAAAATTACGAAAATAACTTTATTACAGTCAACATTGCTCCCTTTACAGCCGATATTAAACAGTCAGAAGCTACAAAAAAAGAAATCCTCACTCGTTGGGGGGATACGGTTGATGTTTTCAGAAACCAACACTACATCGATATCGGTCCAAAATCCTCTTCAAAAGGTCAAGGAATCCTCAATATGGTAGCTTATCTTGGTGAAGAATTTGACATCTATGCAGTAGGAGACTCCTACAACGATCTCCCTATGTTCAAAACCGTTGGTAAAAGTAATGCTTTTGTCATGGAAAACGCTGAAGCAGAACTCAAAACCCACGGCGATAACATCGTTTATCGTGTTGAAAACTGTATTGACATTCTCTTAAATAACTAGTATTTTTAATTATAAATTAAGGATTATTCTTATGAATTCTCTCAAAGAACTTTATCGTATAGGCTTTGGCCCTTCTAGCTCTCACACTATTGGACCTTTTCGTGCAGGAAGAGTCATGATCCAGCGTTGTCCAGACGCCTATCGTTATCGTGTAACATTATTAGGAAGTTTAGCATTAACAGGTGTTGGGCATTTTACGGATAAATCTCTTGAACGTGCCTTTGAAGGGTATAATTTAGAAATTGTCTTTGATAAAGAAAGCCCTTCTCCTCAGCATCCTAATGGTCTCATTTTAGAAGCCTTAGATAAAGATGACAATGTCCTTGACACTTGGCACACATACTCCATTGGAGGTGGGACGCTTATCGATCAAGGCTCATCATTAGATGACTTTCCTCACGTGTACCCTCATAAATACATGTCTGAAATTATGCAGTACTGTAAAGATGAAAAAATTGAGCTTTGGGAATATGTTGATCGCTTTGATAATGATGATATTTGGGAATATCTTGAAGAAATCCTAAATGCTATGATGGATGCGATTGATCATGGTTTGACCAATGAGGAAGAATTTCTCCCTCCAAAACATATGAAATTTCGCCGTCGTGCCAAATCCGTCTATGAAAATACTTTAAATCTCAAAACAAACCCTGTCGTTCAAGAACAAGGACTGGTTTCAGCATATGCCCTTGCCGTATCAGAAGAAAATGCATCCATGGGGGTTGTGGTAACAGCTCCAACATGTGGTGCGTGTGGGGTCGTCCCAGCCGTGCTCCGTTATGCCAAAGAGTCCAGAAATCTCGATAAAGAGCAACTCAAAAAAGCTCTTGCAGTCGCAGGAATTATTGGTCTCTTAGCAAAACACAATGCATCCGTCTCTGGTGCTGAAGCTGGTTGTCAAGCTGAAGTTGGTGTTGCCTGTTGTATGGCAGCTGCTGCTTATACTTATCTTTTGGGGCTTTCTATTGACCATATCGAATACGCAGCAGAAATCGCTATGGAACATCATCTTGGTATGACTTGTGATCCTATTGGGGGATTTGTCTTGATCCCTTGTATTGAAAGAAATGCCACCGCTGCCGTTCGTGCTCTCCAATGTGCGTACTTTGTTGAACTTAGAGGAAGCGAACACACCATCACCTATGATGAAGTCCTCAAAACCATGATTGAAACAGGTCGCGATATGAATTCAGATTATCGTGAAACCTCCCAAGGTGGTCTCGCAAAATATTTTGAGAAGTTTGTAAAAGAAGAAGAATAAAAATGTCGTTAAATATTTAACAGGAGGCTCTTATGAATCCGATTAATATGAAAGATATTATTGGCATCGTTTTAGCTGGAGGTCAAGGTACTCGTTTAGATCCTTTAACCCGTCATCGCTCAAAACCTGCCGTTCCTTTCGGTGGAAAGTACCGTATCATCGACTTTCCCATCACAAACTGTATCCACTCTGGTGTGGGTAAAATCTTTGTGCTAACTCAATATCACTCAGCATCTCTAAATCAGCACATCACTCAAACTTATAAATTTGATCTCTTTCATGATTCTTTTGTTGATATCATCGCAAGCGAAGCATCCAAAGATCTCTCCAGTGCAGGATTTTCTCAAGGTACTGCCGATGCTGTCCGTAAAGGCATGCACCACATTAAAAGTGTCCGAAATGCAAGCCACGCTCTGATCTTAGCTGGTGACCAACTTTATCAAATGGACTTCACTAAACTTAGAAATATCCATAATGAATTTCAAGCCGATCTCACACTAGGTGTCGTCCCTATCCCTCGCTCTGAAGCTAATGCTTTTGGAATTGTGAAGGTTAGTTCCGAATATCAAGTACTTGATTTCTGGGAAAAACCAGGAGACACAGAGATAGGCGATGATTGGTACATTCCAAAAAATCTACAACAAAAATTCAATCTTCCTGACGGTTATGTATTTGCTTCTATGAGTATGTATTTGATTGGTCTGGAATTACTTGACGAGTTACTTGTTTCTAAAACAGAAATGATGGACTTCGGGAAAGAAATTATCCCTTATATTATTAAAAATTATGGCGTTCGTATCGCCATTCATAACAGTTATTGGGAAGATATTGGAACATTGTATAACTTCCACAAAGCTAATATGGATCTCACAGAAACACATACTCGCTTCAATATTTATGATGCAGACTGGTACACTCTTTGCCGACCAAGCCTTTCTCCTCCAAGCGTCTTTGAAGATTGTTCCATTTCAAGATCCATCGTCGGTGATGGTGGGCATATTAGACGTAGCACAATCATTCAAAGCGTCATCGGTCAACGAATGTTAATCAACCAAGATACCCATATCGAAAAAACCGTCATTATGGGGTGTGATTGGGTAGAAACAGACCACGAAAAAGAAAAAAATAAACAACTCAATATCCCAAATATGGGAATCGGTAAAAATTGTATTATCAAAAATGCAATCATCGATAAAAACGCTCGTATCGGAAATAACGTTATCTTGGTCAATGAAAAAGGCTTAGACAACCATGTTGATGAAAATTACGTCATTAGAGATGGAATTATTGTGATCCCTTCCAAAAGCACCATCCCTGATAATTTTAAAATATAAATGAATTAATAAAGCTATTAGAATAAAACATTCTCAATATAAAAAATATCATTGAAGAGTACCCTATGTCGAATGAAAAAACCTCCGCGAAATGGACTCCATCGCCTGAAGCGAAAAAAACATTAAGAACTTTCTCAAATCAAGTCTACTCTATCTGTCTATTAATGGCAATTCCTTTCACAATGTTGAAAGAGATTGTAGTAAATGTCCCTTCTGAGGCAGAAACAGAAGCATTCTCATTACATGCTTTCCTCCAGGAATTCTTAACTCCTCATTTTATTTTGTTTTATTCTATTGTTTTTGTTGTTCATTTCATTGCATGTCAAATATATATCCACCCTATTAAACAATACCTAAAGTACAATAAAGGGTTTGAAGCTGCGCAAAGGAGATTTGATAATATGGGAATCATGTTATGGGTTAACGTCATCGCAGGATTTTTCGCAACTCTTATTATGTATTTTGTCGAACGAGGATCTCAAAAAGAATCCCTATTTGATGTTCTTGTGATTACTAGTTTGTACCGTGTGTTTTGGCAGATTCTTACTGGTTATTTAATTGTATTTGGCCTACTCCAAGCAAATAATACGATAGAACATATCTTTGGTAAAGACTACCACAAACGTACTCGGAAAACTTTTGGAACCGCTGCTCGTATGCCTTTATTATACTTGATTTTGGCTGTTCTCATGAGTTTAAATTTTTATGAAACAATTCTCACACTTAATGAATTTAGTATAAAATCTACAGATATGCATACACTCAATTATTTCATTAATTACAACAACTCTAGTACGATTTTAGTGTTATTGTGTTGTATTGGTGTAATATATCTATATAACAACGCCGCTCAAAAAACAAAACAAGCTATTTATCATTTCTTAGATCAATCTGCAGATAGTGGATTGGTTGAAGAGACTTTCTTCTATCAAGAAAAAAACACTATTGGGTCTCTCATTCAGGCATTGAATAATTTTATCAATACGATTCTTGAAAAATTCCGAACATTGTTTGCTTCTATTGCAAAGATGATAGAGCATAGAAAAAAGTTCAGTGATCATATCAGCAATTTTAGTGCAACAATTAGTCAGCAAACCCTGACATTTTCTGATCTCGCTCTCAGTAAAAAAGCGATTCATAATAATATGGAACATCTTGTTAACTATATTGACGGACAAAACGACCTCTTCGAAAATGTCGGTAAACATATCCGTGAACTGACTATTAATACCGAAGCCATGGCATACTCTTTTGACCATCTTACAAAGGAATACGCTCAATGTCTGCTTTCCACAGAGGAAACAGAGAATTCATTAGGTGGCTTCATCAAAAATAGTGGTTCTATCAAAAGCCAACTCGAAGAGATCTACGTATTAATTGAAAGTACCGACTCAGAGACAAACAATATCACTGAAATGCTTGAAACAATCAAAAATATCGCCGAGCAAACAAAACTTTTGTCCATCAGTGCGTCTATCGAAGCTGCTCACGGTGGATCTTCCAGCTCTGACTTTTCAAGTGTTGCAGAAGAAATTCGTGTCCTCGCAAATATGTCTCACGACGCTGTGAATAATATTGCAATGCGTCTTGCTGATATTAAGAATTTCATTGAACTGTCTATGGAACTCTCTATTGAAGGAATAGGATTGATTGACCATAATGTAAAAGACTCTAGTCATTTGAACAATAATTTATCAACGTCATTCTCCAATACACAAAAACTAGAACAAGATATTAATAGTTTTATAGAAAATACGACTAAAACTACCGTTACATTACTAAAAGGTGAAACAGCTGCATCTTCTATTAATAATTTTGTAATATTATTAAAAACAGATATGGCCAATAATCAACCTATTTCATCTGATCTTCATGAATATTTAGAGTATTACAAAAGTCTGATCCTCTATAATGAGCGTAGTCTCCAAAAGCTTGATAATTTGCAACATGAGTGGCAGATCAAAGAGTTCCAAACCCAACAGATCATTAGCCGTACTATTAATGAAAAGAAATAAGATAATATCGAGTGAGTTATGACAGAAATCAAACATTTTAAAGATCTGAGTACTGGTGCCGTACCTACTAGTGATATCCAACGTAATATGATAAAGATGGTATCCATCAACTTATTAATATTATACCCCCTAAATTTACTCTTACTAGCTCTCTGGCGTTATCTTGAATTTTACTTGCCAAAAGGTTTTAGTATCCTAACAGAGGACACTATTACATTTACTATACAAGGAAATACTATTTCGTTTCCTGAGATTCCCGCGATTCTTTTGATCGCTCATTTACTACAAATGATTGCTTTCTTATATTACATGGCTCCTATCAACAAATTATTCTCTCATCCTGAGAGTCGTTCAGTATTTGAGGGTAGTCATTTAACATTTGGGTTTCATACATTATTCTGGTTACCTTTGATTGTGTTTTTAGGGCTTTATAATCATGAGATTCCTTCTTCACAGCTAGTTCCTCATTTTTCAAGTAATCAACTTTTTCTCTTCCAAAACATCTTTATGGCATCATTTTGGTATATGTCCACAAAGATATTTGAGATAAGTAATACAATGGTATTCCGTTATTTTCATAGTCGTCGTTTTTGTACAAGAGAAATTAGTACAATCTACCATAATCAAACTATGTCATCCGTGTTGTTGTTTGGTGTTATGATGATTATTTTAACGCTTCACATACATCCATTTTTACGTTTCTACGCACAAAATAACTACTATCCTTATGATTTGATGACGCATTTACCTAAAATTATAAGTGCCATTGTTGTGATGGTTGGATATGCATACTATATGACTTGGTCCTTTGAGACGCTTGAGCAAGATTACATGCAATCTTTTGAAGGATACCTCCAACAAATGGGGACTGCTGAATACGCTGACTTCACATATAATATTCCAGATCACGCTGACCAAGTAACAAGATATTTCAACCGATACATTAATAAAATAAATGATTCGTGGGGAAGTACTTATCAGATGAGTCGAAGTTTTGATGATTCCTTGGATCGTATCAAAACTGCTTCGTTAACCATTAAAGAGTTACCTAAATTTGATCAAAGCTCTGACGCTTTTAATAGTTTGAATGCTTTATCTAGCTATATTTCTAAAGTTATTGATACTTTTGAAAGCTCTAATACAAAGCTTCATGAAGACTTTAAAGACATTATGCAATTGCCAGAAAATATTTATCATACTATTCAAATTGCCTACGATATCAAATCCCAATCCTTATCTTGCTTGAACAGTGCGAAAAGTATTATGGATAAGATTGAAAACAGCGTGACAAAAAGTCAGTCTGTTACAGACTCAATGCACCGTATTAGTGCAAACGTTAAGAATGCAGGCACAGAAGCACAATTTATTGATGAAATTTTGATGCTTCTTCAAGATATCGCCGAACAAACAAATATTCTCTCCATCAACGCAGCCTTAGAGGCTGCTCATGCTGGAAACTCTGGTAAAGGTTTCGCTATTGTTTCTAACGAAGTTCGTGCGCTAGCTACGGCTTCTAGTAACGCTGTAGATGAGATTTCTCAGAAATTGATCAGTATTCAGCAATTTATTGAGATTGCTGTTGAGAAAGTGATGATTCTTGAAAAAGCAACTGATGAAAATCATCTCTTAGTCAAAGAAGCTTCTGATATTATGAAAAATGTAGTTCAAAATTTCCAAAACATTGAGCTTGTTGTAGCTAAAACTTGTGGATCTGCTGATATTCAAGGAAAAATGACAGAGCAAACATTTACTCATATTAATAGCTTTTTGGAATTTTTAGATACTTACCAAATACTCCTAACTAAACAACATCAGGATATCGAGTCTTTAAAAGAAAAAACATCTTTAATTTCTCGTTTTGAAAAAGAGACTTCTGATAATATTCAGATCTTGATGACTGATATTCGTGAACTCGAAAGTCTAAAAAATCAAGTAACAATTGACCTTAACAATATCACTCAAAAAAAGTCTTCAACTCTTCTTACAGAAACATCTCTTGGCAGTCTTGACAATATACCGTCTGCAGATAAGATTCTAGAAGAACTTACAGGTGTCTCTGTTACGACTGAGTCCAAAGAAGTAGAAATTGAACTGAAGCCACCTACGTTCAAAAATACAGCTATCATTAGCAATGGTTTCCAAGTTTATGAAAGTGTTAAGACAAATGTTTCTGATGAAAGTCCTGTTTTCAATATTCAGGAAACAAAAATCACAAAACCTGAACTAGAAGAATTAACCAAATACGAAGAAAGTGCAAGCATTCCTATTGATTCTGTGGAAGAAACAGAGATTCTTACAGAAGAAGAGTCTGCTGATACGTATCAGGAAGAAGTATCTATTGTCGATTCTGAGGAAGTAGTAGAATCTACTAACGAAGAAATTGAATCCACTCCACAAAATACAGAAGATATTAAATAATATTATCCCTAAAAAAGACTCCTGATGGAGTCTTTTTTATTTATTTTAGGATATTTGCTAAAGTTTTGAGGTATAAGGTCGAAAATTATAATGTACCAAAAATAAAGATAAAAATATTCCCTGTTTCGTTGTCGGAGATAAGTATAAATAAATACAGCCAATCTCCACTCCGGAACCTCTTTCAAATAATAACGACACATACTATGTGTCGTTATTATTTTTTATAAATTCTTTTTCTCTGATTAATACAATCATTCCTTTTAATGAAAGGGCGATAATTTGAACTACAAATAAAATTCTAACCAACAAGGCGATTCTTGGCATTTCTATAGGCATGTTTAATAGAATTCCATAGAGTGTCCACAAGAATGCCATTGCGAAGTATACATGATTACGTGCGAAAAGAAATATATTGGACACAAAAGTAATACTAATAAGTGCTACTAAAGAAATAAACACAGATCCGTAGTCTAAATTTGTTCCTTGGAAGAATCCCCAAACGACTAGCGTATTCAAGAAAAACGCTGCACAAATCCAAGAAAAATGAATCTCAAAAAATACACTGATGACCTTAGACGCGTGATAATGTTGATGGACAAGACGGTAATTAATAATAGCAAGAATTGCTAGAATAATTGTGATGATAAACCATGATAGGATAAGCATTTCTTGTAGCCAAACAAACACCCATAAAGAATTTAACAACATGATACTATTGTATGCGAGATAGATTTGGTGTTGTACGGGTTTATTTTCCTTCCATCGCTTCCAAAAAATAATTAACGACCACAGTGCGAACCCATAGATAATACCCCAAATACTAAATGTCATATCGATCGGAGTAATGATAGTCGAATATTTATGAGAGACTTCACGGATGCCTGGTGAGAGTAGATAATTAACATAGAGCGTAAATGACAGAACCAGTGTAGAGATAAGATTCCACACTAACATATTTTTTTTCCACATAAAAAACTCCTTTTTATTATTTGTGATAATACTTACATTTGACTTTTAATTTGTAATATTTTATAATATTAGAATGTATCAGTGAGGCCTATGATGAACGAAGAACTTAATATTATTATTTCAACTTTTCATCAATTTTTATCTGGTGAGCGTGCTAAAAAATTATTTGATAGTACATTTTTTGGATCTGTTGAAGATCTCGAAGAACATATTGCTCAGTCTAATGAAATTAGCCGATTTGCGGAAGAATGTCAATCATTATATTTCCAAGAAATACCAGATGCATTTGATCAGATTGATTTGAGTTTAAAAGAATATGTTTTAGATCAAAAAGATATTTACCATCTCTATCTTAATTTACAACAATGGGATGAGATTCGTCAAGTAGAAATTATTTCTGATGAATATCCGATCTTACACCAAATAGTCCACGAACCTTTTATGCCCAAGACTCTTTTAGCTCTTTGGGAGAATAGTTTTGACGAACATGGAAATATAGCGGATGGGGCTTCTCCCGAATTGCGCAGAATACGTGGTCTTAAAAAACAACTCCGCACCAAAATCGAAAAATCCCTTCAGAAAGAACTTGCATCTAATGATGATCTTGCCGAGCAGCGGATTGCTTTTCGTGAGGATCGCTATGTACTTCCTATTAAAAGTGTTGCCAAAAATCGTACAGAAGGTATCATCCACGGGTTTTCCACTAGTGGTATGGTTACATATATTGAGCCACCGGCGATTGTAGCGTTAAATAATGAACTTTTATCTGTGGACGACTTGGAATATCAAGAGATAAATCGTTTACTCCGCACTTGGAGTAAGCAGATAGCAAACAATGAATCTGCTTTAAAAGAGATCGTTGAGCGTAGTGCTATGCTTGAGGTATTATTTGGGCAACATTATTTTGCAAAAAAATATCAATGTAGCTTCGCAAATATCAATCTTAACAAAGAAATCGTACTGGAAAGAGTTTACAATCCCTTCATTTTAATCAAAAAAGGAATCAAAGATACCGTACCTATTGATCTTGAAATTAAAAATAATACCAAAGGTGTTATTATTTCTGGTCCGAACGCTGGTGGTAAGAGTGCTTCTCTAAAAACGATTGCACTTTGTCTCAAGATGTTTCGAAAAGGACTCCCTATTCCTTCGCGTTATGCAGAGCTTCCTTTTTTTGATGAGATCTACATGGAAATTGGTGACTCACAGAGTCTTTCTGATGAATTATCCACATTTTCTGGACATATTATCCATCTAAAGGAAATTCTTGAACAATGTACAGAGGATTCTTTAGTTCTGATTGATGAGATTGCTCACGCTACAGATCCTGTTGAAGGCGAGGTGTTGGGTTGTGCGATCATTGATAGACTTATAGAAAAAAACACTTTATTTTTGATTACGACACACTATAAAAAAGTCAAAATCAAAGCATTTGAACATAAAAATATTTTGACGTGTTCAACTAGCTTTAATACAGAGACTCTGACTTCTGAATTTCGTCTTTATCCCGACACAATCGGTGAAAGTTATGCCCTCAAGATTGCGACACGTGTGGGTCTTGATGCTTCTATTATCGAAAAAGCTCAGGGTCTTCTTAAAGAACAACAAGACAAGACGGATCAGATTTTGAGTAACATTGAAGAATTTGAGAATCGCTTGAGACGAAAAGAGATAGATCTAGCAAAAATAGAACAAGAACTCACTCAAAAAGAACAACAAATACAAAAACTGCAATCTGAGCTTGATGAGCAAAAAGTATCTCTCGTCGAACAAGGATTGCAAGTCGCTGATAAAGAGTTATTCTCTTGTTTACAAGAGCTTGCTGCGATCCAACGAAATCTTGCTCAGCAACCAAAAGAGAAATCTCAACAAGTAAAAGAAATTAGATCTAAAATTGATCAAAAAAAGTCTCAAATTGTTGAAAGATCTCGAAATAAAAAACAAGATGTTCAGTTAAAAGATCTTGTTTTTGTTGCCTCACTAAATAAAAAGGGTGTTGTCGAGCAAATCACGAAGAGTCACGTAGTTGTAAATATTGGAAATATCAAAATCAATGTCTCTCCATCAGATTTGTTTGAAGTGGCAGATCATGAAAAACCAAAAAATAAAGCCATCATCCAAAAAGATTCCTTAGCCGTTTCACACACCATTGACGTACATGGGATGATTTCGGAAGACGCGATCCGTGCCGTTGAACAAGCTCTTTATGCTGCTATGGTAGCCGGATTAAAAGAATTTACCATTGTTCACGGAAAGGGAACAGGTATTTTACAAAAAAATATTCATTTGTTCTTAAAGCAGGTTCCTGAAATTAAAGAATTTGGATTTGCGCCACCTCAGCTAGGTGGTTCTGGAAAAACAATCGTGACTTTTATTTAGAATTATTTTTAACAACGAGGAATTTATGAGATTTCATTTACTTTTTATTTTTATGGCATTTACTACTATTGAATCTTACGCTGCAATCAAAAATGTTCCTGTATACCCAAGTGGGATCAAAGTTAGCTTTCGTGGTGAACAAACCATTATTACCGAAGAGCCCTTGGTCGAAAAAAGAAAACGTAAAAAGCCTCGTATGGTCGTAACCACAAATGTTCAAACGGTAGCAACTCCTCGTATGATACGCGTTATTAACAGTGTTAAGGGAATTCAAGCCAATGAGAATCTCGCTTTCATCATATATGACGCTGAAGATAAGGCAATCGAGCATCATATCATCACCAATACAACACAACCATCACCTACTTATATTTTCTTTATGGATAGACAAACAGGACGTGACTTTAAAGGAAAATTAGATATCAAATTTCTTCCTGAGAATGCTCACAGTTTTTCGGTTGCCATTATAGATAAAAAAAATAATATCACCCACCAAACAAGCCACGAGGCTTATAACAAAAACAAAAAAATTCTTGTTAGCGATTATAAAAAAACAGGTCGTAACAAAACAATGCTTCAATTTGAAGTTTTAGGAACTGCCGAGAAAACTCTTACCCGTATCGCAGCGTTCCAATTCTAAATAATGTATTCAATACAGAGGTTTTCATGCTATTTTCGTTAATATTACTTATGTTCAGTATTCTTACTACTCCAATGTTTGCACAACTCAGACCCTATCCGAGTGGAATTAAGGTAAGCTTTATTGAAAAAAAAATGATAGGCAAAAATGATTATATCATCCAGATGTCCGAAGAAACAAACCCTAAAAAAGCTTCTCGTTTTCTTAGAGTTATCAATTCCTTAAAAGACATTCCTGCTGATCAAGATTTGGGGATTGTTTTCTATGATGAAGATGGGGAAGAAATTTCACACATTGTTATTGAAGACTCTGAGAAACCAAGTCCTGATTTTGTCTTCTTCATTGATAGGAATACAGGAAACTTTTTTCAAGGAAAAAAGGATATCTACGCCTTCCCTAAAAAAGCGTCTCACTTTTCTGTGGGACTTATCAATAAAAAAGGGGATATGATCAAAGCCCTTCGTATTCCAGAATTTGATAGCCAGAATAAATTAGCAATTGAATATTTAAAGAAATTTGACAAAGCTCAATCATATATGTGGCAGATTGAAGTGACAGGGACTGTTGCTCAGAACCTCAATAGACTTAATGTCTTCTACTTTACAAGATAACAAAACCAAAAAAGGACTGCTTAAAGCAGTCCTTTTTTATTGATTAATGAGATTTTTTATATCTATTGATGAGGCTATTAGTTGAAGAGTCGTGAGAAGTAACTTCTTTCGCATCTCTAAGCTCTGTGAGGATCTTATTAGCAAGCACTTTCCCTAATTCGACACCCCACTGGTCATAGCTATAAATATTCCAAATAACACCTTGTACGAAAATTTTATGTTCATACATGGCAATGAGCATCCCAAGCATTTCTGGAGTCATTTTTTGGAATAAGAAGGAGTTGGTAGGTCTATTTCCAGCAAAAATCTTAAATGGTGTCAATTCTTTGATCTCAGCTTCAGAGAGTCCTGCAGCTTTGAGCTCGGCTTCAACTTCAGCTTTATTTTTACCAACCATCAAAGCCTCTGTTTGAGCGAAATAGTTGGATAAAAGCAATTCATGATGATTACCAATAGGATTGAGTGTCTCGATAGGAGCAAGGAAATCACAAGGGATCAATTTTGTACCTTGGTGGATCAATTGATAGAAAGCATGTTGACCATTTGTCCCAGGTTCACCCCAAATAATAGGACCTGTTTGATAAGTCACAGCAGATCCATCGCGAGCCACGCTCTTACCGTTGGATTCCATATCTCCTTGCTGAAAATATGCTGCAAAACGGTGTAAATATTGATCATAAGGGAGAATCGCCTGACTCTCTGCCCCAAAGAAATTATTATACCAAACACCAAGTGCCGCCATAATGAAAGGAATATTTTTGGAGAAAGGCGTATGACGGAAATGCTCATCCATCTCATAAGCACCTTTGAGGAGTTTCTCATAATTATCAAAACCAAGAGCTAAGGCAATAGGAAGCCCCACAGCTGACCACAAGGAATAACGCCCACCAACCCAGTTCCAAAAACCAAACATATTCTCCGTATCAATACCAAATGCAGAAACTTTCTCCGCATTAGTAGAAACAGCCACAAAATGTTTTGCGACATGAGAAGGATCTTTGACAGCCTGAATAAATAAAGCTTTTGCAGTTTCAGCATTAGCCATTGTTTCTTGAGTGGTGAATGTTTTGGAAGCTACAATAAATAATGTGGTTTCAAAATCAATATTTTTGATTGTTTCTGCGATATGAGTGCCATCCACATTGGAGACAAAATGTAATTTGAGCTGAGTGTTGTAATGCTTTAACGCTTCCACTGCCATCACTGGGCCGAGATCAGACCCACCAATACCAATATTAACAATGTCAGTAATAGGCTTCCCTGTATAGCCTTTCCACTCGCCAGATCTTACTTTATTAACGAAGCTTTTGATACGAGCCAAAACTTCACGAACTTCGGGCATCACATCTTTTCCGTCAACAATCACAGGATTCTGGGATTGGTTACGAAGTGCTGTATGAAGCACGGCACGGCCTTCTGTTACGTTGATTTCATCACCTGAAAATTGCTTTTCGATAGCATCTTTGAGGTCAATTTCTTCTGCCAATTCTACGAAAAGACGAAGTGTTTCTTCATTGATACGATTTTTGGAATAATCAAACAAAAGCCCATTCAATTCGAGATGAAATTTTTCAAAACGATTTTGGGATTCTTTGTCTTCCTTCGCAAACATATCTTTCATTTGAATGTCTTTGATTTCTTCAAAATGACTTTGTAACTTTGACCAAGCCTTTGTTTGAAGAGGATTTACATTTTTTAACATAAGGAGTCTCCTTGCTAAGTGTCTTATGTATTAGTATACTTTTTTTTAATAAAAATAACAAGAAAAATTTTTGATTTCTTGAGAAAAGGTTGATTGTTATCAGCCGATCTATTATAATAAATAGCAAAAATTAAGGAGCTTTATTGATGGAAGATTTACAAACTCTCGCGCAAGATGTGATCAAAACCTTCACCAAAAGAAACAAAACTATCTTCACCGCAGAAAGTTGCACAGCAGGTTTGTTAGCTTCGACACTTGCTGATATCAGCGGTTCATCAGCTGTTTTATTAGGTGGTATTGTTGCCTATCAAAATGAAATCAAACAAAAATTCCTCAAAGTATCAGAAGAAACGTTATCCCAATATAGTGATGTGAGTTTTGAAACAGCCTATGAAATGGCAAAAGGTGCTCTTGCTCAATCTGATGCGGATTATGCAGTCTCTATCACAGGATTTGCAGGCCCCACCGGTGGTAATGAGAGAGATTCTGTTGGTACCGTCTACATGACTATCCTGTCAAAAGATGAAAGTGGCTGGGGACAAAAATTCAAATTCGAAGGTGATAGACAATCCGTCCGCCAAAAAGCTGTTGAGGTAGCGCTTCGATTATTAATCAGCACAGAAAAAGAAGAAGACTTTTTTGATTTTTCTATGTGTGATGCAAGAGAATATTAAAAAAAGCACAGTTTAATCTGTGCTTTTTTGTTTATTGTGCTTTTTTGTTTATTATGAACTTTTCTTAATTTCTTCAAGAATCTTAAACGCAATCTCCATAGTGTAAAGATTGGAGTCATCATTCCAAGGAATTACGTGATATTTTTCTGCAACATCAACTTCCCCAGTCAAGGTATCTAAGAAATAACGAATTTCTTTCTCAAGAGGATTACCCTTAAGAACAAAAACCCTATCCACAACGTGTTCTTCACGATATTTAATCTTACCCTGAGAGACGTCATATTGATTTTCTTGATTTTTATAAACTAAAATATCATGGGACGCATAGTCTAATTGAATGTAGCTATCATCTTGTGAAATCACCATACGGCGATCCTTAAAAGAAGAAATACGACTTGCAATTAAATTGGCAACACATCCATTCTCAAAATGTAATGTCGCTAATGCATAATCTTCAAAATCTGTTACCACAGATTGTCCATAAGCGGTAACATTAGAAACTTTAGAATCAACTAAGGATAAAACCAAATCAATATCATGAATCATTAAATCTAAAACAACACCTACATCCTGAATACGCGCTACAGAACCTATACGTTGTGCATTGATGTATCTTGGATTGTTGACCAATTGACGTACCTCATGAATCGCATCATTAAATCTTTCAATGTGACCAACATGAAGAATGAGATTGTTTTGTTTTGCAAATTGCATCATCTCACGTGCATGATCCAAACTATCTGAAATTGGCTTTTCTACCAAAACATGACAACCAGCACGCATTGCTTTCATAGCATACTCGTGGTGAAGGTATGTCGGTACAACAATAATAACCGCATCAACTTCTTGTAAAAGCTCATCGTATTCGCCGCACGCATTTACTTTAAAATCTTCAACAATCTTATTAACAGTATCTTTATTAATATCATAAACAAAGACATTCTCAGAAGAAATAATTTCGGTTAAGAGATTTACATGGTACTTTCCCATGTGCCCTAAACCTGCAATACCAACTTTAATACTTGGATTTTGAATACCTTGAGGTGTCATAGATTCTCCAACATTACTTAGAAAAAATAATTATTTAACATGTTTTTAAATTATAACCTAAAAAACAATTAAATGCAACTAAAAAAACAAATTTTGCTTAATTGTCAAATATTGACTAAGCATCGAAAATTAGATATAATTAAATATATGTTTAGAATAAGTGAAATATTATTTATACAATAAAAATAACCATTATATTAGGGGGCTATCATGATATTTTCTTTCGGAACATTTTTATTAATTGTGGTGCTTTTTTATTACGCCTTAATTCTTTTATCGGATACTATCCTATTAAAAATTAAGGAACATCAACATCTTGCTCAATTTGAATCAATGTTAGAATTTCTTGGTGATCAAAAAGTCAAAGAATTATCAGGATATGGTGCTTTTTTACTATCTCTTTGGAATTTTTTTGCTCCTGATTTTGGGAGTGTTTATGGTGGATTAACTCTTATCGGAGCTTTAATCCCTTCAACAATGCTCTTTTTAGATTCTCTCATTCTTACTCCAGATCTCCGTAATTGGATTCCATTTCTCAGTAAATTTGAAGAGAAATTAGATAGGATCCTAGAAGTTATTAGTCCTATTGCGGGTTGGTTAACTTTAGGTATTGGCGTGGTTCACTCCTTATTTTCTCGCGTACCATTTTTATAATTCATCGGAGGATTCATGCGTCTTGATATTATACTTTCTATTTTCAGTACTATTATCACTTTAGCTCTACTTTTTTATTTTGTACTACCATTGTTTTTAATTTTTATCGGGCTGGGGCTTGCCTATTTGGCTATAATATTTTTATGGTCTCTTATTACAGGACAAGGGCCTACCATTAAGGTAGTCAACATCAAAACAAACTACTCCAACCCTTACGGTCAAAATCAAGACCCAGATGTGATCGAAACTACAACAGCTGATAAAGACCAAGATAAACTGAAATAAAAGGATTTAACATGAGTTACCATATTGGTGATATTCCTATCTCAGAAATTGTTGCGCAAACTAAACATCTAGAACTAAAAGCACGAAAACTCGTAAGCGACTCCCTACAAAGCGATTATAAAAGCTCCTTCCGCGGAAGAGGTATGGAATTCGACGAAGTTCGTGCCTATACGCATGGAGATAATGTTCGTGACATCGATTGGAATGTTACAGCCCGTATGAATGAACCCTTCATTAAGACTTTTATCGAAGAGCGTGAATTGACGACGTATTTCATTGTTGACATCTCTGGATCTACAAACTTCGGACAACAACAATCAAAACGCCGTACTATGGCTGAATTGACAGCGTTGCTAGGATTTACTGCATTTTACGCAAACGACAAAGTAGGATTGATTCTTGGATCCGATAGTGTAGAAAAAATCGTCAAGCCTGCCCACAACTACTCAAATATTCTTCGTATCATCCGAGATGTCTACTACCACCAAGCAAGTTCCCCTCGCACTAATCTCGACCAACTCTTTCGCAGTGCTTATAATATGATCAAAAAAAAGGCTATCATCTTTGTCATCAGTGATTTCATTGATACTAATTACGAACAAGCCCTCGCTAATCTTGCGAAAAAACATGATGTGATTCCTCTTGTTGTTTCTGATAAGCTTGAGCAAGAGTTTTCATTTGCATCTTTATTACCTGCAATGGCAGAGATCGAAGATCTTGAAACAGGGGAAACTCTTAGTGTATCCTTCAACAAAACATTGCTCAACACAAAACAAACCGTATCTCGTTACCAAAAATTATTTAAAAAACTTTCCCTAGATCACGCTGAAGTCAATGCAGAAACAGATTGTCTAAAGATCATCGACAGACTTCTACGAAAACGATCAGGTCGTTAAATATGAATTCACTTATCCAATCAGCTGTCAACGCCATTCACAACAATGAATGCGTCGTTTTTCCTACAGAGACAGTTTATGGTTTGGGTGCGAACGCTCTCTCAGAGCAAGCTGTAGCCAAGATTTTTGAGCTAAAAAATCGCCCTCCTGCCAATCCTCTCATTGTTCATATCGCCCATCTAGATCAATGTCAAGATCTCACGACGGGCTTAAATTCCCTCGAAAAAGATCTCTTCAATCATTTTTCACCAGGTGCTCTTTCCCTTGTCCTGCCTAAAAAAAGTACTGTGCCTGATATAGTCACAGGTGGTTTGGACAGTGTTGGGGTGCGTATTCCCAATCATCCTATTGCTTTAGAATTTTTGACTGCGGTAGATAGGCCTATCTGTGCGCCTTCTGCAAATATTTCTGGGAAACCATCCCCTACCAGCTTCGAAATGGCTGAATTTTATATGAAAAATAAAGTACCTGTCATCCTTGATGGTGGCGATCTTGAGATAGGTATTGAGTCCACTGTCGTTAAAGTGGTCGGCGATCAGATTTATATTTTGAGAGCTGGATTTGTTACTGCAGAAATGATTTTTGCTCAAACAGGAATACAACCCATTTTGAACAATAAAGCATTAAGCAAGCAATCTCCTGGGACAAATTTCCCTCATTACAAGCCTAAAGCACAGATCAAAACCTTCGAATATCAACAAAAACCACAAATTATCAACACAGACGGGGTGTGGATTTTACATCTCAGTGATCTCGATACAAGCTGTGAAAGCAAACATTTCCACTCTGTGGCTGACTATGCTCATCATCTTTATGCGATTTTTTTTGAGTCCGATAAAAAAAATATTCAGACCATATATTGTGAACTCCCCCCTGCTACGAATGAAGGCCTAGCGTTGCGGGATAGATTAATTCGTGCAGCAGAGCAATAAAGCATTGAAAACTATCAAAACTTATGCTATAATAATATGAATTATTGAGCGATTGAGGAAAAAATGAACACTCCATTGACATTTCAGGAAATTATTTTTAAATTAAAAGAATTCTGGGCAAAACAAGACTGCTTACTTCGTGAACCTTACGACCTTGAAAAAGGTGCTGGCACTTTCAACCCCGATACTTTTTTACGTTCTTTAGGGGACAAACCTTGGCGTGTGGCATACGCAGAGCCTTGTCGTCGTCCTGGGGATGGGCGTTATGGTGAAAATCCTAACCGCATGGGATTCTATTATCAATTCCAAGCCCTGCTCAAACCTGCTCCTGAAAATATTTTAGAATTATATATCGAAAGTTTAGAATATCTTGGCATTGACACCAAAAAGCATGATTTACGTTTTGTACATGACGATTGGAAGTCACCAACCCTCGGTGCTTGGGGATTGGGCTGGGAAGTGTGGCTCGATGGTATGGAAATTACACAATTTACCTACTTCCAGCAAGTCGGTGGTATTTCTTTACCTTCCGTGCCTGCCGAAATCACCTACGGAACAGAGCGTATTGCGATGTACCTTCAAGGTGTTGACCACTTCAAGGATATTCAATGGAATGATACCACAACTTACGGTGATCTTCATCTTGATTCGGAGTGGGATTACTCTACTTACTCTTTCAAAGTCGCAGATCAAGGTCTTTACTTCGAGCTTTTTGATAAGTTTGAAAAAGAATTTGAGCGTGTGATGAGTCACGAAGATGTTGCAATCTTTGCAGCTTATGACTTTGCGATTAAGTGTTCTCATATTTTTAATACTTTAGGATCACTCGGAGCAATCTCTGTTACCGAGCGTGAATCTTATATTCTTCGTGTTCGCTCGATGACGTCAAAAGTTGCTCAAGCTTGGGTAGCCCGTTTAGAACAAAAACAGCAAAGTCTCTAAATAAAAAAGCACCGATTTATCCTCGGTGCTTTATCTATATCTTCTTTTAATAACGAATCAATCGCTTAAAGGCTGGAAATTGTGTGCCAAACATAAAAATAATCTTCTCAGACCAAAAAGCACAGAACATCGATACGGGGTAAGGAGTCATATCCACCCAACGAAGAGCCATAGCCCAATACACCGCCAATCCAATAAGTACCATCATTTGTGCTGCACCAAAAACAGCTCCAAGAAGGAAATCCAACTCTCCTAACTGCCAACTACGAAGGACTTGTGTAACATTATAAGCAAATCTTGTAATAATCGTATGGATAATAGCAAAAATCAAAATAGCTACCAAAAAAAGTACTAAAACATTGTTCGCTTTAGACGGAATGACAAGAGCTGTTAGTGAATGAGTAAAATTCATCGATACAATCACCGCAAGAAGCACACTAAACCACGAAAAGAAAATCTGAACAAAGCCTTTCGACATACCTATGATCACACCTATAACAATAGTAACAATCACACCATATTCGATTAACTGACCAAGATGGTTAAATGCCATAATACACTCCCTGAAAGATAATTATATTTAATATCGATAATTTTATAAAAAAGATTATGAATATAGAGATATTTTTCATAAAATTGTTTTTTTATGAAATTTTTCGTATAATATGTAATAAGAGTACATTTCAATTTAATAAGAAAGAGGACCAAAGCATGATTAAATTATATGGAATTCCTATTGGTTATGGAATCAGAATTGGCTCTGTGTTAATTAAGAGTGACCCAAATCAAGATCTATGTTTTACGGGTATTACAGCCGACCAAGTGGCGAATGAAATGGAAAAATATCAATCTGCATTGTCTGAATTAACAGCAGATATTGATCAAATGAAATCTAATACCACTTCTAATATCATCTCAAAACAAATGATAGATCTTTATCATTCCATTGTTCAGGATCCTTTCTTCAAAACTACCATCCTTAATCACATCAAAGAACAAACCATATCCGCTCAACAAGCACTCCATGAC
The DNA here is from genome assembly GCA_051647245.1 of Brevinema sp. GTDB lineage: Bacteria > Spirochaetota > Brevinematia > Brevinematales > Brevinemataceae > Brevinema_A. Next base: position 251,378 of record JBOFDS010000012.1, read on the forward strand.
AAGCTAAAGTTTATGGAAGCTGAATTTGCGAAGATCCCTAACGAATACCTAAAAACTCGTTTCATTGATTTTAAATCGATTGGTAATCAATTGATGCATAAATTAGATGGAATAAAATTAGATCAAATCACAGAACCTATCATTTTAGTGGCAAAAGAACTTTCTGCAGCAGAATTACTAGGTTTGAACATGAATAATATTCTAGCAGTTGTTCTTGAAAAAGGTGGAGGCTCCACCTCTCATTCAGCTATTTTATTAAATAGTATGGAGATTCCTGCCATTTTTGGGGTAGAAAATCTTCTCAAAATGCTCAAAAATAATGATAAAATCATTGTCGATGCTCACCAAGGTAAGATTATCACCCACCCTTCAGATGCTCTTGTTTCATATTATGAAGTGTTACATCAGAAATATCGTGAATACCACAAAACACTATGTCAAACAGCTAGTCGTCCTTCTGTGACCAAAGACGGTGTTACTTTATCTATCATGACAAATGCTGGAAATATAGAAGATGTTAAGATTGCTTGTCGTCACCAGGCTGATGCGGTAGGATTATTACGGACAGAAATTTTCAGTATGACTTGTAATCAATTAGCACACGATGACAAAACAATGAATCACTATTGTTGTATGATGGCAGAACTCCCAAACAAATCTTTCACCGTAAGAACGATAGATCTTGGTGGGGATAAATTTTTATCATTTGAAAACAGTGATACTGTTGAAGCAAATCCATACCTCGGATATCGATCCACAAGATATTTTTTAGATAATCCGACGATTCTCAAAGATCAAATCAGAATGCTCATCAAATTACATGATCAGAATCCTCACATTAAGATTATGTTTCCTTTTGTAAGTACGGTAGAGGATATTATTGAACTTAAAAAGATCTACATGGAATGTTGGCACGAAACACATGAAGAGCCTAACACTATTCCTATCGGGATGATGGCTGAAGTTCCTTCTGTGTTTATTTGTATTGAAGATTTCCTCCCACATGTTGATTTTATCAGTATTGGAACCAATGATCTTACTCAATATGTCCTTGCTACTGACAGAGGAAATCCTCATGTCTCAGACTACTTCCAAATGGGTAATCCTGCTGTATTAAAGCTTATCTACCATGCAATCAAAGAATGTGCCAAAGCAAATATTCCTCTTTCTATGTGTGGGGAGCTTGCGAGAGAGCCCATCTATGCACGCTTACTTTTAGGTATGGGGCTACGTGAATTTAGTATGTCTCCAAAATCCATTCCCTTGATCAAATATATTCTTATCAATAGCGATACAAAAGAGTGCCAAAACCTCTGGGAACAAGTCAAACACAAATCTCAAGAACGAGAAATCACAGATCTACTCAAAGAAGACCTCGGTAAATTTTTATACGCACAAAATATGTACTTTGATAGAGAATTTGTGAACCAATAAAGGAGCTTTTACTTATGATAGCAGCAATATCAGGTACCATCATCGACAAAACCGCCCCAAAACTCATCATTAAAACACCTTCTGGGGTTTTCTATGAGGTGCTTGTTTCGGATCAGCTCCTTCAAAACTGTCCCGATATCAATCAGGAGATTCTTGTTTATACATCGCTCATCGTTCGTGAGCAAGAGATGTATCTGGTTGGATTTCTTAGTCAAGGTGAGAAAAATCTCTTTGAAATCCTCATCACCGCGAAAGGAATTGGACCCAAGCAAGGAATCAAAATCCTCGGCGAAATGTCAGGATCTGCGCTCCGTACAGCGATTGTCTCTGGGGACACATCTAGTCTTTCTCGTATCAAAGGAATCTCAAGTAAGAAAGCAGAGCAATTGATCCTTGATCTTCGTGAAAAAATGCAAAAAGCAATGGGTGATTTTGATATCAAAAGCATCGCAACAGATCCAATTAGCAAGAAAAAAACAGAGTTGTTACTCACAATGCGTGCTCTTGGCTACACAGATGGCGAAATCAAAAAACCTCTGGATGCCTTTTTTGAGACACAGGACACATCTCGTCCTACAGAGAATCTCGTAACAGAATTTTTAGCGCTCTTGGTCGCAAATAAAATTTAGAGGAAATCGGATGAAAATTATTCCTAGTGCCCCCCAAAAGAAATCCTTAACAAACAGTTCTAAAAAAGAATCAGTGAAGGCAAAAAGTGGATCCTTCATGAAGATGATAGATGACAATTCTGAAGAAGAAATGATCATCGCAAGTATTTTCAGTGATCCAGACACCGTCCTTAACAATCTCTCGCTCCTTGCAGAAGAAGTGGATCGTTTAGGGGAAGAATTGTCCGAAAAGCCTTTACCAGAAAATTTTAATAAATACAAAAAACACATCAAATTATTACTCAAAAGTGTTACAAAAAATGTAGAAATCCAAGAAATCACAGCTCGTGTCGGTATCACTAGAACCAAATTATATCGCACAGCTCAAGCCATAGATCAAGCGCTTGCTGATCTCGCAGAAAAAATCCTCTTTGATGAAAAAAATCGAATGGATATTTTGAAGTTGACTGGCCACCTCAAAGGATTGATTTTAGATCTTTTAGCATAATAAAAGCCCTCATTTCTGAGGGCTTTTTTGTGTTTATTTAGGTTCTTTTAGTAAGATGAGAGCGTTGTCCACAGCTTTATCAAAAAGTTGCTCTGTTTGATTTTTATCCCAAGGAATTTCGATTTCTTTGCCTTCTTTAATATTAAAGAGGAAAATCTTATCAACGGGATGGCCTGATTTCTCAGATAGAAGTGCATAATAAGCAATTTGTCGCGAGTAACGTTCCAAATTTTTCGGACTGACGGACAGTTTATAGTCAACAATCATGTGCCCTTGATCCGAAGAAATGTAGGTATCAGCAGTAGATCGGACAATAATATTCTCTTTAATCAAGCAAACGACCTGACGCTCTTTATCCTGCACAGGGCTATTACGTAAGACTTCTTGATAAAAAGGCGAATCCCAGTAAGAGAAAGCATAATCCAAAACACTCGCAAAGACAGCATTCTTGTCAAGATGGTGGGTCTCAAGATAACGTTTTGCCTGTTCAAAACTTGGCGCATCAAATTTCTGTAATAATTCGTGAACTAAAGCACCTTCGTCCGCTTGAGTGAGAGAAAGCGAATGGTCTTCACTGATTTCTTGAAACTTTTCCAAAATATCAAAAGAGTGGAGACGGTACTTATCATAGAATTGATCAGGTGCAAACTCCGCATCCAAGAGTAAAGACACAGATAAAAATTGGGGCAATTCTTCAAAGGATTGTTTTTGAGATTGAAGAGAATCAAATCTTTTTTGGTACTCCTCAAAGGAATCTCGAGTATTTTGAGAGTGTTTATGTTTAAAAATATCCGGAAGATCCAAACATTTTGCATCATTTTGGAGAACATTTTCGACTAATTCCTTATTTAAAAACGACTCCCATTGTGTTTGAAACGCAACGCCTTTTTTAAATCCAGATGAGAGTCCACAGTATACAAATCGCTTTTTCGCACGCGTCAAGGCAACATAAGCCAAACGTTTCTCCTCAGAAGTGTTGTCGATCTTGTAAAAGTCGTCTACAGACTGCGCTATCTGCCCCCTCCCAAACACAGTAAACGCGAGAAGCCCTTTTTGATATAATGAGTGTCGGGTATTTTTTTCTTTCGTATTAGCAGAATGAACATAGACTACATATGGCGACTCAAGACCTTTCGAGCTATGGAGCGTCATCAGACGAAGTGTGTCACCATCCTCACCAGAAAATTCAGACTCATAAATCTGAGGTTTTTTGTTATCAATAAATTGCACAAATTCCGCTAAATTCATAGAACGTTTTTGATTAATATTCTTTGCTTCATCCACGAACAAACGAAGTGTCGCCAAAGCATCACCAGCATTCTGGAATGACAATAAAAATTCTTCATAGGCAAGGCGTTTGATCACGATATTGATAAATTCTTCAATAGAAATTCTATCCTTCAACAAAATTAAATCATCTAAAATTTTTCTATCAGTAAGATTGAGCATATCATAAAGAGATTTCTGCTGAAGACGACACTGAGAAAGCATTGTTGTAATTTCATCGTCTGTTTTACGGAAAAACGGAGTCTTCAGTAACTCAACCATTGTCAAATTATGATAAGGCCTGATAATAGCACGTAAAAAACTCATCAAAGAAGAGAGATACTCACTATCCCAAAGAAGATTTTTGATAGAAGATGAAATAGGAAGATCTGGGTAATATTTTTTGATCAGGTAATAGAATTTTATAATATGTCTGTTTCTATGAAAAAGTACCATAATTTCATGAGCTTGAATACCTGATTTGAGCATTTCATCGATAATGATGAGCGCATCCTTAAAGCTTTTATCCTCGGCATCGGCTTTGATGACTTTTGTATCTTCATCCGTGCCTAAGGCTAATGTATAAGTAAATTCGCCATGATCATTGTTATTAGACTGCTGGTCATGGTACACGATCCCAGATTGATCCTTCCCAAAAATATCTCCAAAAAGACGATTGACAATATCTACGTAAGATTTGGCAGAACGATAGTTTGTATTGAGATATTTGACCATGTGTCCTTTATCCTGAAATTCTTGAACTGTTTTTTGAAAGACATAGACATTTGCCTTACGAAAACTATAAATAGATTGTTTTGGATCACCCACAAAAAACGGTGTAATCCTATCATTACTCAAAATAAGATCAAAAATCTCTTTCTGCAGATCTGAGGTATCTTGATATTCATCAGCAAAGAAAAATCGTATACGTGATTGGATTTTTTTGAGAAAATGACTCTGATTCAAAGAATCTAAAAAGAGAAGCTCACTCTCTGAAAACGAAATCTCTTGATTTTCTTGTTGTTTTTCTTTAAGAATAACATCACAAAGCTCAGAAACAGGCAGCAATAAAGGCATCATGAGGCGATAAAGAACATCGATAAAGCGTCGGTAGGCAGCCTCGGATTCAGCACGAAGAGCATTCACATCTTCATTTTTAACTGGCTTATCTATTTTATAGTTACCAATCAAACTAGGAAAAAAGAGCTCTGTCAAAGTACCTGACTCGATTTTTTTAAGATTTTGATAGAAAGATTCGTTCGTAGAAGTTAGCTTACCGTTACTTTTTTGAAGACGTTCTTGCTCTAAAACAGCAAGAAATTCATCGCGGCTTTGTTCAAGTCGTGTCCAGATTCTTTGTTTTGGATTATCACTTTGAACGACTTCCGCAATAAAATCCTTCCACTGGAGATAGCTGGAATCTTCAAGACTCTTTTCAATAGCTCGTGTACCAAAATCAGAAATAAATGTACGTAACTGAGTGAAAATTTGATTCCAAAGAGTTAGCCCACACAAAGAGACCCCTATTTCAAAGTGTTTTTGTGCAGGATGATTATGATAATATTTTGAGAGCAGACCTTGAAGGAGTTGTGTTTGACTTTCTTGTTCCGTAATAGAAACATTATAGCCTTGATCTTCAGGAGTACCAATATCAAAACTCAAATCCAAAGAATTAGTATACAAAGCCTGAAGGATAAAAGCACTGATCGTAGTAATAGAAAGCGAAGGCAAGAGGTCATTGATCTGCTCACGAATATCTGCTAAGTAGCTCATGATCTCGTTTTTTGAGACAGGAAAGGTGCCACAAAATTGCTCAAGTTGATCAAGGAAATAATCCAACTCACCCCCATCCCAAAGTTCTTCGAGACGCTTTCGGATACGGATTTTCATTTCTGTTGCAGCCTTCTTTGTAAAGGTCAAGGCCACAATAGAGTGGAAAGCTTCAGAAATGGATTTATTTTCATAAATAAGAAGATAAAGAAAAGACGCCACCCAGCGTTCTGTCAAAATCGTTGTTTTACCACTACCAGCAGAAGCTTCTAGGATAGTTCCTTTATTTACATCAAAAATAATACTAGGATCATCAAAGGTTAAGGGCATAAGTTCCTCATATACAAAAATAAGCCACTCAATGGCAGCTTATTTTTGATTTTCTAAATTTAGAGTAAGATTAGTTAGCAGCGTTTGCAATACCTTCAGCAGCAAGTTGTTCGAAAGTTGTTGCACTTTGTTCGTTGCCTAATGCACGATGAACTTTTGCAAGGTGCTCATACAAAGGAAGTGTTGCTTTAATTTGGAGTGCCATCATAAAAGATTGTAAAGCAGCACGATTATCTCCGTTTTCGAAGAACATAATACCCTCATCTTCATATCTAGCGAAAGTATCTTCATCATTTAAATCTGCGTTGAGCTTTTCAGCCAACAAATGAGCACGATCTCCCACAGGGAATACTTCTAAAGCGACTTTATAGAATTGGTCTGCTTTTCTTTTATTTCCGAGTTCTTCGTAAACTTTTGCTACTTCTTCCATGGATTGAGCCAATACAGATCTTTCCATAGGAAGCATTAATTCGATATCTTTGTGGATTTTGGAATAAGATACAGATGTTGCTAATACCAAGATTGCTAATAATCTGAACATCATAGGTGTCTCCTAAAAGTAAATATTTTCAAATAATAATAAAACATTTATTACAATATATTATAGAAAAGATTTGCATTATCGTCAAGAATTAAACCAATAGTTTTAAGATTTTTTTCATAAGAGATCATTTGACAAAATGAAAAAGCTATTTTATAATATTAGAACAAAATGACACGAGGAAATTACGATGGGTTTATTTATTACTTTTGAAGGCGTTGAATGTTCTGGAAAATCAATGCAAAGTCAGCTTCTTCTCAAATACTGCAACGAAAACAATATCCCCGTACTCCTCGTACGCGAGCCTGGTGGCACAGCTACGGGTGAGCAGCTGCGTAATATCCTACTCACTCAAGAATGTACAGGACTAACAGAATTTTTCATTCTTTCTGCGTCCCGTGCTCACCTCACAGAAACCACTATTAAACCACATCTTGAAAAAGGTTTTGTGGTAATTAGTGATCGTTATTTTCATTCATCCTTAGCATATCAAGGTTTTGGAAGAAAATTAGATCTCAATGCCCTCAAAACAATCTCCTCTATTGCAACTCTTGGTTTAGAACCAGAAGAAACATTCTTATTATCTGTCTCTAAAGAAGTTGCTGAAGAACGTTTGTCCAAAAAACACCTCTCCAAAGGACTTGATCGTATCGAACAAGAAAGTTTAGAGTTTCACAATACGATTAGGGAATCCTACTTAAAAATCGCTGAAGAATACAGTTATATGAATATCATTGATGGAAACCAAAGTATTGAAGATATCCATCAACAAATTATCACCTTACTCAAAAACAAATATCCTCAGTTCCAAATTTAATAAACACAAAATCCAAAAACATGGAATATCTATGAAATTATTTTATCTTCTACTTTTGAGTACGAGTATTTCTTTTGCTCAAACCACAGAACCTACCCTCACCATCAGTCAGGGGGAATTTTCTGATAAAGTGAACCTGTCTTGGTCTCCAATATCAGGAGCTAATTCCTATAGCGTCGAGCGTGTCTACGATGCTCCTATCAAAATGCGTCGTGGAAAAGAAGTCAAGGTGCCTGTTGACATCATCGTTACAAACACTGCTCTCACCACACATATAGACAACAGTATTTCTTTTGGAATGCACAAATACATTGTCAAAGCTTTTGGAGCTGATAATAGTATTATCTCCGAAATCACAAATACAGGCTACCGTAAAGTTACCGATACAGAATTCTTTTTAGAATTTCAAAAAGCTATTGATTCTTCTTTACCGAGGATCCGCACCATGAAAATGCTTAATTTCTTTGGTGAAAAGAAAAAAGGACTACGTGGTGGGCAACTAATCTACAAAACCACAGGCATCATCAAAAAACCTTTCAAAGTGATGATTGATTATAAAGATTTTATTGATCAAGGTTTGAAAATTACAGGTCTCTATGAAGTTCAAATTTTCAAGCTAATGGCTCAAGAAGGAAAGCTTGTTGGAACTTTCCAAGTTGAAGGTATTTATAATGGTACCGTAACCCACAATCTTATCATTGATCGTGGTCAGTCTGTTGGTGGGACTTATGATGTGCAACAGCAAGGAGGGAAACTTGTTTCTTTACCTTGGGACGTAACAGAACATCCTTTGGATGACAGTAAATACGAACAAAACCTCAAAGGCACCTTAAAAGAAGCCGAAAACCCAAAAGAATAAATCAAAACCCCCTCAAATGAGGGGGTTTTATATTATTAATCATTTTTTTTGGGACGATAAGGATCCATATGTATTGTAAAATAACGAAGATGTGGCAATTTCTGTCGAATAGCAAGCTGGACATCTTTGAGAATATCGTGAGCTTCTTCCACCGTCAGGCTCCCCTCTAGCTCTAAATGAACATCTCCCATGATATAAGGGCCACTTTGACGAAGACGAAGATCGTGAAATCCATAGACGCCCTCGATACTTGCCAGTGCTTTTTTAACCACATGAATATCACTCATAGGTGCTTTATCAGTCAATACATGCATCGAAGTCCAAATGATTTTCAAGCCTGAATAAAGAAGGTATACGCCTAACAAAAAGGCAACATAGCTATCCATCTGAGGGTAACCAAGCCAGACACCCACCAAAGAAATAAGCACCAAAAGTGAAGAGAACATATCGCTTCTGTGATGAGTTGCATTCGCCATGAGCATAGTACTTTTCACTTTTTGCCCAACGATACGTGTTAGGTGGTAGAGCATTTCTTTCAAGACGATTGTTGAAATGGTAATAATCCAAGCTGCTGCATTAAGCATCAAAGGAGCGGTTGCCTTGTTTAAGACAATAATATTAAACGCATTTCTTAGAAATGGAATAGAAGCGTTAATGATCAACACACCAATCAATAGACTCAAGATATCTTCATAACGAGAATGTCCATAGGTATGATCTTCATCTCTTTCCTTGTAAGCAAAGGGGAAGATGATAAGAAGCAAAATATCAGAAAACAAATCCGTAAAAGAATGGAGTCCATCTAGGATAAGAGACTGGATTTTTGTTTGAATTCCTATCACAATCGCAGCAATCACTATAGCAACATTAATCGCAATAGATCCCCACAAAGTAATCTTAATAAGCGCTTTGCCTTTTGGGTCTTCAGCACTAAGAAATTGATTTGCCATAGTTTTTCCTTCAATAAAGATATCTTAATTCTATTAACTATTATAGAATAAATTACCCCTGACGTATTGTCAAGGGTAATTAGTTTATTAATAAGATTTAACTTATTTGTAGAGAGGTTGGAAAACGCGACCTTGGTTGTAGAATGTTTCTGCACCTTTGTAGATTGCGTTATCACCGAGTTGCTCTTCAATTCTGAGGAGTTGGTTGTATTTTGCAAGACGATCAGAACGGGACATAGATCCAGTTTTGATTTGTCCACAGTTTGTAGCAACTGCCAAGTCAGCAATGATAGCATCTTCAGTTTCACCAGATCTGTGGGAAAGAATAGATGTGTAGTTAGCTAATTTAGCCATTTCGATCGCATCAAATGTTTCTGTTAAAGAACCGATTTGGTTTACTTTCACGAGGATGGAGTTAGCTGTTTGGGATTCGATACCTTTTTTGAGGTATTGTGTGTTTGTTACGAACAAGTCGTCACCAACGATTTGGATTTTATTTCCGAGTTTCTCGGTCATTAATTTCCAACCTTCCCAGTCATTTTCAGCAAGACCGTCTTCGATAGAAACGATAGGATATTTTCCACACATTTCAACCCAGTAGTTAACCATATCGTTAGAATTGAGGACATCACCTGTGGATTTCCAGAATTTGTAACCTTTGTGGTCGCCTGCATTCCAGAGCTCAGATGTAGCTGGGTCAAGAGCAATAGCGATGTGTTTTCCTGGTTCGTAACCAGCTTTTGCGATAGCTTCAACTAAGATTTGTAAAGCTTCTTCGTTAGATTGAAGATCTGGAGCAAATCCGCCTTCATCACCAACAGCTGTGTTGTAACCTTTTGATTTAAGAACAGACTTCAATGCGTGGAATGTTTCTGCACAGTAACGTACAGCTTCACGGAAAGAAGGAGCGCCGATTGGGGTGATCATGAATTCTTGGTAGTCAACTTTGTTATCAGCGTGGGATCCACCATTGATAACGTTACACAAAGGTACTGGTAATACTTTAGCGTTAGGTCCGCCCAAGTATTTGTAAAGTGGAAGCTCAGAGTACTCAGCAGCAGCTTTAGCTGTAGCCATAGACACAGCCAAGATTGCGTTCGCACCTAATTTTCCTTTGTTGTGTGTTCCATCGAGATTGATCATAGCTTTATCGATAGAAACTTGATCTAAAGCATCCATTCCGATGATTTCTTCAGCGATAATTTCGTTAACATTGTCAACAGCATTAAGTACGCCTTTTCCTAAGTAACGATTTTTGTCGTTATCACGAAGCTCAACAGCTTCGTTTTCACCAGTGGAAGCACCACTTGGTACTGCAGCACGTCCGATAATACCGTTTTCTAAAATAACATCAGCTTCAACGGTAGGATTACCACGTGAATCAAGAATTTCTCTTGCTCTGATATCCACAATCATAGACATAATTGCCTCCAAAATATTTGTGATTTTACATGTTTTTAGTTATATTTATCATACAATTTTTTCAAAAAAAAGTCAAATCGATTTAGTGATTTCCTAGAAATTTATTATTCATATTTTTTAGAACGGATTTGACGTAGCTTTCTTTTATCGTCGTACATTTTATTCCAATCTTTACGATTTTCTTTTCGTTGCTCACGTTCTATTGTTTTGAGAAATTTTTCGTCTTCTGTGCCTGTTTGTTCAGGTGCTTGCAAAGAATACATTTCTCGAGCCATTTCGCGTGTTACATTTTTCTCAGAAAGACTCTGCACCGTATAGAGATAATCACCCAATTCACGTGAAATTGTGATAACATCGCCTACCTTTAGGTTACGCGAAGCTTTGGCGATTTCTCCATTGACACGGATACGATTATTATCGATTGCGTCGACGGCTTTAGAGCGTTGTTTAAAAACAAGACTAACTTTGAGCCACTTATCCAATCTCATTTTTGTAACCCATTTTTTCAGGAGCTGACACACCTAATAGGTCAAGTCCTTGAGCTAAGACTTTTTTGGTTGCCAAAGAAATCGCTAAGCGGGATTCTTCAGCATCATCACCGATAATACGGCAATTTCTATAGAAACGATGAAATAAGCTTGACAAGGATTCGAGATAAGTTGCGATTTTGTTGAGTTCGTATGTTTGAGAAAGTTCTAAGACCAAATCTTCAAATTTCAATACTTCTAACAAGAGTAATTTTTCTGTTTCATCAGTGAAACTTGCAAAATTCGCTTTTCTCTCAGTGTTGGACAAAATCGAAGAAATACGTGCGTGTGCATATTGAACATAGTAGACAGGATTATCATCAGAATTTGTTTTTGCTGTTTCAAGATCAAAATCCACCGTAGAGTTCATAGGACGACGTGCGAGCAAATAACGCGTTGCGTCTGTTCCGATCTCCTCGATCACTTCATCCAATGTGATCATATCACCGGTACGCTTACTCATACGGACAGGCTCCCCATTTCGGAAAAGGTTGACCATTTGACCAAGTAACACAGTTAAATTCCCACCAAGCACCTTGACAACAGCAGAGATTCTTTCTACGTAGCCATGGTGATCAAAACCAAGAATATTAATCAAACGAGGAAATCCACGTTCAATTTTTTGTGCGTGATAAGCAATATCAGCCGCAAAATAGGTATAAGATCCATCAGATTTTTTGACGACACGGTCTTTATCATCTTTACTAAATTCCGTAGAACGGAACCATAAAGCGCCTTCAGATTCGTAAATAACACCCTGTGCTTTGAGTTCTTCGACAGTTTTATTAATGGCATTGGAGTCATGTAAGGTTTTTTCAGAGAACCACTCATCAAATTCCACACGAAAACCTCTGAGCGTCTCCGCTTGAGATTCTTGCATGAGGAGCTGTGGCGTCTTCCCTGTTTTGGTTACTTGTTCAGCGAGATCCTTAATATAAGAGCCTTTGTAGCCTTCTTCGGGGATTTCTTGATTATTTTGGACAGCTTTGATAGTATCGTTCAAATGAGAAATCTGCACTCCTGCATCGTTGACATAAAATTCGCGATGCACTTTTGCTCCGGAAAATTTGAGCAAGCGCGCCAAACTATCACCCACAACAGCCCAACGACCATGCCCAATATGAAGAGGGCCTGTTGGATTCGCGCTGATATATTCAAGCAAAATATGCTGATCGGAGCAGGAGTCATTTTGACCAAAATGATCACTAGAAAGGACGGTTTGAAGTTTTGATGCAAGATAGCTCTCACTAATAAAGAAGTTCAAATACCCAGCTCCAGCAATTTCTACCTTGTCAAACATCGCATTACCCTGGATCTGCGCCAAAATTTCTTCAGCAATCACACGAGGATTTTTTTTGAGTTGACGTGCCAAACCCATTGCAATAGGTGTCGCAAAGTGTCCATGTTCAGGATTTTCTGGATATTCTACAGGAATATTTTCAAGAGAAATCTCTAATTTTTCTAATGCTTCGTTAAGAATTTTTCTAATATCGTTTTTCATTTCTAGCCCTTATTTTTCAAGTGTTCAAAGGGCAATGCAAGCCCTAAAATTACGGTTAATAAACCCAAATTTAATGTCAAAATCGCAAAGAACGCTTTTGGAGTTTCGTAGTCTCTTGTGATTGGTGCAACAAGAAAATAGCCTAAGATCGTCAAGATCACTCCACTAATAGCTATCAGCCAATTCAGTTTCGTCATTTCTTTTTTTCGAACCACGTTTTGCTCCTTTTTTTGTTTCATCTTCAACATGATATTTTTGTAAGACCCTATCAAGGTTTTTGAGAGACTCCGCCAGAGCGTTTTCCAGCGCCTCTCCCCTCAAACGAGGTTTTTTGATTTGTTTATTTTCTGGTGATGTTTTCTTCTCTGTAGTGTCCATAGATGTGTCCCTATTATAAAGAATATCTTTTAAGATTTTTTGCGCTTCGTCGTGTTGAGCAAATTGTCGTTCTCTTTCACGAAAAGCTTTGGTGTGAACAGGATCGCCTTTTTTGCGTTTTTTGAGTTCATTTCTATCCTGATAATGAAGAAGTTCATGGTAGACAACAAAATCCAAGACAAATTCCTTCTGCTCAAGAAGAACAGGATGAATCTTGATTTTATTATCTTTCAAATGATAAGTCCCAAAAACAATAGCACGACGGTGTTCTTTTTGACGACCTCGAGATAACACGATCTGGGGTAACTCTTCAAATTGAAAATACTCTTGATTGACGCGTTGTAATGATTGTTGTAGTATCAATGTTTAAATCCTGCAAATTCATCCACAGCCATGATTTTGTTATTGAGAAGCACAGAAGGCTGTGTATTCTGTGATTTGATCTGACCGATCTTTGTGATTTTGACACCTTGCTTTAAGAAGAATTCTTCATCCAATAGCTCTGCAGAAGTGAATAAAATTTCGTAGTCTTCACCACCGATTAGGGCTTCTTTTTGATAAGAGATTTGATTCTGTTCAAAATTTTCTCTGCCGATTTCTATGATATTGAGAGGTACGAGATCTCCGTAAAGTTCAAAACTCACAGCAGAAGATTTGCATAATTTTTGAAGATCCTCAACGAGTCCATCACTAATATCCATCGCTGCAGAAATTTTAGACTGACTCAAAATCTTCATCCACTCAATACGCGGTGTAGGTCTGTAGTGCCGAGCTTTGAAATATTCTTCATTAGACATGGGAAGGTGTTCTTGATCAAGTTCTTTTTTGAGCCAAAGTCTCGAATCTCCAAGAGTCCCCGTACAATAAATATAATCACCAACTTGTGCTGTGGTTCTGAGAATAGGCTGATCAAAACTTCTCCCCAAAACCGTTACAGAGGCAAAAAACTCTTTAGAGCGAACAAGATCGCCTCCTACAAGATCCCCTGAAAAAGTTTCAAGGAAGGATTTTGCTCCTGCAACAAAAGAATCAAAATCCTCAGTTTCCCAGTACTCAGGCAACGATAACGCCAAGGTATAGGATGTAGGATAACCACCCATCGCAGCCATATCACTAGCATTAGACGCGAGTAATTTGTACGCAACGTCGCTCCATGAGGCTTTTTCACGAAGAAAATGCACCCCTTCTACCATAGCATCCGTTGCAATAAGCGTGTTTCGATCTATGATAGCTGCGTCATCACCTATGCCGACACAATGGGGTTGGTGGGTTTTAAAGAGCTGAGTTAATTCTTCGATGATAGAGGATTCTGAGAGGCGTTTTTGCTTCATTGTTATCTCATCTGACCAATAGGAGATTCTTGTAATTTTTTAATATCAGAAAGTTTACCAAGAATAATCAAAATATCCCCTTCATCTAAAGGTAGATGTGGATTTGGTACTTCTTCAATTTGGAATTCTTGAATATTTTGAAAATTTTCGTCAACCATAGACACAGGATGTTTCACGGCAATAATATTGACGCGATACTGCTTTCTTAAATCAAGATTGACAAGTGTTTGCCCAGCAATTTTTTTATTGACACGTACCTCGATAATAGCATGATCTTTCCAAATCCGCTCATAAGAAAGAATGAAGCCATCCTTACTCACAAGAGAACTCACAAGTTTCTCCGCACTCTCAATCTCAGGACGAATAATTTCGGACACATTAAGTAGCTGCAAAATCTGTGCGTGTTCTTCACTGTTTGCACGAGCAATAATCCGAGGAATATTAAATTTTTTCATAAGCAAGGTAGTCAAAATACTGCCCATCATATGCTCACCAATGGACACAATAGCACAGTCTACTTGCGAGATGTCAAGCTCCTTCCAAGCCTCTTCATTGGTAGAATCAAGTTGGAAAGGAAAGACAGGAAGATCCTTCACTCTATTAATAAGATCAGGATTGCTATCAACAACAATAATCTCAGCTTCTGATTGACTTAAGCTCTGAACAATGTGGTATCCGAAAACACCAAGTCCCACAACCAAAAAAGTCTGCTTTTGACTTGTACCTTGTGCCATAAAAACCTCTAGATTAGTATTATTATATATGGTACTGCAATTTTGAGAAAAAATCAACATTTCAGAGTCTTTTCGACTTAATTTATACATAGATTTGAGTTTTTATAACTTTTGATTTATAATACAAAGATGAAATCACAAAAATTTTCTTATTCTTTACTTTTGGTCATGCTCTTATCAATGTCTCCTCTTTCTTCTCAAGAAAACACAGAACTCCCTCTTGGTGGAAGTGCTTTCGACAATATTGACAGATCTCGACCTAGTGATAGAGAGGGTTATGATCCTATTCCTAGCATGCCTGAGAACTCACGTGATCGACAGGAACTTTCTTCATTCACCAATAAAACAACAATCAAACAACGCTCTCCTTATTATGCTGGTTTTCAATTTGGTGCCGCTTATGGGCAATTTGAGACGTCTCCGTACACGGATATCATCATCACGCCTTATATGCAGATTGGGCCGTTCTTCTTAGGTTATGAAGTGCCACTCCGTTTTGATTGGTACCAATCTTTTATTACAAGTGTGTGGGATTCACCAGAGGCAGCGATCTCAAAGATCAAAATGAACCTCTACTATGAACAAACAAACTCTTTTTTTCGATTTATCCAAGCAGAGATCAGCGAAAAACAAAATATATATCAAGGTCATGGTAGATTTTTCCATGATTATAACGCAAATCAATACTCGCCTTACGAGGTTGTAAAATCTTTCAATTTTGCTTTAGATTTGTCTTATGTTACATTAAATTATACTTTGGCAAACATTGCATCTCCATCTTTGATGGGGACTGAAGTTGCCATTCGACCTCTTGCATGGATTAATAATGAAAAATATGCTTTCTATAGAAATTTTCGCATCTATGGTGTTTGGGGCTTGGATTTATCTTCTTACCATGGCTATTACATAGGTCTTTACAACTTTGCTGAGGCAGATAATCGCAAAAACTCCCCAAAAACATCTATGATAGAATTAGGGGCTGAGATCCCTATTTTTGAAGTCAAAGATAAGTTCAACCTCACAGCCTACGGCGACTATGCGAAGATTTCTGCAGACTCTAAAAATAAGCTCATTGTGAATGCAGGTTCAGGCGTCAGCTATGGGCTCATCATGACGATCATGGATTTGATGCCTATTAGATTTGAGATGTCGCATGCTCAAGGGCATTGGGCACCACGTTGGGTTAATAAATTTTATAATATTGACCGTGTATATATCGATGACGGAATTTCTTTCAAAGCAAATAAAGCTCTCTCTATCACACCAAACCTAATCTATTATAATACATCTATTGGGATTGATTGGAAAACCAGAGTTTTCTTTAATGCAGAAGTATTTGGCGATACGGCTATGAACGATTTATGGCTGACGCTGTCCCTGAAACTCGGCAAAGAATTATTAAGATTTTTCACAATGGACTTGGCTGTTTCTATGCGAGGACTTGTGAACGGTCGATCAACCATCATCAATCATAATAATTTCATCATGGAGTTAGACTTCAAATACCACATGCTGCCGAATATGTACTGGGGTCTTCAATGGAAATACAGTGCTATTGTTGGAGATGTTCATGATGGAAGCGCCTTCACCAGTACTCTAGGAACAAAACCGTTCCACACGCTCGGTCTTAACTTCTCCTTCCAATTCTAAGAAAAAAATTTAAAATACCCCCCTCAGAGATTGAGGGGGGTATTTATATTTAAACTAATCAAGAACACACAAAATATTAGGAGAAAAAATAAAAGGGCAGTACGAATACTGCCCTTTATATTAGATTTTTAAGTCTATTTAGATGCTGCTCTGTTTGCAAGTAATACAAACGGAACATAGAGAACAACAGAGAGAACAACTAAAAGCGCTGATAAGATAGCAGCTTTAATGTCTCCACCTGTAGCAAGATATGCACTTAATACAGGAGGTGTTGTCCAAGGAATCATTACGATTGTTTTATTGATCAAGCCAATTGCTGTTGCAAAGTACGCAATAGCTGTATTGATAATAGGAACAATGATAAATGGAATTCCGTAAATTGGGTTTAACACAATTGGAAGACCAAAAATTAATGGTTCGTTGATATTGAATAAGCTTGGGAAAAATCCAAGTTTACCAACAGTTTTTTCATCTTCACGCTTGGAGAAGAGAGTCAACGCAATAACTAAACCGATGGTGTTACCACCGCCACCCATAAATGCAAAAGCATCAAGGAATGGTTTTGTTACGATGTTAACAGCTTGTTGACCTTGTTGAACAAGATCAATGTTAGCTTGGATAGCAGCCATGTATGTTGGTTCTGTAATAGGACCTAATACGAAAGCTCCGTGCAAACCAAATGTCCACAAGAGGTTTTGTAAGAATAATACAACACCAATTCCCCATGGGTTTTGTACCACAGCAATAATTGGTTTTTGAATTGCTTCAGCGATGAAAAGATTAAGTGGCTTTCCAATCACAGCAATAAAGAATACTCCAATTGCACCAAACACTGAAAGTGTAAAGAAAATAGGAATAAGAGCATTGAAAGATTTCGCAATAGCAGGTGGTACAGAATCAGGCATAGAAATAATCAATGGCTTAAAATTGCTGAAGAATCTAAGTACTTCAACAGATAAAAGACCAACTAAGATCGCAACAAAAAGACCTGAAGCAGATGTATCGCCAAATACAAGCGCACCCCATGCCATTGCTCCGTTGATTTCTTGGAGTCCTGGAAGAACTGCAATAAGAGATCCGAATGCAACTACCCCATAAAGAATACCATCTTGCTTATAATGTGTAGCCAAATGGTAAGCTGTAAGAAACGCTGCAAGCAAGGATAAAACACCTAAAGACCCTCTAAATACGGCATCACCCACATTTTTTACATTCGCAACCCACTCTGCACCTTCAAAGATAGGCATGTTAAGGATCACGTTATTTAATAAAACGTAAAATGACCCCGCCAAAATCAAAGGCATCAATTGGAAGAATCCGTTACGGATTGCTAACAAATGTGGCTGTTGAGAAAACTTGTTAAAAAACATTAAGAGTTTATCTCCAAACTTCATAATATTCCTCCTATTTATGTTCCAAAATAAAATGAAAATTTCATGTACGTAAATATCGTAATTTAGATCCAAATACTTTATAGGTATTCATATCTTCATAACTGGTAACTATTCATCGTCACTCTAGTAATATTATAATCCATAAATATAGAATACGCAAGCAATAATTCATTTAAGAATTAAAATAACCTATGTTATTATTATAAATAGATATATAAGATTTCAAGAAAGATCATTGTTGAATATTTTTAATAACACGACAAGGATTCCCAGCCGCTACTACGTTATCGGGAATATTTTTGGTAACAACACTACCAGCACCAATAACGGTGTTATTTCCTATAGTTACATTTGGTAGGATAATAGATCCTCCGCCGATCCAACAGTTCTCTCCAATAGTGATGGCTTGAGCAAATTCCATACCGCTATTTCTAGTTTTCACATCGATAGGGTGTGTAGCTGTGTAAATTTGAACATTAGGCGCAATCATCGTACCAGATCCTATACGAACAGCTGCTGAATCCAATATCGTACAACCAAAATTCATATACACATCGTCCCCTAAAAAAATATTACATCCATAATCAAAGGTAATACTAGGTTCTATATATACATCTTTTCCCACCGAACCAAAAATACCTTGCAGTATTTGAGTTCTGGTATCTAGTTCATCGAGCGAAGTTTGATTGTATTGATGCATGGCAAGTCGTGCCTTTTTTCGCATTTCAAGTAAAGCAAGATCCGAAGAAACATACATTTCTCCATCACACATTTTTTGAAATTCTGTTTTCATAATTTACTCTGGTTTTAATAAAGTTTCAATATGCTCTGCTGCTTCAAATAAAGAAGAACAAACAAAATCTGCTTCATCAAAGTTATGGGCATTTGTCCATTCATTAGGCACAGCAATAACATAAGCACCAGCTCTTTTCCCAGCAAGAACACCTGCTGGAGCATCTTCTAAGACAAAGCATTGCTCAATAGGAGTGCCTAAACGACGTGCTGCCTCAAGATAAATATCTGGATTCGGTTTTCCTTTTACTACATCTTCCGTAGATACAAATGCAGACACCGTACCCTTTAACTCCAAAGTATCTACCACGAAATCACGAAATCTTGCAGCAGATCCTGTTGCAATGGCATAACTCAAACGACCTCTAAATTGCTCAATTAATTCAAAAAGTCCTGGCATTGTTTCAATATTTTTTTTATCACTTGTAAATTCATCAAGAAGGGCTGGAATATTAAGAAAATCCAGCATTTCTTCTGTGGTTTTGTTGATTTTGTATTCTTCTATAAAATAGTTAGCAGCACCGGCCATTCCACGACCCATCTGAGCACGAAATACATCCTTACTCAAAGTTATCCCCATCTCCGAAAGACGTGAGGAAAAATATCTCATGTACAATTTCTCCGTATCGACCATCAGGCCATCCATATCAAATAAAATCGATTTGAACATTCTATTCTCCTTTTTGTTGCTGATTCATTATAATTTATGAAATCAAATTAATCAAAAAAGTCACCCTCCCAATCGAGAAAGTGACTTTATATTAAGAAATCCACATTTTGACAGCAAAGAAAACCATAATCAAGGAAAATGCCCTCTTCAAAATAATATGTGCTGATGGGATATCTTTCAGACCGGTATTAATAATCCAAGCTCCAATCGCTGCCCCAACAAAAACACCCACCCAAAGAATTAGAGCTGTTTTGATATCTGCATTGCCGTTTTTGTAATATTGGTAAGCTCCAATCATCGATGGTGAAATCAAAAATAAGACTAAGGCAGTACCTTGCGCCATTTTTTGAGACATACCCACCATCATCGTGAGCATAGGAACAATTACCACAGCCCCGCCTATACCAAATAATCCACTCAAAATCCCGCCTAAAAGGCCTATTAATAAAATAGACAAAATTATTTCCATTATTTTTCCTTATTTATAGAAGTAAGTCATAAATTTTTATGTTTTAAGGGATTTCAACTCTCTGAAGAATCTGATCAATAATAGTGTCCGAAGTAAGACCTTCAGCTTCGGCTTCAAAAGATATCAAGACCCTATGACGAAGCACTTCATGCGCAACAGCTTTGATATCTTCTGGAATAACATAAGCACGTCCATCAAAGAAAGCTTCTGCTTTTGCAGCTTTTAAGAAAGCAAGAGAAGCACGAGGTGAAGCACCGGCTTTAATGAATTCTGGTTTAATATTTGCGACTTCTGGTTCACGGGTTGCATAGACAAGATTCACAATGTATTCCACAATTTTTTCATCTGCGTAAATTTGCTTAACAAATTGCTGTAATTCTAAGACTTGTTCTTTTGAGAAGACTTTCTTGACCTCAGGCTCCATCAAGCCACCCATACGAGAAACAATACGCTTTTCTTCAGAACGAGAAGGGTAATTGGCAATAACTTTTAACAAAAAACGATCCATTTGAGCTTCAGGTAAAGTGTAAGTTCCTTCTTGCTCAATAGGGTTTTGAGTAGCCATCACAAGGAAAGGATTTGGTAATTCAAAAGTTGTATCACCAATAGTAACTGTTTTTTCTTGCATCGCCTCAAGAAGAGCTGCTTGAACCTTTGCTGGAGCACGATTGATCTCATCAGCAAGCACAAAGTTCGTGAATACAGGCCCCTTCTTGACATCAAATTCGCCTTTTCCCTGATTATAAATCAAAGTCCCACGAATATCCGCTGGCAACATATCTGGAGTAAATTGAACACGTTGAAAATCAAGATCTAAAATCTTAGCTAAAGTATTAATCGCCAAAGTCTTAGCAAGTCCTGGAAGACCTTCTAAAAGAATATGCCCACCAGTCAAAAGACCTGTCATGAGTGATTTGTATATAGCTTTCTGCCCAACAATCACTTTTTCGAACTCTGCTTCGATCTGAGAAAGCATTTCTTTCTTTTCTGAAGCCATTTCGGTAATTTTACGAATATCGATATCCATTACTTTCTCCCGAGTAATATTATTTAAATTATTGTCTTACATAAAAATCATCGCTAGCACACCGATGATGAAAAACTTGAAGATGAATGTTTGCGATTCTGAGAAACGATGAAAAGAAAATTTAATCGCAACGGCAGACATACCTATAAGAACCGCAGAAAAACCTAACCCCGCACCAAATGCATAAGAAATTGCCTCAAGTGGTTGGAAATTATAAGTAAGAATTGTCGCCAATGCAATAGGTAAAATAGCATCTCCTCGCTTGGAAAAGCCACGTACGCCATTCTCAAGGACTGACTCAGGTAATAAACGATCAATCACTGTCGCAATCATCAACTCTGACCCTATCAAAAAGAGCAAAATAAAGATTTCTTTACTAGGTGTGTTGAAAAAAGGACTGACTAAGAGCATCACGATAGTTTGAACCATAAGAAATAAAGAAAATCTCAAGCTCACCCATAATGACTCTTGAAAGGTGTATTTAAAAAGAACAATCATCCCAAGTCCTATCGCATGGTAAGTAAGAAGATTGTAAGTTCTTGCCCCTTCTACAAAGACGCGTAAAATATGTTCGAAATAACCAATATTTTCATGCATTATTGTCCCCTATTGATTTTTAGAGCCTTTGAAAGACTGAATGATAGCCAAAAAGATCATCACACCCCAAAAACCCATGGCACGGGATTGTAAGGCAGAAAAGCTAAGATCTGAGAACCACTTGACAAGTTCTTGTTGACGAGATTTGAAGGGAACGTCAATACCAAAAGTATAAATCACTCCAAATTCCCCAAAACGAAAATCAAGAGTCCCATTGCCAAAAATATCCCTCAAACACGAAAAAGTAAAAATTAATATTGCGGTAATCATTGCCTCCGCAAAGTGAGTGGATTCTCCATCGCGTTGTCCTTTATCCAACCAGCAAAGCAATAGCGCTGAAGCAGTCATTGATGTTGGAAAGACAAATTTAAGCTTTTCATAAATTTCCCAATCTATCATACCCACGACAAGAATGTACAAGCTTCCAAGCAGCACTCCAAAAAATGTAACAAGATATACAGATTCAATAGCATGAATTTTATTTTCTAAGAAATCGCTCAAAATACCTAAGAGAGGATAGATAAGCAACACCCCTATCGCAACGACAACACCTTCAGATGCAAACGCTGTCGTAAAGAGAAGAGGATAAAGTAAAAAACGGATTAAGATTCCGGAATAATTCGAGGAATTCATTCTGTTACCTCCACGCTTTTAATATATTTTTTGCGTTCTTCGTCGGCGTGCTTTACTATAGCTAAGATTGTTGATGTGGTTTCTGTGGCACCTGAAATTACGTCGATTGCATATTGGGAAAGATCCAAAACACTAATATCTAGGTCTTCAACTGTCAATCCAATAAGATTTTTCTCCCAATTTTCGGCATAGAGTTTATCACCGATACCACGCGTTTCATCGAATGGCGGTAGGATTTCTAAGTCTTTAATTTTGTTGCCTTGGAAGACAATCACCATGTTGATATGACGCGCTCTATAACCGTGTTTGGAAGAAAATACGACATCAAGGGGTTCTTGATATTCATCTGTTACTTGGAAGACATTTGAGGAAAATTTTTGTTGGACGATATAATTATCAAACAGACTACGAAGAATTTGTTGATTTTGGTGCTCTTTTCGGGTTTGAAATTCTTCAATAGGAAGGAATTGAGACCCTATGTAAGACATCAAAATAATAAACATTCCCAAGATGATTTTATTCCACATAATAGGAAGTTGAGAGGTTGTTTGATGGAATTTGTTATAAATCTGTGCATAAGGTTTTGAGCGGTAAACCTTTTCTAAAAAGGGTGCCATGAAATTAAGAAACAACAAAGTATAGGTTTGAGGATCTCCATAATGATCCTTGATTCGACCGATAACAACAATAATTGCTGCCGCCAACGCCAAAATATATCGAGCTTTTTTATTTACTGGAGTAGATCCATAATCAGTCAGCATGAAAACTGCTACAAAAAACGCAGATCCATAGAAGACATATAAAGAAGCTGGGAAATAAAATAGACCTTGATACAAAGCCAATCCACCAAAAATATAGGTAAGAAGCCATATCGTAGCAATATAGATCAAAGGAATCCATGGATCAATGATTTTTTTGATGACAAGATAGAGAAAAGCAATACAAATAATCAGAATCGATGTCTCACCAATAGCTCCCATACGATTCCCAAATAATACATCCAGCATATCAATCCAAGGTAACTCAGTTTGTGTATCAGCAAAATTTTTCAGAGAAGTTAGTCCTGTTGGACCAGAAATCGCGTCTTGATACATTGGCATGGACACACCAGATAATGTATCAGCACCTTGTAATAAATTACTATCAAAAGAAAATTCTTTACGTCCAGCAATCACATGCATGGATTCGAAAAGAGCTTGAATAAACGATAATTCTGGTTTGGTTTGACGGATCAGAGGGAGGAGTTTTGGGATAGGAAAGACCCATCTTGTGGCCATATCGTTTGAGAAAAGAGTCATCACAACAATACGCCCTATTAGAGCAGGGTTAAAGACATTTTTTGAGCCAATAGCAAAGAGCCATTTTGACATAAATAAAATTGTAATCACACCTACTATTACAACATACCATGGAGCCGTAGGAGGCAAACTTAGACAAAAAATCAATACAGAAACTTTCCACGTATCGCTATTAAAATAAAAACTACTGTAAAAAAATCCTGATAGGAGAACTATTAATCCACCTGTACTAAAGGCTATAGCAAAGATCACTAAAGGTGCATAGCCAAAAAGTAAAACCGATGCAACAGCCACAAAAGTCAAGGCAATCATCACTTCACGCATAATGGTTGAAGAATCCATTTTTGATCTAATAAAAGGAGCTGTAGACCAAACTTTATCATAAACTTTCATGAAGAACCTCCTATTTTTTTTGAGTCATTAAAGTGCGTTTTCCTTGGAAAATGGTGCTTCCAAGAGGTATGTATGAAGGACAAACATAGCTACAAGCATTACATCCAATACATTCTAAAACACCATCTTCTATCGCTAAATCTGATTCTTCATGTCGAAGCATATCAATCAATCGAAATGGTTCTAATCTCATGGGACAGTGAGTCACACAAGCCGAACAAGAAATACATTCTGTTTCGGGTTCATCAATTTCCCCCTCAAAGATTAGCACACCATTCATATTTTTCATTGTGCTTTGGGCGGTTTGGAGAGAACGCCCCATCATAGGGCCTCCATTGATACCAACACAAGCATTAAAATCAGCAAAAGGCCTCATAAAGGCAGAGATAGGTGTCCCAATTAATACACGGAAATTTCCATATTCATTCGCCAACGCGCCATCTACAGTCAAGGTTCTTTCGAAAAGGGGTTTATTTTTAACGAGAGCCTCATATATCGCAAAAGTTGTTGCGACATTTTGGGTGATGATGCCAGCGTCGATTGTAAATTGTTTATAATTAATTTCTTGTTCTGTCATTTGTTTAACAAGAAATTTTTCAAATCCACTAGGATAAATCGATTCTGTTTCGATGACTTGAATGGTTTCATCGATATAAGTTTCAAGATGAGCACGAAGTTCTGGATTTTTATGAATAGCAATAGTGATGTATTTTGCTCCGACAATATAACGAATCAAACGAGCCCCTTGAACAATTTGCGAAGCATGTTCCAACATTAAGGCCACATCACTTGCGAGGAAGGGTTCACATTCTACACCGTTAATAAGAATTGTATGGACTTTATTTTTAGCAGTTTTAAGTTTGAGGTGGGTAGGAAATCCAGCCCCACCCATACCAACAATTCCAGCCTTTCGGACATCTTCAATCAACTCATCAGGAGTCTTTATGAAAGGATCTTGATTTGGGTATTCAGGCCAATTTTGTTGAGCATGAGCACGAATAACAGCATAATCTTGTCCATGAAAGCTTTGGACTTCCTCAAAAATCCCATCAATAGGGCTATGATTTAAGACATTTGTACCAATATCGGGAGTAATTACTTGACCAATACGGACTTCTTGACCTTTTTGAATGAGCAAACCCTCAGCCCCAATAGGGAGAAAATATTGAGATTGCATAGGAATGGATTTAATAGACAAACCACGACAACGACCCTCTGCACGAACAACAATTCCTTGAGCTTTCATAACAATCTCCTTGTGAAATTGGAATAATATTTTAATATCTTAGTAATCGGCAAAAATACTAGATAATTATAGTATTTTAAAGAAGAAAAAATAGGCTTAATATTTACAAATAAATGCAATATAGTGTATAATACAAAATAATAATAAAAAATTAAATGACACTATGAGGTTTTCTGTGGAAAAATCAAGCAACACTACTACAAGTAACACAAACACGAACGGTAACAACCAACGTTTTAACAGACGTAGAAGAAATAAAAACCAAGACAAACAAAACAAAACAGCTGAGAAGCCTGAACAAAAAACAAGCCCTACCCCTGCTCACACGCAAACAAATACCCATAACAATCACAAATCACATGGACACCATGGGTATCAAAAACAACACCACAATAACAATAATCACCACCATAATAAACACCATAAACAAGATATTCCAAAGTGGGATTATGATCAGCTCTTCAAAGCAACAGAGTATAAAGAAACAAAAGCTGAATTGATGGATATTTTATCGGCAGTGAATCCTGATGAGATCATGATTACACCTCTTGTTTTGAAAAACAAGCAGCTAAAAACTCTTAAGCCAAAAATAGAAGTTGCTCCTACTGAAGAGTCCCCTACCCCTGTCGATGGAGAAGTCTCTGAAGAAAAAGCTCCTGAAATCATCGAGAACACCGATGGTGCTGTTAATGTCGAAGAAAAAGTAGCCAATAATATTACGATCAACATTGCTCAAACTTGTCCTATTTGTAACCGTGCTATCCGCGAAATTATGTACGCTCTTCATGATTATGAGCATGACTGTTTGGCACATTTTGATTGTGTGTATAAAAAAGTTTCTGAGTCTATTAAAGAAAAACTGGATAAAAATCATTATCTTGTCTATTTAGGAAGTGGGTCTTTTGGTATTATGGAAAACAATAACAACAAACTCACCCTGATGGAAAAAATTTATCCAGGAGCTCCTGTTGAAGAAATGCTTCATGGTGATGAAGTAGTTGTCGACGAAGAAATCTAACCATGACTCGTCATTGCGAAGGATTAATCTTATCAAAAAAAGGTTTTGGATCGGGTCACCTAATCCTTAATTTTTTGGACTCAGAATTAGGAAAAGTCAAAATCATGGCATACGGTGCCGCTCTCGAAACAGGCGCTAGACGTGCTATGATTCAATCCGGATCGTTTATTGAAGGACTCATCTCCAAAAAAAAAGACGCCCTGCAGCTTACCGATAGCAAACTACTCCTATCATCCTCACAAGCGAGAGATGATCTCCGCTATATGGGATTTATGTTTTTCACACTCGAAATGATAGATCATTTTCTATTAGAAGGAGATCTCTTTCCTTATTACGAAGACTTAAAAGAAGCTTTTGAGCTTTTTTATGAGAGTCTCGATGAGAAGTATCTTCTATTTTTCTTAGGGAAATTTTTATCTTGTGAGAGCTGGCTTGAAATTGCTGAAAAAGATAAACTCCAAGCCCAAACCTTACGCTTCTTGTCAGATAGCCGAGAACACCCTATGAATTTTCTTCAGGGAAAGAATATCTCTATGCCCAGAAAAAAAGAATTGTCATACTTTTATGCTTATGCTTTACAAGATGCTCGCGGTAAGATGCCTCATTCACTAGAATTATTACGATTTGATATACTATAAAACGCACTATTACGGTGCGTTTTTTTGATTTATTGCCTTAAAGCAAAACTCGTCATCCATTCATATTTAATTGTATTTGGAGAAGAGTAAAGGTTGGTGTTTACAAGCAAAACATTGCCATCAAGAATCACCCCAAGATAAGCATCTTTATTAAGGAGACGGAAAACCGCTTTATTATCAGCAACTGAGACAAAGCTCCAAACGGGTATTACATTACTTGCACCCGAAACATCAGATATATAAGAGAGTTGAGCATCCATATCAAATTCCAACACATCCTCATCCCTATCAACAGTAGAGATGAGGTCTTTTTGTTCACGGATAAAAAAAATCTCTGCGACTGTGTTCATTTCATAGGAATCCATGAGTTTACGTTTGAATTCATCCTCGGTGAGGGACACAGAGCAGCTTGTTAAAAAAAGAAAAAGTAACAGTTTTTTCATTTTCATTCTCCCTTTGAATAAAGTATAGCATAGCTAGGTATTTTTCTCAAGTAATAAAAATTTATTCCTAAAAAAGTCTCATACAATTTTAGAATGTTCCGATAATAAATTAGAAAGAAAAATCTTGGAGGGAAAGATGAAAATTGCAGCTATGAATGATATGTCTATGTTATCAATGAATCGCGCTCAAAATCATGACTTTTCCGAACTAAAAAATAAAGCTCAAGGGAAAGATACTAAAGCTGTTGCACAAGAATTTGAGTCTTTATTTATAGAGATGATGTTCAAAGAAATGAAAAAAACCGTAACCAAAACAAACGTATTTGGAGAAGCAAATGCTGGTCAAGAAATTTTTGACAGTATGCTTGGCACAGAATACGCAAAAATCAGCTCCAAAACAGGAGGATTTGGTTTAGCGGATATGATTGAGAAGTCCTTGAATCAGAGTTCAAGTTCTTAAAACTATCTAAAAAATTAAGAAAAAATCCTAAAGCTTTTTTCTTAACAACCGAAAATAAATTATGTGCAAGGACGCACAAAAAAATAACACTGATACATAATATCACGGAGGATTTATGGTTATCAATAATAACATCCCAGCTTTATTTGGGAATCGTCAAATGTCAGTTCAGAATCTTGCAAGCAGCAAGACAATGGAAAAATTATCTTCAGGTATGCGTATTAATCGCTCTGCAGACGATGCTTCTGGTTTAGCTGTTTCT
This sequence comes from Brevinema sp., assembly GCA_051647245.1. GTDB lineage: Bacteria > Spirochaetota > Brevinematia > Brevinematales > Brevinemataceae > Brevinema_A. Next base: position 279,344 of record JBOFDS010000012.1, read on the forward strand.
GAGAAAATGCGCACACAGATCAAAGGTTTGAACCGTGCTAATATGAACGTTCAAGATGGTATTTCTTTCATTCAAACAACAGAAGGATACTTAGCTGAAACAACATCCATCTTACAACGTGTTCGTGAATTAGCTATCCAATCTTCAAACGGTATCTATACAGATGAAGATCGTGGATATATCCAAGTTGAGGTTTCTCAAATGGTTGCTGAGCTCGACCGTATCGCGTCTCAAGCTCAGTTTAACGGAATGAAGATGTTGACTGGTACATTCTCCAGACCAACAGCTGAAACTCCTGCTCAAGCATCTATGTATTTACACGTTGGTGCTAACATGGACGAACGTGTTCGTGTTTACATCGGAACAATGAACTCCCAAGCTCTCGGATTGAAGTCACCTGTTGGAAACCCAGCAACTGCTTCTTTCATCTCCTTGAGTACACAAAACGGTGCTAACTCCGTTATCGGTCTTGTTGACCAAGCTCTCAGAAGAGTGAACGCACAAAGAGCTGATCTTGGTGCTTACCAAAACAGACTCGAGTCTGCATCCCGTTCTATCCTCGTTGGATACGAAAACATGCAGTCTGCTGAATCTCAAATCAGAGATGCGAACATGGCGAAAGAATCTAGTGCACACGCTAGAAACCAAGTTATGCTCCAAGCTGCTAACGCAATGTTGGCTCAAGCTAACCAACAACCACAACAAGTTTTACAATTGCTCAGATAATTGTCTGAACTTTTCAAAAACACCCTGTTATACAGGGTGTTTTTTTGATTGGAATTATTTCCCAAATATAAAGCCCTCCTCTATATAGAGGAGGGCTTTTTGGATTGTATTTAGAATAAACCTTGAATAGAGAATACAAATTCCCAACCTTTCCAGAAGCTTGGATCATTTGCTAACTGGAAGCTTGTACCTTTCCACTCAACAGGTCGTGCTACATAAAGACGAATTGGAAGAACAGGTAGATTTACTGCTAGTCCCATACCAAAACTCATAATATAGTCTGGTTGACTCCAACTAAACTTGTCAAAGCTTGAGAAAATAGCACCGTAATCCCAGAATCCCACAAGACCTATGAAGCTCCAAACAGGGAGACGAGTTTCGATAGAGAAATAAGAAGAAGCTTCACCGCGATTGACATAATTTAACCAACCACGCATTTTATAAACACCATCAAAGTTTAATCGGTTCGCATCCCTGATAACAAATTTTCCACCAAATTGAGGGAAAAGAAGCGCCATATCATAGTGGAAAGCTACCGTAAAGAGCCAAAACGGATTCCAGTATGCATCAAAATTATAAGTAAAGTTAATAAAGTGGATATCACCACCAACACCCGCAAAAGACAGGAATAATGCAGTGTTAACACCTTTTGTTGGCCAGAGACCACCGTCAGTATTGTTGAAACGAACTGTTGAATAGAGTGTACTTTGAACTGTCCAACCAAAATCAATAGAATCCATCAAATCTTTATCGATTTGCCACATTCCATCATATTTCAATGGGGTGGAGAAGTTTGCTTTATAATCTCTAAAGATGTTGATCTCGTAACCAAAATTTGCATTCCAATAGACAGCAAATTGAATACCAAACGCTAGACCTATACGGAAGCTGAGCCTTGTATATTCATAATCTGAACCAAAAGAGTTCAAGAGTTCATCAGGATTTTTTTGCCAGTTAAAGTCGGTACCATCGATAAATCCATCACCGTTGTGATCGGTTGGAATATCATCGTAGATGGTATTGAAAACCCCAAGGATCAAACTAATCGAAAATGGTGAATTATTAATAGAAGGCTCTGTGAAAATAATTTCACCAAGTTGCCTATATTGTCCGTATTCACCACGAACAGAAATCTGCCAACCTCGACCAAAAAGATTTTTTTCAGAGAGTTTCATTCCCCCACTAAATCCTGATACCGTTCCATAACCAAGGAAGAACTCAATCATCCCTGTTTCTTGTTCTGTAACAACAAAATCAACATTAACAAGACCATCAGCGCTGCCAGCAGAAGGCTCGATACGTACATTGGAGAAATATTGTGTCTGCATCAGACGGTTATAACTTTGTTCAAGTTTGTTGTTAACGTAGAGTTCACCTTCTTTGATTTGAATATAACGACGAACAACACTAGGTAAAGTTTTGGTATAACCTCGAACATAAATATTTTCGATATGGGCTCTGGAACCTTCAAAGATCACAAATTCCGTATCGATCACATTATCTGCACGTTTGGTTTGAATGGCAGAGATATTTGCAAACAAATAACCACGATCGGCATATAATTTATAAATATTCTGACGAATAATATCAATTTTTGTTTTATTATAAACTTCACCTTGTTTCAAATCAAGAAACTTAGTCAATTCTTTATTGTTGAAGATTGTACTTCCAGTAAAAGTGAATTCACCAACACTGTACTTTTCGCCTTCTTCAACAGTAATTTCCATGGTAATACCACGAATTGTTTTGGTGATTTCACCATTTTTATTTCGTGTATTGATGTCATCGATTTTCCAGTCAAATTGAGGAATCTTAACATCCATATAACCATTTTCTTGGTAAAACATGATGATGCGGTCTTTATCTTGGATGAATTCGTCTTCTTTAAGAACACCACTTCGGAAAATCCACATTTTCTTCTTGGTTTTCATTTTGCTTTCGAGTTCTTTGGGTTTAAAAACAGTCACACCATAGAAATTAATATCTCGGACAACAATCTTAGATCCTTCTTTAATTTCAAAAATAAGATCAAATTGACCAGGAAGTTGTTTAATAGGTTCGAGACGATAGGCAACCTCAACTTCGAGATTTCCTTCTTCTCTATAATGTTCTTTAATTTTAAACACAGAGGAACGAGCTCTTGCCTCGCGGAAAGATGTCCCTGCTTTCAAATCTATAATATCTCTGAGCTTACCAGCTTTAATTCTGGAAACCCCTTCAAATACAATTTTATCAATGAGTGACTCTTCAACAACGGTAAAAGTGATTTCTACTCCGCCATTTACATCACGAACATTCAGCTTAACATCTTGGAAACGTTGCATCGCATAGATATCTTTTAGGGCAACATTTAATTGTCCTTCACTAAATACGTCGCCTGGACGAAGTGAAATAGCAGCTAAGGCTTCATTTTGACTAGTTGCTTTTAATCCCTGAAATTTAATATCAGTGATTAAACGAGTTTGCTGTGCAAAAAGTGAGGTCGCAAAGAAAAGTAAAGCAAGAACCTGATATTTTTTTATCATATTTTAAAACCTCAGCAGATTATTACCAAAATCAGTAATCATTTATAGAGACTACACGAATTTTATTATAATAAACTTTTCAGAAAAATTCAAGTCATGAACGTTTTATATTATTACCAACGAAACTTCGCAGATCCCTCAACTAAAAATTCCGGAACTTGTTCTTTGGGATCACCAACTTTTCCAGCAATACCTGGACGCAATCCAAGCCTCCAATGATTGACAGGATAAGCAAGCTCAACACCTGCTTTATGGACTTGAACTAAGTCTGTACTGCTGTTCACACTAGTATTATCCAAAGATTCTAACCTCAAATCATATCTTAATTGGACATTTGGGAGATTCGGAATAAACTGAGCAATAGATACTTCCGTTCCGTGCAACACACTTAATCCGGAAACTTCTCCGCCATCGGAAAGAACACGTGTAATATTTCCTAGGAAATCTGTTTTAATTTCGATCATATCAATAAACGGTAACAAACGCTGGATACGTTGAGAAAGAGGTGTTGTAAATAATAGATTCTCCGCCACCTCCACACCTGAGGCGAGAACTTGTCCTGTGGATTGAGCGGTGTTATCGCGTGTGGTTGCTCTGTCCGTAGTTCCACCACTCAAAATATTAAGAAGTTGACTATTTGGCAATGGTGGATTCGAAGAAATAGATGAAAGCTCAATATTAGGTAATTTACCCTGAAAATTAACGTAAATATCTACTTGCTCATTTCGAGAAGAGTATTTTGTGGTAACAGTCTGTAGATTGATTGTTGGGAAAGGGTCGCCGTATTCTTGCGAGAATTGGAGGGCGCCACCTTCGACCTTGAGATCAGTATTTAAGTAATTCACTTTACCCTTTGTAATATCCATATTCCCAGAAACAACCACAGTATTATCCACAATGTTCCCTTGAAGGGACACTACTCCAGCATTCTTTTCAAAAGTAAGATCAAAAAGTTGATTGAAGAAGCGGAATCCTTGTTGGACATTTACGTGTACGTTCAGATTTAGTGATGATAGCATTGCGGCAACAGGATTGATGGCAGGAATATCTTCATCAGAGCGCCCAATATTAGCAAAAGAATCCGCCAATTCCAATCCTATATTCATATTTTCTGCAGTAATATATGTTTCTAAGGTGAGTCCGTCTCCAGCCCCCACCAATGAGAAACGATCAATTAAGGTCTTACCTCTGATATTAAGATAAGGAAATCTCACATTCCAATTCAATGAAGAATCTTTGGAATTTGGGAGTAATTTTTTGGAATAAAGATTGAGGTTCGCTTCTGAGATACCACGATCTCGGAATTCAAGAAAGCCATCAAGATAAAATGGATTTTCTTTACCCGCTTCAATCTTAATATCAGGGAAGCTGACAATATTGTTCGATATCGGAATATCTACAACATCTTCTATGCTGATACGATTCTTTAAAGATGCAAGTTGTAGGCTGAGATTGGATGAAGAGATCTTCCCGTCGATACGAGGATTGTCAAGACTTCCTTCTATCGTTGAATAAACACCAACAGTCCCCTTAACACGTCTAATATCTCCAGAAAATGACATCTTATCTAGAGCAATTTTTGAAGTGAAATTGGCAAGAACATCATTATTACGGACAAAACGTCCCCCTGAACGGGCTTCGATACTATCAGATTTGAAGACAATATCCCACATCCGATTATTTTTAATATAAGATCCCGCAATACCATAACGAGGATGGTCAGACAAAAGTAAGTACTGATCTTTGGAATTAATAACCCTACCAGAAAGTGTCATGGGCTTTTTGGAAACAATATAGAGGTTGCTTAATTGATATTGCAAGGCTTGAACGTCATTAGAACTATAAAAAGATAAAGAATAACGACTCTTTGCAAATTCTTGTACCGCAAAAGCACCGGAAAGATTTGCTTCAAGATGTTCATTGCCGAAATCCATCGCCAAATCACTGTCCAAATTAAGCAAATCAGTCCTCAAGCGAAGATTCGTCAGTATGAGGCTCTGATCTTTCTTGACAAGCTCGGGAATAACAAGCTGAAAATATGGAGCTGCACCTGTTGATCGGAGTGCCAACCTACTTTGAATTTGAGGATTGCCCCAAGTTCCTTTCACATCAAGATTCAAATCCATCAACACAGAACTCACGAACTGCTCAGGAATATCGATTTCTTTCACAAAAGGAATCTTACGAATATCTGGGATATAATAATTATAAATATCTGTTTTAAATTTCCAAGTATAAGATCCTGTCGCAAAACTCAAGGATCCTCCTCGATGGAAGTTGAAAGCACCAGCAAAGGCACTATTCCCCGAAACATTGAGATAGCCTTCTCCCTTGAGTAGTTCGCTATTTAAGCCTAATTGGAGATTTGTTATTTCAAGAAGATTTGAAACTCTCTCAGAATCAAAACTCAAACGAAAGGCTTGATCATCAAGTTTCCAGGCTGCATTCTTCACGGAAAAGTTTTTCCAGCCCTCTTCATCAAATTCAATATCAACTCCACCGTCAAGCTTACCTGCTAGACCAAGCTTACTCAAGACATAATCTTCAAAATCAATAGAAAAGGACGTTCCTGAAGGATCACTTTCTGTTTTAAATTGAACTATATCATCAATAATCCCATCTACAAGAGCATTTTTCTTCTGGACATTGACTCGAACATCTATTGGTAAAGGATCATTTTGATGAAGTTGGGCAAAGGCATCAACTTGAACAATCGTATTGCTACGTTGACTATTAATACGAACGTCTCCGTTCAATGTGAGATCTTGACTAATAAAACGGAAATGAGGAATAGAAATAATTCCGTCTGTTCCATAGAGCTCTGTTTCGATTTGTTTTTCACCGTCAAGGAAGCCTTCGACACTTGCGTTGAATTGGACAGGGCTATCAGCATTATCTTTTGTAATACTGATATCACCGATATAACGAGAGGTCGGAAGCCCAAAAAATGGCAGTTTCACATTTTTATAGACAAAATCCCCATCAACATCGAGGGCTTTAATTTGAACATCGATATATTTACCCAAATACGCATCAACAGAAGCTGCCATATTTGGGATTGGAGCTGGTTTGATTGTTACATATCCCGTGTGAAAACCAAAAATAGCTCTCGTATTTCCGATATGGCCACCATTCATCGCAACATCAAATGCTGTCACACAAATCGCATTCTTACCTGGTACAGAATTGACCACAGCATTCCCTGAGAAGACAAGACCAGCCAAAACAAAACGAACATTATCAAGGTTCAATGTCCCATTAGGCATAGGATAGAATCCTTCTTTGAGACGCACAAAAAGATCTCCTTTCAAAGCGCCAAAATAGTGAGTTTTAAGATCTAATTTTAGTTTATATAGATTGTCATCGACAGGATCGATTTTTAATTCAAGTCCATTATTTGGGTGTTGGTGAGATTTTAAGGATGCATTTAAATACCACTGATCGGTCTGCCTAAGATCTAATTTAAAATTCCAATCGCCCGGAGCATAGGCATAGTCAAGCATTTCATATTCTTCAAAGTCTTTATATTCAATCTTGAATTTTTTATCAAGCGAAAATTGGAAGTCATCAGGCGCTGTGTCGACAGCAATTTTTTGGTTAGATCTATTGATGAAGTTTGGAATGACCCTATTACTTTCTACAGATAATTGCAAGGTTACTAATTGATCGACAATAGGGAGTCCAGCAAAATTCACATCAGTAAAATCAATAAACGCATCCCCTTCTAATTGACTAAAATTAGTGAAGGAGCCTCTCGTTTGGAAGCTACTTGACGCAATGAAAACACAATTACTCCAAACAGACTCAAGATGCAACTGTGCACCAAAGTCCAAACTATCATTTTTGAGCGCAATCTTTGTATTATTAATCGAAAGCATATTGCGGAACTCTGTTTTCATCTTCACAACAAACTCAATCGATCGAATATCTACATCCATATCCATTCTTTCAATTTTGAATTCGAAATCAGATTGTTTGGTTAGAGGTTTTTGTCGACGAGATTGGATAGGTGTTTTTTTGCCAAATTCTTCCTCAAGAGCCATCCGATAAGCTTTAATATTACGGGTATGGCCAAAGACTTTGATCTTTTCAATACGAAGATCTCCGATAATTTGTTCGAATTCTTTCGTGAAGATTTTCCAAAAACGATAATAGAAATAAATCCCTTCCACAGAAAGAGATAACTGATCATCAACCACAATCTTCAAATCAGAAAGACTGATAAAAACTAAAGGCATATTCGATACATTATCAAGAGTAACAGATTGTGCCAATAATTTTTTCGCAAGGAAACTCTCTAAATGATGCTTATTTAGAGCAATTGCGATGTTAATAATTCCTAGACAGACGATGTAAATAAAGAAGAAAGAGAAAAGAGTTTTAGACAAAAAGTCATTAATTTTTTTTCTCACGATACGATACCGTTAGCCACATTCCTATTTTGGTTTTTGGTAAGTTTTACCTATTTTTTGATAATATATTTCTAAATGTTCAAAGATTTCTTTGAGTTGATCTTCGGATTCACGCCCCTCTGCGATCTTCTTTTCAATACGCTCAAACACATCCCCAGCCTTGTCAAGCTCATCGCGTTGCATATACACCCATGCCAAAGTATCCATATAAGCAATATTATCATCTTGATCGACAGCCTCTTCCGCATAAGCAAGAGCCTTATCAAGATTGATTTGTCTCTCTGCATAAATATAAGCAAGATGATTGAGTGTTGTCACATCAGCAGGGTGGCTTTTATAAGAATTTAATAAAATCTCTTCGGCTCTTTCAAAATCCTCTAACTCTACATAGATAGCTGCTGCCATATTATTTAGTACCAAATTAGAATCCGTAATCGCAAGAATATTTTCGATATATTCCACGGCTTTTGTATAATCTTTTTTGGAGTAATAAAGATAAGAATAGAAAACATCACTATTAATAGTCATTTTTGGGAGGAGGGCTTCGGCCTTATCAAACTGTTTCAAAATAATATAAATATCAAAAATCTGTGCATAAGTAGGAAGAGGATTTTCCATTTTTTTGACAGCCTTTTCAAAATGAAGCAAGGCATCCTTATATTCTCTCAATCCTAAAGACACTTCCCCTGAAATTAGCGCAAATGCCTCTTGTTGGGTATGGGGAATTTTTTTTGGGTTGATTGTGGAGAGAATCTTACGTGCTTGATCAAACTTTTTTTGTTTCACAAGATCTGTAGCCATCATGATTTGTGCATCAATTTTTTGATCTTGATATTTTTGGATACGGTCTAGTAACTCAATCTTGAAACCATAAAACACTTGAGGCAATTCACCCGCAAGAAAAATATCCTCATCTAAGAACGTAAGCGCCTTCTGAGTCTGCCCCAAACGAGAAAAAGCAAGTGCCTTAGAATAAGGTGGGAGATCTTCAAAACGCTGAGAAAGTAAAAGATTCATGAGAGATAAAGAGTCTGGAGTGTTGTGGAGGTAGAGTACACCAACATAAGCATCAAAAAGCTCTGCAGAGAGTGTTGGTATAGGAATCTGCTGGAAGTAAGAAATCGCTTGTTCAAATTTATCATCATGAGCATAAGCCATCGCAAGCTTCACCACAAGCTCAATATTAACAGAAAGCTCCATGGCTTTTTCATAATATTCTATGGCTTGAGTGTAGTTGGCATTCTCAAAACTCATATCACCAACATTATGTCGGCTTTGAAAAATAAATTGTTCAGCACCATTTTCTGTGATTTCTTTTTTGGCAACTTTCTTAAAATATGGACAAGCATAAGCAGCATTAGATTCTTGAATAAAATGATTTCCTAAAAAATAGTTCGCCCAAAGGTGATAAGGATTTTTTTCTGTAGATAAAAAACTCATAGCAAGTGCAAAATTCATGTCTCCCATTCCCCAAGCAATACGAATAGCATTTTTTTGGATAGCTTCGGATTCTGGATACATATCCCAAATTTTGGCGATATTCTCACGGATTCCTCCATAAGAACGTTGAATAGTTTCGTTTTCGTTTTTTGCAGCAAGATCACTCAAATAATCAAAGTAAACTTCTGTCAAAATACTGAGAACGTATTCATTCGTTACACCCTCAAGATACAAAGACTCTAACAAAAATCGAGAACGAGCAAGATCACCACGATAACGAAGATCAATTGCTCTCGAGTAACGGTCTTCGATTTCGTTTTTTTGAAGGGAGTACATAGGTGTCGCCAATATCAAAAAGGCACATAAGCTATATAAATATTTCATAAAAATTCCTTAGCACAAGGCTTCATTATTAATTTTTTATCTTTTATTCAAGTTCACAAGAGTCATTTCTGACCCAAAAAGATCAACAAATTGATCAAAAAAGGCTCTATCATCCGTCATAGTGTAAATTATCTGCCACCCCTCATGAGCAAAGGCGTTGAGAAGCTCCAAGAAAGACCTCTTACGTAGTGTATCAAAAGATACCAAAGGATCATCTAATAGAATCACGCCTCTATGGTGACCGAGAATGGTTTTAGCAACCACCAATCTCAGCATCAACCAAAACTGAGCAATTGTTGTTGAGCTGAGCGACTCTAGTGGGAAACGTTCGCCTTGACCTGTAACAGCAAAGAGTCGGATTTTTTCATTTGGTTCAAATTCTGCTAGAAAATGGCTATATTGCCCACCATAGATGACTTGAACGAGATGTTTCATAAAAGGAGAATTCAAAGCTTTGTGCAATAGATGATCTCTTGTATGTTCAAAACGATTATGGATCGTTACTAATTTATCAGCTGAATAGACATCTTGATTGACTTCATCGCAAAGCATATCAACTAAATTTAATAAATCTTCATAGCTTGTGAGGTGTGTTTTGAAAGAAATTTTTTCAACTTCAGGATAGAAGTGATAGACAGCTTGCATATTTGGGTTATTTTTGAGATTATTAATAAGAGGGACAATTTGCTTTTCAAGAGAATTTCTAGCACGCTGATATTCTTGTGAACTTTTATTTTTTCGGGCTACAAGACCATTTTTATCATCAATTAATGTCTTTAATTCTGTGTAATCATGATCTAAAACTGTTGAGCCTAATTTTCGTTCTAGATCTTTTGTTTTTTGATAAATCACATCAGGTTGGTCTGTTCCAAGTTGTGTATAAACCTGATCTGCAAGGATCTGGATTTCCTGTGCAAAACGTCTAAAAGAAGCTGCTTCTTGCACGCGAATATCTTTTTGAAGCTTGAGTGTACGGAGTTCCTTTCTAAGATCACGAGATTCTTTTTGGATTTCATCGTATTCTGTTTGAAATTTTTCGAGTTGACGTTCTCTTGTTTCAAGCTTGTGTTTAGCACGGCCTACAAGATAATCTTGAATGAAAGATTTTCTATCCTTATCAGTAAAAACCTGAACAGCAAGAGCCTTGATCCAAGCCGTAAAAAGCAACACAGCTCCCAATCCAAAAGAGAACAAACCTAAGATTTTTTCTTGATTCATAGGAGCGGTACGCATTTTGAAAGAAATAGACAATCCAAGAGCAATAAGCGCCGTCCCCAATAAAAATGACAAAATATTAGAAAAAGTCGTGCTGCCAGACACCCCAAAAGGATTCTCCAGCATATTTTCTTCAGCTTCTTTAAGATCAATAATTTCAGATTTTGCAGAAGAAATCTCATCTTCTAGGGAGAAACTTCTATCTTCTAGCTTTACAAGGCTTTGTTCTTTATACTGAACAAGGTCTTGTTCTTTTTTTACTTCTTCATATTGACGTTTTAATTGCTCGTATTGCTCAAACATTTCTACATATTTTCGCCCTAAAGCAATCTGTTCCACCACAAAATAAGCTTCATCTTTAGATTGGATACGAGTTTCTTGTCTATCGATAGATCCAAGAAATTGATTTGCGGAATTGAGCGTTTGTTCCTGAGCATCAATCAACTCAAGCATAGGCAAGGACTGCTCCAAAGAATGTTGAAGAGCCATAAGATCTGTTTGCAAACGCTTCAACCAAGCATTCTTGCCCACAACACCCATGGAGTCTAAAAAGTTTTTCTGTAATTTTTGAGAAAGAAAATCCTTGCCATACAAAATAGACTGAATCTCATCATCCCAAAACACATCTAAATTGGCATATTCTGTATTTTTTGATTTGAAAGCAATGTCGGATTCTTGTATAAAGAGAAGATTTTTCATACGCTCCGGATCAAGTCCACCAGGAACACGTTCTACGTTCATATTGACATGAGCAGCTTGTTGTAATTCATCAGACCAAACTTCGCCAAAGCTGTTTTTGTTTGGTTTTTCAAAGAGACCACGCGAAATCCAATTAATAAGACAAGTCTTCCCTCGTCCATTATCCCCAACAATCACTGTTACAGGCTTAAATGCAATGTCCATATCAACAAGTGGCCCACTTTTTCTCACAATCAATCGATTAATTCTCACGATCTCTGCCTCATTTCTAAAATGATTTGAATTCTTTTGATGTTTTACATTTTAAAAAGAACCCTATCTTTATTTTCGGCATTTTTTAAATTTTTTTCAGTTTAAGACTGAATTTTATTAGTTATTTATAGAAAAAGTTTATATTTATAAAGAAAAGAGTTGATTTTTCGGCTTGGATTTTGTAGTTTTGGAATAATAGCACTTTTAATTTGAGGAGAAAACTATGAGTATGCAATTTGATAAAGAAAGTCTACGAAGAATTGTTATTGATAATATTAAAGAAAATACTGGAAAAAATCCGCAAGAAGCTTCTTTGGAAGAAATCTATCGTGCCATTAGCGGTGCTATGATGGTTTACATCACCGATTCATGGGTTGACACAAAAAGAGCCTCTCAAGAATCTCATCAAAAAGAAGTCGCATATATTTCTGCTGAATTTTTAATGGGAAGATCTCTCGGAAATAACCTCATCAACTTTGGTATCAACGAAACTATCACAGAGCTTTTGGAAGAATTCGGCTTGGATATGAATCTTATCGAAAAACAAGAACCAGACCCAGGTCTTGGAAATGGTGGTCTTGGCAGACTTGCAGCTTGTTTTTTAGATTCTATGGCAACACTCAAAATCATAGGACAAGGATACGGAATCAGGTATAAGTATGGTATGTTCGCACAAAAAATCGAAAACGGTTACCAAATCGAAAAGCCCGACTCATGGTCTGAAGAAATGGACCCTTGGGAGATCCGACGTGACAACGCATCCGTAATGGTTAAATTTGGTGGCTATGTGGATAATTTTATTGGGGAGACTGGTCGTGTGGAATTTCGTCTTGAAGATGCCGAAACCGTAATTGCCGTACCTTATGATATGCCTATCGTTGGTTTCAAAAATAAACACATAAACACTCTTCGCCTCTGGAAAGCAAAAGCTCCAGAACCATTTGATATTGTTGCATTCAATCAAGGTGATTATCAAAAAGCCGTCGCAAATCAAAATGCTGCAGATAATATTTCTCGTGTCCTCTATCCAAATGATAACTCATTAAGTGGAAAAGAATTGCGTCTAAGACAAGAATATTTTTTGTGTTCTGCGACCATGCAGGACATTATTAATAAGTTTGTTTATCAATATGGTGAAGATTCTTGGCACTTGCTTCCAGAAAAGTTTGCTGTACAACTAAATGACACTCACCCCGTTGTTGCAATTCCCGAATTAATGCGTATTTTGCTTGATGAAAAACACATCGACTGGTGCGCGGCATGGGAAATGTGTACGCGTATCTTCAATTATACCAACCATACAGTACTCACCGAAGCTCTCGAAACATGGAATATTGATATGTTCCGTACTCTTTTACCACGCATTTACCAAATCATCGAAGAAATAAATCGCCGATTTTTGCGTGATATTCATGAAAAATATCCCGAAGCTCCTGAATTGGCAGATTCTTTGTCAATCTTATCTCATGGCGTGGTTCATATGGCTCATTTGGCTATTATTGGATCACAAAAAATCAATGGCGTCGCTCAACTGCATACGGAAATCATCAAATCTGATACCTTGAAAGATTGGTATTTAATCTACCCAGAAAAATTCACAAATAAAACAAATGGCATCACACCCCGTAGATGGCTCATCAAATCAAACCCTCTCCTCACCTCCGCAATTAATAAAAAAATTGGGGATTCTTGGCAACACAATCTAGATGATCTAAAAAAACTTTTGGCTTTTGAAGATGATGAGGAATTTTTGAATGAATTACTTGACATTAAAGACGAAAATAAAATAGATCTTACAGCCTATATCAAGGAATGGACAGGAATAGATATTGACCATAATTCTATCTTCGATGTGCAAGTAAAACGCCTTCATGAGTATAAACGACAACTCCTAAATGTTTTACATATTATTTATCTTTATCAAGAAATCCAGCTCAACCCTAATCTTGATATCCACCCAAGAACATTTATCTTCGCAGCAAAAGCAGCCTCGGGATATCGTATGGCAAAATTAATTATCAAGCTCATCAATAACGTAGCAAATGTAGTCAACAACAATCCTTACACCAATAAAAAACTCAAAGTAGTATTCATACCAAATTATCAAGTCTCGATTGCTGAGCACATCTTCCCTGCTGCGGACGTCAGTGAACAAATTTCCACCGCTGGTAAAGAAGCATCCGGAACAGGAAATATGAAATTTATGGCAAACGGCGCTATCACACTAGGTACTCTTGACGGTGCTAATATTGAAATCCTTGAAGAAGTCGGAGATGATAATTGTGTGATATTTGGTGCAACAGCCGATGAAATAAAAGAACTAGATGAATCAGGCACATATCACGCGATAGACTACTATCAACGAGATCCTCAATTAAGAAAAGTTTTGGATAGTTTGATTGATCAAAGTTTCACCTTTGGAGAGAATCCTTATCTTTTTCAAGAAATTTTTGATTCGTTAATCCATGGAATAGAAGGAAATCATGCCGATCGGTATTATTTATTAAAAGATTTTGAATCCTATATCAAAGCACAAAAAGAAATAGACAAGCTCTATCGTGATAGAAAAAAATGGGCAAAAATCATGCTGCATAACATTGCAAAATGTGGTAAGTTTTCATCTGACAGAACCATTAAAGAATACGCTGAAGAAATTTGGGGTGTGGAAGCTCTCCATGAATAAACAAAAAACACCCTCTTGTAGGGTGTTTTTAGATTTGAATTATTGTTGAGGATTGTTGATATATTGAAGTTTAAGATCATAAAAATCAGACAAAAATTCGGATTTTTCTTGTACAGAAAGTCCTTCTACCATCACATCAATCTCAGCTTCTTTTTCGGATAAACGTTCATAAATATCGTAAATAAACTCCGTTGGTGCGTCGTCTCCCATTTGTGCTGTTTCTTGAAGGAGAGCTTCGTATTCTTTGAGCCAAGTTTTTGTAGACATTTTTGGAGTACCACAAGCAGCTATAAAGAAAAATACTCCCAATAATAATGTTATCTTTTGCATATTATCTTCCTTAAATACATTAATAATTAAATTTTTCATTGCCCCAAATCCTCTTCAGACGTTCCGCAATCTTCTTCTCAAAACCTTGTTCTGTTGGATAGTAGTAAGAAACAGGTTGAGAAGTGTATTTTTGTTTCACAAAATGATCTGGAAATTCATGTGGATAAAGATATTTTGGTTGATTTTTTTTATCTTGACTAAAATGTGCTTGATCGCGAAGATAGGACGGCACTGGATATAGTTGACCATTTTTAATATCTTCCATCGCAGCAAAGAAGGCCTTAGTAGAATTACTTTTTGGCAAATTCGCAAGATATAAAGTAGCGTGCGCCATCATGAACATTCCTTCAGGCATCCCTACCCTTTCAAAAGCATCCGCACAAGCCACTACCACAGTGATCGCCTCAGGATAAGCAAGACCAACATCCTCCGTCGCCAAGATCATCAATCGACGAAAAATAAATCGAGGATCTTCGCCAGAATTGACCATCCACGCAAGATAATAAACAGCAGCATCAGGATCACTTCCACGGACACTCTTGATGAACGCAGAAATCACATCATAATGCATATCTTTGGAATCATATTTGGTGTCTTTTTTTTGCATGACGTTTTGGAGATGAGCCAAAGAAAGATCTTTTGATCCCACAGGCAAGGACAAAGCAGCTGTTTCAAGAATATTGAGCATGTTTCGAGGATCAGAAGAATATTGAATCAGAAAGTTTTTTGCTTCGTCATTCATTGTCAACTCTAAAGGTAACAAAATCAAATCCGTCAGCAAAGCCCTATCCAAAATATGTTTTTTTTGTTCTTTATTAAGAGGAAAAAATTCAAAGATAAGCACACGAGATCGGAGAGCTGGATTGAGCGAAAAATAGGGATTTTCTGTTGTCGCCCCTATCAAAATAATCAATCCCGACTCCAAAGACGATAAAAACGCATCTTGCTTTGGTTTGGTGAGGCGGTGAATTTCATCAATAAAAACCACAGTTTTTCGGTTCATTTCTCTATTTTGAAACGCCTTATCATGGGTATTGCGAATCTCATCACTACTCAAGGTCAAGGCATTCAAGCTCAAATATTCTGCATCAATCTCCTGTGCAATCAAGCGAGCAAGCCCCGTCTTCCCAGAAGCAGGAGCTCCATAAAAAATCATCGATTGTACCATTTTGTTGGCGATCATCGTGCTAATAGGACGCTGTTCTCCAATAAGGTGCGATTGACCTTCGTATTGATCAAGCGTTTTCGGCGCCATTCGATAGGCAAGAGGTTCCGAATCAAAGAGACTCATTTAGTTTGCAATCCTTTCTTCGAAAATCGCCTTTTTGAAATCAGCATCCTTACTCCAATTTTCAAAATAGGTCAATCCAAAAATATTAGGAGCTTGTTGATATAATTCTTTCCAAATAATCGTTAAGAGCTCTCTGATTTCCCATTGAGCACCACGAGATACACGCATATCAATAATATGAAGCCATTCTCTAAAGTTTGCCGTCATCACAAGCTCAGTAGCTGCTGCATTAGGAAGGATGAAACGTGCATCTTCTTTCTTTATACCAAGTTCCACTAAATCATGGTAATAGGCATTGATCTCGGCCATAATTTTTTTGTATAATTCATTTGCTTCTTGATTCTCAGCAATTTTTGGTGGGGTAACAAATTCAAAATTCTGCTCATTAACATAACGCTGAGAACGCTGACTAAAAGAACTCAAACGATGTCTCACAATCTGGTGAGACGCCGCACGACTGATTCCTTCAATATGAAAGCTCGCAGAACTATGCTCAAAAATAGAAGTATGTCCAGATTTAAGGAGATTTGGGAGAAATTTCTCACGACTGGTTTCTGTCATTTTATGACCAGAATCATAACAAATACGAGCTCCATATTCACAGCTACCTTCCGCGTCTGGAGAAATAAACAATAATTTGATCTGCATAACAACCTCTTCGATCTTCTAGACTTTATTAAACTATTATAGCAGTTTTTATCATTTTTTTCAACAAATGAATTTTTCAATAAATAGATTTATTCATTGGAGATAGAGAGGATATATTGTCAAATGTATTGAAATATGCTATACTTAACAAATCTCTCTAAAGGATAACGATGCGTTTTTTTAAAATTCTTGGTCTTTTCTTAGCCTTGTCACCTGTTACTTTCTATAATGAAAAATATTTTCTACCTTATTCTTTTTTTGGGATCATAATGTATATTTTGGCATTGATTTTTGATGAAGAAAACTTTTCTTTCCAAAAAATATTATTTTGTTTTTACGGCATTATGAGTATTTATTATCTTTTTATTATCAGTCCTATTCTATATAATTTAACTCTTATCATTATTCTTTTGTCATACTTTTACTTTAAAGGATTCCCTGCCGATAAAAGAAATGTTATTACTCTAATTGGTGTGATTTTGACTATTTATGGAATCATGTTTCCCTTAGGAGTGATCTTGGCTTTTTTATGTGCAGTGATTATAGAGATTTTTTCTCCAAAGCCACTCTCCCAAGAACTCCACCCAATTATAGAGGAACTTCCTATTTTAATCGAAAAAATAGAAGAAGAATCTGAGGAGACGGAATATGTTATCCCCTTTGAATAAATTTTTAGCTAGCTTTGTGTTACTGCAATTAACTGTCTCACCGCTTTTTTCTTTTCGTTCTCAATTTATTCAAACCGACAATCACTACGAAGAGATGCTTTTAAGTAACCCGTCTTTAATCACTGATATCGAAGCGACATTCATTGCTAGTGGTATAGAACCTGATCTTTTTGCTTTGTATAGTTCTGAGGTGATGCGTTGGAAAAGAGAGATAGAGCGTTCGATCCCACGTGGTGCAAACCAACGTCAAAAAGCTATCACTATTGGTAATTACTTGCATACTAACGTATTTATCCAATACCGTCTCTCCGCCACAACCCTTAAAGAAGTCTTTGAAGATGGATATTTCAATTGTCTCTCAGCCACAGTATTAATGAATTTGTTTTTGAAGATGTTTGGGATTGATGCGAAATCGATTATTTTACCCACTCACGTTTATACGCTTGCAACATTAGATGGTCAGATGTCAGAGATCGAAAATACCATCAAAGACGGCCTATCCATCTCCGAAAATAAACAAGCTCAAGATCAATTCCACAAATTAACAGGATTTGATTATAGTAAGGATTCAAAGAAAAAAGTTGTAATTTCGTGGAATGAAACCATAGGTTTGCTCTATTCTAATAGGTCTTATTTTGACGCAAAAAAAAATCAACACAATAAAGCCTTCCAAAATATGCTTAAAGCTCAAGTATTCCTTGCCAAATCACCTAGCGAACAAACAAACCTCTCTATCGGCTACTTGAACTATTCTTATAATGTCTATCGTAACACCAACCAACCCCTAGAAGTATATCTAAAAACATTATCAATCTTAGAAGAAGGTCTCCGACAATATCCCATGTTTAATAACCTCAAAGGAAACTACCTCAAAGGAGTTGGCATCGTTATTGACAAAATGATAGAAGCAGAATCGCCACGAGACAAAATTAATGAGCTCCTCCAGTCCACGAAAAGATATCTTGACGCCCAGAGTTTTGCTAAATTAGAGAGACTCCGCTATATCAATGATACGATTTTTTCTATGAGACAAAGTAAAAATTATGCAAATGCAGAAATCAATCTTAAACACCTTATTGAAAAATATCCTAACGACAAAGGCATCAAAGATTTAATGCAAGAATATGCGTATATCAGACTCAAAAATGACCACGAAAAAAGTACGAATCCTTCACAAAAAAACACGATTTTGGTAACAGAAATTCAACAGCTCGCAAAAGAATTGGCCAATGAGCCCTTAGCATTTTATTACTCAGAGCTTGCTCGTGCCTTATTTGAACAGAATGACTTTCAAGGGTCCATCAACATGATGATTGAGGCGCAAAAAAGTTTTGGAATGCTACCCTTGGTACAGCAAAATGGATTTGTTTACGCTGTGAATTCAGCACAGCACTACCTTCAACAAGATGATTTATCTAATGCATTAAAATATTATAAGCAAAGTTTTCAATTCAAAAAAGATAGGCAAGTCATCTACAATATGGGGATTTTATACGAAAAATTGGCTTTAGAATATGTTGCTAATAATAACGATCAAAAAACCAAAGAAATCCTCAAAGAGGCCATAGATCTCGTTCCAAACAATCAACGTTTGAAACAGCTTGCCCAGCAGTATAATATTTAAAATCAGGAGACCACATGAAATTTAAGGCTTTTATTTTTGATTTTGATGGGACTTTAGCGGATTCTTTGGAGGATCTAGCTAACGCCGTCAACCATGCTCTGTCCTCGCAAGGGTACCCCAGCTTGAGCATAGATGAAGTCCGTCAACGGATAGGATTTGGGATTGACAGACTTGTTGTGGACACTCTTCCTGAAAAATATCGTGAAAATAAAAAGATTGTTGCGCGATCTTTAGAACTGATGGCGGGGTATTATTCTACACACTGGCAAGATAATGCGAAATTATTTGATGGGATTTCTGATATGCTTGACCATCTTGCTATCAATAAAATTGGAATGGCAATTCTATCAAACAAGCCTGAAGGATTTTTGAAAGAATTTGTTCAATTTATAACTCCAAAATGGGATTTTGAGATGGTGATTGGTGGACGAAAGAATTATCCTCTCAAACCAAATCCTACTTCAACTCTTGAAATCATAAAAAAACTCAATCTCGATCCTCAAGAGATTGCATTCGTCGGAGATGGCGACACGGATATTAATACAGCTCTTGCTGCTGGCATTACACCTATCGCCGTTACATGGGGATACCGAAGCAAAGAAGAACTCGCAGCAGTTGGAGCCGAGATCTTTATCGATTCTCCTAAAGAACTTTTAAAATATATCTAAACCAAATCATAACAAAAGACCCTAATATATTTAGGGTCTTTTATTTAGCTTGTTCTTCGAGAATAACTGTTGCAGTTGCATAAGATTTTGTATGCGATAGGGTTACACTAATAGTTGGTGATCCCCTCTCAAGCCATTTTTCATACGTTTCACCGAGAAGTTGGATATAAGGTTTTTTGGAATGATCATGACATAATTCTATCTCAAAAAAATTCCCCGATCCAAAAGCCTTAAAAAAAGCTTCTTTAACAGCAAAACGTGCTGCGAAACGTTGGTAGACATTGGATGAAGAGAAAGCGTATTCGATCTCTTGTATTGTAAAAATTCTTTGCAATCGATCTCGAGATTGATCATTGATAAAAAGCTCAACTCGTTGAACTTCAATAATATCTGTACCTAAACCTATAATCATTTTTTCTCCAAAAATTTTGACGATTGACGTATCTCTTATTATATTCAATTATCTAAAATTTTGCAAGCAAGCCCAATATACCCCAAAAACAACTTTCAAAAATATAAATATCAAAAAAGCGTTAAGAAAGGAAGATCATTTGACGAAATCTTTAAAAATATTAAAAAATAATTAATTTCTTATATAGAAATGATTTAATTAACATATCAAGGAGCTTATCATGCGTTCATATTTAGAGTCCCCCATCACAATGAACACAATAAGTGTATACTTGAAGGAAATTGACAGAATCCCGCTGTTGAGCAGGGAGGAAGAGGAGTATTTAACACAATCTTTTGGTAATTGTTGTCAAGCAAAAATACAAGAAGATCGTAACACGACTCCTTGTCCCGACTGCCAAGCAGCCAAACAAAAACTAATTATCTCTAATTTGAGATTTGTTGTTTCTGTAGCAAAAAAGTATCAAGGAAACTCCCTCTCACTCTCAGACCTCATCAATGAAGGTAATATTGGACTTATTGTTTCTGTTGACAAATTCGACTACAAACTCGGCTATCATTTTATTTCTTATGCTGTTTGGTGGATCAAACAATCCATCATGAAAGCAATCTCCGAAAAATCGCGTATGATTCGATTGCCCATGAATCGCACTAATGAACTATTTAAAATCAATCACTTCGTCGACGCTTACAGCAAGGAGCATGGTAAACTTCCTTCACACTCAGATATCTCTGAAGAACTGGGTATCAGTGCTTTAGAGGTTCAACGCATCATCGAAACCTCTAATGGACATACCTCTCTCGAATATCTGATCATGGAAAATAGTGAGCATGCCTCGTCAAGTTACGATAGAGACCAACAATCTGATACTCCTGAAGAAAGCTCTATGAAAGACTCCCTTTGTGAGAGTCTCCACGATTTATTACACAATCTCGCTGAACGTGAACAAATCATTTTACAAAAACGATTTGGATTAGATGGAGATGAAAGAATGTCCTTATCTCAAGTCGGTAAGGAACTTGGTTTGACAAAAGAACGTGTTAGACAGTTGGAAAAACAAGCTCTTTGTAGTCTCAAAAAAATTGCTCAAGAAAAAGAGTTGACCTTGTACCTTAACGTATAAAAAATCAAAGTAATTATCAAAAGCCTTATAAGTTATTCTTGTAAGGCTTTTTTATTTGAATTCTCTAGGTAATATAAGAAAATATATTGACTATTTTTGATTTTCACAGTAAAATATAAGCACATTTAATGTAAGGAGAGTCAATTATGACTTCAGAATATCTTTCGTTTAAACAAGAAGCGCAAGAAAGCATGGACAAAGCTATTAAATTTTTAAAAGACGAGTTTAGCCGTTTAAAAGCTGGTCGTGCAAGTATTGTGATGGTTGAAGATATTTCTTTCGAGGCTTATGGTCAAATCATGACCGTAAAACAAGCTGCAGCACTATCCACTCCAGACGCTCACCAAATCGTAATTGAGCCTTGGGATAAAAGTCTTTTAAAAGATATTGAAAAAGGGATCCATAATACAGGTCTTGATTTTTCCGTTACGAATGATGGTAAGTTATTACGTATCAGTATTCCACCTTTGACAGAACAACGCAAGAAAGAGCTTGTGAAATTTGCAAAAGGAATCGCAGAAGATGCGAAAGTTGTTATCAGAAACACACGTCGTGATATCAACAATAAACTCAAAGAATTCTCTAAAGAAATTAGTGAAGACGATGTACGTAAAGAATTGGATCTCGTTCAAAAAGAAACTGATAATTTCATCAACTTGATCGATGAAACAATGAAAAATAAAGAAAAAGACATCATGGAAGTTTAATTCTCATGATAAAGCATATCGCAATCATTCCTGATGGCAATCGTCGTTGGGCGACAAACCAAAACTTACCCGTAAATAAGGGGCATGAAGCGGGATTTGAAGCGCTTCGAAAGATCCTTAAAGAGTGTAAGGATAGTGGGCCTACGGTCTTGAGTTTTTATGCGTTTTCAACAGAAAATTTTCGTCGTAGTGAGTTGGAAGTCAATAATTTATTTGGGCTTTTAGAGAGAGTGCTTGATAAATTTTCGAAAGAACTTTTAGAAAATGGCATTCAATTACGGATTTCAGGGACAAGCAACAATCTATCAAAAAATTTAATCGCAAAATTAGAAAAAGCACAAAAACTTTGCTCAGAAGGTGATTTTATCTTGAACATTTGTTTTAATTACGGTGCTCAAGAAGATATTATTCAAGCAACAAAAAAAATTGCAGAAGAATATAAAAACGATAAGATCAGCCTTGATGATATTAATGATTTTCAAAAATATCTTTGGAATGGCGATCTACCTCCTGTTGATCTGATGATCAGGACTTCAGGTGAACAACGAATTAGTAACTTTTTACTTTGGCAATGCGCTTATGCAGAATTTGCATTCTCTGACAAATTATGGCCAGACTTCTCACCAGAAGATTTACTACAAGCTCTAGAAGATTTTCGTTCTCGAAAACGTCGCTACGGGGCTTAAAGGATTTATTTATGATTCAAAGATGGATTACAGCATTTATAGGGATTCCTTTACTTATTTTATGTATCAGCATCCCATTTGCAAACGGCATTTTATTATTTCTCTTGATGCTTGTGGCTGGATTAATTCTTAATTATGAAGTGATGACAATGTCTGAAAAGCGTGGACACATCAGATATCCAAGTACGCTGATGAGTATTATTATCAGTTTATCATGTCTCTCAACATACCTATTTTCAATCTATATGATCACGTTTTACCAAGTCCTTCTATTTCAAGCAGTTATGTTTCTTATATTTTTCTACTATGTGATCACACAAGAAATAGTTCAAGCACACGATTTTTCAGAAAATGTTGAAAACATCGGTTTTAATCTGCTTATTTATATTAGTTTTGTTGGTTTCTTTCCATTATTCTTAGTATTAAACCAACTAGTACCTAACCAGATTGGATTTTTACTTCTTTTTGGGTTTACTTGGTTCAGTGATGCTGCGGGACTTTTTGTAGGCAGTTTGATCGGAAAAACCGCTCTTCCTATGCTTCCAAGTAAATCAAAAACTTTCGAAGGATATCTAGGAGCCTTTTTCTTTACGGCACTTTTAGGGATTATTTTTTATTATCTTCAAGGCGCTCTCGCTCTTCCTTTCCACTGGTCCTTCACCAAATGGATTCTTTTTGCTATTGTAATGAATTTCTCTGCAAATATCGGTGACCTTATCGAATCATTAATCAAAAGACTTTTTGATGTAAAAGATTCTGGAACACTATTAGCAGGAATGGGTGGTCTTTTCGATACCATCGATTCTCAAATTTACTCCGTTGCTGTCGCGATTCTTTTCTTCATTTAAGAACAAATCTAACAAAAAAAGCTCCTTATTTAGGAGCTTTTTTCTTTTGTTTTTTGCGATAAGGCACAGGATCAAAACCTGATTCATTATTAAAAGGCTGGCAACGCAGCACACGCGAACAAGTCAACGACAATCCTCGCCAAAAACCATGCACTCGAAATGCCTCCATCCCATAAACAGAACATGAAGGCGTAAAACGACACGCGGGGTTAAGGGAAGGAGAAACAAATCGTCGATACATATAAATGATCAAGAAAGCAAGTTTTGAAAAAGGTGATAGTTGCTTTAAGGTAAATTGCCCATGTTTAATAGAAATATTTTCTCCAACAGATGCCTGCTGTAGAAGATATTTATCTCTCAACAAAGAAAATCCCTTTTTCAGTTCAGCTTTCGCAGCTTGCTCACTAGGGAATGGTTTGGTTTGAGAAACAAGAATCGCAATAGGCATAGAAAAAGAGCTATGCCGAAACAATTCTTTAATAAGACGTCTCACCCTATTCCGATAGACTGCATTCCCAAAGCGTTTTGGAACAATCACCCCAATTTTGGATTGAGGTTCTTGAATCAAAATCACCCTAAAAACAAAAAAGCCTCCGTAAAAACGGAAACCTTTTTCAAAAATTTTTTCAAATTCTTTTTTTTGTCTAATATGTTGAGAAGAATGGAAACTATTGTTTTTCATTTCACTCTTCCTTATAATGTACCAAAAATTAAACCGTTAAACGTGCACGACCTTTTGCACGACGACGGGAAAGAATTTTTCTTCCATGACGATCAGCCATACGAGCGCGGAAACCGTGTTTACGAGCTCTTTTAATTTTAGAAGGTTGCCAAGTACGTTTCATGTCTCTCTCCAAAAATATGAATTCCAGATAAGATTGTCTTACCTGGATCCAGTTGAAAACTTGCCGAAAGGCGGAATCGAACCACCGACACGAGGATTTTCAGTCCTCTGCTCTACCTACTGAGCTATTTCGGCCCAAGAATGCTTTAAGCTTTCTTATGTTATATATTATATAATACTTTCGATGGTTTGTCAATAACTTTGAAAAGATTTATTTAATAAAAATTACGATCTAACTTTTTTATAAACTAAATCGGTAATTTTTTTAAATTCTTGCTTCCATAAAGAAGGCGCTCTAAGTGTATGAAGGCTTCCATTATCAGTTAATCCCGACACTTCAACATCTAAAGGTAAGTCTGCAATTTCTGTAACATTGTATTTGCTGAAAATGTGATCAAATTCTGGATTGCGTTTTGAAATGGGAATAATTTTTTGACAATCAGGACAAATCACCGACCCCATATTATATACAATCCCCAAAACCTCTTTCTCAAACTTATGAAACATTGCGATTCCTTTGACCGTATCTTCAAGCGCAATTCCATTAGGAGTAGAAACCGCGATCACGCCATCGACAGGGATACTTTGCCCTACAGCGATAGGGATATCTCCCGTACCAGGAGGCATATCAAGAACAAGCACGTCGTATTCATCTTTCCACGCAACATCAACGAAAAGCTGACGAATCACACCATTCACAATAGCCGCACGCCAAATCAAAGGAGAGTCAATCTCAGGAATTAATGATCCCACGCTAATCATATCGAGGCCATGCACCTCAAAAGGCTGAAATTTTTCATTCTCTACGACAACTTTATCCCTTACCCCAAGGATACGAGGAATACTCGGGCCATATACATCCAAATCCATCACTGCAGTTTTGAGTCCTTTCTGAGCAAGCTCCAATGACAATTCCGCTGCAATGGTAGATTTGCCGACGCCACCTTTTGTAGAATACACCGCAATAATTTTTTTGAATTTTTGTAAGATATCAGCAGGGATAAATTCTTGTATGTGGGGTTGTTTTGGTTTTGGTGCTGTATGATCTGCTGTTACAATACTTACGAGAGCTTCGATCCCTTCCTTTGATAAAGCCCCTTCAATAAATTTCCTAAGCTCGCTTTTTTGCTCAGGGGTCATAGCATCGCTCATGAGTTGAACCTTAATCAGTCCGCCACTTTCAGAAAAACCTTGGATCTTTACAAGATCTGCTAATTTTTTTTGGGACTTTGGCTCTATTGTCTCATGTAATATATGTTGAATTTTTTCTTGTGTAGTCATTTTTCTCCCCTTTGGTGAGTGTTAAATTTTATTTTTCATCAAAAAATCCTCATGAGATCTTTGAACAAATTCATTAAGCTCACGATGAAATCTCTCTGTAGAAAATTTTTGACTCCACTGTGCAATCTTTTGAGGATCAAAAGAATCTTCTATCTGCTCAAAACGCTTCACAGCATCAATAATGGAAGAAGTATTTTGCTCATAGAAGAAAATCCCCGTCTCTCGATCTTGCACAGTCTCAAGTGAACCACCTTGACCGAAAGCAATGACAGGAGTACCAAGGCTCTGCGCCTCAACAGGAATAATGCCAAAATCCTCTTCCGCTGCAAAAACAAAGGCCTTCGCCTTACCTATCGTCTCCATCAAGGTCTCACGATTTTGGTAGCCACGATATTCGATATTTGGTGATTTTTTTGCGATCTCCGAAACTTTCTTAGAATCAGGCCCATCTCCCAAAATCACTAATTTTTGGTCTTTCATCTGAGAGAAAGCCTCAGCAATTAGGGGAATATTTTTGTAAGGAACATGTCTCGATGCCGCGACAAAATAGTTTTCTTTCTCCGTGTAAACCTTCTCACTAAGCGTTACAGGAGGGTAAATTACAGTGCTTTCGCGACGATAGACTTTTTGGATACGATTTTTGATGAAATGAGAATTAGCAATCAAATAATCAGGACGAAGCGAAGATGCCACATCCCAAATCCTCAACTGATGAAAGATTTTTTTTGTATACCACTCTATAGGTGCTGGAAATTTTGCTTGTAATAAATATTCGTGCGTTAAATCCCAAATATACCTCATAGGACTATGCATGTAACAAATATGACACGTCTTCGCATCGGTAATAAGACCTTTCATCGCAGCATGAGACGTCGACAAAACCACATCATATGCACGAAAATCAAACTCCTCCACAGCTTGTGGGAAGAGATTTGGTAACTTACGATAAATTTTTTCTATCATAGGAAGTTTTTGAAGGGAACTCGTAACAATCTGTGAATCCGCAAAAGGGCTTTTTTTGATCCCTTTTCGATCAACAAACATCGTATGGATAGGAGCTTCAGGATAAAGCTTCACAATCTCGTCTAAAACATTTTCAGCGCCACCCATCGTGACGAGCCAGTCATGTGCTAAGGCTAATTTCATTGGACATCCCTTTATATAGAAAAATTCTTAAGATTCTATACAAAAACATTAAAATATTGTATAATTATAATACAATATGAATAAATATTCAATTCTTACGGAGCATAGAATGCTTAATATTCCTCAAAAAAATGAGAACTTCCTACGTATCATCGCCTTTGGTGATATCACTGGTGCAGCAGGTCGATCTGTCATGCAAGAAATCGTCCCACAATTACGTGAAGAATGGCAAGCAGACTTAGTGATCGCTAATGCTGAAAATGCGTCTCACGGTTTCGGACTTACCCCTAAACATGCTCAAGAACTAAAATCTTACGGCATCGATCTCATGACCATGGGAAATCACGTCTGGGACAAACAAGTCCTCCGTTATCGTATCAAAGATCTCCCTTATATAGCTAGACCAATCAATCTTCCTCGCGAAGTTCCAGGTTCAGGTGTGGCGATTACCTCCACAAGATTAGGTCAATTTGCCGTAATTAACGCACTTGGGCGGCTTTTTATGAATCCTTCTGATTGTCCTTTCCATGCCGTCTATGACCAAATCAAAAAACTCAAAGCTTCAGGTATCAACATGATCGCTTTAGATTTTCATGCAGAAGCTACATCTGAAAAGCTCATCATGGGACGTTTTTTAGACGGACATGCGAGCCTCATGTGGGGGACTCATACTCATGTTCCTACGGCGGATGATATGATTTTACCAAAAGGGACAGGCTATATTTCTGACCTTGGCTTGACGGGGACTTTGCATTCTATTTTGGGATTCCAAATTGCACCCGCTCTCAAAAAAATGGTCTACGGTGAATCTCATCGCAATCACACCGAAACTGGGGGCGAACGTATTACTTCAGGTATTGTGGCGGATATTTGTCCAAAAACTGGGCAAACGATGTTTATTTCCAAGTTCTCACGTACCTTAGCAGCCATAGAGAATCTCCAAGAAGAAGCTTACTCCAATAAAGAGGAATCACATGACGAATCAGAATAACATTCTCGAAACATTAAAAAATCGCATTGCGACGATCTTTGATCTGTATCAGGACATCGATAAACATGCTTACCTTGTCCCGGAGATTCTTTGTCAAACAATACGCGATACGCATCGTTACCTTCATGAGGGCGTGTCTCATTTTAGCAACATTCAGATCTTAGAAGAACTTCAAATCCCCTGTTCCGAAGAAGAAATTGAGCTTCTCAAACAAATCGAAAGCTCTCTCAGAAAAGCAAAAGATTACGCGGAATTGATTGAAAATTATGACAAAAATATGCTTCTTAATATTGTCAAAAAATTCAGCGAAAAGCTCAATTCTTTGAGCTAGTGAGGAAGTATGGAATTATTATTTGCAACACTTTCTAACAATCTCGAAAAAGTCAAAGCACTCATCGAAAACGGCGAGAACCCAAATCAACGTTTTGATATGGGAGCAACTGCGCTGATGATAGCCGTACAGGAACAAAACCTTGATATCGTTCGTTATCTATTAGAGCAAGGTGCCGACCCAAACCTCAAAGCCGATGGAGGCGTGTCTCCTTTGATGATTGCGGCGAAAACAGGCAACACAGTCATCGCAAAATTTCTTATCGACAGCGGTGCAGAAACTGCTTATAATCCTAAAAAATAAAAAAAGCACAGAATAATCTGTGCTTTTTTGTTTGAGTATTATTTATGGGATTTTGACCACAACAAAATTTAAGGCAAGCCACAAAATCATGAAAAATATCGAAGCCGCAAGCCACGATTTGAACTTTTCTTCATAGAGAACACGACGCTTGATAGCAAATTCACTTTTTTCGAGGCTATCGATTTCGTTATAGACATCTTGTAAGGTACTCTCACTTGTCGCCGCAAAAAACTTCCCTCCAGTAATATCAGCAATCTCTTGTAAGGTCTCCGGATCATAATCTTCACTCACAACATAGCGAAAAGCTTTCCCACTATTATCAGCCACTTGGAAAGTTCCTCCCGTATTTCCGATACCAATAGTATAAATCTTAATTCCAAGCTCCCTTGCAACATTTGCAGCGGAAATAGGATCAACAATACCCGCATTATTAATACCATCCGTGAGAAGGATAATCACCTTGCTCTTAGCTGTGGAATTTCGGACACGATTCAAGGCTGTTAAAAGCCCTGTCCCGATCGCCGTTGCGCCCTCTTCAAAAAAAGACGTATCATCAACCACTTGCAAAAGAAGTGCTTTATCGGTTGTGAGTGGTGATTTGGTAATTGCATAACTAGAAAAAAACACAAGTGCAATTCTATTGAAATTTTGTTTGTTGATATAAGTTTTCATAACACGCTTGGCAATCTCAAGACGTGAATGTTTAACAACATTCCCACCTTCATCAATAAAGATCTCTGCGCCCATTGCTTGAACACGCTTGGCATCAGCAGGCATATTATCGACAAAGGCCATGCTTCCAGAAAGGTCAGTCAATAGTACAATATCCACACCTAGATTGTTTTCAGAGCTAATCGCAGATCCCCCACGAGGACGTGCCAATGCGACAATCAAACTAGAAATTACAAGCATAAGCAATGCTTCTCGGGCAATATTCACCCAAAAAGAAAACTTATCTTTTTTGATATCAATCAAAGAGAGCGAAGAATAAGGGAGAGTGGCTTGACGGAAGAATCCACGGCCATATTTTGTGTATTTTAAGAAGAGATATGCAGGCACAATAAGCAGCAAAATCAAATATCTAGGATTTTCGAAGTTCATCATCTTGCTCCTTATCACGTTTTTGTTGGATTAATTTTAGGAGTTGCTCCGTGGCGATCACGACCTCAGCGATACGATCTTCTGTGAAAATTTGTTTAGCGTACTTTGCCCTATCGGTGCTTCGCATGATGAATTGAATGATTTCAAACAGTTCTTCATCTGTTTTGAGATCTTTTAATTCCTTGAGAAGTTCACGAGTTGGAGTTTCAAGAGCAAATGGTACAAGTGTATAGGACAAAAACTCTCTCACCGCCTCTGATAAAAAGACAAAAAATTCTTTATAGTTTTCTTCTGTGAGGGATGTTTGTTGTTGTTTTAATTCTTGAAGACGACTCGCCATGAGATCAAAAGGATCAAGGGTCGCTTCCATGGAATTTTGCACATCACGATGACGATATTTTTTGAAATAAAAATAAAGTCCCCCTAACACAGCAATTAACAAAAACAAAATCAACCACATAAAATTAAAAACAAAAAAGGGCTCTTCAATGTCGATAAAAGTTAATTCTTGGAGTTTTTTTTCATCTAGCTCATTCTCCAAAACAACTTGAAAGCTTGGTGTAAAGTATTGATTGGTTTGACCATTTTCTAGTACGGTCAAGAGCAAAGAAGGCATCGCGTGAGAAATAGGAGAATAACTCACAACCTGCAATTCAAAAGAACGCGGTTGGGGATTCGTGAGGGTAAGATCCATATCTGCAGACGCTTTAATATTACTGTCTACCGCAAGAATCTGAGCTATGTTTTGAGGCATGGTGTAGACGATAGAGAAAGGCTTACCTATCTCTGGGTTGGGAGTGCTGACTGTGTATTGGATCTGCTGATTAGTTGAGATTGATTGATCCTCTGCAAACACAGAAATCTGAAACAAAATACTTAAGATCAATAGCTTTTTCATCTATCGTCTCCTTTTTGAGGAATTATATTCATATCATAACGTAAAAAAAATATCTTGTCAAAAATCATGTGCAGATTTTGAATTTATCAAAAAAATACGTTATAATGTAAAACAATTAGACCTTGAGGATAGCTGATGAATAATATTATTTCTAAAGGACTGGCGAAGGATCAACAGGCTCGTGCCCTTGATGCGTTTTACCACGGAAACTATAAACAAGCTTCTGATCTTTGGCGTGAGATTTATCAAAAAGATAGTCAAGACGTGATCGCGGTGAAAGGACTTGCCTACTGTGCTATGGTTGAAGAATCCTATCGTGAAGCATTAGATTTTTTAGAAGACGTCAAGTTAATTGCTACAATGGATCCTGAAATTCATAGTTTTATTGCTCTACTCCATCTAAAAATGGGCAAAATCGCTCAAGCCACAGATACTATTCTAAATGCTTTAGAAATAATCCCTAAAGATTCTCTTCTCCTCAAAACTCTTGAAAAAATCCGTAAGACTAGTGATCCAGAATTTGCTAAAAGTGTGCCTATTGTTAGTTTAGTTCAGCTCACAATGCCTGTTAGTGCAAGTTCGTTTTTTCATCAAAAAAGAATTATTGTCCCTATCATTTTAGCTGTATCTATGATAATCACGATGCTGCTCTATAAACCGGTAGGCCACTTTGTGAGAGATTTGTTTACTCTGGAACCTGCCAAATCTACTCCTATTAGTGATATTGAAATCAAAGATCTCAAACAAATCGTCGATGCACGTGAAAAATTTCAAATTGTACTGTCTGAAAAGGTCATCGAAAAGAAATTTATCGAATTGAAACAAGCTATCAACAACAATCAAGTCAATAAAGCACGTATCCTTGCGAATGAGCTTCTTGCTTCTAATGCGAGTCTTGCGGTAAAGGACAGGGTTTCGATTTTGGAGGCTTTCATCCCTGAGGCAAACCCTGACAATCTTGATTATGTACCAAGCTATGCTGAGATAGCTTCAGCTCCTTTATTGTACAGAGGCATCCTCATCAAATGGAATGGAAAAACCACAAACATCCATAAAGGGAAAGATCTTTTAACCTTTGACCTGTTAATCAATAGTCTTGATGCAAAGAGAGTTGAGGGGATTGCAGCGGTTGAAGTAGATAACAACACCATCCGCTCAAATTACTATGACAGAGAACGTGTAGACACCTACAATAATAAAATCACTTATTTTAATAACGAAAACGTAACTATCACTGGTTACTTTGAAGGCATCACTTCTGATAATAGAGTCATCATCAAAACAACTCAATTAGAAGTCTTCCGTAAAGACGGAGATCCAAAATTCTCTACAAAATAAATCTTAAAAATTAAATTCATAATTAGGTATTATAAATGGCAAATATATTTTTTGAAACTTACGGCTGTCAAATGAACATCGCTGAAGCAGATTCTTTAGCAACAAAGGCAGTCAAACGTGGATATGATCTTGTCTCCTCAGCGGAAGAGGCGGATTACATTATCATCAACACCTGTTCGGTACGCTTGACCGCAGAAAATCACGTGATCGGGCGTCTTGGCTACTATCGTATGCTCAACCGTGAACGTATGGATAAAGACCTCAAAGTCATTCTCATGGGATGTATGAGTGAGAATATTGGTCTCGAAGTAAAGAAAAAATTCTCAGACATTGTCTCTATTTTGTGGGGAACATATAATAAAGAATATTGTTTTGATTACATTGATGATCTTGAAACCAACAAAGAATCTTTAGGTTTTGGTTCTGCATATAGTTTTATGCCTGCAACTGCTTCCAAAGAGTATCCTTTTAAAGCATTTCTCCCTATCTCCCATGGCTGTAATAAATTTTGTACCTATTGTATTGTACCGCGCGTGAGAGGTCTCGAAAAAAATAGAGCCTTCCAAGGCATCATCGATAACGCGAAAAGACTTGTCGATGAAGGTGTTAAAGAAATTTGTCTCCTCGGTCAAACTATTGATACTTATATTTTTGAAGACAAAAATTTTGCGGATCTTTTGGAAGCGGTGGCAGCACAAAGTGGTGCAGAACGTATCACTTTCTTGACCTCTCACCCTAAAGAGTTTTTGTACGAAACAATCCATCTCATGAACGAATACGACAACATTATGCCTTTCTTACACCTGCCTTATCAGTCAGGTAATACTCGTATTCTTGAAAGAATGAAACGCAACTACTCCATTGAAGAATATCTTGAAAAAATTGATAACATCAGAAAGATCAAGCCTGAGATTATTTTATCTACGGATATCATCGTAGGATTCCCAAGCGAAACGGAAGAGGAATTTTTGGATAGCTTAAACGTACTCAAAAATATCCGTTTTAATGAAGCCTTCATGTATCGTTACAACACAAGACCAAACACACCTGCTGCTATTTTTGGGGATCAAATTGATGAAGAAGAAAAACTTCGTCGTTTGGATATTTTGGTGCGTACTCAGCGTGATATCATCAAAGAACTTCTTGTCGAACAAGTTGGGCAAAAAACACGTGTACTTTTTGATCGTGAGTCCAAATATAGCGATCGTGTCTTCGCAGAAACAGGCAAAAAACAATATCTTGGCAGAACACATAATAATATTGTGTGTACCATTGATTCCGAAGAAAGCCTCATCGGTGAAATCAAAAATGTGGAGATCGTTGAAACCTTCAACGCTGTCCTCAAGGGCAAACTTCTCTAAAACACTTAAGGAAATCTTATGAATATTCACGATTTATCAATGATCGCAAAACAATCTCAAGCAGACTTCACAGAAATTAATTATATGGAATCTGAAGGTTCTTCTGTCGTCATCTCAAAAGGGATTACAGAACGTTGTTTGAATTCATCGAGCTCTGCAGGATCTGTTCGTGTCTTTGATAAAGGTGGAGTCGGCTTCAGTGCCTTCAACAACAAAGATTTTTCAAATGGAATCAAAAACGCTCTTGACAGTGCTATTGTAAGTGGAAATGCTGGTCGTTTCTATGCAGATGCTCCTGTTGTAAAAGATCAAGTAGAAAACAAAATCCAACGCGATCCTCAAACATTATCGCTTGAAGAAAAACATGATTTTGCTCGAAAAGCACATGAACTCATCGCTGATCCAGAATTCATTTCTACAAGAGTTGAATTCCGAAATTCTGTCCGCAATCAGCACTATGTTTCGGCACAAGGCTCAGAAATCATCCAAAAAAAATATTTCACGGGGATGTCTGCATCCGTGTCTATGAAGGACGGTAACACCATCCAGCAAGCTTATTTTTCCGAAGGCACTTACGGTGGGATGGAGAATTTGGATGGATTTGAAGAAAAGGCAGAAAACATCAAAAAACGCGTCAAAGAACTCATCAAGGCACCAAAGATAGAATCAGGCAAATATCGTGTCCTCCTAAATCAAAACCTTGCTGGGGTATTTGCACATGAAGCTTTTGGGCATATGAGTGAGGCTGATTTCTTAGCTGAAAACCCAGAATTATTACAAAAAATCGCTCTTGGTACGCAGATTGCCACAGAAGAATTAAATATGACAGATGACGGTCGTCAGCAGAACCTTTGTGGTTGGTGTGCTTATGATGATGAGGGAGTCGCCGCTCAATCTCGTGAATTGATCAAAGATGGAAAAGTGAATTGCTACCTCCAATCTCGTATGACAGCCCACGAAATGAACATGAAACCTACTGGTAATGGCCGTGCCTTGAATCCATTTTATATGCCTATTCCTCGCATGACGAACACCTATATCGAAAATGGCACACGATCTTTTGAGTCGCTATTGGAAGAATTGTGGGATGGTATCTACGCTTGTGATATGATTGGCGGAATGACAAATCTTGAGATGTTTACATTTTCGGCAGCATACGCTTATCGTGTTGAAAAAGGTAAGATTGTTGGGCTTGTGAGAGATGTCGTTTTGTCAGGTAATTTATTTGAAACAATGAAAAATATCATAGGCATAGGCAACGATCTCCATCATCACGGTGGTCTTGGTGGCTGTGGCAAGGCAGGACAAAACGGTCTTCCTGTATCGACGGGAAGTCCACATATTTTAATTGATCAAATTATTATTGGATAGAAATTTATAGACCAAATAACCTCTGAAGAATCTAATAGATTGACTCAGGATAGGATGATAATTTTTGGTTATATTTGAGGAGCAAAGAATTGTTTTTGAAATTATTTATGAGACCGCTTACGGCTTATATTTTTGGATTAAGTTTCATTGCAAATCTTATATTCAATCTCACTAGATCCTTTGGAATTATCAAATCTTTCACTTCAAGTATTGTTAGTGGTTTGATTTTTGTGATTTTTTGGGCAATTTTCTTGCGTACACTACAGATAATCTTAAATGAAAAAGAGCTGAGAGAGATTTTTTTATTACCAAGTTCAGATGAGCTTGGTGGGAGAACTTATTCTAACGATGATTCTGACGACCTGACTATGGACGAAATTTACCAATCCATGGGGCAAGACGATGATTTAGCAGATATGAGTCCTGGAAGAACCAACAGAATCGCATCAAATGAACATCAAGATGACTCTACAGGAAGCATTGATGAAATTGATTTTTCTATTCTTGATTCTAATGAATATCATCACACACCTGAAGCAGAAACTGGTACTTCGGATATTGGGCCTGATGGCAAATTTACCTTAACTGTCAACCACCAAACCATCAGAACCACACCAGAAACCGGAGCAAAAGCAGCTCGTAAACTTATTAATGATGATAAGAATAATAGTTAAATAATATTTGCAAAAAAAACTAAAGTGTAATATAATAGATATATATAGTAGCAAGTGCTGATAAATGATATTAATTGAGGAAGAGTGTGAAAGGATACGAACATTTAGAAGGCTTCACGGAAGAACAACTTTGGGAGAAATACTCCGACAACAAAGATCGTAGCATCCGTAATTACTTCGTCGAAAAATATGCTCCTCTTGTTAAATATGTCGCTGGTCGTGTCATGGTCAATATCCCCTCCTCAATCGAGTATGAGGATTTGGTCAGTTTTGGTGTAATCGGATTGATGGATGCTATTGATAAATTTGATCTTAATCGTGATATTAAATTTAAAACTTATGCTGTAACACGTATTCGTGGAGCTATTTTTGATGAATTAAGAAATCTTGATTGGCTACCTCGTTCTGTTCGTCAAAAAGCAAAAGAGATTGAGAAAACCATTTCCCAATTAGAACTCAAACTTGGTAGATCTGCAAAAGATCATGAAATTGCAGACGCTATGAAAATTAGTGTTGAAGATTTCCATCAATTATTACTTCGTGTTGGCACGAATGCTCTGATTTCAATGGATGAAAACTGGTTCATGAATGACGGTAACGACCATTCTCCGATGTCCATGGAAGAAACATTAGAAAGTGCTGCGGCAATTAGTCCAAATACCCAAGCTGAGCGTACTGAGATCAAAAAAATGATCGCTCAAGCAATCTCTGATCTTCCAGATCGTGAAAAACAAGTCCTTATTCTTTACTATTATGAGGAATTAACCTTGAAAG
Source organism: Brevinema sp. (assembly GCA_051647245.1). Taxonomy (GTDB): domain Bacteria; phylum Spirochaetota; class Brevinematia; order Brevinematales; family Brevinemataceae; genus Brevinema_A. The sequence goes on from JBOFDS010000012.1 coordinate 315,098, forward strand.
AGATTGGAAACATATTGTCTGTAACAGAGTCCAGAATTTCTCAATTGCACACAAAAGCTATCATGCGTTTGAGAGGCAAGCTAGAACAGATTAAAAAGGGCTATAATTAATCAAAAATTTGACGAAATCATATAATTTTAGTAGTTTTGTATAATACCTGAAAAGGAGTTGACTATGAATATTATAATGACCGGTCACCAAACAAATCTTTCCGAAGGTTTAAAAACTTTTATTTCTGAAAAAGTATCTGCAAAGTTATCGCATTTTTCAAATCGTTTGCACAATATTAGCGTTATTCTTGAAAAAGAGAATCGCTCTTATAAATGTGAATTCAATGCTACTAGTGATTTTGGAGATTTTCATTCTCATGCAAAAGCTGAGTTGAAAGAAGCTTCTATTGATCAAGCTTTATCAAAGCTATCAACTGAAATAAAAAAGAAACATGATAAAATAATTCATCACTAAATAAAAAACGAGAAGAGTAATTCTTCTCGTTTTTTTATTTAAAAATTTAATGATCTTGCATTTGTTCTTCATCGAAACGACGATTGATAATCAAATCAAGCATGGCATCCATGGCTTGGACTTCATCTTCACCATCTACGATTAGAGTAATTGTAGATCCAGGCTCGACACATAACAAAATCAAATCCATCACACTCAGGGCAGATGCTGATCGACCATCTTTTTGTAAAGAGATGGTGCTTTTAAAAGTATTGGCCAATTCGGAAATCATCGAAGAAGGTCTTGCATGGATTCCAAAACGATTAATAATTTTTATTTCTTGAGAGATCATCTATATTCCTTTTATAATAAAAAATAAGTCTTTGATTGTATTTTCGGAAAGTAAATTGTATTTATTAAGACATTTGAAAAAAAAGTAAAAATTTTCTCATTTTTTTTTCATTTGTTCCGATATTTATTATAAGGAGTACATTATGAATACATACGTCATCATCGGTTTAATGATCTTATACGTTTTATTTTCCATGAATCTAGCTTACAGCAAAGGACTTTCCTACTCTTTTCGTAAATTTCTAAACATTATCATCCCTTTCATTTTAGGAGCGATAACTTATCGAATTGCTTTGATGGTATTACCACAGTCTATCGAGCTTGCACAAATTATCGCAGGGATCGGGACTTTAGTTTTTTACATAATTATCTACCCTATTATCAACAAAGAAATGTCCGATCGCTATCGTAAAATTTCAAAAGGATCTCGTCAACTTGCTTGTTTACTCACAATATTCAATTGTTGGGTTGCTTTATCTATTATTCTCTTCTTTATTTTCAAGCTCAATCTAAGTGGCCCAAGATTTTCTTCTGATATTGTAAGAGTACTTTTATTGCCGATCAGACTTTTCTGGTTTCTAGCCTAATTCAAACAGCGTAAGACTATATATGTGGGGTCTACACCTACTTTTTGGAAGGACAATAATCTGTAATGAAATTGCTTCTTGATCTTTCAGGAAACGTGAGTTACGGTGAGGATCTCCGTATTAAATTGCAGGACCCACACGAACGTCTTACGCTTATTTTTCATAAGCCTCAATAATCCTTCTTACCAATCCATGTCTAATAACTTGACTCGCGTCAAAATAATGAATTCCTATCTCTTTGATAGGTTTTAATTTGTTTAAAGCATCAATCAAACCTAAATCAACTTTTTTCAAATCAATCTGCGTAATATCTCCCGTAATAATCATTTTAGAATTTTCACCAAGCCTTGTGAGAAACATTTTCATTTGGTTTACAGTGGTATTTTGTGCTTCATCCAGCACAACTACTGCATTAGAAAGGGTCCGCCCCCTCATGTAGGCTAAAGGTGCCAATTCAATTTGCCCATTCTCCATAAGCTTTTCAAATTCCTTCATGGGAATCATATCATTAATAGCGTCAAATAAAGGCCTCACATAGGGATCCAACTTTTCTTCAAGAGTCCCTGGTAAAAAACCAAGACTTTCATCCGCTTCAACCACAGGTCTAGTAAAGATGATCTTAGAAATACTACCTTGATAGAGCAAATGCAAAGCTGCAGCCACTGCAAGATATGTTTTTCCTGTACCAGCTGGCCCAATACCAAATACCAAATCATAATGCATGATTTTTTCAAGATATTCATCTTGTTGAGAAGTTTTGGCCTTAATATTTTTCATCTTACTAATCGCAAGCCCCGCATGCTGAGCAAATTGATATGGTTGATCTTTCTCCACTTTTTTGGAAATCATATTAATATCCTCATGTGTAATGAGCATTTTATTTTTCGAAAGACGGAGCATTGCTTCCATCACCTTTTTCGTATGAAAAACATCTTTGGCATCACCTTCTAATAAAAAACTAGAGTCTTTCTTTGGGTAAATTTTTATACTTCTATCTCTTTCTAAACAACGTAAATTACTATCATGCACGCCACAAAAGTTAAGTAAATCAATATGCATTGGGAGAATAAAATTTAGTTTTGTTTGTTCTTTTTCTTTCATCAAAAACTCCATTGGGTCTTATTATTGTACATAATATTTTGATTTTTTGCAAACCAAATAGGGGTCAAAAATTGACGAAAGAGCAATTACCCTTTAAAATATAATATAAAAACAATGGGGAATTATCATGAAAAACAAGAACATCATCTTATCTGTTACTCTAATTATTATAGGTGTGGCGATTTTTGCATACAAGAAAAATACACAGGTAACTCTCAAAAAAAATATCCTTGTGATGCCCTGGTCAAATATTAGAAAAGATAAACTTATGCATATCGAAACGACAATGAATAAAGGCACCAATGCTTTTCGTTACGACCTCAAAAAAGATCAGGGTACTTGGTATCTTGATTCTCCTATCCAGATCATGGCTCAACAAGATAAAAGTCTTATTCTTGTGAATGAATTTATGAATTTAAGACCTAGATCTGTGCTTTCTAATATTTCTGAAGAGGAATTTGATAGTTTTGGTTTGAAAAATCCTTCTATAAAAGTTGCAGGTATCTTTAGAGATGAAGGCACTAACTTTTTTATTGTCGGAAACAAAACCTCAGTTGGGGATCAGTACTACGTCGCAACAGCTGAAAAAACTGATACCGTATATCTTATTGATAATCAAACACTTAGTTACTTCATCAATGGAGTATCACACTTGGTGGATACTTATTTCATTTCTAAACCTATTGATCAGGTCGTAAGTGTTTCACTAAAAACTTTTAGTGGAGAAAAATTTACCTTCACGAACAATCAACAAATGTGGGAACAAATTTCTCCAGCCACGAGCGAAGCGGTCGACTGGGGTGTAAGGAAGTTTTTGTTACAAGCAAAAGATTTACGTTTCAACCCAGAAAGTATTACCTTTAATACCTCTGATGAAAATCTCCGTATACTCAAAATCAATACTCAAACATCTCCAATGCTCACAATGAATTATTCTGATGGGAGTTCCGCGACATTTTATGTAGGCACAGAAGAAAGAAACAAACATTACCCTATTTATAGTATTTCTCAAAAATTAATTTCTTTCAGCTCTACAGATAGTGTTGCTCAAATTTTCAAAACAACAAAAAAAGACTTTGAGATTAAGAAAAACTAATGATTGAACTACAAAACATCTACCATTTATTTTTACAATATCCTTATTTGAATGCTGTCCTCGTCTTTGACGATCTTCAGACTAGTGAATTCATTGGGGTACTACTTAAAAAAGATATTGAAAATGCATTAAAGTCTCAGGATAATTTTCTGATTGATAAGATCAGCAAAGTTTCAAAAGATAGTTTAGAACAAGTCATTTTCAATGAATCACCAAAAATTACTATGAAAGCACCATTTATTTCGTTAATGGGTGAAATTCAAGATGATATTAGCTATGATGAATTTGTTTCTGAATTTTTCCCTGAAGAGGTTGAGCACCGTCTTTCGCTGCAAGAAGTCTTTTATGATTTGAACCACCCTTTAATGATCCTCAATCGTTTCAAGCGTATTCTATACCTCAATCGTGCTGCTGAAGAATTATTGTCTGAAAAAGCTCGTGGTGAGAAGGTGTCTGATGTGATGCTTGCATTTCAATTAAATTGTGATGATGAACGAATCTACATCCACCGTCAAGAAGAGATCTGGAAATTGATTATTTCTGAATCAAAAAGCAAATCTGCTTTACATTATATTTATCAAATGATCCCAGTATCATAAAAAAAAACACTCCCTAGGGAGTGTTTTTTTAGTCGTTAATTTGTTGTTTTTTTGCTTTAGAGTGGCTTTGGGAGATATTTTTGACATCATTAAACATCACAAATACCGCCAAAACCAAGAGAAGTAGTACACCAGCTTGCTCAATCCAGCCTATAGCTTTTTCAGCATAAGGTTTACCCTTAAAGATAGAACGAGCCGTTTGAAGAATAATGGCACCCCCATCCAAACCAGGAATAGGCATCATATTGAAAACGGCCAAGGCAATACTAAGCATAACCATAAATTGTGTAATCAGAGTAAGATCAAAAGTCTTCGCAATATCTCCCGTAATAGAAACTATTCTTACTGGGCCTGAGAGATTCTTCTCAAGATTAACTTCACCAGAGAAAAGCTTCGTGATAGAAGAGATCATTTGGTCAACCATAGAACCAACATGCTGTGAGGCAAGAACAAGAGCGTCGATAGGATTCTTTGCTTTTTTCAAGACTTCTGTATAGAGGGGTACACCAGCACCAACACCCAAACGGAAAGTATTCTCAACTTTTTCCGGAGTAGCATTGATAGTAAGAAGTTTATTTGATCTTTCAATAACGATAGCCATCGTCTTGCCAAGAGCCACTTCATCATTGAGATCATGAAAAAAAGCGACATCTTTACCGTTGATCTTTTTGATGAGATCTCCAGCTTGAAGTCCTGCTTTTTCTGCTGGACTATTAGTTTGAACCATTGCTACAAGAGCATTCTGAACAGGATAAATCCCGATAATATCAAGCCCTGTATCTTTATTTTGAACCGCAGTTAACGTCAAAGTGTTGGTTTGATCATTTCGTACGTAAGTAATTTGCTTATCAAAACCAGAAGTAATTGCAATAGTTGCTGGAATTTGAGAGAAATGTGTAATCTCACGATCAGCAATTTTAATAATTCTATCACCGTTACGGAGACCGGCTTCCCATGCAGGAGAGGTGATTTCCGGTTGATCTGAAGAAATAAGCACTTTTTGAGGAACAGCAATCTGGTTAGAAATTTGATTCTCAGAGTAGCCAACAGAGAACATGATCGTCATCACTAAGAACGCAAACAAAATATTAAACAAGCTTCCGCCAATGACAGTCAACAACCTCGCCCAAAGCGGACTATTCATCAAAGAACGTGGGTCTGTGTCTTCTTCATTACTTTCTTCACCAAAGGCACAGTATCCGCCAAAAGGAAGACGGCCAATTTGGTAGTAGGTCTCACCATATTGAAAACCCCAGATAGGTTTTCCCATTCCGATAGAAAAAATATCAACACGGATATTAGACCACTTAGCCATCAACAAGTGACCTGCTTCGTGGACAGCGATTAAGATACTCAAAACCAAAATCGCTACTAAAATCCCAAAAAGATTTAATAACATGAGCATCCTCGTTTAAATTTTTAGTTCGTCCATCCACAAGGTATTCATCGCCAATGCCGCTGCTACGGATACGTTGAAAGAATCAAGTTTTTTTGTAGACGGCAAAGCAACCTTATGTGTGCAAAGAGATTTGATCCCTTTACGAATCCCCTCTCTTTCCGAACCCATCACTAAGGCAGTCTTACCACTAGCGGATTGGAATTGGTAGATAGATTCTTTGGATTCCCCAGCTAAAGCAAGCACTTCAAAACCTTCAGCCTTAAGAGCTTCAATTTCGGTTTTGAGATTGTCAACATAAGCAAGAGGCATTTTGTAAATCGCACCAGCTGATGATTTGATTGTTTGAGGAGTGATACGTGCAGAATTATCTTTCGGTAAAAGAATTAATTCACAACCAAGGAGCAAAGAAGAACGAAGGATAGCCCCTAAATTCCCTGTATCCGTGATACCATCTAACAAAAGAACACGAGACATTGTAGCATAATCACGATCAAACTTCTGATCTTCAGTAACAATGTTGTCTGGAAGAACCATCTCAGCAGCAATACCTTGGTGTTTCTGCGTTCCTGCGACTTTATCCAGTTCTTTTTCAGACACAAAAGTCATGGAGATATTTTTCTCCCTCATCATGCGACGGAGTCCTGGATATTTATCAGCTTTTTCTGTATCAATCCAAGCTTGAGTGAGTTGAAGATTCTCGGTAAGAGCTTCTTCGATGGAATTTCTTCCGTATACAATCATAGTAGTACCTTTAATTTTGTATTATTTTACGAGATTTTCTGTTTCTAAGGCAATCATCAATTCTTCATTTGTTGGTACAACTAAAGTTTTGATTTTTGCATTTGGAGTGGAAAGATCTTTGAGTTCGCATAAAGTTTGAGCGTTGAGTTCTTGATCAATTTCAATACCGAGTTTGGAGAGGTTTTCTGTTACCATTCTTCTGATTGTAACATCATATTCACCAATTCCTGCGGTAAATACGATCGCATCAACATCACCATTCAATTCTAACAGATAAGCACCAATATGTTTTCTAATCGAATGCACAAACATCTTCATTGCTAACATAGCTCTTTCATTATTGTTATCGGCAGCCCCACGCACATCACGCATATCACTGGATACACCTGAGATACCTTTGAGACCACTTTCTTTGTTCATGATATTAGAAGCTTGTTCTGTGGTGAGATTTTCTTTTTCCATAAGAAAAAGCATCGCAGCAGGATCGATAGAACCACAACGTGTTCCCATCATAAGACCTTCCAAAGGAGTGAATCCCATAGAAGTATCAACAGATTTGCCGCCTTTAACAGCTGTAATACTTGCTCCATTCCCGATATGACAGATAATCAAATTAGTGTCTTTTGGGTCTTTTCCAAGGAATTCAGCCGCTTTTGGAGCAACATAAGAATAAGAACTTCCATGCATTCCATAGCGACGGAGACTATATTTTTCGTAATATTCATAAGGAAGTGCGTAAAGATAAGAAACTGGATCCATTGTTTGGTGGAAAGCAGTATCAAATACCACTACTTGTGGTGTATTTGGAACAATATTCTGACAAGCTTTGATACCCATCAAATTAGCAGGGTTATGTAAAGGTGCTAAATTACAAAGTTCTTCAATATTTTTGACAACTTCTTCATTAACGAGAACAGGCTTACTGTAAATTTCTCCGCCATGCACAACACGATGTCCAATCGCATGAATATCTTCAAATGAAGACAAGATCGCGGCATCACCAGACACTAAAGAATCAAAAACAACTTTCAAAGCTTCTTCATGATTTTTGAGTGGGGTTTCATAAGAAACTTTTGGAAAATCACCGTTGGAATAACCAACAATAGAATTTTCCAAACCGATTTTTTCAATCACACCTTTCGCAAGTACAGATTGGTTGGAAGTATCAAGTAATTGATACTTCAATGAGGAACTTCCTGCATTAAGCACTAAAACTTTCATATATCTATCCTTTTTTTTTATTAACGAACACCAGCCCCTGTAGGGATGTCGCCTGGATCGACCAAGAATAATGATGATTTATCTTCTGTGGATGCAGCTAAGAGCATACCTTCGGATAGCTCACCAGCTAATTTTGCTGGTTTTAAGTTAAAGACAATAACTATCTTTCTGCCAATCAATTCTTCTGGAGCAAAGAATTCTTTGATTCCAGCCATGATTTGGCGTTGTTCTTCACCAACTTTCACTTGCAATTTTAATAATTTTTTAGAATTTTCAGGAATTTCTGCAGAAATAATTTCAGCGACCCTGAGATCGATCTTCATAAAATCTTCGATAGTGATTTCTGGTTTAGATTCTTTAACGGGTTCTGTTTGCATAACTTTTCTACCTGCTTGTTTGTTTAATTTTTCGATTTGTGCAGCGATCTCTTCATCTTCAATTTTTCTGAATAAAATTTCGGAAGGATTGAGTTTTTGACCCTCTGCTAAAGAGGTATTCATAATAGTATCACGACGTTGATCTTTTAAGATGGAAGTTTGACCTAGCATTGCCCAAAGTTTTTCAGCGCTTTGAGGGATAATAGCATAAGATCCAAACGCCAAAATTCTGAGTGTATTGAGACAAACATTCAACACCGTCGCCATGCGAGCTGGATCTGTTTTTTTGAGTTCCCAAGGTTTCATCTCATCAAAGTAACGATTCCCCTCACGACCAAGATCCATCATCAATTTACATGCCTCTCGGACACGGTAATTTTTGAAAGCATCAAATAATTCTGTTAATTTTTCGTCCAAAGCCTTGAAGTGCTCTAAATCACGTTCTGTGTAGTTTGCACTAGGAACGACTCCGCCTTCTTTATGACAAAATACAAACACTCTATTGACAAGATTTCCGTAGATGTTTGCAAGTTCGTCATTATTACGAGATTGGAAGAATGCCCATGTGAAATCGGCATCTTTAGATTCAGGAGCATTCGCCGCCAAAGCATAACGAATAGTATCTGCTGGAAAATCTTTCACAGCTTCATGTGCCCACACTGCCCAGTTTTTGGAGGTAGAAATTTTCTCGCCTTCCAAATTGAGATATTCATTTGCAGGAATATCATAAGGCATGATCCAATTATCTGATTCTTTTTGACCCATCAAAAGAGAAGGCCAAATCACCGCATGGAAAGGAATATTATCTTTTCCGATGAAATGAATCATTTTTGTGTTGTTATTTTGCCAGTAATCTTTCCAAAGATCTGGTTGACCTTGTTTTTCAGCCCACTCTACCGTAGAAGAAATATAACCAATAGGTGCATCAAACCAAACATAAAGTACCTTGTCTTGAGCTTCTGGATCATCCAAAGGCACAGGAATTCCCCAATTTAAGCTACGAGTGATCGCTCTTTCATGAAGTCCTTCTGTTCTGATCCAACCAAGTATAAAATTGGTAACATTATCTTTCCAGTCGTTTTTGCTTTCAAGCCAAGTCACGAGATTTTGTTCAAAATCCTGCAAACGGAGGTACCAATGCTTTGCAGTGCGGATCACAGGCTTTGATCCTGAGAGCACAGAACGCGGGTCTTTGAGTTCAAAAGGAGTGAGGAGTGTGCCACATTTATCACATTGATCTCCACGAGCACCTTCGTCTCCACATTTTGGACAAGTTCCCTCTACATAACGGTCTGGAAGAAATTTTTCTGATTGTTCATCATAAAATTGCTCTTCTTCTTTGACCATGATGTGTTCGTTATCTAATAAATTCAAGAAAAATTCTTGCGATAATTGTGCATGTTTTGGGCGCGCTGTGCCTGAGAAATTATCAAATTCAATCTGAAAATCATCAAAAGCTTGTTTGATCTGTTCATGATAACGATCCACAACCTCTCTAGGAGTGATCCCTTCAGATTCAGCACGGATAGTAATAGGCACCCCGTGCTCGTCCGTACCACAAATATAAAGGACATCGTCACCATTGAGGCGACGAGATTTGACAAATATATCAGCAGGCAAGTAAGCACCAGCTAAGTGCCCCAAATGTAAGGGACCATTGGCATAAGGTAAAGCAGAAGTAACTAAATAGCGTTCCATATTAATATTCCTTAAGATCTTTCGGTATGTTCGGATACAAACTCATAAATAGTGAGAAATACCCACGTACCTAAAAGCAATGCGATAAAATTGATGTCGAGCTTGTTCACAAGAAGGTAACTGAAATAAGGAATTTCAAGCAAAAATCTCAATATAGGGATCTTGAAGAAAAGATCAAAAACATAGCCACCAATCACTGCACCAGCAATACCAACAAGCATTGCTACTTTAGCACCGCCAAAGATATTTTTATAAATTAATTTCGCATAAATAATTCCAATGAGTGCACCTGCGATAAAAGTCACTAACATTGATAGAAAAAAAGTTCCGATTTCCATTATTCACCTTCTTTTTTTTGTTTGAATTTGAAAGAGCCGTCTGCAATATCAAAAATCCATTGATATGCGAAGCTAATAAAAAAGACATAAACTAAAAATTGTTGTATAAAAAACACTTCTTGTGTTTCGAGGGATCTAGGGTTGACTTCAAAATTTATAAAGTCAATAATACTCCAGAAATAAATAAAAGACGCTAACAAGAAATAAGTTGCTTGAACCGTGTCGCGTTTCACAAAGTAATAAACCCCAAACAGTCCCAAGATAACATTGACCCACCCAAATTGACCAACATGGTATTGCACAAGTGCCCATAATTGTCCAAGAATATTCGAATAGTCATCACTTCCGACAGGGTATTGCTTACGGAGCATGTGGTTGACAAGGATATCTATCGTCTGCGTATCACCCCAAGAGAGAGGTTTTGGTTCTACGAGAGGAGCAATAGCTTTTGCCCTGATCCACATGTAAAGGTAGATAGAAATTGCAAAGACTAAGAGCCACATAGCACCAGTCAAAATAATCATAAAATGATCTACCCAATTTTCCGTAGAATTTTTGAAGAGATCTTTTTTGTTTGTTACTTGATAAATAGACATAGCAAGCAAAGGGGCAACAATAAAAATACCAGCACCACCAAGTAACATTAAAGCATATCCAACCATTGCTATAAGAGCAACCCAAAAAATCACGTGAAGTATTTGAGCATTTTGTTGGGAAATTTTTGATAATTTTTCATATTTATAGAGAGTGTTTTGACAAGTCGCAAAGGTCAACCAAATCGGCACACACAAAATCGCCGTCAATACAAATGGCACATGCTGAGGAAAAATTAATCGATACTCACCTGGAATCAGATTTGGAAAGAGCATATAAGGTTTTATCGCTGAGATCACGAGCAAAACTAAGGCAATACCACCCATCACCAAAAATAAGATAAGAGGTATTTTTCGAGCTTCGAGCTGTTCGAAGAGTTCTTTATTTTTAAAGGTAAGAATTAAATATAAAATCGGGAAAAGCATCAACGCCCACGCAATAATATACCAAACAGGAATCTGGTGATTCGTGATGGAAAGCCCCATCATAAACGCCAATAGCAAAGTCAATCTCGGAGCCAACCAAAATTGATTTTGTTCCTCACGATAGCTCATCACTTCTTCATACCAAAGAATCATAATAAAAAATAACACAGAGCTAAGCGCTGCATTCAACGCATAAACTTCTGCCATAATTGCTTGAGACCAATGAGCTTTGGAGAAAGCAAACACGAGTGAAGCCGCAATAGCAGGAATATGCACAGAAAAAGAAAAGCTCGTAATATTTCTATTGAATCCTAATAATTTCACCATAGATAAATAGGCAAACAAAACAGCCACAGCAGCGGAGACACCTGAAAAAATATTCATTTTGTAGCCAATATCTGGAAAACGAAGAAATGTAAAAAGCTTCCCTATAATGCCATAAAGAGGAAATCCAGGAGGATGACTCGCACCCATATTATAAACCGTGGTAATCAATTCACCGGAATCGCCTGCCGTTACAGAAGGATTAAAGGTTCTGAAGTAGACACCAAGAGACAAAAGAAATATCGCTAGAGCAAGAAAAACATCTAGCCTTTGTAAAAGATAAGGCTTATAGGAATTGGGATAAAGTCGGTCAAATAAAGAAACTTTCTGCACTGCAAACCTCATATAATTAAAATAATAGTCGTATCATATTATAAGATTTTTAGCTAGAAATTGCAAATATAACCAGCAAAAACAACAAAAAAAACTCTCCCTAAAATAGGGAGAGTTAATTTTTTAGAAATCAGCTAATTCAATTTTGAGGATGGTAAAGTTTTTCACTTCTCCATTAAATTCAAAACGAACTTTATCACCAACTTTTTTGTCCAGCAAAGTATGTCCAAGTGGTGAGTGGTAGGAAATGATTCCCTTATCGAAGTTCACGGACCATGGATCTAAGATTTGGAAGGCAGATTCACCCTCTTTCTCTTCACTCATAGTCACTCTTGTACCTACATCGACTTTTGTTGTATCAACTTCGTCTTTGTCGATAATTTTTGCTTGAGCTAGATCACTTTCAAGTTTTGATACAGCCGCTTTAAGTTGATCTTGTTTTTCAAGAGCAGCTTTATATTCGGAGTTTTCTCTAAGATCTCCTTTTTCCATCGCTTCACCAATCGCAGCAGAGTTTGCTGGGATTTCTACGTTAACAAGTGTTTCCAAATCACGACGTTTTTGATCGTAAGACGCCTTCATCACGAGGAATGGGTGTCTTGTTACAATGATAGTTGCTTTTGGATTTTCCACTTTGAGTTGTGGGTAACGTTGGTTGAGAGCATCAAGATATTTCTCTTTTTGTGTCTTGTCAAGAGTAATAATAGAGTTCAAGAGAGCAAAGAGAGATTGAGCTGTTCTATTATCAGCCTCAGCGATGACATCACCAAGGAGATCTTTTTTGAACAAGAACTCTTCAATCTGAGATAAAAGTTTTTTGTTTTTTCCGAGAGCGGTTTTGATGCCAATTTCGGAATTAAGAATATCAAGCAAGGTCAACATACGGAGTACCAATTCTTCAGTTTTGATACTTCCTGTAAGATCTTCTTTCATATCATCAAGAACATGACGTGCAACCCAAACAAAGAATTCAGCTTTTTCTTGGAAATGTGTCAAGACATAAGTAAAGATACTGTTGATATTTTCCCAAGAATCATGTCCCACAAGCTCTTGAAGCATGAAATTATGATTTTTAGCCAATGGGGTTTTGAGCATAAGATCTGTGTATAAAGATGCCCATGTGGATTGTTTTTGAATATAATGAAGTAATGCTTTTTGAAGATCTGCGTCGAGCCCCATGTAGAAGTCCATAAGATTTTTGATACCATTTAAGAGACCTGCGTCAACAAGAACGGTATCAGCATCGTCCATTTTCGCAACTTTTAACAAGAGATAAGCTGTTAATTTTTTCTCAGCAGTTTCGTTGGAAGAATGGAGAACATCTACAAAGTATTCTTTGATCGCTTTGGAAAGCTCTACGTTAATATCGCCACCTCTACCCACAAAGTTCAAAGCAACAGAGACTTTATTATCGAAACTTGTAGTTTTCTTGAAACGACTGATCAATTCTTCAACAACAGATCGTTCTGTGTCACGAAGTTCTATCATATTACGTTTCACAAGACTTGGAACGATGGTGTTGGAAGACTCCATAGATTTTTTCGCGAGAAGCCACCAACGAGTCCACTCTTTATCTGTTAATAATTCAGGAACAATAATTTCTTTCAATTCTTTTGAAGAAATCTCTTCGATTTCTTTACTACGCATGACAAGCTCAATAAGTCTCAATGGTTCTTTTGAAAGCATTTCGTTGAGTTCATCAGCTCTTTGTGTTTTCCACAAGATGAGGTGATTTTCATCGAGAACGGTCAACGCTCTAAGTGCAATAGTCAAGCTCATTTCGTGCGCTTTTTTATTTTCAAAGTCTACAACCACACGCTCTTTTTCGATCAATTTTACTTGACCTAAGCCCCAACTTTTGTGATTGACAAAAGCACCTTCATCGAACGCAATATGTGTTTCAAAGAAACGAATCGCCTCACGGTAAGGTTTCCAACTTTGTCCCACAGCAGAAGCTTTGAGATAGTGTTCAAGCTGTTGGTGATCTTTATAGATTTCTCTATAACAATCTTCAATAGCTTTACGGTATGTTTTTTCGGAAGGATGCAAACCAACGCAGAACTTCACAAGAGGAAGGACGAGTTTGTATTTTTCTTCTTTAAGTAAATTTTTCGCAACATTATTAAAGACAAGGGCAGCAACATATTCATCACTTGCCGCTTCACGAATTTTCTTCGCAATAGCAATGATGAGTTTGGTATCTTCAGGATAGAGAGCAACAATCTTATTCCAAATATCCTCAATCATTTTGAGGTTACGCATGGAGATGAAACGCTCAATCGCAAGACGGTAGTAGAACATCGCCAAGTCGGTGTCTTCTTTTTCGTAGTATTCACCGAGGAATTTTGCATTCGCAGCATCGGAGCTATCAATAAGCACCAAACGCTTTTTCACTGCAAAGAGTGCTTCTTGATCGTCTTTTTCTTGATAAATTTGTTCTAAAGTTCTGAGTGCGTATTTATGCTCACGGAAAACTAAGATTTTTTCACACAAAAATTCGACAACTTTGGTCTTTTGAACTTCCAAAAAGCTTTTAATCAAAAGAGGGAGATAGGAATCATCCATTGCAGATTCTTGTAAAGAAATAGCACCGACAATATACAACGCCATCACACTGTTGCTAGCTTCCTTAAGATGTTCACGACATAAAGTTCTAAGCTCGTCAAGGAATTCTCCTTTTACAGCTGTTTCAATATAAGAATCAAGTTCGACAAAATTTTTCACGCTGAAAGCATCTAGAGGAGTATTAGTCCATTTTTCTTCGTTTAATTTTCCTTGAATATCTCCAAGAAACTCTTCTTTTTTAGAAATTCGTTCTGACATTTCGAGTTGCCCTCCACAGGCTTATTTTATATTACTTTCTATTGTTGATAATAGGATTTCGCCAAAAGCCCGTCTAAGACGGTTTCAGCACGCATCCCAAGTTTTTTGGCAGATTCTTCGTACATAGGTACTTGAAACAATAAGGCAAATAATTCCAAGACTCGTCGATAGATCTGATTTGCACCACCAGTAGTGTGCATTTGATAAATATAATAGTCAAAAATCCAAAAATAAAGATTGAGCAATTTCGGCACTAAGATCTCTAAATTCTCACTACTATGCACTTCACTCTCAAGTTGAGAGATTGTTTCTTGTAGCTTTTTATATTCTTCGTAGCGAAGATTGCGACGCACGGTTAACCCACCGTATAAATACCCATAAATAGGTATCCAATATTTGATTTGATTTTCAGGAAAAAGATCTTTGTGGATCATCTGAGCAAGATGAGAAATCGGCTCATACTCAATCAAATTAAGATCAACCTCATCAACACACTTCAAAAATAACTCATTAAACATGATCACAGCAAGATCTTTCTGAGATGGATCATCTGCATAAACAAGAGAATAAATCTCACCAAGCAATGTATAAACACGATGATCACTCTCGTCTGGAAAGCGCCCAAAAACAAACTCTAAAGTCTCTATAGAACGCTCCAATAACTCAGCTTCATAAAAAGCGTAAGCCAACTGAACAAGGATCTCACGATTAGAATTATCACAATCACGACTTGCTCGAGATAAAAAGTCCACAATTTTTTTAAACACGTAAGTCTTTACAGCAAAAAAAACAGGATAAGTTTTAATTTGATATTCACAACAAAAATCTACATAGTCTTCCCACTCAGCAAACAAACTAGAACCGCTTTTTGCATCCCGATAGGAAAACAGATCTAAACGTCTTTGCCAAAATCGGGTGGTTTTTAGAATATCATCTCTCCATTCCGCCGTCTTACTGCCATCAGCAAGCTCAAAAGCTAAATGTTCCACATCTATCCAACGACCAGACTTAAGATTCTGGAGAATATTTTTCTCTTCTTTGGAAAAGTCTGACACCTAAATGCCCCTTTTTAACTATTCGTATAATATCAAATTATACTATTTTTCAAGAAAAATAGCAAGAATAAAGACTCAATATCATATATTAAATTTAAAATTCCCATTTTTTTCTCAAAAAATGGGAATTAAAGTGATTTTATGACATTCTGTTAGTACATGAAATTAGTAGAAAAAATTCTTTTAGGATAGAAGGCTTAAGATTTCAACATCTTGTCCCTCGTAGATTGCCTTATAACGATGATAGAAAACCATGATTTTCCGTACATAGTTACGTGTTTCTCGCTTAGGATGAATTTCAACAAGCTCAAGATCTGTATTTGGTTTATACTTCCTAATCAAGCTATTAACATAATTTGGTCCACTATTATAGCCAGCTATAGCAGGAATCATACCCATTCGTTCAATATTATCATAAAGATACATAGACCCAAAATAGATATTAAGTTCTGGTTCGTATAATTCAGCTAAGGAAAAAGAAGTTCCTTTTTCAAGATACTTCTTGGCAAGCCACTCACCTGTTTTTGGCATGATCTGCATCAGACCTCTTGCACCTACACGAGAACGTGCTTTGGGTTTGTAGAAACTCTCTGCACGCATCACAGAATAGATCAAATACATATCCATATCACGTGTGGTTTTTTGACGAAGTGAGGTCATTGATTCTCGGTACAACAAGGGATAGTACATCTTCATTGATTCTTTTGGCATTTTAAAACTTAAGGTGTTATGAATGTAGTCACTTCTTCTAGTGATCACAGTTTTGAAATCTTGATCTCGACCCTGACTAAGTAAATACTGACCCACTAGCATATCTCTAGCATAAGGATTTCTAATTCCATCTTGATATGTAAGGGCATATACATCTTGATAAAGACCTAGATGTAGGTACGCATGGAAAATATTTCTCTTTGATGGAGAAAGTTTCATACGTGAATTATTTCTTTGTATTCCAAGCTGAAGATAGAGCTTTTCTGCTTGAGTGCGGTCAATTCGACTACCTAAATAGTACAATGTGTGAGCATAATTAACCATATCAAGGTAACTTTCAGAACTTTTTGACTTCATTGACTTAAAATATCTTGATTTAGAAAGATAACTTTTTTTGAATAGAGAATCAATCAAATTTCTTGACAAAATGCCGTAGTAAGATTCAGGAGCTTGTGCAATAGCCTGACCAAGCAAGTCGATAACACCATTGGTCTCGCCTAACTGTAATAAAGAATAAGCGTGCCAAAAATTCACATAAGGTACTGTCGCTACAGATTTTTGCTGCACGATAGCAGAATATTCTACAATCTTATCATATCTTTTTTCTGAAAGAAAATTTCTAAACGCATACTCAGAATTTATCGCCAAATAACGCTCTTCAATATCGCCACTAAGATATTCTTTAAAAGATTTCTCTGCCATAGCAACATTGTAAGGGCCTCTTCGTTCTCCACGATACCTATGAAGCCTCACATTATAGACACGACCACGACTTTCTGCCTTGGCTTTTTTATGGTATTGTGAAATGTAATTATTATAAGTCCTCATGCTACCAGCTTGAAGTAACTTCACGAGATCTCTCTGCTTTCTTCCCAGCAAATGACCCCAAGCATGGAGTTGATCTTCTGGGATTTCACCGAGCATAATTCTTACTTTTAAAAGAGAAAAGACGAGCTTTTGATCCTTTTCATGGAGCAAAATATTAATCGCCGCATCAAGCTGTCCTACATTGAGTTGGTCTTTAATGGTTCCAAGAACCCTAAGCTTAAAATCAGCTGGTTGATAAGAAGGAGCTGGTGCTAATACAATATTTTGAAATATAGAACTTGCTTCTTCTGGTGTTAATTCATTTGATTTTTTGAGTAAAATAGAGATTGTTGAATTCAAATTCCCACTTAAATATGGAAGGAATTTCTCTTGGAATTTTTTAAGGTTATTAATTTCACCATTCACCAAGGTATAACTCACCAAAACTCTTGCAGCACTGTCTCGCACTTCCCAATAAGGCGCCTCTGTGATTACTTGTTCAAGAATATTCGCAGCTTTGCCCCTAATATTCAATCGATAGTTCACAGAAGCTTCCATAATTCTTTTCTGATAAGTCATGAAATCTGTCTGTGGTTCCATTTTTTCAAGTCTTGTTAATAAAGATCTGAGCAACTTGACTTGTTTTTCACCACCAGATGGCATTCGTTGATATAAACGTGCAATATCACGGAATTCATTGATAATGAGGTCATACTCTTTATCAAGAACATCCTTAGGAATATTTTTCTGGACAATACCGAGCGCTAAAGTTTTATCTGAAATAGAAGCAGAAGAATCTATAGGATCTGATCCGACAAATACTTCTGCTAGGTTTGTTGTTAATTCTTGGTTTGCAAACGAAATGCTTGCAATAAATAAACAGATCACAAAGCGCAATCTTACATTCATGAAATACCCTCTACCTACGATTTAGGTACTCTAAAATATGATAGGAGGCTTCCGCCGCATCCCCACAGGCAATGACCACTTGTTTGAATCTTCCCTCACAACAGTCACCCGCAGCAAACATTCCCTTACCATCGACGTTATTATGTTGATCGACCTTTAAAAATCCTTGTTCTGTTTTATATTCAGCTGAAACAAAATCCGTCTTCGCATCCAAACCTACATATAAAAACACACCATCCACTTCTTTTTCAAAAATTTCATTTGTGTGAACATTCTTTAAAATAATCTTATTCAAACGCTTATCGCCGGCAAATTCTTCTACTACCGTATCTAGTACCAATTCTATATTTTTTTCTTCTTTAATTTTATCTTGTACAAATTGCTCTGCTCTAAATTCTTGACGTCTGTGAACAATATAAAGTTTTTTGACAATCTTTGATAAATAGAGTGACTCTTCAAGAGCTGAGTTTCCACCACCGATCACGGCAACAACTTTATCTTTATAAAACGCACCATCACAAACGGCACAGGTTCCGATCCCATTACCAAAATAACGATCCTCGCCTTTTGTGTTCAAACGCTTTGGCACAGTACCTGTCGTAAGAAGAACTGCTTTTGATACAAATTCCTTCCCTAGACCTGATGTTACAGTATATAATTCTGTAGAATTGTCATAGTTAATTGTTTCTACACTGTCGTATTCAAAGATCGCACCAAAACGTTCCGCTTGTTGACGCATTTTATCAGCAAGCTCCATCCCATTAATCCCATTCTCAAAACCTGGGTAATTATCAATAGAATGAGTCAATGCAGCCTGCCCACCAGGAGCAAGTTTCTCAAATAATAATATATCTCGATTGGATCTCGCCAAATAAATTGCAGCAGTCATTCCAGCTGGCCCAGATCCAATAATAATCACATCATAAATTCTATCCATTATAGCAATCCTCCCTCATTTTTTCAAGCTTTTCACAAAAAATATTACAGTATTTATTCAATCTTTAAAAGACAAAAATAGAAGATAATATCACTACTATCTTCTATCTCTATCTAAACTAACAAAAATTTCTACACGTCTATTATAAGCACGACCTTCTGGTGTGTTGTTTGATTCAATTGGCTCGTATTCTGCTCGACCTTCTACAAAGAATCGTTCAGGCTCTAAACCAAAATCAATTAAATAGCGAGTAACCGTTGCAGCTCTACCTGCAGAAAGCTCCCAATTAGAAGCAAATCTTTGAGAAAGAAAAGATCCAGGTCTAATATTACCGGAATCAGTATGTCCAATAACTTCAAAACGTGTATCTTTGGGTCCTTCTTTTAGAGCCATCGCTACTTTCCTTAAGATGTCCACCCCTTCATCATAATTGATATCAGCAGTAGATGGTTCAAAGAAAAAGTCGCTAGCAAGAACTATTTTGTAACCTTTTGTTGTTTCATCAATACGCACTTTTGTGGATTTGATTTCTGCTTTGAAAAGGTCAGCAACTTGTTGTTTAAAACGTGATAAGGATTGTCCCTTAGTTGTAGAAGGCAAACTCTCAACTGAGGCTCCCATCTCTGTCAAAACCCCTGGAGATAAAGTATTACCACCAGCAAGGTTTCCCAAACTATCATTGAAGGCAGACAAAATAAGTTGAATCTGTTGAGTTTCGGTGACTTTTACCCCCATAAGCGCAATAAAAAAGGTCAAAAGTAAGGTCACCATATCACTAAACGTCGCCATCCAAGCCGGCGCACCAACGGGGGGACAATCAGGACACTTTTCTTCTTGATCGCTCATTATTCCCTCCTATTTAGTCTTCAGATTCTTTTCTTCGGCTACTTGATCCTAAGAATGAATTGAGTCTCTCTCTCAAAATCGCAGGGTTATCACCTGCTTGAATAGAAAGCACGCCTTCTAAGATAATTTCTTTAATAAGAACTTCATCTTCATTGTAAGATTGTAATTTTGCAGCCATAGGAATACAAATCCAGTTAGCTGTAATAGATCCATATAATGTTGTAATCAAGGCAATAGACATACCACGTCCAAGAGCCGCTGTGTCAGCAAGGTTCCCAAGAAGAGCAATAAGTCCCACAAGTGTTCCAATCATTCCGAAGGCAGGAGCATAAGCACCCCAATCGACGAACAATTGAGCAAGACCTTTATGACGCCCATCAAGTTTGTTGATTTCGTTGTACATAATTCTTTTTACAACCTCAGGGTCCGTTCCGTCAACCACTAAGCGGATTGCTTTTTGAAGGAAGGGATCAGGAATTTCAGACACGTCATCTTCTAAAGACAATACGCCCTCTTTCCTTGCTTTTTCCCCAAATGTTAATAAAATATCAATAATCGCACCGATCTCATTAACAGGTTGCTTGAACACAATGGAGAACAATTTTGGCAATTGAGTACTTCTTGACCATGGACTGGCAAGAACTGTCGCACCGATCGATCCCCCTAGGGTAATCAAAATAGAAGTCAAATCCCAATACGTCATCAAAGAGCCAGAGGTAACAATCATACCCCCAAACATCAAGACCGCACAGAGAATAAATCCAATAATCGAGCCTTTTTCCATAGTCTAGTTCTCCTTATTTTGAGTGGTAACTTTCGCACCAGAATGCACTAATGCTTTATAAAAACTCCCTGCAAGAAAATTCGAAAATCTCTTTTCAATCTCACCAGCAGATTCTATTACAAGGTATTTTTTGCCTGAATTCATTAATATAGTAGTATCAGGATTAGATTCTATCGTCTCAACAAGGTAAGGATTTATGGTGATTTTGCTACCATTTAATCTTGTTAGTTCAACCATATCAATCTCCTAGTAAATATTTACCAGTATATTATAAGCTGAAATACCTATTTAAGTCAAAATATCGTACTTAATTATCTCTTAAGATTTAATACTTCTTGTAACATGTTATCACTTGTTGTGATGACGCGTGAGTTGGATTGGAAACCTCTTTCTGTAACGATCATATCTGTGAAAGATTCAGAAAGATCAACGTTAGACATTTCAAGTGCACCAACCATAAAGCTACCACGTCCCATCATACCTGCTTCACCAATAGAAGCCATACCAGAGTTGTTTGATTCCGTATATAAAGAATTCCCTGCTTTTTCAAGGCCCATAGGGTTTGTGAAGGAAGACATCGCAATTTGACCTAAAGGTCTACGTACACCATTATCCATAACACCTGTGATCACACCAGCATCGTCAATTAAGAAACTTTCCATGTAGCCCATGTTATTTCCGTCTTGTTGATATGCTTCCGTTGTGAAACGGGATGCAAACTGAGTAATAGTATTCTTCACACTTCCAACTTCACCAAGATCTACATTAAATGTGCGTGTTGTTCCATCTGGGTGGTCATAAGAAATAACCGCAGTAACCAAACCTTCACCATCTGTTTGGATATTTTGTCCAGCACCTTCAGATGCCGCAGCAAGTGTTCCATTATTATTGAAGGCAAGGTTGATTCTATTATTTGTATCAAGTTTTTCTGCACCAATACTTACTCTAAGATTGTCAATAGTTGCACCATTTTCATCTGTCATAGAGAAAGACATTCCCCATTCATTGAGTCCATTTCTTTCGAAGCTGGAAGAAAGTCTCCAGTTATTTCCATAAGGATCGTATACATCAATAGAAGCACCATGTGTTGCTGCAACTCTCTCTGCTGCAGATGCATCGGCAGCTAAAACAGGAGCGTTTGCATTAAGATTAGATCTAAATTTAACCACTGTGGTTTCTTTTGCTTCAATTTTTTGACCTGGTTCAATTTTCAAATCACCAACAGGAGCAGAAGTATCGATCATATATTCCCCTGTTGGGAACAATTCAGAAGACCAACCTTGAACTTTCAAACCATTAGAGTTAACAAGAGTTCCTTCCGCATCAAGGACAAAATTACCATTTCTAGTGTGGAATGTATTATCACCATCTTTCAAGACAAAGAAACCTTCGCCTGTGATCGCAACGTCGGTATTTTTACCAGTAGTTTGTAAGCTACCTTGAGTCATAATGTTCTCAATGGAAGCAACACTCATACCAAGACCGACTTGTTTCGCGTTGATACCACCACGAATTTCGTTTGGTTTCGCAGAACCTGACATTGTTTGTGAAATAATATCTTGGAAGGTTACTCTTCCTTTTTTAAAACCTGTTGTATTTACGTTAGATACGTTATTACCAATAACGTCCATTCTTGTTTGGTGGTTTTGAAGACCTGATACACCTGAATATAACGAACGAAGCATAATTTTTCTCCATCAGCACAATGTGCTTTTTCTTTTTTCTTTATCTTTTATAATTTTAAAATTCTGCAGGAACAGCTGTGATGCCGTCTCTAACTTCTGTAACATCTTTCAAGGCAACGGATTGACCATTAACTTTGAGGCTACTGATACCTTCTTTCACGACCACAGATTCAACAGTACCGCTTTGTGGGAAACCTGTATGATCTGTCCATTCAATATCTTTTCCTACTAAGGAAACAGATTTTGTGAAGTCAAACTCTTTCGTGAAACGAGTGATATTCTCAGCCACAGCACTCATTTGCTTCAAAGAAGTAAATTGAGCCATTTGGCCGATAAAGGCTTTATCATCCATTGGTTTGGTTGGATCTTGTGTTTTTAACTGCGTCACGAGCAATTTGAGAAAGTCTGCTTCACCCAAAGAGTTCTTACTGACGATTTCTTGTTTGTCTTTCAACTGAGTGTTGAATGTGTTAATTTTTTGATCTAAGGCTCTTTTTTCAGAATCTGAGATCGTTGTTGGTAATTGTGAAACGCTTCCTATCATATATTCCCTCTCTTTCTTATGATATGTTAGGCGATGAAATCAACCATCGAATCATGTAATTTATTTGTTTGTGTTGGTGCTTCTAAAGAAGCTGTTTTTGCCGTGCGAACGGCTTGAAATGGTGAACTTGTTTCTTGTTGCTCTTGAGATTGAAAATCACTTTGATTGCCAAGTTCAACACTCACATCAGCAAGTCGAACACCTTCATTCGCAAGAGACTCACGAAGATTGTCTATATTTTGTTCAAAAAACATCTTTGCTTCCGAAGTTTCTACGACAACTTTTCCTGTCATAATCCCATCTTCAGAAATAAAAGATAACTTCATCTGACCAAGTTCAGGAGGCGTGAGTTTCAAACGAAGTTCATTATTACCATCATGCATGATGATCGCTGCCTTAGCAGAAACACTCTGCATTAATGCCTCAACCTGTACCCTCGAAACAT
This sequence comes from Brevinema sp., assembly GCA_051647245.1. Classification (GTDB taxonomy): domain Bacteria; phylum Spirochaetota; class Brevinematia; order Brevinematales; family Brevinemataceae; genus Brevinema_A. The sequence goes on from JBOFDS010000012.1 coordinate 338,272, forward strand.
TAGAAGAAAAGGTATGGTAACTTTTTTGAATTGAAGACAAGGAGTCCGTTTTGAAGATAGGAGTCTCGGACTTAAGATTTGTCATCAAGATTTCACTATCAGCAAGTCCTGTGATCCCAAGAGCTTCTTTATCAAGATCCTCTAGTGTTTTTGAAAACACAACAGGCTCCATTTGATCCAAAGTAACTTTTTTATTTTGAATTAATGTTCTCTCATCTTTCACAAAAAACTGTTGTTGGTTTTGCTCAGACCCAGAATCAGGTTGAGATTGATTATTCATCGCAGATTCATCCGAAATATCCAAAGAGCTCTCTTGCACAAATAATTCCAGATCAAAACTTTCACCCTCTGCTAACAACTGAAAATCATCAGAAAGTTCTATGCCAAGCTCCTGAGCAACTGTAAGAAGCGTGTCTTGAATATTATGTACAAGATTATTCATTGCCTCTAATTTGATAGGCGAGTCATTCATAGCTTGAAGATTTTTTTCTTGATCAATCACAAAAATAACTTGATTTAAGAGATCCCCAATACGAGGATCTATTTCCTCTTCATTTTCGAGAAAGGATACTGTTTGGGTAAGCAACTCAGATAATATAGGCATCATTTCTTCGACTTCATCAAACCCTTCTTCTGATTGAAGAGTGTTTTCCATAAAAGAAATCAAATCCTCAAGAAGGCTAACATTTTCTTGAGTTTCTTCTGTAGTTTCCGAAGGATTTTTTGCTATTTTTTTTTGGAGTTGTTCCAAAGTTTTTTGAACATCTTTCAAATCTGCTTTATGTTTTGCGATTTGTTTTTCTTGCTTTAATTCGTGTGACAATTGTTTTTGTTCGGATAAAGAACGATCAAGTACTTCGCCAAATTTATCATTTCTTGGATTCGATTGCATCTTAGCGGAAACATTAATAGAAGATGAACCAAGAAGACTCTTAGAAGAATTGAGAATATCTATCATAATTCCCCCTTAATATAAAAAATAATTTTATTCTATATAATTTTCGGTTTTTTTTAAAATTTCATTAGGAATCTGATAGATAAAAAGCTTTAAAAATAAAAAAGACACCCAGAGGGGTGTCTTAAAAATAAAATTTAGAGTAAAGATTTGAGCGCATCTATTGCAGCATCATAATTTGGTTCATGAGAGACTTCAGAAACATATTCAACATATTGGATCGTGTTTTTTTCATCCAATATAAAAACAGCTCTTGCTAATAATTTTAATTCATCAATCAAGAGGCCAAATTTTTCTGCAAATTCTCTATTTTGATAATCTGACAATACAGTCATATTAATATCATTAGCACCACACCAACGTTGTTGAGCAAATGGTAAATCTAAAGAAATGGTGATCATATTGATCTCTTTATGTTCTCCCATTTTAGTATTAAATTTTGCTGTTTGAGTCTGACAAGTACCTGTATCCAATGAAGGTACAACAGAAATCAATTTAATACCTTTGACATCTGACAAACTCCAAGGCTCCAAATTCAATGTTACTGATTTAAAATCAGGGGCTTGATCACCCTTCTGCCATTGTTTACCTATGAGGGTAACAGGATTTCCCTTAAAAGTTATATTCATATTATTTCTCCTAACATATTAGTTATTTTTATTATATCATAATATACACAAAAAAGAATGAAAAAAGCAATCCTGTAGTAAAAATAAAAAATTCAATAAAAGAAGAAAGGAATGGTTTTTTAGCATAAAGCACAGTTTCTAAAACTTTGAAAAATAAAACTATTATAAAAAGTAGAAGAATAGTTATTAAAAGAGAAAGATTTTGCTTTAAATTTACAATAAGTATAAAAGAAAGAAGTACCATAAAGGAATCTGCTAAAAAAGAAGTAACAAAATGCTTGATTTTCATACCATCATTTTCAGAGAAACCTTCAGGAAAAGTAAGTTTAGCCCAGTTAGTTCCCAAAACAGGTAAAGCCCAACACATTCCTCTGATCAAAAAAACTAAAAATGAAATAAAAATAAGTTTTAGATACACAAAAATTCTCCACTAAATTTAAAAAATGAAATAAAAAGAAGACGTAAAAAAACTGGTAGTACCTACTTTCCCCAAATTAATGAGTATCATTGGCGAATTAAGGCTTAACTTCTAGGTTCGGTATGGAACTAGGTGTTTCC